>NZ_JBIUSU010000005.1:0-493107 GCF_044741545.1 Streptomyces sp. NPDC088157
GTTTCCGACTCTATCAGATCTTTTCTCGACCCGATTTCCTCGGTGCTTTCCAGGTTCTCGCTTTCGCGTTTCCCTTTCCGGCGGTTCCGACTCTACCAGATCCTTTCGGCGCTGATTCCCAGTCAGAGGGGGCTTGTCTTCCCGGCTGTTGGGCCGTTCCGACGAGTGAGACTTTAGCGGATTCCCGGCCCCCGAAGCCAATCGGGGGCTGCGTCCTTTCGAACGCGGATTCCTCATTTCGCGAATACACATGCCGACGACACGACAGCAGACGAATCGACTGCTTGCCGAGAAGTGGTTGGTACCTGCGGAATGGCTGTCCGGGGACCGACCGGGGTCGGCGCTCACGTCGGACAACTCGGAGAACACTACGTATCCGGCCGGGGTGTGTCAACTCATGCCCCTCGGGCACCCCGGAGGCGTACTCTGACGGACGTGACTACGCGTACGTGCACCCAGCTGTGGTGGGCCGCCTGACGGGCGGCCGTACTCACGTATGTACTCAACGGCCGCCGCTTCGGCGGCCGTTCTGTTTTCCCTCCAGCGTTCCAGGGGGTCGGCCGGCCGGAGCGGCGGCCTCGACCAGGAGGTGGAGAGATGAAGCGGGTCTTCAGCGGGGTCAAGCCGACCGGGCATCTGACTCTGGGGAACTACCTGGGCGCTCTGCGGCAGTGGGCCCAGGTCGACCAGCACCGGGCGGACGCACTGTTCTGCGTGGTCGATCTGCACGCGCTGACCGTGGAGCACGATCCGGCGCGGGTGCGCCGGCTCAGTCGGCAGGCGGCGACGCTGCTGCTGGCGGCGGGGCTGGATCCACAGCTGTGCACCGTGTTCGTACAGAGCCATGTGGATGAGCACGCGCGGTTGTCGTATCTGCTGGAGTGCGTGGCCACGGACGGCGAGATGCGGCGGATGATCCAGTACAAGGAGAAGTCCGCGCGGGAGCGGGAGCGCGGGGGCAGTGTGCGGCTGTCCTTGCTGACCTATCCCGTATTGATGGCGGCGGACATCCTTGCCTACGGGGCCGACGAGGTGCCGGTGGGCGACGACCAGTCCCAGCACGTCGAGCTGGCGCGTGACCTGGCGGTGCGGTTCAACCAGCGGTACGGGCACACGTTCGTGGTGCCGAGGGCGACGCATCCGGCGGTGGCGGCTCGGGTGATGAACCTCCAGGAGCCGACGTCGAAGATGGGCAAGAGCGACGACTTCGGGCCCGGGATCGTCTATCTGCTGGATGAACCCGAGGTGGTGCGCAACAAGGTCATGCGGGCCGTCACCGACAGTGGGCGGGAGGTCGTGTACGACCGGGCGGAGCGGCCGGGGCTCGCCAATCTGCTGGAGATCCTCGCCGCGTGCACGGATGGGGACCCGGAGGCCCTGGCCGGTGGGTACGCGTCGTACGGCGCCCTGAAGAAGGACACGGCCGACGCGGTGATCGAGGTCCTGCGGCCCGTGCAGGTCAGGCACAGGGAACTGTGCGCGGATCCCGTCCAGGTGGAGGGAGTGCTGCGGGGCGGGGCGGAGAAGGCCCGGGCGATGGCCCGGCCGGTCGTGGACAGCGCCTATCGCGCGATCGGGTTGCTTCCGCCGGCGACGGAATCGGTCACGGACCGGGTGCTGAACGCGGCGCGGTAGGCGCGTGGGCTGGTGGCGAGGCGCGACGCGAAGTGCTGGCGCATCGTGACCTCGCTGCCGAAGCCGGAACGCCGGGCCACCTCGGGCATGGGGAGGTCGGTGCGTTCGAGGAGTTTCTGGGCCGCGGCGATGCGCTGGTCGAGGAGCCAGCGCAGGGGTGTCGCGCCGGTCGCGGCGGTGAAGTGGCGGGCGAAACTGCGCGGGGACATGCCGGCCCGTACCGCCAGGTCGGCGACGGTGAGGGGTTCGTGCAGGTGGCGCAGGGCGTGTTCGCGTACGGCGGCGAGGGTGTCGGCGTCCCGGTCAGCGCGGGGGGTGGGGTGTTCGATGAACTGGGCCTGGGTGCCGGTGCGGAAGGGGGCGGTGACCATCGAGCGGGCGATGGTGGCGGCCGCCTCGGCGCCGTGCGAGCGGCGGACCAGGTGGAGGCAGAGGTCGATGCCGGCTGCCGTGCCGGCGGCGGTCCAGATGTTGTCGTCCTCTATGAAGAGGGCGTCGGGTACGACGGTGACCCGGGGGTGGTGCGTGCGGAGGAGGTCGATCAGGTTCCAGTGGGTGATCGCTCGGCGGCCGTCGAGGAGGCCGGCCTGGGCGAGGGTGAAGGCGCCGCCGCAGAGGGCCGCGAGGGTGGTGCCTCGGGCGTGTGCGCGACGGAGGGCGTCCAGGACGGGGGCGGGCGCGGGGGTGAGGTGGTCGTCCAGGCCGGGGATCAGGATCAGGTCGGCTCGGGAGAGCCAGCTGAGGGGACGGTCCGGGAGGAGGGCCAGGCCGCCGCGCATCGGGACGTCGGCGCGGTCGGCGGCGACTCGGCGCAGGTCGAACGCGGGAGCGCCGCGGTCGGTGCGGTCGGTGCCCCAGACCTCGTTGATGACGGAGACGTCGAAGGCGCGGATGCCGGGGAAGGCGACGAGGGCGACCCGGTACGCAGGCTTCATGGATGGCAGTAAACCATCGATCGCTGTCTTTTGACCTTCTGGGGTGCGCGGGGTCCCGGCGGCAGGATCGAGGCATGGATATCGCGGAGAACGCAGCGCTGGTGGTCGTCGATGTGCAGAAGGGCTTCGAGGAGCTGGACTTCTGGGGGGCGCGGAACAATCCCGGGGCCGATGACAACATCGCGGCGCTGATCGACGTATGGCAGGGGTCGGGGCGGCCGGTCGTGTTCGTGCGGCATGACTCGGTGAAGCCGGGATCGCCGTTGCGGCCCGGGTACGAGGGGAACGACTTCAAGGAGTACGTGGAGGCGCGGCGGGGGAAGGGTTCCGGGGCCGAGTTGTTCCTCACCAAGACGGTGAACTCGGCCTTTCTCGGGACGCCGGATCTGGGTGCCTGGCTGACCGCGGAAGGGATCTCGCAGATCGTGGTGGCCGGGATCCAGACCAACATGTGCGCCGAGACGACGGCGCGGATGGGCGGCAATCTCGGGTACGACGTGCTGTTCGCGTACGACGCGACGTACACGTTCGGCCTGGAGGGTCCGTTCGGCTGGCGGCGGAGTGCGGAGGAGCTCGCGCAGGCGTCGGCGGTGTCCCTGCACGGGGGCGGGTTCGCCCGGGTCGTGACCACGAAGGAGATCGTGGGGGCGGCCGGCGCCTGACCGCCCCGCGCTGTTCCCGTGGTGGGGGTCAGTCCTTCTTGCCGGAGGCCAGTTCGCGGCTGCGGTCGCGGGCGGCCTCGAGGGCGGCGATGAGGGCGGCTCGTACGCCGTGGTTCTCGAGTTCGCGGATGGCGTTGATGGTGGTGCCGGCCGGGGACGTGACGTTCTCGCGGAGCTTGACCGGGTGTTCGCCGCTGTCGCGGAGCATCGTGGCGGCGCCGATCGCGGACTGGACGATGAGGTCGTGGGCCTTGTCGCGGGGCAGGCCGAGCAGGATGCCGGCGTCCGTCATGGCTTCGACCAGGTAGAAGAAGTACGCCGGGCCGGAGCCGGAGAGGGCGGTGCAGGCGTCCTGCTGGGACTCGGGAACGCGGAGGGTCTTGCCGACGGCGCCGAAGATCTCCTCGGTGTGGGCGAGGTGGGCGGCGGTGGCGTGGGTGCCGGCGGAGATGACGGACATGGCCTCGTCGACGAGGGCCGGGGTGTTCGTCATGACGCGGACGACGGGCGTGCCGGTGGCGAGACGCTCCTCGATGGAGGCGGTGGTGATGCCGGCTGCTCCGCTGATGACCAGGCGGTCGGCGGGAACGTGCGGGGCGAGCTCGTCGAGGAGGGTGCCCATGTCCTGCGGCTTGACCGTGAGAATCAGGGTGTCCGCGGTCTTGGCGGCCTCGGCGTTGGTGACGGGGGTGACTCCGTGGCGGGTGCGGAGTTCCTCGGCTCGTTCCGGGCGGCGGGCGGTGACCAGGAGGTCGGCGGGGGCCCAGCCGCCTCGGATCATGCCGCTGAGGAGGGCTTCGCCGATCTTGCCGGTGCCGAGGACTGCGACTTTCTGGGTCATGGTGCGGGGTCCTCCGGAGGGGTGCGTCGTCCGTCGTCCGGGGTCATCCTCGCACCGGGGGCGGGGGGTCGGCCTGGGTGTCCGGTGGGCGGACTGCTGTTTTCCCGCCCCCGCCGCCCCGTCCCGTTCCCGTCCCTGGGGCTGTGCCCCCGGATCTCCTTTCGGCCCTGCACGGGGCTCGTCCTCAAGCGCCGGACGGGCTGGGAGGGTCACGCGGTGCGCCGTCGCAGGGTCGCCGCTCCCAGGCCCAGGACCAGGAGGGCGCAGCCGCCGACGATGAGGACGTCTCGTACGAAGGTGGCCGTCATGTCGGTGTGGGTGAGGACCTCGTTCATCCCGTCTACCGCGTACGACATGGGGAGGACGTCGGAGAGGGTCTCCAGGGCCGGGTGCATGGTGTCGCGGGGGGCGAAGAGGCCGCAGAGCAGGAGCTGCGGGAAGATCACCGCCGGCATGAACTGGACCGCCTGGAACTCCGAGGCCGCGAAGGCCGAGACGAAGAGGCCGAGGGCCGTGCCGAGGAGGGCGTCGAGGAGGGCGACCAGGAGGAGCAGCCAGGGGCTGCCCGTGACGTCGAGGTCGAGGAACCAGACCGCCAGGCCGGTGGCCAGGGCCGACTGGATGATCGCGAGGGTGCCGAAGGCGAGGGCGTAGCCGGCGATCAGGTCGCCTTTGCCCAGGGGCATGGCGAGCAGGCGTTCGAGGGTGCCCGAGGTGCGTTCGCGCAGGGTGGCGATGGAGGTGACCAGGAACATCGTGATCAGCGGGAAGATGCCCAGGAGGGACGCGCCGATGTTGTCGAAGGTGCGCGGGCTGCCGTCGAAGACGTAGCGGAGCAGGAACAGCATCACGCAGGGGATGAGGACCAGCAGCGCGATGGTGCGAGGGTCGTGTCGCAGCTGGCGCAGCACCCTGGCCGCGGTGGCGGTGGTGCGCGAGACGCTCAGGGCGCTGGTGGGCAGGGGGGCCGGGACAGGGGCGGGAGCTTCGGCGGCGGGTGTCGTCGTGGTCATCGGGTCGTCTCCTTGGTTCGGTTCTTCTTGGTTCGGTTCTCCGTTCGGTTCTCCTTCGTGCCGGTCGCCTTCGTGCCGGTCTCCTTCGTGCGGGCCGCTTCCGTGGCCGCGTCCACCAGGTGCAGGAAGGCCGCCTCGACCGTGTCGGCGCCGGTGCGGGTGCGCAGGGCCTCGGGCGTGGCGTCGGCGAGGATCTCGCCCTCACGCATGAGGAGCAGGCGGTGGCAGCGCTCGGCTTCGTCCATGACGTGGGAGGAGACGAGAAGGGTCGCGCCTCGGGTGGCGGCGAGATCGTGGAAGAGGTTCCACAGGTCGCGGCGGAGGACGGGGTCCAGGCCGACGGTCGGTTCGTCGAGGACGAGGAGTTCCGGGGTGCCCAGGAGGGCGACGGCGAGCGAGACGCGGTTGCGCTGGCCGCCGGAGAGATTGCCGGCGAGGGCGTCGGCGTGGGTGGTGAGATCCACGTCGGCGATGGCCCGGGTGACGTTCTCGTGGCGCCGGTCCGCCGCCGCGCGGCCCGGATCGAGGATCGCGGCGAAGTACGCGAGGTTCTGGCGGATCGTCAGGTCGTCGTAGACGGAGGGTGCTTGGGTGACGTACCCGATGCGGGTGCGCAGGGCGGGGTGGCCGGCGGGGTGGCCCAGGACGTCGAGGGTGCCGGTGGCCTTGGCCTGGGTGCCGACGATGGAACGCATGAGGGTCGACTTGCCACAGCCGGAAGGGCCCAGCAGGCCGGTGATCTGGCCGCGGGGGACGGTGAAGTCGAGGGTGCGCAGGACCGTGCGTGGGCCTCGGACGACGGTCAGGGTCTCGGCTCGTACGGCGGGGGCGGCGGGTGGTGTGACGGCCGGGGCGGCGGGCTGGGTGACGGCTCGGGCCTCGCTCGTGTCTTCGCCGGGTGGGCGGGGATCGGCGTCAAAATTCATCATGCGATGAATAATGGTCGGGGTGCACTGGGTCGTCAAGTGCGCGGGCGTGCGGCGGTGCGGCTGGAATCGGATGCCCTGTTCATTCGCTTCGGGTGTTCACCGGGTCGGCACAGGAACCCGGCGCCCGGTCGATCCGGTTCCCCCGTGCGTGGCCGTCGCCGTGGCCTCCGGTGCGCCCGCCGGACTGGGGTGGTCACCGGCGTCGTCGGCCGGCCGATCGCGCTCGGGGTCGCGGCGGTGGCGATCGTGGTGGGGAATCCGTTCGAGGGGGTGTGGGGTGTGGGGTGTTGGTCGGGTTGGCGCCGGCTGTGACGAAGACGGCTTGGGAAATCAGCCATGTGCACGCCTCGGCGTCGAGACGGAGGGCAGGGGGCGTCGGGCTGGTCGTACGAGTGCTGGGGCATGCGACGTTTCGTTCCTGCGGCTGCTGGTGCTGGAGCTGGAGCTGGAGCTGGAGCTGTTGGACGCGCTGGACGTCGCGTTGAACGGGTTGGACGTCGCGTTGGCGCGCTGGACGCGCTGCCGCACGACCGCGCGGTGCGGCTGGAGTTGGGCGGGCTGCGACAGGTGGATCGCGCGTGTGCGGCGGCGGCCCTTGGAGGGGGGCCACCGCACGGGAGAGGAGGGGGCCGCAGGGTCAGGGGCGGGTGGGGTCAGGGGCGGGTGGGGTCAGGGGCGGGTGGGGTCAGGGGCGGGTGGCGAGCAGCAGTTCGACGTCGTAGGTCTCCTCCACGGTGCCGTGCGGGAAGGCCTGGAGAAGGTGCGTGCGCTCCTCTTCGAGGAAGGCGTCGCTGACCTCCTCGTCCTGCACCAGGAAGCCCGAATGGCTGCCGATGTTGGCCAGGTGGGTGTCGACGGAGACGTGGCGGCTCCAGCGGACCTGGCGGCGGGCCAGGTCGAAGGGGCCGGTCGAGTCGCGGGCGGCTCGGTCGACGCCCGTGTTCTTCTCGACGGCGGGACGGATGCCGAAGTGCCGGTGGATGCGGTCCGACTGGGCGGCGATCCATGACACGTCCAGGGCGTCGGTGTTCCACCACAGCGCCAGCGCGCCGCCCGGGCGCAGGACGCGCAGCGCCTCCGGGACCGAGCGGGCCGGGTCGGTCCAGTGCCAGGACTGGGCGTAGGTGAGGAAGTCGAGGGAGGCGGTGGCCAGGGGCAGGCGGTTGCCGTCACCTCGGACGATCGGCACTTCGGGGAGGGCGTGGCGGAACTGTGCGGCCATGCCGTCGCCGGGCTCGACGGCGACGACCTCGGCGCCGCGGGCGTGCAGGAGGGCGGTCGCGATGCCGGTACCGGCCCCTATGTCCGCGACCCGGGCGCCGGTGAGGGGGCGGCCTGCGAGGTCCTCGATCGTGTCGAGGAGGGCGGTCGGGTAGGAGGGGCGGTTTGCTGCGTACTGGGCCGCGGCGGAGTTGAAGGAGTGGGCCCGGGTGGTGTGCGAGGACGTCTGGGAGGGAGAGGGAGAGGAGGTGCGGGAGGAGGCTGTCATGGGGACATGGTGGCCAGGAGTGGTCGGTGACGGTAACGGATTCAGTGCCGCGTGCTGGATCCGAGCAACCTGAAGGACTTCCACGGCGCCAAAGGGGCCCGGTTCCTGGGGTGGTGGGCCCTCGGTCAGGGGTGGTGGGTCCTCGGTCAGGGGCGGTGGGGAAGGGGTCAGGGGGTGGTGGGGAAGGGGTCAGGGGGTGGTGGGGAAGGGGTCAGCCGCGGCGGCGCTTCTTCGACGGGTTGCCCGTGCGACGGGTCGAGCGGCGTTCGTGCCGGTGGCGGGCCGCGTCGTACTCCGCGCGGTGGAGTTTCTCGCCGGGGGCCTCGGTGAGGGTGCGGAAGAGGTAGGCGAGCAGCGAGCCGACGAAGCCGACGGCCAGCAGGCCCCGCAGTGAGGCCTGACGGTCGGGGTCGTGACGCTTGGTGAAGCCCTCCCAGGTGTGGCGGAAGGCGAGGGCGGTGCAGACCGCGAACATCACGACGACCAGGGGCGTCACGAAGCTCCCCAGGTCGGCGATCGCGATGCCCTGGTAGGCGAAGCGCAGGACGAGGCAGGAGCCCGTGACGGCGGCGAGCGAGCCGACGGACACGGCGATGCGGCGGGCCGCGTAGCCCTGGAGGCCTGGATCGTGGTTCACCCAGGTGGTGCCGAAGAACCGGAGAGGCTCCGGACGGGGCCCTGTGCCTCCGGGGCTTTCTGTCCGGCCTGAGGCGGTGTCGGCCTCAGTGGTGGGGGCGGCCGCCTGGCCTGCGGCGGTGGCCGCCTGGCCTGCGGAAGAGCTCGATGGACTGGTGGGGCTGCCGAGGGAGCGCGCGGAGGCGCCCCGGGGGCCTGCCGAGGTGTCCCGCAGGTCGGCCGGACTGTCCGAGGTGCCGTTTTCGTCGCTCACGGGACGATTATGGCTCCGGGTGGGGACGGACTCTCGGGTGGGTTGCTCGGAGGCCGGGGCGGGGCTGGTACGAGGGCTAGGGCGAGGGCGGGGCCGGGGCCAGGGCGAGGCTGTCCAAGGCCGGGCCGGAGCCGGAGCAGGGCCGAGCCCGGACCGAGGCCGGGACCGAGGCCGGGACCGAGGCCGGGACCGAGGCCGGGACCGAGGCCGGGACCGAAGAGGCTGCCGGCTGCCGGCTGCCGGTCCGGGGTTGCTCCGGTGGTGGAGCTCCGTGGCTGTCGTGCCGACCGCGAACGAGGGCGATCGGAGGTGTGTCGAGGACTTTCAGGACTGTCCGAGGCTGGAGCTGCGCCGACCGGCCGGTCCGAACCGCACCTGGGCGAGGCCGCCCGACCGAGCCTGGACCAGGTTCGGCCACCGGTCACCGGTCACCCCCCCCCGGCCCCCGATCTTCCTGCCCCACCGCCCAGTCGGCCTGAGGCTCGGCCCCGGCCGTCCAGCCGAGTCCAGGCCCAGGCCCAGCTACCCAGCCGACCCGGGGCTTGGGCCCAGCCACCCAGCCGACCCGGGGCTTGGGCCCGGCCACCCGGCCACCCGGCCACCCGGCCGAGCCTGAACCGGGCCCGGCCTGAACCGGGCCCGGGTTCGAGCGTGGCCGAGGCCGAGCGTGACCCGGCCCGAGCATGATCGAGGCCTGGCGTGGCCGGGACCTGGCGTGACCGAAATCGGCCGGGACCTGGCGTGACCGGGATCGGCCGGGGCCGGAATCTGGCCTGGTTTCAGGCGCAGTGGGCGGCCACGTAGCCGTCGCTGCCCGTTCGTACGTAGGCGTCCGAGACGAACTGGCCGCCGGCGATGTTGTCCCAGATGTTCGTCGTGCCGTACGGGCCCGTCACCGAGGTGCCCGGGGTCTGGCAGAAGATCGGGACCCTCGTGTCCTCGGCCAGGACCTTGACGACCGGGTAGCCCGTGCCGGGGCCGCTGCGGACGTTCAGCCGGACACCCGGGGCGATCGGGTAGTAGGTGAGGGCCGCCGTGACGGCCTCCGTCGTTTCGCCGCTCGCGACCTCTTCCACACGGTCGACAGACATGTAAGAACTCCCCCCGTCGGACCCCATGACTGCCATGGGGCCACGTTGATTCCCCTGAAACACGCAATGAAACACATGTACAGAATTCGCACACGGAGGCTAGCAAGCCGCCTCGGTCCCGGACGAGTCATCGACTAGGCTCCGTGCGTCGCGCGCGCGGTTGAACAGCACGGGGGTGGTCCATGACGCCACAGCGCAACGCCGGAGCGGGCGCGGAAGCGGAACTTCCGGAGTACGCCGGTCATTACCGCCTGGAGGAGCGTCTGGGCTCCGGCGGCATGGGTGTGGTGCACCTGGCCCGGAGCACCTCCGGGATGAAGGTCGCGGTGAAGGTCGTACACGCCCAGTTCGCCAAGGACCCCGAGTTCAGGGGCCGTTTTCGGCAGGAGGTGGCCGCCGCCCGGCGGGTGAGCGGGGCGTTCACCGCACCCGTCGTCGACGCCGATCCGGAGGCCGAGCGGCCCTGGATGGCGACCCTGTTCATTCCCGGCTCGACGCTCGCCGAGCAGGTGAAGCGGAACGGGCCCATGCGCTCGGGTGAGTTGCGGCGGCTGATGGCCGGACTCGCGGAGGCGCTGCGGGACATCCACCGGGTCGGGGTCGTGCACCGGGATCTGAAGCCGAGCAACGTGCTGCTCGCCGAGGACGGGCCGAAGGTGATCGACTTCGGTATCTCCCGGCCGAAGGACAGCGAACTGCACACCGAGACCGGCAAGTTGATAGGTACGCCCCCGTTCATGGCTCCGGAGCAGTTCCGGCGGCCGCGGGAGGTGGGTCCGGCCGCCGACATCTTCGCGCTCGGGTCGGTGATGGTGCACGCGGCGACGGGACGCGGGCCGTTCGATTCCGACAGCCCGTACGTCGTCGCCTACCAGGTCGTGCACGACGAGCCGGATCTGACGGGCGTACCGGGGAACCTCGCGCCGCTGGTGGTGCGTTGTCTGGCCAAGGAGCCCGAGGACCGTCCGACGCCGGACGAGTTGATGCGGGAACTGCGGTCGGTGGCGGCCTCGTACGACACGCAGGCGTTCATACCGTCACCGCGAGTGCTGGAGGAGGCGGGGAAGACAGAGGCGGGTCCGGCCGAGCCGGAGTCCGCGCAGGCGCCGGAACGGGCGGGAGCGAGTGCCGGGGGCCGGCGTCGGCGGATGGCCCTCGCGGCCGGCGCGCTGGTCGTCGTCCTCTCGGGCGGCGCGCTCCTCGCCACGCAGCTGCCCGGCGGGGACGACACGGGCAAGGGCGCGCGGGGCAGCGCGGGCGGCTCGCACTCCGCGTCGTCCGCCTTCGCCCCCTGGAGCACGCGACCGGCGAAGAGCGCGACCGGCGCCGCCGCGGGTACGGGCACGGGCGGGATGCCGCAGTGCGTCTACGACGCGCGGCGGCTGCTCTGTGTCCAGTCCGGGCTGGTGTCGGCGCTGGACGCGTCGGACGGGCGCGTCCTGTGGCGGCACGTCCTCTCCGACGACGACGGCCCGAGCCAGGCGCCGGTGCCAGCGGGCGGGCTGGTTCAGGTGATCACGCACTCGGGCAAGCGGCTGGAGGCGCTCGACCCGGCGTCGGGCGCCACGCGCTGGCAGCGCGACCTCTCGAAGTACCCGGGTGTCCGCAGCGTCGGCGGCACCCTGTTGCTGACCGCTGCCGACGGCACGGTGACCGGGGTGGACGCCGCGACGGGGAAGCCGGTGTGGAGCCGGCGCGTTCCGGGGCTGAGCGAGCCGTACTTCATGGCGTTCCCCGACGACCCGTTGGCGTACGTGACGAGCACGTCGGACCACGGGCGCACCCGGATCACGGCCGTGGATCCCGCGACCGGGAAGGTGCGGCTGGAGGAACGGCTCAGCGGCACGCTGACTCTCGTGGGCACCACGGACGGCAGCCTCGTCCTGCTGAGCCAGGGTGGCGAGTACGGCACGGTCGACGCCGTGGTCCGGTACTACCCGCAGGACAAGGTGTCGCTGCGCGTGAGCCTGGGCGTCGCGCTCCAGGAGGCGCGGGTCACCGTGCAGGGCGACCGGGTCTATCTCCTGGCCTTCGACGGATCACTCGTGGCCGTCGACACGGTCGCGGGCAAGCAGATGTGGTCCCTCCAGACGTCCGTGAGCCGGGGCTCGGCGCCGACCGCGGACGGCGAGCACGTCTACTTCAGCGGTGCCGACGGGCGTCTCCTCGCCGTGGACGCCGAGAAGGGCAAGCTCGTCGGGCAGACGGCACTGCGGCTCGGCGCCGACTCGGACGAGGTGGTGGCCACGCTGCCCTCACCCGAGACGGTCGACGGCCGTGTCTTCGCGGGCGCTCCCGACGGAACCGTCTTCGCGGTGGACGGGCGGGACCCGGCGGACTGGTGAGAACGGACTGCCGGGGCACGCGCTGGTGAGACGCGGGCCGGTGAAACGCGGGCCGGCGAGACGCGGGCCGGCGAGACGCGCCGAGGGCCGCCTCCGAACGGAGGCGGCCCTCACAGCAGCGCTTGACTCGACCACCCGGTGGTGGGGTCAGCCCAGCTTCGACACGTCCCGCACCGCGCCCTTGTCGGCGCTCGTCGCCATCGCGGCGTAGGCGCGCAGCGCGGCGGACACCTTGCGCTCGCGGTTCTTCGGCGCGTAGACCCCGCCGAGGGCCGCCTCGCGCCGGGCCAGCTCGGCGTCGTCGACGAGGAGCTCGATCGTGCGGTTCGGGATGTCGATGCGGATGCGGTCGCCGTCCTCGACGAGCGCGATGGTGCCGCCGGAGGCCGCCTCGGGGGAGGCGTGGCCGATCGACAGGCCCGAGGTGCCGCCGGAGAAGCGGCCGTCGGTGATCAGGGCGCAGGTCTTGCCGAGGCCGCGGCCCTTGAGGAAGGACGTCGGGTAGAGCATCTCCTGCATGCCCGGGCCGCCCTTGGGACCCTCGTAGCGGATGACGACGACGTCGCCGTGCGTCACCTGCTTGTTGAGGATCTTCTCGACGGCCTCTTCCTGCGACTCGCAGACGACCGCCGGGCCCTCGAAGGTCCAGATCGACTCGTCGACGCCCGCCGTCTTGACCACGCAGCCGTCGACGGCGAGGTTGCCGCGCAGGACCGCGAGGCCGCCGTCCTTGCTGTAGGCGTGCTCGGCGGAGCGGATGCAGCCACCCTCGGCGTCCTCGTCCAGCGCCTCCCAGCGCTCGGACTGGGAGAAGGCCTCGGCGGAACGGACGCAGCCGGGGGCCGCGTGCCAGAGTTCGAGCGCCTCGGGCGAGGGGGAGCCGGCGCGGACGTCCCACGTCTTCAGCCAGTCCGCCAGGGACGGGCTGTGGACCGAGTGCACGTCCTCGTTGAGCAGACCCGCGCGGTGCAGCTCGCCGAGCAGGGCGGGGATGCCGCCGGCGCGGTGCACGTCCTCCATGTAGTACGTGCGGTTCTTCGCCACGTTCGGCGCGACCTTGGCCAGGCAGGGCACGCGGCGCGAGACCTCGTTGATCTCCTCCAGGCCGAACGGGACGCCCGCTTCCTGGGCGGCGGCCAGCAGGTGGAGGATCGTGTTGGTCGAGCCGCCCATCGCGATGTCGAGGGCCATCGCGTTCTCGAAGGCCGCGAGGGTGGCGATGTTGCGGGGCAGGACCGTCTCGTCGTCCTGCTCGTAGTACCGGCGGGTGATGTCCATCACCGTGCGCCCCGCGTCCTCGTACAGCGCCCGGCGGGCCGTGTGGGTGGCGAGGACCGAGCCGTTGCCGGGGAGGGAGAGGCCGATGGCCTCGGTCAGGCAGTTCATCGAGTTGGCGGTGAACATGCCGGAACAGCTGCCGCAGGTCGGGCAGGCGTTCTCCTCGATACGGAGGATGTCCTCGTCCGAGATCTTCTCGTTCACGGCCTCGGACATCGCGTCGACCAGGTCGAGCGTGCGGACCGTGCCGTCGACCAGGGTGGCGCGGCCGGACTCCATCGGGCCGCCGGAGACGAAGACGGTCGGGATGTTCAGGCGCAGGGCCGCGTTCAGCATGCCCGGGGTGATCTTGTCGCAGTTGGAGATACAGATCACGGCGTCGGCGCAGTGGGCCTCCACCATGTACTCCACGCTGTCCGCGATCAGGTCGCGGGAGGGCAGGCTGTAGAGCATGCCGCCGTGGCCCATCGCGATGCCGTCGTCGACGGCGATCGTGTTGAACTCGCGCGGGATGCCGCCGGCCGCGGTGATCGCCTCGCTGACGATCCGGCCGACCGGCTGGAGGTGGGTGTGTCCGGGCACGAACTCGGTGAAGCTGTTCGCCACCGCGATGATCGGCTTCCGGCCGATGTCCGCACCGGGTACACCGGAGGCGCGCATAAGGGCGCGGGCGCCCGCCATGTTGCGACCGTGGGTGACTGTGCGGGACCTCAGCTCGGGCATCGTCGCTCGCTCCTTCAGACAGATAGGGCTGCTATTGAGCGTACGCCGGTCATCCAGGGGGCGGGACGGGGTGTCCGGAATACGGGATGGATGTCTCGGCGGCACCGCCGTTCACGGCTGGGTCAGGTGTCCCTGTACGACCGGTGCCACGCGCGCGATGATCAGCTCCAGGTCCGCCGAGGCCAGCGGCTCCACCCTGATCACGTACCGCAGCATCGCGCAGCCCACCAGCTGCGCCGCCGCCAGCTCGGCGCGCAGCTCGGCGTCCGGCAGGTCGAGCTGCGCGGCGATGCGGCGCAGCAGCTGCGAGGCGACCAGGCGGCGGAAGACGGCGGCCGCGGTGTCGTTGTTCACGGCGGAGCGCACGATCGCCAGCAGCGGCTTGCGGGTGGTGGGGTTCTCCCAGACGCCGAAGATGAAGCGGGCGAGCCGCTCGCCGACCTGGTCCAGCGGCCCGTCGGCGACCGCCTCGGGGGCGTTGAGCGCGGGGGCGAAGGCGACCTCGACGGCCGCCTCGAAGACCTGTTCCTTGGTGCCGAAGTAGTGGTGCACCAGCGCCGGATCCACACCGGCCGCCTTCGCGATCCCGCGTACGGACGTCTTGTCGTAGCCCCGCTCGGAGAACTCCTCGCGGGCGGCCGCCAGGATGAGGTCGCGGGTGTCCGCCGACTCCGCGCGAGGGGGACGGCCGCGCTTGCGGGCGGTGACGCCGGTCATCGGCGGGGCACCTTCGCCGCGGAGGACGTGGGCGGCGACGCGGCCGGTGACGAGGAGGCCAGGTGCAGGCGGGTGAAGGCCAGCGCCTCCGCCAGATCGGCCTCACGTTCGGCGCTCGACATCGCGCGCCGCGTGTTGACCTCGATGACGACATGCCCGTCGAAGCCGGTCAGCGCGAGCCGTTCCAGCAGCTCGGCGCAGGGCTGGGCGCCGCGGCCGGGGACCAGGTGCTCGTCCTTCGCCGAACCGTTTCCGTCGGCGAGGTGGACGTGGCCCAGGCGGTCGCCCATGCGGTCGATCATCTGCATCGCGTCGGCGCGGGCCGTCGAGGCGTGGCTGAGATCGATCGTGAAGTGCCGGTAGTCGTCCTTGGTGACGTCCCAGTCCGGCGCGTACGCGAGCATCTCGCGGTCGCGGTAGCGCCAGGGGTACATGTTCTCGACGGCGAACCGTACGTCCGTCTCGTCCGCCATCCGCCAGATACCGGTGACGAAGTCCCGCGAGTACTGCCGCTGCCAGCGGAACGGCGGGTGGACGACGACCGCGCTCGCGCCGAGCTTCTCCGCCGCCGCGCGCGCCCGCTGGAGCTTGATCCACGGGTCGGTCGACCACACCCGCTGCGTGATGAGCAGGCAGGGGGCGTGGACGGCGAGGATCGGGATGCGGTGGTAGTCGCTGAGTCTGCGCAGCGCGTCTATGTCCTGGCTCACGGGGTCGTTCCAGACCATGACCTCGACGCCGTCGTACCCGAGGCGCGCGGCGATCTCGAAGGCCGTCGCCGTCGACTCCGGGTAGACCGAGGCAGTCGACAGGGCGACCTTCGCATCCGGGATCCGCACGACTGGCTCTGCCATGGGGGACAGGTTACGGGGTGCGGTCGCCCAGGTGCGGGGCTCCCGGCCGCCGTTGTGGTGTTCGCCACGGACAGGCGCGTACGGCGTGGTCGCTCGCGCCCCCCGGCGGAGCCGCCCGTGTCACGGCCCCGTGCCCCGCAGGCTCGTTACGCCGACGCCATGTGATCGAGTTTGCGCAGAATGACGCCCTCCCTGAGCGCCCAGGGACAGATCTCGAGGTTCTCCACGCCGAAGAGGTCCATCGCCCCCTCCGCCACCAGCGCGCCCGCGAGGAGCTGGTTGGCGCGGCCCTCGGAGACACCCGGGAGCTCCGCTCGCTGGGCCGTCGTCATCCCGGCCAGGCGGGGCACCCAGGCCTCGAGGGACTCGCGCTTGAGCTGCCGCTGCGTGTACGGGCCGTCGACGGACCGGGCGGCGCCGGCGATACGGGCGAGCTGCTTGAACGTCTTGGACGTGGCGACGACGTGGTCGGGGGCGCCGAAGCGCTTGAACTCACCGACCGTGCGGGCGATCTGCGCGCGGGCGTGGCGGCGCAGGGCTCGTATGTCCTCGGCGTCGGGCGGGTCGCCGGGCAGCCAGCCCGCGGTGAGCCGGCCGGCGCCGAGCGGCAGCGAGACGGCCGCGTCGGGCTCCTCGTCGATGCCGTAGGCGATCTCGAGGGAGCCGCCGCCGATGTCCAGGACCAGCAGCTTTCCGGCGGACCAGCCGAACCAGCGACGGGCGGCGAGAAAGGTGAGCCGGGCCTCCTCGGCGCCGGTGAGGACCTGGAGCTCGACACCGGTCTCGGCCTGCACGCGCGCGAGGACGTCGTCGGCGTTGCTGGCCTCGCGCACGGCGGAGGTGGCGAACGGCAACAGGTCCTCGACGCCCTTGTCCTCGGCGGCCTGGAGGGCCTCCTTGACCACGGTGATCAGTTTGTCGACGCCCTCGGGGCCGATCGCCCCGTCCTCGTCGAGGAGTTGGGCAAGGCGCAGCTCCACCTTGTACGAGTGCGCGGGCAGGGGGCACGCGCCCGGGTGGGCGTCCACCACCAGCAGATGCACCGTGTTCGATCCCACGTCGAGGACACCGAGTCTCATGGAGGGAACGCTACTGCCCAGCGGGCGATCCAGGTTGTGCGGGGCGAAGCCCCTCGTGAAGGGTGGTGGTCGGGTGGCGGGCGGGACGTCCCCGAAGAGGCTCCTGGCGACTTACCCTGGACGAGTGCCCAAGACGAACAAGGCGAAGACCGACAAATCCACCGACGGTCCTTCGCGTGCGAAGCCGGTGAAGCCACCGAAGAAGTCGAACAAGGCCAAGGCGTCGGAAGCGAAGGCCCTGGCGGCCAAAGCTCTGGCCGCGGACGAGACGGGCCTCGATTTCGCGCGCGCGTGGGTGGAGTTCCCCGACCCGGCCGACGACGAACAGGTCTTCCGGTGTGATCTGACCTGGCTGACCTCCCGCTGGAACTGCATCTTCGGCAGCGGCTGCCAGGGCATCCAGCCGGGCCGCGCGGCCGACGGCTGCTGCTCGCTGGGCGCCCACTTCTCCGACGAGGACGACGAGAAGCGCGTCGCTGGGCATGTGGCACGGCTCACGCCGGACATCTGGCAGCACCACGCCGAGGGCACCCGGAACGGCTGGGTCTCGGAGGACGAGGAGGGCTCCCGACAGACCCGCCCGTTCAACGGCTCGTGCGTCTTCCAGAACCGCCCCGGTTTCGCGGGCGGCGCGGGCTGCTCGCTGCACATCCTGGCCCTCAAGGAGGGCCGCGAGCCGCTGGAGACCAAGCCGGACGTCTGCTGGCAGCTGCCGGTGCGGCGGACGTACGACTGGATCGACCGGCCCGACGACACGCGCGTGCTCCAGGTGTCGATCGGTGAGTACGACCGTCGCGGCTGGGGCCCGGGCGGCCATGACCTGCACTGGTGGTGCACGTCCGCGACCTCGGCACACGGCGCGGGCGACCCGGTGTACGTCTCCTACCGCCCGGAGCTGACCGAGCTGATGGGCAAGGCGGGCTACGACCGCCTGGTCGAGCTGTGCGAACAACGCCTCGCCTCGCAGCTCCCGCTGGTGGCACCGCATCCGGCCGATCCGACGGCTGCGACGGGCGCGACGGGCGCGACGGGCGCGACGGGCGCGACGGGCTGACGCTCCGGGCCACCGTGCACGTGAGCTTCTTCCTGGCTCTCGTGCTCCTGGGATCCCCCGGGCTCACGGGCTCCTGGCCTGTGCCGGCCGCCGAGATCCCGGCCGGGCGGCCGGGCGGTCTTCGGTGACCGGGCGGCTGGGCGACCGGGCCGTCTTCGGTCACCGGGGCGTCTTCGGTGACCGGGACGTCACGGGTCTTCGGTGGCCGGGCCGCCTTCGGTGACCGGACGTTCTCCGGTGGCCGGGCGTTCTTCGGTGACCGGACGTTCTCCGGTGGCCGGGCCGCCTTCGGTGACCGGACGTTCTCCGGTGGCCGGGCGTTCTTCGGTGGCCGGGCGTTCTTCGGTGGCTGCGGATTTCGGAGCGGCCGGCGGCGCCACCGGTCGGGCGGCCGCCCCGAGGTCGAGACCCGGGGGCGGCGCCCGTGCGTCCCGCGTGCCCTACGGCGCGTCCCGCATGCTCTGGTGCCGCGCGCCGACACGGTCGGCGCGGTCCGTGATCCCTATGACGTCGCCGGGCTCGGGGGGCCGTTGTCGTCGGTCGGCGGAGGGCTCGCCTCCGAGGCGGTCGGGGACGGGTCTCCGGGGACGGGTTCCGGACCAGAGGAGGTCGGGGGGTCGGTCGGGGCCGGGGTCGGGTCCGGGGAGGACGGCGCCGTGGGCGTCGGTTGCGGGTCGGTCGCCGGAGGCGGCTCGCCGGGGCCCGGACCGTTGCCGGGGGCCGAGGGGCCGGATGCGGTGCCGTAGCCCTCGATGGAGACCACGGCGCCCGCCGGCGCGATCGCCACGCGCGCGTGCCACTGCCCGGAGGGCTCGCGGAGGTGATCGACGTACACCTTGATCGTCACCGACTCGCCGGGCTTCAGGCTGCCCGTGGAACGGCTCAGATAGAGCCAGGAGGCCGCCGTGGTGGCCGACCAGCGGATCGGACCGTCGCCGCCGGCGCCCGCGGTGAGGGTGATGAGAGTGGTGTCGCCGCTGTTGGCGGCCGTCACGGAGAGGTGGCCGACGGCGCTGTCGCCGAGTCCGGTGACGCTGACGACCTCCACCGAGACATCGGGGCCGTTGTTCTTCGTGGGACCGCTGCCGGGGCGGGTGCTGGCGTTACCCGCGTTCTCGTAGCCGCCGACCGTCTCACCGTCGAGGCTGTCGGTGCCGTGCGCCTCGCTGGCGCTGGCCGAGCGGCCCTCGACCCCCTCCCCCGTCGGTGTGCCCCGGTAGGCCGCCCACAGGGCGAGCACCGGAGCGGCGACGACGGTGGCGACGACGGTCGTCGTGACGGCACGCGCGCGTAGCCGCTCGCGGCGGGCGGCACGGTCCTTGGGATCCATCGGGAAGCCCCGCCGGTCGTAGCGCGGCGCCGCGGCGCCCCGCGCGCGGGTGAGATGGGCCATGGCCGCGTGCAGCTCCGCGCGGGGAGCTTCCAGCACGGGCAGCTCGGCGGGGGTGACCCCGGCGCCGGGCCAGCGGCCGGGCGCGGCGCGTTCGGCGGTCCGGCGACAGCGCGGGCAGTCGTCGACGTGCCGGACGAGTTCGCGGCGCAGGGCGGCGCTGAGCACGAGCCGGTGCTCGCCGGTGAGGCGGGCCACCCCGGGACAGCCGCCGGTCTCGACGACGGCGAGCGCCGCGCGCGTGCGCTCGACCTCGCAGGCGGCGGAGGCGAGCAGTTCGCGGGCTGCGGCGAGATCCTTGCCGAGGATGGCGGCGACCTCGTGGGCGGCGAGGTGGTGGCGTACGGCGAGCTCGAGCGCCTCGCGCTGCTCCGGGGTGGTGCCGGCGGCCTCCGGCCAGGCGAGCAGGGTGAGTTCGCGCCGTCGCCGCTCCATGGCCTGGTCGGAGGCGGTCGGGGCTGCCGCCGTGGTGGACGCCGTGGGGGTCGTGGCCGTCGCGGGCCTGGTGCCGGGTTGCCGGCGGGCGCCGTTGCGTGCCGCCGCGTGGGTGCCCTGACGTTTCTGCTTGGCCTCGGTGAGCTTGCGCAGACAGGCCCAGCGGGCGAGCGCGTACAGCCAGGCCCGGCGGTCGCCCGCCGCGTCGGGAGCGCGCTGGCCACGCCGTTCGGCGAACACCAGGACGTCACCGAGGGCGGCGGTGGCCGCGTCGTGGTCGCACAGGACGGACAGGCAGTAGGTGAACAGACCGTCCAGGTACGGCTCGTAGCGCGCGGGAGGCCGCTGTGCGAGCGTGCGCGCCGCAGCGCCGTCACGCGCCTCCCGGTGCGCCCGGTGTGCGCCGGTCGTTCGGGTCGAGGTTTCCGGGCTGCTGGTCATCACCCGTGCGACCGTAGGCGGCACGGAACTAGGTCTTCTTGTCCCTTGAGTCCTTTTAATCCGTATGGGTGAAACGATCCCTCAAAAGGGCACAGGGGAGGGGGGTCCCCTAGCCCGTTCGTGACCAGGCGTGGCCGATTCGCCAGGGCGCGGGTCCTCTCCGCTGCCGGCGCGGGCCCTGGCGCGGGACGGCGACGGGGCCGTCCAGAACGGCGCCCGGCGGGGTCGGTCGTCCACAGGGCGGTCCGGCTGTCAGTGGCGGCGGCTACGGTTTCCCCATGGCTGCCCGTACGAAGACCACCAAGGACCGTCCGTCCTACCGCTGCACGGAATGCGGCTGGCAGACGGCCAAGTGGCTCGGCCGCTGCCCCGAGTGCCAGGCCTGGGGGACGGTCGAGGAGTACGGCGCGCCCGCGGTCCGTACGACGGCACCGGGGCGCGTCACCACCTCCGCCCTGCCCATCGGCCAGGTGGACGGGCGCCAGGCCACAGCCCGCCCCACCGGCGTACCCGAGCTGGACCGCGTCCTCGGCGGCGGACTCGTACCGGGCGCCGTCGTGCTCCTGGCCGGCGAGCCGGGCGTCGGCAAGTCGACCCTCCTGCTGGACGTGGCGGCCAAGTCGGCGAGTGACGAGCACCGCACGCTGTACGTGACCGGTGAGGAGTCGGCCTCCCAGGTCCGCCTGCGCGCCGACCGCATCGGCGCCATCGACGACCATCTGTACCTCGCCGCCGAGACCGATCTGGCGGCCGTTCTCGGGCATTTGGACGCGGTGAAGCCGTCCCTGCTGATCGTGGACTCCGTACAGACCGTGGCCTCCCCGGAGATCGACGGAGCGCCCGGCGGCATGGCCCAGGTCCGCGAGGTCGCCGGCGCCCTGATCCGCGCCTCCAAGGACCGCGGCATGTCCACGCTCCTGGTGGGCCATGTCACGAAGGACGGCGCGATCGCCGGCCCCCGTCTCCTCGAACACCTCGTGGACGTCGTCCTGAGCTTCGAGGGGGACCGCCACGCGCGCCTGCGCCTGGTGCGGGGCATCAAGAACCGCTACGGCGCCACCGACGAGGTCGGCTGCTTCGAACTGCACGACGAGGGCATTACGGGCCTTACCGATCCAAGCGGACTTTTCCTGACTCGTCGTGACGAACCGGTACCGGGTACCTGTCTGACGGTCACCCTGGAGGGCCGCCGCCCCCTGGTCGCCGAGGTGCAGGCCCTCACCGTCGACTCGCAGATCCCCTCGCCCCGCCGCACCACGTCCGGCCTGGAGACCTCCCGGGTCTCGATGATGCTGGCCGTTCTGGAGCAGCGCGGCAAGATCAGCGCGCTGGGCAAACGGGACATCTACTCGGCGACGGTCGGCGGCGTGAAGCTCTCGGAGCCCGCCGCGGACCTGGCGATCGCCCTCGCCCTGGCCTCCGCCGCGAGCGACATCCCGCTGCCCAAGAACCTCGTCGCGATCGGCGAGGTGGGCCTCGCGGGCGAGGTCAGACGGGTCACGGGCGTTCAGCGCAGGCTTTCGGAGGCACACCGCCTGGGCTTCACTCACGCGCTCGTGCCGGGCGATCCGGGCAAGGTCCCGGCGGGCATGAAGGTTCTGGAAGTCGCGGACATAGGGGACGCCCTGCGGGTCCTGCCGCGCTCCCGTCGACGAGACGCCCCACGGGAGGCGGAGGAGCGCCGGTAGACTTTGCCCTGGTCTCGCCCGTCCGTACGAAACGAGTGCGCGAAACGGGAACGTCCCAGACCTGTGACCGGAGGAGTGCAGTGGCAGCCAACGACCGGGCGGCAGCTCCCGGAAAGTCCGGTGGGAGTTCCGGTGCCGAGGGCCTGATGCGCGCCGCGCTGAGCGCGGTGGCTCCCGGCACGGCCCTGCGCGACGGCCTGGAACGGATCCTCCGCGGCAACACCGGCGGGCTCATCGTGCTGGGTTCCGACAAGACGGTCGAGGCGATGTGCACGGGCGGATTCGTCCTGGACGTGGAGTTCGCGGCCACGCGCCTGCGTGAGCTGTGCAAGCTCGACGGCGGCATCGTGGTCTCCTCCGATCTGTCGAAGATCCTCCGGGCCGGCGTCCAGCTGGTGCCGGACCCCACGATCCCCACCGAGGAGACGGGCACCCGGCACCGCACGGCGGACCGGGTCAGCAAGCAGGTCGGCTTCCCGATCGTCTCGGTCTCCCAGTCCATGCGTCTGATCGCCCTGTACGTCGACGGACAGCGCCGCGTCCTGGAGGACTCGGCCGCGATCCTGTCCCGCGCGAACCAGGCACTGGCGACCCTGGAGCGCTACAAGCTCCGCCTGGACGAGGTCGCGGGAACGTTGTCAGCGCTGGAGATCGAGGACCTGGTGACGGTCCGGGACGTCTCCGCGGTGGCCCAGCGCCTGGAGATGGTGCGCCGCATCGCCACCGAAATCGCCGAATACGTGGTCGAACTGGGCACGGACGGGCGTCTGCTCGCCCTCCAGCTCGACGAGTTGATCGCGGGCGTGGAACCGGAACGCGAGCTGGTGGTCCGGGACTATGTGCCGGAGCCCACGGCCAAGCGGTCCCGCACGGTCGACGAGGCGCTGTCCGAGCTGGACGCGCTCAGCCACGCCGAACTGCTCGAACTGTCCACGGTGGCCCGCGCGTTGGGCTACACCGGCTCCCCCGAGGCCCTGGACTCGGCGGTCTCGCCCCGCGGCTTCCGTCTCCTGGCGAAGGTGCCTCGGCTGCCCGGCGCGATCATCGACCGCCTGGTCGAGCACTTCGGCAGCCTCCAGAAGCTCCTCGCCGCGAGCGTCGACGACCTCCAGACGGTGGACGGCGTGGGCGAGGCAAGGGCCCGGAGCGTCCGCGAGGGCCTGTCACGGCTGGCCGAGTCGTCGATCCTGGAGCGGTACGTCTAGTCCGGTCTAGTCGTCGTCCAGTACGAACGACGTCTGCGCCTTGGCGAACCCGGGAGCCTTCGCCTCCACCAGATACGTACCCGCTCCGGCGGCCCCCGCCGGAGGCGTCGCGCACTTCGGGGCGCTCGGCTTGCGGTCCCACTTCACGGTGTACGTGAAGCTGTCCCCGGCCGGCACCCGGTACAGCAGGCTGCCGGACGTCTTGGGGCAGTCGGCGGACGACCAGTAGTCGTCGGATCCGCCCGTCTGAGTGATCGTCAACACCGCGGACTTCGGACCGAGATCGACCTTGCAGTCGCTTCCCGAGCTGTTCTTCGCGGTCAGTTGGAAGGTGGGCGTCCGGTCGGGCGAGTAGGAGTTCTGGACGCTGCGCAGGGTCAACGTGACCGCTCCCGCAGTGCAGTTGGGCAGCGTCGTCCCGACGGGCAGCGTGGTCCCGGTGCCGGTGCCACTGCCACTGCCACTGCCACTGCCACTGCCACTGCCACTGCCACCGTCGCTGCCGCCGCTACCGCTGCCGCTGCCGTTGGCTCCGTCGTCGGTGCCACCGGCGCCCGCCGAGTCACCACCCGAGCCCGAAGCCGACCCGGAACCGCTGGTGGCACCCTCGCTCGACTCGTCGCGCCCGCCCGGGTTCTGGCTGATCGCGGGCCCCGATCCGGACGGTCCCGGCGTGATGGAGGACGCGGGATTCTTGCCGCTGCCGCCGTCGGCGCCGTTGTTCCCGCCGCCCCCGCCCGAGGTCACCACCCACAGGATCAGCAGGGCCAACAGGGCGAACACGGACAGCAGTACGACCCTCCGACGCCAGTAGATGGAGGAGGGAAGCGGCCCGACCGGATTGCGCAGAGATCCCACGGCGCAAACTGTACGAGAGATCGAGGGGTTCGCCGGCCCCACCCGCCGCCAACGGCACAACTTTTCCGGATCATCATTCCGGAGACCGTGGCCCTCGACCCGCCTTCGGTCCGCGCCGTCGCCTCTTCTTGACGATCGCACCCATTGCACCTCTGGCCATGGCCCGCGTCACGCGCGCGCGGGGTGCCCTCTCGGCCCACTCGGTCGAGTGGCGGTACGCGCGCGTGCCCCGCCGCTCATGGCAGGATCGGAAGGGCCATGACTGCGCCCACGAAGCCCCCGCACCGCACCCCCGCCCGCTCCGACGCCGACGCACCCGCAGCGGAGCTCCACTCCCTGGTGATCGACTGGTTCGACGAGAACGCCCGCGACCTGCCCTGGCGACGCCCCGAGGCCGGCGCGTGGGGCGTGCTGGTCAGCGAGTTCATGCTCCAGCAGACGCCGGTCAGCCGTGTGCTGCCGGTCTACGAGCAGTGGCTCGCCCGCTGGCCGCGCCCGGCCGACCTGGCCGCGGAGGCCCCGGGCGAGGCCGTACGCGCGTGGGGGCGGCTCGGATACCCACGTCGCGCGCTGCGGCTGCACGGCGCCGCGGTGGCGATAACGGAACGGCACGGCGGCGACGTGCCGTCGGACCACGCGCAGCTCCTCGCACTGCCCGGCATCGGCGAGTACACGGCCGCGGCCGTCGCCTCCTTCGCTCATGGGCACCGGCACGCCGTCCTGGACACCAATGTCCGCCGCGTCTTCGCGCGCGCGGTCACCGGCGTGCAATACCCGCCGAACGCCACCACGGCCGCCGAACGCAAACTGGCCCGTGCCCTGCTGCCCGCCGACGAGCCGACCGCCGCACGCTGGGCCGCCGCGTCCATGGAGCTCGGCGCGCTGGTCTGCACGGCGAAGAACGAGACGTGCGTGCGCTGCCCGATCGCGGCGCAGTGCGCCTGGCGGCTCGCGGGCAAGCCGGAGCACGACGGACCGCCCCGCCGGGGCCAGACGTACGCCGGCACCGACCGGCAGGTCAGGGGCAAGCTGCTCGCCGTCCTGCGGGACGCCCACGCCCCCGTGCCGCAGGCCGCCCTCGACCGGGTGTGGCACGAGCCGGTGCAACGCGCGCGTGCGCTGGACGGCCTCGTCGCGGACGGGCTCGTGGAACCGCTGCCGGGCGGGCTGTACCGCCTGCCGCTGACCTGACGCACGGTCATTTCACAGACGTACGGCTTCGTCACGGCCGTCGCCCGGCTTTTGTCACGCTCAATAGGCGAGCAAATCACCCCATAGGCGACGCATTCAGCCTGCTTCTCTACCCCAAACCTATTTCCGTTACACAACCGACGGACAGCTGAGCGCTAGCCGCAGGCTGCTTCGGACAGCGCCGTGACAACACCTCCGTAGCTTCAGTTGCGTACCCGGAAGCAACACGCCGGTTACGGACCACAAGCAGTGAACCGGCGGCGGCAGTCCGCCGGTACGGGGAATCGGAGGCGGTTGACCATGGCACAGGGCGAGGTGCTCGAGTTCGAGGAATACGTCCGGACGCGACAGGACGCGCTGCTGCGCAGCGCCCGGCGCCTGGTCCCGGACCCGGTCGACGCGCAGGACCTCCTCCAGACCGCGCTGGCCCGGACGTACGGCCGCTGGGACGGCATCGCCGACAAGCGGCTCGCGGACGCCTACCTGCGCCGGGTCATGATCAACACCCGCACCGAGTGGTGGCGGGCCCGCAAGCTCGAGGAAGTCCCGACCGAGCAACTTCCGGACGCCTGCGTGGACGACTCCACCGAGCAGCACGCGGACCGCGCCCTGCTGATGGACGCGATGAAGGTCCTCGCTCCGAAGCAGCGCAGTGTCGTGGTGCTGCGACACTGGGAGCAGATGTCCACTGAGGAGACGGCCGCCGCCCTCGGCATGTCGGCCGGAACGGTCAAGAGCACGCTGCACCGGGCGCTCGCCCGGCTCCGCGAGGAGCTGGAAGCCCGCGATCTGGACGCACGCGCGCTGGAGCGTGAGGAGCGGGAGCGTTGCGCGGCGGCCTGACCGAGGCCGGGCCCACACCGGCCCGAAGCACCATCCAGGCGGCGATCACGGCGATGTCCGTGCTCGCCGCCCTCGCCCTTTTCGTCTCCGCCTGTGGCACGGGTGGCACCGGCGCCCGTGACGAGGGCCCCGCCCACGCCGACGCCGTGACGGGCGCCACCGCCTCCCCCTCGCCCGCCTCCACCGATCCCCCCGACCGGGCGGACGCGGTCCGGCTGATCAAGGACGACCCCGAGGTCTCGGCGGAGGTCAAGCGCGAGTTGCAGCCCTGCGCGGGCGACGAGTACCCGGTCGACGTCTCGTACGGCGACCTCACCGGCGGCTCCGGCAACGACATCATCGTCAACGTACTCACCTGCGGTGACCTCGTCGGCGTGGGCTCGTACGTGTACCGCCAGGACGACGGCGGCTACGCCAACGTGTTCAAGGCCGAGGAACCGCCCGTCTACGCGGAGATGGACCGCGGCGACCTGGTGGTGACCAAGCAGGTGTACGAGAAGGGCGACTCCGTCTCCGACCCGTCCGGCGAGAACGTGATCACGTACCGCTGGACCTCGGGCCGCTTCGTGAAGGAGTACAGCTGGCACAACGACTACAGCGGCATCGTCGGTGCGGACCCGACGATGCCGCCGGCGAGCGGCTGACCTGCCCCGGAGCGCCGGCCGAAAAAAATCTTGCGGCCGTGTGAACCGATCGGGCCGCTCGTTCCGATCTATGGATGGACGGGCAGGGCCGGAACACACGGGGAACACACAGCGAACGCATGAGAAGTGAACGCTCCGCGCGCTCCACGCGTCCAAGCAAGGGGCACATCCGACAGGTCACCGCCAGGACGCGGACAGAAACCCGCCGGATCGACGACCCGCACGCACATGTGAACGCATACGAGAACGCATACGAGAACTGAGAGCACCGGGATGGCAGACCAGACCCACGTCCTGTTCGTCGAGGACGACGACGTCATCCGCGAGGCCACCCAGCTCGCCCTCGAGCGGGACGGCTTCGCGGTCACCGCGATGCCCGACGGCCTGTCGGGGCTGGAGGCGTTCCGTGCGGACCGCCCCGACATCGCGCTGCTGGACGTCATGGTGCCCGGCCTGGACGGCGTGAGCCTGTGCCGGCGTATCCGGGACGAGTCCACCGTGCCGGTGATCATGCTGTCGGCGCGTGCCGACTCCATTGACGTCGTCCTCGGTCTGGAGGCGGGCGCCGACGACTACGTGACCAAGCCCTTCGACGGCGCCGTGCTGGTCGCCCGGATCCGCGCCGTACTGCGCCGCTTCGGTCACGCGGGCGGCGGCGACCGCACCGAGCCCGCCGCCGCCACGGCGGGTGGTGCGCTGTCGTTCGGCGATCTGGAGATCGACACCGAAGGCATGGAGGTGCGCCGGGCCGGACAGCCGGTGGCACTGACCCCGACCGAGATGCGCCTGCTGCTGGAGTTCTCCTCCGCTCCGGGCACGGTCCTCTCCCGCGACAAACTGCTGGAGCGGGTGTGGGACTACGGCTGGGGCGGCGACACCCGGGTCGTCGACGTCCATGTGCAGCGGCTGCGGACGAAGATCGGCCAGGACCGTATCGAGACGGTCCGCGGTTTCGGCTACAAGTTGAAGGCCTGAGCGGAGCAGGGACAGGGGGAGGAGGATGCGGGGGATGATCCGGCAGCTGGTTCCGGCGCGGACAGAGGGTGTGGGCATCCGTACGGGGCTGCGGTGGAAGCTGAGCGCGGCGATCGCGCTGGTCGGCGCCCTGGTGGCGATCGCGCTCAGTCTCGTCGTGCACAACGCCGCGCGTGTCTCCATGCTGGACAACGCGCGCGACCTCGCCGACGAGCGCGTCCAGATCGCCCAGCGCAACTACGAGCAGTCGGGACCGGTCAACTTCCATTACCCCAACATCAAGATCGACGACTCCCGCCTGCCGCGGTCGTTGCGGGAGAAGGTCCAGGAGGGCCGCCGGGCCACGTTCGTCTCCGACCGCACCGGCGGGGTGCCGGACATCTGGGCGGCCGTGCCGGTGAAGGGCGGGCATGTGCTGTCCCTGCACACCGGCTTCACCGACCGCAGCACCGACATCCTCAACGATCTCGACCAGGCCCTGGTGATCGGTTCCATCGCCGTCGTCCTCGGCGGCAGCGCGCTCGGCGTGCTCATCGGTGGGCAGCTCTCGCGCCGGTTGCGCAAGGCGGCGGCCGCGGCGAACCAGGTCGCCACGGGCGAGACGAACGTGCGGGTGCGGGACGCCATCGGTGGGGTCGTGCGGGACGAGACCGACGATCTGGCGAGCGCGGTGGACGCCATGGCGGACACGCTTCAGGAGCGGCTGGAGGCCGAGCGCCGGGTCACCGCCGACATCGCGCACGAACTCCGTACCCCGGTGACGGGACTGCTGACGGCCGCCGAGCTGCTGCCGCCCGGCCGGCCGACGGAGCTGGTCCTGGACCGGGCGAAGGCCATGCGCACCCTGGTCGAGGACGTGCTGGAGGTGGCGCGCCTCGACGGTGCCTCGGAGCGCGCCGAACTCCAGGACATCGTGCTGGGCGAGTTCGTGGCCCGGCGGATCGCGGCCAAGGACCCGGACGTCGAGGTGCGGGTGGTGCACGAGTCGATGGTCACGACCGACCCCCGGCGCCTGGAGCGCGTGCTGTTCAACCTGCTGGCCAACGCCGCCCGGCATGGCAAGCCGCCGATCCAGGTCACCGTCGAGGGCCGGGTCATCCGGGTCCGCGACCACGGCCCGGGTTTCCCCGAGGACCTGCTCGCGGAGGGACCCAGCCGTTTCCGCACCGGCAGCGCCGACCGGGCCGGACACGGGCACGGGCTCGGGCTCACCATCGCCGCGGGCCAGGCCCGTGTACTCGGCGCCCGGTTGACCTTCCGCAACGTGCGGCCGGCGGGTGCCCCGGAGCACATACCCGCCGAGGGTGCCGTCGCCGTTCTGTGGCTGCCCGAGCACGCACCGACGAACACGGGAAGCTACCCGTTGATGCCGTGACAGCGGACGCCGTGCGGGCTGGAGGAACGGTGTGCGGCGAGGTGGGGGCTGGAGGAACGGTGTGGCGGCGAGGTGCGGGCGGCGCGCCCCCCTGTCCCCCGTGACAACCGCACCGTCCGTTGACGAGCGCGCAACCGCACGCACGATCGCATCGTCCATCGGGCAAGCCCCGTCGCAGCCCACCGTCTGCGCCAGAACGGTGCCGGGCCAGGCACGTGAAAAGGCCGAGGCCCCCCGGGGCGGACACCGCCGGGGGGCCTCGGCCGACTGCGACGCGGTCGGGCGGTCTCGACTCGGACCGCTCGACTCAGACGGCGTCGACCAGGGGCGGCTGCGCCGCAGCCGCACCGTCGGTCGGCTCCTCGCCGTCCTTCTGCGGTCCCGCGCCCTTGAGGGGGACCTCCTTGACGAACACCGCCGCCACCAGCGCGACCACCGCCACCACGGCCCCCAGCAGGAACGCCGAGTGGATACCGGCCGACACCGCGTGCTGGTAAGCCTCCCGGGCCGCGACGGGCAGCTTCGCCAGGCCGGCCGCGTCGAGCTGCGCGGACTGCTCGGTGATCTTCGAGCCGAGTGAGCCCGCCCGCTCGGACATGACGTCCTGGACGCGGCTGTTGAACAGCGCACCCATGATCGCGACACCGAAGGAGGAGCCGAGCGTCCGGAAGAGGGTGGTGGACGAGGAGGCGACGCCCATGTCCTTCATCTCGACGCTGTTCTGCGCGACCAGCATCGTGATCTGCATCAGGCAGCCCATGCCGAGACCGACGACGGCCATGAAGACACCGGAGGTGAGGCGGCTGGTCCCGGTGTCCATCGTGGACAGCAGGTACAGGCCGATGACCATCGCGACGCTGCCGACGACCGGGAAGATCTTGTACTTGCCGCTGTTGGTGGTCACCCGGCCCGCCACCATCGAGGTGACCAGCATGGCGCCGAGCATCGGCAGGAGCAGCAGACCCGAGTTGGTCGCGGAGGCGCCCTGCACCGACTGCTGGTACAGCGGCAGGAAGAGGGTGGCGCCGAACATCACGAAGCCGGTGACGAAGCCGATGAGCGACATCAGGGTGAAGTTGCGACTGCGGAAGATGTGCAGCGGCACGATCGGCTCGGCGGCCCTGGTCTGCCAGAACACGAACCCGATGAGCGAGGCGACGCCGATCCCGATGAGTTCCATGATCCGCGCGGACGACCAGGCGTACTCCGAGCCGCCCCAGGTGGTGACCAGGACGATGGAGGTGATGCCGACGGTCAGCAGACCGGCGCCCAGGTAGTCGATCCGCGACTGCGAACGCTTCTTCGGCAGGTGCAGGACGGTGCTGATGAGCGCCAGCGACACCACGCCGAGGGGCAGGTTGATGTAGAAGGACCAGCGCCAGCCCCAGTTGTCGGTGATGGTGCCGCCGACCAGCGGACCGCCGATCATCGCGAGCGCCATGACGCCGGCCATCATGCCCTGGTACTTGCCGCGTTCCCGCGGCGGGATCAGGTCACCGATGATCGCCATGACGCCGACCATCAGACCGCCGGCGCCAAGACCCTGGATCGCGCGGAAGCCGATCAGCTCGCCCATGTTCTGCGCCATGCCGCTCAGCGCGGATCCGATCAGGAAGATCACGATCGACGTCATGAAGGCGCCCTTGCGCCCGTACATGTCGCCGATCTTGCCCCAGATCGGAGTGGAGGCCGCCGTCGCGAGGGTGTACGCGGTCACGACCCACGAAAGGTGTTCGAGCCCGCCGAGATCGCCGACGATGGTGGGCATCGCCGTGCCCACGATCATGTTGTCGAGCATCGCGAGCATCATCGTGATCATCAGCGCGAGCAGGACGACCCGCACGCTCCTGGGCTGTTTCTCCGGCTCGGTCTCGACCGTCTTCGTGTCCGCCATCGTTCCCACTCCCCTGGGTTCCCCCCGGTCGGCCACTTACTTGCCGCCCGGCTAGTTCACTACACTGGGAAGGTAGACCTGCAACTAGCCGGGCGTCAAGTAAGTTCCTGTGAGTAACTAGCCGGACGGCAAGTAAGCTCCAACGGGAGCGCGAGAGCACGAGAATGGACGTCACCATGGACGGCATGAAGCAGCAGCGGCGCGGCAACACCCGCCAGCGCATCCAGGACGTTGCGCTCGAACTCTTCGCCGAGCAGGGCTACGAGAAAACCTCTCTCCGCGAGATCGCGGAGCGTCTGGAGGTCACCAAAGCGGCCCTGTACTACCACTTCAAGACCAAGGAAGAGATCATCGTCGGCATCTTCACGGATCTGACGAAGCCGATCGAAGACCTGATCGACTGGGGCAAGAGCCAGCCGCACACCCTGGAGACCAAGCAGGAACTCGTACGGCGCTACAGCCGGGCCCTGTCCGAGGCGACCCCGCTCTTCCGCTTCATGCAGGAGAACCAGGCGACGGTGCGGGAACTCCAGATCGGCGACTCGTTCAAGGACCGCATGCGGGGCCTGCGCGACATCATCCTCGACCCGGACGCCCCCCTCGCCGACCAGGTCCGCTGCGTGAGCGCCATCTTCACGCTGCACGCCGGCATGTTCTTCCTCCAGGACCTCGAAGGCGACCCCGAGGACAAGCGTGCAGCCGTCCTCGACGTCGCCATCGATCTGGTGACACAGGCGCACCAGGGCGCCTGATCACAGCAGCGTCAGACCTTCACGCCCTTGCCGCGCAGGAAGGAGACCGGGTTGATCGCCGAACCGTAGTTCGCGGTCGTACGGATCTCGAAGTGCAGGTGAGGGCCGCTGGAGTTGCCGGTGTTGCCGGACAGGGCGATCTTCTGGCCCGTCTTGACTATCTGGCCGACCTTCACGTTTATGCGCGAGAGGTGGGCGTACTGCGAGTAGACGCCGTTGGCGTGCTTGATCACGATGGCGTTGCCGTAGGCCGGGCCGTCACCGGCCCCGTTACCCCCGGCCTTGACCACGGTGCCGCCGTGCGCGGCCATGACCTTGGTGCCGCTCGGCACGGCGAAGTCCTGGCCGCTGTGGGTGGACTGCCACATCTTGCCGGCCTGGGCGAACCCTGCGGACAGCGTGTACTTCTTCACCGGGTCGATCCAGGAAGCGGCCGAGACTGCCGTCTTGGCGGCGGGCGCCGCGGCAGGCGCGGCGGCGGACGCCACTCCGGCCCCCAGCACGACCGAGGCGCCCAGGGCGGCGGTGCCGACGGCCACGCGAGTGCGGAGCAGGGACGTACGGGAAGAACGGAACGTGACGCGCTGGAACATGAAAGACCTCATGGAGACGGGGACAGAGGAAACCACCCGGCGTGAACCTCCGCCGGAGTGGCCATCCCTTGGTAACCCCGACCCCCACAAGCCCCCAAACGTGTGATGTACGACGGAACCTAGTACTTCACCTCAAAACTTCCCACTTCTTGACAGAACCTCCTTTCCGGACACTTGCGACACAGGCCCACGCCGGAGGCCTGCGCGGGGTTCGAAGCCTCAGGGGCATATGTCCTTTTTGCTCCTAATCGAGCTACGACTAGTCGGCCTAGTAGGGTCCAAATCGCCTGTGCGCCATGTCACCGGCCGCCGCCCGCAAGGGACTTCGGAATGTGACGGCGACTACTCCCGTGCCCCGTAGGCCACTTGTGACCCCGCTCACGTTCATGCACGGGTCTGTGATCGGGCTCTCATCGACCTCTACCGTCCAGTAACCCGCTGGTTCCCCTCAGGCCACCACCAGCGAGCAGCATGCTCACGACATCGGCAGCGCAAGGATGCGAGAGGACCCCACACATGACCAGAGGCACCTGGACGCGCCGCATAGCCATGACCGCCGTGGCGACGGCAGCCGTCACGGCGATGGCGGTCCCGGTCGGCGCCCAGGCCGCGACGGCCACCGGCACCTCCACCGTCGCCACCACGGCCGCCGCGGCCGCCGCCGAGGACGTCGACTACGCCACTTGGCAGCAGGACTGCCGGACGGTGATGAACCAGGCCCTGCCGACGCTGAAGCAGCGCATCGCCGCCGCCAAGCCGGGCGAGAAGCAGGCGATCGTCCTGGACATCGACAACACGACCCTGGAGACCGACTTCGGCTTCAGTTACCCGCAGCCCGCCAACAAGCCGGTCCTCGACGTCGCCAAGTACGCCCAGGAGCACGGCGTCTCCCTGTTCTTCGTCACCGCCCGCCCGGGCATCATCTCCGGGGTGACGGACTACAACCTCAAGTACGTCGGCTACAAGGTCTCCGGCCTGTACGTGCGCGGCTTCCTGGACCTCTTCAAGGACGTCGCCGCCTACAAGACCGCCCAGCGCGTCGACATCGAGTCCAAGGGCTACACGATCATCGCGAACATCGGCAACAGCGCCACCGACCTCTCGGGCGGCCACGCCGAGACGACGTACAAACTGCCGGACTACGACGGTCAGCTGTCGTAGGCCCCTGAGGCCCAGGCAGGCCCCTGAGGCCCAGGCAGGCCCCTGAGGCCCAGGCAGGCCCCTGAGGCCCAGGCAGGCTCCTGAGGCCCGGGCAGGCCCCTGGGGGCCCTGCGCGGCCCCATGCGGGCCCTGCGGAAGGAACGCATGCGAAAGGGGCCGGTGCTGTGAAGCACCGGCCCCTTTCTCCGCTCAGTCCCCGAAGGGTCAGGCGTCCTTGCTCAGGTTCGGTCCGGCGCCGCCGGCCGCCTGCTCGATCGGCGGGACGTCGGGCAGAGCCGACTTCTCCTCGCCGCGGAAGGTGAAGGTCTTGGTCTCACCCTCGCCCTCGGTGCCCACGACCACGATGTGACCGGGGCGCAGCTCGCCGAAGAGGATCTTCTCCGAGAGCGTGTCCTCGATCTCGCGCTGGATGGTGCGACGCAGCGGACGCGCACCCAGCACCGGGTCGTAACCCTTCTTCGCCAGCAGCTCCTTCGCGGCCTGGGAGAGCTCGATGCCCATGTCCCGGTCCTTGAGGCGCTCGTCGACCTTGCCGATCATCAGGTCGACGATCTGCAGGATGTCCTCCTGCGTCAGCTGCGGGAAGACGACCACGTCGTCGACACGGTTGAGGAACTCGGGGCGGAAGTGCTGCTTGAGCTCGTCCGAGACCTTGTTCTTCATGCGCTCGTAGTTCGACTTCTTGTCACCCGAGGCCGCGAAGCCCAGGTTGAAGCCCTTGGAGATGTCCCGGGTGCCGAGGTTGGTCGTCATGATGATGACCGTGTTCTTGAAGTCCACGACCCGGCCCTGGGAGTCGGTCAGACGACCGTCCTCCAGGATCTGCAGCAGCGAGTTGAAGATGTCCGGGTGGGCCTTCTCGACCTCGTCGAAGAGGACGACGGAGAACGGCTTGCGGCGGACCTTCTCGGTCAGCTGGCCGCCCTCTTCGTAGCCCACGTATCCGGGGGGCGAACCGAAGAGCCGCGAGACCGTGTGCTTCTCGCTGAACTCCGACATGTCGAGGGAGATCAGCGCGTCCTCGTCGCCGAAGAGGAACTCGGCGAGCGCCTTGGACAGCTCGGTCTTACCGACACCGGACGGACCGGCGAAGATGAACGAACCACCGGGACGCTTCGGGTCCTTGAGGCCCGCACGCGTACGACGGATCGCCTTCGACAGCGCCTTGACGGCGTCGATCTGGCCGATGACCCGCTTGTGGAGCTCGTCCTCCATGCGCAGCAGACGCGAGGACTCCTCCTCGGTCAGCTTGAAGACCGGAATGCCGGTGGCCGTGGCGAGGACCTCGGCGATCAGCTCGCCGTCGACCTCGGCGACGACGTCCATGTCGCCGGCCTTCCACTCCTTCTCCCGCTTGGCCTTGCCGGCCAGGAGCTGCTTCTCCTTGTCGCGGAGGGAGGCGGCCTTCTCGAAGTCCTGCGAGTCGATCGCGGACTCCTTGTCGCGGCGGACGCCGGCGATCTTCTCGTCGAACTCGCGCAGGTCCGGCGGCGCGGTCATCCGGCGGATGCGCATCCGGGATCCGGCCTCGTCGATCAGGTCGATCGCCTTGTCCGGCAGGAAGCGGTCCGAGATGTACCGGTCGGCCAGGGTGGCGGCCTGGACCAGCGCCTCGTCGGTGATCGAGACACGGTGGTGCGCCTCGTACCGGTCACGCAGACCCTTGAGGATCTCGATCGTGTGCGGCAGCGACGGCTCCGCGACCTGGATGGGCTGGAAGCGGCGCTCGAGGGCCGCGTCCTTCTCCAGGTGCTTGCGGTACTCGTCCAGCGTGGTCGCACCGATGGTCTGGAGCTCACCACGGGCCAGCATCGGCTTCAGGATCGAAGCGGCGTCGATGGCGCCCTCGGCGGCACCCGCACCGACCAGCGTGTGCAGCTCGTCGATGAACAGGATGATGTCACCGCGGGTGCGGATCTCCTTGAGGACCTTCTTCAGGCGCTCCTCGAAGTCACCGCGGTAGCGGGAGCCGGCGACCAGGGCGCCGAGGTCCAGGGTGTAGAGGTGCTTGTCCTTGAGCGTCTCGGGCACCTCGCCCTTGACGATGGCCTGGGCGAGGCCTTCGACGACGGCGGTCTTGCCGACGCCGGGCTCACCGATCAGGACCGGGTTGTTCTTGGTGCGGCGGGACAGCACCTGCATGACCCGCTCGATCTCCTTCTCGCGCCCGATGACCGGGTCGAGCTTGGACTCACGAGCGGCCTGGGTGAGGTTCCGGCCGAACTGGTCGAGGACCAGGGACGTCGAGGGCGTGCCCTCGGCAGGGCCGCCACTGGCGCCGGCGGTCTCCTTGCCCTGGTAGCCGGAGAGCAGCTGGATGACCTGCTGCCGCACCCGGTTGAGATCGGCGCCCAGCTTGACGAGGACCTGGGCGGCGACGCCCTCGCCCTCGCGGATCAGGCCGAGCAGGATGTGCTCCGTGCCGATGTAGTTGTGTCCCAGCTGAAGGGCCTCGCGGAGCGACAGCTCCAGGACCTTCTTGGCACGGGGGGTGAAGGGGATGTGCCCGGACGGGGCCTGCTGGCCCTGGCCGATGATCTCCTCCACCTGCTGGCGGACCGCCTCGAGCGAAATCCCGAGGCTCTCAAGGGCCTTGGCGGCGACACCCTCACCCTCGTGGATCAGGCCCAGGAGGATGTGCTCGGTGCCGATGTAGTTGTGGTTGAGCATCCGGGCTTCTTCCTGAGCCAGGACGACAACCCGCCGCGCGCGGTCGGTGAACCTCTCGAACATCGTTAATCGCTCCTCAGAGCGGTCAGGCAGTGGGGGGAACTTCCCCTCCCTGTCCTTCCGCAGCTTAGTCCCGCAAGCGGGGACCGCTCATTCCAACTGCCGACACCGTCGATGGCCTCCTGACCCCGAACGCCGACATCTGCTCCAACCCGATGGTGCGAGACGATGTTCCCGCAGGCCAGGCAGTTACCCCAGTCGCCAGTACGCCGATGGCGAACGTGAGACGGCCTTTCCTGCGTGTCGCCCCCCTCCCACTAGGGATGTCTTACCCGCTGCTACCGACAGTCCATGCCGTGCGCACCGGTCCCCTCCGCTACGGGCGAACAACCTTGCGTCTCCCGACACCTCCAAGCGCCCCATTTGTCGACACCGTGAGCGTCCGTCCAAACACCCAGCGTAACTCGCGGGCCTTTTCGGCGGTTGCACTTGGCATGGTTGGCTCAGTCCCGTCGGCTCTCTGCTCGGCCGCCGCCGCGACCCTCACGGTCCCCCTCCCCCGAAGGCCGCTCGATCCGGATGATCCGGACGACCGGATCCGCGGCTGGTACGAGAACGAACTGGGCTGGGCGACGGTGCCCGGGGAGCCGGTACGACTTCTGGTGGGCGAGCGCTTCGACGTGCTGGACGTGCCGGCCGAGGCGGGCCTCAGGGCGCTGCGGCGGCTCGCGCCGGGCTCGCCGGTGGCCGTGGGAGACGACCGGATGCTGCTGCTGGTGGCAGCGGGCGGCGCGGAGGAGGTGCCGGGGATCCTTCAGTGGCTGGAATGGGGCGCGCTGCCGCTGGATCTGAAGGCGATCGGTGCGGGCGGGCTCATCGAAGCGCCCCTCAGGCCCTCCGGCCGAGACCAGGAGGAGGGCCGGAATCCGGGCCCTAAGCGTCCTGAGCCGGTACAGGGGGCCGCCGTCTGGCTGCGGCCCCCCGTGGCAGGGCGCGAGGCAGAGGCCTCGCTGCCGACGATGTCGGCGCTGGGGGGCCTTGGAGGCGCCCCCGATCTCGTACGGCTGGTGAACACGCTGGCGACACACTGTCACCGTGTCTGGCTGCGGCGCGCCAGCGCTCAGCCGTTGTCCTTCTCGTAGGCCTCACGAATGGACGCCGGAACGCGGCCGCGGTCATTGACCTCGTAACCGTTCTCCTTGGCCCACGCGCGGATCTGGGCGGTGTCCTGGCTGCCACCGGCAGCGGCACGCGCCTTTCCACGCCCACCCGAAGCACGGCCTCCGGTACGACGGCCGCCCTTCACGTAGGGCTCGAGGAGTCCACGGAGCTTGTCCGCATTGGTAGTCGTGAGATCGATCTCGTAGGTCTTGCCGTCCAACGCGAACGTCACGGTCTCGTCCGCCTCGCCGCCGTCGAGGTCGTCGACAAGAAGGACCTGAACCTTCTGTGCCACCGGATTTCCTTTCATCGAAAACGTGAGGGCCGGGGGTCCGCGGCGTCCGCCGTTTAGCCGCACCCTGTTATATGCAGTACTGCACTACGTCGGAAAGCAAACCGCTTTTGCTGGGAAAACACAAACCCCCGGCAGAGACCGGCAGCCCGGCCCTCGCCCGGAAACGTGCGCGTTTCGGACATAGGGCACCGGGCAGTGCGGGTCGATGTGAATGGCCGTCGACGATCACAGATGCAGAAGCATCCGCCTGTTGCCCAAGGTGTTCGGTTTCACTCGTTCGAGTCCGAGGAACTCCGCGACGCCCTCGTCATAGGAACGCAGCAGCTCCGCGTAGACATCGGTGTCGACCGGCGTCTCACCGATCTCCACGAAGCCGTGCTTGCCGAAGAAGTCCACTTCGAAGGTCAGGCAGAAAACCCGGCGAACGCCGAGCCAACGCGCGGTGTGGAGCAACTTCTCCAACAACTGGTGGCCGACGCCGGCGCCCTTCAGCCCGGGCTTCACCGCGAGAGTGCGGACTTCCGCCAGGTCTTCCCACATCACGTGCAGGGCGCCGCAGCCGACCACCTCGGCGTTGTCGTCGCGTTCGGCGACCCAGAACTCCTGGATGTCCTCGTAAAGCGTCACGGTCGCTTTGTCGAGCAGGATGCCGCCGCGGACGTAGGCGTCAAGGAGACGGCGCACGGCGAAGACATCGCCGGTCCGGGCCCGGCGGACGGTGATGGCTTTAGCGGTGACTTCGGGGTTCTCGGCCGAGGGACTCTCTGCTGACATGTGGGGACGCTATCGTCCGTCGGACTCCGTCGCCGAGCCGGGGTTCTCACCGGGACTCCCCGTACTCCCGGGACTCCCCGTAGAGGCGGGTTCGGAAGTTTCGGGACCTTGGACGATGCGAACGGCGTCGCGCAGCGCGTGCCGCTGTTCCTCGCTCATCATCCCGAAGAAGGCGACGAGAGCGGCGGCGGGGTTGTCGCTCTGCGCCCAGGCGTCGTTCATCAGGGCGGCGGCGTAGGCGGCCCGGGTCGAGACCGCCTCATATCGATAGGCCCGGCCTTCCGCTTCACGGCGCACCCAGCCCTTCTGATGGAGATTGTCCAAAACGGTCATCACCGTGGTGTACGCGATGGACCGTTCCTGCCGAAGGTCTTCCAGGACTTCTCGAACGGTCACCGGGCGGTTCCACTTCCACACCCGCGTCATGACCGCGTCTTCGAGTTCTCCCAATGGGCGAGGCACAGTTCAGAACAATAGTGGGAGATCTCGTCAATCGCGTGCCGGACGGGCGCTTTCAACGGCAAACGGGAACAAAAAGGGCGCACGGCTCCGGAGGGAGCCGCACGCCCTGGGGGATGCGGAAGCGTCGTGGGTCGCTCAGGCGTCGGGGCCTGCGGCGGCCTGCCTGGCGCCGTCCGCGCGCGCGAGGACGGCGTCGACGGCCGCGTCCTCCTTGGCCTTGTTGGCGCCTCCCTGGGTCTTCACGATCACCCTGATCACACCGATGAAGAACACGGCCATGACGACGGGAGGCACGAGCGCGGAGACGTAGTCCATGGAGCCAGGGTAGCCAGAAGGGAACGGGACACCGGTGCGGGGTCGCCCGTGTCAGCCGGCCGCCAGGCGTTGCCGCTCCGGGTCGGCGGGCGGCGGGGTCGGTTTACGGCGCGGGAAGACCTCGCCCGGCGTGGGGACGGGCCGGCGGGCGGGTTCCGGGGCGGCGGGCTCGACGGGGACCGGACCGGGAGCGGGGGCGGGCGGCTTGCCGGCGGGCTTCTGCCGCGGTTCCTCCCCCGGACGCCCGCCCTGGTCCCCGGCGGCGACGGGCATCCGGGCCCAGCCTTCTCCGGAGAGCCCCCCAGGAAGGGCCAGAAGCCGCGTACGGGACGCGGGGACGGTGGGAGCGGCCGCCGGGGCTCCACGAGCCGTGCGCCGGGCCAGACGCGCGCGTACGTCGCGTTCGGCGAGCACCTGGCAGCGAGCCAGGAGAGCGGCGGCCGCGGGGTTGCCGCGCAGGGCGCGCAGCGCCGAGAGGTCGTCGGGGTCGGGCCGGTACCCGGTGGCCAGCACCTCCTTGAGGAGCGTCAGGTAGCCGGCGGCGGTACCCGGGAGGGCGGCGCGGTACCGGGCGAGGTCGGCCACCAGGAAGGCCCGCAGTCGGGCGGCCTCGCTCGTCGCCTCGTCGAGGGACTCGGCAAGGCGATGACAGTCCTGGATGTCCTCGGCGGAGACGGGGCCGGGATGGAGGGCGAGGGCGAGGGCGCGGCGGAGCACACGCAGCTCCTCCGAGCCGAACGCCATACCGCCGCGGGATCCGTAGGGCGTGGGCATGCCGCGACGATACGCGCTAATCAGACAAATTCGACATAAGGGGCTGGTGTGGCGCGCCCGCAATCCGCCCTGAGGGTCCTTGGGGCCACGGCAGCCCCTTGAGTCCCGGCAGCCCCTCGAGTCCTGCCGGTCCTGCTGCCCCTGGTGGCTCTGGTGGCCCTGGTGGCTCTGGTGCCCCTGGTGGCTCTGCCGGATATGCCGGCCCCGGCTCCTCGGTGGCCCGCCCCTGCCGGGCCACCGTCACCCATCCACTCGCCCCGCTCGCCCGCCCGGAGGGCGGAGTCGACCTGGCTCGGGCCGGACCGGGCGGGCGCGGGCCGCCTCGGTCCCGACCTCGCGGGGCCGTTCCCGCTCACATGCGTGACACGTTCCGCTCGTACACCAGACGCAGTCCGATCAGCGTCAGCCACGGCTCGTGCTCGTCGATCACCGAGGCCTCGCCCAGCACCGTCGGCGCCAACCCGCCCGTCGCGATCACCGTGACCTCGTCAGGGTCGTCCGCCAGCTCACGGGCCATCCGGGTCACCACGCCGTCGACCTGGCCGGCGAACCCGTACACGATCCCGGACTGCATCGCCTCGACCGTGTTCTTCCCGATCACGCTCCGGGGCCGGGCCAACTCGATCTTGCGCAGCTGTGCGGCCTTGACGCCCAGGGCCTCGACGGAGATCTCGATGCCGGGGGCGATGACCCCGCCGACGTACTCCCCGCGCGCGCTGACCGCGTCGAACGTCGTCGCCGTGCCGAAGTCGACGACGATCGCCGGGCCGCCGTAGAGCTCGTTCGCCGCGACCGCGTTGATGATGCGGTCGGCGCCGACCTCCTTGGGGTTGTCGAACAGGATCGGCACGCCTGTCTTCACGCCGGGTTCGACGAGCACGGCGGGCACATCGCCGTAGTAGCGCCGGGTCACCTCGCGCAGTTCGTGCAGTACGGAGGGCACCGTCGCGCAGATCGCGATCCCGTCGATGCCGTCGCCCAGTTCGTCCCCGAGCAGCGGGTGCATCCCCATCAGGCCATGCAGGAGCACGGCCAGTTCGTCCGCGGTGCGGCGGGCGTCGGTGGAGATCCGCCAGTGCTCGACGATGTCCTCACCGTCGAACAGGCCGAGCACGGTGTGCGTGTTGCCCACGTCGATCGTCAGCAGCATGGCCGGTCCCGTTCCCTACTCCGCCGCTCGCAGATCCAGACCGATGTCCAGGATCGGCGAGGAGTGCGTCAGGGCCCCGACGGCGAGGAAGTCGACACCGGTGTCGGCGTACGCCTTGGCGTTGACCAGGGTCAGCCGGCCCGACGCCTCCAGCAGAGCGCGCCCGCCGACGACGCCGACGGCCTCGGCGCACTCCGCGGGCGTGAAGTTGTCCAGGAGGATCAGGTCGGCGCCCGCGTCGACGACCTCCCGCAGCTGGTGCAGGGTGTCGACCTCGACCTCGATCGGCACGTCCGGGAAGGTCTCCCGCACGGCCTCGAAGGCCTGGGCGACGCCGCCCGCCGCGACGACGTGGTTGTCCTTGACGAGCGCCGCGTCGGACAACGACATGCGGTGGTTGACGCCTCCGCCGCAGCGGACGGCGAACTTCTCCAGGGATCGCAGACCCGGGGTCGTCTTGCGGGTGTCACGCACGCGTGCCTTGGTGCCCTCCAGTACGTCCGCCCACGCGCGCGTGGCGGTGGCGATGCCCGACAGGCGGCACAGCAGGTTGAGCGCGCTGCGCTCGGCGGTGAGGAGGTCACGCGTGCGTGTGGTGACGGACAGCAGCTTCTGGCCGGCCTCCACCCGGTCGCCGTCCTCCACGTGCCGCTCGACCTCGAACTCGTCCGTGCAGACGACCGAGACGACCGCCTCGGCGATCCTGAGGCCCGCGACCACGCCCGCCTCGCGCGCGGTGAAGTCGGCGGTGGCGACCGCCTCCTCGGGGATGGTCGCGACGGTCGTCACGTCGACGCCGTGAGCCAGGTCCTCCTGTATGGCGACGTTGGCGATGTCCTCGACCTCCACGGGGTCGAGTCCGGCGTCGGACAGCAACTGGGCGAGCGCGGGGTCGAGCCCGCACTCCGCGTATTCGGCGTATCCCTCGCCGGCGAGGTCCGTGTCTGCGTCGGCGCCGCAGGCACAGCCGTCGCCGCAGCCGCCGCTCGGGGCGAGGGGAAGGTCGGGGGTGCTCACTTCTGTCACTGCTCCTGGTGGTGCTGCCGGGTCGGCCGGGTCGGGGGGAAGTCTGCGGTATCGGTGGTGTGTACGGCGAGCGTGCGGTCCGGATTCAGCTGTACGACGATGTGCCGGCGCCAGTTCGTGTCGTCGCGGTCGGCGCGGTCCTCGCGCCAGTGGCAGCCGCGGGTCTCCTCGCGCCGGCTGGCGGCGGCGACCAGGACACGCGCCACGCACAGGAGGTTGGTGGCCTCCCAGGTGTCGACGCCGGGCTCGGCCGTCTTGCCGTTCTCGTCGAGGGCGTCCCGGGCGTCGGAGTGCAGCCGCACCAGCTGGCCGGCCGCCTTCTCCAGGGATCCGGCGGAGCGCAGGACGCCCGCTCCGTCGGTCATGATCCGCTGGATGGCGAACCGGGCCTCCGGGGCGAGAAGCGGGTGCGCCGGCTTCTCGGGGCGCTCGACCGGCGCGGGCACCCGCGCGTGCAGGCCGTCGTCGGCCCGGCTCGCCGCGATGTCGGCGACGATGCGCTCGGCGTAGACGAGGCCCTCCAGGAGCGAGTTGGACGCGAGCCGGTTCGCGCCGTGCACGCCGGTGCAGGCGACCTCGCCGCACGCGTACAGGCCCGGCACGGTCGTGCGGCCCCGGGAGTCGGTGCGCACGCCCCCGGAGGCGTAGTGGGCGGCCGGGGCGACCGGGACGGGCTCGGTGACCGGGTCGATGCCGTGGACCCGGCAGGCGGCGAGGATCGTCGGGAAGCGGTGCTCCCACATGTCGGCGCCGAAGTGGCGGGCGTCGAGGAACATGTGCTCGGCGTCCTGCTCCTGCATGCGGCGCATGATGCCCTTGGCGACGATGTCCCGGGGCGCCAGCTCGGCCAGCTCGTGCTGCCCGACCATGAAGCGCACGCCGTCCGCGTCGACCAGGTGGGCGCCCTCACCGCGCACGGCCTCGGAGACGAGGGGCTGCTGGCCCTCGGCGTCCGCACCGAGGAACAGCACGGTCGGGTGGAACTGGACGAACTCCAGGTCGGAGACCTCCGCGCCCGCGCGCAGGGCGAGCGCCACCCCGTCGCCGGTCGACACCGACGGGTTGGTGGTGGCGGAGAAGACCTGGCCCATGCCGCCGGTGGCGAGGACGACCGCGGGTGCGTGCACGGCGCCCACGCCGTCGTGCTGGCCCTCGCCCATGACGTGCAGGGTGACACCCGCGGTGCGGCCGTCGGCGTCCGTGAGCAGGTCCAGTACGAGCGCGTTCTCGATCGTGCGCAGGCCACGCGCGCGTACCGCCTCGACGAGCGCGCGGGAGATCTCCGCGCCGGTCGCGTCGCCGCCCGCGTGCGCGATACGGCGTCGGTGGTGGCCTCCCTCGCGGGTGAGCTCCAGGCCGCCTTCCTCGGACTCGTCGAAGTGGGCGCCGGTCTCGATCAGCCGGCGCACGGCGTCGGGGCCCTCGGTGACGAGGATCCGTACGGCGTCCTCGTCGCACAGGCCCGCGCCCGCCACCAGCGTGTCGTCCAGGTGCTGTTCGGGCGTGTCGCCCTCGCCCAGGGCCGCGGCTATGCCGCCCTGCGCCCAGCGGGTGGAGCCGTCGTCGAGACGGGCCTTGGTGACGACGACCGTCTTCAGCCCGGCGGCCTCGCAGCGCAGGGCCGCGGTCAGGCCGGCGACGCCGGAGCCCACGACCACCACGTCCGCGGCGATGTTCCACCCGGGCGCGGGCGCGTGCAGTCGTATGCCTGTGCTGGTCACGAGGCGGCTCCGAAGGTGAGGGGGAGGTTGTCGATCAGCCGGGTCGTCCCGACCCTGGCGGCGACGGCGAGGACGGCCTCGCCGATGAAGTCGTCCTCGAGCTCCGTGAAGTCGGACGGGTCGACCAGCGCGAGGTAGTCCAGTTCCAGCGGTGGGTCCAGCCGGGCGGCCTCGTCGAGGACCGCGCGGGCGGCGGCGCGGACGGCCGCCGGGTCGCCGGGGGCGGCCTTGGCGACGGCGTGCGCGTCGGCCGCCGCGCGGGACTCGCCGATGGCGCTGAGCGCCTCGGCACGCGCGCGCGTGGCGGGCACCTGGCGTGCGCGTGCCCGCAGCGCCTCCTGTGCGGCGTGCCGGTCGCGGCCCGCGAACAGGGCCTGGGAGAGCGCCAGCGCGGTGTGCCGGTCCCTGGCGGACAGGTAGCGGTTGCGGCTGGACAGGGCCAGCCCGTCCTCCTCGCGCACGGTCGGCACGGCGACGATCTCGATGCCGAAGTTCAGGTCCCGTGTCATGCGGCGGATCAGGGCGAGCTGCTGGGCGTCCTTCTGCCCGAAGAGGGCGGCGTCGGGCCGGGTGAGGTGCAGCAGCTTGGCCACGACGGTGAGCATGCCGTCGAAGTGCCCGGGGCGGGACCTGCCCTCGAGGCGCTCCCCCATGGGGCCCGCGGTGATGCGGACCTGGGGCTCACCGCCGGGGTAGACCTCGTCCACGGAGGGGGCGAGGACGACGTCCGCGCCGGCCTGCTCGGCGAGCTTGAGATCGGCGTCCAGGGTGCGCGGGTAGCGGTCGAGGTCCTCGCCCTGGCCGAACTGGAGCGGGTTGACGAAGACCGTGACGACGACCTCGCCGTCCGGCCCCGCGAGCTCGCGGGCGGTGCGGACGAGGGTGGCGTGGCCCTCGTGCAGGGCGCCCATGGTCATCACGACGGCCCGGCGGCCCTCACGCGCGCGTGCGTGCAGTTCGTCGGCGGTGCGCAGCAGGGTGGTCATCCGGCATCTCCTTCGCCGCCGTCGGTGCCGGGGGTGCCCGCGGTGCCGTGGGTTCCGTCGGCGAGTACCCCGAGGAGGTCCTCGGCGAGTTCGGGCTTGAGCAGCCCGCGGGCGAGCGCGCGGTCGGCGGTCGCGCGGGCCATCGCCAGATAGCCGGCCACGGTCTGCGGAGCGTGCTCACGCAGCTCGGCGACGTGCGCGGCGACCGTGCCCGCGTCCCCGCGCGCGACGGGGCCGGTGAGCGCCCCGTCGCCGGAGCGCAGCGCGTTGTCGAGGGCGGCCCCGAGCAGCGGGCCGAGCATCCGGTCGGGGGCCTCGACACCGGCCGCCCGCAGCAGTTCCATGGACTGGGCGACCAGCGTGACCAGGTGGTTGGCGCCCAGGGCGAGGGCCGCGTGGTAGAGCGGCCGGCTCTCCTCGGCGATCCACTCCGGCTCGCCGCCCATCTCGATCACCAGGGCCTCGGCGGCCAGCCGCAGCTCGTCGGGCGCGGTGACGCCGAACGAGCAGCCCGCCAGGCGCTGGACGTCGACGGGGCTGCCCGTGAAGGTCATCGCCGGGTGCAGGGCCAGCGGCAGACCGCCCGCGCGCAGCGCCGGGTCGAGGACCTTCGAGCCGTACCGCCCGGAGGTGTGCACGAGCAGCTGGCCCGGCCGTACCGCGCCGGTCTCGGCGAGGCCCTCCACGAGCCCGGGCAGGGTGTCGTCGGGGACCGTCAGCAGCACCAGGTCGGCGCGCTGGAGGACCTCGGCGGGCGGGACGAGGGGCACGTCGGGCAGCATCAGCGCGGCTCGCCGCCTGGAGGCGTCGGAGACACCGGAGACGGCGACCGGGCGGTGCCCGGCGAGTTGCAGGGACGCGGCCAGGGCGGGGCCCACCCGGCCGGCGCCGACGACGCCGACGGCGAGCCGCGCGGGGCGGTCCCTGGGGTCTGGCTGTTGGGCTGTACTCACGCGACGGCGGCCTTCCGTTCCAGTCCGCTCCGGGTACCGGACGATTTCTCGTCATGTTAACGCTATCCGCCCGATGGGCGTCCGGTTGTCCACAGCCTGTGGGTTATCCCACCCGTTCCCGACACGCGGCGCGGGGGCGGGCGAAGGCCCGAACGCCCGTGGCCCGACGGGGCGGGCGAGGGCCGGATACGAGGCCGGATACGCCCGTGGCCCCGGGAGCCGCCGCACGGCATCATCCGGGGCATGACATACGCGGCGGGACAGGGCGAGGAGAAGTCGGCGCAACAGCGCCTGCGGGAGCGGCGGGCAGTCGCCTATCGGGAGGCCGAACGGGTCCTGTCGCGGGACGGGGCCCGTGGCACGCTGCGCGACCGGCTCGCGCTGCTGCACGAGGCGGCGCCGCAGGTCTACGACCTGGACGAGCCCGCGGACCTCTACGGCGACGGGGTCGTGGCGGCCCTGGAGGAGCGGGTCGCCGGGCTGCTGGGCACGGAGGCCGCCGCGTTCTTCCCCACCGGCACGATGGCCCAGCAGGTCGCCCTGCGCTGCTGGGCGGGACGCACCGGCAACCCCACGGTCGCGCTGCACGCGCTGAGCCACCCCGAGGTGTGGGAGCGGGGCGCGTTCACCGCCGTCAGCGAACTGCGCACGGTCCGGGTGACGCGCGAGCCCCGGCTGCCCACGGCCGAGGAGGTGCGCGCCTTCGAGGAGCCGTTCGGGGCGCTGATGCTGGAGCTGCCCCTCAGGGACGCCGGTTACGTGTTGCCCTCGTGGGAGGAGCTGTCCGAGGTCGTGGAGGCGGCACGCGAGCGTGACGCGGTGGTGCACTTCGACGGGGCGCGCCTGTGGGAGACGACCCACCACTTCGGCCGCCCCCTGCGGGAGATCGCCGACCTGGCCGACAGCGTCTACGTGTCGTTCTACAAGTCCCTCGACGGCTTCGGCGGCGCCGCGCTCGCCGGCCCGAAGACGCTGGTGGAGGAGGCGAAGGCCTGGCGGCACCGCTACGGCGGGATGGTCTTCCAGCAGTTCCCCACCGCACTGTCGGCACTCGTCGGCCTGGAGCGCGAGCTGCCCCGGCTGCCCGAGTACGTGGTTCACGCGCGCGTGGTGGCCGCCGCGCTGCGCGAGGGATTCGCCGAGGCGGGCGTCGTGTGGGCGCGCGTACACCCCGAGGTGCCGCACACCCACGAGTTCCAGGTCTGGCTGCCCTTCGAGGCCGATGTGCTCGCCGAGGCGGCGGCGCTCCAGGCCGAGCAGACGAAGGCGATGCTCTTCGCCGGCGCCTGGAGCCGCGGCGGGCCGGGGCTGTCCCTCACCGAGGTCACCGTCCGCGCCGCCGGACTGACGTGGACCGCGGACGACGTGAAGGCGGCGGTCGTGGACTTCGTGGGCCGGGTGACCGAGGCGGTCAGCGGGTAGGGCGCGGCCGCAGGCGCAGTCGGCGGGCCAGGGCCTGCCGCAGGCGCCCATGGGCGGGGCGGCCGACGAGGACAGCCCGGAACTGCCGGTGATCACGCAGTTCGCGGATCACCTGCCAGTCGTGGGCGCCGGGAGCGGGCGCGGAGGGCTCGCCGTGCTGCCGGGCGCGGTGGACGTCGAGTGCGTACTGCTGCGTGATGCTCATGACCGACCCCTCTCAAAACGAACGTGGTCTCGACGGCCCGTTCAGGCTGCGCCCGGCCGGCGCCCCGCGTCGCGCCGATTGACGGCGGCCGTCAATCGGAGACCGCGTTGTCAGTGGCGCGGTGCACCATGAGGGCATGAGCCTGAGCATCGACATCGCGGGGCTGCGGCCGGAGAGGGTCGCGGTCGTGCCCTCACCCCTGGCCGAGCTCGGCATGGCGCTGCACGCGCTGTCCGAGCCGGGGCACCATCCAGGCCTGCAGGGCTGGGTGACCGGTGTGACCGCGCGGCTCGACTCGCATCTGGCCGACCGGATGTGCGAGGCCGACTTCCTGTGGCGGACGACGTTCTCGGACATCTTCCTGCCGTACGCGGGCATCCCGGGCAGAAGCACGCTCCCCGGGGCCACGCTCGCCGAGGAACTCGACCTCCTGGACAAACTGACGGACGAGCAGTTCGTTGACTCGGCACTGGAGTTCACCTGCGCGCCCGGCTACGACGTGCCGAGCCTCAGTGTGCTCGCCGACCCGGGGCTGCGTCGGCGCGCCTTCGAACTGGCCGCCACGCGGGGGCCGCGGCAGGTGCGCTTCACTCAGCGGCTGCTCGACGACCCGCCACGCGTGCGTGCCTGGCTGCGGCAGTTCCTGCAGGACTGCGACGAGGCGTTCTTCGCCGATGTCTGGGCCCGCGTACGCCTCCCGCTCGCCACGGACGCCCGCTACAAGACCGATCTCCTGCGCCGCAAGGGCCTCGCGGAGGCCCTCGCCTCGGTGTCCTCGGCCGTGACGCTCGACGTGGACGCCGCGCGGATCACCGTCGACAAGCTGGTCCAGGGCCGCACCACCACCGGGGACGGCGGCCTGCTGCTGGTGCCGACAAGTCTCGGCTGGCCGCACCTGATGGTGCTCCACCGGTACGGCTGGCAACCGGTGCTCCACTACCCGGTCGGCTCGCCCGAACTGGCCTCGCCGCCCTCGGTGGATCAGCTGGCACTGCGGATGACCGCGCTGTCCCACCCCGTCCGGATGCGCATCTGCCGCCTGCTTGCCCGCAGCGCCTACACCACGACCGAGCTGGCCCAGGTGCACGGCGTGACGGCTCCCGAGATATCCCGGCACCTCGCCGTCCTGAAGAAGGCCGGCCTGATCACCACCCGTCGGCGCGGCCGGTACGTCCTGCACCAGCTCGACGTGACGGTGGTCGCCCGGCTGGGCAGCGACTACCTGGAGGGGATGCTCCGCTAGCCGTCGGAGCGTCGGCGGGGACCGCGTGGGCGCCCGCGCGGCTCCGTGTGGCTCCGCACGGGTCCGTGCGGCTCCATATGTGGCTCCGCACGGGTCAGCCGTGGCCGCCGGCCCTCACGACCCCCGTCTCGTACGCGAGGACCACCACCTGGACCCGGTCGCGCAGCCCCAGCTTGGTCAGGATGCGGCCCACGTGGGTCTTGACGGTCGCCTCGGACAGCACCAGCCGGGCCGCGATCTCCCCGTTGGAGAGCCCCTGGGCGACCAGCACCATGACCTCGCGCTCCCGCTCCGTGAGCCGCTCCAGCTCCTTGTGCCGCGGCTCCTTGCCGGTGGCGGGCAGCATCGGTGCGAACCGGTCGAGGAGACGGCGGGTGGTGGACGGGGCGACCACCGCGTCACCGCTGTGCACGGAGCGGATGGCGGTCAGGAGCTCGCCCGGCGGCACGTCCTTGAGCATGAAGCCGGAGGCACCCGCCTTCAGCCCGGAGAACGCGTACTCGTCCAGGTCGAAGGTGGTCAGGATCAGCACCTTCGGCGGTTCGGGCTCGGCGCAGATACGCCGGGTGGCCTCCACCCCGTCCAGCTTCGGCATGCGCACGTCCATCAGCACGACGTCGACCTCCGTGGACCGCACCACCTGCAGGGCCTCAACACCGTCGCCCGCCTCCGCCACGACCTCCATGTCCGGCTGGGCGGCGAGCACCATCCGGAACCCGGTGCGCAGCAGCACCTGGTCGTCGACGAGCATCACGCGGATCGTCATCGAGTCCTCTTCCGTTTCTTCTGTTTCCGTCAGCCGGTTGGCGCGGTTTAGGCGGTGGCGCGTGGTTCAGGTGGTGATATGTGGTTCAGGTGGTGCTTGGTTCAGGTGGTGGGGCGATGGTTCAGAGGGTGGGCGAGGGCTGAGGGGACGGGGCGTGACAGGTGTCACCAGGGGGCGTGCGTCGGCGTCAATGCGCGGGTTTGAGCGGGAGCAGGGCGCTGATGCGGAATCCTCCGCCGGGGCGCGGGCCCGCGTCCAGGGTCCCGCCCACCATGCCGACCCTCTCGCGCATACCGATCAGGCCGTGACCCGCACCGTCGGCTCCGCCCTCCTCGTACAGCTCGTGCGGGGCGCCCTTGCCGTCGTCCTCGACGAGCAGGCCGAGGCCGTCGTCGAAGTAGACCAGGCGCACGCTCGCACCCGCGTTCGGCCCCCCGTGCTTGCGCGTGTTGGTCAGCGCCTCCTGCACGATGCGGTACGCCGTCAGCTCGACGCCGCTGGGCAGCGGCCGCGCCGTGCCCTCGACCTTGAAGTCCACCGGCAGGCCCGAGCCACGGCACTGCTCGACGAGGTCCTCGATCTGCTCGACGTCCGGCTGCGGCACGTACTCGCCGCCCTCCTGGTGCTCGCCGGTCCGCAGCACACCCAGCAGGCGGCGCATCTCGGCGAGAGCCTGGCGGCCCGTGGAGGAGATCGTCTCCAGGGCCTTCTTCGCCTGGTCGGGCGCGGCGTCGAGGACATAGGCGGCGCCGTCGGCCTGCACCACCATCACCGACACGTTGTGCGCGACCACGTCGTGCAGCTCGCGCGCGATACGGGCTCGCTCGGCGGCGACCGCGACCTTCGCCTGCGCCTCGCGCTCCTTCTCCAGGCGCGCCGCGCGCTCCTCCAGCTGCGCGAAGTACGCGCGGCGGGTGCGTATGGAGTCGCCGAGCACCCAGGCCAGGGCGAACGGCACCGTCAGGAAGACGACGGTCGCGACGTCACCCGGCACGCTCGCGTCCTGGTGCGGCCAGCGCAGTTGGGCCATGGTCGCCGCGCTCAGCCCCATGGCGAGCGCGAGCCAGGAGGCCCAGCGGGCGCCGTTCGCGGCGACCGTGTAGACGATCACCAGCAGGGCGAAGTCGGCGACCGTGGTCGAGACACCCAGCACCAGCTGCGCCAGCCCCAACGCCGCGGCGAGCAGCAGCATCTTCTCGGGCATGCGTCGCCGTAGGGCGATCACCAGGGACAACAGGAGTACGACGGGCACGTAAAGCGCCATGGAGTCGGTGCCTCCGCGCTGTTCCTGGCCGGAGGTTCCGGCCGCGACAGAGATCCCGAACAGGACGAAGGCCCAGAAGCCGTCCACCCCGGTCGGGTGTCTGCGAAGGAAGTCATAGAGGCGCTGCACGTAACCCAGCGTAGGGAAGCCCGATGCGTGCAGGGGTCAACCGGAGGGCCGATCCGGTGCGGGCGCGCGTACTCCCCAAGGTGGATGCCGTGATCACCTGTACGCCTAGTCTGGCCGGGTGGTGGACAGGGTGACGGGCGCGGAAGAGTGGCGCGGCTGGCGGGCGGCGACGCAGGCCGCGCTGTACGGCGTGGACGGCACGGGCGGCTTCTACCGGCGTTCCGAGGGCCCGGCCAGGCACTTCCGTACATCCGTGCACGCGTCGCCGCTGTTCGCCGAGGCCGTGGCCCGCTTGCTGCGCCGGGTCGACGAGGCACTCGGCCGGCCCGCGACGCTCGACTTCGTCGACATGGCCGCCGGCCGGGGCGAACTGGTCACCGGCGTGCTGGCCGCGCTCCCGGCCGATGTGGCGGAACGCACACGCGCGTACGCCGTCGAAATCGCCGACCGTCCTGAGGGCCTCGCTCACCGGATCGAGTGGCTTCCCGATCCCCCACCACAGATCACCGGGCTGCTGTTCGCCAACGAATGGCTGGACAACGTGCCCGTCGAGGTCGCTGAGATCGACGCCGCGGGGATGTCTCGGCTGGTGCTCGTGCGGGACAGCGGGGCCGAGCGGCTCGGGGCGCCGGTGTCCGGCGCGGAGGCGGAGTGGCTCGCGCGATGGTGGCCCTCGGCGGGCGAGGAGGGGCAGCGGGCGGAGATCGGGTTGCCCCGGGACACGGCGTGGGCGTCCGCCGTCTCGTGCGTTGCGGGCGGGCTCGCGGTGGCGGTGGACTACGCGCACACGGCGGACGCACGCCCCCCGTACGGGACGCTCACCGGCTTCCGCGACGGACGCGAGACAGCACCCGTTCCCAACGGCTCCTGCGACATCACGGCCCACGTCGCGCTGGACGCGTGCGCGGAGGCGGGGGCGACGGGGGCGACGGGGGCGACGGGGGCGACGGGGGCAGGGGAAGCGGCGGGGACGTCACGAGCACTTCCCGGCGCACGGCTGGTCACCCAGCGCGCCGCGCTGCGCGCGCTGGGCGTCACCGGCGCACGCCCCCTGCTGGCGCTGGCGTCCACGGACCCCTCCGCGTACGTGCGCGCCCTCGCGAGTGCCGGGGAAGCCGCCGAGCTGACCGCACCGGGCGGACTGGGCGACTTCGGATGGCTGCTCCAGCCGGTCGGAATCCCCCACCCACTGGACTCCCCGACCCCATCGATCCACTGAACCCGATGTCCAATGAACCCACTCGGTTCATTGGATGCGCTCACTCCGAACCCGAACCCGAAGCCGAACCCGAAACTGAGGCTGAAACCGGCTGACCCCTCGTGGCCAGCCGAGCCCGTCCGCCGCCCGCCCCGTCCGCCCCGGTCCACCGCCGCCCGGCCCACCCGCCTCCCCGGCTACTTGTCGATGTCCCCCACCACGAAGAACATCGACCCCAGGATGGCCACCATGTCCGCGACCAGAGTGCCCGGAAGCAGTTCGGTGAGCGCCTGGATGTTGTTGTACGAGGCCGAGCGGAGCTTCAGCCGGTACGGCGTCTTCTCGCCCTTGCTGACGAGGTAGTAGCCGTTGATACCGAGGGGGTTCTCGGTCCACGCGTACGTGTGCCCCTCGGGCGCCTTGAGGACCTTCGGGAGCCGTTGGTTGATCGGACCGGGCGGCAGCTCCGCGAGACGGTCCAGACAGGCGTCCGCGAGGTCGAGCGCGTTGTGCGTCTGCTCCAGGAGGCACTCGAAGCGCGCGAGGCAGTCGCCCTCGGTCCTGGTCACCACCTTCAGGGTGTCCTGAAGCTCCCCGTACGCGAGATAGGGCTCGTCCCGGCGCAGGTCGAAGTCGACACCCGAGGCGCGCGCGATCGGCCCGCTCACGCCGTACGCGTGCACGTGCTCCGCCGCGAGCCTTCCCACGTCCCGCGTGCGCCCCCGGAAGATCTCGTTGCCGAGCACGAGGTCGTCGAAGACGTCCAAGCGTGAACGCACGGCGACGACGGCACCACGCGCGCGTGCGGCCCATCCGGCCGGCAGGTCCTCCTTGAGGCCGCCCACGCGGTTGAACATGTAGTGCATGCGCCCGCCGGAGACCTCCTCCATCACGTTCTGGAGCACTTCGCGCTCACGGAAGGCGTAGAAGACCGGGGTGATGCCGCCCAGCTCCAGGGGATACGACCCGAGGAACATCAGGTGGTTCAGCACCCGGTTCAGTTCGGCGAGCAGCGTGCGGGTCCACACCGCGCGCTCGGGAACCTCCATGCCGAGCATCCGCTCCACCGCGAGGACCACGCCCAGCTCGTTCGAGAACGCCGACAGCCAGTCGTGGCGGTTGGCCAGCATGATGATCTGGCGGTAGTCGCGTGCCTCGAACAGCTTCTCCGCGCCGCGGTGCATGTAGCCGATCACCGGCTCCGCGTGCCGGATGCGCTCGCCGTCCAGGACGAGCCGCAGCCGCAGCACGCCGTGCGTGGAGGGATGCTGGGGACCGATGTTGAGCACCATGTCGGTGCTCTCCGCGGCACCGCCGATCCCGACCGTGGTCTCCGTCGTAGGAGTCATGGGCACAGTCTCCCTCACGTGCTCCCCTACGTACGCTGACGGTATGGAAACGGGGAACCCGGGTGACGTGGAGACGACGGCGGCCGGACCGGTGTGGATCGGACTGCCGCCGGGACTGCTGCGGATGCGTCGGCTGTTGCTGGTGGTGTGGCTGGGGCTGACGGCCGTCTGCACGGGGCTGCTGCTCGGTCTGCTCGTCGGCCCGGTGTGGGCCGCGTTCGCGCTGCTGCCGCTGGCCGGCATCGGATGGGGCTGGGTGCTGCTCGGCCGCAACTGGCACTCCTGGCGGTACGCCGAGCGGGCTGACGACCTGCTGATCAGCCGGGGCGTGCTGTGGCGCGAGGAGACCGTGGTGCCGTACGGACGCATGCAGCTCGTCGAGGTCACCTCCGGGCCCGTCGAACGGCACTTCGGTCTGGCCAGCGTCCAGCTGCACACCGCGGCCGCAGCCACCGACGCGACCATCCCGGGCCTGGACCCGGCCGAGGCGGAACGGCTGCGCGACCGGCTCACCCAGCTCGGCGAAGCCCGATCGGCGGGGCTGTGACGACCCCGGGCGTCGAGGACGGCGTACCCGACACACCCCGCACAGCAGACGCACCAGACACGGCAGACACGACGCACACCACAGACCCACCAGACACAGCACGCACCACAGAGACACCAGACACAGCACGCACGGCGTACAACGCAGACACCGCATGCACCGCAGACACCGCAGACACCGCAGACACCGCACGCACGGCAGACGCATCCGGCACCCGCCGCCCCCAGCCGCCCGTCACCGAGCGTCGCCTGCACCCCGTCACGCCGTTCCGGCGGGCGTGGGCGCCGGTCGCGGTGGTCGTCGGATGGGCCGTGCACGACCCCGACCAGGCGCAGGAGCAGCTGACCCGACTGACCACCACGACCCTGCTGATCGCCCTCGCCGTCCTCGTCCCCGCAGCCTCCCTCTACGGCTTTCTGACCTGGTGGTCCACCCACTTCTCGGTGACGGACAGCGAACTGCGCATCCGGACCGGTCTGATGTTCCGACGCGCCGCGCACATCCGTCTGGAACGCATCCAGGCGATCGACGTCAGTCAGCCGCTGCTGGCGCGGATCGCCGGCGTCGCGAAGCTCCGGCTCGACGTGGTCGGCGCCGAGAAGAAGGACGAACTGGCCTTCCTGGGGGAGGAAGAGGCCCGCGTACTGCGGGCGGAGCTGCTCGCGCGGGCCGCGGGCTTCGCCCCGGAGACGGCGCACGAGGTCGGCGAGGCACCCGCGCGTGAGCTGTTGCGCGTGCCGGCGCGCGAGCTCGCGATCGCCCTGGTGCTGACCGGCGCGACCTGGGGCGCGCTGGTCGCCGCGCTCGTCGTGCCGCCGGTGCTGTGGCTGGCCACCCACAGCGTGTGGACGGTCCTGGCGACAGGCGTACCGCTGCTCGGCGCGGCGGGCGCGAGCAGTGCGGGACGGTTCGTCGGCGAGTACGACTGGACGGTCGGCGAGTCGCCGGACGGGCTGCGGATCGACCACGGGCTGCTGGACCGTACGCACGAGACGGTGCCGCCCGGACGGGTGCAGACCGTGCGGATCGTCCAGCCACTGCTGTGGCGGCGGCGCGGCTGGGTGCGTGTCGAGCTGGACGTGGCCGGGTCGGCCAACTCCGTACTCGTACCGGTCGCCCCACGCGCGGCCGCTGAGGCCGTCGTCGCGCGCGTGCTGCCCGGCGTGAGCGTCCCGGCAGAGACCTCGCTGTCGCGTCCGCCGCGGAGGGCCGGACGGTGTGTGCCCGTGTGGTGGCGGGGCTACGGGATCGCCGTCACGGACGCGGTGTTCGCCACCCGGCGCGGACTGCTGCGCCGCAGACTCGCGCTCGTTCCGCACGCCAAGGTGCAGAGCGTGCGGCTGACGCAAGGGCCTTGGCAGCGCCTCTGGCGGCTCGCGGACGTCCATGTGGACACGGGGGCCGGCAAGACCGTCACGGCCCGGCTGCGGGACGCACACGAGGCCGCGGAGCTGCTCCGGGCGCAGGCCGAACGGTCACGGACCGGGCGCCTGGACGCCCGGCCGGACCGGTGGATGGCCTAGGACACCGCCCGGACCCACGCCCCCCTGCAACCCCCGGGGGAGACACAGGGCAGGGCCGGGCGCAGCGTCAGGAGACGGCGCTGCGCAGGCTCTGGAGGTCGATCTGCTCCGTCTCGTCGTGGGCGGTCAGGTCGATCACCTGGCCCACGCCGCGTGCCGCCTCGTCCACCGGCTTGAACTCCGCCTCGGACTCGGCCTTGTGCAGGGCGAGCGCCTCCTGGCCGACGACATCGGCGAGGTCCTCGTTCTGCACGGCCTCCAGCGCGTGGGGCATCGACGCGCCCTTCGTACCGAAGAAGTCGAACCCGCCCTCGGCCGTCGGACGCCGTATCGGCTGCGCGGCCGGTACGACGGCCACGGCGGTCGGCACGGCGAAGTGCCCGGAGGGGCGGCGCTGCACGGCGGCGGCGGGACGAGGGACGAGCGCACCGGTCCCGACGGCAACCGGGGCGGAGGCGACGGCGGGGGCGAGGCCGGGCGCGGGGGCGGAGTCCAGGGCCGGCGACGGCGTAGGCCGGGCGGTCTCCGTGTCGTCCGCGTGCTCGTTGCCGGCGGCCGCTTCCGTGGCGTAGCCGTCCGCGTCGTCCGGCTCCGTGAAGGCGGGAGCCGCGGTCCGCGGGAGCGGGGGCCGGTCCTGCGGGATCGCGTCGGCCTGGACAGCCAGGGTGGGGGCGGTCGCGCGCGCGTGCTCGTCGACCGCCTCGGGCTTCCCCTGCGCCTCGTCCTCCTGCGCGGCCTCCGACTCGCCGCCGGCGACTGTGGCGCCGACATCCGCGGAAGTGACCTGCGTGGCCTCCTCGTCGGCGTGGTCCCCGGCCTTGGAAGCCTTGCCGCCGTCGGTGTCGAACCGGGCCAGGGCCGCCTGCGCCCGCAGGAACAGCTTGGATCCCTCGGGAGAGAAGACCGTCGAAGCCTTCGCCCCCTCCCCGGCCTCGTCCACGTCCTCGGCCGCGTCGACCGACTCGTCCGCGTCGGCGGACTCCGCGGCCTCGACAGGTTCGGCAGAGTCGCCGGACTCGTCCGTCTCGACCGCCACCTCGGCTTCGACCTCGGCCTCGACCGCATCCGTGCCCTCGGCACCCTCGGCGTCCTCGGCATCCCGCGCGGCGACCACGTCCTCGGCGTCGACCGCATCCCGCGCGATGACCGCGCCGGTCGGCTCCACGTCCTGTGCCACGCGCGCGGCGGGCAGCGCGGGCGAGGGAGCCGCTTCTATCTCGAGCAGACGGCGGCCCTCCAGGGCGCTGGCACGCTCGGTCTCGGCCGTGGCGTAGCGGCGCAGCAGCGCGGCATGCTCGTTGCGCAGGGCAGCCAGTTCGGCGCGCTTGGACCGCAGGCGCTGCTCCAGCTTGACGCGCAGCTCACGCGATTCGTCGAGGTCGCTCTCCAGCTCGGCGACACGTTCCTCGTAGCGCCACTCGTCACCGGCACGCGAGCGTGCCAGGTCGGCGACCTGTTTGCCGGCCTGCACGTCCCAGCGGCGCATCACGACCGCGCCGAGGATCGCCGTCGCCGCGGCGGCCGCGGCCAGACCTCGGAGCGCCGTCGGCGCCGTGAACACCCAGGGGCCGAGGGCACAGACAAGGGAGACGCCTGCGATTGCCGAGGGAGGCAGCAGCCTGTGCAAAGGCGGGGAATGGCGGTGACGTCCACGTGGCATGGCCAGAAACTTACCGCGCGTAGGCGAATGTTGGCGCCCCGCCCCGCAAAAACACGGCCATACCGATGTCTTCACAGGGCATCAGGAAACAGCGCGGTCACGGAATTCGACAAGAAGCAAGATCATTTCCCGTCGGGGCGCACCGCCGGACCCTCCCGGGCCCTACGAACCCGCCGTCGGCCCTCCACCGGTTTGGCCGCCGATGACCGCCCTCGACAGCCGCCGGACCCGCCCTCGACACCCACTTACCGCCCCCGCTGCCCCTCCCCCCACCACCGCCCATCAGCCTCCCGTCAGCCGCCGATCAGCCGCCAAAGCCCACCAGTACCCACCACCCTCGACGCCCACCGGCTCCGCCGCCCACACCCTCCGCTCCCGCCCCGCCCCGAAAACCCGACGCCCGCCGTCGGTCGCCGCTCACCGGTCGCTCAACCGCCCGCTGATCCACTGGAGCGCCGGCGGGATCTCCCGTCGCCAGGTGTTGAAGTTGTGCCCGCCGCTTTCCAGGATGATCGACGAGATCCTGGTCGTGTTCGTGGCCTTCGCAAGGTCTATGAACTTCCGCGTGGCCTTGTAGTTGGATTCGCCGGCCATGCTGCTGGTGACGAGCAGCGAGGTGTCGGGAGCGGAACGATTCTTCATGAACCAGAGCAGATCCGCCTCGTTGCGCAGGGTCGCGTTCCCGTGGAAGAGGTCGCCGGTGGTCGGATCCGTCGGCGCCTTGTAGTACGCCGACAGGCCCGCGCCCGCCGCGTAGACCTCCGGGTGGTGCATCGCGAGCTTCAGCGCGCAGTAGCCGCCCGTGGAGTCCCCGATGATGCCCCAGCTGCCGGGCTTCCTACCCACCCTGTAGTGGGCCGTCACGGCGTCCGGCAGGTCCTTGGCGAAGAACGACTCGCTCTGCGGACCCCCCGGGACGTCCACGCACTCGGTGTCCCGCGGCGGCGCCACCGTAGGCCGCATCATCACCAGGATCATCGGCTGCATGCTCCCGTCCTTGGCGAGCTGCCGCGCGGTGCGCGGGTAGTGCAGTTTGTCCACCAGCGCCTCCGCCGTACCGGGGTAGCCCGTGAGGACGACGGCCGCGGGGAACGTACGCGTGCGGTACTGCGGGTCGAAGTACTCCGGCGGCAGGTACACGTACGCCGGCGTGGCTATGTGAGTCGTACGTCCGTCGACGACGACCTTCTGGATCTGTCCGGCGAACTGCGGACGCCCGCCCCCGCCGTCCACGCGCCGGGTGTCGACCACCCGCAGCGGTCCGGCCGGGGCCCCGCCCGCCGCGTGGTCGACGACCACGCCCTGGTCGGTCTCCCGGCCGAACAGGTCCGCCCAGCTGGCGTAGAACCCGAACGCCTGGTTGGCGGTGAGCCCCACCGACACGAACAGTGCCAACTGGGTGGCCAGCAGCAGGCCGACCCGCCCGCTGACGGCCCGCCAGCCGCTCCGGGCCAGCCGTGGCCACAGCCACACCGTGCCGACGAACAGCAGTAACGCGAACAGCACTGACAACAGCAGCATTTTGTCGCTCGTGAGACCCATGCGGTGATTTCCTACCTGCTCTCTGTCCGGGATCCCGCCCGCTCCCCCCGACTCCTTCGCGAGGGCTTGTCCCGGACTTTCCCTGGCCTTTTCAGTGGCTTTGAGGAAACGAGTGAACCTCTCTCCCCAAGACACCGTCCTAGAGGGCGCAATGTCGCCGGATGCCCGAATCGGGCCCGGGTCCAAGGTCTCTCGCGGAACTACGGGATGCGATGTCTGTCACTCAAGATGGGGAAATGTCGGGCGGGGTTCCGCACCGATCAAGCCGGGTGCGGCAGATAGTGCGAGGTCCGCGCCCCGAGTCCGTTCCTGGCCTGGTCGCCCGCGCCTGTGCCCTGGTGGGCCTGCTGGATGTGGCCGGCGGCGTCTTCCCCCGGTTCAGGCACAGCCGTATGCACACCTTCGCCGAGGTGCTGCCCGGCTCGTTCGGGCCGTTCGCGGCGGCGTTGTCCCTCAGCGCCGGCGTCCTGTTGCTGCTGCTCGCCCACGGCCTCAGGCGCGGCAAGCGGCGCGCCTGGCGTGCGGCGGTGGTGCTGCTCCCGGCGGGCGCGGTGGCCCAGTTCGCGTACCGGCACTCGATCGTGGGCGCGCTCATCTCGGTCGCGCTCCTGGCTCCGCTGCTGCTGCACCGCGACCAGTTCGCGGCACTGCCCGACCCGCGCAGTCGCTGGCGCGCGCTCGCCAACTTCGTCCTCATGGGCGCCGGTTCCCTCGGTCTCGGTCTGATCATCGTCAGCGTCCACCCGCGGCGCATGATCGGCGACCCGAGCCTGGCCGATCGCATTACGCACGTCCTGTACGGCCTCTTCGGCTTCGAGGGCCCGGTCGACTACCAGGGCAACACGTCCTGGACCGTCGCCTTCTCCCTCGGCGCCCTCGGCTGGATCACCGCGGTCACCACGATCTACCTGGCCTTCCGGCCCGAGCACCCGGCCGCCCGCCTCACCGAGGACGACGAGGTGCGCCTGCGCGCCCTGCTGGACAAGCACGGCCGTCGCGACTCCCTGGGCCACTTCGCGCTGCGCCGCGACAAGGCCGTGGTCTTCTCCCCCAGCGGCAAGGCGGCCGTCACCTACCGCGTCGTGTCCGGGGTGATGCTCGCCAGCGGCGACCCCATCGGCGACGTCGAGGCCTGGCCCGGCGCCATCGAACGCTTCATGGACGAGGCCAAGGCCCACTCCTGGACACCCGCCGTCATGGGCTGCTCCGAGACCGGCGGCGAGGTCTGGACCCGGGAAACCGGCCTGGACGCCCTCGAACTGGGCGACGAGGCGGTGGTGGACGTAGCGGATTTCTCCCTGGCCGGCCGCGCGATGCGCAACGTGCGCCAGATGGTCAAGCGCATCGAACGCGCCGGTTACGAGACCCGGGTACGGCGCGTACGTGACCTCGGCGAGGCCGAGCTGGAGCGCATCCGGCGGGCCTCCGAGGACTGGCGCGGCACGGACACCGAGCGCGGCTTCTCCATGGCCCTGGGCCGCGTCGGAGACCCCTCCGACGGGGACTGCCTCATCGCCACCGCCCACAAGGCCGACGAGGTCCCGGGCGAGTACGGCGATCTGAAGGCGATCCTGCACTTCGTGCCCTGGGGCCCCGACGGCGCCTCCCTGGACCTGATGCGCCGCGACCGCTCCGCCGACCCGGGCATGAACGAACTCCTGATCGTCGCCGCTCTCCAGGCCGCCCCGAAGTTCGGCATCGCGCGCGTGTCGCTGAACTTCGCCATGTTCCGCTCGGCGCTGGCCCGCGGCGAGAAGATCGGCGCCGGCCCCGTGCTGCGCGCCTGGCGCGGACTGCTGGTCTTCCTCTCACGCTGGTTCCAGATCGAGTCGCTGTACAAGTTCAACGCCAAGTTCCAGCCCCGCTGGGAGCCCCGCTTCGTCGTCTACCGCGCCTCCGGCGACCTGCCCCGCATCGGCTTCGCCGCCATGCAGGCCGAGGGCTTCGTCAACCTCGCCCTCCCCCTGCCCCGCTTCCTGCGCCGCCGCTCGACAACGGCACGCGTGTGTGCGCACTCGGTGGCGGAGAGGGACGTACGGGCGGCGTAGCCGCCGCGATGCCGACCCGGCGGCACACCGGCCCGCCCCACCCGGACCGGCCCGGGTGGCGGCCCCGTTCCCTCCCGGCCCGGGGGCTCCCACCCGGGCCGCACCACGGCTCGGTTCCCTCCTGGGCCTACGCTGAACGCATGAGCAAGCAGAGCGGACGCGGGCGCGTCGTCGGCCTTCCGGAATGGGACCGCTGCGCGGTCATGGGAGTCGTCAACGTGACCCCCGACTCCTTCTCGGACGGCGGCCGCTGGTTCGACACCACGTCCGCCGTCAAGCACGGCCTCCAGCTCGTCGCCGAGGGCGCGGATCTCGTGGACGTCGGCGGCGAGTCCACCCGCCCGGGCGCCAGCCGGGTCGACGAGACCGAGGAGCTCCGCCGGGTCATCCCCGTGGTCCGCGGCCTCGCCTCCGAGGGCGTCGTCGTCTCCGTCGACACGATGCGCGCCTCCGTCGCCGCCCGGGCCCTCGCGGCCGGCGCGGCCCTCGTCAACGACGTCAGCGGCGGCCTCGCCGACCCGGCGATGATTCCGGCCGTCGCGGACGCGGGCGCCCCCTTCGTCGTCATGCACTGGCGCGGCTTCCTGGCGGGGGGCAACGTCAGAGGCGTCTACGCCGATGTCGTCGCCGAGGTCGTGGACGAACTGCACGCGCGTGTGGACGCCGTCCTGGCGGGCGGCGTCTCCCCCGACCGCGTCGTCGTCGACCCGGGGCTCGGCTTCTCCAAGGAGGCCGATCACGATCTCTCCCTGCTGGCTCACCTCGACCGGCTGCACGCCCTCGGTCACCCGTTGCTCGTCGCCGCCTCCCGCAAGCGGTTCCTCGGCCGTGTCCTGGCCGGCTCGCAGGGCGCGCCGCCGCCCGCGCGCGAGCGCGACGCCGCCACCGCCGCCGTCTCCGCCCTCGCGGCGGAAGCCGGAGCCTGGGCGGTCCGCGTGCACGAGGTGCGCGCGACAGCGGACGCGGTCCGGGTCGCCCGCGCCGTGGAGGGGGCGCGCGAGCGAAGCGACACGCCCGGCGCGGGCACACCGCACCAGGCGCACACCACCACGGACGAACCCGCTGTGCGAGACCCGCGCCCCGGCGGACGCGGCCCGAGCGGCGCAGAAGGAGCCCGGTGAGCGCCCCCCACACGGACGTCGAGCAGGTCGAGGCAGCCAACACCGCCTTCTACGAGGCACTGGAACAGGGCGACTTCGACGGGGTGTCCTCGTTCTGGCTCACCCCGGCTGACCTGGGGGTGGACGAGACGTACCACGATCCGGCGGACATGGGCGTGGTCTCCTGCGTGCACCCCGGCTGGCCGGTGCTCACCGGCCGGGGCGAGGTGCTGCGGTCGTACGCGCTGATCATGGCGAACACCGACTACATCCAGTTCTTCCTCACCGATGTGCATGTCTCCGTCACCGGCGACACCGCGCTGGTGAACTGCACCGAGAACATCCTCAGCGGCGGCCCCGCACCGGAGGACGGCGAGGAGCTCGGGCCGCTCGTCGGCCAGCTGGTGGTCGCCACGAACGTGTTCCGTCGCACGTCCGACGGCTGGAAGCTGTGGTCGCACCACGCCTCCCCGGTACTGACGCAGGACGACGAAGCGGACGGCCCCGAGGATTCCGGCGACTCCGAGAGCGACGACACCCCCTCCTGAGCGGGTTTGCGGCGGGTAGGCGGACCGCAGGACGGGAGCGGGAAGCCCCGAGATGACCCATAGGGACGAAGGAGTGGTTGGAATCACGAACCCGTGGGTAGGGGCGGCTACCAACCCGTGAGCCGCCGGGTTCCCCCAGGGAAACGCCCGGTGAAAAGTCCGGGTCCGGCCCGGGCCACCGCGTCCGGAGCCAGGGTCTGTCGGTGCTCGCGGGTAGATTCGTTCGAGGCCGGGGTGCCGCCCGCACTCGGTACGCACCGGCCGAAACCGACGATTGCAGGAGTGATTCGCGTGGATCGTGTCGCGCTGCGCGGCCTGAAGGCCCGCGGGTACCACGGCGTGTTCCCCAAGGAACGCGAGGAGGGCCAGACCTTCATCGTGGACCTCGTCCTGGGCCTGGACACCCGACCGGCCGCGGCCGACGACGACCTGGCGAAGACGGTGCACTACGGCATCGTGGCGGAGGAGGTCGTGGCCGTCGTCCAGGGTGACCCCGTCGACCTCATCGAGACCCTCGCCGAGCGCATCGCCCAGGCCTGTCTGAAGCACGAAGGGGTCCAGGAGGTCGAGGTCTGCGTCCACAAACCGGACGCGCCGATCACGGTCCCCTTCGACGACGTGACCGTCACCATCACCCGGAGCCGAGTATGACCGCGTTCTTCACCGGAGGTCAGAGCGACCCGACCGTACAGCCGGTACCCGCCTCCGTCGTCGAGCAGGTCGACGCCGCGGACACCACCCTGCACAACCCCAAACGGGCCGTGATCTCCCTCGGCTCCAACCTCGGCAACCGCCTGGAGACCCTCCAGGGCGCCATCGACGCCCTCGAGGACACCCCCGGCGTCCGCATCAAGGCCGTGTCCCCGGTGTACGAGACGGAGCCGTGGGGCGTCGAGCCCGGCAGCCAGCCTTCGTACTTCAACGCGGTGGTCCTGCTGAAGACGACCCTCCCGCCGTCCTCCCTCCTGGAGCGGGCGCACGCGGTCGAGGAGGCCTTCCACCGGGTACGGGACGAGCGCTGGGGCGCGCGCACACTCGACGTCGACATCGTCGCGTACGCCGACGTCGTCGACGACGACCCGCACCTCACGCTCCCCCACCCCCGCGCCCACGAACGCGCCTTCGTCCTCGCCCCCTGGCACGACGTGGAGCCCGAGGCCCAACTGCCCGGCCGCGGTACGGTCGCCGGCCTGCTCGACACCGTCACCCGCGAGGGCATCTCGGCACGCAAGGACCTGGAACTCCACCTGCCCGAGTAGTCGTTAAGGTCAACAGGACCACTGCCCGCGGGATGTCCATGCCCGCGGGCTCGGGGGAGTTGAAGGGACACCGTGAGAGAGCTGCGCATCAGGGTGCTGGCCGGCGTGTTCGGCGTGGCCGCGATCCTGTCCTGGGCCGGCGCCCGTCTGTGGAACGCGGTCGGGACCCTCCCCAGCGTCCCGCTGGCCGCGCCCATCGTCCTCGCTCTGATCGCCGTGGTCCTGACGGCCACCGCGCTGTCCCTGCGCGCCCGTCTCAAGGCCCAGCGGGAGCGCCGCCCAGAGGCCAAGGGCGTCGACCCGCTGATGGCGGCCCGCGCTGTCGTGTTCGGTCAGTCCAGCGCCCTGGTGGCCGCCCTCGTCTCCGGTATGTACGGAGGTGCGGGCGTCTTCCTCCTGGAGTCCCTCGACATCCCCGCCCGCCGCGACCAGGCCATCTACGCCGGTTTCTCGGTCCTGGCGGGCATCGCGGTGATAGCGGCGGCCATCTTCCTGGAACGCGTGTGCAAGCTGCCGGAGGACGACGATCACGACAAGGGAGCGGCGTCAGCCGCGTGACGTCTCCCGGGTGAGCGGGAGCCGCGTCAGCGCGCCATGATCAGGCTCATCGCCTCGTTGCGCGTCGCCGCGTCCCGCAGCTGCCCCCGCACCGCCGAGGTGATGGTCTTGGCGCCGGGCTTGCGGATGCCCCGCATGGACATGCACATGTGCTCGCACTCGATGACGACGATCACCCCGCGCGGCTCGAGGATCTCCATCAGCGAGTCGGCGATCTGCGTGGTAAGACGTTCCTGCACCTGCGGGCGGCGGGCGTAGACGTCCACGAGACGGGCCAGCTTGGACAGGCCGGTGATCTTCCCGGTGGTGGACGGGATGTAGCCGACGTGGGCGACGCCCCGGAACGGCACGAGATGGTGTTCACAGGTGCTGAACACCTCGATGTCCTTCACGAGCACCATCTCGTCGTGCCCCAGGTCGAAGGTGGTCGTCAGCACGTCCTCGGGCTGCTGCCACAGCCCCGCGAATATCTCCCGGTACGCCCGCGCCACCCGCGCCGGCGTCTCCCGGAGGCCCTCGCGGTCCGGGTCCTCGCCGACCGCGATCAGCAACTCGCGTACGGCGTTCTCGGCGCGCTTCTCGTCGAACTCGCCGATCGAGCCCTCGCTGTCCAGCGTCACGGGGTCGGTCATGTGGTGCCTCGTTCCTGTGCGGGTCGCGCGTGTGGGTCACGCGCCTCATCTGCGGGCATAGAAGAAAGTCAAATGAAAATGCCGCGCCCCCCAGGCTAGAACCTGGGGGGCGCGGCATCCATTCCGGGCCTGATGGGGCTCCGGGAGCGGGTCAGCTCTCGGGGCGGTCCTCCGGGGCCGGCTCGGTCACCGGGGTGGACTCCACCACGGTGGACTTCGCCGTGGAGATCGCCGGCGTCGCACCGTTGGCGCCGTTCGTCAGTGCGAGTTCCCTGGGGGAGAGCACCGGCGGACGGGTGGACGGCGTACGCCGCGAAGAGCCGGTCCAGGCGGGCCGGGGCGGACGCTTGACGATCGGAGCGAAGACCTCGGCGATCTGCTCCTTGTTCAGCGTCTCCTTCTCCAGCAGCTGAAGCACCAGCTGATCGAGGACGTCGCGGTTCTCGACCAGGATCTCCCAGGCCTCGTTGTGCGCCGTCTCGATGAGCTTCTTGACCTCTTCGTCGACCAGCGCGGCGACCTCTTCCGAGTAGTCACGCGGGTGCGACATCTCGCGGCCCAGGAACGGCTCGGTGTTGTCGCCGCCGAACTTGATGGCGCCGAGACGCTCGGTCATGCCGTACTGCGTGACCATCGCACGGGCCGTCGCGGTGGCCTTCTCGATGTCGTTCGCAGCGCCCGTCGTCGGGTCGTGGAAGACCAGTTCCTCGGCCGCGCGGCCACCCAGCATGTAAGCGAGCTGGTCGAGCATCTCGTTGCGCGTGGTCGAGTACTTGTCCTCGTCCGGCAGGACCATCGTGTAGCCGAGGGCCCGTCCGCGCGACAGGATCGTGATCTTGTGGACCGGATCGGAGTTCGGCGAGGCCGCCGCGACCAGGGCGTGGCCGCCCTCGTGGTACGCGGTGATCTTCTTTTCCTTGTCCGACATGATCCGGGTCCGCTTCTGCGGGCCCGCCACGACGCGGTCGATGGCCTCGTCCAGCGAGTGGTTGTCGATGAGCTTCTTGTCGCTGCGCGCCGTGAGGAGCGCCGCTTCGTTCAGCACGTTCGACAGGTCCGCGCCGGTGAAGCCCGGGGTACGGCGGGCGACGGCCGACAGGTCGACGTCCGGGGCGACCGGCTTGCCCTTCTGGTGAACCTTGAGGATCTCCAGACGGCCCTGCATGTCCGGGCGGTCGACCGCGATCTGGCGGTCGAAGCGGCCGGGACGCAGCAGCGCGGGGTCGAGGATGTCGGGGCGGTTCGTGGCGGCGATGAGGATCACGCCGCCCTTCACGTCGAAGCCGTCCATCTCGACGAGCAGCTGGTTCAGCGTCTGCTCGCGCTCGTCGTGACCACCGCCGAGGCCGGCGCCGCGGTGGCGGCCGACCGCGTCGATCTCGTCGACGAATACGATCGCCGGGGCGTTCGCCTTGGCCTGCTCGAAGAGGTCACGGACCCGGGAGGCACCGACACCGACGAACATCTCGACGAAGTCGGAACCGGAGATCGAGTAGAAGGGGACGCCCGCCTCGCCAGCGACGGCGCGCGCGAGGAGCGTCTTGCCGGTACCGGGCGGGCCGTACAGGAGTACGCCCTTGGGGATCTTGGCGCCGACGGCCTGGAACTTCGCCGGTTCCTGGAGGAACTCCTTGATCTCGTGGAGTTCCTCGACGGCCTCGTCGGAGCCCGCGACGTCGGCGAACGTCGTCTTCGGAGTGTCCTTGGTGATGAGCTTGGCCTTGGACTTCCCGAAGTTCATGACTCGGGAGCCGCCGCCCTGCATCTGGTTCATCAGGAACAGGAAGACGACCACGATGAGGACGAAGGGGAGCAGGGACAGCAGGATCCCGACGAAGGCGTTCTGCTTCGTCGGCGAAACTGTGTATCCGTCCGGGATCTGCTTGTCCTGGTACTTGGTCTGCAGCGTGTTGGCAATGGTCACGCCCTGGTCGCCGATATAGCTCGCCTGGATCTTCGAGCTGTCCTTGACCTTTTCGCCGTCCTTGAGCGTGACCTTGATGGTCTGCTCGTCACCGGTGGTGAGCTTGGCCGACTCGACCTTGTTGTCGTTGATCGCTGCAATGACCTGGCCGGTGTCCACCGTCTTGTAGCCGCCGGACGAGCCGACGACCTGCATCAACACGACCACGGCAAGGACGGCCAGCACGATCCACATGACCGGCCCACGGAAGTATCGCTTCACGTCCATCCATACGGAGCGGTGTCGCCCCGTCCCTCCTGCCATAGTGAGTTTGATAAGACAGTTCTTCTGACGGTACCCCAGCTTCGTCACGCAAAGCCGCACGGGACGGCTGGCGCACCCGTCTGCATGCCTTAACGGCGAGAGGCCCGCCGGGGTTCCCGATCTTCGTACGGGGCTTGGACCCTTCGGGTTCAGCCGCCGTAGACGTGGGGCGCGAGCGTACCCACGAACGGGAGGTTCCGGTACTTCTCGGCGTAGTCGAGGCCGTAGCCGACGACGAACTCGTTGGGAATGTCGAAGCCGACCCACTCCACGTCGATGGCGACCTTCGCGGCCTCGGGCTTGCGCAGCAGTGTGCACACCTTGAGGGTGGCGGGCTCGCGCGAGCCGAGGTTGGAGATCAGCCAGGACAGCGTCAGACCGGAGTCGATGATGTCCTCGACGATCAGGACGTGACGGCCCTTGATGTCGGTGTCCAGGTCCTTCAGGATCCGTACGACACCGGAGGACTGGGTGCCCGCGCCGTAGGACGACACGGCCATCCAGTCCATGGTGACGGGGGTGGACAGGGATCGGGCGAGGTCGGCCATGACCATCACCGCGCCCTTGAGGACACCGACGATGAGCAGGTCCTTGCCCGCGTACTCCGCGTCGATCTTCGCGGCCAGCTCTGCCAGCTTCGCGTCGATCTCTTCCTTGGTGATGAGCACCTCTTTGAGGTCGGTGCCCATGTCTTTCGCGTCCACCCGCATCACTTTCGGTCGTCCCAGCGGCCACCGGGACCGCCCACGACCACGTAAGCGGTCCTGCCGGAGGGCCCGGATTCAGCCTTGCCGAATCACCAGTCTGCCACCCTGGCGCTGGGCGACGACTTTGCCGGGGAGATTGATGACCCCCTGGCCGCGCCAGCCGGTGATCAGCCGGTCGACCTCCTCGATGTGCCGGGCGAAGAGAGAACCGGCCGGAGCGCCCGCCTCGATGGCGGCGCGGCGCAGGATCCGGCGGCGTACGGCGGGCGGCAGGGCGTAGAGCTTGGCGCACTCCAGGAGACCGGCTGCGTCCCGTACGGAGGCCTCGGCCTGGCCCGCCCAGGCGTCGAGGGCGTCCGCGTCGTCACGGGAGAGCTGGGCCGTCCGGGCGAGGGCCTCGACGACGCCCTTGCCGAGGGCCTTCTCCAGGGCGGGCAGGCCCTCGTGGCGCAGCCGGGAGCGGGTGTAGGCCGGGTCGGCGTTGTGCGGGTCGTCCCAGACGGGCAGGGACTGGACCATGCAGGCCTTGCGGACGGTCTGCCGGTCGAGTTGGAGGAAGGGGCGGCGGTAGCGGCGGGCGGCTCCCGGCCCCCCGGAGACGGCCGCCATGCCGGAGAGGGAGCGGATGCCGGAGCCGCGGGCGAGGCCGAGCAGGACGGTTTCGGCCTGGTCGTCGCGGGTGTGGCCGAGCAGGACCGCGGCGGCTCCGTGCCGGAGCGCGGCGGCGTCGAGGGCGGCGTAGCGTGCGTCGCGGGCGGCGGCCTCGGGTCCGCCTTCGCGGCCGACGGTCACGGCGGCGGCCTCCACGGGATCGAGGCCGAGTTCGCGCAGGCGCAGGACGACCTCCTCGGCGCGCAGGTCGGAGCCGGGTTGGAGGCCGTGGTCGACGGTGACGCCGCCGGCCCGGATGCCGAGCCGGGGCGCCTCGAAGGCGAGGGCGGAGGCGAGGGCCATGGAGTCGGCGCCGCCGGAGCACGCCACGAGCACGAGCGGCGAGGCCGTTCGCGCGGGCGAGCCCGCTTCGGGGGCGGGGTGGTCGTTGAGGATGTCGTGAAGTACGCGGCGGACCGCCAGGCGTATCGCCGCGACCGCAGGATGGGGACCCACTGTCCGGTTCCCTTCATGAAGTTTTCGGGGGTGAGCCCGAGGGTTCGGTCACTCAGAGTGTGTAGATGGTGACAGAACCGGGGCGTTCCCCGAGCATTGCACGCCTGCCCGGGGCCCACGGTCCCTCGGACGGGTGATTGAAGGGGCGTTCGCCTGCCGACGGCCGGTTTCGTTCACCGCCTTTCTGGCGGGTTCATGACTCGGCCTTGCGGTGTACCCGTGCGACCCAGTCCGCCGGCTTGGCGATCTCGGCCTTGGTCGGAAGTGTGTTCGGGGAGGTCCATACGCGGTTGAAGCCGTCCATGCCGACCTGGTCGACGACGCCCCGCACGAAGCGCTCGCCGTCCCGGTACTGCTTGAGCTTGGCGTCCAGGCCCAGCAACTTGCGCAGGGCGATGTCCAGTCGGGAGGCGCCCTTGGCGCGGCGCTGCTGGAACTTCTCGCGGATCTCGGCGACGGACGCCACGACTTCCGGGCCCACGCCGTCCATGACGAAGTCGGCGTGTCCCTCCAGGAGCGACATCACGGCGGTGAGACGGGCGAGGATCTCCCGCTGGGCGGGCGTCTGCACGAGTTCGACCAGGGAACGGCCGCCGTCGTCCTCCTCGCCCTCGGGCCGACCGCCGGAGAGGGACTGGGCGGCTTCCCTGACCCGCTCCAGGAACGTCATGGGGTCGACGTCGGTCTCGCCCAAGAACGACTGGATCTCGCCCTCCAGGTGGTCCCGCAGCCAGGGCACGGCCGAGAACTGGGTGCGGTGGGTCTCCTCGTGGAGGCACACCCACAGCCGGAAGTCGTGGGGATGCACGTCGAGTTCGCGTTCCACGTGGACGATGTTCGGCGCGACGAGCAGCAGGCGGCCGCCGCCGTTGGCCCCGGCGGGGAGCTCACGGGTGGCGGGGGCGAACGTCTCGTACTGGCCGAGGACCCGGGAGGACAGGAAGGACAGGAGCATGCCCAGTTCGACGCCGGTGACCTTGCCGCCGACGGCGCCGAGGACCGCGCCCCCCGGGGTGTTGCCGCGCCGTTCCTGCATCTTGTCGAGGAGGGGCTTGAGGATCTCCCGGAAGCCCGCCACGTTCGCCCGCACCCAGCCCGGGCGGTCGACTACGAGGATCGGGGTGTCGTGGATGTCCTCGGTGCCCATACGAGTGAAGCCCCGGACGTGTTCCTCCGAGGCCTTGGCGTGTCGGCGCAGTTCCGCGACGACGGCACGGGCCTCGTCACGGCTGACCTCGGGGCCCGGCCGCACGAGCCGGGTCGCGGTCGCCACCGCGAGATTCCAGTCGACCATCCCCGAAGAAGCAGCGCCACCGATGCTCGTCATGCGTCAACCGTACGTGAGCCCCGCCGTTGGGGGCAGGCCGCACGAGACCGGTCAGGGAGATGTCAGGGTCGGGGCCGGGGGTGGCTCGGGGGTGCCGGGCCGCGTCCCTCAGCGGCAGCCGCACCCCGCCAGCGCCGTGGCCGCCCGGTCCAGCGCCGCCTGGGCCGCCGCCGGATCGGTCGTGTCGGCGGCCAGGAGGGCGAACGCGAGGAGCCGGCCGTCCTGGTCGACGACCGTGCCCGCGAGGGTGTTCACGCCGGTCAGGGTGCCGGTCTTGGCGCGGACGACACCGGCCGCGCCCTCGGTGTAGCGGCTGGTGAGGGTGCCGGTGAAGCCGGCGACGGGGAGGCCGGTGAGGACGGGGCGCAGGTCGGGACGGGTGGAGTCACCGGCCTTGACCAGAAGGGCGGTCAGGAGGTTCGCGGTGAGCCGGTCCTGGCGGTCGAGCCCGCTGCCGTCCTTGATCCGGACACCGGTCAGGGGCAGTCCGAGCTTCTTCAGCTGCGCCTGAACGGCCTTGCCGCCGCCGGCGAAGTCTGCGCGGACTCCGGTCGCGACGGCCGTCTGGCGGGCGAGGGCCTCCGCGATGTCGTTGTCGCTGTTGGTGAGCATCCGTTCGACCAGGACGGACAGCGGGGGCGAGGAGACCGTGGCGAGGCTCTGCGCGCGCGTGGTGGCCTTGGAGGGTCCGGGAGCAGAGGTCCTGATGCCCGCGGCCTTCAGGAACTCCGCGAACTTGCGGGTCGCGTCGGCCGCCGGGTCGCTCACACGGGCGGTGGGGCCGCTGACCGAGTCGTCGGTGCGGCCTTCGTCGGCGGACAGGGCGGTGACGGGAGCCAGGTTGGGGTTGACCCCGATGGGGTGAACCTCGGTACCGGCGTACAGCGTCGTGTCGTACGAGAGCGTCACCCGGGTGAGGCCGCGCTTCTTCAGGGCCGTGGCGGTCTTACCGGCGAGGGTGCGCAGGTCGGCCCAACCCCCGGCGTCCGCGCGGGCCGTGAGGGTGGGGTCGCCGCCGCCGACGAGGACGAGTTCCCTGGTGTCGGGTTCCAGTGCGGCCCGGGTGGTGAGGCGGTGCTCGCTGCCCATCGCGGAGAGCGCGGCGACGGCGGTGGCAATCTTCGTGGTGGACGCCGGGGTCAGCGCCTCGTCGGATCCGGTGCCGTAGAGCCGCTTGCCGGTGGCCGCGTCGACAACCACGGCGGTCCGCCGGGCACCGAGGGCCGGATCGGCCAGAAGGGGGGCCAGGACGCCCGCGAGGCCCTTGCCCGTCGGGAGGGCCGCCGGGGCGGACTTCACGGTGCTGGTGGCGCCGCCGAGGCCCGTGAGGACGGAGACGGCGCTCGGCGCGGGCCGCGGCGCTCCGGCCGCCGTGCCGGATGTATCAGACGCATCGGACTTGTCGGGCGAATCATCCTTACGGCCGTGATCTGCGCCACCCGCCCGTGCCAGGGCGGCGGCCCGGTCCCGCTCCGCCGTACGCTGACCCGTGGCGTCCCAGGGGCCTGCGGCGGTCACCACACCGGCGGCCAGCGCCAGCCCGGCGGTCGCCGCACCCGCGGTGTACTGCCAGGACCTGGCGTTCGGACCGGCCTTCGTGATCCGCTCGAGCTGCGGCTTCGCCGCCTGTGTGAGCCGTGCGACCTGCGGCTTGGCGGCCGCCGTCGCGCGTGCGAGACGAGGACGTACGATCCCAGCGGCCCGTGCCAGACGCGGTCGTACGGCGTCCGTGACCCGCACCACGTGCGGTCTCGCGGCCCGCCAAGGCCTCAGCTCTGGCACGAACACCAGCCCCTTTCGCGATCACACACCAGCGTGAGGGACACTTAACCACCAGAACTATGTGTTGATCATGGAGGAGCCACCGGTGGAGTTCGACGTCACGATCGAGATCCCGAAGGGTTCGCGGAACAAGTACGAGGTGGACCACGAGACCGGTCGGATCCGCCTGGACCGTCGACTCTTCACCTCGACCGCCTACCCGACCGACTACGGCTTCGTCGAGAACACTCTCGGCGAGGACGGCGACCCGCTGGACGCGCTGGTCATCCTGGACGAGCCGACGTTCCCGGGCTGCCTCATCCGCTGCCGCGCGATCGGCATGTTCCGGATGACGGACGAGGCCGGCGGCGACGACAAGCTGCTGTGCGTCCCGTCGACCGACCCGCGCGTGGAGCACCTGAGGGACATCCACCACGTGTCGGAGTTCGACCGTCTGGAGATCCAGCACTTCTTCGAGGTCTACAAGGACCTGGAGCCCGGCAAGTCCGTCGAGGGCGCCGACTGGGTCGGCCGTACCGACGCCGAGGTCGAGATCGAGCGGTCCTACAAGCGCTTCAAGGACCAGGGCGGCCACTGAGGCCCCCGGCGCCTGACGCCGTCGGAAGGGGGGGCCGCCGGGGGGGGGGGGGCGGGCGCGCGGGGGGGGGGGCGGGGGGGGGCGGGGGGGGGGTGGGTGTGGGGGGGGGTGGGTGTGTGGGTGGCGGGGGGGCCGCCCCCCCCCCCGCGCGGGCCCCCCCCCCGCGCCCCCCCCCCCCCCCCCCCCCCCGGGCCGCCCCGGCCGCCCCCGGCCCCCCCCCGCGGGGGCCGGCCCCCCCCGGCCCCCGGCCCCCCCCTTCCGCGCGCGGGTGCGCATACTGAGGCCTACGGAAGGTGTCGTTCAGGGAGCGTTGCTGAGTGTCGGAGGCGGAGGACCGCAAGCCGCAGTCGGACGAGGCGAGGGGTGGGTTCGACCCCGAGATCACGTCCGAGTTCGCGATCCCGGCGGGGCTCGCCGTCCCCAGAACCGGCGGTGAGCCGGAGACCACGTCGGAGTTCGCCGTCCCGGACGGGCTGGACGTGGGCCCGCCGGCCGTCGGCGAGGGCGAGGGGTCGGCGTTCAGCCTGCCGAGCACGTACAGCGCCCGAGAGGCCCCGGTCGCCTTCACACCGGCCGGCGGCGTGCCGGTGGTGAGTCTGATCAAGGACCTCCCCTGGCAGGACCGGATGCGCACGATGCTGCGGATGCCGGTGGCCGAACGGCCCGCGCCGGAGCCGGGCCCGAAGGCGGAGGAGGGCGGTCCGGCCGTTCCGCGCGTGCTCGACCTGACGCTGCGCATCGGCGAGTTGCTGCTCGCGGGCGGGGAGGGCGCCGAGGACGTGGAGGCCGCGATGTTCGCGGTGTGCCGCTCCTACGGGCTCGACCGCTGCGAACCGAACGTCACCTTCACGCTGCTGTCGATCTCGTACCAGCCGTCCCTGGTGGAGGACCCGGTGACGGCGTCACGGACGGTGCGTCGCCGGGGCACCGACTACACGCGCCTGGCGGCCGTCTTCCGGCTCGTGGACGACCTGAGCGACCCGGAGAGCCATCTGTCCCTCGAAGAGGCCTACCGGCGGCTCGCGGAGATGCGCCGCAACCGGCATCCGTATCCGACCTGGGTGCTGACCTCGGCGAGCGGGCTGCTCGCCGGCGCGGCCTCGATCCTGGTCGGCGGTGACCTGGTCGTGTTCGTGGCGGCCGCGCTCGGCGCGATGCTCGGTGACCGGCTGGCGTGGCTCTGCGCGGGGCGCGGGCTGCCGGAGTTCTACCAGTTCCTGGTCGCCGCGATGCCGCCGGCCGCGATAGGCATCACGCTGACGTTGACGGACGTCGACGTGAAGGCGTCCGCGGTCATCACCGGTGGACTGTTCGCCCTGCTGCCCGGGCGGGCGCTGGTGGCGGGCGTGCAGGACGGTCTGACCGGTTTCTACATCACCGCGGCCGCGCGCCTGCTGGAGGTCATGTACTTCTTCGTGGGCATCGTGGCGGGGGTGCTGGTGATGCTCTACGTCGGAGTGCAGCTCGGCGCGCACCTCAATCCCGACGCGGCCCTGGGCATCACCAAGCGGCCGCTGTGGCAGATCGGCGCGTCGATGCTGCTGTCCCTGACGTTCGCCGTGCTGTTGCAGCAGGAACGATCCACCGTGTTGGCCGTGACTCTCAACGGCGGTGTCGCCTGGTCGGTGTACGGCGCGATGCACTACGCCGGTGAGATCTCGCCCGTCGCGTCCACCGCCGTCGCGGCCGGGGTGGTGGGGTTGTTCGGGCAGTTGCTGGCGCGGTACCGGTTCGCCTCCGCACTGCCCTACACCACCGCCGCGATCGGGCCCCTGCTGCCGGGGTCGGCGACCTACTTCGGACTGTTGGCCATCGCGCAGAACGAGGTGGACGAGGGGCTGGTGTCGATCACCAAGGCCGCGGCGCTGGCGATGGCCATCGCCATCGGGGTGAACCTGGGGTCGGAGGTGTCCCGGCTGTTCCTGCGGATCGGTTCCCTGGAGAAGCGGCGGGCCGCCAAGCGCACGCGTGGCTTCTGAGCGGCGCCTTCTGACGGCCCTTCGGGCGCGCTTCTAGTAGCCCTGGTTGTCGTAGGGGTACTGGCCGTTCTGCTGAGCGCCGTACGGCTGCTGGGGCTGCTGTTGCGGCTGGGCCTGCTGCTGCCAGTCCTGGGGGTACTGCTGCTGTTGCGGGTACTGCTGCTGGCCGTAGTAGTCGTTCTGGTGGCCCTGGTGGTCCTGGTGGCCCTGGTGGTCCTGGTGCCCGCCGTGGTTCTGGGCCCGGTGCGGGCCCTGGTGCTGCCCCTGGTCGCCGTACTGGAACTGCTGGTCGTGCTGGTCGATCCGGCGGAGCTGGGTCGTCGCGTCGTCCATGACCTGGGGCTGCTGATGGGGCTGCTGGTGGGACTGGTGCGGCGCGGGGGCCTGCGACGGGTTCTTCCTGGCCTTCGAGCGGGCCCGCAGGAACTCGATGGCGATCGGGACCACGGAGATGAGGACGATCAGGATGAGGATCGCTTCGATGTTCTTCTTGACGAAGTCGATGTTGCCCAGCCAGGAGCCGAGCAGCGTGACGCCCGCGCCCCACAGGACGCCGCCGATGACGTTGAAGACCAGGAAGGACCGGTAGCGCATGCCGCTGACGCCGGCGATGATCGGCGTGAAGGTGCGCACGATGGGCACGAAGCGGGCCAGGACCAGGGACTTCGGGCCGTACTTCTCGAAGAACTCGTGCGCCTTGGTGACGTTCTCCTGCTTGAAGAGCCGGGAGTCCGGTCGGTTGAAGAGCGACGGCCCCACCTTCTTGCCGAACATGTAGCCCGCCTGGTCGCCCAGGATCGCGGCCGCGCAGATCAGCGCGACCGCTCCCCACAGCGGAAAGTCCAGTTGGTTCGACGTGATCAGCAGACCGGCCGTGAACAGCAGGGAGTCACCGGGCAGGAAGAACCCGATCAGCAGGCCGGACTCCGCGAAGACGATGAGCAACAGGCCCCAGAGACCGAAGTTGTCGAGCAGGTAGTTGGGGTCCAGCCAGCTCGGTCCGAGGGCGATCGTCGTCACGGTTCCGGGCTCCTGATGGGTGGGGGAAGGTACGGCGTCCATGGTGCAGCCGCACAAAGCTATCAACGCAATGTGTCCGCCCCAGGTTCCACGGACGTCTCCGGGATGCACTGTGCGCACTCTGGGACGAAGCTGTGAGCCATGGGCATCGAAGACTACGGCGGCGGGCAGGGCCCCGAGCCGGACGTACTGGTCGTCACCACGAACGACGTACCCGGGTTCCGGGTGGAGCGGGTCATCGGCGAGGTCTTCGGACTGACCGTGCGCTCACGGCACCTGGGCAGCCAGATCGGCGCGGGCCTCAAGTCGATGATCGGCGGTGAGCTCAAGGGGCTGACGAAGACCCTCGTCGAGACCCGCAACCAGGCCATGGAACGGCTCGTCGAACAGGCACGCGTGCGTGGAGCCAACGGCGTGCTCATGTTCCGCTTCGACGTGACGGAGGCGGCGGACGTGGGCACCGAGGTGTGCGCGTACGGGACCGCGGTGGTGCTGGTCAGGGAGTAGCCCCGCCCCTCGAACCGTCGACCCCCGAACCGCCGACCCCCGACCTTCCGGCTCCCGGCCCCGAACTCGCGCCACCGAGCCCAGGGTCCTGGTCCAGGCGCGCGCCTGGACCAGGACCCGCCCGTCGGCACGCTCCGGCCCCTACGCCGTCCCCCGGGCCGCGTTCGCCGTGATCGCGTCCCTGAGGTGCTCGGCGAGACCCGGGCCCATCGCGTCGTAGAACGCCTTGAAGCGCTCGTCGGAGACGTACATCTCCCCCAGACAGCGGTGCGTCTCGTACGGGCAGTCGTAGAACCACCTGCTGATGTGCCGCCGGTGCTCCTCGGCCATGTCCATGGCCGCCTCGCCGGTCGGCGGCTCACCGGCGGCCATCAGGCCCTCGTAGCGCGCCGCCCAGTCGGAGACCTCGTCCTGGATGCGCTTCCAGTCGTCCTTCGTGTAGCGGGCGGCGCGGCGCTGCGACTCCGCGTAGGCCTCGGTACCGCCCCAACGCTGTTCCGCCTCCTCGGCGTACTGCTCCGGGTCCTTGTCGCCGAAGACCTCGAACCTCTCCTCGGGCGTGAGATTGATGCCCATCTCGCGTGCCTCCATCGCGTGTTCCACGGCCGCGGCCATCTTCTCCAGCTGCGCGATCCGGGCGGTCAGCAGTTCATGCTGCCGGCGCAGGTGCGCGCGCGGGTCGGCCGCCGGATCGTCGAGCAGGGCCGCGACGTCCTCGAGCGGGAAGCCGAGCTCGCGGTAGAACAGGATCTGCTGGAGCCGGTCGAGGTCGGCGTCGTCGTAACGCCGGTGGCCCGCGTGGCTGCGCCCGCCGGGGACGAGCAGGCCGATGTCGTCGTAGTGGTGCAGCGCGCGCACCGTGACACCGGCGAATCCGGCGACCTGTCCTACGGAGTAGCTCACTTCGTCCGCTCCCTTCTCGGTACGCGCTCCACCGTGCGTCCTCACGTCGCGTGAGGTGCAAGGCTGATGCGGCCGCTGGCGCCACCGTCCGAATGTCATGTCCGATTGGCCCGCTTATCGTGAGCCCGTGGCCCAGGACACCGCACAGCAGCCTCCCAGCGCTCCGGCGAGTCCGGCACGCGCCCTGCTGCCGTCGATCCTGCCCGCTGTCGTCATCGGCGTACTGGCGAGCCTCATGCTCCTGCTGGTGGAGGGGGCGGCCGAGCAACTCCAGCACGTGCTGTGGCAGAACCTTCCGGACACGCTGGGCGTGGGCCGGTACTCGGTGCTCTGGATGATGGTCATGCTCACCTCGACGGGCGTGCTGGTCGGGCTGGTGGTGTGGAAGGTGCCGGGGCACGCCGGTCCCGACCCGGCCACGATGGGGCTGGACGCGCGCGTGCTGCCGCCGGCGGTCCTCCCCGGGCTGCTGGCGGCGACCGCGCTGATGCTGGCGGGCGGGCCGAGCCTGGGCCCGGAGAATCCGATCATCGCCGTGAACGCGGCAGTCGTCTTCTGGCTGGGCCACCGGTTGCGGCCGCAGGTGCCGGGCGAGGGATGGGTGGTGCTCGCCGAGGCGGCGACCATCGGCGCGCTGTTCGGTACGCCGGTGGCGGCGGCGCTGCTGATCTCCGAGGCACTGGCGGGCCGGCAGAGCAAGGGCCCGCTGTGGGACAACGTCTTCGCGCCCCTGGTCGCCGCCGCAGCCGGCGCGATGACGACCGCCCTGGTGGCCCATCCGAGCTTCGACATGCATCTGCCACCGTTAGGACAGCCCGGTTGGGACGACCTCCTGGCGGCGATGGTGGTGGCGTCGGCGGGCGCCCTGCTCGGCATGGGCGGCGTCCACGCCTTCCCGTACCTTCACAGCGCGTTCGCGCGGCTGCGGCACCCGATGCTGATCCTCCCGGCCGGCGGGGTCGTGCTGGGGCTGCTGGCGGCCCTGGGCGGCCATCTGACGCTCTTCAAGGGGCTGGACGAGGTCGCGGAGCTCTCCGCCGATCCGGACGGCTGGACGGCCGGGCAGTTCGCCACGATGACGGTGGTGAAGATGGCCGCGCTGGTCGTGGCCGCGACCTCCGGTTTCCGGGGCGGGCGCATCTTCCCGGCCGTCTTCGTGGGCTCCGCCCTCGGTCTCACCGCCCACGCGCTCGTGCCGGGTGTCCATCCGGCGGTGGGCGTGGCCACGGGGGTGCTGGGCGTCCTCCTGGCCATCACCCGGCAGGGCTGGGTGAGCCTTTTCGTCGCGGCTGTCCTGGTTTCCTCGCCCTCGATCATCGCCCTGCTCTGCATCGCCTCGCTGCCGGCCTGGCTGCTGGTGACGGGCCGGCCGAAGATGCAGCTGCGCGAGGACGGAACCTCCGTCCGCTGACACCCGTTCGATCCTTCAGGAGGCCCTTCCATGCCACTGCACAGAGGTCGTCAGAAGCCCGACGAGCGTCCCCTGTCCGTCAACCCCTTCTACGGTGAGGCGGATCCGGTCGGCGGCATGGTCGAGGCGCCGCCCAAGCACCGGCTGCCGGACGGCCCGACGCCGCCGTCGACGGCGTACCAGCTGGTGCACGACGAGCTGATGCTGGACGGCAACGCGCGGCTCAACCTGGCCACCTTCGTCACCACGTGGATGGAGCCGCAGGCCGGGGTCCTGATGGCGGAGTGCCGGGACAAGAACATGATCGACAAGGACGAGTACCCGCGTACCGCCGAGCTGGAGCGGCGCTGCGTGGCGATGCTCGCCGACCTGTGGAACGCGCCCGATCCGTCGGCGGCCGTGGGCTGTTCGACGACCGGGTCGAGCGAGGCGTGCATGCTCGCCGGCATGGCGCTGAAACGGCGGTGGGCGCAGCGGAACGCCGATCGCTACCCCGGCGCCCGGCCGAACCTCGTCATGGGCGTCAACGTCCAGGTGTGCTGGGAGAAGTTCTGCAACTTCTGGGAGGTGGAGGCCCGTCTCATCCCCATGGAGGGCGACCGCTTCCATCTCGACGCGCAGGCCGCGGCCGAGCTGTGCGACGAGAACACCATCGGTGTCGTCGGCATCCTCGGCTCCACGTTCGACGGGTCCTACGAGCCGATCGCCGACCTGTGCGCGGCCCTCGACGCCCTTCAGGAGCGGACCGGCGTCGACGTCCCGGTGCACGTCGACGGTGCGTCCGGCGCGATGATCGCCCCCTTCCTCGACGAGGACCTGGTGTGGGACTTCCGCCTCGCGCGCGTGGCGTCGATCAACACCTCGGGGCACAAGTACGGGCTGGTGTACCCGGGCGTCGGATGGGCGCTGTGGCGCGACAAGGAGGCCCTGCCGGAGGAGCTGGTCTTCCGGGTGAACTACCTGGGCGGCGACATGCCGACCTTCGCGCTCAACTTCTCCCGCCCGGGCGCCCAGGTCGTCGCCCAGTACTACACGCTGCTGCGGCTGGGCCGCGCGGGCTTCCGGGCGGTGCAGCAGACCACGCGGGACGTGGCCCGCGGCATCGCCGACCGCGTGGAGGCGTTCGGCGACTTCCGGCTCCTCACCCGTGGGGACGAGCTGCCGGTGTTCGCCTTCACGACGGCGCCGGACGTGGACTCGTACGACGTCTTCGACGTGTCCCGGCGGCTGCGGGAGAGCGGCTGGCTCGTGCCCGCGTACACCTTCCCGCCGAACCGGGAGGACCTGTCCGTCCTGCGGGTCGTGTGCAGAAACGGGTTTTCGGAGGACCTCGCCGACCTGTTCGTGGAGGACCTGGGCCGGCTCCTGCCGGAACTGCGTCAGCAGTCGGGCCCGCGGACACGGGACAAGAGCGCGGCGACCGGGTTCCACCACTAGCCGCCACTGGCCGCCGCCGGCCGTCGCACCGGCTGCCCACGGCGGCAGCCGGCCTCGGAGTCGGTGGAGTTGGCGGAGGTACCGGAGGTGTCAGTGACTTCAGTGGCTCATGTGGGTGAACTTCCTGACCGCCAGGGGGAAGAAGACCGCGAGCAGGGCCAGGGGCCAGGCGACGGCCGGCCATAGGTGGGCCGGGTCCGCGCCCAGGCCGCCGAACAGGTCGCGCACCGCCGTCGCCGTCCGGGACATCGGGTTCCACTCGACGGCCGTACCCAGCCAGCCGGGCATCGAGGCGGGGGCGGCCAGCGCGTTGGAGAGGAAGCCGACCGGCCAGACCAGGATCTGCACGGCCTGCACCATCTCCGGTTTCCCGGCCACCAGCGCCAGCTGGATGCCGATCCACAGCATCGCGAAACGGAAGAGGAGGAGAAGACCCACCGCGCCCAGGAAGGCCCCCGGGCCGCCCTGCGGACGCCAGCCGAGTGCGAGGCCGACGACGATCAGCACGGCCAGCCCCACGGCCGACTGGAGCATGTCGGCCGCCGAACGGCCCACCAGGACCGCGCCGTCGGCCATCGGCAGGGCGCGGAACCGGTCGATGACGCCCTTGTCGAGGTCCTGGGTGACGGCGAGCATGGTGCCTTCCAGGCCGAAGGCCATGGTGAGCGCGAGCATGCCGGGCATCAGGTAGTCGAGGTAGTCGCCGCTCACCCCGCGGCCGCCGCCGACCAGGTAGCCGAACATCAGCAGCAGCATCACGGGGAAGACGAGCCCGACGACCAGCCGTCCGGGCTGCCGTGCCCAGTGGGCGAGTTCACGCCGGGTCATGGTCCAGGAATCGGTCAGCGCGTACGTGATCACACGGTCTCCTTCGTACGGTCGTCCTGGGCGGTGAGCTGTAGGAACACCTCGTCCAGCGTGGGGCGTCGCAGGGCCACGTCCGCCGCCTCCATGCCGGCCTCCTCCAGGGCGCGGACGACGCCGGAGAGGGCGGACATGCGGTCGGTGACCGGGGCGCTGAGCAGGCGGCGGTCGGCGTCGACGGTGATGTCCTCCTTGGGCAGGGGCAGCAGCGCGAGGGCCGCCCCGAGGTGGCCCGCGTCGCGCAGGACGACGTCGATGCGGTCGCCGCCCGTCTGCGCCTTGAGTTCGTCCGGTGTGCCGTCGGCGATCACGCGGCCCCGGCCGACGACGCAGACGCGGTCGGCGAGCTGGTCGGCCTCCTCCAGGTACTGGGTGGTGAGTACGACCGTCGTTCCGCCGCCGACCAGCGAGCGGACCGCGGACCACACCTCGGCGCGCCCGCGCGGGTCGAGGCCGGTGGTCGGCTCGTCCAGGAAGAGCACCTGAGGATCGGTGCCGTCGCTGTTGCCGATGAGGGAGGCGGCCAGGTCCAGGCGGCGGCGCATGCCTCCGCTGTAGGCGCGGACCGGCTTGCGGCCGGTGTCGGTGAGGTCGAAGCGCTCCAGGAGTTCGCCGGCGCGCACGCGCGCGTGCCGGGCGCCCAGATGATGCAGCCGGCCGAACATCTCCAGGTTCTGCCGACCGCCCAGCTCCTCGTCGAGGGCGGCGTGCTGGCCGAGCAGGCCGATACGCAGCCGGACCTCGCGGGCCTGGCGCACGACGTCGTGACCGGCCACCTCGACGCGTCCGGCGTCCGGCCGCAGCAGTGTGGACAGGATTCTGACCAGGGTGGTCTTGCCCGCGCCGTTCGGCCCGAGCACCCCCTGCACGGTGCCTCGGGCCACGGTGAGGTCGAGTCCGTCCAGCGCCTGTGTGTCGCCGTACCTCTTGCGTACGCCTTCGACGGTGATCGCGTTGTCGGCCATGGCAGCCCCCAGCTCCTCTAACTGATCAAACTTGACTACTTGCCCAAAGTATCGCCGCGACTTCAGCTCGTCAAACTTGATTAGTGCGAGTCCCCCGGGTGTCGCTCACCCGTCGCGTAGGGGTTCTCCTCGCCCTCCGCGAGGACGCCGACGAACGGATCGCCCTCGCCCGCGAAGGTGTACGCGCCGCGCTCGATCCGGGCGATCAGGCCCTGCGTCCACGCGGCCTCGGCGTCGGCCGTGTGGATCCAGAGATTCATGATCTCCCCGATGTGCCCCAGCTGCTCCGGCCCGTCCTCGGGGATGTAGTGCTCGGTGACGGCGGAGCGCCACTCCTCGATGCCTCGGATGCGCTCCTTCAGGAGCGACACGGCCTCCGCGCGCGGGAGGTCGACCACGAAGCCGATGGCCGCCGACTTCACGTCCGTCTTCTGGTCGTAGGAGGTCAGCGCTTCGCGCAGCAGCCTGAAGTACTCCTCGGCGCCGGCCTCGGTGATCTCGTACTCGGTGCGCGGTGGGCCGCCGGCGGTGGACGGGGCCGTCTCGTGTTCGCGCAGCAGCCCCTGCTTCGCCATCTGCTTCAGGGCGTGGTAGATCGAGCCCGGCTTGGCGTTGGACCACTCGTGGGCGCCCCAGTACTCCAGGTCGCCGCGCACCTGGTAGCCGTGGGCCCGCCCGTGCTGACGCACGGCGCCCAGCACGAGAAGACGGATCGCTGACATGCGCCCAGGTTATGACGCCGGTTCGTGGGGCCTTCCGGCGGAGCGGCGGCCGGGACAGGCCCCGGGCGCCGCTCAGGACCCTTGCGGTCGGCTTCCGTCCGTAAGGGTCCCGCGTACGACCAGGGGGCGACCGGGACTAGAACGGGAAACCGCTGCGGCCGTGCTGGACCGAGATCCACTTCGTGGTGGTGAAGGCCTCCAGGGTCGTCTCACCGTTGAGGCGGCCGACTCCGGAGTTCTTCTCGCCGCCGAAGGGGATGATCGGCTCGTCGTGGACGGTGGCGTCGTTGACGTGGAACATGCCGGTGACGATCTGCTTGGCGAAGGCGACGCCCCGCTCGATGTCGGCCGTGTGGACCGCGCCGCTCAGGCCGTACGGCGTGTCGTTGACCAGGCGTACGGCCTCCTCCTCGCCGTCGAAGGTGTTGATGAAGACGACCGGGCCGAAGACCTCCTGCTGGAGCAGGGCGGAGTCGGGGCGCAGGTCGGCCAGCACCGAGGGCTCGACGAGGTTGTCGGTGGTCGTGCCGTGCAGGAGCGCGTTCGCGCCCTCGGCGACGGCCTGCTCGACGACGCTCGAAACGGCCTCCGCCTGCGAGGAGTTGATCACCGGGCCGATGACCGTCTGCGGGTCGCGCGGGTCGCCGGCCTTGAGGGTCCTCACCTTGGCTACGAACTTCTCGGTGAACTCGTCCGCGAGCGAGCGGTCCACCAGGATCCGGTTGGCGGCCATGCAGACCTGGCCCTGGTGGACGAAGCGGCTGAAGACGGCCGCGTCGACCGCGTAGTCGACGTCGGCGTCGTCGAGGACGACGAACGCGCTGTTGCCGCCGAGTTCGATGATGGACCGCTTGAAGTGCGAGGCGGCGACCGTCGCGACATGGCGGCCGACCTTGTCGGAGCCCGTGAAGGAGATGACCCGCGGGACCGGGTGCTCCAGGAAGGCGTCACCGATCTCGGCGATGTCGGTCACGACGACGTTCAGCAGGCCCGGAGGCAGACCGGCGTCCTCGAAGAGCTTGGCGATCACGGTGCCGCCGGCGATCGGGGTGTTCTGGTGCGGCTTGAGCACCACGCCGTTGCCGAGGGCCAGCGCGGGGGCGACGGACTTCAACGACAGCAGGAAGGGCACGTTGAAGGGGCTGATCACGCCCACGACGCCGACCGGCTCCCGGTAGACGCGGTTCTCCTTGCCGTCGATCGGCGAGGGGAGGATGCGGCCCTCGGGGCGCAGCGCCAGGTGGATCGACTCGCGCAGGAACTCCTTGGCGAGGTGGAGCTCGAAGGCGGCCTTGCCGAAGGTGCCGCCGGCCTCGGCGACGAGGATCTCGCTGATCTCCGCCTCGCGCTCCTCGACCAGCCGCAGCACCTTCTCGAAGACCGAGCGGCGGGCGTAGGCGTTGGTGGCGGCCCACTGCTTCTGGACGCGGGCGGCGGCACGGTAGGCCTCGTCGACCTCTTCGACGGTGGCTATGGTGATCGAGGCCAGCTTCTCGCCGTCGTAGGGGTTGAAGTCGATGATGTCCCAGGACCCCGTCCCCGGACGCCACTTACCGTCGATGTACTGCTGAGCCAGGTCCGTGAAGTAGGACGACATGTGATCCCTCAATCCCCTGCTGCGATCGGCTGCGATCGATCGGCATCACGATCTGATCACACGTCATCGTACGGGGGTTTCAAGGGAGTTGGGGCGGTTACCGGAGGTGCCCCAGGGAAATCCCTAGGACAGCTGGATCAGTCCGCGCAGGAGGTCCCGGCTCTCGTCCGGTCCGGGGCTGTCCTGCTGGAGCTCCTTCAGCGCCTGCTCGTACTGGGTGACGTCCTCACGCTTGTCGAGGTAGAGGGCGCTGGTGAGCTGCTCCAGGTAGACGACGTCCTGGAGATCGGACTCCGGGAAGCTCAGGATGGTGAAGGCGCCGGACTCACCGGAGTGCCCGCCGAAACTGAACGGCATGACCTGGAGCCGCACGTTGGGGCGCTCGGAGATCTCGATCAGATGCTGGAGCTGCCCGCGCATCACCTCGCGGTCGCCGTACGGCCGGCGCAGGGCCGCCTCGTCGAGGATGATGTGGAAGTCGGGGGCGTTCTCCGCGACGAGGTACTTCTGCCGCTCCAGACGCAGCGCCACCCGCCGGTCGATGTCGGCCGCGTTCGCACCCTTCATGCCCCGGCTGACGACCGCGTGGGCGTACGCCTCGGTCTGGAGCAGGCCGTGCACGAACTGGACCTCGTACGCCCGGATCAGCGCGGCCGCGCCCTCCAGGCCCACGTACGTGGGGAACCAGTTGGGCAGGACGTCCGAGTAACTGTGCCACCAGCCCGCCACGTTGGCCTCGCGGGCGAGTCCGACGAGCGCCTGGCGCTCCGTGTCGTCCGAGATGCCGTACAGCGTCAGCAGGTCCTCCACGTCCCGGGTCTTGAAGCTCACCCGGCCCAGCTCCATCCGGCTGATCTTCGACTCCGACGCCCTGATCGAGTAGCCCGCCGCCTCGCGGGTGATGCCGCGTGACTCACGCAGTCGCCGTAGTTGCGAGCCGAGCAGCATCCGCCGCACCACCGATCCGGGCTCTCCCGCGCTCACGTTCGCCAGCCTCCCCAGCCGTCCTAGGGGCCGCAGTCTGCCACCAAAACACTTCGAGCAGTACTCGTCCGATTACAGAGATGGAAAGAAGTCAAAGGATACGTACAGCGCGATGCGAGGGACCAGTGAGGGGATTGCAAGAGAAGTGCCTTTGTTGGGCGGGAAGTTGGCGGAAAAAATGGCCAAGAAGCGGTACGGGCGGGTCCATTTCGGTCACGTGCACGTGCATCTGCCCTTGCATCCGCAGGGCGCATCGGAAACCATGGTCTCGCGCCACCGCTGCATCGCAACGACCGCGAATCCCGGGAGTGCCTCGCATGGGGACGAATGGATCGACCATGCTCGAGCCGTTACGGCAGGGCCTTCCGCCGCTTGATCCCGCGGCCGTGTCCAACGCCGCCTCGTGCGCTCTGCCCGCCCGCTTCGAAGCGGTGCGCGAGGCACGGCAGTTCACCAAGAGGACCCTCGGCCAGTGGGACGTCGGCGACCGTTTCGACGACGTCTGTCTGGTCGTCTCCGAGTTGGTGACCAACGCACTGAGACACGGGCTGTCCTCCGACGACGTCCCGCACGTTCCGGACCAGCAGCATCCTCCCGTTCGACTGCACCTGATGCGATGGACGGAACGGCTCGTGTGCGCGGTGCGCGACCCGAGTCGCGAGAGTCCGCTGCCGCGCGAGAGCGAGGACTTCTCGGCGGAATCGGGGCGCGGTCTGTTCCTGGTCGACTCCTTCGCCGACAGTTGGGGCTGGCACCCGCTGTCCGGCAGTCTGGGCGGCAAGGTGGTCTGGGCGCTCTTCCGGCTGCACACACCTGCCGAATGAAGAACCGCGGCGCGCCTTGACGCCTCGGTTCTACGCGCGTTGCGACCCGTTTTCCGGCGACAGTTCCGACATGACGGGCGGGCGAGGGCGTGAAGGAGTCGAGGGTGGCGATGTCGGGGGACGTCGGCGTCAGCTCGCGATCAGATGGTCGAACTCGCCGTCCTTGATGCCGAGCAGCATCGCCTCGATCTCCGCGCGGGTGTAGACGAGCGCCGGACCGTCCGGGAAGCGCGAGTTGCGCACGGCCACGTCACCGCCCGGCAGCCGCGCGAACTCCACGCACGAACCCTGCGAGTTGCTGTGCCGGCTCTTCTGCCAGGCAACCCCGTACAGCTGTGTGGCCGTCATGCCGTTGTACACGTCGTGCCCCCCGTCAACGTGGTGGTCCACAGGTCGCTCCCTGGTGGTGCACTGGCTCGTGTGGCCATTGGTGCCGTGGTCAACTGTCCCGGATCATAGCCCCGTTCATATGCAGTCGCATGAGCAGATGCACGTGCACGCGGGGTGCTTGCGCGGTTACAGCTTTGACGCCCGCTTTACCCGCCGTTCCGCCCCCGCGCGTCCGGCCGACCGGCCACCGTCACGCCCTCGTGAAAGTGGTCCGGATCGAACTACTCGCGCCTTAGGAGACGCGCGACACGGCCGTCGTGTTCCGTCGACGGCCGATGGGATCGCCGTCGAGAGGCAGGGCGTCCCCGATGGGGCAGTCCCGAAAGGGGTGGTTCCGGCGGACGCCCGTCATCCGCTCGGCGCGGCAGGGGGTGGCTTTGGAAAGGGCTCCGGATGTGGTTCCGGGCGCTGCGCGCCGGTGCGAAGGAAGGCGCGCGATGGGGTGGTCGTGCCTGCCCCCGGCCTCGCGCCCGCCGTCGAAAACCTCCGGCACCTGTCCGCCCGACCAAGACACGACCTGGCCGGCACCCCGCCCGCGACCGGCCCCCTCCTCGACGCCGACGATCGTCCGCGACAAGGCCCGCGACAAGCCGCCGCCTCCGCGCAGGACCGTGAGGTCGGCCGCGGGGGCGGGGTGGGGTGGCTCGGCGCATGAGGAACGGGCCGTGTTGTCGTCGGAGTTGTGGCGGGTTCTGGCGACCATGATGAGTAGACGGCAGAGGTGGATCTGCTCGTACGGATGAAGGGTGTGCCGTACGGAGTCGGCGCGGGCGGCGGTACGGCCGGCGCCGCTCCCGGGCGGGGCGCGGGTGGACGGGGAGGACGCGTACAGGACAGATGCGGGCGGGAACCCAGCCTTTGCGCGCGGGGCCGGCGGGCCCTGCCCGCACGGGACCGCCAGACCCTCGCCCGCCTGGGACCGACAGACCCTCGCCTACCGGGTACCGAAGGACTCCTGCCTGCCAGCCCCCGCCAGACCCTCGCCTGCCCGGGACTGGCAGGCCCTCGGCTGCCGGGGCTGCCAGACCCTCACCTGCCGGGTACCGAAGGACTCCTGCCTGCCAGCCCCCGCCAGACCCTCGCCTGCCCGGGACTGGCAGGCCCTCGGCTGCCGGGGCTGCCAGACCCTCACCTGCCGGATACCGACTCCTGCCTGCTCTCGCGACCGAGGGATTCCGGCCTGCCCGGAGCTGGGGGTCCGGCGGGCTCGGCCCGGAGGGGAGCGACCGCGTGAGGGCGCCGACGCCGGTGGGGCTGTGGGGCGGCTGGGTCAGCGGTTGGGGGTGGGCGGGAGGAGGGCCATTTCCCGGGCGTTCCTGATCGCCCGGGCCAACTGGCGTTGCTGTCGGGCGGAGACGCGGGTGACTCGGCGGCCGCGGATCTTGCCTCGGTCGGAGATGAACTTCCGCAGCAGGTCTGTGTCCTTGTAGTCGATGTACGTGATCCCGGCCTGGTCGAGGGGGTTGGGGCGGGGTTTGGCGGGACGGCGCTCGGTCTCGCGGGGCACGGTCAGACCTCCAGGAGGGTGTCGAAGGCCGGCGGCAACCGCTTCCAGGCGGCGCGACCGGCGGCGTACTCGGCATCGGTGAGCAGGCAGGACTCCAGGACTCGCGCCAGGCCGTCACGGTCGAGGCCGGGAGACGTGAAGACCAGGTGCTGGCAGCAGTCGCCGTGCTCGGGGTGCCAGTCGAGCGCGGCGGCGGCACGGCGCACCGGCGGCACCAGGTCCCAGGCCGCGTCGGGCAGGGATGCCAGCCAAGGGCCGGAAGACTCCACGCACAGGGCTCCGCCGGCCGCGTCCCAGTGGAGCAGGACGTCGGGCTTGTCGGCGAGCCAGAACCGGCCCCGGCTGCGGGCGGCGGCGCAGGTGAGGTCCTCCAGCGCCGCGTACAGCCGCTCCGGATGGAACGGGCGACGCCGGCGCCACACGAGGGTGCTCACCCCGTGCGCGTCGGCCTCGGCGGGCAGCCGGGCGCAGGCCGGATGCTGAGCGGCGGCGGCCGACTCGACGTCGAAACCGGCCAGCACCGCCCGGACGAGGGGGGATCGTGCATCCGCACCGTCGGCGGGGTCGATCCGGACCTGGCGGGCCGTCGGATGCAGTTGTGCCAGCAGCTCACGGTCCTCGTCGTCCGCGTCCTCGGAGTCGACGACGGCCAGCACGGGCGCGTACTCCAACTGTCGCGCGAAGGTGTCGGCGACGGTGCGCCGGTCGGTGGCGGCCGCGGCGAGACCGCACTCGGCGAGATCGTCGCCGTTGCCGAGGCAGGGCAGGAGCAGCGCCGGGTCGACGGCGGTGACGACACCGGTGACCGTGAGCCCGCCGGCCACGACCACCTCGGCCATCGCCTTGGGCTCGACGGAGTCCCACAGCTCGACGACCGCGAGGCGCGTGGTGCCGTCGTCGGCGAGGCGACGCAGCTCGGGTACCAGATCCTCGCGCAGGGCGCAGCAGGCGCAGTCGTCGACCAGGGGCGCTTCACCGGCGGAGAGGATGCCGGTGGCGTCGCTGACGGTCCGTACGACGGTGCCCGCCGCGGCCGTCGAGAGGTCGTGGTGGAGGACGACGCTGCCGGAGACGTCGGTGAGCAGGCGTGCGACCGTCGTCCGGCGGGCATCGACGTGCAGCCCGCCGACGATCACGACCGACAGGCTCACGCCCCACCCCGCTTCCCGTAGCGGCGCTCGAAGCGCTCGACCCGGCCGGCCGTGTCCAGGACGCGGGCGGTACCGGTGTAGAAGGGGTGGCTGACGTCGGAGATCTCGACGTCGACGACGGGGTGGGTGTTCCCGTCCTCCCACTCGACGGTCTTCCCGCCCGCCGTGGCGGACAGCGTCGAGCGGGTGAGGAAGGCGTAGCCGGCGGCGCGGTCACGGAAGACGACGGGACCGTAGGCCGGGTGGATTCCCTTGCGCATGGCGGCGGTCAGCGCTCCTCTCGGAAGTCGACGTGACGGCCGACGACGGGGTCGTACTTGCGGAGGGTCAGGCGATCCGGGTCGTTGCGGCGGTTCTTGCGGGTCACGTAGGTGTAGCCCGTTCCCACCGTGGACCGGAGCTTGATGACCGGGCGGAGTTCGTTGCGTGCCATGCTGCTACCTTACTGAAAATGAATTCCATTAGCATCATCGATCCTGGCATCGACCGAGGAGAGGTACGTCACCCGTGTCCGCGCACTGCATGCTGACCGGCGCCCAGCCGGGCTTCGGCAACCGCATCTCCCACTCCCACCGGCGCACTTCACGCCGCTTCGACCCCAACATCCAGTCCAGGCGCTACTGGCTGCCGAGCGAGAACCGCCATGTACGACTGCGACTGAGCACGAAGGGGATCAAGACCGTCGACACGATCGGCGTCGAGGCGGCCGTGGCCCGCGTCCGCGCGCGGGGGGTGCGGGTCTGATGGCGAAGAAGAGCAAGATCGCGAAGAACGAAACGCGGCGGGAGGTCGTCGCGCGGTACGCGGCACGGCGGGCCGAGCTCAAGGAGATCATCCGGCGGCCGATGTCGACGCAGGTCGAACGGGATTCGGCACAAAGGGAGTTGCGCGCCCAGCCGCGGGACGCGAGCGCCACCCGCGTGCGCAACCGGGACCAGGTGGACGGGCGCCCGCGCGGGTACTTGCGGACGTTCGGGCTGTCCCGGGTGAGTCTGCGGGAGCAGGCGCACGCGGGGCATCTCCCAGGAGTGCGCAAATCCTCCTGGTAGGCCTTCCGACGGGCCCGCCGGTGCGCCCTCCGGCATACCTCCCAGGTAGGACGTTCCGATCAGCACACGCGGTGGGATTCCGACGGATCCTTCCCGGTAGGTCACAGGCCGGCCCCAGGGTTCTGCCGGGACTTGCTGGTAGCTTGCTGCGGTCCTTACGGTGCTTGCGGTCCTTACGGTCCGTCCGGTCGACCGGGCCGGCCGGCTACAGCTTGGGAGCTTGCAGTGACTTCGGCGAACTTCTCACGGGGCGCGTCCCGTCGGCCGGCGCGGGCCACGGCCGCCGCCGTGGCCGCCACGCTGGCGGGTCTGCTCATGCTGACCGCGTGCAGTGACGACGGAGGGTCCGGCGACGGCTCCTCCGCGACACCGACACCGACGACGACGGCGACCGGGGACACCGGGGGCACGGGCGGTGCGACGGACTCCGCCTCGTCCTCCGTGTCCGCCTCCGGTGAGCTGGAGGGCAGTTGGCTCGCCACGACGGACGGCAAGGCCGTCGCCCTGATCATCACCGGGAAGCAGGCCGCCCTCTTCGTGACCGGCGGGTCCGTGTGCAGCGGGACCGCCGGCGAGGAGGCGGGCATGCAGATGATCCACCTCAAGTGCACCAGCGGGAAGAGCGACCGGACAACCGGCATGGTCGGCTCCGTCGACGCGAAGTCCCTCGAGGTCACCTGGTCGGGTGCGGTCGGCAAGGAGGCGTTCGCCAAGGCGGAGGGCGGCCAGTGGCCCTCGGGGCTGCCGACGCCCGGCCTCGGGTAGCGCGAAGGACTGCTTCGGATAGCCGGGGACGACATCGGGCAGCCCCGAGAACGGCATCGGGTGTCCCGGGGGCCGGATTCGGTCCGGAAGACCGGGCGAGCCGAGAACGGCTTCGGGCGGCGCGGAGGCCGGATTCGGTCCGGAAGACCGGGCGAGCCGAGAACGGCTTCGGGCGGCGCGGAGGCCGGATTCGGTCCGGACGACCGGGCGCGGCTCGGGTGGTGAAGCGGTCGCGAGGGCGGGGGCGCGCGACGATCGCGCGCACGCGTGCGTGATGATCCTTCGAGCACCGTCACAAGACCCGAGGGACCACTCATGCGCGCCGTTCCCATCACCGTCACCGCTCTCGCCGCGGCCCTGCTCCTCACCGCCTGCGGCGGCGGGGACGACAGCGGCTCCGACAACGACAAGAGCAAGGGCGCCGCTGCCACCGGCACGACCGGCACCACCTGCGCCGCAAGCGACCTCGGCCAGGAGGTCGGCCCCGTCAACGCCGCGCCCGGCGCCGGTGACAGCGGCAACGTCACCGTCACGCTCACCAACAAGGGTGCGGAATGCACCCTGGACGGCTTCCCCACCGTCGAGCTCACCGCCGACGGCGGTTCCGTGACCGTGGCGAAGGACGAGGCCGCCAAGGCGCAGGCGCTGCCCCTTCCGGCGCAGGGCACCGCCTCCTTCACGATCACCTATGTGCGCGGCGAGGAAGGCGGCGACAAGAGCCTCGCCGTCAAGACGGTGAAGTACGGCCTGCCGGGCGCCTCGGCCGACCAGAGCTTCCCCTGGTCGTACGGCGATGTCAGCCTCAAGAGCGACAAGGTGCCGGACGCGACGGTGAGCGCCTTCCAGCAGGCGGGCGACTGATCCACCGAGTCCTGACTCAGGTCGGGTCCGCCGGACACCGACTCACGTCGGGTCCGCCGGATCCGCCGAGCACCGATCACAGTCGGGGCATCACGGCAGCCGGGGCCGGGACCGCATACGGGCCCGGTCCGCCGCTTCGGCGCCCTCGGTCCAGCCCGCCTCGTCGGTGATCCCGCGCAGACGGGTCGAGACCGTCTCCGGGAACATCCGGTCCGTCGCGGCGGTGACCGCGACCTCGCGGGAGGCGAGGACCGGCAGCAGTTCGTCGGTCACCCGGGTCTCGGCGGCGGCCGTCACCTCACCGAGCCGGGTACCGATGCGATGGGCGTAGGCGGCGAGGAAGGACTGCCGGAACGTCTTGGTCCGCCGACGGCCGCCGGCCCGCTGGGCCGCCTCCGCCTTGGCCATCGCGGACTGCGCCTGCACCAGCAGCGAGGTGTAGAGCAACTCCACCACCTCCAGGTCGGCCTCGAAGCCGACGACCGTGGAGAAGGCGAAGGGTTCGTTCCACACCGCCCGGCAGTGGTTGGCTCCGGCGACCGCGTCCAGCAGCACGGCCTTGGCCTGCTCGTACGGCGGCTCGACGCCGATCCGGCAGGCGCCGGGCGCGTCCGGGTCGTGCGCCTGGGCGTCGAGCAGCGCCTCGTCGACGCTGTGCCGGGCCATCAGCTCCTGCGCCTTCGCGGTGAGCGCCTCCGCCTCCTGCGGAAACCCGGTCGCCTCGGCCTTGGCGAGCAGTGCGCGGATCCGGGTGAGCATCCGGGAGTCGGAGGCCGGGCGGGAGCGCCGGTGCGGCTCCTGTTCCCGGAGGGGTTCGAGGGCGGGCAGGCGCAGCAGCAGGCGGTAGAGCTCCAGGACCGTGGTGGCGTGCGAGAAGCGGTCGGCGGTGGGCGCGAAACGCTCGGCGGCGGACGGAGTCGGAGCGTCGGCGGACAGATCCGCAAGCTGGGCCGCCCAGCGCCGGCCGCGCGCCCGGTCGTCGCGCGCCCGAGCACGGATCAGCGCCGTCACGAGAGCGATGTGGACGTCGTCCAGCTCGCGCCTCACGAGCCGTACGAGGTCGGCGGGCTGCCAGCCACGCCGCCAGGCAGCCGCCACGAACTCCACTCCCCGCCGCGCCAGTTCGGCGTCCGCCGCGGGGTCGGCGGCGAGGAGTGACGCGCCGGTGTCGAGGGCGGTGTCGGCGGTGTCGTAGAGGGCAGCGCGAAAGGCGCGCTCCACGGTGCCGGAGGGGTCGTCGCCAGGGCTGCCGTGGTCGTCGCCGGGGCTGTTGTGGTCGGTGCTGCTCACCGGTCGATCGTGTCACGGGGCGCGGCAGCGAGACCCGGGGGAGTCCGACGGGACCTGACGGGAGCCGACGGGAGCCGAGAGACTGACAACCTTGGGTTGACACCCTGCTACTGTCAACCTAGGGTTGACACATGACGACCTCACGACCCGGCACCACCGCGTCCGTCCGTCTCGACGACCTCATCGACGCCATCAAGAAGGTCCACAACGAGCCGCTCGACCAACTCCAGGACGCCGTCATCGCCGCCGACCACCTGGGCGACGTGGCGGACCACCTCATCGGCCACTTCGTCGACCAGGCCCGCCGCTCCGGCGCCTCCTGGACCGACATCGGCCGCAGCATGGGCGTCACCCGGCAGGCCGCCCAGAAGCGGTTCGTGCCGAAGGAGTCCGCCGACCTCGACGCCAACCAGGGCTTCACCCGCTACACCTCCCGCGCGCGGAGTGTGGTCATGGCCGCCCACAGCGCGTCCAGGACCGCGGGCAACGCGGAGGGACTGCCCGCGCACCTCGTCCTCGGCCTGCTCGCCGAGCCGGAGGCCCTCGCGGCCAAGGCGATCGTCGAGCAGGGCGTCTCCCTGGACGCGGTCCGCGAGGCCGCGACCGGCGCGCTCCCGCCGGCCGTCGAGGACGCGCCCGAGCTGGTCCCGTACGGACCGGACGCCAAGAAGGTCCTGGAGCTCACCTTCCGCGAGGCGCTCCGCCTCGGCCACAACTACATCGGCACCGAGCACATCCTGCTTGCGCTACTGGAGTTCGAGAACGGCGAGGGCGTCCTCAGCGGTCTCGGCATCGACAAGACCGGCACCGAGCGGTACGTGGCGAAGGCCCTGGCCGCGATCTCGGTGCAGCCGCAGCAGGACGCGGGGCAGGGCCTGGGCCAGGAGGGAGACCAGGGGCAGGAGGAGGGGCAGGACGGGCCCCGGCAGCAGCAGTAGCAGACGCGGTGACGGTGGCAGGGGCAGGAGGAGCGGGGCCGCGGCCGCGGGTCGTGCCGGGGTGGTCCTTGCCAGGGTGTTGCCAGGGACACTGCCAGGACCGTTGTCAGGAGCTTCGCCAGGGGTGTTGCCAGGGACACTGTCAGGAGCTTCGCCAGGGCCGTTGTCAGACCGTCCTGCCACACTCGCAGCATGGCCGACCGGTGGGCACTCGCTCCGGCCGAGGACGGTGGCGTGGAACTCGCTCCCCTCGGTCCCGGCGGGCTGCCCGCGGGGCCGGTGCTGCGGGAGACGGACCTGGCGCGGGCCGTGCGCGAGCGGCCCGACGTCACCCGCTGGGTCTGGCGTTCCACGGCCGAGGTGTATCCGCGACTGCTCGCCACGGGGGTGCGAGTGGACCGGTGCTACGACGTCGAGGACGCCGAGACTCTCCTCCTGGGCCACGAGGGGCGGTCCGGAGAGCCCCGCTCGGCGGCCGCCGCGCTGGCCAGGCTGCGCGGCGGTCCCGTACCGCCCGACCCGCCGCAGCGCTCCGCCGCGCCCGGCGCGCAGTCCTCGCTGTTCGAGGCGCAGGACACCGCCGTCCGGCTGCCGCTCGACGATCTCCTGGCCGTCTACGCCGAGCAGCAGCGGCGGCACGAGCGGGCCGAACACCCGGCGCGGATGCGGCTGCTGACGGCGGCCGAGTCGGCGGGGATGCTGGTGGCCGCCGAGATGAACCGGGCCGGGCTGCCGTGGAGCGCGGACGTGCACCGCGCGGTCCTGCACGACCTGCTCGGCGAGCGGTACGCGGGCGGGGGCGAGCCCCGGCGGCTGGCAGAGCTGGCCGACGAGGTGTCGACCGCGTTCGGGCGCCGGGTCCGCCCCGACCTGCCCGCCGACGTGGTCAAGGCCTTCGCCCAGGCCGGCATCCGGATCAGATCCACCCGGCGCTGGGAGATCGAGTCCCTCGACCATCCGGCCGTGAAGCCGCTGATCGAGTACAAGAAGCTGTACCGCATCTGGGTGGCACACGGTTGGTCCTGGCTGCAGGACTGGGTGCGGGACGGGCGGTTCCGGCCGGAGTTCCTCGCGCACGGGACGGTCACCGGGCGCTGGGTGACCAACGGCGGGGGCGCCCTCCAGATCCCCAAGGTCATCCGGCGGGCCGTGGTCGCCGACCCGGGCTGGCGGCTCGTCGTCGCCGACGCCGACCAGATGGAGCCGCGCGTGCTGGCGGCGATCTCCCGCGACCCCGGTCTGATGGAGGTCGCCGGCCGGGAGACCGACCTCTACCAGTCCGTCTCCGACCGCGCCTTCTCCGGCGACCGCGCCCAGGCGAAGCTCGCCGTCCTCGGCGCGGTCTACGGCCAGACCTCCGGTGACGGCCTGAAGAACCTCGCCGCGCTCCGCCGCCGCTTCCCCCGCGCGGTGGCATACGTCGACGAGGCGGCCCGGGCCGGCGAGGAGGGCCGGCTGGTGCGGACCTGGCTCGGCCGGACCTGCCCACCGGCGAGCGGGACGGGCGACGAGGGGACGGAGGAGGCCGGCATCCCCATCGACTCCGGCGGTCCCGGCGGCCGTGGTGGTTCTGGCAGCCCAGGCGGCTCCGGCGGAGAGGACGAGAACTCGGACGACCGGCAGTGGGTGCCGGGGTACGCGTCCAGCAACGCACGCGCGCGTGGCCGGTTCGCCCGCAACTTCGTCGTCCAGGGCAGCGCCGCCGACTGGGCACTGCTGCTGCTCGCCGCGCTTCGGCGCACCTGTGCCGGGATGGCGGCCGAGCTGGTCTTCTTCCAGCACGACGAGGTGATCGTGCACTGCCCCGAGGAGGAGGCCGAGACGGTTGTCGCCGCGATCCAGGAGGCGTCCGACCTGGCCGGGCGGCTGACGTTCGGGGAGACGCCGGTGCGGTTTCCGTTCACGACGGCGGTGGTGGAGTGCTATGCCGACGCCAAGTGAGCGTCGGCGGGGCGGAAGAGGCGGGCGCGGGGCGGCGAACGAGCCCGGGGGGGGCGAGCGCGGCGGCGGGCCAGGTGAGGGGGCTGGGCAAGTGAGCTGGCGGGGCCAGTGAGGGGAGCGGGGCGAGAGGGCGGCGGGGCCAGTGAGGGCGGCGGGGCGAGTGAGGGGGCGGGGCGGGCGATCAGATGACCGGGGGCCTGCCCAGCCGGGTCAGCCGCCACACCGTCCGCCACTTCATGGGCCGCCGGTGTCCGGCCGGCTTTCGCACGCCCTCCGCGAACCCGCCGAACCAGGCCTTGAGACCGCCGAGCGAGCGGGTGCGCAGGAGGGTGACGGCGATCCAGACACCCAGGTGGACGGGGATGAGGGGCAGGGGAAGGTTGCGCCGGACCAGCCAGACCCGGTTACGGGCCGTGACGCGGTGGTAGATCGCGTGCCGGGCGGGCGAGGTCTTGGGGTGCTGGAGCAGCAGCTCGGGTGCGTAGAGGATCTTCCAGCCGGCGTCGGTGGCCCGCCACGCCAGGTCGGTCTCCTCGTGCGCGAAGAAGAACTCGGCGGGCCAGTCGCCGGTCTCGGCGAGCATGGGCATGCTCAGGGCGTGGCCGCCGCCGAGGAAGCCGGTGACGTATCCGCCCTGCATCGGGTCCGAGGCGCCGACCCGCGGCACATGGCGACGCTGTGTCTCGCCGTGCTCGTCGGCGATGCGGAAGCCGACGATGCCGAGGCGCGGATCGGCGGCGTACAGGTCGCCTACGCGGCGCAGCACGTCGGCGTCGACGAGCAGCCCGTCGTCGTCGAGTTCGACCACGACGTCCACATCGCCGTATTCACGGAGGCGGGCGAGGGCGACGTTGCGGCCGCCGGGGCAGCCGAGGTTCTCGGCGACGTCGATCGTGGTGACCTCGCCGGGCAGGGAGAGGCGGCGGGCGAACTCGGGGAGCTCGCAGCCGTTGCCGACGATCACGATGCGGGCGGGCGCCAGGTCCTGCTTGGCCACCGACTCCAGCAGCGCGTCGACCTCGACGGGCCGGTTCCCCATGGTCACCACGGCAACGGCGATCCTCGGCTCCGCCACAGGCCCCACGTCCACCACGTCCCTCACTCCGTCCGGCCCTCGACGCGGCCGCGTCCCGTCCAACGCGCGGGCCCGTCGTTCACCTAGATGTTGCCTCAGGTGCGGACGTTGCTCCGCCACCACCTCATTCTGCTTCCCTTTCATGCCGGTTCTGGCCAAGCCGCCGCTGGCGGGACAGGCCCACCGCGCGCCGGTTCTCCCTGCGACGGACGAACTTGAGGCCGGACCAGTCCTCCCCCAGCGCCGCGACCTTCACGTCCACGACGCCGAGCGGGAGGAAGAGGTCGCGCAGCGCGTTCTCGGTGACGTCGCTGACGTGGCCGGCGGCCTTGCGGGGCCAGGCGATCCAGAGCATGGCGTCGTCGGCGAGCTCGCGGACCAGGGTCGCGGTCTCGGCGGCGAGGTCGGCGTGGCTGCGGTAGAAGGCCACGGTGATGTCGGCGTCGCGGGGGCCGCCGGGGGCGAGGCGGACGTCGTCCGGGAGTCCGGGGACGTCCCAGCCGGGCGGGGCGTGCCGCAGCCGCACCCGGTGGCCGGGCCTGACGCCGAGCTTCTTGGCGAGGGGGGTGCCGGAGTAGCCGCCGGCCGCGGCCGAGTCGCTCACGGTCTCACCGTAGCCTCGGACCGGACCCGCCCCCGGTCGGAATCACCTCACCTGGAGGAAACGCCGTGCCCTTCCGCTGTGCCGTACTCGACGACTTCCAGAACGTCGCGACGACCTTCGCCGACTGGTCGGCACCGGTGTCGGGCGAGGAGGTGGAGGTCGTCTCCTTCACCGACCACTTCGGCGACGAGGACGAACTCGCCGTGGCGCTGGCCGACTTCGACTGTGTGGTCACCCTGCGGGAGCGCGTCCGCTTCCCGGCGACGCTGCTGGACCGTCTCCCCCGGCTGCGGCTGCTGATCGCCTCCGGCATGCGCAACTCGGTGATCGACCACCCGGCGGCGAAGGCGAACGGCGTGACGGTGTGCGGTACGGAAAGCTCCTCGACTCCTCCGGTAGAGCTGACATGGGCGTTGCTGCTGGGCCTCGCGCGCGGCCTGGTGCAGGAGAGCACCACTCTGCAGGACGGCGGCCCATGGCAGTCCACGGTGGGCACGGACCTGCACGGGCGGCGGCTCGGGCTCCTGGGTCTGGGGAAGATCGGGAGTCTGGTGGCGCGGGTGGGCCTCGCCTTCGGCATGGAGGTGAGCGCGTGGAGCCGGAACCTGACGGAGGAGCGGGCGGCGGAGGTGGGTGTGCGGCTCGCCTCGTCGAAGGAGGAGCTACTGCGCGAGAGCGACTTCGTCTCGGTCCACCTGGCCCTGGGTGAGCGCACCCGGGGGCTGCTCGGCCCCGCCGAACTGGCCCTCCTCAAGCCGACGGCGTACCTGGTGAACACCTCACGGGCGGCGATCGTCGACCAGGACGCGCTGCTGGCGGCGCTGCGGGGAAACCGTATCGCGGGGGCGGGCGTCGACGTCTTCGACGTGGAGCCCCTGCCGCCCGACCACCCGATGCGGAGCGCTCCGCGACTGCTGGCGACTCCACACCTGGGGTATGTGTCCCGGGCCAACTACGAGCGGTACTACGGGCAGGCCGTGGAGGGGATCCGGGCGTATCTGGCGGGGGCGCCGGTGCGGGTGCTGCGCTGACGACCGGCCCGTGACGAGCCGGCAATCGCTCTCCTCTCCGTCCGATGTGATCGACGAACTACGCCGCGTTCAGTTCGCACCACACGAGCTTGCCCCGGTGCCCCATCCGGGACGGCGGCTGCCAGTGCCAGACGTCGGCGCAGGCTCGCACCAGCGCCATGCCGCGGCCGCTCTCGGCGTCGGTCATCCCCTCCGGCCGACACGGCGGCTCGGGCGGTTCGGGGTCCGCGTCCCAGGCGCCGATCTGCAGGACGCCGTCCCGGAAGCGGAGACGTAGACAGGCGGGGCCCTTGGTGTGCAGTACGGCATTGGAGACCAGCTCCGAGGCGAGCAGCTCCGCTGTGTCGACGAGGTGGATGAGCCCGTGCAGGGTGAGGATCAGACGCAGGGTGCGACGGCAGACGGTGACCGCCCTCGGGTCGGTGGGGATGTAGAGGGAGTACTCCCAGGAATCGGGGGTGGGGGTGGGCTCGCCGGTTTCGGGCATGGGGCAGCTCCAGGTGGGGGTGGGGGACGTCGCGCGCGGTGGCATGCCTCTGCCGTCCTGGCAGGACGGAGCGGTGCGCTTCCGCGGCGTGTGCGTTGCGTCACCGACGGTAGGGTCCAAGCTTGGTCCCCCGCAAGCCGTTGCCCTAATCTGACCCCCGAACGAGTCAAGGAGGAAGTCGTGGCCCGCAGAACGCAGGTGACTGCACGTCAGGAACGGCTCGGCATTGAACTCCGCAAACTCCGCGAGGCGGCAGGACTCAAGGGACGTGAGGCTGCTGCACTGCTGGGCACCGACGCAGGGCGGTTGAGTCAGATCGAGTCCGGCGTGGCGGGCGTGAGCGAGGAGACCGTACGACGGCTCGTAGCCAACTACGCCTGCACAGACGCGGAGTTGACCACCGCACTGGCAACCATGGCGACGGAGCGGACATACGGCTGGTGGGAGGAGTACCGGGGCTCACTCCCCAACGCATTCCTGGACCTGTCAGAGCTGGAGCATCACGCCACCCACTACTGGGAGGTGAGCTTCCTGCACATCCCGGGGCTTCTCCAGACCGAGGCCTACGCCCGCCGAATCCTTGGTTACCGGGTACCGGAACTCCCTTCACCCGAATTGGACTTGCGTGTCCAGCACCGGCTGGCACGACGCGTCGTCCTGGAGCGACCGACTCCCTACACGGCCGTGATCCACGAGGCGGCGCTCCGCATCAGGGTGGGTGACCGAGCAGCGGCGCGCGTTCAGCTCGCCGGCATCCTGGAGCTCTCCGAAAGGGAACACGTCACCGTGCGCATCATCCCCTTCGACCTCGACGACTTTGCCGGCGCCGACAGCACCATGGTGTATGTAGGTGGAGTGGTCCCCGAACTGGACACGGTTGTACGCGACGGACCGCACGGAACAGCCTTCATCGACTCCGAAGCTCAACTCGGCCGCTTTCGAACGCTCTTTCATAGGATGGAAGCCGCATCGCTCACCTCTGAGCGTTCGCGTGACTTCATCCACAAGCTGGCGAGGGAAGTGTGAGGCACCCGATGAACACGCCCGGCGACTGGCAGAAGTCCTCCTTCTCCGGAAGCGGAGACGGAAATGCCTGCCTCGAACTCGCCTCCACTCCCACGACTCTCCACCTCCGCGAGAGCGACGACTCGACCACGGTCATCGCCACCACCCCCGCCGCCCTCGCCCACCTCCTGTCCGGCATACGTCGGCTCCGGGCCCCCGTCGCGTCAGAAGACGCGGACGTTGGTCGCGTTGTCCCAGAGCATGTCGGCGTTCGGGCCGCTGACGGAACCCCTGCCGTTCCCGTGGTAGACGAAGACCTGGAAGTCGATGGGCCGCATGAGGTCGGACAGTCCGTCGCCGTTCACGTCACCGGTCGCGATCACCGGCTCGTCGCTGGGCCAGGCGTAGGGCAGCTTCTTCCGCACGCCGAACCCGCCCTTGCCGTTGCCCGGGTACAGCCACAGCGCACGTGATCCGTCGCGGGCCAGCAGGTCGCCCTTGCCGTCGCCGGTCATGTCACCCGGTGAGGCCAGCTGGTTCACGGCGTTCCAGCCGCCGCTGCCGCTGATCCTGCGGGTGCCGAAGACGCCGTTGCCCTTGCCCGGGTACAGCCACAGCTTTCCGGCGGTGTCGCGGGCCAGCAGATCCCGGCGGCCGTCACCGGTCAGGTCTCCGGCCGCGTTGATCTCGCGCATGGTGTTCCATCCGCTGCCGACCCGCACCCTCGTGCCGAAGCCGCCGTTGCCGCGGCCCGGGTAGAACCACAGCACCCCGGTCTTGTCACGGGCGTACACGTCCTCCTTGGCGTCCCCGTTGTAGTCACCGTGCCGGATCAGCTGCGTCATGACGTTCCAGCCGCTCCCGACGAGCTTCCCCTTGGTGCTGCCGTCGGCACTGCCGATGCCCGAGAGGAACCACAGCCGGCCGTCAGCCGCACGCTCCAGGAGATCGGGATGTCCGTCGTTGTTCATGTCCCCGAAACGGGCCACGTCGGGCAGTCCCTCGGGCCGCTTTTCCTCCGGCTGGCGGTACCAGTCCATCCAGGGGACGCCCTGGACGACTTCGTACTCGGTGGTGGCGACCCGGATCGAGCTGATCTTGTTGTCGAACGCACCGCCGAACGCACCGCCGGTGAGATCGATGGCTCCGTTGTGCGGGCCGATGAGCAGCGTGTCACTGCCCGTGTACTTGGAGCCGGTGTACGCGACCGCCCACTTCCCGCTGTTGTTGACCAACGACGAGGTCTTGTTGTTGAAACCGCCCAGGGCGGCCTGGCTCGACGGGACGATCTTCATCTCGCCCTTGTACTGGCCGTACTGGAAGAGGCACAGCTTCCCCGAGGGGCAGCGGGCCGAGTTGTCCGTGGCCGCCGCCTGCGGGGCCGTGCCGACCAACGTGGCCATGGACGCGGCGAGGGCCACCGTGGCGCCGAGGGTTCGCCGGGCGGCGGTACGCCCGAGCGAAGGGAGTTCGCCCGGGGCACGTCGACTCAGGGAGGTGCGAAGCATGAATCGGTCTCCGTTCAGTCCGGGCGCTCGGGCCCGGACGTACCGGACCGGAACCACCGGACCGGAAGCAGTCGGGAATCAGTCACAGAGGTGGGTTGCGGCCTCTGGGCGGCAGTGGCAGCGGTACCGAGCGTCGGTCAGAAGACCCGGATGCCCGACGGGAGGGTGCCGAGGATCTTCGCGGCCTTGAGGCCGCCGTCCGCCGCACCGGTTCCCGGGTAGACGCGCAGCGAGGTCTCGCGCGGGGCGTGTGCGATCAGGTCGGGCCGCCCGTCACCGGTGACGTCGCCCAGGCCGACGAGCTCGGTGAACCGGTTCCAGCCACTGGTCCCGATGAGTTTGCGGGTGCGGAAGCCGCCCCTGCCGTTGCCGGGGTAGAACCACAGCTTCCCGGCGGTGTCGCGGGCCACGAGGTCGGCTCGCCTGTCTGAGTTCATGTCGCCCGCGCCGACAAGCTCGTTCATGACCTTCCACCCGGCGCCGACCTTCTTCCGCGCCCCGAAGGAACCCTTGCCGTCGCCTGGATACGTCCACAGGGCGCCCGCACCGTCGGCGGCGAGCAGATCCGCCCTGCCGTCGCCCGTCAGATCGCCTGCGGCCGCGATGTCGCGCATGGCGTTCCAACCGCTGCCGACCCCTACCCTCGTGCCGAAGGAGCCGTTGCCCCGGCCCGGGTAGAACCACAGCACCCCGGTCTTGTCACGGGCGTACACGTCCTCCTTGGCGTCCCCGTTGTAGTCACCGTGCCGGATCAGCTGCGTCATGACGTTCCAGCCGCTCCCGGCGAGCCGGGTCCTGCCCGCGCTGCCGGACGCGTGGGACGTCCACAGTTGCCCGAACTTGTTACGGGAGAAGAGGTCGGCGTACCCGTCGCCGTTGACATCGCCGAAGGTCCCGTGCTCGGGAAGCACGGCGGGCCTGGGCCTCGGCTCGTTGTCCCACTGGTAGACCGCGTACCGGCTCTCACTCGCGCAGAAATGGTCCGCTTCGGGCCCCCAGTCGAGCGAGCTGACCGCGTTGTCGAGCTCGGGCGTCGCACTCTCGTCGAACGAGCCCCGTCCCGGGTAGTAGTGGGAGGCGCCCTCCCACGGGTCGAGCCCCGCGGCGACGGTGAAGCACACCGGCCATTCGGTGTGGTTCGCGTAGGAGCTGATGCGGTTGTCCCACGCGCCGAGTTTCAGCATGCTGCCCTTGACAACCAGCATCTGCCCCTTGCCCAGCGGATCGCTGAAGACACAGAGACTGTCCCACGGGCAACGGTCGTACCCGCTCGCGGCCTGGGCGGGCACGGTGACGGCGGTCGCGATGACTCCGGCTGCGACACCTGCCGTCAGAACACCACGAAGGACACGCGAAGAAGTCGGACGCACTCAGTTTCCCCCGGGGTGCGCTGTGTCCGGGGCGCGCATGCCTCGAACCTGTGAATGTTGTGTGCATGATAGACACACCGCGACCCTCGCACACACACAACAGCCGTCAGTGGCACCGGAGTTCCGGAGTCCGACGGGGTGGCGCGGCGCCTCCGTCGCGCCGGTGCGGCCGGTGCGACGCCGAGGGGGCGGATCGCGGAGACCCTTGGGCCGACAGGTCAGGCATCAGGCCGCTGCGGGCCGAGCAGGCGAAGTGGATCGCTCGCGTTCTCGGCAGCCTTTCGCCAGGGATCCCCGTGTGAAGATCGCCACGGGGTGGGGGCGTACAAGGGCGTCTTCTGACGGCACCGCAGTACGACGAAGCTCCGCACGACGCCGGAGACTTGGCCGGTCACCGGCGTCGACCGGAGCTTCGATGCGCTCGTCACGTTGGGACACGGCGACTGACGGCACTGCCGGAGACCGGCAACGCATCGCGTTCGACCGTCCTCCGGGTACCTGGCCGGGTCCGCCCGGTCAGGCAAACCCTTGGCCACGAAGGGCTCGGCGGCGCACCACGCCTGTCCGGCAGGCGATCAGGGGCGGCCCAGCGCGCGGTACTCCCAGCCCGCGCTGCGCCACTGGACGGGGTCGAGTGCGTGCCGCCCGTCCACGATGCGGCGCTGGGCCACGACCGCGCCCATCGCATGCGGGTCGATCTCCCGGAACTCGGTCCACTCGGTGAGCAGCACCACGACATCCGCTCCGGCGGCCGCGCCGAGCACGTCCGTGCCGTAGGTCAGGTCCGGGTAGGCGCGCCGGGCGTTCTCGGTGGCCGCCGGGTCGATGACGGTCACCTGGGCGCCGGCCTGGTGCAGCGTTCTGGCCACATCCAGCGCCGGAGCGTCGCGGATGTCGTCGGAGTTGGGCTTGAACGCCGCCCCCAGCGCGGTCACCCGGGCGCCGGCCAGTTCTCCGCCGACGAGTTCACGGACCAGGTCCACCGTGCGGGCCCGGCGCCGCTGGTTGATGGCGTCGACCTCGCGCAGGAAGGAGACGGCCTGGCCGACGCCCAGTTCCTCGGCGCGGTGGGTGAAGGCCCTGATGTCCTTGGGCAGGCAGCCGCCGCCGAAGCCGAGGCCGGGCTTGAGGAAACGGCCGCCGATCCGGTCGTCGTAGGCCAGCGCGGTGGCCAGACCCGTGACGTCGGCGCCGGTGGCCTCGCAGACCTCCGCCATGGCGTTGATGTAGGAGATCTTGGTGGCGAGGAAGGAGTTGGCGGCGACCTTGACCAGTTCGGCGGTGGGCAGGTCGGTGACGACCACCGGGGTGCCCTGGGCGATGACCGGGGCAAAGGCGGCGCGCAGCTGCTCCTCGGCCCACTCCGACGCCGTACCGAAGACGAGCCGGTCGGGCCGCAGGGTGTCGTCCACGGCGTAGCCCTCACGCAGGAACTCCGGGTTCCAGGCGAGTTCGACGTCCGTCCCGGCCGGTGCCGTCCGCTGGACGAGGTCCGTCAGCCGGGCGGCGGTGCCCACCGGGACGGTGGACTTGCCGACCACGAGGGTGCGTCGGCGCAGGTGCTGGGCGAGTTCGCCGACCGCGCTGTCGACGTAGCGCATGTCCGCCGCGTACGAGCCCGGCTGCTGGGGGGTGCCCACGCAGATGAAGTGCACGTCACCGAACTCGCCGGCCTCGGCGAAGTTCGTGGTGAACCGCAGCCGGCCGGTGTCGAGGGCCTTCGCGAGCAGTTCCGGGAGGCCGGGCTCGAAGAAGGGCACCTCGCCCGAGTTGAGCCGCTGGATCTTGGCCGGGTCGACGTCCACGCCGAGGACGTCGAAGCCCAGGACGGCCATGCAGATGGCGTGGGTGGCGCCGAGGTAGCCGGTGCCTATGACGGTGAGACGGGGAGCGTTCGTCGTGGTGTCGTCGCTGCGGGTGTCGTGTCTGTATGCGTCGTCCGAAGAGGTCACGGTGGTCTCCAGGGGTGTGTCCGGGCGTGTTCGCCCGCCGCACGAGCCGGTGGCGGCCTGCGGGAGCGGGGAACACGGGGAAGCGGGGAAGCGGGGGAAGCGGAAGGCGGTGGAGCGGTGGTGGTCAGGAGGTGCAGGCGACGTTGGCGAGGCCGTCGGCCGCGTCGTTCGCCTTGTTGTCGCAGGTGACTTTGTTGCCGTCGGACGTGAGGTGGAAGCCGTAGCCGGGCCCGTCCACGTTCGCGGTGTTGCCCCGGAAGGTGTTGCCGGTGCCCCATCCGTTGACGATCTGGTGGGTCTGGAAGCCGTCCTGCGGAGTGTGGTTTCCGGTGTTGCCCTGCAACAGCCAGCCGTTGCCCTTCACATCGACCCAGGAGTCGTTGTTGTGGGAGCCGCTCAGTTTCGATCCGTCGAAGGTGTTGTCGATGACCTTGCCGCCGCTGGTGCCCTCCTTGATGTCGATGGACTCGGCGGTGGTGTCGCTGATGTGGTTGCCGAGCACGACGTTGCGGTCGCTGGTGTCGGTCTCGCAGTTGCTCACGGTGCACCAGTTGGACTTGGCGGTGCCGATGTAGATGCCTTCGCCGTACTTCTCACGGCGCAGCCCGGTGGTGCGGACGGTGTTGCCCCGGACCATGTTGTCCGAGCTGAAGTCGCGCAGGTGGATGGCCTCGTCACCGATCTGCTCGACGGTGAGGCCCTGGATGACGGTGCCCACCACGCCGTCCGCCATGACGCCCTTCTGCGCGTCGCGGACCGTGAAGCCGACCAACCGCCAGTAGCCGACGTGGTTCAGGTGGAAGGCGTACCCGTCGTCCGTGCCGCCGCCGTCGATGACCGCCCCGGAACCGCCGCACAGGAAGATCGGCTTCGCTTCCGTACCGGAGGCCTCGGCGGTGAAGTTGCCCGCGTAGGTTCCGTTGGCCAGGGAGATGCTGTCGCCGGGCCGTGCCTGGGCGAGGGCCTGTTCGAGGGTGGCGGTGTCCTTCACCTTGACGTTGGACGCCGGGCAGGTGACCGCGGAGTCGGGTACCGAGCCGCTGGTGGCCTTCGAGCTCGGGGCCTTGGCGCCGCCCGACCGGGTCGGCAGGGCGGACGGGCCGGATTCGGCCGGGGGCACCTCGGTCGCCGAGGCCCTGGGTCCCGCGGTGCTCGCCCCGGCCGTCACCTTCGGTTCCCCTCCGCCGCCACCCGAGACCGCCACGACGAGCGCGGCCAGGGCGACCAGGAACGCGCCTCCGGCCAGCCAGACGGCCGGCTGCCGGAAGCGACCGCCTTCAGGAGTGGGCGGCGGGTCGGCCGGCGGGGTCGAGGGCATGGGCGGCGTGGAAGACATGGGCGGCAACTCCGGTCCGTCCGGTCGGGCAGTCGGCAGAGGGTCTAGGGGCCAGAGGGGTCTGGCGGTCCAGGGGACAGAGGGGTCTGGGGCCAGAGGCGTAGGGGGGCGGAGGGGTCCCAGGCCGGCGGTCAGAGGGGCGGGCGGCCGGCCTGGGTGGACTGGGGAGTCAGGGCACGCAGGGTGGTGGTGGCCTCCGCGTCGTCCCTGGAGAACCAGTCGAGCTGGGACGTCTGACGGAGGGGGACCTCCTTGACGGCGCCGGCCAGCGGCCTCTTGTCCTCGTACGGGTGGACGCCCAGGATTCCGTGGCCGCCGCGACGGCGCCCACGTCGGCTCTGGCGTCGGCCCAGCACCGCCGAGACCAGGATGAGCAGCAGCATGCCCGCCCAGAGCAGCGTCATGGGACTGGCGTAGTGCCGGAACTTGATCCAGAAGGAACTGGTGTCGTGCCAGGCGAACGTCTGGTTCTGCTTGACGGTGATGCCGCCGTGGGCGCGGGTGGTGTCCACGGCGCTCGGACCGACCCCCGAGATGACGTTGTACGAGATGAGGGACTCGTCGACCGATCCGACGAGGCTGATCCCGTGGTTGGTGCCGTCCTGGATGGTGTTGCCGCGTATCTCGCCGACCGAGTCCCGTACGTAGATGCCGGTGTCGGTGCTTTCGACGATGTTGCCGGTGATCGTCGCGGCGGTCACGCCGTCGCGCACCGAGATGCCCTGCCTCGACTGGCCGCTGAGGTGGTTTCCGGTGATGGCCACCTTGGTGGCGTCCTTGCGGGCCACGATGCCCATGTCGCCGCCCTCGACACGGTTGTTCTGCACGCCCACGTCCGTGCCGCCGAAGATCTCGATGCCGTAGTGGCCGTTGTCCTTGGCGGTGCTGTCGGACACGGAGTTGGAGCCGTAGCTGCTGATGGACTCGCCCGAGGCCGAGGGGCCGCTGGCGAGCGGCCGGCCGCTGAGCGTGAAGCCGTTGCCGCCGTTGCCCGAGGCCGTGGAGCCACTGATCCGGACCTGCTCGGTGGCTCGGGCCAGGACGAACCCGTCACCGCCGTTGTCCTTGGAGACGGACCGCTCGACCACCGCGTTGGTGACGAACCGGTGCAGGACAACGCCGTGTTCCAGGCTCTTCTGCACCGTGCTGTCACTGATGCTCACCCCGTTGGCACCGGAGATGAACATGCCGTACGCGTTGCCCGTGAGGGTGGAGTGCCCGATCTCCGCCGAGACGTACGAGAGGCTGGGCACCGAGAACCGGGTGTCGGGCGTGGCCAGCGATCCGGAGGGCTGGGCCACCACGTCACCGCTGCTCGCGTCCGAGTCCGAGGACGCCTTCGAGTCCTTGATGTTGCCGGTGTCGGGGCGGTCGGTTCCGGTGAGGCTCAGACCGCCGGTGCGACCGCTCCAGAAGCCGAGGTCGCTGACCTTGGCGTATGTCATGGAGAACTGGCCGCCGATGGCACGGATGTAGGCCCGGCCGTCCCGTACGTCCGTGTCCGGCTTCTTCTTCTTGACGTCCCAGGCGGTGATCCGCATGGGTGCCTGCGGGGTGCCCTCCAGGGTGAGCCGGCCGCCGAAGGACACGATGCTGACGAAGCCCTTGTTGCTGCTGGCCATCCGCAGCGTCAGCCCGCCGGGGTTGGACAGCTTCAGCTTGGCCCCTGCGTTGAGATAGAGGTTCTCGGTCAGCAGATAGGAACCGTCCGGCTCGCGGACGAACGTCTGTGGGGCCAGCTCGAGCAGGTCCGAGACGGTGTAGGCGTTGCTGCGCTGGGTCAGGACCAGGGTGTAGCCGCTGCCGGTGTCCAGCCGGTACGGCGCCTTCCACTGCCCGCCCTTGAGGGGAGCGACGGCGGCGACCGCACGGACCTGGTCCAGGCGGTGGTCCTCCGCGGCCACGAGCGCGGTCTCGTTCTCCGCGTCCGTGGCGTTGACCTGCGGCTTGTCGTCCCCGTCGGCGGCCGGGGCGCCGGAGGCGGAAGCGAGGAGCGCACCGGCGGCGAGGGCCAGCACGACCCCTCCGCGCAAGCCGGCCAGGAGCTGATGACGTGTCATGACTGCTGCACCTCCGGCCACGAGGCCGTGGCGGTCCGTGTCGCGCCGCCGAGGGACGCCGAGTTCTGTCCCTCGCCACCGACGCTGTCGCTGGTGCGGGTGAGCCAGCCCTGCTTGTTCATGGTGACGAAGGCGAACAGCTTGATCGGCAACGAGATCATGATGACGACGAGTGCCAGCACCGGCAGCAGCAGGACCTCCTGCGGGTGTCTGCGCAGGTGGGAGTAGCCACGGATACCGCGCCCCACGAGCAGCCAGATCAGCACGAGGACGATGCCCCGGCCGGTCATCTCCAGGCGGCTGAAGAGCAGATACCCGAGGGCCATGCCCATCGTCACCGGCGTCAGCAGGATCTGCAGCACGGTGATCTTGGTGACCAGGGGGACCCGCCACAGCCAGCCCTTGTACACGGCGGTCAGGTAGCAGCGGTAGGAGTTCCGGCTCCAGCGCACCCGCTGCTTCACGAAGGCGCGGAACGAGGAGGGGAACATCGACATCGCCCGCGCGGAGGACTGGTGCACGGTCTTGTAACCGGACGCCAGCACCAGCCAGGTCAGCCGTCCGTCGTCACCGGCGACGCAGCGCCGGCCCAGGAAGAACTCGTTCTCCAGGTTCCCCAGGACGGGCTCGATCGCGGCCCGCCGATAGGCCGCCGTGCGACCGGACAGACAGGCCACGGCGCCCGCGCGGCCCATGGCCGGGACGTAGTCGTAGTAGCGGAGGTTGACCAGCCAGTCGGCGACCCGCCGCCAGACGCTGGTCGTGCGCTGGTAGACGTTCTGCTGGGTGCCGACTCCGCCGACCGCGGGGTCGACGAACGGCATCTGTACGGCGGCCAGCAGCCCCGGCTCCCAGCGGGTGTCCGAGTCCACCAGCACCACGAGCTCGCTCGTCGCGGCGCGGATGCCCACGCCCAGCGCCGACCGCTTGCCGGCGTGCTCGAAGGCCAGCACCCGGACCCGGGGATCCTGCACCTGCGCCAGCCTGCTCAGGACCTCGGTGTCGTCCACGTCGGGGACGATGATGATCTCGGTGGGATCCTGGGCGAGCCAGGTGTCCAGGCAGTCCACCAGGATGTCCGCGTCCTCGCGGTACGCCGGGACGACCACGGACACCGTGGTCCGGTAGTTGTTCACCACGGGCTTGGCGAACCGGGAGAGCACCGCCCGATAGAGCCACAGCCCCCAGACGAAGACGCCGGCGATGCCCAACGGCATCACCTCGCGCCATGACGTCTCGGCGGTCACCGTGACTATCCATGACCAGAAATCGTCGAAGAAGCTCGACACGAACTCAGACCCCCCAGCCAGAGCGGCGCCCAAACAGGTGGGCGAAATGTGCGACGTTCGCGGTCTACACGGGGAAATCTAGGGCCGAAACGATCGCTCCCGGCACACGGGCAACACGAAGTTCACCTGTCGCATCCACAAAACGTTCACAAGAGGAGCGCCCCGTCAGCGAACGACCACCCGCCGCGCCGCACCCGACACATCATCGCCCATTGATCTGATGAGCCATCATATGTGTTTATCAGCAGGGCGTTTACCCCCAGCCCGGGTAGAGGCCGGCCCCTTCCACCACCCCCACTCCCGAGGCACTCGCGATCTTCGCGAATGCAAAGTTCATGTGACGCACATCACATAGTCCGAATTCGGGTTGGCGAACACATGAAACGCACAGCTCACCAAACCGCCATCTCGCGCATAGCCCTCGACAAGGCCTGAACCGCCGGTCACCGCCTTGCCGTCGGCAAGTGCCACCACCCCACGCGGAAGCCCCGCCGCTTCCGTCGGGGCTTCGCGTATGCCATCACGTGTCCAACGGCCCGCGAGCAGGACCGAACTTGTTCAGTTCCGACCACTGTTCCCAGGGAGCCGGTCTCCGGGGAACCAGCTCGTCACGGCGCCTGAGCGCGGCGCGTCGGCTTCCGGCCCCATGCCTGGGCCGGCGCTTCGATGTGTCGATGGGGCAGCGCGCACAGCGGCAGTCGAAGCTTGACCGATCGCGACGGAGAGGGCTCAGACGCCATGTCCCGAACCCGTTCAGACGCCATGTCCCGAACCCGTTCAGACGCCGTCTCCCGAACCCGTTCAGACGCCGTCTCCGCCCTCAGCTGTCGACAACAGCGAGGTGGTACGTCGTGTCCACCCAGAAACCTCCGGTGGTGCGCGCCTTGATCTCGAGCACGTAGTGGCCGACGGGCAACGGATCGAACGCACACCAGAGCCCCCAGGCGATGCGCCGCCGCAACGCCGCACGGAAGGGCTTCGACGTGAACTCCCGCATCGGCAGGGGAGTTCCGTTCAGGAACGCCTTGGCCTCGGCGACCTCCATCACCATCGGCTCGCGAGAGGTCAGCGTCTGCGGCCTCTGCGTGTTGAACACCGGAAAGAAGACCGGCCGTCCCGAAGGCATCGAACAGCGCCGCACCACGCGACCGCCGTAGGTACCGGCCAGGAACCAGACATCGTCGGGCTGTCGCCAGCCCGCGAACTCCCCTGTCTGATCCCTGACAGGACTACGGTCGTCGGGCGCGGACAGCGCCCACTGCCACCAGCGGGCAGCCAGCTCGCCACCACGGCCGGGCCCCAGTTCCTTGAAGTCGCCTCCGACCGGCGCAGACTCGCTCACGGCTGCCCCCATCCCCCCACCCGCTCAGACATTCGATCACGTCGGCGAGACCCTACACGGCAGGACCGAAAGGTGTCCGCGCTCCCCGTGCGCTCACGGCCGACGCGGTCGTAGGTGCGGGCGATTTCGGCGGGGAGCGTCCGTCGGGGAAGTTGGTCGCCTTCGCCGACGGCGACCAACAGCAGTCCCGCGGTCCTGCCCGCGACCTTCGGCATCGAGGTCAGGTGTCTTCGACAGAGGTGTTTCTCCGGCGCGGCAGCGGTGGACTGGAGCATCAGAGCCGTTGAAGGTCTCTCGCACTCCTACCGGTCCAGTGGGAACGGCCCAGCACGATCATGGACTTCCAGGACCTGTTCCCCTTGAAAGGGATCTCGAAGATCCGGGAAAACAGCCATGCCCCAAGCACCGAAACCGGCAGGGCCACGATCAGCGTGAACCCGAATGTGGGCAGGCCGGGCGATACGAAATGCGGGGCCACTCGGCGGATCACGGCCATGACGATCGGCAGATGGATCAGGTAGAGGCTGTAGGAGAAGTTACCGAGACTCTGAATGGGCCGTGCGGTCAGGAGCCGTACGAGGAGGGCGGGTCTGCCGGTGGCAACCGCGGCAATGAGCATCGTCATGGCGGGAGCGATGGCGAGATCCACCCAGAAGTAGTGGTTCACCGTCCACACAGACCCCCACGCGACGCCGAGAACCAGGACCGGCATGGCGGCAAGGACGGCGAACCATCCCCAGGGCAGGCGCCGGACCCTGTCCGGCGCAACCACGATTCCCGCGCCCACCACGCCCGCGGCGAACACCGGAGCGAGATGCGGAGCGAGCCAGTTGGCTCCTTCCACGGGAGACGCGTCGACCGCCATCAGGCCACGAGCGATCACCGGAAGAGTCACGCACGCGACCAGGACCGCCGCGCTCCACCGCCGCCGGACGAACAGGAGAAGGGGAAACAAGAGATAGAGCTCGGCCTCGACCCCGATCGACCAGAACGCGCCGTTCGGTGTCGGTGCGGTGAACACGTCCTGACCGAGAAGGCCGTACACGAGAATCGACGAGCCCGTAGGCGGTCCGAAATGCGAAGCGGGCACCACGAACCAGGAAATGATCAGGCTCATGATCAGTGCTGCCCAGTACGGAGGCAGGATGCGCCAGGCACGTCGGCGCAGGAACTGGGCGACGCCCCCCGACCGCCACCCGTGACGCGCCGGGGAGATCGCCAAAGAGAAGCCGGACAGCACCAGAAAGAAGACGACGGCAAGACGCCCGAACATCAGCCCGTCCAGCCATGGAGGCGCCGAACTGTTGGGATACCCCGGGAACGTGTACAACCAGCAGTGGAACAGGACCACATACAGTGCCGCCAGGCCGCGCAGACCATCCAGACCCAGCACCTGCCGACGGACGTCTGCCCCGCTCGCCCTCTCTCCCTGCCCCGCCGGGGCGGCCAAGTCGGGAGCGCTACTGACCGGACGGCTCGCATCCACTGAAATCGTTCAGCCCTTTTTCCGAGCACCGCGTTCACAGCACGCCGCCGACCCCTCGACGGTCGCTGTCGCCACACGATGCAACCTACGACAGGCGCGCGCCCGTCGACCCGTTCCCTGGTAGTACGCCGGGCGCCGCGGTGCCACCCCACAGTGACTGATTACGCGGCGTCCGACCGAGCAGTTCAACTGACAGGTCAGAACCTCATCCCGCCGGGGCGAACCTGCGCTCGCGAGGGATGTTCCCGCCGGCCCGGATCCCGCTCGACGGCATGCACGCCACCGCACGACATGCGGCGCACACGCGCTCGGGGCTGTCGTGAACAGGAGCGCCGCCCGCGCCAGCAGGGCCCACAGGTTCCGACCATCGGGCTCGCGTCCCCCGCAACCAAGCCCTGCCTGGACCCGGATTGAGGATGGCAAGGGCCGGACGGTCCCGCGACCGCCGATCAACCCATAAGGATCAGAGCCCGGGCGCCGGGGCGGGGAACCAGTCCCGGCGTGGTGCCCTCACCAACTCAAGGAGGGACCAAGACGGATGAACCCGACTCGCGCCGGCCCCGGATCGGGCCCCATCCGACCCTCGTACGCGCCTCATGGCAGTGGTTTAGACCACATGCCGATCAAGGGAAAAGAAAAACCCCAGGTCACGGCGAGTGAGTCCCAGGGTTTTCCAGAGCCGCCTTCGGGATTCGAACCCGAGACCTACGCATTACGAGTGCGTTGCTCTGGCCATCTGAGCTAAGGCGGCGCGCTGTCCACACCATGGTGCGATCAGCAACGTCGGTAAGTCTACACAGTTTCCAGGGGTGCTCCGAACAGGCCCCGGACGCGGTGATTCCGGGGCCCGCACCGGCGGCTACTCGCAGCGCTTGCCCTCCGCCGGAGGGGTCCCGTGGAGCAGGTAGGTGTCGATCGCGGAGTCGATACAGGCGCTGCCGCGGCCGTAGGCGGTGTGGCCGTCGCCCTCGTAGGTGAGCAGGCGCGCCGAGGTGAGCTGCTGGGCGAGGGACCGGGCCCAGCGGTAGGGCGTCGCCGGATCGCGGGTGGTGCCGACGACGACGATCGGGGCGGCGCCCTTCGCCTCGATGCGGTGCGGCTCACCCGTGGGCCTCACCGGCCAGTACGCGCAGTTCAAGGAAGCCCAGGCGAGGCCTTCGCCGAAGACCGGGGACGCCTTCTCGAAGGACGGGATCTCTTTCTTCACCTGGTCGGGGGTGGAGAAGGCCGCGGGGAGGTCGAGGCAGTTCACCGCCGCGTTGGCGGCCATCAGGTTGGCATAGCGGCCGTCGGCGTCCCGCTCGTAGTAACCGTCGGAGAGGGCGAGCAGGCCCGCGCCGTCCTTGTCCTTAGTCGCCGAGGTCAGCGCCTCGCGCAACTGCTCCCATGTGCTCTCGTCGTACATCGCCGCGATCACGCCGGTCGCGGCGAGGGCCTCGCCGAGTTTCCGGCCGTCCGGGTCGCCGGTGGGGATCGGGCGCGCGTCGAGCCTGCGGAAGAAGGCCTTGAGGTTCTCGCCGAGCTTGGCGGGAGCCGTGCCCTTCCCGCCGAGCGGGCAGTCGGACCGCCGGACGCAGTCCTTCGCGAACGACTGGAACGCCGTCTCGAATCCGGCCGTCTGGTCCAGGTTCAGCCGACGGGCGGGCAGCGCCGGGTCCATCGCGCCGTCCAGCACCAGCCGGCCCACCCGGCCGGGGAAGAGCCCCGCGTACGTCGCCCCGAGGAACGTCCCGTACGACGCCCCCACGTACGTCAGTTTCCGATCACCCAGGACCGCGCGCAGGATGTCCATGTCACGAGCCGCCTCCACGGTGGAGACGTGCCGCAGCAGCTTCGGCGAGTGCGCGCCGCAGCCCTCCGCGAACTCCTTGTAGGCGTCGACGAGTTGCGTGGCCTCCCGCTGGTCGTCGGGGGTGGTGTCGGTCTGGGTGTACGTGTCCATCTCGCGCCCGTCGAGGCACTCCACCGGTTCGCTGCGGGCCACGCCTCGCGGGTCGACGGCGACCATGTCGTAGCGGGCGCGCACCTCGGCGGGGTAGCCGATACCGGCGTACTGCTGGACGTAGCCGACCGCCGAGCCGCCCGGTCCGCCCGGGTTGACCAGAAGCGAGCCGAGCCGCTTGCCCGGACCCGTCGCCTTCTTGCGGGCGATCGCGAGCCGGACGTCGCCCGCGCCCGGCTCCGCGTAGTCGAGCGGCGCCTTCAGGGTGGCGCACTCGAAGCCGGGCATACCGCAGCCGCGCCAGCTCAGCTTCTGCCCGTAGTACGGCGCGAGCGCCGACGGCGTGGCCCGCGGCAGCGCGACGAGTGCCGTCACCGCCGTGGAACCGGCGGAGCTCGTCGGCCCTGCGGCGGAACAGCCGGAGACGAGCAGCGCGGCGAGCGAGAGGAGGGTGACGCCGGTACGGGACCCGCGGAGAGAGCGCCTGATGTACATCCAGCGAGCGTAACTCTGCGCAACGAAGTGAACGCCGTACGTACGCGAAGGGACACGGACGAGTGACGCGGTCAACCCGAGATCGACATCTGCACAGCCCGCGCGTCGTCCCCGGACGCGGATGACGTGCCGGCCGACTCGTCGAGGCCGGGTGGCGGTGGCGTGTCAGCCCGCTCTCAGCGCCATCGTCATCGCCTCCACCGCCAGCAGTGGAGCCACGTTGCGGTCGATGGCCTGTCTGCACCCAGCGATGGCATCGATACGGCGAAGCGTGGACTCGGGGCTGCTGCTGCGGGCGAGCCGCTCCAGGGAGTCCTCGGCGTCCGCGTTGGCGATCGCGACGCGGGAGCCGAGCTGGAGGGCGAGGACGTCGCGGTAGAAGGCGGTCAGATCGGTGAGCGCGAGGTCGAGGCTGTCACGCTGCGTACGCGTCCTGCGGCGCTTCTGCTTGTCCTCCAGATCCTTCATCACGCCCGCCGTGCCACGCGGCATCCGGCCCCCCTGGACCGCGCCCAGCGCCGCCTTCAGCTCGTCGGTCTCCTTGCCGTCCATCTCCTCCGCGAGCTGCTTGGCGTCCTCGGTGGCCGCGTCGACCAGTTCCTGGGCGGCGCGGAGACAGCCACCGACGTCGTCGACGCGCAGGGGCAGCTTCAGTACGGACGCGCGGCGTTCGCGGGCGGCGGGGTCGGTGGCCAGTCGACGGGCCCGCTCGACGTGCCCCTGTGTGGCCCGGGCCGCGGCCGCGGCGACGGCCGGCTCGATGCCCTCGCGCCGGACGAGCATGTCGGCGACGGCGTCGACGGAGGGCGTACGCAGATTCAGGTGCCGGCAGCGGGAGCGGATGGTGGGCAGCACATCCTCCAGGGAGGGCGCGCAGAGCATCCAGACCGTCCGCGGGGCGGGCTCCTCGACGGCCTTCAGGACGGCGTTGGCGGACTTCTCGTTCAGCCGCTCGGCGTCCTCCACGAGGATGACCTGCCAACGGCCCGTGGCGGGCGAGGTGTACGACTTGCGGACCGTGTCGCGCATGTCCTCCGCGAGGATCTGCGAACCGACGGCGGCGACCGTGGTGACATCGGCGTGGGTGCCGATGAGCGCCGTGTGACAGCCGTCGCAGAACCCGCAGCCCGGAACGCCGCCGAGCGCCCGGTCCGGGCTCACGCACTGGAGCGCGGCGGCGAAGGCGCGCGCCACCTGGCTGCGGCCGGCGCCGGGCGGGCCGGTGAACAGCCAGGCGTGCGTCATCTTCGACGCCTCGGGCGGCGGTGCGGCGGAGCCGGCCGCGGTGACGAGCGCGTCGGCGTCCCGAGCGGCAGCGGTCAGCTGCTCGCTCACCTTCTCCTGCCCGACGAGGTCGTCCCACACGGTCATGCGTCACGCCGCCCTTTCGTCACGTTTCGCGTTGCGGGTTCCATTGTGCGGGGAACCACTGACAATCGGGCCACGGTGAGGGCCCCGCCGACTACCGGGCGGCGGGGCGCCCTGCGGCGGGGCCGATGCCGGCACGCTCAGCGGCGGCGGCCCCGCCCCCGGCCCTCGTCGTCCCCGTCATCGTCCCGGCGCGATCCCAGCAGTTCGTCCGCCAGCGTCGGCAGATCGTCCAGCGGGGTCTCCTCGGCCCAGTCCGGCCGGGGCCGCTGCCGGGGCGCGCCCTCCTCGTCGACCTGCGGCAGCTCGCGCGTGCGGTCGTCGGCCCCGTCCGGCCCGGACCCGTCCCGCTCGTCGCGGAAGTACCCCGGGGGCACCCGGTCCGAGGGGCTCTGATCCCGCACCGGAGGCAGCACGGCCGTCTCGTCCTCGGAGCTCTCCCCGCGCACCGGAGGCAGCACCGCCGTCTCGTCCGCGGCCCCGGGCGGAATCGAGGGCTGCGGCAGCTCGGCCGTCACCTCGGCGTCGGCTCCTCCCGCGGCGCTCGCGGGCTTCCCGGGCCCGGACGCCCGCCCGGACGCCCGCCCGGACGGCCGTGCGGGCTGCTCCGGCTCCTTGTCCGTCCGGATCGGCGGCAGCACCGCCGTCTCGTCGACCGGTCCGCCCGACGCGTTCGTCGGAGTCACCACCGGAGTCGGCACGGTCACGGCTTCCGGCGGGGCGGCCGCAGCCGCCGTGGGGCGCGTCGGCTTCGGTCCGACCTGCGCCGCGGCGGCGGCCTGCTCCGCCGCGCGCCGGGCCTCCTCGGCCCGCAGCAGCGCCTCCTCGGCCTTCCGCTGCTTCTCCAGGCGCCGACTGTCGGCCTCGGCACGCAGCCGCGCCTCCTCCTCGGCCTGCTTGCGGCGGCGCTCCTCCTCCGCCTTGCGGCGGGCCTCCTCCTCGGCGCGGGCCTTCTCCTCCGCCAGGAGGCGGACCCGCTCCTCCTCGGCACGCCTGCGTGCTTCCTCGGCGCGCAGCCGCGCCTCCTCGGCCTGCCGTTCGGCCTCGCGCCGCTGCGCCTCCTCCAGCTCGCGCCGCTTGCGCTCCTCCTCCTCGGCGCGCAGCTTGGCGAGCTGCTCCTGGCGCTCGCGCTCCAGGCGCTCCTCCTCGGCCTTGCGGGCGGCCTCCTCCTCGGCCTTGCGGCGGGCCTCCTCCTCGGCCTTCCTGCGCGCCTCCTCCTGGGCCTTGATCTCGGCCTCGGACAGGGGCAGCAGCTGGTCGAGCCGGTGCCGGACGACGGTCGTGACGGCCTCGGGCTCCTGGGCCGCGTCGACCACCAGGTAACGGCCCGGGTCGGCCGCGGCCAGCGTGAGGAAACCTGAGCGCACACGCGCGTGGAACTCGGCCGGCTCCGACTCCAGCCGGTCGGGCGCCTCGGTGAAGCGCTCGCGGGCGGCCTCCGGAGAAACGTCCAGCAGGACCGTCAGATGCGGGACCAGTCCGTTCGTCGCCCAGCGCGAGATCCGTGCGATCTCGGTCGGCGACAGGTCACGGCCCGCGCCCTGGTAGGCCACGGACGAGTCGATGTACCGGTCGGTGATCACCACCGCGCCGCGCTCCAGGGCGGGCCGGACGACCGTGTCGACGTGCTCCGCGCGGTCCGCGGCGTACAGCAGCGCCTCCGCGCGGTGCGAGAGCCCGGCGCTGGAGACGTCCAGCAGGATCGACCGCAGCCGCTTGCCCACGGGCGTGGCCCCCGGCTCGCGCGTGAGGACGACCTCGTGGCCCTTGGCCCTGATCCACTCGGCGAGCGCCTCGGCCTGCGTGGACTTGCCGGCGCCGTCGCCGCCCTCCAGGGCGATGAAGAAGCCGTTCCCTGCCTGCGTCGGCACCGGGTCGTCGCCACCGAGCAGCGCGTCCCGCAGGTCCTGCCGCAGGGGTACGCCGGAGCGGTCGTCGACCTTGGCGAGCACCAGTGCGGCCACCGGCAGCAGCAGCGCACCGACCAGCATCAGCGTGAACGCGGCCCCGCCGTGCGCGAAGACGAACTTGCCGTTCTCCAGCCGGTGCGGCCCGATGAGCGCCGCCACCAGCGGGGCGATCACCGCGCCCAGCGCCACCACGACCCGTACGACGGCGTGCAGATGCTCCGTGGTCCGCGCCCGGCGGTTCTCCTCGGTCTCCTGGTCGAGCAGGGCGTGTCCGGTGTTGGCGGCGACGCCCGCGCCGACGCCCGCCAGTGCCACGATCAGCAGCGCGCTGGTGACGTCCGGGACCAGTCCCGCGGCCAGCAGCGCCACGCCGGTGAAGGCGATGGCCAGCGCGAGCAGTCGGCGCCGCGACAGCGACACCAGCACCTTCGGTGCCGTACGGATACCGACGACGACACCGCCGGTCAGCCCGAGCACGAGCAGCCCGTACAGAACCGGACCGCCGCCCAGGTCCTTGGCGTGCAGCACGGACACGGCGACGGCGGCGGAGACCGCCCCCGCGACGGCGGCGCAGGCCAGGACCAGCAGCGGGATCACGCCGGTGCGTCCCGCGTCGACGCCCGTGGCGGTCCTGGGCCGACGCAGGCCCTCGAGCGGCGACCGCGCGCGCGGGGTGCGCGCTCCGGGCAGCTCCAGGAAGGTCACGATGGACAGGGATCCCGCGAAGAGCCCTCCGGCCACATAGGAGGCGAGGGCCGCCTGGTGCTGCCCGAACCAGTCGATCCCGGCACCCAGGAGATTGTTGAACAATGCCGCGACGACCAGTGTGGCCGCGCCCAGCGGGATCGTCGCGAAGCCGGTGCGCAGAGACAGGCGGCGCAGGGCTTCCATGTGGTCCGGCAACGGCCGTACGGTCGCGCCCTCCAGGGGCGGGGCGGGCAGCAGGGCCGGGGAGGCGCTCTCGCGGGCGACCGTCCAGAACCGCTCCGCCACTCCGGTCACGAACACCGTGACGAGCAGCAGGGCCGGCGCGTCGTCCGGCGTCCAGTCGATCCACAGCGGCGCGACGATCAGCAGCGCGGCGCGCACACCGTCCGCGCCGGCCATGGTCCAGCGGCGGTCGAGTGGGCCGTCCGGCGAGGTCAGTGAGGTCAGCGGGCCCAGGAGGACCGCGCCGAAGAGCAGGGTGGCCAGAATGCGCACCGCGAAGACGGTCGCCACTGCGAACGCCACGCCCCGGTAGCCGCCTCCGAACGAGCCCTCCACGATGGCCGCTTGGAGGACGAGGAGGACGCACACCAGGAGTGCGAGGGTGTCTCCCACACCGCTCACCAACTGTGCGCTCCACAGCCGTTTGAGCTGCGGCTCGCGCAACAGGGCGCGCACGGCGCGCTCGCGGGAGTCCGCCACCAGGGCGTCGTCCGGTGCCGGGTGGTGGGCCGTTGGCTGCTCGGCTCGCGTCATGCTTTCAGCCTATCGGCCGCGACTGACACGCTGGTGACCCCGTCCGCACGGACGACCGCCCCGACACCAAAGTGATGCCGGGGCGTTGGTTTCGCGAACCCGCCGTAGGGAACGTCGGCTCGACCGCGTGTGATCAGTCCTCCGACGCGGACGGGGAAGCGGACGCCCGCTTCGCGACCGTCTTCTTCGCCGTGGTCGTCTTCTTCGCGGTCGCGGCGGTCTTCTTGGCAGCCGTCTTCTTCGCCGGAGCCGCCTTCTTCGCCGTCGCCTTCTTCGCGGGCGCCTTCTTGGCCGTCTTCTTGGCCGGCGTCTTGGCGCGCTTCTCGGCGAGCAGTTCGAAGCCACGCTCCGGGGTAATCTCCTCGACGCTGTCATCGGAGCGCAGCGTCGCGTTGGTCTCCCCGTCGGTGACGTACGGCCCGAAGCGACCGTCCTTGACGACGACCGGCTTTCCGCTGACCGGGTCCTCGCCCAGCTCCTTCAGCGGCGGCTTGGCGGCGGCGCGGCCACGCTGCTTGGGCTGGGAGTAGATCTCCAGCGCCTCTTCGAGGGTGATCGTGAAGAGCTGGTCCTCGGTCTGGAGCGACCGCGAGTCCGTGCCCTTCTTCAGGTACGGGCCGTAGCGGCCGTTCTGCGCGGTGATCTCCACGCCCTCGGCGTCGGCGCCGACGACCCGCGGCAGGGACATCAGCTTGAGGGCGTCCGCCAGCGTCACCGTGTCCAGCGACATCGACTTGAACAGCGAGGCCGTACGCGGCTTCACGGCGTTCTTGCCGGTCTTCGGGGTGCCCTCGGGGAGCACCTCGGTCACATACGGGCCGTAGCGGCCGTCCCGGGCGATGATCTGATGCCCCGTACCCGGGTCGGCACCGAGCTCGAAGTCGCCGCTCGGCTTGGCGAGCAGTTCTTCCGCGAGCTCGATGCTCAGCTCGTCCGGGGCGAGGTCCTCGGGCACGTCCGCGCGCTGGTGGCCCTCGGAGTCCTTCTCGCCACGCTCGATGTAGGGGCCGTAGCGCCCGACCCGCAGCACGATGTCGTTGCCGACCGGGAACGAGGACACCTCGCGCGCGTCGATCGCGCCCAGGTCGGTCACCAGCTCCTTGAGACCGCCGAGGTGGTCCCCGTCGCCGTTGCCGGCGTCCGCGGCGACACCCGCGGCGGTGCCCTCGCCGAAGTAGAACCGCCTGAGCCACGGCACGGCCTGCGCCTCACCGCGGGCGATGCGGTCGAGGTCGTCCTCCATCCTGGCGGTGAAGTCGTAGTCGACCAGCCGGCCGAAGTGCTTCTCCAGGAGATTGACCACGGCGAAGGACAGGAAGGACGGCACGAGTGCCGTGCCCTTCTTGAAGACGTAGCCGCGGTCGAGGATCGTGCCGATGATCGACGCGTAGGTCGACGGGCGGCCGATCTCGCGCTCTTCGAGCTCCTTGACCAGGCTGGCCTCGGTGTAGCGGGCCGGGGGCTTGGTGGCGTGCCCGTCGACCGTGATCTCCTCCGCGCTGAGGGCGTCGCCCTCGCCGACCTGGGGCAGCCGGCGCTCGCGGTCGTCCAGCTCGGCGTTCGGGTCGTCGGCGCCCTCGACGTACGCCTTCAGGAAGCCGTGGAAGGTGATCGTCTTGCCGGAGGCGCTGAACTCGACGTCCCGGCCGTCGACCGCCGTGCCGCCGATCTTCACCGTGACGCTGTTTCCGGTCGCGTCCTTCATCTGGGAGGCGACCGTCCGCTTCCAGATCAGCTCGTAGAGCCTGAACTGGTCACCGGTCAGACCCGTCTCGGCAGGTGTGCGGAAACGATCACCCGAAGGACGAATCGCCTCGTGCGCCTCCTGCGCGTTCTTGACCTTGCCGACGTAGGTGCGTGGCTGGGCGGGCAGGTAGTCGGCGCCGTACAGCTGCGTGACCTGGGCGCGGGCGGCGGTGATCGCCGTTTCGCTCAGCGTCGTGGAGTCCGTACGCATGTACGTGATGTAGCCGTTCTCGTACAGCTTCTGCGCCACCTGCATGGTGGCCTTGGCGCCGAAGCCGAGCTTGCGGCTGGCCTCCTGCTGAAGCGTCGTCGTACGGAACGGGGCGTACGGCGAGCGACGGTAGGGCTTCGACTCGACGGACCGGACGGCGAACCGCGTGTCGTCCAGGGCGGCGGCCAGGGCGCGGGCGTTCGCCTCGTCGAGGTGGAGGATGTTCGCGCTCTTGAGTTGTCCCAGGGAGTCGAAGTCACGACCCTGCGCGACCCTCTTGCCGTCGACGGCCTGGAGGCGTGCGACCAGCGACGAGGGGTCCGACGAATCACCGGCGCGGCCGGTCGCGAAGGTGCCCGTCAGGTCCCAGTACTCGGCAGAACGAAACGCGATGCGCTCGCGTTCCCGCTCCACGACGAGGCGCGTGGCGACGGACTGGACACGGCCGGCCGACAGGCGCGGCATGACCTTCTTCCACAGGACCGGCGAGACCTCGTAGCCGTAGAGACGGTCGAGGATGCGGCGGGTCTCCTGGGCGTCGACGAGCTTCTGGTTGAGCTGGCGCGGGTTGGCGACGGCGGCCCGGATCGCGTCCTTGGTGATCTCGTGGAAGACCATCCGCTTGACGGGGATCTTGGGCTTGAGGACCTCCTGGAGGTGCCAGGCGATCGCCTCGCCCTCCCGGTCCTCATCGGTGGCGAGGAAGAGCTCGTCGGACTCCTTGAGCAGGTCCTTGAGCTTCTTGACCTGTGCCCGCTTGTCGGCGTTGACCACATAGATCGGCTGGAAGTCGTGTTCGACGTCCACACCGAGGCGGCGGACCTCGCCCGTGTACTGGTCGGGCACCTCGGCGGCGCCGTTGGGAAGGTCACGGATGTGCCCGACGCTGGCCTCGACGATGTAGCCGGGGCCGAGGTAACCCTTGATCGTCTTCGCCTTGGCAGGCGACTCGACGATCACGAGTCGGCGGCCGCCCTTCGCGGTCTCGCTGGTCGGGGACAACTTCGCTCTTCTCTCCGGTCGACGCTGGGGCCTCCCCAGGCCTTGCTCCCGGGGTCGGGTCAGGGGGACGCTGCGGAGTGTGACGGTACATCCCGCCCCCGTGTCAAACGGGAAAAGCCCGCAACGGCCACTCGAACGGTAACCCGACTACCGCCATTCCTGCCGCCCGGAGTACCGACCGGCGCTTTTCCGTACGACCGGAACCCGCCTTCCCCTATACCGGCACGGCCAGGTTCACGCGGCTCGAACGCGGGTCCGGTCGGATCCGCGAAGGGGGCCTCGACGGCGGCTTCGTGGGTGGTCCGGGGGTAACGCCGGAGGCGGCTTCAGAGGCGGATGAAGCTCCACACGCCGACGGCCAGCGCGGCGACCGAGGCCAGGGTCGTCAGAGTCGCCGATGCGACGGGGCTCACACCTTGGGCCACGGGCTCACGGTGTCGCACCCGGACCGCGGTCCACACCAGCAGTGCGCTCCCGAACAGGGCGAACACCGTCCCTGTGAAGATCGCCGGTCCACTCTCCATGATCGGTCCGCCCCCCCTGCTCCCGCTCACGCCTGCCCCGGCTACGGAGGCTGCCACGCGCGGGCGGCGCCCCGGCGAACCCGAGGTGAACGCCGGGGCTACGGGTGGGGGCCGCAGAACCGGCCGCGGCCGCCGAGCGGGACGCGGCGGCCGCCCACCGTAGCGGGCCCCCGGGGACGCGTCCCGGGGCGGCCCCGAGCGCGCCGGGACCGACCGAAACCGTTGCGAGAGATTCCGGCCGACTTCCCCGTCGCCGACGCTGTCGATCGGCTCACACCGCACACGGTCCTGGCGGATCCGACGCGGAAAGCGGAGAGGAGAAGCCGCGGTGAAGACGTGAGAGGAGGAGGTCACTCGGCCGGTTCGAGGAAACCCTGCTCCACCAGCAGGCGAATCTGGGCCGGAGTGCGGTCCCGCAGCGACACCGGGTCCTCGCCGACCAGCTGGGCGATGGCGTCGAGAATGCGGCCGGCACTCAGCGAGCCGTCGCACACGCCCGCGAAGCCCGCGCCGACCGTGTCCACCTTGGTGGCCCGGCGCATGCCGCGGTGCTGGCGCAGGACGACGTGCTCCGGGTCCTCGGCGCCGGGCAGCCCGACCTGCTCCTGGACGACCTCCGTGACCAGCCGGAAGCGCCCGGCGAGCAGGGCCGCGTCGTCGTGGGCACGCAGATAGTCCAGCCGTCCGAAGTGCGCCAGGATCGCGTCGCCCAGCGGCTGTTCGACCGGGTGCGGCCACTCCTCCACCGTGATCAGGGGCTCCGCGGCCGCCGTCCTCCGCAGCGTGATCCAGCCGAAACCGACGGCCTTCACCTTGCGTGCCTCGAACTCGTCCAGCCACGCGTCGTAGTGCGTCCGGTACTCGGCCTGGTCGCCCCGGTGGTCACCGGCGTCCCTCAGCCAGAGCTCGGCGTACTGCGTGACGTCCTGCACCTCGCGCTGCACGATCCACGCATCACACCCACGCGGCACCCAAGACCTGAGCCTGTCCTGCCAGTTCTCCCCTTCCACGTGCTGCCAGTTGGCGAGGAACTGCGCGAACCCGCCCTCGTTCAGGCGTTCCCCCGCTCCTTGAACGAGCGAGCGGCACAGATCGTCCCCGCTCATCCCGCCGTCCCGGTAGGTCAGCCGGGTGCCGGGAGAGATCACGAACGGCGGGTTCGACACGATCAGGTCGTACGTCTCGTCGTCCCGGACCGGCTCGAACAGCGAGCCTTCGCGCAGGTCCGCCGCCGGAGCCCCGGACAGCGCGAGCGTGAGCGCGGTGAAGTGCAGCGCGCGCGGGTTGAGGTCGGTCGCCGTCACGCGCGTGGCGTGCTGGGCGGCGTGCAGCGCCTGGAGGCCGGAACCGGTGCCGAGGTCGAGGGCGGCGGAGACGGGCATACGGACGGTGATGCCGGCCAGGGTCGTCGACGCGCCCCCCACGCCGAGGACGACGGCTGTGTCGGCCTGACGGCCTTCGTTCCCGCTGCCGCCGGCGCCGCCGACCGCGCACCCGAGGTCGGACACGATGAACCAGTCCTCGCCGCCCGGCCCGCCGTACGGCCGTACATCCACGGTAGCGGCCACCTCGTCCACCCCCGCGGGGACCAGCCAGCCGCTCTCCACGCACGCGTGGACGGGCAGGAACTCGTCCACGCGCGTGTGCGGCACGGGCTGCTGAAGGAGGAAGAGGCGGACGAGCGTCTCCAGCGGCGTGTCCCCGCGGGTCGCGCGCAGCGCGGGCACGGTCTCGCTGCGCGCGAGGGCCGCGTAGGCGGGGGCACCGAGAAGCTCGAGGAGACCGTCCGCGGTGAAGGAGGCCGCGAGCAGCCCCTCGCGCAGCCGGGCGGCGACGTCGGGGCGGTCGGCGGAGGGCAGGGGGGAGAGGGTGGCGTTACTCACGCCCCCCATTGTCTCCCGTCACCCCTTGGGGCGCGTTCCCCCCGGGCGGTCCCGGGCCGCGCGGCCTCAGCCGGTCGTCGCGCGGACGGAGGCGGAGGCGGCCACCTTCTTGCAGCTGGCCTGGTTGGCCATGGCGTCCTTGACGTCGCCCTGCTCGAGGTTCTTCAGCGCGGTGTTGCCGCTCTTGCTGAGCTTGCCGAGGTCGGTGGCGATGCCCTGGAGGCCGTCGGCGAACTTCGCCTGGTCCTTCGTGTCCAGGCCGTCGACCTGCTTCTTCAGGTTCCCGTAGGACTTCGAGAGGGCGGTGAGCGCCGCGACGGCGTCCTTCTGCTTCTTCTCGCCCTCGTCGACACCGGGCGGCGGCCCGGCCTTCTGGACGGCCTGGGCGAGCGCGCCGTAGGCGTCGGACATGTCCTGGAAGGCCTGCGAGTCGGTCTTCTGGACGTTCGCCGGAGCGTTGTTGTCCGTGGCGGCCTGCTTGATCGCGTTGTTGGCCGCGTCGACCTTCGCGTCCTGGGCGGGCAGCGCGTCGCAGACCTGCTTGGCCCAGGCGTCGAGCTCCTTGTTCCCGTCGTCACTGCTGCATCCGGACAGCGCCAGTACCAGTACCGCACCGCCGGACACCACGGCCGCGAGCTTCTTGTTCACCGGATCGGTCCCTTCCATGGCTCTCGGCCCCGGAACATACACGGCAACCCGGCGAGAACCCCAGAACGAATGTCTGCTATGCAGCTAATTGGAGCCATTCGTACCAGGAGAGAGAAGGCTCACGGCACAATCACATACGCGACACAGCGGGCGGGCGACGCGACAACACGCGTCGACCGCCCGCCCCTTGAGCTGGGCACCGGTGGACAGCCCTACGAAATCACCGCCGGATCGGCGGACTTGGACGAAGTGCCGGCGTTGTCTTCGTCACCCACGGCGATCCCGCGCCGCTTGGAGACGTACACCGCGACCACGATCACCCCGAGCGACAGGACCGCGATCAGGACCCGTACGCCGATGCTCTTGTCCTCGCCGTAACTGAACTTGATCACGGCGGGCGCGATGAGCAGCGCCACGAGGTTCATGACCTTCAGCAACGGGTTGATCGCCGGACCTGCGGTGTCCTTGAACGGATCGCCGACCGTGTCACCGATCACCGTGGCGGCATGGGCCTCGCTGCCCTTGCCGCCGTGGTGACCGTCCTCGACGAGTTTCTTGGCGTTGTCCCACGCGCCGCCGGAGTTGGCGAGGAAGACGGCCATCAGCGTGCCGGAGCCGATCGCGCCCGCCAGGAACGCGCCGAGTGCCCCGACTCCGAGGGTGAACCCGACGAAGATGGGCGCCAGCACCGCGAGCAGTCCGGGTGTGGCCAGCTCGCGCAGGGCGTCCCGGGTGCAGATGTCGACGACCTTGCCGTACTCCGGCTCCTCGCTGTAGTCCATGATCCCGGGGTGCTCGCGGAACTGCCGCCGCACCTCGAACACCACGGAACCCGCCGACCGCGACACCGCGTTGATCGCCAGCCCCGAGAAGAGGAAGACGACCGCCGCGCCCGCGATGAGCCCGACGAGGTTGTTGGGCTGCGAGATGTCCATCATCAGGCTCATCGGCGCGCCCGCCCCGGAGAGCTTCTCCCCGACGTCCTGCGCCCCGGTCGTGATCGCGTCCCGGTACGATCCGAAGAGCGCCGACGCCGCCAGGACGGCGGTGGCGATGGCGATGCCCTTGGTGATGGCCTTGGTGGTGTTGCCGACGGCGTCGAGGTTGGTGAGCACCTGCGCGCCCGCGCCCTGGACGTCACCGGACATCTCGGCGATGCCCTGCGCGTTGTCGGAAACCGGCCCGAAGGTGTCCATGGCGACGATCACGCCGACCGTGGTGAGCAGACCGGTGCCGGCCAGCGCCACCGCGAACAGCGCCAGCATGATCGACGTACCGCCGAGCAGGAACGCTCCGTACACGCCAAGGCCGATCAACAAGGCGGTGTAGACGGCCGATTCGAGACCGACGGAGATTCCGGCGAGGACCACGGTGGCGGGGCCCGTCAGCGACGACTTGCCGATGTCGCGCACCGGTCGGCGACTGGTCTCGGTGAAGTAGCCCGTCAACTGCTGGATGACCGCGGCCAGAAGGATGCCGATCGCCACCGCGACGAGGGCGAGGACACGCGGGTCGCCGCTCTTGCCCTGGATCGCCGCGTCGGTGACGCCGTCGAGGTCGGCGTACTTGCCGGGGAGATAGAGGAAGACGGCCACGGCGACCAGCACGAGCGAGATCGTGGCCGAGATGAAGAATCCCCGGTTGATCGCGGACATGCCACTGCGGTCGGCGCGACGCGGGGCGACCGCGAAGATCCCGACCATGGCCGTGAGCACGCCGATCGCGGGAACGAGGAGCGGGAAGGCGAGCCCGGCGTCGCCGAAGGCCGCCTTGCCGAGGATCAGCGCGGCGACCAGGGTCACGGCGTACGACTCGAAGAGGTCGGCCGCCATGCCCGCGCAGTCGCCGACGTTGTCGCCCACGTTGTCGGCGATGGTCGCGGCATTGCGCGGATCGTCCTCCGGAATGCCCTGCTCGACCTTGCCGACCAGGTCTGCGCCGACGTCGGCGGCCTTGGTGAAGATGCCGCCGCCGACCCTCATGAACATGGCGATCAGGGCAGCGCCGAGTCCGAAGCCCTCCAGCACCTTCGGCGCGTCGGCCGCGTACACCAGCACCACGCAGGCGGCCCCGAGCAGACCGAGCCCCACCGTGAACATGCCGACGACGCCGCCCGTACGGAATGCGATCTTCATTGCTTTGTGCGAGACGGCGGTGAGATCCCTTTCCGGTTCGCCTGCTGCCGGCGTCGCTTCCCGGGCGGCAGCGGCGACGCGCACATTGCTGCGCACGGCGAGCCACATGCCGATATAGCCGGTGACCGCGGAGAACGTCGCGCCGATCAAGAAGAACACCGATCGTCCGGCGCGCTGATTCCAGTCGTCCGCGGGCAGCAGAAAGAGCAGGAAGAACACGACGACGGCGAAGACGCCGAGCGTGCGCAGCTGCCGGGCGAGATACGCGTTGGCACCTTCCTGGACCGCCGCCGCGATCTTCTTCATGCTGTCGGTGCCCTCGCCGGCCGCGAGCACCTGGCGTACCAGTACGCCCGCGACCACGAGTGCGGCCAGCGCGACGACCGCGATGACCACCACGAGCAGGCGGTTGCCGTCGGTCAGCACTGCGGCTGCGAAGGTTGAGGAGTGGTCCAACCGATGAGGGGTAGAAAGCCCCGCCATTCGTCCTCCTTGACGCTTGGGCTGAGCTCAAGATGTGGACGGATTCTAGGTACCGGAACCTGATCAAAACAGTGGGCGGTAAACGGAATTCGCCGTCGCACGCAAAACCAGCTCGATCTCGCACGGTAATGCCTTCAAGGCATTGGCGTTCGTGAATTGATTCACGATATTCCCGGGCAAGATTCACTTCGCCAGGATTCACCTCACCGAGATTCCAAGATTCACTTCACGAGACCACTGTAAGCGCGGTCAACGAGGTCCGCACATGCCGAAGGGCCCTACGAGGTAGGGCCCTTCGGTCAGCTCGACCAGGTCGGTCGATCAGATGGGTTCGATCGGGTGAGGTGATCGGTTGGGGCGAACGGGCTGGGTCGATCGCGAAGCTCGGGTCAGGAGAGCGTCGCGGTCGCCGGCGTGGTCGGCCAGGTCATGCGGATCAGCCCGCCGTGCTCCCCGGCGGTGACCTCCACATCGTCGACGAGGCCGCTGATGACCGCGAGGCCCATCTCGTCCTCCTCGGCCTCCGCGTCGGCCTCTGCGCCCGAGCCGGGCACCCGGTCACCGGGCGCCGAGTGCGGCGCCTCGTCGCCGACCTCGATGGAGAACTGTTTCTCCTCCTCGATCAGCGCCACCTTCACCGGCGCGGTGATTCCGCCGGTCTGATGCAGCCCGACGGCACGGGTGCAGGCCTCGCCGACGGCGAGCCTCACCTCGTCGAGGACGGCCTCGTCCACTCCGGCCCTGCGCGCCACCGCTGCCGCCACCAGTCGGGCGGTCCTGACATGCTCGGGCAGCGCGCTGAAGCGGAGTTCAACGGTGGCCATACGTCCCCCTCGGAACTACGGGCGTGCTGTCGGGGGGCCGGGCGGCGAAGCCCGGACCCCTTCGTTGTTCGACCAGCCGTACCGGGCCACGCGGGCCCGGGACGGGATGGTCAGTCGGTGGCAGCGACCGCTTCGTCGACCGAGGTGTGGATCGGGAACACCTTGGTCAGACCGGTAATGCGGAAGATCTTCAAAATACGCTCCTGGTTGCAGACCAGGCGGAGCGAGCCCTCATGGGCACGCACCCGCTTCAGTCCGCCGACCAGCACGCCGAGCCCGGTGGAGTCGAGGAAGTCCACGCCCTCCATGTCGACGACGAGGTGGAAATTCCCGTCGTTCACCAGCTCGACCAGCTGCTCGCGCAACTTGGGCGCGGTATATACGTCGATTTCGCCACCGACCTCGACGACCGTACGATCGCCGACGGTACGGGTCGACAGAGACAGGTCCACGGATCCTCCAGCACCTTGCTATCGAGCGGTCGTCCCTCGGAACACCTGGGCAGGAGCCCCCGGGACGGTACGCCAGCCGCAATGGCATTCAATCACTTACCGGCAGGCGTGCACGACGCCTTGGCCCCATTGTCCGTCACGCCAGTGACACACTCGGTGCCGATGGCCAAGAATCACCGATCCGATCGACCCTTGCCCGAGGCCGCGCCCCGCCTGTCCCCGGCCGCGGTCCTGGACCGACTCGCCCCGGGACCGAGCCGGGCATCGCGCATCACTCATACGGAGCACTTGCCCCCGCGCGAGGGCCGCCATGCCGTCTGGCCGGACCGTATTCGCTCCGAGGTCATCGCGGCCGTGCAGGCCTGCGGCATCGAACACCCCTGGGCGCACCAGGCCCGGGTCGCCGAGCACGCCCTGGACGGCGACTCCGTGGTCGTCGCCACGGGCACCGCGTCCGGCAAGTCCCTGGCATACCTCGTGCCGGTCCTCACGGCCCTGCTGGACGGCTCCGAGGCCCCGAACGGTCGCGGGGCGACCACTCTCTACCTGGCGCCCACCAAGGCCCTGGCGGCGGACCAGTGCCGCTCCGTGAAGGAACTTTCACAACCTCTCGGCAACGCCGTTCGGCCGGCCGTGTACGACGGCGACACCCCGTTCGAGGAACGGGAGTGGATCAGGCAGTACGCCAACTACGTCCTCACCAACCCGGACATGCTGCACCGCGGCATCCTCCCGTCCCACCCGCGCTGGTCCTCCTTCCTGAAGTCCCTGAAGTACGTCGTCATCGACGAGTGCCACACCTACCGCGGCGTGTTCGGCTCCCATGTCGCCCAGGTCCTGCGCCGACTACGCCGTCTGTGCGCCCGGTACGGCGCCTCGCCGGTCTTCCTGCTGGCCTCCGCGACGGCCGCCGAACCCGCGGTGGCGGCCGGGCGGCTCACCGGCCTCCCGGTGGTCGAGGTCGCCGACGACGCCTCGCCCCGCGGTGAACTGGTGTTCGCCCTGTGGGAGCCCCCGCTCACCGAGATGGTGGGCGAGAAGGGCGCACCCGTCCGGCGTACCGCCACCGCCGAGACCGCCGACCTGCTGACGGACCTCGCCGTCCAGGGCGTGCGCACCGTCGCCTTCGTCCGTTCCCGGCGGGGCGCCGAGCTGATCGCGGTGATCGCCCAGGAGCGTCTCGCCGAGATCGACCGCTCACTCGCCCGGCGTGTCGCGGCCTACCGCGGCGGTTATCTCCCCGAGGAACGACGCGCCCTGGAGCAGGCCCTGCACTCGGGTGAGCTCCTCGGCCTCGCCGCGACCACCGCCCTGGAGCTCGGTATCGACGTCTCCGGACTCGACGCCGTCCTGATCGCCGGTTACCCGGGCACGCGCGCGTCCCTGTGGCAGCAGGCCGGCCGGGCGGGCCGGTCCGGGCAGGGCGCGCTGGCGGTGCTCGTCGCCCGGGACGACCCGCTGGACACCTTCCTGGTGCACCACCCGGAGGCGCTGTTCGACCGTCCCGTGGAGTCGACCGTCCTCGACCCCGACAACCCCTACGTCCTGGCCCCGCACCTGTGCGCGGCGGCCGCGGAACTCCCGCTGACCGACGAGGACCTGCCCCTTTTCGGCCCGGAGACCGAGAACCTGCTGCCGCAGCTGGAGGCCGCGAAGCTGCTGCGCCGCCGTACCAAAGCCTGGCACTGGACCCGCCGGGAGCGGGCCGCCGACCTCGCGGACATCCGCGGCGAGGGCGGCCGGCCGGTCCAGGTCGTCGAGGCCGGCACCGGCCGACTGCTCGGCACGGTCGACGCGGGCTCCTCCCACACCACCGTCCACGAGGGGGCGGTCCACCTCCACCAGGGCCGCACGTATCTCGTGCGTTCCCTGGACCTGGAGGACGCCGTCGCCCTGGTCGAGGAGGCCAACCCGCCGTACTCGACGGTCGCCCGGGACACGACGTCGATCTCCGTCCTGGAGACGGACGTCGAAATCCCCTGGGGCCAGGGCCGGTTGTGCTACGGCTCGGTCGAAGTCACCAACCAGGTCGTCTCCTTCCTGCGTCGACGTGTCATCACCGGTGAAGTCCTGGGCGAGTCGAAGCTCGACCTCCCTCCTCGTACGCTGCGCACGCGTGCCGTGTGGTGGACGGTGACCGAGGACCAACTCGACGCCGCCCGGATCAACCCCGAGATCCTCGGCGGGGCCCTGCACGCCGCCGAACACGCCTCGATCGGCATGCTGCCCCTCTTCGCGACCTGCGACCGCTGGGACATCGGCGGCGTCTCGGTCCCCCTCCACCCCGACACGCTGTTGCCGACGGTCTTCGTCTACGACGGCCATCCCGGCGGCGCCGGCTTCGCGGAGCGGGCCTTCCACACGGCCCGCGCCTGGCTGACGGCCACCCGGCAGGCCATCGCCTCCTGCGAGTGCGACGCCGGCTGCCCGTCCTGCATCCAGTCCCCCAAGTGCGGCAACGGCAACGACCCGCTGCACAAGAGAGGGGCCGTACGGCTGCTCACGGAACTCCTGCGGGAGGCTCCCGAGGAGAAGCCCGAAGGACGCGTGGAGGGGGAGCCGGAGGAGCGGACGGAGAGGACTGAGTGGACTGAGCGGACGACCGAGGAGCGGGCTGAGGGGACGACGGACGAAAGCGCGGTAGGAAAGCCGGAGGTGAGGAAGCCGGAGGTGGAGTCGGCAGCCGAGCCGGGGAAGGGCTCAGGGACGACGGGGGCGGCTGCGGGAGCGACACCTCATCCGCAGGGCCCGCCCGCGCCCTGACCTCGGCCGCGAACAGTCCCCGTCCCGACGCCGCCGTCACATCCGAGATCGCGCCGACGACCGCGCACCGCACCAGTCGCGCGCCCTGTGCCCGGGCCACCCGGTCCGCGCGGGCACATGCCTGCTCGGCGCCGTCCGGCCAGTGGTCGGCGGCCGCGAGCGCCGCGAGATCGGCGCCGCCCGCGGCACGGTGCCGGGACGCCACGGCCTGTCCAAGAGCGAGCACCACCCCGAACACCACACACAGCACGGCGATCGCACCCACGCTCCAGACGGTGGCGGAGCCACGGTCCGCGTCCGCGCTCCCGTGGCGCCCTTGGGGAAGCCGGGTCCAGACCCTCTTGCCCCAGCCACCCGACCCCTGGCCGCTCACGGGAGGTCTCCCGACGACCGCTGGGCGTCTCCTGCGGCGCCCGCTGCGCCTTCTGCCACACGGACGCCTCCCACAGCGCCCCGGGCCTCCTCCGCCGCTCCCACTGCTCCTTCCGCCGTCCCCACGGCCTTCTCGGTCGTCCCCCCGGGCCCTCTCCCCCGTCGCCGCAGCCCTCTCTGCCCTCTCTGCCGTCGCCACGGCCTCTTCCGGCGTCCCCGCGGCCCTCCTCCCCGTCGCCGCCTCCGCCGGACCCACGGCCTCCTCCGCTGCCGCGACGGCCTCCTCCCGCACTTCGAAGGGCAGCCCGCGAAGCGCCGGTGGCTTGGCCACGACCACGACACGGACCTGGTCGCCCTCCCTGCTGACCGTCACCTCCGCCCCGCGCGGCGCCGTGGCGCGGGTCACCTCGAGGACCGCGTCGGCCGGATCCTGCCGGGCCGCCGCCCGGGCGCCGGTCCTGGCCGCGTCCACGCACCGGATCTGAGCGGCCATGACCAGCAGCCCCCACACCAGCGCCGTCGCGAACACCACCAGCACCGGCAGCACCACGGCCGACTCCGCCGTCACGAACCCCCGGTCCCCGTCGCACACCGGGCCACTCGCGCGACGAGGCTCCCGTCCGCGCTCACGCCCCCGCACTGAGCGCCCGTTTCACGACGGCCTGCAGCTGAGCCGCGACCACCTCGCTCGTCACCACCTGGTAGAGGAGCACCGCGAAGCCCACGGCCGCCACGATCCCCATCGCGTACTCGGACGTCACCATCCCCGCGTCCCCTCGAGCCGCACGCGCCCTGCACACCAGGGCACACAGCCAGGTCCGTACCGCCTTGCACATCTCAACCCCCATGAGTTTCCGTCGTGTTGATCTCTGCTGGTTCGACTGCTCCGCGTTCGGCCACTCCGCGTTCGGCCACTCGCCGCTCGGCCGCCCGCTGTCGAGCGACTCCTTGCTCGGCCGCCCGCGTTGGACGACCTGTTCAGCCACCCACTGTCGAGCGACTCGTTGCTCAGCCGCCCCACTGTTCGGCGGCCGACGGTTCGACCACCCGCGCCACCGTTCCTCGGCGACCGCGACCGCGTGGTTCACGGAATTCACTTGTTCACCTTGTTCGCGCCGTCATGGGCCACCGCCTCCCAGCACCCCGCTCGCGAGCCCGATGACGATGGGCAGCACACCGACCGCGATGAAGGCGGGCAGGAAGCACAACCCCACGGGCACGGTGACCATGACGGCCGCCCGTCGCGCCCGGGCCGTCGCGGCACGCGCCCAGTCGGCGCGGGTGTCGGCGGCGAGCCGGGCCACCGGTCCGGCAGCCGGCAGCCCCGACACGTCGGCCCGCTCCAGCAAACGGGCCAGGGCCGCGGCACCCGGTGTCGAGGCCAACCTCCGCCATGCGATTGCCGGTTCGCCGCCCAGCCGCACCTCGGCGGCACCGCGCGCCAGCCCTTCCCCCACGGGACCGCCCAGGGCCTCCCCCACGGCCTGCGCCGCGATCACCGGGCCGGCGCCGGCCGCGATGCACGCGGCCAGTAGGTCGGCAGCGAGCGGGAGTTGGCGTTCGGCGAGCAGAGCGTCGGCCTCGCTCACCGCACCCGCCGCCTGTTGACGACGCCGCCACCGCCCCAGCCCCACCGCGCCGATCGCCCCCACGACGAGCCCGGCGACGCCGCCGACCACCACCCATCCGGCGCCCACCACCACCGCCTCGGGAAGCCACCGTCGTACCGCCTCCCGCAGTCCGGCCCCTCGGGCGTCCGTCGCCGACCCCGAGGTCAGCACTTCGGTCAGGCGCCGCCGTGCCCTGCGTTCGCGCCGGACGGTCTCCAACCACCGCACAAGCCACCAGAGGGCCGCCACGATCCCCACGGCCGCCCCCAGCCTGTGGACAACTTCCACGCTCACGCCTCCTCCGTCCACGTCACCGGCTTCTTGTCACTCACTTCTGTCACTCACTTCGCTTCAGCGCTGCGGACGATCCGCAGCGCCCACCACATCCCCGCGCCCTCCAGCACACCGCCGACGAGCAGGCAGCCCAGCCCCGCTCCGGTGTGCAGCAGGACGTGCAGCGGGTCCGCTCCGAGCGCGGCCCCCAGCAGAAGGCCCAGGACCGGCAGGCCCGCGAGCATCACCACCGTGGCGCGCGGGCCCGCCAACTGGGCGCGCAGGTCGGCTCGCTGCTCGCGCTCGGCCCGCAACGCCTGTTCCAGACGGTCGAGTCCGGCAGCGAGACCGGCTCCCTGGTCCACGGCCACCCGCCAGCACGCGGCGAGTCCCAGGAGTCCGTCGGCACCCGGTTGTCGTGCCGCGACCGCGAGAGCCTTGGGCACGTCCCCACCGAACCGTGCCGCCGCCAGCACCGTCGGCTGCCCTTCCCCGAGTCCTCCGGAGTCCCGCGCGGCGCGCTGCAACGCCTCCCCGGGCTGGCGGCCGGCCAGCACCTCGCCGGCCAGTGCCGCGCACAGCGCGATCACCGCGTCCCCTCGGCGCTCCGCCGCCCGCCGGATCTGGGCGGCCCACCGCACCCGGCGCAGCAAGGGCACCCCGGCCGCCCCCGCGACGACCGGCAGTACCGAACCGCCCAGCACCGCCAGGACCAGTCCGGCGACCGGCGCCCACCATTCGGGCCGCCACCGTCCCCGGAGCCTGCGCAGTTCGCCGGTGAGCCGGTGCCACGGCGGGGGCCCGCTGCCGACCACACCACCTCCAGCCAGTAGCAACTGCGCCCGTCCGGCCCCTGAGTACGGTCCGCCCATCAGCCAGGCCGCCGCCCCGGCACAGGCCACGGCCGCGGCCATCGGCACCTCACTCATCACGCCCACCCTTTCCTTCGTTGCCTTCGTTGCCTTCGTTGCCTTCGTTCTCCTCGCTCCGCAGCAGTTCTCGTAGCCGCTCCCACCCCGGCTCGTAGGCGAAGGCGTCCGCCCGCCACCGCAGCGCCGGCACGGTCCGTACCAGCCCGGACCGGTCCCGCTCCAGGACGTGCACCTCGGCGATCCGCCGCCGCCCGGCCGGGTCGCGTACGAGGTGCAGGACCACGGACAGGGCGGCCGCCAACTGACTGTGCAGCGCTGTCCGGTCGAGCCCCGCCGCCGTGCCGAGCGCCTCCAGCCGGGCGGGAACGTCCGCGGCGGCGTTGGCGTGGACGGTCCCGCAGCCGCCCTCATGACCCGTGTTGAGCGCGGCCAGCAGATGGACCACCTCGGGGCCGCGCACCTCGCCCACGACCAGCCGGTCGGGCCGCATCCGCAGGGCCTGCCGCACCAGGTCCTCGAGGGTGACGAGCCCCGCCCCCTCCTGGTTGGCGGGTCTGGTCTCCAGGCGGACGACGTGCGGGTGATCCGGTCGCAGCTCCGCCGAGTCCTCCGCGAGCACGATCCGCTCGCCCGGCCCGACCAGGCCCAGCAGCGCGCTCAACAGAGTCGTCTTCCCGAACCCCGGACAAAGACACCATTGGTGAGCCACACTCAGGGCATGAAGACCACCCAGTCGGCGGGCGGCCGGACGCGCGCCGTCATCTACCTGCGCATCAGCCAGGACCGCACCGGCGCGCACCTCGGCGTCGACCGCCAGCGCGAGGACTGCGAGGCGCTCGCGGAACGGAACGGCTGGGACGTCGTCGAGACGTACATCGACAACGACCTCTCCGCCTACAGCGGCAAGAAGCGGCCCGGCTACCGCAAGATGCTCGCCGACCTCGACCAGGGCGCGGCCACGGTCGTCGTCTCCTGGCACACCGACCGCCTCCACCGCTCGCCCACCGAGCTGGAGGAGTACATCGACCTGTCCGAACGCCGCGGCGTGAACACGCACACCTGCCAGGCCGGGCCCATCGACCTGTCCACGCCGTCCGGCCGGATGACCGCACGCATCCTCGGCGCCGTCGCCCGGCACGAGTCAGAGCACAAGGGCGAGCGCGTCGCCCGGGCCCGCCAGCAGAAGGCCCTCGCGGGCGAGTGGATGGGCGGCATCCGCCCGTTCGGCTGGGGCCTGCCCACCGGCGAGACGCGGAAGAAGGTCGACCGGAAGACCGGCGACGAGGTCGAGGTGCCCGCGCTCGACATGCTGAAGTCGGTGCCCGAGGAGGCCGAGGCACTGCGCTACTGGACGGACGAGATCCTGGCGGGCGGGTCGATCCGGTCTCTCGTGAAGTGGTGCGCCGACAAGGGCGTGACCACCACCCGCGGGAACGCGGTCACGCACACCGACATGCGCGACATGCTGCTGCGCCCCAGGAACGCCGGCATCGCCGTCTATCGGGGCGAGGAGGTCGGCCGGGGCAAGTGGGACGCGATCGTCGACGAGACGAAGTACCGGGCGGTCGTGGCGATCCTCAAGGACCCGTCACGGACGACAGTGCCCGGGAACACGCCGAAGTGGCTGGGGTCGATCCTGTACCGGTGCGGGCGCGGGGACTGCCCGCACTTCGTGTACGTCACACAGTCCGGCGGCCGCAGCTACCCGAGCTACCGGTGCCAGTCTCCGCACGGCGGCGGCCGCCGCGCTGAGGTGGTGGACCAGTACGTCGAGGACACGATCGTCGACCGGCTCTCGCGCGACGACGCCGAGGATCTCCTGGAGCCCGCGCCGGACGGCGTGGATGTGCCCGGGTTGCAGGCGGAGGCCGAGCAGATCCGGCAGCGGATGAAGGATCTCGGCGGCCTGTTCGGTGCCGGCCAGCTCGAGCTGGAACCGTTCACCCAGGGCATGGACACGGCGCGCGCACAGCTGGACGGGGTCACGCAGCAGCTGGCGCGGGCGGCGACGCGGGATCCGCTCGTCGGCCTGGTGGGGGCGCCGGATGTGCGGAAGGCGTGGAAGGCGCTGGGCCTGGACCGGCAGCGGTCGGTGCTGCGGGCACTGGTCGAGGTGACGCTGAAGACGCCGCGCCCGGGCCGCACGCCGGACGGCGGGTACTTCGACTACGAGGCGGTCACGTTCAATTGGTTGCGCAAGGGGAACTGACTCTCACTTCTCGCGCGCGCTCTGGTCATATTGCTGCACAAGGCTGACGGCATCAAGGTTGAGCTCACGAGCCAAGGTGCGAATGTGGCCGCGCGCGTACACGTTACGCCCTCTCTTCGGCATGGAGGAGAAGTCATCTTCTTCGATCGCCCTAATGGCTCCGGCGCGAATCCTGGAGCGCTTCTCAAGTTCTTCGTGCGTGAGGCCCGCGTCAAGCCGACCCTGCCGCAATTGTTGACCGACTGACAATTTGGTTTCCCCTGAGTCGCCCCGCGACTCTTCACCTTCCTCGGCGGCGACCGACAGGGGCGAAGCCGCAACAGCCATGGTGGCAGCGGTCATCATCGGATCACGCGGCAGTTCCTCGCCGTTCTGTTCCATCTCGTCGAGAAGTGCCTCAGCCTTAACACGCCTGGCCTCATCCGTGTCATACATCGCCGCCATCGCCTTGATGATCTGCGCTCGATAGGCCGCCAGCTCTGGGGAAACTTGACCCTCAGGAACGTCCATAAGAACGCCGATCGACTGCAATCGGCTAAACAGGTCGTCACTGTACCTTCGAAGCTCTTCGGCTCGAGACCCTAGTTGCGAGAATTCGCGAGCCAGCTCTTCCAGCTGCCGGTTGCCAGTCGACATCATCTCGTCAACCGTGAGACCGAACATATCGGCGACTGCTCGCGCCTCACTCAGCCTGATTGCTCGCGGCTTTTCCGCGTCTCGCTGTTCCATCTTGGCGATCGCTGTCGGATGCAACCTGAGGGCGTACTCATCCCATAGCACTCGAGCCACGTCGGCCTGCGTCATGCCGCGCTTCTCGCGCTCGAACCTAAGGCGCCGGCCGAACCGGTCTTCCGCGAACATCCACGATTGTTGTTGGCTACCCATGGCAGCAACGTACTACCTCAAGGAGGTTGCGGCCAGAGGGGGCACGGGCGTATACCTTGTTGAGCAAGCCCGAACCTCCTGGAGGTAACCATGGGGCGAGAACTCACGTCCTCGCAGGTAGGGGGGCCCTCCGAGTGCTTCCTGACCACTGAAGAGGTAGCCGCGCGCTACCGGACCTCGCCCGCCACCGTGCGCTGGTGGCGGCAGGTCGGCAACTACGGCCCGCAGGGCATCAAGGTCGGTCGCCGCGTTCTGTACTCCCTCGCCAACTGCGAGGAGTTCGAGCGGCAGCAGGCTGCCGCGCAGGCTGCGAAGGCTTCGGCCTGACCGTCAAGGACGGCGCCGCTCACGGCTGGTACCCGAGAGCGTCCACCGAAACGACGAAGAGGGGCGGCTGGTACCCACCCCTCTCCTGTCGAGCAAACCCGTACCCACGCAATGAGAAACAGGGACAGCTCTATGCCCAAGGTACAGCTCCAGACAGCAGCCGCACCCGCGACCCTCACCCCGGATCAGGTCTGCGACCTGCCCATGGACGAACTCCTTGCCAGAGTTAACGGCAGACTCGACACCACCGAGATCAACGAGCCGAAGTTCATCGGCTACGTCACCGTCACGGCCTCCGGCCGCGTCACCATCCACACGCCGACGAAGGCCCACCCCGACACCCGCGACGGCGCGATCCGGTTCCTCATCACCACGCACCTCGAGCTGCCAACTCACCTGTTCCCCGACGTCTTCCAGGTCACCCGCTTCAGCATCGCCGGCGACAAGGTCGAGGCGTGACCGCCCAGCCGGTCGCCGCGCAGGCCGGGGGTGTGCAGCTCGTGGACTCCCCCGGCCCCCCGGCCCGATACGACCGGCCCGTCCGCTTCGCCGACCCTGCCCGCAACGCCGCCTACTGGGCGCGCATCGAGCGCATCGTCGACGCCGCGCCGCCGCTGAGCAACGAGCAGCGCGCGACCATCCGCGCCGCGTTCCACCAGCCCGCAGCAGCAGCCAAGGAGGCGGCGTGAAGGATCTGACGTACATCGAACGTGCCCAGTTCCTGGTCGCCGTCCGCGACATGGGCGAGGGCGACGAGATCCCGGAAGCCTGCTTCCAGCTCGTCAGCGAAACCGAGTCCGAGGTCGAAGCCCCCTGGGCACAGTCCAATCCGTTCGCCGCCGAGAGATACCTGGCGGCCCGCGGCGCCACCCCGAAGGCAGCCGCCGCCAACGCCGCCGAGTTCGAGCTCAGCATGCGGGCGCTGTACGCCCTCGCCACCGGCCAGCGCGCCCAGTCCTTCCAGGACCTGGCCGACTGGATCGAGAAGAACGTGGACGGCGCACAGTGACCGGCCCCACGAAGCGCCCGGGCCAGTGGCCGGTCGGCGAACCCGTCGACCTCGACGCCATCGCAGGGCCGTCCGCTGCCGTGGACACCCCCAACGAGGACGACCTGTACGTACAGCGCGCCGCCGAACTGGCCCTGCACGAGATGGTCCTCGGCTCCATCCAGCACGACCTGCGCCAGCAGCCCACGCCCCTGTCCGTCCTCACCGCCGCCCGCAACTGGTGCACGCGCATCACCGCGGCCGCCGAGGACATCGCCCAGGAGAAGCGCAAGGCCGCCTGACCGCGGGCGGGCGCCGACTCCCCCCGCGGCGCCCGCCCGCACCCCCGCGAACCAGATCCAGCAGCTCGTAGAAGAGAGCAGTTCGTGACCGCCGGCATTCCCATCCCCGCCGAACTCCCGGCCGCCGCCGAGGCCTACGCCATGGCGGGAATCAAGATCTTCCGCGTGCGCCGCAACAAGGCGCCGTTCGCCAACTGCACGCGCTGCGACAGCGACAGCAGCCTGTACGTCAAGCACCGTCCCGAGGACTGCCAGTGCGGCGTCCCCACCTGCCACGGCTTCCACGCCGCCACCAGCAACATCGACCTGATCCGCCGGTGGTGGAGGGAGGAGCCCGACGCCAACATCGGCGCGCCCTGCAAGCTCAACGGCTGGGCCGTCATCGACATGGACCCGCGCAATGGGGGCCGCGGCTCGCTGTGCGGCATCGAGGAACGCGTAGGCGTCCTGCCCGGCACCACCATGCAGATCACCGGAGGTGACGGCCTCCACATGCTCTACCTCTCCCCCGGCTTCGACCTCCCCAAGGAACCGTTCCCCGGCGTCGAGTTCAAGCACAACAACTACGTCGTGCTCGCGCCCTCCCTGCACAAGTCGGGGGCCCGCTACCGGTGGCCTGGGAGCCGCAACCTCTTCTTCCCGCCCGAGATCCCGTGGCCCGCCGCACTCCTGCCGCGCAAGGAGAAGCCGCGCCCCATCACCAGGCCCCACGGGTACACGCCGTCTCTGTCCGGGATCCGCCGGCCCGGCAAGCACTGGACCACCGACGCCCTCGTGCAGCACGTCATGGACGCCAGCCAGGGCAACCGCAACGACCACCTCTACTTCGCCGCCTGCCGTGCCCACGAAGCCGCCAACCAAGGGCACATCGACCTGTACGACGCCTTGCAGGGGCTGCACACGGCGGCCTCCGCGATGGGCCTGACCGAAAGCGAGGCTCGCGCCACCATCGAAAGCGCCGGTAACCGGCCGTCGGACAGGACGTGGGCCGCGTGACCACGACCGACTTCGACGAGGCGGCCGCCCGGTTCTGGGGTGACGACGGCGGCGCCCACGACGAGCCCGACCCTGGCGGCGAGAACCCCACCCAGGCCCGCCTCGCCGCACTCCGTTCCGCACTCGTCGACACCGACGGACTCGACGGGCTGCCCGACCCGGTGCCCCTCGTCGAGGGAATCCTGTTCCGGGACTCCCTCGCCTGGATCTATGGCAAGCCCGGCTCGGGCAAGTCGTTCGTCGGTATCGACTGGGCGGGCTGCGTGGCAAACGGTCTGCCCTGGGCCGGCGTCCACGAGGTCAGCAAGGGCTCTGTCCTGTACCTCGTCGCCGAGGGCACCTCCGGCATCCGCCGCCGGGTGCGCGCCTGGGAGCGGCACACCGGCATCCGCATGCACGACGTGACGTTCCTGCCGATCGCCGTCCAGCTGCTCCACGGAACGGACCTGCGGGCCCTCGAGCTGCTCGTCCAGGAGACGCGGCCCGCCCTCATCGTCATCGACACTCAGGCCCGGTGCACCGTCGGCGCCAACGAGAACGACAACGGCGAGATGGGCAACGTGGTCAACGCCGCGGACGAGCTGCGCAAGGCGTCCGGCTCCTGCGTCCTGCTCATCCACCACTCCGGCCGCAACGGCGAGAACATGCGAGGTGCTTCCGCCTTCGACGGCGCGGCCACCTCGATCATCAAGGTCACGAAGAACGACGAGTACGTCGAGGTCCACTGCGACAAGCAGAAGGACGTCGAGGACTTCGACACGGTCTTCCTCAAGATGCAGCCCGTGCTCGAGTCCTGCGTGCTCATCAACCGCACCTCGAGCCCGGCCGAGGAGAACCAGCTCTCGAGGACCGAGCAGCGCGTCCTCGACGTGATGCACGAGGTGTTCCCGAACGAGTCCGTATCCCGGGCCCGCCTGGTCGAGGTCTCCGAGATGGCGTCGAGCACCGTCTACCGGTCGGTCGCCAAGCTCGAGCGGCTCGGCTTCCTCGTGAAGACGGGCAGTGAGTCGCGGCCTTGCTGGCGGCTGTCGTCCGCTACCGCCAGTGCGCAGGACGGTGACGCTGCGTGAGAAAACTTCCCATTTTCGCCGTGGGAATTTCCCTCGCCTGGCGGCCCCAACTTCCCACCCTTCCCACCCCGTTCCCAGCCGCAGCCCGTCCCTGACCTGCACACTTCCCAACTTCCCAACTTCTTCCCAACGGCCCGCCCAAATTCCCACCCACCCCCCCTCTCTTAGGGGGGTGGGAAGTGGGAAAAGCGGGAGCGGCGAGGCCGGTGGGAGCTGAGAGAAAGAGACCCCATGCACGCCTCTGCCCGTACCCACGAGGCCCGCTATAGCCACGAGAAGGACGGCCACCAGTACTTCACCACCAAGCCTGTCGTCGGCTGGGGTGACGACGGGTGCGCCCTCGTGGCCGACGAGAGGACCGGCCACCTCCGGGATGCCGACACCTGGGCCAACTTCGCTGGGCTTGTCCCGATCGACCCGGTCCCGCTCAGCGCAATCCCAGGACAGGGCTGGCTTGTCGAGTGCGAAACCGACGCCGGCGACATCGAGACCCTGCCGGTACTGGCGTGGGCGTTCGACTCCGCAGGCAACTGCACCCCGCTCGTTGCCGACTCGGACGGATACACCGAGGACGCCACCGTCCGAAGCGGATTCACCCGCATCTACCACCCCGACCAGTCGTGAACGTCGACGACGTCGTGGCCGAGAAGATCGCCGCCGCCCAGGCCCGCGCCGAAGCGGCCAAGCGCCGGCGGGCCGTCCTCGCAGCCGCTCGGCAGCGCGGCCTCGCCCACCGGCACGCCACCAAGCTCCGCAACCAGGCCGCCGCCCGCACGACGGACGCAACCGCCCCCACAGGCAGCGAGGAGAACGACCGTGCTTGACCCCAAGAGCATCTGCGACGTCGATGAGGCGACCGCGCTCGGCATCGCAACCCTCTGGAACGACGCCATCCCGCACGTCCGCCACATGCTCGACCACCAGGTCGACGACATCGACGACGGCATCCGCCAGGCCCTCGAATGTGACAGCGACGACTGCCAGACCCACGACGTCCGGCACCGCGACGGAGACGAGACCTGCATGTGCTGGGCATGCAACAACACCGGCCTGCTCTACATCGCGAGGGACCTCCGGGACTGGCTCGACGACCTCGACGCCGGCGCCCCCATCTACGGACACCCGTCGAACCCCGAGCGCCTGCTGAGCCTCACCACCGACTGGCTGCACGTGAACAACCACGCGCCTCGCTCTCGGGTCCCCCACTACCACCTCGGATCCGTCTACCGGCTCCTCGCCGAACTCGCCGACCAGGCCAAGGCGATCTACGCCGCCCTCATCTGATCCAGCCGCACACCACAGAAGGAGCCCGCCATGGCAGGCGAGACCGTCATCACCGTCGTCGGCAACCTGGTCGACGACCCCGAACTCCGCTTCACCCCGGCCGGCGTCGCCGTCGCCAAGTTCCGCATCGCCTCCACCCCGCGCGTCTACGACAAGCAGACCAGCGAGTGGAAGGACGGCGACTCGCTGTTCCTCACCTGCTCCGTGTGGCGGCAGGCCGCCGAGAACGTCGCGGAGTCCCTCGCCCGCGGCACGCGCGTCATCGTCCAGGGCCGGCTGAAGCAGCGGTCCTACGAGGACCGCGAGGGCGTCAAGCGCACGGTCTGCGAACTCGACGTCGACGAGGTCGGCCCGTCCCTCGCGCGTGCGACGGCCAAGGTCGAGCGGCAGAACAAGCAGGGCAACCCCCAGAACGTCCAGGCTGCCCCGCGCGGCGACGACCCCTGGGCCGGGGCCAAGCCCGCCAACGGCCAGCAGCAGCCCGCCGCACAGGGCGCTGGCCACTCGGAAGAACCCCCCTTCTAGGAGTCAAAGTGACCGCAATCGAGATCGAGCTGCTGATCATCGGTATCGGCATCGGAGCCCAGTGCATGGCCCTCTGGCACATGGTCATCGACATGCGCAGCGCTCGCCGCAGCCAGACCGACGCCGAGACCGCACTGAAGCAGGCGACCGGCGACCAGTACCTCAACGGCTTCCGCCTGTACCGGCTTCAGCACCGGAGCCGCGTGTGAGCGCGGCCTGCGGTCTGTGCGAGCGCGCCCTCGAGGGCGGCTACCTCTGCCCCGGGGACACGCTCGCCCTGGCGGAGCGCCTCGAGCGCATGCCGAAGTTGTACGCGGCGCTGGCCGGGTTCCTCACCCCGGCCGCCCGCGGCAGCGGCGAGCGCGTCTCGACCAGCCGCACGGACCCCGGGCTGCCCGTCGACGAGGCCGTCCTCGACCTCCGCTACGGGGGCATCGCCCTCGTCCTGGAGGGCTGGCGGTCGGACGTGCAGCGGGTGCGCGGCTGGGGCGAGCCCGCCGTCACCGGCGGCGTCGAGCGGCGCGTGCTGGCCGCGGCGCGCTGGCTCGGGATGAACCTGGACTGGATCGCCGCGGCGTATCCGGCGGCCGGCGATCTGGCCGGGGAGGTGCGGGAGATGGAGGGCGCCGCGCTGTCGATCGTTGGCGCGCTCCCGGAGCGGGGCCGGCGCATCGGGCAGTGCGTGTCGATCGACACGTCCGGCGTCATCTGCGGGGCCGTCATCCGCCACCAGCCCGGTCAGACCAGGCTGGTGTGCGACTGGTGCCACTGCGTCTACGCCACCGAGCAGGACTGGCTCCTGCTCCTGCACCACCAGCCGAAGGAGCCGGCATGACGGACCGCATCGTGACCTGCCGCGTGCTGTCTGGGCGCGGTGCCCAGTGCACGGGCGAGGCGGTGGACCCGGGCGCCGAACTGAAGATCTGCGCACGGCACTTGGCCGAGGCGCAGCGGCTGATCCATGAGGCGTTCCGGCGGGCGCAGAAGACTGAGCAGTCGGGATGAGGACCTTGCATCCCACCCCGGGGTTGGATACGCTTATCCCGATGGACGCCAAGCCCTGGAGGGAACGGGTCCGCGAGGAAGAACAGCTGTTGGAGCAGCTGCGCATCCTCGCCTCCGAGTCCGCCACACGACGAGCCGAAGCCCTACGCGAAGGCGTGACGGACCTCGGCTCCGTCGCCGAGGTCGCCCGCGATCTCGGACGGAGCTGGAACGCCGTCGACAAGGCGCTCAAGAAGCAGGACCGCAAGACAGCGACCGGCACGCCGGACGCCAGCACAACCGAATAGACGAGGGCCGGACAGCAGCTCCCCCCGGTGTTGGAGCACCGAGGAGGCGCGCGCGCCGTCCGACCCTCTACCGAACATCCTGACTAGACCAGGAGTCGGCATGACCGATCATGTCGCGGGCCCGAACGCGCCCGCAAGTTCCCCATCCCACCTCGCCGAGCTGCACAGCGAGGCCTGGCGCGACTACCACAGCCCGGCCGGCCATCTGGCCCGCGCCACCTTCGCCACCCGCTACCCGGCCCGCGTCGACTCGCAGCCCGAGCCCAGCGAGCTGGACGTGGCCATCAGCGTCGGTCAGCAGCTGCTCGGCAGCGACCAGGTCGTCTCCGTCCGCGAGGCCCTGCGCCTCCTGCTGCGCGCCCTCGGAGCCGAGCCCGTCGACGAGGAGGAGGCCGCCCGCCGCTTCGTCGACCGGCACTTCCCCGAGGTGACCGCGTTCCTCGCCAGCGAGCGGGGTGCAGACCAGTGAGCACCGAGCCCCGCACCGTCACCCTGCCCACCATCGACGCCGGTGACGTGACGATCCCGGAGCCGTCCTGGTGCGTCGGCCACGCCGACCACCGGCCCGACAGCTACCGCGCGGACCTCGACCACAAGGGCCCCGAACACCGCCTCACCCACAGAGGCGAACGGCTGTGGACTGCGTTCGTCGGCCAAGCCCCCTACGCCAGCATCCCCGCGGCCCGCTCCCTCGGCGTGTTCGTCGAGCAGGGCAACTACGCCCGCACCCTCGACCCCGTCGGCCTGTACGACTTGGCCGCGACGTTCGAGGCGCACGCCGACCGGCTTCGTGAACTCGCCGACCAGCTCCCCGGACTCCGCGACGGGGGCGCCCAGTGAGGATCCGTGACCGTGCCCGCGACGCCCTGTACAGCGCCATGAACACCGCCGACGGATCGCCCGCCTCGGCCCGCCGCGCCACCCAGCTCGCCTCTACGGCCGCCAACGCAGCGGCCGACCAGGGCCACACCGCTGCCGCCGCCGCGATCGCCGTCCTCGGTGCCGCCGCTGTGGCTGCCGAGGGCGCCCTGTCCAACTACGTCTACCCGCCTGGCGAGTACGCCACGTTCCGAGAGGACCGGAAACGATGAGCCCGACCCGTGCCCTGGCCATCGCCGCCGGCCTGGTCATCATCGCCCTGACGGCCGCCGCTTTCTGGCTGTCCTACGCGCACCTCGCCGAGGTCGCCCTCGCCCACGGCATGCGCGCCAAGGAAGTCCGGGCGTGGGCCTGGCCCGCGACCCTGGACCTGTTCATCGTTGCGGGCGAGCTGCTCATGCTGCGGGCCGCCCTCGCCGGCGAAGTCGACGGGTGGGCCATCGGCCTCACCGTGGTCGGCTCCGGCTCCTCGATCGCCCTGAACGTGGCAGGGGTCGGCTCCGCCGCCGAGCTCCTCGACTACGTGGTGGCCGCGGTGCCGCCCACGGCCGCCCTCCTCGCGTTCGGCGCGCTGATGCGGCAGGTCCACCAGGCCCTCACAGGTCACGCCGAGGCCGAGCAGCCGGACACCGACGCCCCAGTGGTCGTGGTCGAGGTCGACCGCCCCGAGGTGCCCACGGTCACCCCTGTCGAGGTGACCGCCACCGAGCCGGTAGCGATTGCACCGCCCGAGCCTGCCCCGGCGGTTGAGCCGCTGGTCATCTGTGGTGACCGCCGGGTGTGGCACCCCGAGTTCCCGGCCCGCGACGAGGACGACGAGGTGACCGGCGCCACGGTCGACCGGTTGCCGACCGAAGCGGCGGCGAACGTGATCCGTGCGGCCTGGTTGACGGGCACCCCGGTTGCGGAAACCGCGCGGCAGGCTACCCGCAGCACCTCCTACGTGAAGAAGGTGTTCGCGCGGCTCGACGAGGAGCGCCAGGCGGCCGACATGGAGTTCCTTGCCGAAGGGCAAGCCCCGTCCATCGCGCTGGTGCCGGCGGTGAGGGCGTGAGCGACATCGAGAAGGCCGCCCGCGACGCCGTCGAGGCCGCCGACAACACCGAGATGCTCAAGCAGATCGTCGCCGTCCTCGCCGCGCAGCAGGTCGCCCAGCCGCAACGGCAGGCGGTCACCCCGGCGCCGGTGCGGCGCCCGGTCGGCCTGTACGTCGCGGCCGGTATCGGCGGGGCGGTCGCCCTGTCCTTCCTCGCCATGGCCGCCGCGGTCCTCGCGGTCGCCGTAGCGGTCGGCGCCGTCTGCGCCACGGTCTGCCTGCTCGTCCTCAAGAGCCTGCTGTCCGACTACCAGAAGGGATGTTGACCATGGCCAAGGACGTCGGCTTCAGCGATTTCACCACCGGCGAGAAGGCCCGGATCGGTCTCCTGCTGGCCCGGATGGGCAAGCGGGGGCTGGCCGACAACGGCAGCGGCAACGTCTACGTCGCCGACCTCATGGCGCGCATCGAACGCATCGAGGACACGGCCCGCAAGCGCAAGAACGGCAAGTAGCTCACCCCGGGGCGGCCGTCACCCGGCCAAGGAAGCCGGCCGCCCCGGGGCTCTCCGTACCCCAGCAAGAGGCAGGAAGCCCCAGCATGACAGTCACCCTGATCAAGCCGCCGGACACCACCCCGGACGCCCAGGACGCACCCCCGTCCGGTGCGTCCTCGACCCGTCCCGAACGCCGCCGGGCCCGCTACCTGCGCATCACCCGGGCCGCCCTCGCCGACGAGCGCGTCCAGGCCGCAGGGCGCATCGCCGTCCGCCACGCGTCCTACACCGTCGGCGGCACCAAGGTCGCCGCCCGCCGCATCTGGGACTCCCGCAGCGGCAGCCGCTACGAGCGCATGATCCGCGCCGCCGAAGCCGCCGGCCTCATGGACGAGGTCAAGGAATGGGAGCAGCGGGCCGCCGCCTACCGGGCCGCCCGGCACCGGCGCCGCCTCGACATGCTCCAGCTGATGATCCAGGCACCCAAGGCCATCGGCCTCGCCACCCTCGGCGCCTCCGGCGTCCTGCTCATGCTCGGCATCCTGCTGGCCTGGGGAAGCGGCGACGTCCGCGACGTCCTCACCCCCATCGAGACCGTCATCGACCTCGTCCGCCTGGTCGCCTTCATCGGCGGCGTCGTCTGGGACCCGTTCCTGTTCGCCGCCCCCTGGATCGGCCTCGCCGCCGTGTGGGCCCTCGGCCGGCACCAGCACACCGCCCCGCAGTGGGCACTGCCCGCCAGCGCCCGCACCTTCGGCGACACCATCACCCCCTCCGTCGTCGTCGTCGCCTTCCGTGACCTGGGCATTTCCCCGCTGCGCAAGGCCATCGACGGCATGGGTGACATCGGTGCCGCCATGCTCTCCCCCATCAAGATCGCCGGATGTGGGGTGGAGGTCGACGTCACCCTGCCCTCCGGCGTCTCCACCGAAGAGATCCAGGGGCGGCGCCGCAAGCTCGCCGAGAACCTCAACCGGCACGAGCACGAGGTGTTCATCAGCATCCCGCCGCAGCCGCGCACCGTCCGCCTGTGGATCGCCGACAGCGGCGCCCTCGACGAGCCCATCGGCCCGTCCCCGCTCATCGCCGAGGAAGACGCCAGCGCCGACTACTACACCGGCTCCGCCCCGTGGGGACAGAACCTGCGCGGCGACGCCGTCGGCGTCAGCGTCTTCCAGCGGCACATCCTGCTCACCGGCCTGTCCAACCAGGGCAAGACCGCCAGCCTGCGCGCCCTCGCCCTGTGGCTCGCCCTCGACCCCACCGTCGACTTCTACATCGCCGACCTCAAGGGCGTCGGCGACTGGCGGGCGTTCCTCGGCCTCGCCCAAGTCCTCATCCAGGGCCCCACCGACGACCACGTCGCCCAGGCCACCGACATGGTCGAGTGGGCCGTCGGCGAGATGCAGGAGCGCATCGCCCTGCTGGAAGAGTCCGGCGCCACCGACGGCGTCACCCGCGAGATGGCCCGCACCGACCCCCGCTTCCGCCCCGTCGTCCTCGTCGTCGACGAAGCCCAGGTCGCCTACGGCTGCGGCGCCAAGAGCCCCGACGGCCGCCCCTACGGCGGCAGCAAGGCCACCAGCCGCTACTTCCAGGCCGTCAAGAAGGTCCACGACCAGGGCCGCGCCGTGAACGTCACCATCTGGGAAGGCACCCAGGACCCCACCGACGAGAACCTGCCCAAGCGCTCCCGCGAGGGCAACCACATCCGCGGCTCCCTCGTCCTCGGCACCGAATCCCAGGCCAAGATGGCCCTTGGCGAAGCCCCCGTCGACGCCGGCGCCGCCCCGCACAAGCTCCGCCGGGGCAAGGACCGCGGCACCCTCGTCGTCGCCGGTGAAGGCATCCCGCTGGAGTCCGGCGAGTCGTCCGTCACCGTGCGGACGCACTTCATCAGCGGCGAGGACGCCCTGATCCTCACCGAGCGGGCCAAGGCGCGCCGTGAGGACGTCGCCACCGTCCACAAGCTGGAGGTCGTGGCCCCCGTCGACCACCTCGCCGACCTGGCCGCCGCCGTCGGCCGCGAGAAGCGGGTACGGACCACCGAGGTCATCCACCGGCTCAAGACCCGCAACCACGCCGTCTACGAGCACTGGAACGGCGCCCGGCTCAAGGCCCTGCTCGCCGAGTACGGACAGGAGCCGGGAGTGGTCGACGGCTACCCGGTGGTCAAGCTGGAGAGCGTCGAGAGCGCCCTCGAGCAGCGCGCGACGGAGCTCGCCGAGGCACAGTGACCCGGCAGTGGGCAGTGACTTTCCACTTCCAAGGTCACTGCCCCGCCACACTGGACCTGACCAGCGCATACGGCCGCCAAGTGAGGCAGCGGCCCGGGGCCCAGTGGGCGGTCGCAGCCCTCAGAATCGACCGCCAGGAGCCCGCCACAAGGTCACTCACTGCCGCATCATGGGGACATGGACGACCGCTTCGCCCCGCCCGGCCAGCTCACCGCCGCACAGACCCGCCAGGTCCTCGGCATCACCGCCGGAGCCCTCCGCAACCTGGTCTACCGCGGCCAGCTCACCCGCTCCGGCGGCACCGACCGGCACCCCTGGTACACCGCCCGGGACGTCGCCGCCATCGCCGACGAACGCGCCGCGCGCTCAGCCGCTTGACCGCAGGTCAGCCAGCGTGTGACGATCCGGGTGTACAACTGTGCCCTCAACCGGCACCACAGACGCACACGAAGCCCCAGCCGACTGCTCACCGGCTGGGGCTTCGTCGTGCCACCCACACGGGTCACAACACGGACACACCGCCTCCAGGCCCCCGCCCCGCGGCAGATGATGCCCCCTCAGCACCACACGTCCTTGGGGGGACCATGAACACCCGTGCCGCGGCCTGCGCCGCCCTGCTCGCCCTCGCCGCCCTCACCGGCTGCTCCGACACGGACAGCGGCTCCGGCAACGTCGCAGCCTGCAAGACCGCCATGGCCAAGCAGCTCGAACAAGGCGTAGCCGCCAGGTCCAACGGCAGCCCAATGCCGACCGGCAGCCGGCCACCCGCGTGCAACGGCGTCGACGACGCCACCCTTCAACGCCTCACCGGCGAGGTCACCACCGAGTGGATGGACAGCGACCAGGCCGACAAGGTCGCCGAGGACGCACTCAAGAGCGCCACCCCCGTCCCCGTCCCCACCGGGCCCGACATCTCCGCCGACTGCCGGGCCTGGATCGAGAGCGAACTCCTCGACTCCACCGACACCATCGACGCCACCTCAGGCTCCACCGCCTGCGACGGCATGACCGACGCCGAGCTCGACGCCGCCATCGAGGCCGTCACCAACGACCTGGCCACGCAGGGCGCCACGCCAGCATCCTGACCGGAGGAGGCGCCCGTGGCCGGCAACCCCCGCAACGGGCGCCCCTACCGCAGACTCTGCGCCTGGCTCCGCGCCCAACGACTCCCCTGCTGGCTGTGCGGCCACAACATCGGCTACGAGCTCGACGCCCGCCACCCGCTCAGCTTCACCCTCGACCACGAGGTCCCCCTCAGCCGCGGCGGCGACCTCCTCGACCGGGCCAACGCCCGCCCCGCACACCGGAGCTGCAACAGCAGCAAGGGCAACCGCGCCCCGGTGCTGGCGAAGGTCCCGCAGCAGCGAGCCTCACGGAGATGGTGACCATGGCAGTCCCGGCACCCGCCGTCCCCTTCTTCCTGCGCCTGGCCGACGGCCGCACCTGGAGTGGCGTCGAGTTCCCAAGCGGCTTCGTCTGCGTCCACCACCCTGGTGAGCCCGTCCTGTGCACGGTGGCCGTCAGCCTTGAGGCGCTGCTGAGTGACCTGCCGCCCGGCCACCAGGCCCACGGCGCCACCGTCGAGCACTACCGGTGACCTGGTGCTGTACGTCATCACCGGCCCGCCGGCCTCCGGCAAGTCCTCGTGGATCCAGTCGCACGCCACCGCGCGTGACATCGTCATCGACCTCGACCTCATCACTCGCGCTTTGACGGGGCCCGGCGCGCCGCAATGGAACCAGGACCCCACCATCCTGCGCGTCGCCCACCGTGCCCGGTACGCCGCCCTCGACGAGGCCATCCAGGTACGAGATAAGGCCGACGTCTACCTGATCCACACCATGCCCAGCGCCAAGGCCATGGCCAAGTACAAGCGCCTCGACGCCCGCATCGTGACCGTTGACCCGGGCGAAGCGATCGTCATGCAGCGCATCGAAGCCATGCGCGACACGGACATGCGGCGCGTGGCAACCCGCTGGTACAGAGGCAGGCGCAACCTCCCCCGTGACCCCATGCCCCAGGCCTCCCGCACCTGGTGACCAAACATCAAACGGCGAAGCTTCGCGCGGCCGGCCCGTTGGCCTCGCAAGACGATCAAGGCCCGCCGGGAGGAGTAGATCAAAACTTCAGGCGAGGACCGGGCGACCCAAACGCCCTTGTCGCCCGATTTTTTGCGCGGCCAAATCGAGTCCCTAATCCGGCGAAGTGAACGCCAGCGATTTAGCGGCTGTCACCCTGGGTGACCATCACCCTGCGTGACTGCCCTCGCTATTCCCGCGAACTCGGTTCGAGTGAATTAGTGGCGGCCGTGTCCGCGTCAAGCCGGAGGTGATCATGTCCGTCGCCGACGAGATTGCCCACGAGCTGGAAGATCTTCACGCCGACGAGACGTCGCCCGGAATGGCGTCCGTCGCCCGCCGTCTCGCGCGGCTGCTCGACGACACCGATGCGCTCGCCTCGGCAGCGGTCGGCGCCGACAAGCTCCGCTCGATCATGGCCGACCTCCGGAAGCTGGCCCCGGTCCAATCGAAGGGAGACACGGTCGATGACATTGCTGAGCAGCGAAAGAAGCGCCGTGCCGCCGCCCTCGAGCAGGCAGCCAGTGAGTGATGGCGGCCGGGTGTTCGGCTGGCAGACGCCGCCGATCCAGACCGCGCCGCCAGCCGTGTCGACTGCGGGCCAGGAGGCCATCGACCTGGCGGCCCGGGCGGGTCTGCACCTGGATCCGTGGCAGCAGCACGTGCTGCGCGTCGGCATGGGAGAGAAGCCGGACGGAAGCTGGGCCTCGTTCGAGGTCGCGGTGAACGTTCCTCGCCAGAACGGCAAGGGCGGGATCATCGAAGCCCGCGAGTTGTGGGGCCTGTTCATCGGCGGCGAGGAGCTGATCCTCCACTCGGCACACGAGTTCAAGACGGCGAAGAACGCGTTCAAGCGGATCGAGCGCCTGATCCGGCAGAACCCTGACCTGCACAAACGCGTGAAGACCTACCGACAGACAGTCGGCGAGGAAGGGATCGAGCTGCACACCGGGCAGCTGCTGCGGTTCATCGCCCGCAGCAAAGGATCCGGGCGCGGCTTCACCGGCCACTGCAACGTGATGGACGAGGACATGATCCTCGGCGACAACGAGATGGACGCGCTACTGCCCACGATGGCGGCCGTCGCGGACCCGCAGATCTGGTACCTGGGCAGCGCCGGGATCGGCGCCCCGTCCGTACAGCTCGGGCGCCTACGACGTCGCGCGGTGGCCGCGATCGAAGTGGGAGTGCCGGACCCGTCGCTGGCCTACTTCGAGTGGTCGGTGGACCCGCACGTCGACGAGTGCCCGCAGGACTGTGCGGAGCACGACGACGCGGCCTCCGACGACGCGGTCCTCAAGTCGAATCCGGCCATCGGCTACAGGCTGACGTTGGAGAAGGTCGCCCGTGAGCGGGCCACGCTCAGCAAAGACGGGTACGCCCGTGAGCGGCTCGGTGTGGGCGACTACCCGTCGGATGTCGCGGACACGTGGCAGGTCATCGGGGAGGAGGCCTGGCGGGCGCTGGCGGCGTCGGACTCAACCCCCAGTGACCCGGTGGCGTTCGCCATCGACATGACGCCGGAGCGGTCGCATGCGGCGATCGGTGTGGCGGGCGAGTGGCGGGGCGGTACGCACGCCGAGGTGGTCGACCATCGGCCGGGCACGGGATGGATCCTCGATCGGGCCGCAGCGCTGCACGAGAAATGGAAGCCGCGCTGCTGGGTCGTCGACGGCGCCGGCCCCGCCGGTTCGCTCATCGCCGACCTGGAGGAGCGCCTGGGCGTCACGGTCGTGCAGCCGAAGGGGCGTGACGTCGCCGCGGCGTGCGGCCAGTTCTTCGACGCGGTCGCCGAGCAAACCCTGTCTCACCTTGACCAGGCGCCGCTCGCCGCGGCTCTGGCGGGCGCGCAGAAGCGTCCGCTGGGTGACGCGTGGGCGTGGGCCCGGCGCATCGTCTCGGTCGACATCAGTCCGCTGGTGGCGGTCACGCTCGCCCGGTGGGGGCTCGGCGTCGAGGTGGAGCAGGAAGGGGCGCCGAACCTGTGGTGAGAACCGCTGTCCTGTACGGCCTGGAGGCCGTGTGTGTACTTGCCCTGCTGTGGGGCGTGGCCCTGGTCTATGTGCCCGCAGCGTTCATCCTGGGCGGCCTGCTAGGTGTGGTCATCGCAGAGCGGGCCCATGCCAGGCCGGCGGCCGCTGTCGGTAGGGAGGCGAGCTCATGAGCCTGTTCGGCCTGTTCGAGCGGCGTTCGTCCCTGGAGAATCCCGCCCTTCCTCTCACCGCTCCCAGCCTGCTGAGCCTGCTGGGCGGGACGCCCCTGAAGTCCGGCGTGTCCGTGACGGAGACCAGTGCCCTGCACATGCCGGCCGTCTGGCGGTCGGTGGCGGTCATCGCCAACGTGTCGGCAGCCCTGCCCCTGCACACGTACACCAAGGGCACGAAGGACCGCACGACGGTGCCGCTGCTGGAGGACCCGCACCCCGAGCTGACGCCGTTCGAGCTGTGGCGGCTGGTGTACGTACACCGCCTGCTCTGGGGCAACGCCTACCTTCAGAAGATCGTCAACGGTGCCGGGCAGGTTGTTCAGCTGTGGCCGGTCCGCCCGGACAGGGTCAAGGTCGACCGGGAGAAGCCGACCGAGGAGAACCCCGGCGGCAAGGTGTTCTGGATCCTGGACGACGACGGCGTCCGGCAGCGGCGCACGACCAAGCAGATCCTGCACCTGCCCGCGCTGGGCTACGACGGCATCACCGGCTGCTCTCCGATCCGGGCCGCGGCCGAGGGCATCGGGTTGGGCATGGCCGCTGAGAAGGCGGCAGCAAACCTGTACGGCTCGGGCAACATGATCTCCGGGGTGCTCCAGACCGAGCAGCGGCTGAATAAGGAGCAGGCCGAGCAGCTGAAAGCGGGATGGAAGGCCAAGCTGTCCGGCTACGAGTCGGCCGGCGACATCGCCGTGCTGGACTCCGGGGCAGCCTTTCACCCCGTCACGATGCCGTATAAGGACAGCCAGTTCCTCGAGAGCAGGCAGTTCCAGGTGGTCGAGGTGGCCCGCATGTTCGGCGTGCCGCTGTTCCTGCTGATGGAGACCAGCAAATCGACCAGCTGGGGGACGGGCCTGGAGCAGCAGGCTCAGGGCTTCGTGACCTGGGACCTGGCTCCGACGTGGCTGACACCGACCGAGCAGCGCGTCCGCAAGGAGCTGCTGCCGGCGGACCAATACGCCAAGTACCAGCTCGGCGGCCTGCTGCGCGGCGACTCCGCGGCGCGCGCGACGTTCTATCGGGCGATGCGCGACACGGGCGCTTTCTCCGCGGACGACATCCGCGACCTCGAGGACCTCACCCCGATCGGCGGACCCGAGGGTGACATGCGGCTCCAGCCGCTGTACATGGCGCCGCTGGGCACCGACCCCACCACCACGACCGCGGCCGCAACGGGCGCCGAGCCCGACGACCGGGCCGCCCGCGCTGCACGCCACCTGGCCGCCGCGCACCGACTGCTCAGCCCCGAGCCACCCCAGGAGGAAGACGGCGATGAACACCAGGAATGAGGAACGCCGCGATCTAGCCCTGGCCACCGCCGGGGTGCAGCTGCGCGCGGCTGGCGACGACCAGGGCGTGCGCGGCTTCGACGGGCACGCCGCCGTCTTCAACCAGCGAACCGCCATCGGCAACCCCCTGACCTGGGGGTTCTATGAGGAGGTCGCGCCGGGCGCGTTCACCAAGACCCTCGCCGAGGGCGACGCCCGCTACCTCGTCGACCACGACACCCGCCTGGTCGTATCCCGGGTGTCGGCCGGCTCCCTACGCCTGGCTCAGGACGAGACCGGCCTGGCCGTCGACTCCGACCTGGACACCCGCCTGTCCTACGTCGGCGACCTGGTGGTGAATCTGGAGAACAAGAACATCACCGGGATGAGCTTCGGGTTCCGAACCGTCAAGGACGACTGGACCACTGTCACCGTCCAGACGTCCGAGGGCGACCTGGAGGCTGAGCTGCGGACCATCCGTGAGGTGCAGCTCTTCGAGGTGTCGGCCGTGACGTTCCCCGCCTACGAAGGCACCGACGTCGCAGTGCGTTCCGTCGGGATGGCCCTTGCCGCCCGCGGTGACGACGACGCGTTCGCCCGCCGGGCTGCCCACCGGCCCGAGCTACTGACTTACCGCCACGAGCCGGCCGCTACGGCGGCCACTCGGGGCAGCGACGCAACCCAGCCGGGAGAGACCACTGGGGGCCGTCAGGCGAGGCAGATGGAGCTGCTCGCCGCCCGCTACCGCCTGGCGCGGTAGACGCACCCACACCCATCCCCAGCCCCGCCGCATACGGCGCCGGGGCTCTTCGTGCTGGAGGCACGCATGGCCACCCTTCAGACCCTGCTGGACCAGAGGGCCACCGCCTGGGCCAAGGCCCAGGAGTTCCAGAACCGCGCCGCCACCGACGCGGAGCTGCCCGCCGAGGACCGCTCCGCCTGGGACGCCGCGCTCGCCGATGTCGAGCGGCTGTCCGCCGACATCGAGCGCGACGAGCGCCATCAGCGCCTGGCCAACGTCGACTACACCCAGGTCGTCCAGGCGACCCAGGAAGCCGACAACGAGCGCCACGGCGGCGAGGACCGCTCCGCCGCCTACGCCAACGCCTGGCGCACATGGATGCGCGACGGTGCGACCGAGCTGTCGGCCGAGGAGCGCACCGCGCTGCGGTCCGGCTTCGTCGACGGCAGGGAGCTGCGCGCCGCCGGCGTGGCCACCGGCGCAGCCGGCGGCTACCTGGTGCCCGCCCCGTTCCGGGCCCAGATGGTCGAGACGATGAAGTTCTACGGCGCGATGCGCGACGTCGCCGAGGTCATCACCACGGAGACCGGCGCGACGCTGCCCTGGCCGACGAACGACGACACCGCGAACGTCGGCGCGATCCTCGCCGAGAACACCCAGGTCACCGAGCAGGACGTGACCATCGGACAGGCGGACGTCGGCGCGTTCATGTACACGTCGAAGCTGGTGCGCGTCAGCCTCCAGCTCCTCAACGACTCCGCGTTCGACATGGAGTCGTGGCTGGCCCGCAAGCTCGGCGAGCGCATCGGCCGCGCCCAGAACGCCCACTTCACCACCGGCACGGGCACCGCCCAGCCGGAGGGCGTGCAGACCAACGCCGTCATCGGCAAGACCGGCACGACAGGGCAGACCACGTCGGTCACCTACGACGACCTGATCGACCTGATTCACTCGGTTGACCCGGCCTACCGCAGCAGCGGCCGGGCCCGGTTCATGCTCAACGACGCCACCCTGGCCGCTGCGCGCAAGCTCAAGGACGGCCAGAGCCGCCCCCTGTGGGAGCCGTCCGTGCAGGTCGGCGTCCCCGACGGGCTGCTGGGCTACACCTACACCGTCAACCAGGACATGCCCGTTATGGCCGCGAACGCGCGGTCGATCCTGTTCGGCGACTTCTTCGCCGGCTACCTCATCCGTGACGTGCAGGACGTGCAGCTGCTGCGCCTGGCCGAGCGCTACGCGGACTACCTGCAGGTCGGCTTCCTCGCCTTCGCGCGCACCGACGGCACGCCGCAGGACACCGGCGCGTACAAGGCGTACCGCAACTCCGCGACCTGATCCCGCCCGTCACCCGCCCGCCATCAGGCAGAAGGAGAGTCCCGTCATGGCGACCACACCGAGGAAGGACGCCGCGGACAGCGGCGTCGTGCAGAACAAGCCCACCGCGCAGGCCGCGGCCGCGGGCGACCACGACCGGATCGTCATGGCCTCGCGCCGCGCCGACGGTTCAATGGACCAGACGGCGCCGGAGTTCATCGGCGACAAGGACGTGGCGATCGCCGCGGCCAAGAAGCAGCTCGCCGAGCAGGCCGCATCCGCGGTCGACGTCGCCGCCCGCGGCGTGTCCTCCGCTCAGGCGGAGGACGGCACCGGGCCGGCCGAGCCGGACCCGGACGTCAAGGCGCTCAAGGACGCCCAGGACGAGGCCGCCAAGGCCGCCGAGGAGCGGGCCGTCCGCGAGGTCGAGGAACTCCACAAGGGCCTGGGGGACTGAGTGGCCCGGATCCGCATGCTGACCAGCGTTGCGGGTGAGGGCTTCATCTGGGAGATCGGGCAGGTCGTCGACCTGCCCGGCTCCGAGGCAGCTGTGTGGGCGGATGGGGTGCGCGCCGAGCTCGTGCGCACCCCAACCGTCGAGACGCCCGAACGGGCTGCCGTCACAGAGACGTCCGCCCGAAAGCCGCCTGCCCGCCGCCGCAAGCCCGCCCCGTCGGGGCCGTAGCCAGGAGGTGAGCCGTGGCGCTGGTGACGCTCGCTGAGGCCAAACGGCAACTCGACATCGACACCGACACCCACGACCTCGAGCTGCAGCTGTACGTCGATTCTCTGGACGCGGTCATCGAGGGCTACGTGGGCGTCGTCGAGCAGCGGGAGGTCACCGACGTCCTCACCGGCGGTGGCCCCGCACTGTCCGTCCTGCACCCGCCGCTGCTGTCCGTGACGACGCTGGCAGGCGGCGCCCCGGGCGGAAGCACCAGCTACGCGGCGGATTCCCTCACGGTTACCCCGGCCGGGATCATCGGCCTCCTCGACGGCAGTTGCTTCCCCATCGGGTCGTACACCGTCACCTACACCGCTGGCCGCGCGACCACCCCGCCGACGGTGAAGCTGGCGGCGCTGATCCTGCTGCAGCACCTGTGGCGTACCCAGTACGGGGCGACCCGGGTTCCGGTCGGCGGGGCCGACGACTGGTCGGTGACGGACCCGATCCCCGGCTTCGGCTACGCGGTGCCCAACCGGGTGTTGCAGCTGCTCGAGCCGTTCAAGCTACCGCCGGGGGTGGCGTAGATGCCGACAACATCCCGGGTGCCCGACGCGGTCGACGCCCTGGTGGCCGTCGTCGTCGCCCTCGACCTGGACGACGTGCGGGTCGTGGACGGTCCCGACGCGGTGAACGCCACCGACCGGCACCGCATCCACATCGGCTGGTCGCCGTCCACCGAGTCGGCCGTGACCCTGCAACAGCAGTGGAGCGGCGCGGGCGCCCGTACCCGTGACGAGGAGTTCGTCATCGCCTGCTACGCCGAATCGCGGGGCGGCGACAAGGACATGGCCTTCCGGCGGCGCAAGGTCTTCGAGATGGTCGCCGCCATCGAGCAGGCACTCCGCGCCACGAACGACGCGCCCGAGGCGCCCAACCTGAACGGCACGGTGCTCTGGTCCGAGCTGACCACCGGCGACCTGGTCCAGTCCCACGCGGAGGGCGCGATCGCAGGCCTGGCCTTCACGATCGCCTGCCGCGCCCGCATCTGACCCACCCCTACCCGAGGAGTTCCGCCATGGCGCGTGTGCGCTACCTGGGGCCCGATCAGGTCACCGTGCCCGAGCTGGGCAACCGGACTGTCGAGCCCGACGAGATCGTCGAGGTACCCGACGCAAGGTTCGAGGGCTACGCCTGCCAGCCCTCGAACTGGGAGGTCATCGAGGAGCCGAAGGGTGCAGAGCCCGAGCCGCTCCCGCCGCTGAAGAAGACCGCGGCCAAGCCGCAGAAGACGGAGGGCTGATCCATGGCGATCGGATCGGGCCTCGGCGCCCAGCTCGGCATCAGCGCCGAGAGCAGCTACGGAACGTTCGTCGCGCCGACGAAGTTCATCGAGTTCACCAAGGAATCGCTGGCGCTGAAGAAGACCACGGCCCAGAGCGCCGGCATCGCTGCAGGCCGGCTGCTGCCGCTGTCCGCCCGCCGCGTGCTGACCCGCCGCGAGGGCACGGGCTCCATCGAGCTGGAGGTCACCAACAAGTCCATGGGCTTGCTGCTCCAGGCGCTCATGGGCACGACGGTGACGCCGGTGCAGCAGGCGGCGACGACCGCGTATCTCCAGACCCACACCCTCGCCTCGGTCGCTGGTAAGAGCCTGACGATCCAGAAGGGTGTGCCGCTCACCACGGGCGTCGTCACCGACAAGACGTTCCTGGGCTGCAAGATCACGTCGGGCGAGTTCTCCTGCAGCGTTGGCGAGATGCTCACCGCGTCGTTCGAGGTGGACGCCAAGGACGTCGACGAGGCCCAGACCCTCGCCGCCGCCACGTACAGCAACATGAGCCCGTTCCACTTCGGGCAGTTGGCCGTCAAGACCGGCACGTTCGGCGCGGAGACCGCCCAGGACGGGATTCGCAAGGTCAGCTGCAAGATCGAGCGGCCCCAGGACGTCGAACGGTTCTACGCCGGGCAGGCCGGGCTGAAGAAGGAACCCGTAGAGAACGACCAGGTGAAGATCACCGGCACCCTGGACAGCGACTACGTCGGCACCACCTTGGACGACCTGCACACCTCGGACGGCGCGACGTCCCTGGTCCTGGAGTGGGTCGGACCGCTCATCGCGTCGACGTTTTTCGAGACGCTCCGGATCACGCTGCCCGCGGTTCGCCTGGACGAGGGGCCGCCGACCGTCGACGGATTCGGCGTCGTGAAGCCGTCCTTCAACTACGTCGGGCTGTACGACGGAACCAACCAGCCGAAGATCGAGTACATCTCGACCGATACGACTCTGTGAGCCTGAGGTGCGCGATGTACGCATCACGAACACCGGCAGCCTGCTGGAGCTGTCGCGGCGCCTGCGCGCTGCCGGTGGCGAGAACATCCGCAGCTCGCTGCACCGCCGCATCCGGCGCGCGGCCGAGCCGCTGCGCGACGATCTCCAGTCCTCGATCCGCGGGCTGGAGATCCGCTCGCGCGGCAGAGGCCGGGGCAAGCGGGGCGGCCCCTCGCCGACCACCCGCCCGCTGCGTGCGACTATCGCCGACGCGATCCGGATCAGCATCCGGGCCGGGTCCAGCCCGGGCGCACGCGTCTGGGTCGACAAGGGCCGACTGCCGCCCGACCTGCGGAACATGCCCAAGGTCTTGAACGACGGCCGGGTCCGGCACCCCGTGTTCGGCAACCGGCGCCGGTGGACCGAGCAGACCGCCACCCCGCTGTGGTGGGACAACACCGTGCGCCGCCACACCCCCCGTATGGAGCGAGAGGTCGCGCGCGTCCTGGACGACGTCCGGCGCCGCCTCGAATAGGAGCATCCGTGATCATCGTCTACGCACCCGCCGATGGCGAAGAGCAGCACTTCGACGCCGGGCCCGGAAAGCTGCGGGCCTCCGAGATTCAGATCATCGAGCGCACTGCGGACGGACGCTGGCCTGACATCAAGGAGGGGATGAGGGAGGGCGACATCAACGCCCTGCGCACCGTGGCCTACGTCCTCAAGCGCCGGGCCGAGCCGACCTTGCGGTTCGCCCAGTTCGACCCGTTCGAGGGCGAGCTGCGGGCTCGCCTCGACAGGCAGGAAACCCAGGCGTTCGCCGAGTATCTCTTCGACAAGTACGAGGGGACGGACGACCTCGGTGACGCGTTCGAGGAGCTGCGCGACGCGAGCTTCGACCGCGAATGGGCAGAGGCCGCCATCGCCGACGTGACGGCCCCAAAAGGCCAGGCCCCCGCCGACCCGGAGACGGAGAAGGAGACGGACGCTTCACTGACCGGGTCCTGAACTACCTGCCGCTGTTCGGCCTCTACCTCCACTACAGCCCGGCCGACGTCGACGCGCTCACCGAGGAGCGCTTCGACTACCTCGCCGCCTGGATCGACCGCCACGAAGCAGCACTACGGCAGGGGGGTGAGTGATGGCGCAGCACCTGCGGTTCGTCCTCGACGGGGACGACCACCTGTCGCCCGTCCTCAATGGGGCCGGTGACGCGTCGACCCGGCTGCACCGCCGCCTCAACGACGACATGAACAACAACGGCCAAGCGGTCCGCCGGTTCACGCAGGACGCCAACGGCAGGCTGCGTGACCTGCAAGGCCGGTTCGTGTCGACGGCAGACGCACAGCGGATGATGGGCGACGGCACGCCCATGCTGATCCGCCGCCTGGGCGACCTCGGCGACGCGGGCGGGGACGCCGCCGGTGCGCTCGGCAAGTCGGGCGGTGGCCTGGGCGGCGCCATGATGGGCGTCGCCGCGATCGTCGGCCTGTCCCTGCTGCCCGCGCTCGGCGCGCTGGTGCCGATGGCGGCCGGGGCCGGACTGGCGATGGGCACCCTGAAGCTCGGCTTCGCCGGCGTCACCGAGGCCCTGGAAGCCCAGACCAAGGGGCACAAGGAATACGCCGAAGCCCTCAAGAAGCTGCCGAAGCCGGCCCGCGACTTCGTCAAGGAACTCGTCTCCGTGAAGAAGGAGTTCAGCGGAGTCGGCAAGGAGATCCAGAAGGCGATGCTGCCCGGCTTCACCAAGGCGCTGAAGGATGCGGCACCCCTGGTGAAGATCGTCGGGCAGGGGATGACCGATCTCGGTGGCGCGTTCGGCAAGGCTGCCGAGGGCGCGGGCAAGATGTTCAAGAACGGCCAGTTCCAGAAAGACCTCAAGGCCAACCTGGACATGGGCAAGCTGTTCGTCGGTGACCTGCTGTCCGGGCTGGGCAGGCTGGGGCGCTCGTTCCTCGACTTCGGTGCCGCGTCGAAGCCGACTCTCACCGCACTGTCGGGAGGACTGCGGGACCTCCTCGGCGTCGGACTGCCCGGCATGTTCGACGGACTGAAGACCGGCATCGACGGATCGTCGAAGTTTCTTACCGGCTTCTTCAACATGATCAACGACGTCCTGCCCGCCATCGGCCGGTTCTCCGGCGAGGTCGCCCGCACCTTCGGCCCGCTGCTCGGCGAGCTGTTCACCGGGCTGGGCGAGCGCAGCGCCGGCGCCCTCGACATCCTCGGCAAAGTCGTCAAGGGCCTCCTGCCGGTGTTCAAGGACCTGGGCTACGGCCTCAAATCGGTGACCGACTTCCTGCGCATCATCGGCCCCACGATCGCCGACACCGCGGGTGCCATCGTCGGCACACTGCTGCCGTCCTTCTCCCAGATCGACCAGGCCAAGGGGCCGCTGCAACGCCTGAACGCGGCGATCCAGGAGAACAAGGGAGCGATCCTCGAGGGCGCCCGCATTTTCGGCAGCGCGATCCTCGACATGACAGGCGCCGCCATCCGGTCGGCGCCCACCATCATCCGCGCGTTCGCGTTTATCTCCACTGGCATCCTCGACGTCGCCAACGTGGCAGTCAGCGCGGCCGCCAGGGCGTTCGGCTGGGTGCCCGGCATCGGCCCGAAGCTGAAGGCCGCGAACAAGGAGTTCGACTCCTTCCGCCATAGCTACGCCAACACCCTCGACGCTGCCGCCCGGAAGGCTGACAACTTCGCGGCCTCGTCCGCGCCGAAGCTGGCCGCAGGAAAGCTCAAGCTGAACATCAACAACTGGACCGAGCAGATCTCCACGGCCAAGGCGAAACTCAAGACGGTGCCTCCGTCGAAGCAGGCCGCGCTCAAAGCCAACATCTCTGACCTCCAGGCGAAGGTCGCGGCGGCGAAGTCCCAGCTCAGCAGCCTCAACGGCATGACCGCCACCACGTACATCATCACTAACTCGAAGACGTACCGGTCCGTCCACGACATCGTCGGCAAAGCCACCGGCGGCCCGATCGGGTTTCCGGGCGGCGGGCCGATCCGAGGGGCTGGAACGGGCACCTCGGACAGCATCCCGATCATGGCCTCGAACGGCGAGTACATGATCAATGCGCGGTCGACGGCCAAGTACCGGCCGATCGTCGAGGCCATCAACGACGACACCCTCAGCACGGTGACTGGCCGCGTGGCCAGCGCACGGCCGGTGCTGGGGCGGGCGGCCGCCGTTGGCGGGGGCGGAGGCGGGACGACCGTCGTGCACATCACGGTCACCGGTGTCTCCGACCCTCAAGCGGTAGCGCGCGAGGTGGAGAACCGGCTGCTCAAGGCAAAGCGCGGCAGGGGCGGCGCGGGATACGGATTCGGATGATGGAGGGGGCACAGCGTGCCGGTGCTTGTGGAGATGGGTTGGGGCGGGCTGGTGCAGTACCCGTGGACCATCACGTGGACGGACATCAGCACGCGCCTCGACGACGGCCAGGGCGTGGTGATCACCCGGGGCGCTGCCGACGAGCTGGGGGACGCGCAGCGGGGGGAGGCCAGCCTCACCCTCGACAACGCGGACGGCTACCTCACCCCAGACAATGCGGCCAGCCCGTACTACCCGTTCGTGCGGCGCAACGCGCCGATCCGGATCTCGCGGGCGGTCATGCCCACGGTGTCCGGGTCGGCGCCCTACCCGCTGGAGATGCTGGGCGACGACTTCGACGACGGCCGCATCGACAGCGCACTGTGGCCGACTTCGACGGGCAGCCCGACAGAGACCGCGACCGGCCGGCTCCGGATCCCGATGGCCCCGGGCGTCGACACCAACTTCACCAGCGCCCGTAGCTGGAAGCTGCTGGCCAGCAAGCTCACCGCGAAGCTCGCGACCGTGCCCGCCGCGAACGGATCGTCCAATGCGGCGGCCTCAATGTGGGTCACCTCGACCACGTCCGGCACCCGGATCGGGTGGAGGTACGACGCCCTCACCGGCGTCCTCGCCGCCATGAGCCAGGTCGGCTTCGCGGACGGCACCCCCACCAACCTGACCTACTCGGCCATCGATCACGCGTGGCTGCGTGTGCGTGAGGCCGGCGGCACCGTGTACTGGGAGACCTCCGGCGACGGCTACGACTGGACGACCCGGCGCACCCTGGCCACCCCGGCCTGGGTCACCAGCCAGACCCACGCCGTGGATCTGCCGACGACCCGCACCGGCGGCACGGCCGGCTACATCGAGTGGGACCTGATCGGGGCGGAGGTGCGGCCGCGCTTCTACGGGCAGGTCAACGAATGGCCAGTGGAGTTCGAGGGCCTGGGCAGCAAGGTGGCCATCACGGCGTCCGACCTGTTCAAGCGGCTCAACCGGCAGCCGGTGCTGAAGAGCATGCTGGCCGAGGAGATCCTGCACCAGTCGGTGCCCAGCGTGACGACGACGCTGTCCGCGTACTACCCGCTGACCGAGGCCTCCGACGCGGCGGCCGCGGGCGACATCAGCGGCAGCGGCGCCGGGGCCCTCGCCATCACCCAGGTCAGCGCAGGCGGGACGCTGGAGTTCGGCGGCGAGGGACTACCGGAGACAGGCGACACCTCGGCCACCTTCACTCCGGCCAGCACCAGCGCCGGGAAGTACCTGGTCGGAGACCTGGGCCAGACGTTCCAGGACACGTCGAGCAGCACGCCGATGAACGTCGAGTTCTGGGTCAAGACGACGACCACGTCCAGGGCGATCCTCGGGATGTTCCACCCCCAGCTCGACAGCCAGTACGTCATGGCCATCAGCGCCTCCGGCGAGCTCACCATCGAGCACACCAACAGCGGCGGCACCCCCACCGTGTACAACAGCCTGCGCGTCATCAACGACGGTGCGTGGCACCACATCTTCCACGACGGCTACTCCAGCAAGCAGCTGTGGATCGACGGCGTCGCCGGTCCGATCACCGCGTCCGTCGTGGACACTCCCGGCCTGCGCACCCTCCACATCGGTGGCTACCGCGGACTGCGGATGTTCTCCGGGCAGCTCGCGCACGTGGCCGTCACCCACGCCCAGGGCGACATCGTCTCCACCCTGTCGCCCATCCGATACGAGGCGGGCAGCACAGGGTTCTCCGGCGAGAGTGCCGACGAGCGGATCGAACGCCTGGCCACCTACTCCGACCTGACCAGCGTGACGATCTGGGGCAGCACGTTCGACCCGGTCGCCTCGCAGGGCCCGGGCGGATCGTCCGTCGTGGCCCGGATGAAGGAGGTCGAGACGACCGAGTCCGGCCGGCTGTTCGCCGAGCGCGACTACTACGGCCTGGCGTTCCAGTCCCGGGACGTGCGCTACAACCCGACCCCGGTGTCCGAGGTTTTCACGATCGACTACGCCGACCTGGAAACCAGGGACGTCCGGCTGGCCAACGACGACCAGAAGATGGTCAACACGCTCGAGGCGTCCCGGCCGGGCGGCGCCACGCAGCGGGTGACCGCGCCCGCTTCCGTCCTCGCCTACGGCACCTACGACCCGGGCGCCCTGGTCCTGCTCAAGACGTCCGACAACTCCGTGCTGGACGCCGCGTACTGGAAGGTCTCGCGCTACGCCGATCCCGGCTCTGAGCTGCGCGAAGTGCCCATCGAGGCGTACACGATGGCCACCTTCCTGGACATCCTCGACGCCGAGATCTCCTCGTACTTCTCCGTGCTGACCATGCCGTCGCAGTCCCACGCGTCGACGATCCGCGTGACCGTCGAGGGCTACACGGAGACGCTCAAGGACCGCTCGCACTACATCCGGTTCTTCACGTCGCAGTCCTTCAACGACAGCGTCTGGGTCCTCGACGACGCGACCTACTCCGTCCTCGGGTCCACGACCCGCCTCGCCTACTAGGAGCAGCCGCATGCCCATTGCTGTCGTGCGCGCAGAGACGTTCTACCTGCCACCGCCCGCCCGTCGACCGGAGGACTGGTCACAGATCCCGCCGGCCGAGCGGGTGTTCCGGTGGGCGGAACTGCGCCAGCAGCGGCGCCTGGTCCCGCCCGTCGGATTCATCATCGGGCAGCAGGGCTACGCCCGGATCAACCACAACCGCTGGGTGGCGGACTGCCCGTGCGGGTCGGCGCAGGTCGTCTCGCCGAAGGACCCGCGGATGGCGTGCACCGAGTGCGGTCTCGGCTGGGTGTTCCTCATCTTTCCCGAAGACGCGGATGCGGTCGAGGCGTCCATCGCCGACGACCTGCCGAACTTGCGGAACTGGTGGCACCCCGACGACCCGACCAACCCGTACCGCGTGGTCGAAGACCTCGAGGAAGAAGAGCAGGAGAGTGAGGCGGCGTGACGTTCGCACCGAGGACGTGGGTGGTGGGCGAGGTCGTCACCGCCGCCCTGCTCAACCAAGAGGTAAGAGACCAGTTCTCCTCGATCTTCGACGCGTGGACCACCTACACCCCGACGTGGACCGCAGCCACCACCAACCCGGTCGTCGGCAACGCGACCATCGCCGGCCGGTACCTGAAAATCGGCCGCAAATGCATCGTCGACATCCGCATCCAGATGGGATCGACCACCACCTACGGCAGCGGCGTCTACAGCTTCAGCGTCCCGTTCACTTCGGCCAGCAGCGTCGACTACCTCGGCAACGCCCGCCTCGCCAGCACTGACACCTGGATCGGGCAGACCGTCTTGTCCGGTGGCAACGCGGCATTCCAGTGCGTGTTCTCGACCAGCTCCGGCGACAGCCGTGCCGCGACGATGTCCCCGACCGTCCCCAACACCCTGGCCAACACGCACATCCTGCGGGCCCAGCTCGAGTACCAGACCTCCACCTGACCGAGCGTCTGATGCTCCCGAAGGGGACCGCTGTGCAGCACGTACTGAAGACTGAGACAGGGGCCCGGCTACAGCTCGTCGCCTGCGCTCTACGTAACACCGGGACCGGCTGGGCCCTGATCAGCAACTCGGCGCACCAGCCGTCCGGGGTGACGGGGGTCGCTCAGCATGCCGACCGCCTCGAGCTCCAGCACCCCGTGGGCGCGACGCACGTCGTGTCGATGCTCGTCACCGTCGACGAGACCTACGCCGCATCGGGCCTGCGCGCCGGCGCATCTGCCGGGCTGGCCCTGTCGAACCTGTACCTCTACAGCGGGGCCAGCACGACGCCGGTAGACCCGGCCACGATCGCCGCCGCGAACGGCAACCTCTGGGTCACAGGGTTCCTGCTGCTGCCCGCCGTCTGACCCTCTCCAGCACCTCACGCCCCGAGCCGATGGCCGGGGTTTTCGTCATGCCCCGAGGAGGGCTCATGGCCAAGACGGGCCCCCAGAAAATCACCGGCGCCTCACAGGCCCACTTCTACGGCACCGGCCAGTACTCCGGCTCCGACATGGAAGTGAACTGCGGAGTCGTCCACACCACGGAAGGGCGGACGCTGCCCGACTACAACGGCGGCGCCATCGCTCCGACCGTGACCGGCGTCCCGGACATCGCCGCCCGCAAGATCCGCTGGTACCAGCACTACGACGTCGACGAGTCCGCGCGCGCCCTCGCCAACAAGCTCGGCGGCGTCGAGACGAACACCGCGAACGCCTTCCAGATCGAGCTCGTCGGCACCTGCGACGACTCGAAGAAGACCAGCTGGGACGGCAAGAAAGCCGGAGTCGACTACCTGCACTGGCCGACCGCCCCCGACTGGGCCCTCGCCGAAGTCGCCTGGCTGGTCCGCTGGCTGAACGACTACCACAGCGTTCCCCTCACCTGCGTCAGCGAGTGGCTCGCCTACGGCAAGGACGCCCGCCGGCCTGGCATCACCCCCGCCTCCTACGGGGCGAGCCCCGCCCGCATGACGGGCGCCCAGTGGCAAGCCTTCCGGGGCTGGTGCGGACACCAGCACGTCCCCGAGAACGACCACGGAGACCCGGGCTCCCTCAATTTCGCCCGCGTCATCGCCCTGGCCAAGGGCCAGACAGACCCAGAGGAGGAAGCAGTGGCTCTCACCACTGACGAGATCAAGGCCATCGGCCGCCAGGTCGTGACCGGCGCGAACGGCGCCAAGTCTCCGGACGACCCGACCGTGGAGTGGGCGGTGTCCAGCTTCCTCGGCCTCACCCTCAAGGCGACCCGCGCAGTGGCCGCGGACGTCGCGGACGTCAAGGCCAAGGTCGACAGCCTCGCCGTCGGCGGCGTCGACCTGGACGCCCTCGCCGAGAAGGTCGCCGACCTCCTCGCCAACCGACTCGCTGACTGACCCCACCACGCAAGGAGACCGCCATGTCTGAGATCCACCTGCCCGACGCCGAGACCGTCATCAAGACCGGCAAGACCTACGCGAGAGACCTCGCCGAGCGCACCCTCGCCACGGCGGTCGTCGCGGCCGGCGGCGTCGCGATCGCGGCCGGGCCGGCCGACATGTTCCACGCCTCGTTCTGGGAGACGATGGCCGCGGCCGGAATCGCGGCGGGCGGCACCCTGCTGAAGGGGATGCTCGCCCGCGCGTTCGGCACGAAGAACTCGGCGTCGCTCGCCAGGGGAGTGTGATGTGCGCGGCGGTCCGGCGGCTCACCCGACGTCTGGGCCGCCGCGGCGCACTGCTCACCCTCAAGGGCGTGATCGCCACCCTGTACGGATACGGGCAGCTGGTCGAGCCGCTCGGTGACCGGCGCGGCCTGTGCCTGCTGAAGCTCATGCCATTGCAGGCCTGGGCCACCGCGTGGATCGTCGCTGGGCTGACCGCCCTGGTGTGCGCGTGGCTGCCGCAGGGCCGGGACTGGCCCGGGTTCCTCGCCGTGTGGGCGATCACCGCCCCGTGGTCCATGGCGTTTCTGGTGGCGTGGTGGCCGCTCGGCGAGTACCCGCGCGGCTGGGTGGGGTCGTTGATTTTCGGCGCGTTCGGTGCGGTCTGCCTGGTGGCGATCGGCTGGGACGAACCGCCGCGCTCGAGACAGGAGGCGCCGCGTGGGCGCTGAGATGCTGACCGCACTGTCCGCGCTTGCCGTCGCCTCGGTGACCGCCGGGGGCATGGTCCTCACGGCCATCGTCGGCCGTCGCCCGCCACGCGGGCAGCAGAGGCGTGACGACTTCACCACCATCGTCGGCGAACTCCGCACCAGCCTGGGCGAGGTGAAGACCGAGCTGGCTCAGCAGAAGGCGCAGTCCGAGCGGGACCGGGGGAGGATCACCGAACAGGACTTCGCGCTCCGGTACCTCGCCGGGTGGGCACGCTCCCTCGTCGGGTACATGCGGCAGCAGCGGCTGGAACCGCCCCCGCCCCCGCAGCCGGTACCGGAGGAAGTCCGGCCGTACCTGCACGACCTCAACACCTGACTGCGTGATGCGGCCCCGCTCTCCCCCCGTGGGAGGGCGGGGCCGCTTCGTCATGTCTGAGGGTCGGCGACGAAGCTGCCCATGCCGGGTGTGGTGGTGAGTAGGCCCTCCTCGCGGAGCGCGGCCGTGACCTTGCGGACGGTGCCGCGGGCGACGTCGAACTCGGCCTCGAGCTGCACCTCGGAGACGAGGGCGCGGGGCGGGAGCTCGCCGCTGGCGATGCGCTCGCGCAGCACGTCAGCGATCTGCTCCCACTTGGGCCGCGTCGGGTCGTAGTCGATCACCCATCCGACTCTAGATATGCGGACGTATCAGGGCATAGAGATACCTAGGTATAGCTATGCGTGGACAGGGGTGTACAGGCTGCCTACCGTGGCTCACACAACTGACCCCCGCGGCCGCGACGAACGGCCCGGGGGCATGGACGACGCTTTCGAGGAGCATCGACATGGCAGAGCCTATGCAGGACACCCCCGCCCCGACCATCCCCAGCTCATTCGCCTGGTGCTCATGGCACGGCGAGTTCGCCAGCACCTGCCGCCTGGTGCAGATCATCGAGCAGGGCTCCGGCTCCGGCGGCGGCCGGTTCGCCTGTGCCCCCTGCCGAGAGAAGCACGGCCTGGTGCCCGTTGCGGACCAGCCGTGAACCCCGGCTTCGTGAACGCGGCCGAGATGCTGCGGGTGCCCAAGGCGGCCGACCTGCCCGCCGAGCGGGTCGAGGGGAAGCGGTGCGTGTGGTGCGGCGGCCCGGCCTCGATCGAGCTGGGCCCGCGGCTCAGCGTCATCGGCGGGGCGCTGAAGCGGTGGGAGCCGCGCGGCTGCCGCTCCTGCGCAAGGCGTGAGGCCGGGCGGGTCTACGACATCCACGTCACGACGTGCGCCCGCTGCATCCACCGGGACTACTGCCCGGACAGCGCGGCCCTGTACACGCTCGCGCTCCGCAGCCAGAAGAGCGGCTGATCTCCCGCCCGCCCTGCACCCCACGCCGATGGGGGCGGGCGGGATCTGCGGCCCCGGCCTGGCGTCCCCGTCGCCGGCCGGGGCCCATTTCTGCCCAACCTTGGATTCCAAGGTTTGCCCAGGCGGCGCCGAATTGGTCCACATAACCGCAGGTCAGAGCCGCAATACTGGGGCACCAGGAGAACTCTCCGGCGTGATCCATTGAGTGGCGTCATAGTCATAGATTGGGGTTGCCACTGCCGGTGCCCCCGCTGACCAGGAAGGACAGCCGTGCCCGGACCAGGGCCCGCAGCACCCTGTCCCCGCCCGGCGGAACCGTGCCCGCCGCCACCAGTTCGCCGAGCGTGAACGCCCGGGGTCGCACGACGCGCAGCGACAGGCAGGTGCAGCCGACGGCGACCGGGGGCAGCACCGCGTGCAGTCGCGTCCCGTCGGGCAGCCGGGCGTCGGCCCAGGGCCGGGCGTCGTCCAGGCGCCGTCCGGCCACGGCGGCCAGACGCTGTGCGAGGCGCCGTACGGCCGCCGCGTCCGGGAAGGAGACGCCGGTCAGCTCCAGGCCGCCGCCCCGGTCGACCCAGACCCGGTCCGGGGCGGACACCAGGACGTCGGTCACCCTGGGGTCGGTGAGCAAAGGCTCCAGCGGCCCGCTGCCGATCAGCTCGGACCGTAGTTGCTCGGCCGCGCCGAGGACCTCCGCGTCCCCGAGGACCCGCCCCTGTTCGCGGAGCGCCTGAGCCACGCGCGCGGGTGTCGGTTCGGCACCGCTGTCGGCCAGCCACTGCCGGACGCCGTCGAGCAGCGTTCCGGTCCCTCTCACCCGTTCGAGGCCGGGCCGGTCGTTCATGAGCCACCCGCCTCGGTCAGCGCGCGCTCCCAGAACTCCTTGCAGAAGCGGGCGAGGGACCCGCGCGCGGCCGCACCCGGCGGTGCCTTGCCGCCGTCCGGGCGCAGCAGCCCCGACTCGACGGGCACCTCGCCGGCCAGCGGCAGCCCGAGCAGTCGGGCCACCTCGCTGTCGTCGAGTCCGGGCGCGTAGGGGCCGCGCACCGCTACTCGCAGGTCACGCAGCACCATGCCGACCGCGGAGGCCACGCGCTTGCCCGCCGCGACGGCGCGCAGTTCGGCGGGGACCACGAGGAGCCCGAGGTCGAGCTGGGCGAGGACTTCGGCGACTCCGTCATCGATGCGGCGGGGGAGGTCGACGACGACCGTGCCGCCCCGGCGACGGGCAGCCGCCAGCACCGCGCGCACGGCCTGGGGCGCGATGGCGACGCAGTCGCCCCGGTCCCAGCTGAGCACCCGCAGAGAGTGCAGCCTGGGCAGCGACTCCTCCAGGGCGCCGCCTCCGACCCGGCCGCGCGAGGCGGCGAACGCGGGCCAGCGCAGGCCTTCCGCGCTCTCGCCGCCGAGGAGTACGTCGAGTCCGCCGCCCAGCGGATCGGCGTCGACGAGGAGGGTGCGCAGCCCTTCTCGCGCGGAGGTGACGGCCAGGGCGCACGCGAGCGTGGATGCTCCGGCGCCGCCGCGTCCGCCGATGACGCCGATGGTGAGGGCGGGCCTGCCGACGCCCTCGGCTACGTCGGCGATGCGGTCGACCAGCCACTGTTCGCCGTCGGGCAGCATCAGGACGTGGTCGGCGCCGATCTCCACGGCGCGCTGCCACACCCCCGAGTCGTCCTGATCCCGGCCGACGAGGACGACTCCGCGTCTGCGGGCGGCCCCACGGACACGAGGTGCCGCGTCGTCGCCGACCAGGACGAGCGGTGCGGACTCCCAAGTGCCCCGGCGTTCCGGCACCGAGTGGTGCACCTCGGGTGTGGCGCCGGCCGCGGCGCACAGCCGCAGCAGATCGTCGAGGAGTTCCGCGTCCTCCGTGACGATCAGTGGCTTGCCCGGTCCGCCTCCGGCAGTGGGTGGCGGGTCGTGTGTGACGGCTCCGGTCACGATTTCCATCCCCCTTCGCTGCGGGTCGCCCAGTCCCTGCGGCCCCGCGATTCCCATACGTGTGAAGAACCGGCAGCCGGTCTCCATATGAACGGCCGACGGAATCCGGCCGAACGCCTCCGGCAAACGGAACCGGCCCTGTGAAGTCGGCACGAGCGGACGCGTTGGAATCACGGTGCAGCGAACCCGGAAATCGTGTGGATCTTGGTGGAAAACTGTGGACGGGTGGGCAGTTGTGAATATCGCCGTCACCCTTACCGGTGACCCCTGCACCATCTGCTGTGCGACTTCCGCAGCGGAGTCCGACAACTACGCACAGTGACAGCAGGTGGGCATGCGAAAGAGGCGACCGCAGTCGCCTCGGTGCGGCACTGTGGGCCGCGCGCAGAAGGGGAAAACGCATCCGGACATGCGACGACCCCCGCCGGGGGGGAGAGCGGGGGTCGCCTTCACGGCCGACTCGGGGGGGGGGAGGAGCCGGACCGCGTTAGCACGGTCGCGAACGATCCGTGACTTCCATGGTGTACCCGAGAGCCTTCTCAGGCAAACCCACGCGCCCACCTTACGCCGAATGAGCTGCCCCTATGCTCATGGTTGTGGAAAACCACTCCTTGCCCCGCACAGCGGCCTTCTTTGACCTGGACAAGACGGTCATTGCGAAGTCGAGCACGCTCACCTTCAGCAAGTCCTTCTACCAAGGCGGTCTGATCAACCGTAGGGCGGCCCTGCGGACCGCATATGCCCAGTTCGTCTTCCTCGTGGGCGGTATGGACCACGACCAGATGGAACGGACCCGCGAGTACCTGTCCGCCCTCGTGCGCGGCTGGAACGTCCAACAGGTGAAGGAGATCGTGGCCGAGACCCTTCACGACCTGATCGACCCGCTGATCTACGACGAGGCGGCCTCCCTGATCGAGGAGCACCACACGGCCGGCCGTGACGTCGTGATCGTGTCCACGTCGGGCGCCGAGGTGGTCGAACCGATCGGTGAGCTGCTCGGCGCGGACCGCGTGGTCGCCACCCGCATGGTCGTGGGCGAGGACGGCTGCTTCACCGGCGAGGTGGAGTACTACGCCTACGGTCCGACGAAGGCGGAGGCGATCAAGGAGCTGGCGGAGTCCGAGGGGTACGACCTCTCACGCTGTTACGCCTACAGCGACTCGGCGACCGACCTGCCGATGCTGGAGGCGGTGGGGCACCCGCACGCCGTGAACCCGGACCGGGCCCTGCGACGAGAGGCCGTCGCGCGCGCGTGGCCGATTCTCGACTTCCACCGTCCGGTGCGCCTCAAGCAGCGGATTCCCACGTTCTCCGTACCGCCCCGCCCCGCGCTCGTCGCGGCCGCGGCCATAGGAGCGGCGGCAGCCACCGCGGGCCTCGTCTGGTACGCGAACCGGCGCCGTGCGGCGACTGTCTGACCGGGCACCCGCGCGTGGGACGGCCCGTCACCACTGGGTACCGCCCGTTTGAAACCTGTTTGGGAGTAAAGCAAAGAACTGGTGCCAGCACTTCCGCTTATCCCGGCCCAGGAGTACAAAGGACTTAACGGCCCGCGAGACCAAGGACATCCGAGAGGATCACCTTCATAACGCAGTTGGCCCCACGGACCGCGCATGACCACTTGGCACCCACGCGACGTCGACCCGTCGATTACGGGCCAGCCGCACCAGGGACGGGCAAAGTTCCCGACCTGATGGGCAATATATCGAGGACGCTTGGTAACCGGGCGAGCATGCCAGCGGCGGTACGAGAACTCGTACCGCCGCAACCCTTTTCAAAGGCCCCCGCGCGGGGGCCTTTTCCGTGCCCACACCCCTCCTACGAGGCTTACGCCGCCCCGCGCTGCAGCGCCTCGCAGACCGCCGTCGACTCGCGGGCACCCAGCTCGACCGCCCTGCCACAGTGTGCGATCCAGGCCGCCATGCCGTCCGGAGTGCCGGCGACGTAGCCGTCGAGGGCCGCCCCATAGGCCGCCCGCCCCAGCTCGGCGTGCCCCACCTCGGCCGGGCAGACCGACTTGGGGTCGAGGCCGCCGCCGATCAGGACGATGCGCTCGGCGGCCCGCGCGACGAGGCCGTTGTAGGAGACGAAGGGGCGCAGGGCCAGCAGCTCGCCGTGCACCACGGAAGCCGTCACGAGGGCGGGCGCGGAGCCTCCCGCGATGATCAACTCGGACAACCCCTCGAGGCGGCCTGCCACCTCGGCGGCGTCCGGCAGCGGCAGATCGATCAGCGGCTCGTCGACCGTCTCGCCGGCCTGTCGCGGACGTCCGACGTCGTCGCCATTGCTCGCCGCGGCCACCAGATGCAGCCGTGCCAGCACCCGCAGCGGCGACTGCCGCCAGATGGAGAGCAACTGGCCCGCCTCGGCGGACAGCCGCAGAGCCGCGCCCATGACGCGCGCCTCGTCGTCGACACCGAAGTCGGTACGCCGACGCACCTCCTCCAACGCCCAGTCCGCCCCGGACAGGGCTGCCGAGCCGCGGGCACCGCGCAGCGCGGCCTCCGAGGTGATCTCGGTGCTGCGGCGGCGCATGACGCGGTGCCCGTAGACCCGGTCCACGGCCTTGCGCATGGACTCCACGGACTCGGCCACACCGGGCAAGGAGCCCAGGGCCGCGAGCGGATCGGCGGACGCGCCTGTCGTACTCATGAGTACGACACTACGCAACCCACGCCCCCACCCCACGAAGGAGTGGTCTTCTTCACGCATGCCCGCCACGCATCGCTGTCGCCGCACTACTCTTCGTGAACATGAAAATTGCTTTCGTCGGAAAGGGCGGCAGCGGCAAGACCACCCTGTCCTCCCTGTTCGTCCGCCACCTCGTCGCCGACGGCCGGCCCGTGATCGCGGTCGACGCGGACATCAACCAGCACCTGGGCCCCGCCCTCGGTCTCGATGAGGCGGAAGCCGCCGAACTTCCCGCGATGGGCGACCGGCTGCCGCTGATCAAGGACTATCTGCGCGGCTCCAACGCCCGTGTCACCTCCGCCGAGACGATGATCAAGACGACACCGCCCGGCGAGGGCTCCCGGTTGCTGCGGGTGCGCGAGGACAACCCGGTGTACGACGCGTGTGCGCGGCCCGTGGAACTCGACGGCGGCGCCGTCCGTTTGATGGTCACGGGCCCCTTCACGGACGCCGACCTGGGGGTCTCCTGCTACCACTCCAAGACCGGAGCGGTGGAGCTGTGCCTGAACCATCTGGTGGACGGCCGTGACGAGTACGTCGTGGTCGACATGACCGCGGGCTCGGACTCCTTCGCCTCCGGCTTGTTCACCCGCTTCGACATCACGTTCCTCGTCGCCGAGCCGACCCGGAAGGGGGTCTCCGTCTATCGCCAGTACAAGGAGTACGCCCGCGACTTCGGTGTCGGGCTGAAGGTCGTCGGCAACAAGGTGCAGGGCCCGGAAGACGTCGACTTCCTTCGCGCCGAAGTGGGGGACGACCTGCTCGTGACGGTCGGGCACTCGGACTGGGTGCGCGCCATGGAGAAGGGCCGGCCGCCCCGTTTCGAGCTCCTGGAGGACATCAACCGTCAGGCCCTGCGCCTCCTTCGGACGACGGTCGACTCGGCGTACGACAGGCGTGACTGGGAGCGGTACACACGGCAGATGGTGCACTTCCATCTGAAGAACGCCGAGTCCTGGGGCAACGAACGCACCGGGGCCGACCTGACGGAACAGATCGACCCCGGGTTCGTCCTCGGCGAAAGCCTCACGGCCTCCGTCTGACGGCCTTGGCGGGCGGAGCCTTGGCGGTGAAGGGAGTTGGCGGTGACGTCCGCCGATCCGGGTGTCTACCGCTTGACCGCCGGAGCCCCGGGCACACCCTTCGGCGCCGGGGCCGGCCTACCGTGCAGGAAGGACGCCCAGCCGGGCTTCGGGGCCTCGCCCACCTCCAGGGTGCGCAGCTTGGCCAGGGTCTTCGGGTCCTGGGCGTCCAGCCAGTCGGCGAGCTGCCGGAAGGACACGCAGCGCACGTCCGGCTTGTTGCAGACGCTCTCGACGACCTCCTCGACGGCGCGCATGTACGTGCCGCCGTTCCAGGACTCGAAGTGGTTGCCGATGATCAGCGGTGCGCGGTTGCCGTCATAGGCCCGGTCGAAGCCGCTGAGCAGGCCGTCACGCATCTGGTCGCCCCAGAACTTCCGCTTGGCGGGGTTGCCCTGGGTTTTGGTGCCGGACTGGTTGACCATGAAGTTGTAGTCCATGGTGAGCTGCTCGAAGGTGTGGCCGGGGAAGGGCACGAGCTGCATCGACAGATCCCACAAGCCCTCCTTCTTGCCGGGCCACACCTGGTTGTTGACGCCGCTGGTGTCGTAGCGGAAGCCCAGTTCGCGGGCGGCCTTCATGAAGTTCTCCTGGCCCTCGAGGCACGGAGTGCGGGCGCCGATGAGCTCCTTGTCGTAGTCGAAGGGCAGCGGCGCCGCGTTCTTCATGCCGGTGTTGGTCTTCCAGGTCCTCACGAACTGCTTGGCCTGGGCGATCTCCTCCTTCCACTCCTCGACCGACCACTGGCCGACGCCGCCGTTCGCCCCGCAGAAGTGGCCGTTGAAGTGGGTTCCGATCTCGTTGCCCTCCAGCCACGCCAGGCGCAGCTGCTTCACGGTGTCGGCGATGCCCCGCTCGTCGTTGAAGCCGATGTCGGAGCGGCCCGGCGAGTGCTGCGGCGGCTTGTACAGGTCGGCCTTCTCCTTCGGCAGCATGTACACGCCGCTGAGGAAATACGTCATCGTCGCGTTGTTGGCCTTGGACACCTTGCGGAAGTGCGAGAACAGTTGCTGACTGTCCTCGCCGGCACCGTCCCAGGAGAAGACCACGAACTGCGGCGGTTTCTGGCCCGGCTTCAGTCGCTCGGGGCGGAGCAGGTGGGGCTGCGCTCCGGTGTACGCGGTGGAGCCGTCGCCGATCAGCCGGACCACGCTCTTGGGAACGGCCGGCGCCGGTTTGACCTTCTGCGGACCCGGCACTCCCTCCTCGGAACCGTCGGAGCCCCCGGTTCCCGTTGCACATCCGGCGAGCGATGCGGCGACAGCCGCGGCGACCACTGCGCCCGCTGCGATCCTCTGGGTGGCGGCCATCTTCCGCCCACCTTCTTCCTTCTCTCGGCCAACGCCGACGAGGGCGTTCTCTGGTGACGCGCCGGGACGACCGGCGGCGCCGTCAAGGTCGCACGGAGCCGAGAAGGAATTAGTACGACAAGCCGACAAAAAGGCCACTTCACTCTCGCGGGTGATTAACTGCCCCATTTGCCCTAAAAATCCAGGCTTGACCTTTACTCTGCATTACGATCTGTTTACCGAGCGTTGAATTCATCCCGCCGCTGCACGCCGTGACCCACGGCCGCGACCGCCCCCGACCTGGCCGGGGGACCACATGTTCCGCGACCGCGCTGCCCCGGAGGAGACGGGAACCATGTCCGCCTGCGCCCCCACCCGCACTGCCCACTCGACGCCCACCGAGCGCGTCCACCAGCCCCACAACCCCCCACCTGCCCCCCACCGACGCTTCCGCATCGCGGGCGCCGACGTGTCCGCATCGATCGCGGTCTTCCTGATCGCCCTGCCCCTGTCCCTCGGCATCGCTCTCGCCACCGGCGCACCCCTCCAGGCCGGCCTCGTCGCCGCGGCCGCGGGCGGGATCGTCGCCGGCTGGATCGGCGGCGCACCGCTCCAGGTCAGCGGCCCCGCGGCCGGCCTGACCGTGGTCACCGCCGATCTCATCCAGCGCTACGGCTGGCGGACCACCTGCGCCATCACCGTCCTCGCCGGGCTCGCCCAACTGGCTCTCGGCTGCCTGCGCGTGGCGCGCACCGCCCTCGCCGTCAGCCCCGCCATCGTGCACGGCATGCTCGCCGGCATCGGCGTCACCATCGCCGTCGCCCAACTGCACGTGGTCCTCGGCGGCAACCCCCAGAGTTCGGTGCTCGACAACCTCCGTGCCCTGCCCGCCCAATTGGCCGGTCTGCAGCCCGCAGCCGTGGCCGTGAGCGCGCTGACCCTGACCCTCCTGCTGCTCTGGCCGCGCATCCCCGGCCGGGTGGGCCGCCTGCTGCACAAGGTTCCTGCCGCACTGGTCGCGGTCACGGGCGCCACCGCCACCGCCGCGCTCACGGGCCTCACCCTGCCCAAGGTGGACCTGCCGTCCTGGAGCAGTCATGCGCTGGCCGGGCTGCCGGAGGGACCGGTGCTCGGGCTCGTCGCCGCCGTCCTCACCACCACGCTGGTGTGCAGCGTGCAGTCGCTGCTCGGCGCGGTCGCCGTGGACAAGCTGATCGCCTCGCGCCCCGGTCTGCTCAACTCCCGCTCCGCCCGTGTCGGCCGCGCCGACCTGAACCGCGAACTCCTGGGCCAGGGCACGGCCAACATCGTCTCCGGAGCACTCGGCGGACTGCCCGTGGCGGGCGTCGCCGTGCGCAGTTCGGCGAATGTCCAAGCAGGTGCCGTGAGCCGGAACTCCACGATGCTGCACGGCGTTCTCGTAGTAGTCGCCGCGCTGCTGATGGTCCCGATCCTGGATCTGATCCCGCTCGCCTCACTCGCCGCCCTGGTGATGGCCGTCGGCATCCAGATGGTGTCCCTGCACCACATCCGCACGGTGACCCGCCACCGAGAGGTGCTGGTGTACGTCGTCACCACCCTCGGCGTGGTGTTCCTCGGCGTCCTGGAGGGCGTGACACTCGGCATCGCCGTGGCCGTGGCCGTCGCTCTGCACCGCCTCACCCGCACCCGTATCACGCACCACGAGAAGGAGGGAGTCCACCACGTACATGTGAGAGGTCAGTTGACCTTCCTCGCCGTGCCGCGGCTCAGCCGCATCCTGCATCTCGTGCCTCACGGCACCCATGTCGTCGTCGAGTTGGACGGCTCCTTCATGGACCACGCGGCGTACGAGTCCCTGCAGGACTGGCAGAAGACACACACCGCCCAAGGCGGCGCCGTGGAGCTGACCGGCCGCCGCTCCGGCACGGGGCTCGGCACGGGAGCCGGCATGGAGCCGGACACCCAGACGGACGCCGGCTCCGGCAGCCCAACCGGCGCCGGCACGAGCACCCACGCCCACGCCGGTACCGGCATCAACACCGGCCCTGGTGTCAACGTCACGGAACGGGACTGGGCCGCTCCCCGACTTCTCGACCCCGCTCGCGCCGGAGAGGTCCCGATCGCCGACTGCCGCTGCCGTCCCTGGACGCCGTGGCGCAACCACCAGTGCGAAGTCCCGCAAGGAGCGACGCACACACCTTGGACAGCACCGACACCACACCCGGTGGACGCGTCGGAAGCAGCCCGCCCAGCCGAACCGGCCGAAGCGACACATGCAGCGGCAGGGCCGTTCGGGACGGCTCACAGAAAGGAGACCGCGGAGTCCACCGAGCCCGAGTCGGCGGCGCCGAGCAGGCCGGGCCGGCCCGAGCAGACGAGGCACGAAACGCGGAAGGGGCAGGCGGGGCAGCGGGCCGTCGAGCCGAGTGGGCATCAACTGATGCGTGGCATCAGCGCGTTCCAGCGCAACACCGCTCCACTGGTACGGGGTGAACTGGCGCGGCTGGCCCGGGAGGGTCAACGGCCCACCCAGCTCTTCCTCACCTGCGCCGACTCACGGCTGGTCACCTCGATGATCACCTCCAGTGGTCCGGGCGACCTGTTCGTGGTGCGCAACGTGGGCAATCTCGTGCCGCCCCCCGGCGTGGAGAGCGGGGACGACTCGGTGGCGGCCGCGATCGAGTACGCGGTGGACGTACTGAAGGTGCGGTCCATCACGGTGTGCGGGCACTCCGGATGCGGGGCGATGCAGGCGCTGCTCGACACCGAACCCGGCGGTGCTCGGACCCCCCTGAAGCGGTGGCTGCGACACGGTGTGCCGAGCCTGGAGCGGATGGCCGACGACCGCCCCAACGTCCGACTCATCGGGCGGGCGCCGGCGGACGCGGTCGAGCAGCTCTGCCTGACCAACGTGGTCCAGCAGCTGGAGCACCTGCGGGCCCACGAGTCGGTGGCACGAGCGCTGCGGAGCGGGGCGCTGGAGCTGCACGGGCTGTACTTCCACGTGGGCGAGGCGCAGGCGTACCTGCTCACCGAGGCGACCGCGGGCGGCGGCGAGCTGTTCGGACACGTGGGGGAGGCGCACCTGTCGGCCTGAACCGGCGCGACGTCTTCCCGCCGACCGGGCACCTCCTGGCCGACCGGACGCCCCCCAGCCGTCCAAGCATTCACCCCCGACCGACCAGGCACCTCCAAGTCGACCAGGCACCTCCAGACCGACCGGCACCTCCAGACCGACCAGCACCTCCAGGCAGATCAGGCGTCTTCCTGTCGACCATGCGCCTCCCGGTGGAGAGTCGCTACCGCGTCGCTCCCGCCCCGCACTCGCCGGGGCGGGATGTGAAAGGCGTTACATCCGCTGAACTCCGTCCGCCGCGTATCCGTGGGTACGGATGACCCCGGGGACGCCGCCCAGGGGATGGCCCATGGGGACGGCCCCCGGCCACCGGCAGCCGGGTCGAGAGGCGCGACCTCAACAGGTCTAAACCAATTTTTCGTCGGCCCTTGTCACCGGCCCCCTGGGTCTGATGAGCTGTGGCCTGGGACACAACGGACACGGACACCCTTCGAAAGGGAGATGTCGTGAGCAACGAATCCTTGGCCAACCTGCTCAAGGAAGAGCGCAGGTTCGCGCCGCCCGCCGATCTGGCGGCCGACGCCAACGTCACGGCGGAGGCGTACGAACAGGCCAAGGCTGACAGGCTCGGCTTCTGGGCCGAGCAGGCCCGTCGGCTGACCTGGGCCAAGGAGCCGACCGAGACGCTGGACTGGTCGAACCCGCCGTTCGCCAAGTGGTTCAAGGACGGCGAACTCAACGTCGCCTACAACTGCGTCGACCGGCATGTGGAGGCCGGGCACGGGGACCGGGTCGCCATCCACTTCGAGGGCGAGCCCGGCGACAGCCGTGCCATCACCTACGCCGAGCTCAAGGACGAGGTGTCCAAGGCCGCCAACGCCTTGTCCGAACTGGGAGTTCAGAAGGGCGACCGGGTCGCCGTATACATGCCGATGATTCCGGAGACAGCGGTCGCGATGCTGGCGTGCGCCCGGATCGGCGCCGCGCACTCCGTCGTCTTCGGCGGCTTCTCGGCCGACGCGCTGGCCACCCGCATCCAGGACGCGGACGCCAAGGTCGTCATCACGTCCGACGGCGGTTACCGGCGCGGCAAGCCGTCCGCGCTGAAGCCGGCCGTCGACGACGCGGCCGACCGCGCCGGCAACGTCGAGCACGTGCTCGTCGTCCGGCGCACAGGTCAGGACGTCGCCTGGAACGACGAGCGCGACGTGTGGTGGCACGAGATCGTCGAGCGGCAGTCGGCCGAGCACACGCCCGAGGCGTTCGAGGCCGAGCACCCGCTGTTCATCCTCTACACCTCCGGCACCACGGGTAAGCCGAAGGGCATCCTGCACACCTCCGGCGGCTACCTCACCCAGACCGCGTACACGCACAACGCGGTCTTCGACCTCAAGCCGGAGACCGACGTCTACTGGTGCACGGCCGACGTCGGCTGGGTCACCGGGCACTCGTACATCGTCTACGGGCCGCTGGCGAACGGCGCGACCCAGGTCATGTACGAGGGCACGCCCGACACCCCGCACCAGGGCCGCTTCTGGGAGATCGTGCAGAAGTACGGGGTGACGATCCTGTACACGGCGCCGACCGCCATCCGCACGTTCATGAAGTGGGGCGACGACATCCCCGCCAAGTTCGATCTCGGCAGCCTGCGCGTGCTCGGCTCGGTCGGTGAGCCGATCAACCCCGAGGCCTGGATCTGGTACCGCAAGCACATCGGCGGTGACCGGACGCCCATCGTCGACACCTGGTGGCAGACCGAGACCGGCGCGATGATGATCTCGCCGCTGCCGGGCGTCACCGCGACCAAGCCCGGTTCCGCGCAGACCCCGCTGCCCGGCATCTCGGCGACAGTCGTCGACGACGAGGCCAACGAGGTACCGAACGGCGGCGGTGGCTATCTGGTCCTGACCGAGCCGTGGCCGTCGATGCTGCGCACCATCTGGGGCGACGACCAGCGGTTCCTCGACACGTACTGGTCGCGCTTCGAGGGCAAATACTTCGCCGGCGACGGGGCGAAGAGGGACGACGACGGCGACATCTGGCTCCTCGGCCGCGTCGACGACGTGATGCTCGTGTCCGGCCACAACATCTCCACCACGGAGGTCGAGTCGGCGCTCGTGTCCCACCCGTCCGTCGCCGAGGCGGCGGTCGTCGGCGCGGCGGACGAGACCACCGGGCAGGCCATCGTCGCCTTCGTCATCCTCCGTGGCACGGCGAACGCCGAGGACGAGCAGCTCGTCGCCGACCTGCGCAACCATGTCGGCACCGCGCTCGGCCCGATCGCCAAGCCGAAGCGGATCATGCCGGTCGCGGAGCTGCCGAAGACGCGCTCCGGCAAGATCATGCGCCGGCTGCTGCGGGACGTGGCGGAGAACCGCCAGCTCGGGGACGTCACCACGCTGACCGACTCCACGGTCATGGACCTCATCCAGGCGAAGCTCCCGGCGGCGCCCAGCGAGGACTAGGAACACGGGGACTGGAAGCCCGTCGATGAGGGCACCCGGCGACGAGCGCGCCGGGTGCCCTCACCGCATCTATCGTGGGCTTTACCGTGGAATCAGCGAATCCCGTAACGCCGCACCTTAGGTAAACTAAACAAAAAAGCTCAACCTCAGGTGCGCCGGGAAGTCTGGTCGGCATGTGCTCCGTCCTGCCCACCGACCGGAGGTCTCCCCTGTGACCGTGCCGCGCAACACCACCCCCCGCAAGGTCTTCGGACGCCTGTCCCTCCCCGAGCGCAACTTCGTCGCGGAGGCGCTGCGCACCGAGACCGTCGGCGGTGTGCTGCTGCTCGTCGCGGCCGTCTCCGCGTTGATCTGGGCGAACGTGCCCGGGCTGCACGACAGCTACGAGAGTGTCAGCCACCTCCATCTCGGCCCGGAGGCCCTCGGCCTGCATCTCTCCGTCGCTCACTGGGCGGCCGACGGCCTGCTCGCGATCTTCTTCTTCGTCGCCGGCATCGAACTCAAACGAGAACTCGTCGCCGGTGATCTCAAGGATCCCAGGGCCGCGGCGCTTCCCGTCGTGGCCGCGCTGTGCGGGATGGCCGTGCCCGCGCTCGTCTACACGCTCACCAGCCTCACCGGCGGCGGCTCTCTCGGCGGTTGGGCCGTACCCACGGCCACCGACATCGCGTTCGCACTCGCCGTGCTCGCCGTCATCGGCACGTCCCTGCCGAGCGCGCTGCGCGCCTTCCTGCTCACCCTCGCGGTCGTCGACGACCTGTTCGCGATTCTGATCATCGCGGTCTTCTTCACGAGCACCATCGATTTCGTGGCGCTGGGCGGCGCGGCGGTCGGCCTCCTCGCGTTCTGGCTGCTGCTGCGCGGGGGCGTCCACGGCTGGTACATCTACGTCCCCCTCGCGCTCGTCATCTGGGCGTTGATGTACAACAGCGGCGTCCACGCCACCATCGCCGGCGTGGCGATGGGCCTGATGCTGCGCTGCACCACGCGCGAGGGCGAGGAACACTCCCCCGGCGAGCGGATCGAGCACCTCGTCCGACCTTTCTCCGCCGGTCTCGCGGTGCCGCTGTTCGCCCTGTTCAGCGCGGGTGTGGCGCTCTCGGGCGACGCGCTCGGGGACGTGTTCGGCAAACCGGAGACCCTGGGGGTCGTCCTGGGTCTCGTCGTCGGCAAGACGGTCGGCATCTTCGGCGGAACCTGGCTGACCGCCCGCTTCACCCGCGCCTCGCTGAGCGAGGACCTCGCCTGGGCGGACGTCTTCGCCGTCGCGGCCCTGGCCGGCATCGGCTTCACCGTCTCGCTGCTGATCGGGGAGCTCGCCTTCGAGGGCGACGCTGTGCTGACCGACGAGGTCAAGGCCTCCGTCCTGGTGGGCTCGCTGATCGCGGCGACCCTCGCGACGGTCCTGCTGAAGCTGCGCAACGCCGAGTACCGCCGGATGTGGGAGGCCGAGGAGCGCGACGACGACCTCGACGGCATCCCGGACGTCTACGAGGAGGACGACCCGGCCTACCACCTGCGTATGGCGGACATCTACGACGGGAAGGCCGCCGAGCACCGCCGCCGAGCCGAGGAGATCGCCCGCGGGAGCGACCGGGAAGAGGCTCGGGGGAATCCTCGGGGGCAGGCTGGGGAGGAGTCCGACACGCGCCACGGTCTTGCCGAAGTGATGGGCGGGACAGGCGAGGAGGACGACCGTCCGGCATGATCTGACGGGACAGTACAAAAGAATCCAGAAGCAGCACGGCAGCCCGAAACTCAGAACACCAGAAGCAGCAGCAGAAGCAGCAGCACGAACAGCAGCAGCAGTAGAAGCAGAAGCAACAGCAGCAGCAACAGGAGAGGGAGAACGCGATGAGCGCACCCGACGGCAGCCCGGTCGGCGCCGAACGCAGCATCGGCCAGCTGTTCGCCTCGGCGACGGCCGAATTGTCGGCGCTGGTGCACGACGAGATCGCGCTGGCGAAGGCGCAGCTGAAGCAGGACGTCAAACGGGGAGCGACGAGCGGTGGGGCGTTCTCGGTGGCCGGCGCGGTCCTGCTGTTCTCCCTTCCGATGCTCAACTTCGCCCTGGCGTACGGCATTCGGACCTGGAGCGACTGGAACCTCGCGATCTGCTTCCTGCTCTCCTTCGCGGCGAACGTGCTCGTCGCGCTCGTCCTCGTCCTGATCGGCGTGGTCTTCGCGAAGAAGGCGCAGAAGAGCAAGGGCCCGCAGAAGGTCGCCGCGTCGATGAAGGCCTCGGCGGGCGTCCTCCAGAACGCCAAGCCGCACCCGCGGCCCGAGCTGCCGCAGGACCGGGTCCCGGAGGCCATCGAGGCTGTGGCACGCTCGTCGTCATGACGGACCCCGCCATTCCTCCGGCCCATCCCGCTTCGGTCGTACGGCCGGACGCCGTCTGCGGCGTGCAGGTCACCCATCGCGAGGTCGCCGCGAACGGTGCCCGCTTCCACATCGCCGAGGTCGGCGACGGTCCGCTGGTCATGCTCGTCCACGGTTTCCCGCAGTTCTGGTGGACGTGGCGGCACCAGCTGGTCGCGCTGGCCGACGCGGGCTTCCGGGCCGTCGCGATGGACCTGCGGGGCGTGGGCGGCAGCGACCGTACGCCGCGCGGCTACGACCCGGCCAACCTCGCCCTCGACATCACCGGCGTGATCCGCTCCCTCGGCGAGCCTGACGCCGCGCTGGTCGGCCACGACCTGGGCGGCTACCTGGCGTGGACGGCGGCCGTGATGCGCCCCAAGCTCGTCCGCAGGCTCGCCGTCGCCTCGATGCCGCATCCGCGGCGCTGGCGCTCGGCGATGCTCGCCGACGTCCGGCAGACGACCGCGAGCTCCCACATCTGGGGGTTCCAGCGGCCGTGGATCCCCGAGCGGCAGCTCACCGCCGACGACGGCGAACTGGTGGGCCGGCTGATCCGGGACTGGTCCGGGCCACGACCGCCGGAGGACGAGGCGGTCGAGACGTACCGGCGCGCCATGTGCATCCCGTCCACCGCGCACTGCTCCGTCGAGCCGTACCGGTGGCTGGTGCGCTCGCTGGGCCGTCCGGACGGCGTCCAGTTCTACCGGCGCATGAAGCGACCCGTGCGCGTACCCACCCTGCATCTGCACGGTTCCCTCGATCCGGTGATGCGCACCCGCAGCGCGGCCGGCTCCGGGGAGTACGTCGAAGCGCCTTACCGCTGGCGGCTGTTCGACGGGCTCGGCCACTTCCCGCACGAGGAGGACCCGGTCGCCTTCTCCACGGAACTCGTCAACTGGCTGAAGGATCCCGAACCCGATCGGTGACCGATCCGTCGCGCCCGGTATCCGGTCCTGAACGTCTGTACGACGAACAGCCAAATGCCCGGCGCATAGGCCAATTGGCCGCTCCGCGGGCGGTTATGGACCTTGGGGCAGGGGCAGACGTCGGGGTATGGGCTGGACGCACGACTACAGTGACGCACCACGCAACCGCCGCTCGGCCAGTGGCCTGAGCCCCCACCAACGAGGTGCCGACCCGCAACTGCCGGGCTCGGACCTCCGGGTGGGCATTCCGCGCATCCTGCGCCGCCGGGCCCGATGGGTCTCGGTCCGCTTGCGTCACCCGCGAGGCTGACCCACCGGCAAAGGACCTCCACAGGACCGCGGGAGGGACTGCCGGGCCCTCTACAGGTGCTTCAGGAGGGGCTTCAGGACCTTCGCAGGGCTCCTAGAGGGCGCAGCTGTCGCTGTCCACCTGCTGGCCCGCTGTACGCCCCTCGTTGATGTCCTGCTGGATCTCGTCCGCGGTGAGGGCGTACCCGGTGTCCGCGTCGTCCAGGGACTTCGCGAAGACCACGCCGTACACCTTGCCGTCGGTGGTGAGCAGCGGACCTCCGGAGTTGCCCTGACGGACCGTCGTGAACAGCGAGTACACGTCACGGCGCACGGTGCCGCGGTGGTAGATGTCCGGGCCGTTGGCCGTGATGCGCCCCCGTACACGCGCGGCACGGACGTCGTACGACCCGTTCTCCGGGAATCCGGCGACGATCGCGTCGTCACCGCTCACCGCGTCCTTGGTGGTGAACTCCAGCGCGGGCGCGTCGAGATCCGGTACGTCCAGGACGGCGATGTCGCGCTTCCAGTCGTACAGGACGACCGTGGCGTCGTACTTGCGGCCGACGCCCCCTATCTGGACGGTGGGTTCGTCGACGCCGCCCACGACGTGCGCGTTGGTCATGACGCGGCGCTCGCCGAAGACGAAACCGGTGCCTTCCAGAACCTTGCCGCAACTCTCCGCGGTGCCCATCACCTTGACGATGGAACGCTGCGCACGCTTGGCCACCGGGCTGTTCGCCAGGGCCGGGTCGGGCGGCCGGACGTCGGTGATCGGCTCGTTGGAGAACGGGCTGAAGACCTGCGGGAAGCCGTTCTGGGCGAGGACGGAGGAGAAGTCGGCGAACCAGGTGTCGGCTTGGGTGGGCAGCGCGTCGGACACCCCGTGCAGCACCTTGGAACTACGGACCTCCTTGCCCAGCGTGGGCAGGGTGGTGCCGGCGAGCGCGGACCCGATCAGCCACGCCACGAGCAGCATCGCCACGACGTTGACCAGCGCGCCGCCCGTCGCGTCCAGCGCGCGGGCCGGGGACCAGGTGATGAACCGGCGCAGCTTGTTGCCGAGGTGGGTGGTGAGGGCCTGGCCGATCGAGGCGCAGACGATCACGACGATGACCGCGACGACGGCGGCCGTGGTGCTCACCTCGGAGTTGTCGGTCAGCGCGTCCCAGATCACGGGGAGCAGGTAGACGGCGACGAGGCCACCCCCCAGAAAACCGATCACCGACAGGATGCCGACGACGAAGCCCTGGCGGTAGCCGACGACCGCGAACCAGACGGCCGCGACCAACAACAGGATGTCCAGCACGTTCACCGCTTCGCGCCTCGCCTCGTCATCTCACACTCACCACAGGTCGGCCGGGGGTCTGGCCGACCGCGAAGCGGCGATGGGACACGATGTCCCCCAGGCAGACACAGCACGGTGGACACCCTGTCATGACCGCCAGTCGAGCGGGACCTGCTTCTCCCGGTCCCAAGGGCGCTCCCAGCCCGCGAAGTGCAGCAGACGGTCGATCACACCGGCCGTGAAACCCCACACAAGGGCGGATTCGACCAGAAATGCCGGGCCGCGATGGCCGCTGGGGTGCACGGTCATGGCCCGGTTGTCCGGGTCCGTGAGATCCGCCACGGGAACCGTGAAGACGCGGGCCGTCTCGCCGGGGTCGACGACGCCCACGGGGCTCGGCTCGCGCCACCAGCCCAGGACCGGGGTGACGACGAAGCCGCTGACCGGGATGTACAGCTTGGGCAGCACACCGAAGAGCTGGACGCCGCCCGGATCGAGCCCGGTCTCCTCCTCGGCCTCGCGCAGGGCGGCCCGAAGTGGCCCGTCACCGTGCGGGTCGCCGTCCTCCGGGTCGAGGGCACCGCCCGGGAAGGACGGCTGGCCGGCGTGCGAGCGCAGGGAGCTCGCGCGCTCCATGAGCAGCAGCTCGGGCCCGCGCTCGCCCTCGCCGAACAGGATCAGGACGGCCGACTGGCGCCCCGCGCCGTTCTCCGGGGGCAGGAAGCGGCTGAGCTGGAGAGGTTGGACCGTCTCCACGGCGTGCACCACCGGGTCCAGCCAGGCGGGCAGGCCCTCCTTGCTGAGCGCCACCGCACCGCCCTGCGTATTGCTCGCGCGTGTCATCGCCACACCACCCCCCGTTCTGCCTCGTCCAACGCCCGGGAACCGACAGATCGTTCCGCGGACCATCCCCCGATCGAGTGTGTCCTGCGGGCCAGGCGTGCCGGGCGGGCCATGCTTCCCGTGCGCGCCACAGGTATGCGCATGGCCGGCTGCCCGGCGCCGAACGACCGCCCTGCGTCGACCGCACGCCCGGCGCCGATCCGTGCACCGTTTTCCGGCTGTGTGCCGTGTTCTGCCTGTGCACAGTGTTCCGGCTGTGCACAGTGTTCCGGCTGTGTGCCGTGTTCTGCCTGTGCACCGTGTTCCGGCTGTGCACCCTCTTCTGCCGCCCGTGCACGTCGTTCAGCCCGTGCTTCCCGTCCGGCCCGGGCCGCCGTCGGCCCTTCCGTCATCCGGCCCCCAGCGGCGGGGCCGGCCTGCCGCCCGCGTCCAGATAGGACTGGGGCGGGTTCAGACGCTGGCCGGGGAAGCCGCCCTTCTCGTACTTCAGGAGCTTCTTCGCCTTCTCCGGATCCGTCTCGCCCTCGCCGTACGCCGGGCAGACCGGGGCGATGGGGCAGGCGCCGCAGGCGGGCTTGCGGGCGTGGCAGATGCGGCGCCCATGGAAGATCACGTGGTGCGAGAGCATCGTCCAGTCGCTCTTGGGGAAGAGCGCGCCGACGGCCGCCTCGATCTTGTCGGGCTCGGTCGCCTCGGTCCACCGCCAGCGCCGTACGAGCCGCTGGAAGTGCGTGTCCACGGTGATCCCGGGCCGCCCGAACGCGTTCCCCAGCACCACGAAGGCGGTCTTGCGGCCGACGCCGGGCAGTTTGACCAGGTCCTCGAGCCGGCCCGGGACCTCCCCGCCGAACTCCTCCACCAGGGCCTTGGAGAGGCCCATCACCGACTTGGTCTTGGCGCGGAAGAAGCCGGTGGGGCGGAGGATCTCCTCGACCTCCTCCGGGTCCGCGGCGGCCAGATCCTCGGGGGTGGGGTACCTGGCGAAGAGGGCGGGGGTCGTCTGGTTCACCCGGAGGTCGGTGGTCTGGGCGGACAGGACCGTGGCGACCACCAGCTGGAAGGGGTTCTCGAAGTCCAGCTCGGGGTGGGCGTAGGGGTAGATCTCGGCGAGCTCGCGGTTGATGCGGCGGGCGCGGCGGACGAGAGCGGTACGGGACTCGGGCTTCCTGCCGGCGCCGACACCCTCGACTGCGGCACGCCTGCCCGCGGCGCCCCCGCTCGTGATGTCCTCGGTTCTGGCGTTCTTCGTCGCGACCCTTTTGGCTGCGACCTTCTCGACGGCCGCTTTCCCACCGTCGGCCGCTTTCTTCGCAGGCATCTCGTTTGTCACCTTTGCCGTTTTCTTACCACCGCCGGGGTCCTGTTCGCCCACAGCGGAAACGCGACGTGCAACCACCCGCCCAGCTCCCTCGGCCTGTGCTCCCACCGGCGATTTGGACACTCGGCCAGCCTAAAGCCCGGCGCTGACATCCGCCCCGGACCCTGAAGAGCAGCCCCCAATTGGACCCCTGCCGCTTACCCCGGGACACGTGTGCGGCATCCTTGTGACAGATCACACTGTTTGGACCGTCCAGCAAAATGGGGAACACGGTCCCCTGGTAAGCGGGGGAGCAAGATCCCCTGAGCAGGTCGACAAGGAGATAACTCGTGGACGACGTTCTGCGGCGCAACCCGCTCTTCGCGGCACTCGACGACGAGCAGGCCGCGGAACTGCGCGCCTCCATGAGCGAGGTGACCCTGGCTCGCGGCGACTCCCTCTTCCACGAGGGCGATCCGGGCGACCGGCTCTACGTCGTCACCGAGGGCAAGGTCAAACTCCACCGCACGTCCCCGGACGGCCGGGAGAACATGCTCGCCGTGGTGGGCCCCAGCGAGCTCATCGGAGAGCTGTCGCTCTTCGACCCGGGCCCGCGCACGGCGACGGCCACCGCCCTCACCGAGGTCAAGCTCCTCGGCCTCGGCCACGGCGACCTCCAGCCCTGGCTGAACGCCCGCCCCGAGGTGGCCACCGCACTGCTGCGCGCCGTCGCCCGGCGCCTGCGCAAGACCAACGACGCGATGTCCGACCTGGTCTTCTCGGACGTCCCCGGTCGGGTGGCCCGTGCCCTGCTGGACCTCTCCCGCCGCTTCGGTGTGCAGTCCGAAGAAGGCATCCACGTCGTCCATGACCTGACGCAGGAGGAGCTGGCCCAGCTCGTCGGCGCGTCGCGCGAGACCGTGAACAAGGCGCTGGCGGACTTCGCCCAGCGCGGGTGGCTGCGCCTGGAGGCGCGAGCGGTCATCCTGCTCGACGTGGAGCGACTGGCCAAGCGGTCACGCTAGGCGCCGGCCGCTGTCCGAGAGGTCAGGTCGGTCGGTGTGACCGTCCCTGGGGGCTACCGCCCCCAGGCCCCGCTTCGGCCCCTCGATGGGCCTCGACCTCGATCCGGACCAGCTGGTCGGCACAGTGGTCGCATGACTGAAGCGATTCCCTTCCGCGGCCTCGACTCCCAGGGACACATCGCTCGCGAGGGCTCCCTCGCGCGCGTGGCGCACGCGTTCCGGCCGGTCGTCGCAGCGGCAAGCGACCGGATCCCGGACCTCTTCGGAACGCGGCTGCACAGCGCGTACCTCTATGGGTCGATCCCGCGCGGCACCGCGCGCGTGGGCCGCAGCGATCTGGACCTCCTGGTCGTCCTGCGCGAGGAACCGACCGACGCGGACCGGGCCGGCTGCCGCGCGCTCGACCAGGCCCTCGACGAGGAGTTCCCGCAGATCGACGGCGGCGGGACGCTGCTCGTCGGCCACGCGCGCGTGCTGAGCGACCTGGAGAGGCACGACCTGGGATGGTTCCTGGCCTGCCTGTGCACACCGCTGCTCGGGGAGGACCTCGCCGAGCGGCTCCCCCGCTACCGCCCGGACTCCCTGCTCGCGCGCGAGACCAACGGGGACCTCGCCCTGCTCCTGCCGCGCTGGCGGGACCGCGTCTCCTCGGCGGACGACTCCGAGGATGCCCTGCGGCCTCTCGTCCGCTTCATGTCCCGGCGCCTGGTGCGCACCGCGTTCACGCTCGTCATGCCCCGCTGGAACGGCTGGACGAGCGACCTGCACGAGATGGCGGAGGCCTTCGGCGCCTACTACCCGCAGCGCGCGGAGCAGCTGCGGGCGGCGGCCGTCCACGGGTACGAGCCGCGGGGCGACCGCGCCGTCCTCTCGTCCTACGTCGACGACCTCGGCCCCTGGCTCGCCGACGAGTACGCGCGCGTGCACGGCGTGAAGGCCCACAGGCCCGAGGAGGCCTGACCTGAGAGGTCCGAAGGATCCGGGAGGCCGCGGACAAGGCCCTAGATGAGCCCGTGCTCCCTCAGGTACTCCAGCTGCGCCCGCACGGACAGCTCCGCCGCCGGCCACAGGGAGCGGTCGACGTCGGCATACACACGGGCGACGACCTCGGCAGGAGTGCGGTAGCCGTCCTCGACGGCCGTCTCGACCTGGGCGAGGCGGTGGGCGCGGTGGGCGAGGTAGAACTCCACGGCGCCCTGGGCGTCGTCCAGAACCGGTCCATGGCCCGGCAGGACGGTGTGGACGCCGTCGTCGACCGTGAGGGACCTGAGCCGCCGCAGGGTGTCCAGGTAGTCGCCCAGGCGGCCGTCGGGATGCGCGACGACGGTCGTGCCGCGGCCCAGGATCGTGTCGCCCGTCAGCACGGCCCGATCGGCCGGGAGATGGAAGCAGAGGGAGTCGGCGGTGTGGCCGGGCGTCGGGACGACCCGCAGCTCCAAGCCGCCCACCGTGATCACGTTCCCGGCGGCCAGGCCCTCCTCGCCCAGTCGCAGCGCCGGATCCAGGGCCCGCACCTTCGTGCCGGTCAGCCCGGCGAAGCGGACCGCGCCCTCGGCGTGGTCGGGGTGGCCGTGCGTCAACAGCGTCAGGGCGACGCGCTTGCCGGCCTGCTCGGCGGTGTCGACGACCGCGCGCAGATGGCCGTCGTCCAGCGGGCCCGGATCGATCACGACCGCCAGGTCGGAGTCGGGCTCGGAGACGATCCAGGTGTTCGTGCCGTCCAGCGTCATCGCGGACGCGTTCGGCGCGAGGACGTTGACCGCGCGCGGGGTCGCCGGGCCGGAGAGGACTCCGCCTCTCGGCTGGCCGGGAAGAGCGGCTGCGTCGGTCATGCGAAGAGGCCTTCCATATGGCTGGACGGGACGTCACCTCGGCGGTCGACGGCCGGGTCGGTGCTTCGAAGCGATCCCCGCGCTCGCGTCGCTCGAAGCGCTTTTGGCGGCGCGAGGGCTCCGGGGAGCCCGGGGGCCCCGGGGAGCCCGGACAGTCCAGGCAGTCCAGGCAGTCCAGGCAGTCCAGGCAGTCCAGGCAGTCCGGGAAGAATCCGTCCTCCGCCACGCGGCCGGCCACGAAGACCGCACGCGTCCTCCCGCCCTGGGATGTCCGTCATACGGAGCCCCCGGCTGTCGCGTCGGCCCCATCGGTCGCCCCGGTCGCCCCGGTCGCTCCGGTGGCCCCGATCGGAATGTGTTTGGTGAACTCGTCGTACCCCGGCCACGACAGCACGACCGCGCTCGCCTCCAGGCGTGCCTCTGCCAGGACGGGGGTCAGGTCGCGGCCGGGAGCCGCGGCGAGCGCCTCGGCGGCCGTGCCGTACGGGACGAGCCGGCGCAGCGTCGCGATGGTGGGCGGCATCATCAGCAGCTCGCCCTCGTCGTACGAGGCCGCCGCGTCCACCGGGCGGATCCACACCGTGCGGTCGGCCTCCGTGGAGGCGTTGCGGGTGCGCTGGCCCTCGGGGAGCGCGGCCACGAAGAACCAGGTGTCGTAGCGGCGGGACTCGAACTCAGGGGTGATCCAGCGCGTCCAGGCGCCGAGGAGGTCGGAGCGCAGGACCAGGCCGCGCCGGTCGAGGAACTCGGCGAAGGACACCTCTCGGGCGGCCACCGCGGCCCGGTCGGCCTCCCAGTCGGCGCCCGTGGTGTCACCGACGACGGAGTCGGACGTCGGCCCCGCGAGCAGGACGCCCGCCTCCTCGTACGTCTCGCGTACGGCCGCGCAGACGATCGCCTGGGCCGCCGTCTCGTCGACGCCGAGCCGCTCGGCCCACCACGCGCGCGTGGGGCCCGCCCAGCGGACGTGACGGTCGTCGTCGCGCGGGTCGACACCACCGCCGGGGTACGCGTACGCGCCTCCGGCGAAAGCCATGGAGGCGCGTCTGCGCAACATGTGCACGACAGGGCCGCCGTCGGTGTCCTTCAGGAGCATGACGGTGGCCGCGCGCTTCGGGACGACCGGGACGAGGGTGCCGTCCGCGAGAGCGCGGATGCGTTCCGGCCAGTCCTGGGGAAACCACTGCCCATTCGCCATGGGCGCGAGGCTATCCCGTGGTGCGCGAATGTTCGAGAGGTCCCCGAGGTCAGAGCGCATCCACGGGATGTCTGCGGAGACGCCTCGGGATCCCCCGGGGTGCCTGCGAGGCCTGCCCCCGTGGCTTCCCGAGGGGCTTCCGAAAGCCGCCTACGGGACGAGCTCCACCTGGATCTCGACCTCCACGGGCGCGTCCAGCGGCAGCACCGCGACGCCCACCGCGCTGCGCGCGTGGACGCCCTTGTCCCCGAGGACCTCGCCCAGCAGTTCGCTCGCGCCGTTGAGGACGGCGGGCTGGCCGGTGAAGTCCGTGGCCGACGCCACGAAGCCGACGACCTTCACCACGCGCGCGATGCGGTCCAGGTCGCCCGCGACCGACTTGACGGCGGCCAGGGCGTTCAGCGCGCAGGTGCGGGCCAGCTCCTTGGCCTCCTCGGGGGTGACCTCACCGCCGACCTTGCCGGTGATCGGCAGCTTGCCGTCCACCATGGGTAGCTGGCCGGCCGTGTACACGTACGGGCCGGACTGCACGGCCGGCTGGTAGGCCGCGAGGGGCGGCACGACCGCCGGCAGGGTCAGCCCCAGCTCCGCGAGCCTCGCCTCGACCGCGCTCACGCCTTCGGCCGCTTCAGGTAGGCGACGAGCTGCTCCGGGTTGTTCGGCCCGGGCACGACCTGGACGAGCTCCCAGCCGTCCTCGCCCCAGGTGTCCAGAATCTGCTTCGTGGCATGGACGAGCAGCGGCACGGTTGCGTATTCCCACTTGGTCATGGGGCCGACTGTATCCGCTGTTGCGGGAGGGCCTCTTCCACAGGCCATGTGGCCGATACCGCCCCCTGTTGTCCACAGTCTCCCGATTGTCTCGGGCGCCGAATGGTTACGCTCGAAGACGTGAGCAGGCTCCAGGTCGTCAGCGGCAAGGGCGGGACCGGTAAGACGACGGTCGCCGCGGCACTCGCCCTGGCTCTCGCCACGGCAGGGAAGCGGACGCTTCTCGTCGAGGTCGAGGGCCGGCAGGGCATCGCGCAGCTCTTCGAGACGGAGGCGTTGCCCTATGAGGAACGCAAGATCGCCGTCGCCTCGGGGGGCGGTGAGGTGTACGCACTGGCCATCGATCCCGAACTGGCCCTTCTGGACTACCTCCAGATGTTCTACAAACTGGGGGGCGCCGGACGGGCCCTGAAGAAGCTCGGCGCCATCGACTTCGCCACCACCATCGCGCCCGGCCTGAGGGACGTGCTCCTCACCGGCAAGGCGTGCGAGGCGGTCCGGCGCAAGGACAAGAACGGGCGGTTCGTGTACGACTACGTCGTCATGGACGCCCCGCCCACCGGACGCGTCACCCGCTTCCTGAACGTCAACGACGAGGTGGCCGGGCTGGCCAGGATCGGCCCGATACACAATCAGGCGCAGGCCGTGATGCGGGTGCTGAAATCGCCGGAGACAGCCGTGCACCTGGTGACGCTGCTCGAGGAGATGCCCGTCCAGGAGACCGCCGACGGTATCGCCGAGTTGCGGGCGGCGAAGCTCCCGGTGGGGCGGGTCATCGTCAACATGGTGCGCCCCGAGATACTGGACGAGGACGGCCTGGAACTCGTACGGAGCGTGACCCGTTCTTCCGTTGCCCGTTCGTTGTCCGCCGCCGGGCTCGGCGGGGCGCGACGCGGTGGGCACGCCGAGCGGCTGGTGGGCCCGCTCCTCCAGCAGGCCGAGGAGTACGCCGAGCGGTACGCGCTGGAGCGCGAACAGCGCGCGGTCCTCGGCGAGCTCGACCTGCCGCTGCACGAACTGCCGTTGCTCGCCGAGGGCATGGACCTCGCGGGCCTGTACCAGCTCGCCACCGAACTGCGGAAACAGGGGATCGCATGAGTCCGGACCAGGCTCACGACCAGGGAAGCACCCGACGCCGTCTCTCCCCCGCGCCCGTGCTGGACCTCGATCCGCTGCTCGACGACCCGGCGACCCGCATCGTGGTGTGCTGCGGCTCGGGCGGCGTCGGCAAGACGACCACGGCGGCGGCGCTGGGGCTCAGGGCGGCCGAGCGGGGCCGCAAGGTGGTGGTCCTCACCATCGACCCGGCGCGCCGGCTCGCCCAGTCCATGGGCATCGACTCGCTGGACAACACCCCGCGCCGCGTCAAGGGCGTCGAGGGGGACGGCGAACTGCACGCGATGATGCTCGACATGAAGCGCACCTTCGACGAGATCGTCGAGGCGCACGCGGACGCCGACCGGGCGACCGCGATCCTGGGCAACCCGTTCTACCAGTCGCTCTCGGCGGGCTTCGCGGGCACGCAGGAGTACATGGCGATGGAGAAGCTGGGGCAGCTGCGCGCGCGGGACGAGTGGGATCTGATCGTCGTCGACACACCACCGTCCCGCTCGGCTCTCGACTTCCTGGACGCGCCGAAGCGGCTCGGGTCGTTCCTGGACGGCAAGCTGATCCGCGTCCTGCTCGCGCCCGCCAAGGTCGGCGGACGCGCGGGGATGAAGTTCCTGAACGTCGGGATGTCGATGATGACCGGCGCGCTCGGCAAGCTGCTGGGCGGACAGCTGCTGAAGGACGTGCAGACGTTCGTCGCGGCGATGGACTCGATGTTCGGCGGCTTCCGCACGCGCGCGGACGCCACGTACAAGCTGCTCCAGGCGCCCGGCACGGCGTTCCTGGTGGTGGCGGCTCCCGAGCGGGACGCGCTGCGGGAGGCCGCGTACTTCGTGGAGCGGCTGGCCGCCGAGGACATGCCGCTGGCCGGGCTGGTGCTCAACCGCGTGCACGGCAGCGGCGCCGCCCAGCTGTCCGCCGAGCGGGCGCTCGCCGCTGCGGAGGACCTCGACCTCGCTCATGCCCGCGCGGCAGAAAATCTTGAAGAGCCCCGCATTGTGGATCAGGACGGCGGGAAAGCTGGACTTCGTAACTCTCCCGACACGTACGGCAGTTCAGAATCTCCCGCAACCGATCCGGAGCGCGACGCCCCCACCGGCGCGGACCGGACCACGGCCACCGACACGGACCGGACAGCGAACGCCGACACGCACACCGGCGCGGAAGCGGACCGGACCGTGGACGACCTCACCGCGGACCTCTTGAGGCTGCACGCGGAACGCATGTACCTGCTCTCCCGCGAGCAGCGCACGCGTGATCGCTTCACCGCGCTGCACCCCGAGGTGGCGGTGTCCGAAGTGGCCGCGCTGCCCGGCGATGTGCATGACCTCACTGGACTGCGGGACATCGGGAACCGGCTCGCGACCAACCGGCCGGAGCTGCCCGAGGCTGCCGACGCCTGAGCCGAGGGTCCTCCTCAGCTCACCGCCGCGTAGTTCTCGTACATCTGGTCGTCGTCGAGCGGCAGGATGCCCGCCCCACGCTCGTACTCCGAACGCGCCGTCTCCAGGAGCCGACGCCAGGAGGTCACGGTCGGCCGCCTGCGCAGCAGTGCGCGGCGCTCGCGTTCGGTCATGCCTCCCCACACGCCGAACTCGACGCGGTTGTCGAGCGCGTCAGCCAGGCATTCGGTGCGTACCGGGCATCCGGTGCACACCGCCTTGGCCCTGTTCTGCGCTGCTCCCTGAACGAACAGTTCATCCGGATCGGTAGTGCGGCAGGCAGCCTGCGCACTCCAGTCGGTAACCCAGCCCATACCGGCGCCGTCCTCTCCCGAATCGAGGCTCCCCCACGGCGGCAGCGGCATATTCACCGCCGCCAGTTGAGGACGTTACGGAAGGTGGGCACAGCGCAACACCCCCTTCGGGCCCAATCTTGAATGGCCCGAACGGACTATGCGTAAGCGGCAGATCACCCGGGGGAGTGAGCCCGCGACATATGCGACTTTCCCGTCGAACGGGATAGTTCAGTTGAGTCACAACGGACGCCGGGTGACACACAAGGCGGATTCGGACACGCCCCTACCAGAAAGTTGGGAAACCTCCGGAACGATTCGGGGTCGCCGGACGTATTGATACGTAGCCCTGCTGCTGTGACAGTTGAGAGCAGCTTAGGCCAAGGCATTGACGCGTGTCCGGCGAATGAGAACGTAGGCTGCCCTCATGCCAAAGAAGCGCTCGGGCGGTGGTCTGTCGCCAACGCAGCAGGCCGCCAAGTTCCTCGGTGTCAGTGTGCTCGCGGGAGCCGTGCTGGCCGGTATCGCCCTGCCCGCGGTCGGTGCACTGGGTCTCGCCGCCAAGGGGTCGGTGGAGTCGTTCGACGAACTCCCGGCCAACCTCAAGACACCGCCGCTGAGCCAGCGCACCACGATCCTCGACGCCGAAGGCGGCCAGATCGCCACGGTCTACTCGCGTGACCGCACCGTGGTCGACCTCAAGAACGTCTCGCCGTACATGCAGAAGGCGATCGTCGCGATCGAGGACTCGCGCTTCTACGAGCACGGAGCGGTCGACCTGAAGGGCGTCCTGCGCGCGCTCAACAAGAACGTGCAGAGCAGCGGGGTCTCCCAGGGCGCCTCGACGCTCACCCAGCAGTACGTGAAGAACGTCTTCGTGGAGGAGGCCGGTGACGACCCGACGAAGGTCGCGCAGGCCACCCAGCAGACCATCGGCCGCAAGATCAAGGAGCTGAAGTACGCGATCCAGGTGGAGGAGGAACTCGGCAAGAAGAAGATCCTCGAGAACTACCTGAACATCACGTTCTTCGGCGAGCAGGCCTACGGCGTCGAGGCGGCCGCCCAGCGCTACTTCTCCACGCACGCCAAGGACCTCACCCTCCCGCAGGCGGCGCTGCTGGCCGGCATCGTCCAGTCACCCAGCCGCTACGACCCGGTGAACGACGAGGCCGAGGCCACCAAGCGGCGCAACACCGTGCTTCAGCGCATGGCCGAGGTCGGTGACATCTCCGAGGCCGACGCCGCCAAGGCGCAGCGGGCCCCGCTGGGCCTGAAGGTCAAGCAGCCGAAGAACGGCTGCATCACCGCCGTCAAGGGCGCCAGCTTCTTCTGCAAGTACGTGGAGCGCGTCTTCCTCAGCGACCCGGTCTTCGGCAAGACCAAGGAGCAGCGGGCGAAGGTCTGGAACCAGGGCGGCCTGACGATCCGGACGACGCTCGAACCGCAGGCCCAGAAGTCCGTCCAGGACTCGCTCAAGGACCACGTCTACAAGTCGGACAAGGTCGCCGCGGCCGCCACGCTCGTCGAGCCCGGCACCGGCAAGATCCTCGGCATGGGCCAGTCGAAGCCGTACGGCTACGGCAAGAACGAGACCGAGTACAACTACTCGGTCAACTCCTCCATGGGCGGCTCGAACTACGGCTTCCCGACCGGCTCGACCTTCAAGCCGTTCGTGGCCGCGGCCGCGCTGGAGGAGGGCCGCCCGGCGAACCAGAGCTACCCGGCGCCGTACGAGATGCCGTACCCGGAGACGGTTCAGACGTGCAGCAGCAAGCCCTGGACCAACCAGGGCAACGACAAGCTGGAGAACGAGAGCGAGTCCGAGAAGGGGCCGTACCAGCTGAGGAAGGCCATGGAGCTGTCGGTCAACACCTACTTCGTGCAGATGCTCGCCGACATCGGCATGTGCCCCGTGGTGAAGATGACCGACAAGCTCGGCGTGGTCCAGGGCAACGGCGACAAGGTCCCCGAGGTGCCCTCGTCGATGACCCTCGGCTCCACCGGCCTCTCGCCCCTGACCATGGCGAGCGCGTACGCGGCCTTCGCCAGCCGGGGCATGTACTGCACCCCGGTCGCGATCGAGTCGATCACCCAGACCGTCGGCGGCACGAAGAAGTCACTCGAGGTACCGAAGTCGACGTGCTCCCGGGCCATGTCCGAGAAGACCGCGGACACCGTCAACACGCTGCTGAGCGGTGTCGTCGACTCCGGTACCGGCCGGCAGGCCGGCCTGTCCGGCGGCCGCGCCAACGCCGGTAAGACGGGTACGACGGACTCCCGCAAGAACGCCTGGTTCGTCGGCTACACCCCGAACCTCGCGGGCGCCGTCTGGGTCGGCAGCGCCACCCAGAAGGTCGAGATGACCGACATCACCATCGGTGGCGTCTACCACGCCCAGGTCTACGGCGGCGACACCCCCGGCCCGATCTGGCGCGACGCGATGACCGGCGCGCTCGAGGGCAAGGAATCCCCGTCCTTCAACCTCGTCAACATCCCGAACCCGCCGCCCGCCAAGGACCCCGGCGACGGGGACAACGACGACGACAACGGAGACGGCAACGGGGACAACGGCGGCAACAACGACGGCTTCCTCAGCGGCCTGCTGACCAACGGCGGGACGAACGGCGGCAACTCGACCAACGGCTCCGACGGAGGCACCTTCTTCCAGGGCCAGACCAACGGGAACGGCAACGGCGGGGGTCGCGGCTGAGTCCGGTCGGGGTGGGCCGGACTCAGCCGGCCCGGTGGCCCGGCGGGTGGGCCGGTGGCCCGGCGGGGCGGACGGTGGCCCGGCGGGGCGGACGGTGGCCCGGCGGGGCGGACGGTGGCCCGGCGGGGCGGACGGTGGCCCGGCGGGGCGGCCCTTGGCTACGGCCGGCTCGCCGACTGAACGTCCGGCCCTGAGGCTGAGCTGAGAACGAGGACATGGAAAACGGCCCTCGCTTCTCGTACGGGACTTCTTCTCGTACGGAGAGGCGGGGGCCGTTCGTCGTGCGGGGGCTGCGCGTCGTGTGAGGCCCCGCGTCGTGCGAGGCCTCGCGTCGTGCGCGGCCTGTGGCTCGCCGGAGGCGGGAAGCCCGGCGGCGGGAGGCCCGGCGGCCGGCGGCGCCGAAGCGGCGGGGCCCCCCGCCGTTCGGGATCCCCGTAAGCCCGAGGGGCGCCGCAGCGGCGCGATCCCCAGGAACCCGGGATCCCCAGGAGCGCGGGATCGCCGGGAACTCGGATCCCCGAGCCCGGGGGCGTCGGAACGGCGGGAGGGCCGGGGCGGCGTCAGCCCGCGAGCAGCTTCTTGACGACTGCGGCGACGCGGCCGCCCTCGGCCAGACCGGCCACCTTCGGGTTCACGATCTTCATGACGGCACCCATCGCCCGCGGCCCCTCGGCACCGGCCGCCTTCGCCTCCTGGACGGCCTGGGCGACGATCTCGTTCAGCTCGTCTTCACCGAGCTGCTTGGGCAGGTACGTGGCGAGCAGCTCGCCCTCCGCCTTCTCCCGCTCGGCCGACTCGGCCCGACCACCCTGCGCGAAGGCGTCCGCGGCCTCGCGGCGCTTCTTCGCCTCCTTGGTGATCACCTTGAGGACCTCTTCGTCGGAGAGCTCGCGCTTCTGCTTGCCCGCGACCTCCTCCTTGGTGATCGCGGTGAGCGTGAGCCGGAGCGTCGAGGAGCGGAGCTCGTCGCGCTCCTTGATCGCGGCGTTGAGGTCTGCCTGAAGCTTCGACTTGAGCGTGGTCATGACTTGATTGTCGCAGGTGTGGGTGGCCGATCGCCCGCCGATTTAAGGGGCGGCGGCGCAAAGGGTGTTGGCGGCGTCTGACACGATGGACTTATGCGCGCGCGATACGGAGTACCTCTTTCCATTGCGGCGGCCGGCGCCACCGGTCTGGTGTACGCGGCGGGTTTCGAAGCCCGCTCCTTCCGACTGCGGCGGGTGACGGTCCCCGTCCTCCCCGCCGGGATGCGTCCTTTGCGCGTGTTGCAGGTCTCCGACATCCACATGGTCGGCGGCCAGCGCAAGAAGCAGCGCTGGCTGCGCTCCCTGGCCGGTCTGCGTCCCGACTTCGTGATCAACACGGGCGACAACCTGTCCGACCCGGAGGGCGTGCCCGAGGTACTGGACGCCCTCGGCCCCCTGATGGAGTTCCCCGGCGCATACGTCTTCGGCTCGAACGACTACTACGGCCCGAAACCGCGCAACCCCGCTCGCTATCTCCTCGAGAAGGTCCAGGGACGCCACGGCCTCAACGGCAACGCGCCCGTGGTCGGCGTGATCCACAACCCGTGGGAGGACCTGCGCGACGGCTTCGACGCGGCGGGCTGGCTGAACCTGACGAACACCAGGGGCGTGCTGAAGGTCGAGGGCGCGTCGATCGAGCTGACGGGCCTGGACGACCCGCACATCAAGCGCGACCGCTACGCAGAGGTGGCGGGCGGCCCATCGGCGTCGTCCGACTTCTCGATGGGCGTGGTGCACGCCCCGTACCTGCGGGTCCTGGACTCCTACACGGCGGACGGTTACCCCCTCCTCCTGGCCGGCCACACCCACGGCGGTCAGGTCTGCATCCCCTTCTACGGCGCCCTGGTCACCAACTGCGACCTGGACACGGACCGCGTGAAGGGCCTGTCGACGCACACGGCGCAGGGGCACACGTCCTACCTGCACGTGTCGGCCGGATGCGGCGCGAACCGCTACACCCCGGTGAGGTTCGCGTGCCCGCCGGAGGTGACGTTGTTGACGCTGGTCGAGAAGGAGTAGAGGAGCCAAGAGGACGGAGGGGACGGGGGGGACGGACGGAGATTCCCCCGAACGGCCCTCCCGTATCGCCCGTTCTGTGACCCTTGCCTAGCGTGAGGGCATGACCGCGCCGATACCCAGGGACATCCCGGATCTGCCCGCGATACCGCGGACCCACGCGCTCCTGCTCTCCTCCGTCCCCGCCTCGGCGGTGGTGGCCCCCGCACGCCGTCCGCTGGCCGCCGTCCTACGCCTGCTGCTGGCCGGCACCGCGGCCGCGGGCGTGACGCTCGCCCTATCGCTCGGCAGCCCCTTGCGGGTCTTGAGCCACTTCGCCATCCAGAGCAACATCCTGCTGGCCCTGGTCACGCTGCTCTCCGCCCGCCGCGCGTGGACGGCCCGCCGCCCCCTCCCAGCAGCCCTGACGGGCGCCGCGCTGCTGTACGTCATGATCACCGGGCTGGTCTACCACCTGCTCCTGGCGGACGCGGCCGTCCCCTTCTCGGTGACCGGCACGGCGACCGCCCCCACGGGCTGGCACCTGGTCGCCGGGCACCTCATCCACACCGTGACACCGCTGGCCGCCGCCCTGGACTGGCTGCTGCTGACACCCCCGGGCCGTCTGCGCCTGCGTCGGGCCGCCACCTGGATGCTCTACCCCGTGACCTACCTGGCGTTCTCCCTCGCCCGCGCCCAGCTGATCGCTGCCGACACGCCGGGCCGCTACCTCTACCCCTTCTTCGACGTCGAGGCCCACGGCTACAAGCACGCCTTGGCCAACGCCCTCCTCCTCGGCCTCTCCTTCTACGCCCTCGCTGTTCTCCTCGTAGCCCTCGACCACGTCCGCCCCAACCCGATCAGTCACCGCGCCAAAACCGGATTTCGTCTCGGGCCACCGGTGGGCTAAAGTAAACGACGTCGCCGCGACAAGCAGGACAAGCAGCGACATCGGGGTGTAGCGCAGCTTGGCAGCGCGCTTCGTTCGGGACGAAGAGGTCGTGGGTTCAAATCCCGCCACCCCGACAGCTAAATAGCAGATCAGAGGGCCTTTACCGAATCGGTAAGGGCCCTCTGGCGTTGCTGCGTGTCTAACTGCGTGACTATCGATTCCTGAGTGCCCGGCTGCGTGACTACGACAGCTACGGACGCTGCGGATCGGTGCCGAAGATACCGTCCATGGCGACGGCCCCGGTCTGGATGACGGGCCGGATCTGCTTCCGGTAGACCTCTTCCGTCACAGCCGTCCCAGAGTGCCCGACGAGCCGCGAAATCACCTCAAGCGGAACGCCACGGTCTGACAGCAGCGACACGAAGCTGTGCCGGAGCTCCCGCGGAGTCCACTCGTCGGCGTCGATCCCGTCGACGTCCTTGAGTGCCTGGCGGAAGGCGCGGCGCACGTTGGCGGCGTCGAGCGGCTTGCCCACGGCCGAGGAGAAGACGAGCCCGTGTTCCTCCCACTTCTCGTCAGCGGCGAGCCGATCCCAGCCCTGATCTTCGAATTGCTGCCACAGAGCATCGACACAGCGCGCCGGCAGAGCGAGCGTGCGCCGGGACTTCCGGGTCTTGGTGTCCCCGCTCTTTCGGACCGAGCGCCACACGGCGATATGCGGAGGCTGCGGCGGGTCGGCATCCGGCTTGCCCTTGAGAAAGACGTGCTCCCAGGTAAGCGCCCGAAGTTCCTCGGTCCGGGCCCCGGTCAGCAGCGCAAGGACGATGTACGCGTGCATCGAGGTGCCCTCAGCGCCCCTGAGTACGGCATCGGCCTGAGCAAAGGTGAGCGCCTTGGACGGCCGCCCTGCTCGACCCTGCGGCACCGAGCACAGCTCGACGACGTTTCGCTTCACCTTGTCCCGCGCCATGGCTCGTTTGACCGCGCGGTTCAGGTACGAGTGGATCGACTGGAGGGTGCGCGTGCTGAGTGTCTTCGCCTTGGTGGCCAACCAGCGGTCAACATCCTCCGCGCTGAGGTCTGGGAGCTTGCGAGCGCCGAGCGACGGAATGACGTGTTTCTCACTCAGCTGGGAACCATGCGCCCGTTCTCCACCTTGGACACGGTTGGTTGCCCCACACCGGCCCGCTGAGCCAAGACGGCACCCGTCAGACCAGCCTCTGCACGAAGCCCTCGAAGACGCATCCCGAGCGCCTTCATCAGCTCCCGCCGTTCACTCCCCATACCCAGGGTTCTACACCACAGAGCAGCAAGCGCCGGATGCTAAACGGCGATGATCGCCGCTCTCAGGCACCCCACGAGCTACCACCCGAACTCAGGGGGGCCAACAACTCGGGCGCCGACCTGCGCGGCCAGCCATGCGGCACGCTCGTCATGCCCGGGCCGCGCATGGATGAAGACGGTGTGCTCGGGCGCCCACTCCTCGCAGTGAATCGTGTGACTGTTGCACGCAACCTGCAACTCGGCGTACTTGTACTCCTCGCCCAGCCCAAGCTCCGGCACGGCCGGCCACTTCATGTTGTGCCACAGGATGTAGCACCTGGTGATGTCCGCCCAGGTTCCCAAGGCCTCGCGTGCCTGCATAAGGGTCGTGACCCCCATGCTCACACTCGCGCGCGGACTGGCCTCGCCCACCCCGTACCACTCGACTCTCGCCTCTGGAGAGGCCCCAGTCAGACGCCGCAGTTGATCGTCGTCATGCGCCCATGCGTCCAGGTAGCAACCATCGGGGTCATACCAGGACGCGACCAACAGCAACCTCTCCGCGAGCGTCAGCGCCTCATTCAGGTTCGTGGTCCGCAACACGGGCCAAGCATGCGTGTTCCCCATGTCGGCATCCTGGCAGAGTGATCGCTCTGCCTGCCGCGCATTTGAAGCCGGGCCAAGGCCCACCGCGTCAACCATCAGCTGGGATCGAAGTGTCAAGCATCTACCGGGACCGGACAGAGTACTGACGGTCGTTGAGTTACAACCTTCTTTACGGGTTCAAGGCGGCTCGCTCCGCTCCCCGCGCGCGGCACGGCCCCCGGCCGGGCCTGCGCTCCTGCCTCCGTCCGCTCCAGCCCGGCCGAGGTCCGTGCCGCGCACAACGATCAGCCGCCAAACTTAGCTGAGATCTGAGGTCAAGCCCCGAGCCGGACCTCCCCAAAGGTCCGCACACTTGGCGGCCGACCGGTGGACCTGGCTTGTCCTCGCCGTCTGCACGCAGATGAGGCTGGCCCGCCCGCTGGCGCTCGCCTACGGTTCGACGATGTGCCGCAGATAGGCATGCGGGTCGGCAAGATAGCGGCGCCAGTGATCCACGACGCCGAGCTCCCGCCAGGCGGCCCTCCGCATACCGTGCTCACCGACCTCGATGATGTCCGCGCCCGGCAGTGCGGTCAGCAACGGGGAGTGCGTGGCACAGACGACTTGGCCGCCCTCCTTGGCCAACCGGTCGATGTGCCCGACCAGTTCGAGGCACGAAGAGAAGGAGAGCGCCGCCTCCGGCTCGTCGAGAACATAGAGCCCGGCGTGGAGGAACTTTCCGCGGAACGCCGCGAGAAAGCCCTCACCATGGCTGAGATGGTCCGGCGAGAACCCCTCCCTGCCCAGGGCGTCCAGGGCGGTCTCGGCACGCAGGAAGAAGCCCTTGCGGGCTGACCAGCTGGTGACCATACGGCGCCCGCGCCCCGAGGCGGCGTCGAATTTCATCCGCTCGCCGAGGATCGACTTGCCGCGCGGGGAGGCGTAGCGCCAGTCGTGAGAGCCGCCGTAGGAGTCCAGACCGAACCCCTCCGCCAGCGCCTCGGCCAGAGTCGACTTGCCCGAGCCGTTCTCACCGACCAAGAAGGTCACCGGCGCGGTGAACCGCAGCCCTTCGTCGAGCAGCTGCCGAACGCAGGGCACCGACCAAGGCCAGGTCTCCTCGTCGTAGGAGGAAAGATGGACATACGCGCGTTCGATAATCACGTAACCAGTGTCCGTGCCGAGGCGTAACCCGTACGTGCCCCGCGCAGCGGGCGTCAGTAGGCGTCACAGCCCTCTGACCAGACCTGATGACCGCATACGGTTACCGAGGCGAGATGACCGTCCGCTTCGCCATCTGGGAGCAGACCAGCGGAGTCATCGGCCTGCCCGCCATGCCGTGAGCACACAGCCGGAACCCGACTCCACCATGCCCCGGCACACCGTCAGACACCCCACACCCAACAAGGTGACAACGCCGTCCCGCACGCCCCCGGCAGTGAACCGGCGCCGCCAGCGGCAGGCTGAACGTGTCGGTGTACAGGTTTGCGCTCATGATCTCGCGCAGACCGTGCCTCGCCGGGCGCCTGATGTCCAGGGCGCGGTGGCGCCGCTCGGCCCACCGGGCGCCCGGCACCGGCGCCGCCTCGGCGGCGACCCTGTGGAGCACATGCGCCCCTCGCATCGGTGCTGACCGCTTGCCGCACCCGATGCTCGGGTGCGGCGCATCGTCGGCGCCCGAGGCCGAACGACGGGCTAGGCTGCCGGAGCGATGATGACAGCCGTTCCGTAGGCGCAGACCTCGGTGCCGGAGTCCTGAGCCGTCGTGACGTCGAAGCGCATGGCGAGTACCGCGTTCGCGCCGCGGGCACCGGCCGCCTCGACGAGGCGCTCCATCGCCTCGTTCCGGGTCTGTACCAGTGTCTTGGTCAGGCCCTTCAACTCGCCGCCGATCACCGACTTCAGTCCGGCGCCCAGCTGGGAGCCCAGATTGCGGGAACGCACCGTGAGGCCGAACACCTCTCCGATCACCTGCTTCACCTCGCGCCCCGGCACTTCATTGGTGGTCACGACCAGAACGTCCGAGCCCTGTGCCGGGCCTCCGGTGTAGTCGTCGATGGACATGGGATCCGCCTTAGAAGTAGGAAGAACAAAAAGAACCAAGCACCTGCCACAACGGTGCCGGCGTGGTGCGGGTTCATCTGACGCCAACGATTCTTTTCGGGATGCGTGGCCGGACAGTTCGCGGGACGCCGCCGTCTCGTCCTGGCCGACGACCGAAGTCAAATGGCCTTCGGTCAGCGGATGTTGCGGACATGTCTCGGTGCCGTATGAACACGACAGGTCTGCGGAACTGCCGGATCGACCTTGGCGGTGCCTCGCTCCGCCGGGGCGCCGTATTCGTGCGACCCGGCAGAACGGGGAGAACGGTGACTACTTGCCGAGCCTGTCGTACACCTCAAAGGCGAGCATCAGGTGTCCGATGGCGTTGGGGTGGGCGGAGCCGGGCGTCTGCGGCAGCAGCGGATTGATCCACTGCTTGGACGAGGGTCGGCACATGTCCTTGCCGCGGAACACGGAGGAAGTGTCGACGAACTCGGCCTGCTTGGTGTAGGCCGCCATCTCCAGTAGGAGGTTCAGCCGGTTCGTGGCCTGGTTGAGCCAGGTGACGTCGCCCTTGGCCAGGGGGACGGAGGAACCGCAGGCGCTTCCGTCGGTGGGGAACAGATTCGGGTACCCGACCACGACGACACGGGCCTGGGGGCTGCGCTGCTTGATGTCGGTGAGCATGTCGGGCACGCGTGTGCTCAGCTTCGCGAAGTCCGCGTCCAGGTTCTTGCCGCTGCGGAGCAGCTCGTCACGGCAGGGAGTGCCCTCCCTGGTCGACAATCCGGCCAGTACGCACGTGGTGAGCACGTCGGAGAAGCCGAGGTCGTTGCCGCCGAGCGTGACGGTCACCAGGTCGGTGTCTTTGGTGAGGGCATTGACCTGAGGCGCGGACGATCCCTGCTTGTTCCACAGCGACCGCGTGGTGGCGCCGCTGCAGGTGACGTCCTTGAACACGGCCGGCTTGTACGTCTCGGCGATCCACGACGGGTAACTGCCCGAGGAACGCTTGCACTCCGCGTCCGTCTGCGGGGACAGGCCCGTGCCTGCGGCGTAGGAGTCACCGAGGGCGACGTAATGCTTGACGGATCCCTGCCCGGAGGCGGTGGCCGCCTCGACCGGGCCGGAACCGGAGAACAACAGCGAGGCCGTGGCGGCGGTGAGGGCGGCGGTCGTCACCGTCCTTCTGTGGAGCGTGGAGATTTGACGGGAATGAGGCATTGGGTCTCCTTGGGATGGAAAGGAAGCGTGCAGGTCGTCGCCCTGCCGTTCGGTGCGCGGGCGTGCCTCTCGTCTCAACCGAATCGGCACAGACCCGGTTCACCGCCCGTAGTGCCTGGCCGTCCCGTAGGACGCTGGCGGGCGTTGTCACGTCGTTGGGCGTGGGGGTGTCTGACGGTGTGCCGGGGTGTGGTGGAGTCGGGTTCCGCCTGTGTGCTCACGGCATGGCGGGCAGGGCGGTGACTCCGCTGGTCTGCTCCCAGATGGCGAAGCGGACGATCATCTCGCCTCGGTGGCCGTATGCGGTCATCGGGTGGCGGCCTGGGTGCCGCGGAAGCCTGGTGCGAGAAGGAGGAGGAAGCGCTGGTCGCGCGCCGGGGCAGGCCCGCGGAGCCCTCCCGGTCCGGCCCAGGGCCCCTCGTGGGCGAATGCCGGCCCGCCCCCGGGGGCTGAGCTCCGCACGCGCTCTCCGCGCCCGTCGTCCCGGCGTGGACGGATCTCCGGCGGGTGGGTTTCAGTTCGCGGCGTCGAGAGCTTCGTAGACGTGCCTGAGGTAGCTGTGCGTGCGCTCCGAGCCCAGGATCCCGTCGCCCAGCCGGTTCATCGTGTACGCGAACGTGATGCGCCGATCGAGGTCCATCATGACCACCGAACCGCCTCGGCCGACCCAGAAGCAGATCGTTCCGGTGGGCATGTGCGGCATTGTCCTGGGGTCGGCGAGCGCATAGCCGATGCCCCAGCGCACGGGAACACCCAGGAACAGGTCGACTCCGTCGGCCTGTACGTCGAAGATCTTGTCCACCGTGTCCGGGGAGAGCAGCCGGAGGCCGTTCACCTCGCCGCGTCGTGAGATCACGGAGAGGGCACGGGCCATGCCCCGTGCGTTGCCGTGTCCGTTCACGGCTCCGAGTTCGGCGCGGCGCCATCGCGGGGTGTCGACGTTCTCGTCCCGGGCGGGGCTTCCGAACAGCGTCTTGGTGAAGATGGCCTCGGGATCGAGACCGGCCGGCACTTCGAAGGTCTGCGACGGCGGCACCAACGGGGCGATACGCGGCCAGTCGGCTTCCCGCGCGCCGATCTGGACGTCGGCTTCCAGCGGCCCCGCGATCTCGGTGTCGACGAACTCGGTCAGGGTACGGCCGCTGACCCGCCGGACGAGCTCGCCCACAAGCTGTCCCTGGGTCTGCACGTGGTAGCCCGAGGCGCTCCCCGGCTTCCACCAGGGCGTCTGTTCGGCCAGTCGGGCGCTCGCCGTCGGCCAGTCGTACAGGTCGTCCATGGTGAAGGGCTGCTGCCAGCCGGAGAGCCCCGAGGTGTGTGCCAGGACGTGCCGCACCTCGATGTCCTGCTTGCCCCGGGCGGCGAATTCGGGCCAGTAGTGCGCGACCGGGCGGTCGAGGTCCAGCGCTCCCCGGTCGACGAGAACGAGGGCCGCCAGACTGCTGAGGGTCTTGGTGGTCGACCACAGTCCGACCAACGTGTCCTGGTGCCACGGAACGGTCCGTGCCGTGTCGGCGTGCCCACCCCACATGTCGACTTCCATGACGCCGTCGACGTCGATGGCGATCGACGCCCCCAGCTCCTCCCCGGATTCGAGGTGCGCTGCCAGTGCTGCTCGGACCGGTTCGAACCGGGCCGTACTCGTTCCTTCGACGGTGACCATGACTTTCCCCACTGTGGACGACATTCGCTCGATCACTCAACGGGATGACAGGCACCCCGGTTCACGTCCGCGGCAGGTCAAAGGGCTGTTCCAGAGAAGATCCATCCGGCCGCCCGAGGACGGCGCCCTGCCCCGGGCCACAGGCTCGAACGCATCGGGAAAGCGACCGGCCAACGGTTCGACCAGCGGTTCTTCCGCTCCTTGCGGTGCTTCGCCCTCCCGGTGCAGTCCGTATGGTGGCGCCCTCAGCGGTCGACCAGGGTGGGCTCGTCCCCGGCCACCCGACGCAGGCCGTGCTCACGGACCGGGACGGGGTCCGCACCGGGCGGCAGCGGGATACGGGGGCAGACGATCCGTCGCGGCTGCCAGGGAGGGTACGGACGCTCCCGGGGCCGAGCCGCCGAACCGGACGAGGAAGCCGTCCCGCACCTGGCCGCCGGCCAGCGCACTCCCTCCCGGGCGGGTGGGGCCCGGTGGTCCGGTAGGCGCTGCGGCCGGCCGAGGAGGCGAGCCTTCCGCAGCGGCGGATCGCGCCGCCCGCAGAACCCTTACGCTGAGTGACGACCTGCTAGTGTCCCTCCTGGTGTGCGGGAAGCGGACGACGGGGTCCTCACCGCTCCAGAGCCACCTGAGCCGCCCCTCATCCCTGGACGAACAGGTCGTCGCGGCGGGGGGCGCGCGGACGTCCGGACGGGGCGGCGCCCTGCGTCCGTCATCGCGCTCATGGCGCAACCGTCAGGGCCCGGGCAGGTCTGCGGCCGGAGCGGGTCGCGCACTGCCGATGGGCCGTGCGTGTGCGGGTGGCAACGCAGTGGGGGTGTTGGGTGGGAACGGTGACGACCATGGGGCATGAGTTCGACTTCGAGTTGCTGGGTCCGCTGGTGGTACGGCGGGCGGGCACGGTGCTGGATCCGGGGCGGCGCAAGCAGCGGTTGCTGCTGATCCGGCTGCTGCTCGCCGACGGTCGGGCGGTCGCCCCCGAGACGCTGTGCGAGGAGCTGTGGTCGGAGCAGCCGGGGCGAGCACCGGGCGGGGCGATGGCCTCCCTGCACGCCCACGTCAGCAAGGTCCGCGCCGTCCTGGAACCCCGGCACCTGCGCACGCGGGGGACGTTCGGGGTGCTGGTCACCGAACCCGCCGGCTACGGGCTGCGCGTCCCGTCCGAGAGTCGGGACACCGTGCGCTTCGAGCGGGCCGTCGCCCAGGCGCACCGACTGCTGGACCAGGAGCGGCCCGAACGCGTTCTGCAGGAGGCCGAACGGGCCCTGGCGATGTGGCGCGGTGCCGCGCTCGCCGACGCCGCGCACCACCTGTTCGCCGCCCATGAAGCCGCCCGCCTGGAGGAACTGCGGCAGACCACCCGGGAGATCCGCACCACTGCCCTGCTCCTGGGCGGACGGATACCGCAAGCCGTGGCGTCGGCGCAGGAACTGACGGCGCAGCATCCGCTGCGGGAGACCGGCTGGGCCCTGCTGCTGCACGCCCTGTACCTGGCCGGCCGGCACCCCGAGGCACTGCAGCGCTACGCGGACCTGCGCCGGCACCTCGCCGACGAACTCGGTCTGGAACCCGGTCCCGGACTGCGGGCCCTGCACGAGGGCATCCTGCGCCACGACCTGCCGCCGCTGTCCCTGCCGGGCACGGCCAGGACGGCGGGCTCGGCGGCCGGCACCGCGCACAGCCGTGGCGCGAGCCGGGCGGCGGAGTCCGAGGCACTGGGGGATCGATCCGAGGCACTGGAGGAGGACACCGAAACCGCACCGGCCGGCACGCGTCCTGCCGCCGCGGCCCACGGTGCCACGTCCTGCGGGCCGGCCGTCGACGCGACGCCCGTCGGCACGACCGCCGGGGCATCCGCGGGCTCGGCTGATCCCTCCGGCGCGAGCGACGACCCTGCAGCGGGCGGCGCCGGTAGCGGATGGCCACGGGTGGCGCGCCCGGCGCAACTGCCGGGTGATCTGCCGGTGTTCGCGGGGCGGGCGGCCGAGGGCGCGTGGCTGTCCGCCGCGAGCGGTGCGCCCGGCCGGCCGGGACCGGCGGGTGCACCGGTCGTCGTCATCGGCGGCGCCCCTGGTGTCGGCAAGACCACCTTCGCCGTCCACCACGCCCACCGCATCGCGTCCTCCTTCCCCGACGGACAGCTCGTCGTCAATCTGTGCGGATACCACCCGCACGCACCCGCCGTGGAACCCGGCGACGCCCTGCACGGCTTCCTCACCGCTCTCGGCGTCCCCGCCCCGCGCATCCCCGAGGACACCACCGCCCGCAGCACGTTGTTCCGCAGCCTCCTGGCCGACCGACGCGTCCTGCTCGTCCTGGACAACGCCCGCGACGAGCAACAGGTCCGCCCCCTGCTGCCCGCGGGGACCGGCTGCTTCACCCTGGTCACCAGCCGCAACCAGCTTCCGGGCCTGATCACGACGGACGGGGCCAAGCCGCTGTCCCTCCCGCTGCCCTCACCGGCCGAGGCCCACGAGACACTGGCGCGGCGGCTGGGACCGGAGCGCCTGGCCGCCGAACCCGCCGCCACGGCCGACATCATCCGGTTGTGCGGACGGCTGCCCCTGGCACTCGCCGTGGTCGCCGCACGCGCCGAACTCGAACCCGCCTTCCCCCTGCACGCCATCGCCGACGACCTGCGCGATGCCCACGGCGGCCTGGACGCGTTCACCGGCTTCGACACCAGCACCGATGTCCGGGCCGTGTTCTCCTGGTCCTACCGGTCCCTGGACGAGTCCGCCGCCCGCCTCTTCCGCCTCCTGGCCGTGCACCCCGGACCCGACATCAGCGCCCCGGCCGCAGCCGGCCTCGCCGGACTGCCCCTGCCTCAGACACGCCGCCTGCTCGCCGGCCTGACCCGCTCCTGTCTCGTCGAACAGCCCCGGCCCGGCCGGTTCGCCCTGCACGACCTGCTGCGCGTCTACGCCGGTGAACTCACCCACACCCACGACGAGGCCGACGAACGCCACCGCGCCACCCTCCGGGTTCTGGACCACTGCATGTTCACGGCCTACGAAGCCAACCGGCTGTTCAAGCAGGACTCGCTGCCCGAACTCGACCTCGGCTCCCCGAGTCCGGGCGTCACCCCGGAGGATCTCACCACCGTGGAACAGGCGAACCGGTGGTTCACCGCCGAACACCGGGTACTGGTCGGCCTGCTGCACACCGCCGTCAGCCGGAAGCTGGACCACCACATCACCGGACTGGCCTGGTCGCTGAAGGAATACCTGAACCGCCAGGAGTACTGGCCGGAGGCCATCACCGCGCTGACCCCCGTCCTGGAAGTGGCCCGGCGCCGGGGCGACCGCCTGGAGGAAGGCCGCTGTCTGCGGCACATCGGCAGCATCCACGGCTACCTCGGCCACCAGGAACAGGCCCTGCACCACCTGCAGCGCGCCACCACGCTCTTCGAAGAACTCGACGTGGTCGCCGAACAGGCCCGCGCCCACTACGCCACGGCGTGTGCGCTCTACCTGTTCGGCCGCATCCCCGAGGCCGTGGCGTTCTCCGAGCGAGGACTCGCGCTGTCCCGGGCGACAGGGGACGAGCTGTGGACGGCCGAGTGCCTCGTCGAGCTCGGCTGGTTCCATTCCAACCTGGGGCATTTTGAGAAGGGCCTCGTGCACGGCGAGGAGGCCCTCGCCCTGTTCCAGCGCCTGGACGCCCCGTGGCAGCAGGCGCAGGGCTGGGACGTCCTGGGCTTCATCCTGCGGATGCTCGGCCGGTACGAGGAGTCGGTTGCCACCTACCGGCGGGCGATGGAGGCGTTCGGGGAACTGGGGGACCACAGGAACGCCGTCGGCGCGCTGATGCGGCTGGGCGACACCCGCCTGGCCATGGGCGACCGGGAGGCCGCCCGGGCCGACTGGGTCCGCGCGCTCGCCGACGCCGAACAGCGGGCGCTGTCCCGCAGCGCCCAGGAGGTCCGGGACCGGCTCGCCGCCCTCGACACCGAAGCGGACCCCGTTCCCATCGCGGCGGAGAGGGCCGTCGGCGGCCACAAGATGCCGACTCCGGCGAGTGGTGATCCTGCGCGCGAGGTCCCTTCCCCGGGGCGGGGTTAGCGGTTCCTCGGGCTGCGCCGAGTCGCCGGCCGGGCATTCCCGCCGGCGACCGACTCCGCCTTCTTCTCGTCTCCGGCGCGCACACCGGGCGGCATCGGCGGGCCCTTCCGGCGGCCCGGCCTCACTCTCACCGGAGAGGTGCGGGCTACGGCCACCGCCGGATCTGCCGCATCCGTCACCGGCGGGAAGCGACCGGCCGCCGCCCGTCACTTGGCCAGGAAGGCGAGCAGGGCGTCGGTGACCTCCTGGGCATGGGTCCACAGCAGGCCGTGCGGAGCGCCCTCGACGACGACGTACTCGGCCTGCGGGAGCGCCCGGTGGAACGGCTCGGCGGTGGCCTCGATCGGCAGGATGCGGTCGGCGGTGCCGTGCAGGATCAGCGTGGGTACGTCGATCTTGGGGAGGTCGGCGCGGAAGTCGGTGGTCCAGGTCGACACGCAGGCCAGGGACGCGTACCAGGAGGCGCCGGCGGCGACGTTCCAGCTGTTGCGGACGGCCTCCTCGCTGATCCGGGTGCCGAGGTTCTCGTCAAGGTTGTAGAAGTCCTGGTAGAACGCGGTGAAGTAGGCGTATCGGTCGGCGGTGACGGCCTGCTTGATGCCCTCGAAGATGCCGCCGTCCACGCCCTCGGGGTTGTCGTCGGTCTTGAGCAGGAACGGCTCCAGGGAGGCGAGGAAGGCGGCCTTGGCGATACGGGCGGAGCCGTAGGTGCCCAGGTAGCGGCCGACCTCGCCGGTGCCCATGGAGAAGCCGACCAGGACCGCGTCGTGCAGGTCCAGGGTCTCCAGGACGGTGTTCAGGTCGGCGGCGAAGGTGTCGTAGTCGTAGCCGGTGGTGGGCTGGCCGGAGCGGCCGAAGCCGCGCCGGTCGTAGGTGATGACGCGGTAGCCGGCCTCGAGCAGGGCGGCCGCCTGCTTCTCCCAGGAGTGGCCGTCCAGCGGGTAGCCGTGGATGAGCACGACCGGCTGCCCGGTGCCGTGGTCCTCGTAGTAGAGGTCGATGGAGGCGGAGTTCTCCTGGCCGACGGTGATAAACGGCATGGTGGTTGCTGCCTTTCGGTAAGTACGCACTGGTGGTGACAGAGGTGAGTGACGGTGACGGTGACGTCACGGGTCACGGGTCACGGGTGACGGGAGACGGCGGGACGGGGGCTGGGCGGGCTGCTGGTCACGCCGGTCAGCGAACCGTCCGGGCCGCCTTCTCCACGACGCTGGTCACGGCGTCGGGGCGCGAGACGGACACCGCGTGTGAGGCGTCGATCTCGGTCGTGTGCGCGTGCGCCCGGGCCGACATGAAGCGCTGGGCGGCCACGGGGATGTTCCGGTCCTCGGTGGTGACCAGCGACCAGGAGGGAATCGTCTTCCAGGCGGCCCGCGTGGACTTCTCCTCCAGCGCGGCGGCGGCGACCGGACGCTGCCCGGTGGCCATGAGCCGCGCCTTGTCCGCGGAGACGTCCGCGGCGAACTGCTGGTGGAACTTGTCCGGCTTGATGTAGACGTCGGCACCCTGGCTGCCGTCCGGCAGCGTGTAGTTCACCGGTTCGACGGCCTGGCCGAGGGTGCTGCCGGGGAACTTGTTCGTCAGCCCGAGCGAGCTCTCGCCGGAGTCGGGCAGGAACGCCGCGATGTAGACAAGCGCCTTGACCTTGTCCTCCAGTCCGGCGGCGGCCTGGCTGATGACGGTGCCGCCGTAGGAGTGACCGACCAGGACCACGGGACCGTCGATGTGCTCGACGACGCTGCGCAGGTAGGCGGCGTCGTTCGCCGGGCCGCGCAGCGGGTTGGCGGCGGCCACCACCGGGTAGCCGGCGCGCTGCAGTCGCTTGACGACGCCGTCCCAGCTCGCGGCGTCGGCGAACGCACCGTGCTCCAGCACGATCGTCGGCCGCTCCTGGTGGCGGGCCGCGGCTCCGGCCACACCGGGAAGGGTGACGGCCGTGACGGCCAGGCCGACGGCCGCGGTGACACCGATCAGGGTGAACCGACGGCCCGGAAGCGTCGGGCGGGTGATGTGCATCGTGAACGTCCTTTTTCTTGGGATGTCGGTCCTGGTGGGGGACTGACGAGGCGGGTGAGGTACACCGAGAACAAAATTCAGCAATTTAATTGCACGCAACTAAATGGCTTCGACCGTCAGGTCGCTTCGCGAGGGGAGGAGGGAGGTCGGGCCGCGTGTCGCGGTTGACGCCGGCCGACAGGACATCGCCCCGGCCCGGCGGCCGCGGTGACGGTGCCTTCTTCATGCCCTACGTTCGCAAGTCGGGTCCGGTTCATCCGTGTTCTCGGATCACGTTCCCTGACCAGCGATGCGCCGGGGCCGGTGGGACCTGGGTCCGGCGAGGGTGCCGCGGGCCGGGCGAGCGGGGCGTCCACGGCACCGCGGACGACGTCGGCGCAGGCGTCGACGGCGAGCGCCTGCGGGCGTGGTGGAGGCGGAAGGCGCCGCGGCCACTCCTGCCGGCGTACCTGGGCGGACGGATGCAGACGGATGACCGGAGTCGCCGGCTCCCGCCCGGTGCAGGTGCCGCGGGCGGGAGCGGGGAGCCGCCCGTGCACCGGGGGTGGGCGGCCCCGGTGCACGGCGTCGTTCCGGACGCGACGGGTCAGCGGATGTGCAGGATGTACAGCGATGTCACGAGCCGGTGGTGGTGTGGCGTTGGGGGTTCGGGCCGGTCTTCGACGGTCCGAGTTCTGGCCGCGTTGAGTTACTCGCGGAGTACGCCCCGTTCCGCCAGCGCTTTGCGCAGGGCTCGCATGGCATAGAAGGCGCGGCTTTTGACGGTGCCGGGTGGGATGCCGAGGTGTTCGGCGGCCTGGGCCACGCTGCATTCCAGGTAGTACATGAGCTGGATGACCGTCCGTTGCTGCTCGTTCAGTTCCCGGAGCGCTTCGAGTACGACGTGGGAGGTGAGGGTGGAGTCCATGCCGTCCCAGACGGCGTCCAGTTCCTCGGCGGGCATCAGTTCCAGGGGGCGGATCTGGCGGGCCCGGTGGTGGTCGACGGCGAGATTTTTGACCACGGTGAACAGCCATGGCCGGATGTGTTCCCCGCGGGGGCCCAGGAACCGGGCGTGTTTCCAGGCGCGGGCCGCCGTCTCCTGGAAGATGTCCTCCGCCTTGTGCCAGTCGCCGTCCAGCAGTCGTGCGGCGTACCGCAGGAGCAGGGGTCCGTACTGGTCGTAGAGGTTTTCGATGAAGGCGTCGCAGTGGGTGTCCGACGCGATGTGCCGGGCATGCACCCGGGCTGGAGCGAGGACGGCGATCCCCGCGTCCAAGGTCCCGTTCATAGGTGGCGCTCAATCCTGTTCAAGTGTTCTGTGGCGTGTCTCCCGCACGGGCGGGGGCATGGGCCGACACTGCTCGGATCGCCTTGACCAAACCTCGTCGTCTTCTTGTCGTGCCGGGCAGACCCTTCTTGTCGCCGTCCTTGTCGCATCGTCGAGGTACCCTCGCGCCCGGTGTATCGAGCCACTTCCCGGGCGGCTCCGGGAAGGGATCGGCGCGGATCCGGGAAGGGATCGGCCGGTCATGTCACACCGGCGTGCGGTCGGCCTCCCGCCGGTCGGAGGTGTCAGGGCTCCGCTGACCGGCGGGGAGGGAGCGAGGGCTCCCGGTGGTGGAGAGGCCCGCTACCCGACCGGTCGAGGCGAACCTCCGCTCCGGAGGCCGACTGTGGGCTGTAACGCGTCGGGGGTGTGCAGGGTTCACCGAGGACCCGTGCCCGGAGAAGCCGGAGAACTTTTCTACGGGCGTCCGACCTGACGGTGCCTCCTGCTTCGCTGGTCCACTCAGCGAGCGAGACCGGCCGATCACGGCCCCCGCTGGTCACAGGTGGGGGCCGCTTCGCGCTCTCATGACGCTTCGAATCGGCACCGGCCGCCCGGCCCGACGGCGCACCGACTACGTCATCCTGGACGGGCCACGGCTCAGCAACGACAGGCACTGGCCGCTCTTCCTGACTGCCTCGCCCGGGATAGCGCCCTGTCGCGGCCGGTCGAAAGAGCCACGTGGCGAAACCGGAGCGCCGCCAGTGAGCAGCCAACTTCCCCGATGCGGCGTTGCGGATGTACCCGAGATCACTGACGGCTTCCAGCACCTTCAGGCTGGTCGGCTCCGCCACAGCATCAGGGCGGTTGAGGACGTTGGAGACGGTGCCGGTCGATACGCCAGAGCGGCGCGCCACGTCGACTAGCTTCGCTCCAGGGCGGCTTACGGACCCGTTGGCGGTTCCATGGCCGCGGAAGACGTAGGCCAGTCCGTGGCACTCACAAGGCTTCGGTCTCGTCCGGGCGATGTGGCTGGCAAGCAGCGAGGCGAGGAAAATCGGATGCTGGGAGGTCTCCAGTCCTGTTGAAGGTGCTGGTTGGCAAGGGCGACACGCGTTGTATGAGGCGAAGGGGCAGACGACGTGGGCCAAGGTGCGGTGGCGATCGGGCACTTGGCCGATTACCGTCGGCACATCCCCGGCCGCAAGGAACTGCGCGTTGCTGTGCTGCTGCCCAGCGGGCCCACCGAGGACGTGAAGGATCTCCTGGGTGAGGAGTACGTGGAGTTGGTCTGGCAGACCGAAGACGGCGGTTTCGCCGGCTGGCCACTCGCCTACGACCAGCCGTAGCCGACTGGGGTGGGGCACGCGTGCCGCACGGCGAGTAGGTGGCAAGTGGTCCGGAGAATCGTGCGACTGGCGGGGACGGGGGCGCCACCTGGCGCGGAAGGCGCTGGGCAGCTCTTACACTCACAGCGACCTAGCTGAATCACCGTCAAAGGACGTAACTACCTTGCGTAAAGCACGAATAGCCACTGTCCTCAGTGGTATCGCCGCCGCGACCTTGCTCACGATCGGCAACGCCTCGGCCGTCATCTTCGATATCGACGAGGCCGGCACCACGCCGTTTGACGGGAGTGTTCCGTCCGCCATGGCGTGCGCCCATAACTCCGTGGGTAAGGCCTGCTTCCGCGAGGTCGGGGACTGGTTCGAGATCGTCGACGAGAAGAAGGACGGGCACGCGACCCTCGCTGCCTGGCGCCTCGTCTACCCCGAGAGCCAGGCGACCGTTCGGCAAGGAACCATCTGGAACACCGCTGGCTTCCAGACGTATCGATACAAGAACAAAGACTTCCACGAGGGATACATCCTCGAGCTGCGGCTCTGCGCCGGCGAGTGGCACAACAAGCATGTCATTGACAGCTCCTGCAGCGCATGGACGACAACCAAGGCCTGAAACCACCGGTCACCGCTTGCAGAACACCTCAGTTTCCCAAGCTGACCGTCTTCAACGCCGACGAACAACGGCGGACAAAAGCGAACGCCTACGGACCATCAGCGCAGGCGAGAGACACTCCAGCCCAAGCCAGCGCCCCACCGAAGTTGCTTCGGGACGAGGAGGTCGTGGGTTCAGATCCCGCCACCCCGACACAGGTCAGAGGCCCATTCGCTCGGTCGCGAATGGGCCTCTGTCGTGCGTACAGCAGCGGAGTACAGCAACCGCTATGACTCTTGCCGGCCGTCCTCGGCCGCCTGCTCTTCCTTCCGCTCGCGGTTGCCCTCCGGTGTCGTGACCCAGGCGTAGGCCGCGTAGCCGTTCCGGTAGGGGTAGGTCGATCCTTCCCCGTTGCCTCGCTTGCCGCTCACGCGGACCACCTCTCGGATTCGTCGGCGCAGTGGTTCACGTAGCCGTCCACCCAGGCCGAGAAATTGCGGCGATGGCGGCCGATCTTGACGGAACGTGTCACTCGTGCGCGCGCAACAGCTCTTCGATGTTGCGCGTGGCGATCTCCGTCGGCCGTCGATCACCGCGGCCACATGCTGCTTGAGGCAGCCGAACCGATCGCCGAGTCTCAGCCCGTCGTCGCCTCTTCCTTGGAAGGTGCCCGGCGAGGTGTCGCGCCGTCCAAATGGACCACGACACTGGTGTAGAAGCGGTGCACCGCGTCGTCGACGCTGCGGATGAAGCCTGACTCGGCGTTCCCGCGACTGCTTCCCATGCCCTTCAGGAGAGACAGGCGGAAGCCGACGATCTGGGTGCCGGGCTCCTTGGGCAACATGTCGGCCGGCTCGGGGCGGAGGCGTTCGAGCGTTCCCCGTGGGCCGCCGGCATCCCCTTCGATGAGGGTTTCGATGTGGAGATCTGCCGGCGCCTCGGCCAAGCGCCGGACGAGCCGCTTCGCCCACGACAGCGGGTAGCCCTGCTCGGGCGCCGGGATCTCGATGGCGGTGCGGAGCTTGCCTGTACGCAGGTCTGCGCTGATCGCCAGGACGCCGGGCGTTCCCTCGATGCGCAGCTCCGATTGGAGTTTCCCGTCGAGACAGAGCTGATCCGCGAGGCGGCTGCGGAGTGCTTTCGGATCGGTTCCGCGCTTGGTGCGGTGGACGGGCAGTACTTTCTGTCCCAGTTCGCCGCCCAGCCGTAGGCAGACCTGACGGATGAGGCGCTCCCAGCTCTCGACGACCTCCAGCGCGCGCAAGTCTCCCTGGCACAGGGTTTCGTCGTCGATTCCGTTGCGTACCGGCACCCAGGCCGGGCCCATGTTCTGGAAGCCGTGGCAGCCGGAGTTCTCGTGCTGCAAGTAATGCAGGAGTTCATGGAGGAGCCAGGCGTGCGCGGCATTGCTGACGCCCTCGTGCCTGATCAACATCTGTGCTTGATGGGCGACTTCCGCCCATGACAGGTGCCAGAGCGCTACTTTGTGTTTGCGTCTTCCGTCGATCTTGACCTCGACGAGCGGGCTGCCCTCCAGCGCAACATCATTCGACAGCGTGATCACGGCCTCGTAGCCACGGCGCGCGGCGATGTCCATGTACGCCTGTACCTGATCGGCCTTGAGGGCGCTGCCATTGGTCTTCGTCTCGACGAGTGCCGTCCACAGCTTGCCGGCCCGTTCGACCCGGATCACTCCATCGGGGCGTCGCGGAGTGTCGCCGTGCGGCAGGGTGACCTCGGTGAAGGTCTCCATGCGACCGGCCGGCGCTCCGAACGCGGCGGTGAGTCTCCTGCCGAATTCGGGTACCTGGGCCATCACGGACAGCAGGACCGAGGTCGCGCGCGTTTCACGCTCCCGGTCGCTCTTGAGCGCCGAGGCCGGGAAGAGTCTTGCGTCTTTCCACGACTCATTCTCCGCCAGCGTCTTCCTGGCCGCCTTGGGCAGGGTGACCTTCTTCTTCGCCGTACGAGGCCGTGCGGCCGACTTCCTCGGCTGGGCCTCGCCTCCAGGTTGCCGAGGGGAGGGGACCGCCCCCAGCGTCCCTTGCCGCTTCGGTTCGTTGGCGTTGGCTGACGCCATTGCCGTCGTGTCCGCCTGATCGTCGATGGCGGCCCCATCCGGCACCTCCTCGGCCGCCGCATCGTCGTCCATGTCGACCCCGAAGTCCGTGGCCAGACCGGCGAGGCCCGCGTCGTAGCCCTGGCCGACGGCGCGGAACTTCCACTCCTCCTCGCGCCTGTACAGCTCGCCGAAGATGATCGCGCTCACCGAGTCGGCGTCGTCGATGGCGAAGCGGAGGATTTCCTCACCTCCCCCGTCCGCCAACGCCAGCTTGACGCCCTCCAGTTCTCCGAAGCGAGCGCCTTCGTAACGGCTGGCGGCCAGGACGATGCGGTCGACTTCGGAGGGCACCGCGGTCAAGTCGAAGCTGATCCGGTCCTCGTTGCCGTCCGCCGTCGGCGTCTTGCCCAGGAGCTGCACGCTCCCGTCCGTGGCAACCGGGTTGTTGTAGAAGTAGAAGTCGGCGTCACTGCGGACTTTGCCGTTCGCGTCCAACAAGAGGACGGACACATCGGCATCCCCTTCGCCGGTCGAGCTCCTCCAGCCCAGACTGACGATCACCGAACCGACGTTCTCGCTCAAGGCTGCGAGAGAGACATTCGACCCCTTGACCATTTCACGCATAAAACCCCCCAGAACAATGCAAGTTGGGCATGAGAACACCCCCGCCCCAGCCGCCTGATGCTCAGCACTATGTGACGAGCTGCACACAGATGACTGTAGTGCCCATGAAGCTCATCTGTAGGAGTCGCGCAGAATCTGTGTAGCGTTCGTGGAAAGGTCCTTGAAGTAGCCACCCTGCTCAGCCCTGGCAACGGCGAAGACCCCCGGACGAGTCCAGGGGTCTGAAGCGAAACGCCGCTCGCGATCAGTCGTACTCGCGCGACAACTCTTCGATCTTGCAGCAACCTCAACGACTGCAGCTGCCCCTCAGCGCGACGATCGAATCGCGAGTGCTTCCCACTTCTCGTCAGCGGCGAGCCGGTCCCGGTCCCGGTCCTTCGCATTGCTGCGGGAGCGATCGCCGGACGGGGATATGCGGAGGCCGGGGCGGGTCGGCATCCGGTTCGTCCCTGGACGGCTGGCCGGCCTGGCCCTGAGGTGAGGTACCGGGCACGGTTCGACGGCGTTGCGCTTCGTCTTGTCCCGCGCCATGGCTCACTCGACCGCCCGCGGTTCGGGTGCGACGCGGCGAAGCGCGTCATCCGTGCGCCGGGGCCGCCGTAGGTCGGTCGGGGCTGGTCAGACGGGGATCCAGTCAGGCCATTGTGGTGGGACGTTACTCGCGGGGCAGAGGCCGGAGTCGCCGGGGTAGCCGTCCAGCGTCCCGCGGGTCGCGAAGAGCCACCAGGCCAGCCCCACCGTCGCGACGACCATCAGCAACGTCGGCAGTGAGACGCGGACCGCCGTCGGCGCGCGAAGCACCAGGCGGCGGCCGATGGCCCGCGCCATGAGACCGACGAGTGTTTCGGTTCCCACGACCAGGGGGAGCAGGACGTTCAGTTCGAAGCGTCCGCCGGCGTCGTAACGCGTCGCAGTACGCGCGCGACCAGACCGTCAGCGACCAGGCGGCGCAGCCCAGAGCGGCTCCGAACAATGCGGAACCCGCCCAGGGGAGACAGGAGTTGGATCTCGGCTTGGCTGTGTGCACGACATGACACGACATCGCACACACCGTTCGTGGTTCCGCACTGGGCGGGCGGGTGCGTGTCCGACTGCGTGACCACGGCGACAGGCAGCGGCAGACCGCCACGCACCTCTCCCTGACGGGGCGCCGGATTCGTGCCAAAGCGGTGATCGCCGGCCCGGCGGGGATCGCCGGCCCGGCGGGGATCGCCGGCCCGACCCGCCGTGCGGCCGCCGGCCCAGCCCTAACCCACCGCGTCCCCGACGGGCACCGAGGCGCGGTCGGGGGGCAGGACGTGTGTCTCGCCGGACGGGGACGCTGTGGCGCTGGGTGCCAGGGCGCCGGGTGCCGAGGTGGTGGCCGAGGTGGTCGGCGAGGTGGTGGGCGTCGGCGCCGGGCCGGTCGTCACCGAGATGCCGGCGCCGAGGCGGACGCGGGCGTAGAACCACTGGGCGTCCTCGGCGCCGAGGGCGATCACGCCGCCTCTGACGTCGTAGTCCCCCCGGGCCTCGATGTCCTGGGGGAAGGTGCCGACGTAGAGCGGGCCGCCCTCCCCGTCGCGCAGCTCGACCACGTACGCGACGTTCACCACGGTGCGGCCTTTGGAGGGCACCTGGACGGCCAGCGCTATCCGGACCGGCTTCGCGACCACCGTCATCGGGGTCGTGCTCGTGGGCCCGGGCCGGAGGTCGAGAGTCGAGAGGACCGGCATCACCCGGCCGCCGAACGTGAGGTCACTTCCGGGCAGGTCGAGCGTGCCGGAGACGGGTAGCGGGGTGGCCGCCGACGGCGGGGCGGAACCCGAAGGCGCCGCGGCGGAGGTTCCGCGCCCGGCCGGGTGGTCCGGGTCCTCGCCGAGATGCAGGGTCAGGGCGAAGCCCAGCAGCGCGAGGGCCGCGGTCCCCGCACCCAGGGTCGCGGCGGCACGGCGGCGGCGCCTGCGGTACATGGCCCGGGCACGGGTCGCGGGTCCGCCGACGATCGGAGCGGTCGCCCGGGCGGCGGCCAACTCACGTAGCGCGGCGGAAAGTTCATCGGACACGGCGGCTCTCCTTCCGGACCGGCCCGTCGGTCTCGTCGACGCGCCCGTCGGCCTCGTCCCCCGCGAGACGCTTCGCCAGTTCCGCCCGCCCCCGGGACAGCCTCGCCTTGACCGTCCCCACGGGCGCGCCGGTCTCGGAGGCTACCTGCTCCACACTCAGGTCGCACAAATGGTGCAGTACGATCGCCATCCGCTGAGCCTGGGGCAGTTCACGCAGGGCGGCCACGAGCGCGGTGCGCTCAGGGCCCGGTCCCGGGGTGGATTCGGGCGGCGGAGTGCGCCGTACGAGTTCCAGCCAGCGCCTCGCACGCCGCCAGCGGCTCACCGCCAGCCGCATGGCCACCGTGCGGATCCACGCCTCGGGAGCGCTGTCCGACAGGAAACGCTGTCGCCGGTCCCAGGCCCGTACGAACGCTTCCTGAACGACGTCCTGGGCTTCGCCGTGGTCTCCGGTGAAGGCGTAGAGCTGTCCGGTGAGCCGGGGGAACGCGGTCGCGTAGAAAGCGTCGAACTCGTCCTCGGTCATGCCCCCACCGGAATCTCTGCCCTTTCCTTGCAACCTGACCACCTCCGCCGTGCGTACAGGTCGCGTAGGTCGCGTAGGTCGCACCCAGCGAAACGCAACCCCACCGGGAAGACGGCGCACACGGCTTTCAGGCTCCCTCTCTCCCAACGGCGTCGGCTCGCTGCCCGCTCAACCTACTTGCACGACCGAACGGTTGCCCGACCAGGACGGACGGCCCCATGCGTCCGGCCACGACCGAGTTCCCGAGCCGAAGGACCGCCCACGTGCCACCGACCCCCGACGTACTCCCCGTGATCCCCGTCCTCCCCGTCCTCCCCGCCGGACACGACTTCGCCACGTACGCCCGGACGCACTGGTCCCGGCTGGTCGTGACCGCTCGGCTGCTCACCGACGACCCCGGGGCCGCGGAGGAACTGGCGCGGAGAACGCTGGTGCGGATGTGCGCGCGGTGGCGACGCGTTCCGCGCAACGACGTGGATTTCCATGTGCGGCGCTGTCTGGTACGCAACCACCTGCGCCGGCTGCGGGGACGGCGGGCCGCGCGCCGACGGGCCGTTGTGGTGCTGCGGGTCTGGGAGGGGCTGGCGGACGCGGAGATCGCCCAGTTGCTGGGTTGCTCGGTGGGGGCGGTGCGGGCCCGTGCCAGACGCGGTCTGAAGGAGGCCGGCACCGACCCCGGGCAGCTGCGCGAGGTGTTCGCCCGTGCCGCCCGGGACATCGTCCGGTCCGAGGTGCCGCTGGCCGACCTCCAGGCCGGGGGCCGCATCCGGCGACGTCGCCGCCTTGCCGTGGCCTCGGCCGCCTGTGCGGCGCTGCTCACACCCGCCGGCCTCCTCGCCGCCGACCGTCTCGGGGGTGGCGGTGCGCAGGACGGGACGTCCGGAGCCCTGCCGGGGGACGACAGTCGTGGGGCCACGAGCCCGATCCGGGTCGTGGCGCCGGGCGAGCGGGTGACCGCCGGGGCGGGGGTACGGATGTGGCTGACCGCCGATGGTGGGCACTGGTCGGTGCCCCTCCCCGGGGACGACAGCGACCGCCCGCTCGACGAACCGGGCGTCTCCCTCCGGGTGGACAGCGTGACCGGCGGGTTCTTCCTGTCGGGCCTCTTCCACGGCCTGAGCGGCGAGCCGGGCCGCGTCGAGGTGCGAACCGGTGACGGCGGCAGGACCACCGCGAAGGTCCTCGTCCTGGCGGGCAGTCCGGGGTGGGGCATCTGGTACGCGAGCACGCCACTGCCCAGCAAGAACGTGCAGGCGCTCCTCTCCGTGGGCGGGGACGATCGGGTCGTCACGGTGTACGACGCCTCGGGCAGGGTCGCCGCGCGGTCGGACCGCGAGTGGTGGCGGATATGAACGTGATCGAGAACGAGAACGAGAACGGGGACGAGAACGGGGACGGGGACGGGAGCAGGAAAGGGAACGGGGGCCGGGGCGGGGACAGGAACGGCGACGGGCCGGAATGGCTGCCGCGACCGGCGCGCACGGCACGCCGTCCCAGGAAGGGGATGCTGTCGGAGCGCCGGCACCGCGAGCGCGCGCCGCTGCGGATCCGTTTGCGGCGCAACCGGGGCCGGCGGCTTCGCCGGCTGTTGTACGCCTTCCTCGCGCTGCTCGCGACGCTGTGTGCGGCGGCCGTCGTGGCGTACCACCTGACGTCCATTCCGAAGCCGCACCCCGAGACCGTCACCCAGAGCACCGTGTTCCTCGACTCGGGCGGCGCCTATCTGGGCCGGCGCGGACCGGTCGACCGGCAGGACGTCCCGTTGTCCGCGGTCCCCCGGCATGTGCAGGACGCGGTGATCGCCGCGGAGAACCGCTCCTTCCGTACGGACAGCGGGGTCTCGCCGCGGGCCATCGCGCGGGCCATGCTGGCGACGCTGACGGGCGGCGACCCGCAGGGCGGCTCCACCATCACCCAGCAGTACGTGAAGAACGCGCTGCTGAGCCCGGAACACTCGTTGGCCCGCAAGGCGCGTGAGGCGCTCATCGCGATCAAGCTGGACCGCACCCGCACCAAGGACGAGATCCTCGAGGGCTATCTCGACACCGTGTACTTCGGTCGGGGTGCCGCCGGGATCCAGTCCGCCGCGCGCAACTACTTCGGCGTGGACGCGAAGAGCCTGACGGTCGCGCAGGGCGCCGCGCTGGCGTCCATCCTCAACATCCCCTCGTACTACGAGAAGGCGGGCTCCGATCCGAAGGTGACGGCGAAGCTGGAGAACCGCTGGGAGTGGGTGCTCGACGCGATGGCCGCGAGCGGGAGCATCACGGCGAAGCAGCGGGCCGCGGCGCGTTTCCCGGCGTTCCGGTTCTATCCGCCGGGCGAGACCGAGGGGCAGCGGCAGTACCTGATCGACGTCGCCTCGAAGGAGGCAGCCGACCGGCTCGGCATCACCGAGGACCGACTCGCGAGCGGCGGCTACAGCGTCACGACCACCTTCGACCTGGCGCTGCAGGACAACGCCACACAACGGGTACAGGAGCATCCTGGGGCCAAGGGCGTGCGGGTGCACACCGCCGTCGTCGGCATGGTGCCCGGCGACGGAGCGGTGCGGCTGCTGTACGGGGGCTCGGACTATGCGCGGCAGTCGTTCAACGACGCGGTGAGCGGGGCGGTGGAGGCGGGGACGGCCCTGGAACCGTTCAGCGAGGTGGGGGACGCGGGCGCACCGTTGAGCAAGCTGCTGAAGACGGCGGCGCCGACACCGCTGGACCTGGCATCGGCGTACGCGACGGTGGCGGCGGACGGCAGGTACGCCACCCCGTACACCGTCGCCCGCATCACACGGGAGGGCCGCACCGTCTACCGGGCGCGGCCCGCCGTGCGGCAGGTCCTGAACGAGAAGGAGGCGCTGATGGCGGGCATGCGATCGGGGGCCGGACCGACACCCGTCGCCGTCGACGTCGCAGCGGGCTCGGCGGAGGCGAAGGCTTTCGCCGTCGCCGGGGCGGGTGGCGGGATCACCCGGCGGACCGTGTGGGCCACCGGGTACGACGGCCGACTCGCCCTGACGGTCGCGCTGTTCGCCGACCGGGCAGGCGGCAGAAAGGGCACGACGGTGCCCGCGCAGCTGCCGAACGAGCCGTCGCCGACGGAGTTCGCACGCAGGGTGGCGGCGGGGATCTGGGACGCTGCCACGAAGGACGGGTCGAAGGGCGACGCGGAGAGCCAAAGGGAGAACGCGGCGAACTGACCTGGAGAGCGGTGGCGCGCGGCGCATGGGCGGTGAAGCCGCCGTCGGCGGGACCGGGCATCTGTGCGCCGTCCGTTCGGCCGGCACGCGGAGTAGGCTGGGACGACCGAGGATTTTCCGCGCACCGGCTTTCACGCTCGTGTCGTTTTCGGCGATTCACTATGCCGGGCCGGTCATCACCGGTCCGGGGCTGGGTTCGCGTCATGACTGCGACCGTTTCCCCCTCGCCGGCACTCGAAGGAGACCGGTCCTCCTCGTCCGCTCTCCGTCTGTCGCTCGCTCCCGCCGGTCCCGCCCCGGCTCTGCTGGACGGCGCCTGGTGGCCCCGTTCCCGCGATCTGGTGGCGGAACTCCCCCTCCTCACAGCCGTACTGGAGCCGTTGTGGGGACGGATCACCCGGATCGCGGTGAATTCCACCCACTGGCCGGCCGTCCCGCGACGGGTGCCCGTCGCCGGGCATGTGGTGAACGTGGGCTGGTTCCCGTCCGAGCAGGACCCGCACGAACTGCTGCTGCTCTCGTACCGCCTGGGCCGCTGGAACCTGCTGGTGGTCCCGCCGCGGACGGATCCCGCCTCGGCCGCCTGGCTGATGTCCGCCGCGAGCGACCCACTGGGCACATCGACCGCGAGCCGGTTGATGGAGGAGGCGGCGCGCCTGCGGACGACGTCGTGGACCGGCCGGGCCGTGGAAGCGGTCCGGAATGCCGAACGGGGCCATGAGGCCCCCGATCGGGCCGTACGTCCACGCGTTCCGGCCTTCACCGCCGCGATGCCGCCTCAGCCGATGGCGAGGTGAGGACCGTGGAGACAATCGTGACCGTGATCGCGATCCTCGCGACGATCGCCTTCGGGGTGCTCCTCATCCACCTGCTCAACTCGCAGCACAGCGACCGCATCGCCGCCTTCCACTACGCCCGTTCCGGGATGCCCGTCGCGGGACCGGGACCGGGACCGTCTCCGTCGACGCCGAAGACCCGCGGCCTGCCGGAGCCGGGCGTCACCGGCGGCCGCACGCGACCATGGCGACGGCGGACGCGGAGGGCGCGGACGGCTTCGCCCCCGGCGCCGCGCCCATGAGGCGTCGTCCCCGGCTGCGGGGCTGCGAGCAGGACGGGCCGCCCGGGGTCGCCGCCGACGCGGTGCGGTCAGTCCGCGGCCGAAGGCCCGGTCCCCGGGCGGGAGGCCGGCAGGAGACGTGATCGGCTCACGGTGAAGCCCACCACGGCTCCACCGCCGGGCCGCCCACCCGCCGACACGGATCCGCCGTGGGCCTGCGCGACGTCGTGGACGATGGCGAGGCCGAGTCCGGAGCCGGGCAGACCGCGGGCCTCGGCGGCCCGGTAGAAGCGGTCGAACACCCGTCCGGTGTCGTCGGCGGCGATGCCGGGCCCCCGGTCGCGGACGGTGATCGCGCCCTGGCGGACGCGTATCTCGATGGGCTCGCTGCCGTCGGCGTCGAACTTGGCGGCGTTCTCCAGCAGGTTGCCCACCGCGCGTTCGAGGCCCTGGGAGCTGCCACGCACCACGGAGTCATCGGCGTCCATGTGGACCAGGCGCCCGGTGCGCCGGTACACGCGCCGCGCCGTTCGGCGCACCACTGCGGCCAGGTCCACGGGTTCCTCGGTCTCCCCGCGGCGGCCCGCCAGTGCCAGTTCGACGAGTTCGTCGACGAGGTGACCGAGTTCGCGTGTCTCGTCCTGGACGTCGTCGAGGAGCCGGGCGCGGGAGTCGGGGGACAGCTCGGCGACGCGGTGCAGCACGGTGGCGTTGGCCAGCAGGCTGGTCAGCGGGGTCCGCAGCTCGTGCGCGGCGTCGTGCACCAGCCGTTCCTGGGCCTCGCGGGCGGCGACCATGCGGCCGAGCATCCTGCTGAAGGACGCGGACAGCCGCCCGACCTCGTCGCGTCCGCCCACCAGTTCCATGGCGTCGTGGGCGACCCGGCCGTCCGTGCTCACCTCCTCGGCGACTTCGGCCAGCCGGGCAAGGCGTCGGGTGACGCGTCCGGCGAGCAGTCGGCCCGCTGCCGCCGCGACGAGCATGACCGCCAGGCTGACCGCCGCGATCTGTCGCGCCATGCCGGCCAGCACGTGGCGGGTCTGGTCGACCTGGACGGCCACCTGCAGGGCGCCGCGGCTCTCGCCGAGTGCGGTCGTCAGCAGGCGGTAGCTGTGGCCGCCCGCGTCGATCTCGGTGGTGTCCGACTGCCCTGCCCGGCCGGAGGCGGCGAGGGCGCGCGCGGCGTCGGACACCGGCAGTCTCTCCAGCGGGCCGCTCAGGCGGACGGGCGTACCGTCGCGGGCCACGGCCTGGAGGACCGGCTGCGGTGCCGTTTCACCCCCCGGGTCGGGCAGGTCCAGTCCGGGAAAGGGGGCGGGGCTCTGGCCGACGGGGCTCTGGCCGGCCGGGTCCTGCTCCTGGCGTTTCTCCATGCCCCGGGTCAGGGCCACGGTGGTCGACCGCAGCGTCCGGTCGACCTCCGCGAACACCCGGTCGGAGGCGGCGAGATAGCTCAGCGCACCCACCGCCACCGCCACCGCGGCACCGACGGCGGCGAAGGCGAGCGCGAACCGCGAGCGCAGGCTCATGGCCGACGCGCCGCGTAACCCACGCCGCGTACCGTGCGGATCAGGTCGGGCGCTCCGGCGTCGGTGAGCTTGCGCCGCAGATAGCCGATGTAACCGGCGAGGTTCTTCGCGTCCACCCCGGCGTCGGCGCCCCAGACGCGCCGGTAGATCGCCGCATGGTCCAGGACGAGGCCCTCGTCGCGCACCAGAAGCTCCAGCAGGTCGAACTCGGTTCTGGTCAGCCGGAGTTCCGCCGCCCCCCACCAGGCGCGCCGCGTGCCGGGAGACACGCGCAGCGACGCCAGCCGCAGCACGTCACCGGGGCGCTCGCCCTCCTCGCCCATCTCTCCGTTCTCGGCCGGTGAGGCGGGCGACGCCGTCAGTACGGCCCGCCGCAGGAGCGCCCTCAGACGCGCGAGCAGTTCGGGCACTTCGAACGGTTTGGGCAGGTAGTCGTCGGCGCCGGCGTCCAGACCGTTCGCCCGGTCGGGGACCCCGGCCCGCGCGGTGAGCATGAGCACGGGGGTGCGGTCGCCTTCGGCGCGCAGCACACGGCACACGGCCACCCCGTCGATGTGCGGCATCATCACATCGAGGACGAGCGCGCCGAAGGACTTTTTGCGGGCCAGGACCAGGGCCTCCACACCGTCACCGGCGGTGGCGACCTCGTACCCCTCCAGCTCCAGGGCCCGCTCGACGGCTTCGCGGACGGCACGATCGTCGTCGGCGACGAGGACACGCTCCAGCATGCGCGCATGGTCGCACAGCGTTCTGTGAGCCGCTTCTCATCCAATTCCGGACTGGCTCCGGCCGTGCTCTGAGACCGCTCTCCCACGATGGAGGGCCCCACCACCCTCACGACACAGGAGCCCCATGTCCTCCCACACCCGCCCCGTTCTGCGCCGGCCCGTGGTGCTCGCCGCGTGCCTCAGCGTGGCCCTCGGCACCGTCGGTTATCTCGCGTTCGACCCGGGATCCGCCTCGGCGGCGGTCGCCGAACAGGCGGTCCCGGCCTCCGCGGCACGCACCGGAGCCGGTGGCGCCAACACCGCCCAGGTCGTGAAGGCCGTCAACGCCTTCCTCGCGACGCTGTCCGAGGAACAGAAGGACACCGTCCTCTACGACTTCGACGACGCGGCGAAGAAGACCGGCTGGTCGAACTTCCCGACGCCCGTCGTCGAGCGCAACGGCCTGAAGCTGGGCGACCTCACCGACGCGCAGGACGCGGCGGCCATGAAGGTCATGGAGGCCGCGCTCAGCGCGAAGGGCTACGAGGAGCTCGTCGAGATCCGCAAGGCGGACGACTACCTCGCTTCGCTGTCGGACAGCGAGGACACCGGGGGCAGCGCGTCGGCCTCCCCCACCGCCACGCGCACGCCTCCCTCCGGAGCCCCGACCGACGGCGCCACCGGCGGGCCCGGCGGCCCCGGCGGCGGCGGAGGAGGCGGAGGCGCCAACTTCGGTTCGGAGTGGTACTACATCTCCTTCTTCGGACAGCCCAGCAGGACCGGCGAGTTCACGGTCCAGTACGGCGGCCACCACGCGGCGTACAACATCACCTACGCCGGGAACAACGTGACCATGTCGCCCACGCTGACCGCGGTCGAGCCGGAGGAGTTCGTCTGGGACGACAAGGCCTACGCCCCGCTCGCGGACAAGCGGGCCACCACCATCGGCGCCATCCAGTCGCTCACCGCCGACGAACTGGCCGCCGCCGAGATCGATGGCAGCTTCGACGACCTCTACCTCGGCCCGGGCAACGACGGCCCCTTCCCGACCGAACCCGAGGGCGTCCTCGTCAGCAGCCTCACCAAGAAGCAGCAGGCGAAGGTCACCGCGATGCTGCGCACCTGGGTCGACGACCTGGACGAGAAGGCCGCGGCACGGCTCCTGGCCAAGTACGTCTCCGAGTACGACGAGACGTACATCGGCTGGAGCGGCGGAACCACCATCGACAACGACCAGACCTATGTCCGTCTCGACGGGCCGTCCGCCTGGATCGAGTTCTCCAACCAGCCCGGCGCCTCGACCGACGAGATCCACCAGCACACGATCTTCCGGGACGAGACCTCCGACTACGGCTGGGAGTGACGTCCGTGCGCCGTCTCGTCTCCGCCCTGCTGCTCGCGGCGTTCCTGCTGGTCGGCGGCCTCGCGTCGCCGGCCGGCGCCCACCCGATGAGCACCTCGGCCGTCCTGCTCGACATCCGTGACGACCGGGTCGAGGGCGAGGTACAGCTGCCCGTCGACCGCCTGGCGATCGCCGTCGCCCGCGACCTCACCCGCGCGAGCGTGCTCGGCGAGGACCGGTCCTTCCTGAAGCGCTATACGGCGCAGCACATCAGCGCCGTCGGCGAGGACGGCAACGCCTGGGCCGTGGCGCTCGGCACGGGGTCGGTGCGGACGATCGACGGGACGGCGCACCTCGTCTATCCGCTCACCATCCGTCCGCCGGACGGACAGGTCACAGACTTCCGTCTGCGCTACGACGTCATCGTCGAGGAACTGCTCACCCACAAGGTCATCGCCACCGTCCGGTACGACTTCGACCGCGGCATCCTCAAGACGGACGACGCCGAGACACTCGGCGTCCTCGACTGGGACACCAAGAGCCTGCGGGTCCCGGCCGACGAGGGTTCCTGGCTGAAGGGCTTCGCCACCACGGCCGGGCTCGGCATCGAGCATGTCGGTGAGGGCGCCGACCACCTGCTGTTCCTGCTGATGCTGCTCATCCCCGCCCCGCTGGTGGCCGCCGGCGGCCGATGGCGCGCCAAGGACACATCGCCGCGCCGCGGTCTCGTACGCGTCGTGCACGTCGTGTCGGCGTTCGCCGTGGGCCACTCGCTCACCCTCGCCCTGGCGGCCTCGGGAGTGATCCACGTACCGTCACGGCCGGTCGAGACGCTCATCGCCTTCTCGATCGCCGTCTCCGCGGTCCATGCGATACGGCCGCTGGTCGCGCGCGGCGAGGTGCTCATCGCCGCGGGTTTCGGGCTCGTCCACGGTCTCGCGTTCGCCTCGCTCATCGGCGACCTCGGTCTCGACCGCGGGTCGCTCGTCACCACGCTGCTGGGCTTCAACCTGGGCATCGAAGCGACCCAGTTGCTCGTCGTCGCCCTGATGATGCCGTCGCTGCTCGTGCTGGCCCGTACGACCGTCTACCCCTCGTTCCGCATCGGTGTGGGGGTCATCGGGCTCGTGTTCTCGGTCTCCTGGATGCTCGAACGCGCGAGGCTGACCGCCGACGACCCGTTCGAGGGCGTTCAGACATGGCTGGTCGGGCACCCCCTGATCGTCGCCGGGTCGGTCGCGGCACTCGCCGTCGCCGCCCGCCTCCGCCGCGGGGCGCCTTGGACGGCGGCCGGAAAGTGACCCCTCTTCCCGGGATACTTCTCGGGATACTTCTCGGGATCTTCAGGCTGCTTCCGCCGGTAGCCTGCCGGTCTGGATGGCGGTGACCAGTGCCTGGTGGTCCCGCTCGTTCTGGTCGGCGTAGTGCTCGGCGAAGGTCGACAGGGCCCGGTCGAAGCTGTCGCCGCCGCCCAGGTAGGCGGCGATGGCGATGCGGTCGCCGGATCTCGCGTGGGCCCGGGCCAGCGTCGCGCCGCACAGCGCACCGAAGGTACGCATGCCGCGGGGCACCATCTCCTCGGCCTCGGCGACCCACTTCCAGTCCCGCAACTGCCGCACGTAGAAGTCCCGGCGTCGGCCGTCGATGCCCTCGACGCGCTCCCAGCCCAGGAAGATGTCGCTGGTGGCCTGCATCAGGCGCTGCCCGGCGACGACCCGCTCGCCCTGCGTCCGGTAGGTGCTCGCCCCGACGTGGGGGGCCAGCACCGACTCGTCGGCCTCCTTGGCCTGCAGGAACAGGGGATCCTCGTCGTCCTTGCCGAGCAGCAGCACGATCCAGCAGCGGGTGCCCACACTGCCGACCCCGACGACCTTGCGCGCCATGTCGGCCACCCGGTACTGCTCCAGCAGGAACCGCCGGTCCGTCGGCAGGGTCTGGCCGTAGCGCTCGATCAGCCGGCGGATCTCCTGTTCCACGTCGCCGCGCCGGCCGTCCGGCAGCAGGTCCTCGAGACGCGTGATGAGCGGTGGATCGGGGGCGATGCGGCGGCTGCCGTCGACGACGTGGGTGAGTTTGTCGAAGACCTGGAGGGTGTCGTGCGAACGCGCCTTGGTCACGGCCTGCGCCCACCGTTCACGGCCCCGCGCGGACAGGTCCGGCCCGAAGCGGTCCCGTACCCGGCCGACGTCGTACTGGGCGTACCAGACGGCCAGGTTGCCGAGTGCGGCGAACGACCGCATGCTCTCGCGATAGGAACGCACGGTGGCCAGCACGATCGCGGCCCGCTGCTTGGTGCTGAAGCCGTTGGCCCGGCCCGCGATGACGAGGCTGGCGGCCAGGCGCTTGACGTCCCACTCCCAGGGCCCCGGCAACGTCTCGTCGAAGTCGTTGATGTCGAACATCAGGCGGCGTTCGGGGGAGGCCAGCAGCCGGAAGTTCAACATGTGCGCGTCACCGCACAGCTGGGCCCGCAGTCCCGACGTCGGAGTGTCGGCCAGATCCGAGGCCATGATGGCGGCGGCGCCCCGGTAGAACCGGAACGGCGACTCGGACATCCTGCTGTAGCGGATCGGTACGAGGTCGCTCAGCCGTGACGCCGACTGTTTCTCGATGATCTTCAACGGGTCCGGCCGCCCCGGCCCGGGCGAGAACTCCGCGTGGCTGGAGCGGGGCGCGGCGGCCCGCGCGGCCTTCCCGAGCGCGGCCCGCTCCTGCGGGTCGCGGTGCCGGACGTCGTGTCCGTCCAGGCTGTTGTGGGTCGTCGTCATGGCAGCGGCTCCGTGAGATCGTTTCGCCTGCGTCCGGGGCGGTGGGATCGTCAGTGGCGGTGGTAGCGGCGGCGGAATCGTCAGTGGCGGTGGTAGCGGTGGCGGTGGCTCGGCTACGACTACGGCTCCGGTGAGTGCGGTGGCTGTCTGTGGGGGGCGGGCGGCCCTGACCATCGCGTTTCGGATCCCTTTCGGTCGGTCATGGGCCGCCCCGCTCCTCCGCGCCCCACCGGTGTGTCCGCTTCCAGGGCAGCAGCGATCCGCCCCGCAAACTTCACCCGCCGCGGGTGATCTCCCCCGCCCGGTCAGCCCACAGGCTCGGAGACGAGTGCTGCACGTCGCGTATCACCGACGAAGTGAGGAATCTGCCATGACCACGAGCTCGATGCACCACCGGTCGGCCGCGTCCGAGGCAACCGCCGGCGGACTGGTGACGTTCGCCGGCGTCATGCTGTTCATCGCCGGTGTCCTCGACCTGTTCCGGGGCATCATGGCCATCGCCGACGACGACATCTACGTGAACACCCCCAACTACGTCTTCAAGTTCGACCTGACCAGCTGGGGCTGGATCCAGTTGGTCCTGGGAGTCATCGCCATCGGTGTGAGCGCCGGTCTCTTCTCGCGCGCCACGTGGGCACGGGTCGTCGCGGTCGGCATCGCGGGGCTGCTGATCATCGCCAACTTCCTGTCGATCCCGTACTACCCCGTCTGGTCGCTCACCCTGATCGCGCTGTACGCCTTCGTGATCTGGGCGCTGTGCGTCGTCCCGCGGGAGCGCTGACGACAGGCTGACGGCGGGCCTCTCCGCGGGGTGGCCGACCCGGTGCGCGGCGCACAGGGCCGGCCACCCCGCTGCCCCGCCACCGGGCCACCCCGGCACCCCGGCACCGGCCACCCCGCCACCCGGCCACCCGGCTGATCTTCCTGGCGGGTCGCGGGTCCGTTCCCCACGGCCGGCATGGCCGTGGACACAATTCGACGATGACCCCCACAGCGGATACGAACGGGAGTTCGACGTCGGCGCGGATCGTTCTGCTGACGCTCGCGGCGGGCCAGTTCCTGATGGCGCTCGACAGCTCCGTCATGAACGTGTCGATCGCCACGGTGGCCGAGGACGTGGACTCGACCGTGACCGGGATCCAGGGTGCGATCACGGCGTACACGCTCGTGATGGCGATGCTCATGATCCCGGGCGGCAAGGTCGGCGCGCTGATCGGCCGCAAGCGGGCCTTCATGATCGGCAGCGTCGTCTACGGATGCGGGTCACTGACCACGGCGCTCGCCCCGAACCTGCCGGTGCTGTTGGTCGGTTGGTCGCTCCTGGAGGGGATCGGGGCGGCGCTGATCCTGCCCGCGATCGTGGCGCTCGTCGCCGGCAACTTCGCCGTGGAACGCCGCCCCGCCGCCTACGGGCTCGTCGCGGCCGCGGGGGCCGTGGCCATCGCCCTGGGGCCGCTCATCGGTGGCGTCGCCACGACGTACTTCTCCTGGCGCTGGGTGTTCGCCGGCGAGGTGGTCATCGTGCTCGGCATCCTGGTCCTGGCCCGGCGGGTCACGGACGCGGTGCCGGACGCCCCTCCGCGCATCGACCTCGTCGGGGCCGTCCTCTCCGCCCTGGGGCTCGGGACCTTCGTGTTCGGCGTCCTGCGCTCGTCCGAGTGGGGCTGGTTCCGGCCGAAGCCCGACGCCCCCTCCTGGCTGGGAGTCTCGCCGGTCGTGTGGCTGGTGCTCGCCGGGCTGTTCCTGGTCTGGATCTTCCTCCGCTGGGAGGCCCGGCTCGTCCGGCAGGGCGCGGAGCCGCTCGTGGATCCGGCACTGCTGGCGAACAAGCAGCTCACCGGCGGCCTGACGATGTTCTTCTTCCAGTACCTCGTGCAGATGGGCGTGTTCTTCCTCGTCCCGCTCTATCTGTCGGTCGCGCTCGGTCTTTCGGCGCTGCAGACCGGTGCGCGCATCCTGCCGCTCTCGCTGACCCTGCTGGCCGCCGCGATCCTGATCCCGCGCCTCCTCCCCGACGTCTCACCACGGCGGGTCGTGCGGCTCGGGATCCTCGCGATGTTCGCGGGGGCGGTGGTCCTGATGGCCGCGCTCGACGCGGACGCGGGCCCGGAGATCGTGACCATCCCGCTGCTGCTGATCGGACTGGGCATGGGCGCGCTGGCCTCCCAGCTCGGATCGGTCACCGTGTCCGCGGTACCGGACGAGCAGAGTGCGGAGGTCGGCGGCATCCAGAACTCCGTCACCAACCTCGGGGCCTCGATCGGTACGGCACTCGCCGGGTCGATTCTGATCGCCACCATGACCACGTCGTTCCTGACCGGCGTCGAACAGAACCCGGCGGTCCCGGATCAGGTCAAGAGCCAGGCGAACGCCCAGCTCCAGAGCGGTGTGCCCTTCCTGTCGGACGCCCAGCTCAAGACCGCCCTCGCCGACGCCGACGCCGACGCGGAGGTGGCCGACGCCGCGCTCGACGCGAACACCGAGGCACGGATCGACGGACTGCGCGCCGCCCTCGCCATTCTGGCGCTCAGCGCCCTGCTCGCACTGTTCTTCACCCACCGGATCCCGACGGTCCAGCCCGGCTCGGCCAAGCGGTAGCGGACCCGCCCAGGGCCCCGCCCACAGACCTGCCCACCGCGCCGGGTGCCACGAAAGAGTTCGACGCCCGTGCCACGTCAGCGCCGACAGTCCTCGCCCGCTTTCACGTCCGCGCCCGCGTCCGCGTCCGCCGCTCGTCACACGCCGCACCGTTCGGCACCGGTCCCTCCCCTCGTGCGGACCGGTGACGAACGGTGCGGGCGGAGTCGACCGCGCCTGTGACGGCGCGGTTCGCGCGCCGGGCCCGCGGTCGCCCGCGTTACGCCCGGTTGGTGCGCTTCTGCATCCGGATCGTGCCAGCTGAGGCCCGAAACTAGGAGGATCCGATGTCCCGTCAGCCACTTAACCGCAGGTCAGCCATATAAAGTGGTTTTTCCGGTCCGGATTGCAGGTGCGGGTGAAGTTAGGGGTGGAGGCCTTGAGTTCCGACTCAGGCGCACGCACAGCTTTCGCGGAACGACTCGCACTGCTGTACAAGGAGGCCGGCAACCCTCCCCTCAAGCGCGTCTCCGAGACGGTCGCCCGGCTCCAGCGGGTCGACGAACGGGGGCGTCCCGTCCGGGTCTCCACGCAGCGGATCAGCGACTGGCGACGGGCCAGGAACGTGCCCGCCCAGTTCGCCGCCCTCGCCGCGGTGCTGCACGTCCTGATACCCGAGGCGCGGCGCACGCGGCCCGCCCCGGTGTCCACCGGTCTGTACGACCTCGGCCAGTGGCAGCGGCTGTGGGAGCGGGCCGTGGCCGATCCGGTCGTCGGCGATGTCCCCGTCGCGTCCGTGCAGGAGGAGGAAGGCCAGCGGCCGGCGGCCGAGGCGCAGGGCGTTCCCGGTGGTGTGTGCCCCTACCGCGGGCTCGCTTCGTACCGTGAGCAGGACGCGCGCTGGTTCTTCGGCCGGGAGCGGAGTACGGACGCCCTCGTCGCCCAGCTTCGCGCGGCGGAACGTACGGGGGGCCTGGTCATGCTGGTCGGCGCCTCCGGGGCGGGCAAGTCCTCCCTGCTCAGCGCCGGTCTCGTGCCCGCCCTCCAGAAGCGTGCGCCGGCCGACCGGAACAACGGCAGCCGGGCGACGAAGGCCGATACCGACATTCCCGCGAACGCCACCCCGGTCCTTCAGTTCGTGCCGGGCGCCGATCCGCTCGCCGAGCTGACCAGCCGCATCCCCGAGCTCGCCCCGTTCGCCACGCCGGCTTCAGCCGCCCCTACCGCCACCTCCTCGACCAGCCCTACAGCCGCCTCCTCAGCCACGGCCGGGAAGCCCGGCACCCCTCGCTTCGCGCGTGCCGTACGGGAGGCCGTCACGGCGTGGGCGCAACGGGACGCGGACGCCTCCCCCGCGCTCTCCACCCCGCCCGCCGACCGCGCCGCTCCCACCCGTCCCGCCTCCCGTCCCGTCATCATCGTCGACCAGTTCGAGGAAACGTTCACCCTCTGTCCCGACGAGGCGGACCGGCGCCTCTTCATCCAACTCCTGCACGCCGCCTGCACGCCCGCCGCCCCCACCACCGGAACCACCGACGGCCGTGCCGGACCCGGCGCAGCGCCGTCGGCCTCTCCCTCGCCCCCCGTCCTCGTCGTCCTCGGTATCCGTGCCGACTTCTACGAGGAGTGCCTCGGTCACCCCGAGCTCTCCGACGCCCTCCAGCACCGGCACATGGTGCTGGGGCCGCTGAGCACCCCCGAACTGCGCGAGGCGGTGACCGGACCGGCCAGGGCGGTGGGACTGGAGCTCGAACCCGGGCTGGCGGAGCTGATCATCCGTGAGGTGACCGACGACGGTCCGCGCGGAGCGCACGCGGGCGCGCTGCCCCTTCTCTCGCACGCCCTGCTCGCCACCTGGCAGCGCAGGAAGGCGGGGCGGCTGACGCTGGCCGGCTACCGCGCGGCGGGCGGCATCCAGGGCGCGGTGGCGGCGACCGCCGAGCGGGCCTGGTCCGGACTCGACCCCGCGGCGCGTACGGCGGCCCGGCAGCTCCTGCTGCGGCTGGTCAGGCTGGGCGAGGACACCCAGGCCACCCGTCGGCGGGGTACGCGTCGAAGGCTGGCGGAGGAGTCGGCCGACCCCGGCAAGACGGAGGAGTCGCTCGAGGCTCTCGTGCGTGCCCGGCTCGTGACCCTCGACGCGGAGACCGTCGAGATCACCCACGAGGCGCTGCTGCACGCCTGGCCCCGGCTGCGCGACTGGATCGACGAGGACCGCGGCGACCATCTGCTGCGTCAACGGCTGGAGGAGGACGGCCGGGCCTGGGAGGGCTCGAACCGCGACTCGGCGCTGCTCTACCGGGGCTCCCGCCTGGAGCAGGCCCACAGCTGGGCCAAGTCCGCCGGCGACACCTTCCTGACCCGCAGCGCGGTGGAGTTCCTGGCCGCCTCCGTCAGGCTGCGCAGGCGCATCGTCTGGATCAGCCGGGGCGCCGTGTCGGCGCTGGTGGTGCTGTCGATCCTCGCCGTCGGCGCGGCCGTGGTCGCCTGGCAGCAGCGCAACGACGCCGTGTTCGAGCAGGTGGTCGCGGAGGCCGACCGCGTCCAGTACACCGATCCGTCGCTGTCCGCGCAGCTCGACCTGGTGGCGCACGACCTGCGGCCGGACGACGCGGGCACGAACAACCGCCTGATCTCGATCGTGAACGCGCCGCTGGCCACGCCCCTGCTCGGCCACACCGGCGCCGTCTACCTCACTTCGTTCAGCCCCAACGGCAAGGTCCTGGCCACCGCCAGCTACGACCGGACCGTCCGGCTGTGGGACGTCAGCGACCGGTCGCACCCCAAGCCTCTGGGCAAGCCCCTCACCGGCCACACGAGCTGGGTGAGCAGCGCGGTGTTCAGCCCGGACGGCCGCACCCTCGCCAGCGCGGGCGACGACGGCACCGTCCGGCTGTGGGACGTCCGGGACCCCGCTCACCCGCGCCCGCTCGGAACGCCCCTGACCGGCCACGTCGGCACGATCTACCTGCTCGCCTTCAGCCCGGACGGGCGGACGCTGGCGTCCGCGGGCGAGGATCACACCGTACGTCTGTGGAACATGGGGGCCCCTTCCACGAGGGCGGAGCCGAGCGTGGGGGCGGAGCCGAGCGTGGGCGCGGAGCCGAGCGTGGGCGCGGAGCCGGCCCGGCCGACGGCGCTCGCCGTGCTGTCCGGCCACACCGCCGCGGTGCGCTCCATGGCGATCAGCCCCGACGGGCGGACACTGGCGGCGGGAGGCGACGACAACACGATCCGGCTGTGGGACACGGCCGACCCGCGCCACCCGAAGCGGCTCGACACGGTCCTGACGGGTCACACAGACACCGTGCACTCACTGGACTTCAGCCCCGACGGCGACACCCTCGCCAGCGGCAGCGCGGACGACACGATCCGGCTGTGGAACGTGGCCGACCCCGGCCGGGCGGCCCAGGTCGGCGCACCGCTCAACGGGCACACCGGTCCCGTGTGGTCGGTGGCGTTCAACCCCGCCGGGACCATGCTCGCCGCCGGCAGCGCGGACAGTACGGCCACCCTGTGGAACGTCAGCGACCCGGCGTACCCCTCGCAGGTCGGCGAGCCGCTCGCGGGGGGCAGCGGCGAGATGTACGCCATCGGCTTCAGCCCCGACGGCCGTACCCTCGCCACCGGCAACGGCGACAGCAAGGTCCGGCTGTGGTCGGTCCCGACGTCGGACATGATCGGCCGCAGCGGCTCCTTCCGGCCGGACGGGCGGGTGCTCGCCACGGCCGCCCGCGACGGCAGGATCCGGCTGTGGGACGTGGCGGACCCCGGGCGGCCGGTGACGCTGGGCGCGCCCTTCATGCCCGGCGACGGCGGCGAGCGCACACTCGCGTTCGCGCCCGACGGCCATACGCTCGCGGTGCTGACGGCGAACCGGGCGGTGTACCTGTGGGACGTCACCGACCCGGCCCGGCCGGTCTCCGCGGGGCCACCCCTCCAGCTGCGCTCCCGGTTCCTGGGCCCCGACGCGCTGGCCTTCGCCCCGGACGGGCGCACGCTGGCGACGGCCTACGACGACCGCACCATCCAGTTGTGGGACGTCGGCGACCCCGCCCACGCCACCGCGCTCGGCAGTCCGCTCACCGGCCACAAGGGGTTCGTCAACGCCCTCGTTTTCAGCCCGGACGGCCGCACCCTCGCCAGCGGCAGCGCGGACCACACCGTCCGGCTCTGGGACGTGACCGATCCCCTGCGCACCACCGCGCTCGGCAGTCCGCTCACCGGGCACGCAGGACCGGTCAACGCGCTCGCCTACAGCCCGGACGGCCATACGCTGGCCGGCGGCAGCGACGACGACACGGTGCGGCTCTGGAACGTGACCGACCCGGCGAAGGCGTTTCCGCGGGGCTCGCCCCTCACCGGCCACACCGAGGCGGTCGTGTCGCTGACCTTCAGCCAGGACGGCGACACCCTCGCCAGCGGCGGCAACGACAACACGATCCGGCTGTGGAACGTGACCGACCCGGCCGGGGCCTCCCCCATCGGACAGTCGATGAGCCCCAACGCCAAGACCGGCAACTTCCTCTCCTTCAGCCCCAACAGCCACATGCTCGGCGTCTCCAGCGGCGCCGACACCGTACGGCTGTGGAACCTGGACGTCGACGAGGCGATCACCCGTATCTGCGCGACCACGCGGGGTGTGCTGACGGCGGACCAATGGCACGAGTACCTGCCCCGGCTCTCGTACGAGCCCCCGTGCGAGGGATGAGCGCACCGAGGGCGGGAGAGTGATCCCGATCACAACCGCGAGGCAGCTGAGAAGTCGACGCCCGCCGACCCGGCGGCCTTGTTAGCCTTGGCCATAGCCCGGTCGCTGGTGCATCCCCCGTCGCCAGCGACCGGGCCTTTGCCTGCCCGGTCGCGTCCTGGGCCGGGCCCGAGTACGGAGCCGCTCTCCACCACCCGTCGTCCTGAAAGGTGGTGTGTGCCGGCGCATCGTCATCGTCACAGCCGTCCACGCCCCCTCGGCCCGGTACCTGCCGGAGGCCTACGAGTCACTGCGCGCCCAGGAGTTACCCGCCGGCTGGGAGTGGCACTGGGTGATCCAGGAGGACGGCACGACGAACGAGGTCGCGCCGTACGTTCCCGACGCGGACCGCGTGACGTTCCGTCAGGGGCGTCCGGGCGGTCCCGGAGTCGCCCGCACGATCGCGCTCGCGCACGCCGAGGGTGAGTACGTGAAGGTCCTGGACGCCGACGACCGGCTCGCGCCCGGCGCGCTCGCCCGCGATCTGGCCGCTCTCGAACGCGATCCGGGCCTCGGCTGGGCCACCTCCAGCGTCCTGGACCTCATGCCGGACGGCTCCACGGTCGGCTTCTCCTGCGATCCGGCCGAGGGGCCGATAGAGCGCGGAGCCGTACTCGACCACTGGAAGACGAACGACTTCCGTGCGCAGGTCCACCCCGCGAGCCTCTTCGTACGGCGGGACCTGCTGACCGCGCTCGGCGGCTGGATGGCCCTGCCGGCGTCCGAGGACACCGGTGTCCTGCTCGCGGCTCAACTCGGTGAGCCGCGGCTGGTTCTCGGCGCGGGCCGGGCTGCTCCACCGGAAGTGGGACGGTCAGGTGACGGGCCAGGCCGCGCATGTCGACCCCGTCGAACGGGAGGCGCGCATGGCGGTCGTGGAGGCGAGGGCCAGGGCGCTGGAGTCGTTCCGCTGGAGCTACCCGACCCGGTGACCCCCACGGGAGACCGACCGCCCGCCGACAGCCGCCGGACAGTCGCCCGTGGCCACCCTCGGGCCGCCCGCGGCTTGCCGGACTACCCGAGATCGATGGCCTGCGACGGGCAGCGCTCGGCCGTCTCCCGCACCTCCGGGTCGTCGCCCGTGTCCTCACGTCCCGGTATGACGGCTCCGAAACCGTCCGCCGTGGTGAAGACGGAGGGCACGCGGAAGGCGCACTCGCCGGAGCCGTAACACAGTTCGCGGTTCACGGAGACCGTCATACGACGTGTCTGCCCTCGGGTCAGGTCACTCAACCGGCCCGCCGGCCAAGGCCATCCAGTGGGCGACCCTGCGCAGCGTGGCCTCGTCCACCTGGTCGACCAGGGTCCGGACGGCCGTCACGTCGTCCGGCGCGAGGTCGTAGAGGCCGGCCTTGCTCAGGCCCGCCATGAGGACCTGGTGCCGACGGTCCCCCATGCGTTCCGCGAGCTTGGCGTGACCGGGCGGCGCGCTGCCGTCGGCCGGCGCCCGGTCCGCGGCCTCCGGCGCGGACGGGGCCGGAGCCCCGGACGGGGAGGCGGCCGAAGACCCGGGCAGGGACGCGATCGGGGACGCGGCCTGATACGGGTCGAAGCGCTGCCATTCGCCGTTCCGCGGCCCCCACAGGGCGACCGGGGACTCGTCCCCGCGGGCCCGCTTGACCTGCGTCATCTCGGCGATCGCGTACAGCACGGGCGTGCGGTCGGGGGATTCGGCGCCAGGTCGCCAGGACGCCGAGGCCGGGTCGTAGAACATCGCCACCCAGCGGGGATCACCCGGCGGCCGCGGGCTCCGGGAAGGACGGGTCGGACGGTCCGGGTCGGTCTCCATGGCGCTCGCCCCTTCCGTATCGGCACGGTAGGGCGACGATAGCTGACGGGCCGTCAGCTAACCAGACGGCGGGGGCCGGTCGCCCCACGGCGCCCCGCGGCCCTCACGTGCTCGCCGGGCCGGACTCCACCCGCCGGACGTCACCGACGCCTGGAGTGGGAGGACTTCAGATACCGCCCACGCTCTCGCGGGTGAGCGCCGCTTCCCGGTGGTCGTTGCAGCGCGGGAGGGCGGTGGCGTCCGCGTCCGGGTGTCTCTGGTGGGCCTGGAGGGCGGCGCTGACCAGCGTCAACAGCAGGTCGATGTCCGTCTCGCACTCCAGGTGGACGGTCAACCAGGGCGAGCCGGGCAGCAACCGTATGGCGGTGGAGTGCCTCAGGTCTCTCTCGAACCGGCGGATCGCCTTGGCGGTGAGATGCAGGTCGACACTCCGGTCGGAGTGGAAGTGCGCGATCTCGACCCCACCCGAGCGCAACGCCCGACCGGTGCCGCAGGTGGGCCGGACCTCCGTGAGATCCGGCCAGGTCGCCAGTCGTGTCAAGGCACGCGAGGCCGCCGTCATGGTCCCCATCATGAGGCGCTCACCGCCCGGCCACCAGGGGTTGAGGGAGCCGTAACCGCGGCGTGGCAGGGGAAGTTCGGGTGCGGGGACGCTTTCGGGGACCGACCGTCAGTGGCCGGGAACCCTCAGTTGTTCCACGACTCGTCGTACGGGTCCCGTGGTGTCGGGGCCGGCTTGGCGGTGGTGACCCTGAGGAAGGGGATGGGGCCGTCGTTGACGGGGTCGTGGATGGTGCGCGGGGTGTAGGTGCCGGTGACGGTCAGCCAGGCGTCCGGCTGGAGGACCGGAGGGATGTCTCCGGTCAGGCCGACCTTGACCGGCTGGGCGTCGGCGGCGCAGCAGTTGAGTGCCATGCGGACCAGGTAGGGGGTGCCGTCGTGGTCCAGGGCCACGAAACCGGTCAGGCGGACCTCGCGGCCGGTGAGGGTGCGCCCGTGGTCGTAGACGGCTCGGCCCGCGTAGTCGACGACGCTCAGCGGCAGCGGATCCGTGGCGGGGAGGGGCGGATAGGCGAGGGGCTCCTGGAGGGCCGTGCCCGTACGGGTCGCGCTGTACGAGCCCAGGGCCGGCGGGGCGACCAGGATCAGCGCCAGGAGGGGGAGGATCAGCAGCCAGGAGACCCGGGGTTCCGGGTGGACGTGGCCCTCCTGACGTTGCCGCCGGCCCCTGCGGCGCTCGTACCACGCCGTCGCCAGGGCAGTGACGATCAGGATCGCGCCGGACGCCAGCAGGAGCGGGCGCAGGCCCGCCTTGACGTAGCGGAGGTAGAGGTCGGTGGTGCCGGCGTGCAGGAGGGCCGCGCCGAGCAGGAAGAGGACGGCCGCCTGGGACTGTCGGTTCACAGCAGGACCCATCCCGTCAGGACCGCCGACACGATGGCCAGCGCGAACGTCGCCGGGGCGAAGCGCAGGGCGAAGCCCCGGCCGAAGGTGCCCGCCTGCATCGCGAACAGCTTGAGGTCGATCATCGGGCCGACCACCAGGAAGGCGAGCCGGGCCGTGAGGGAGAACTGGGTCAGGGACGCGGCGACGAACGCGTCCGCCTCCGAGCAGATGGAGAGGATCACCGCGAGGACGGCCAGCGTCAGGACGGCGACCGCCGGGTTCTCGGCCGCCGTGCGCAGCCAGCTCTCCGGGGCGACGGCCTTCAGGGTCGCCGCCGCCATCGCGCCCAGGACCAGGAAGCCGCCCGCGTGCATCACGTCGTGCCGGACCGAGTCCCAGAACGCCGCTCCCTTCGTCTCCCCCTCGTGTGGCGCGTGGGCCGGCAGGCGCAGCCAGTCCGTGCGGCCCAGCCGCTGCCACAGCCAGCCCATCGCGCAGGCCACGAGCAGACTGGCGGCGAAACGGGCCAGCACCATCTCGGGGTTGCGGGGGAAGGCCACGGCGGTCGCCGTCAGCACGATCGGATTGATCGCCGGGGCGGAGAGCAGGAAGGCGAGGGCCGCGGCCGGGGTCACGCCCCGGCGGACCAGGGCGCCGGCCACGGGGACCGACGCGCACTCGCAGCCGGGCAGCAGCGCGCCCGCGACCCCGGCGACCGGGACGGCGAGCCCCGGGCGGGACGGCAGGGCTCGGGCGAAGAAGGAGGGCGGTACGTAGACCGCGATCGCCGCCGACAGCAGCACCCCCAGCACCAGGAAGGGCAGGGCCTGCACCACCACCGCGACGAACACCGTCGTCCAGCTCTGCATCACGGGGGCGGACAGCGCGCGGCGGACCGGGCTCTGCAGCAGCACCATCAGGAGCAGCAGCATCGTCAGGACGAGTGGGGAGGTGAGGCGCCGGGCCTCGGCGGGAGGCGCGGGCGGTGGCTCCGGGCGGTCCCGGGGCGCGCCCTGCTCCTGCGGGGCCGCTCTGGTGATGGCCACGGGTCGCGCACCTCCGGCTTCCGTGTTCTGCCTGATGTCTGTTTCTCGCATTCCCTCCCCTTTCATACGGGGGTTCCGTGCGCGGTGTTCACCTCATCCGTGGAACCTCCCGTCCCGGTGAGGCAGTCTTCTCCCTCGTGGTAAGCGTTCCGAATCAGGGTCAGCCGCCGGGCAGCGCCGGCGCGCACATGGTGGTGTGCGGCGACGACGGTCTGGCGCACCGGCTCGCCGCCGAGCTGCGGGGTGTGTACGAGGAGCAGGTGACGCTCGTCGTGCCGCCCGCCGAGCGAACGGTCCGGCCACCGGTGGTGGGGCGGGCCCGCGCCGTATCGGCGGCGCTGCTCGACCGGGTGGTGAGCGCCGCCGTCAACCGGGCGGCGGGCAACGGCGTGCCCACCGCGCCGAGCGAACCCGTGGGCGGCCAGCGGACCTTGGAGGCCCTGGAGGCCACCGAGGCCGTGCTCGCCGAGGCCGGTGTGGAGCGGGCCGCCGCGCTGGCGCTCGTGTACGACGACGACGAGACCAACATCCGTGCCGCCCTCACCGCCCGCCGGCTCAACCCCCGGCTGCGGCTCGTCCTGCGGCTCTACAACCGGCGGTTGGGCCAGCACATCGAGGAACTCCTCGACCAGGCGTCCGCGTTGGCCGCCGAGAGCGCGAGGGCGTCGGGGGACGCCTACGACGCCTCCTCCGGTGACGCCTCGACCACCGTCCTGTCCGACGCCGACACCGCCGCCCCCGCGCTCGCCGCGACGGCCGTCGTCGGCACCAGCAAGGTCGTCCAGACGGACGGGCTGCTGCTGCGCGCCGTCGAACGGCCGCCGTACGCGCCCGGGGAGGCCGGCGAGCCGAACCACGCCACGCTCGCGCTGCTGTCGGCGAACGGCAGCGACCCGGCGTTCGCCGACGGTTCCGAGACCAGCGGTGAGCAGGGGCCCCTGCTGCTCCCCGACGCGGCGGCCGTGCGGGAGGCGGCCGCGTCCGGGAGGCGGGGGTCCGTCGTCCTGGAGCAGGTCGCGTACTCCGCGGGCCCCGCGTTGCCGGCCGGGCGGGGAGTCGGGGTCGTGGCGCCGTTCGCCTCGCTGTTCTCGCGGCGGCTGCGGTGGTCGCTGGCCGGGCTGGTCGGGTGCGTGTTCGCGCTGGCGGTGGCGTTGTGGCTGGCCACCGGTACCCATCCGCTGGGGGCGCTGTACCTGACGCTGCTGGACCTGTTCGCCATCAACGACCCGGCCGTCGGGGCGAGTACGGAGCGCCAGGTGCTCCAACTCCTCTCCGGGCTGGTCGGGTTGCTGCTGCTGCCGGTGCTGCTGGCGGCGGTGCTGGAGGCACTCGGGACGTTCCGCGGGGCGGGTGCGCTGCGCCGGCCGCCCCGGGGTCTCGGCGGGCACGTCGTGCTGCTCGGGCTGGGGAAGATCGGCACGCGGGTCCTGACGCGGCTGCGTGAGCTGAACATTCCCGTGGTGTGCGTCGAGGCCGGGCCCGAGGCGCGCGGGCTCGCGGTGGCGCGGCGGTTACGGGTGCCGGTGGTGCTGGGGGACGTCACGCAGGAAGGGGTGCTGGAGGCCGCGAAGATCCACCGCGCGCACGCGCTGCTCGCGGTGACCAGTTCCGACACGACGAATCTGGAGGCCGCGTTGTACGCGCGGTCGCTGCGGCCCGATCTACGGGTGGTGCTGCGGCTGTACGACGACGACTTCGCGACCGCCGTCTACCGCACCCTGCGGGCCGCGCATCCGCAGGCCCTGACCCGCAGCCGGAGCGTGACGCATCTCGCGGCGCCGTCGTTCGCCGGGGCGATGATGGGACGGCAGATCCTGGGGGCCATCCCGGTGGAGCGGCGGGTGTTGCTGTTCGCCGCGCTGCAGGTCGGGGGCCATCCGCAGTTGGAGGGCAAGACCGTCGGGGAGGCGTTCCGGGCGGGGCACTGGCGGGTGCTGGCGCTGGACCGGGGGCGGGAGCGGCAGGGTGGGTCGGGGCTCGTGTGGGACCTCTCGGACACGCATGTCCTGAAGAGCGAGGACCGGGTGGTACTGGCCGCCACTCGGCGGGGCTTGGCGGAACTGCTGCGCCGCCGGCGGTAGTGCGGGCGGGGCGTAGCCCGGCGCCCCTCGTCCTCACGGGCCCCAGGCCTCACGGGCTCCCGTCCTCACTGGCCCCAGCTCACCGGGGGCGCCGGGTGGGTGGGAACTGCCGGGGGGACCCGTTCGCCCCTGCGGGCGAGGCGTAGCCCAGGGGGCCTCCGCCTCCCGGGCCCGCCTGTGCACCCGGTGGGTGGGGACTGCGGGAGGACCCGTTCGCCCCCCGCAGTCCCCACCCTTCCCGGCCTCCGGGGTACGGCCCCCGGGCCCTCGCTCAGCGAACGCCGGAGGGGGCGATTCCTACGTCAGGTACCGTTCCGCGAACTCCAGTTCCAGCCTCACCTGCTTGATGCGTTCGTCCACCACCAGTGAGCCGTGTCCCGCGTCGTAGCGGTACACCTCGTGGACCGCTCCCCTCGCCTCCAGGCGCTTGACGTAGTTGTCGATCTGACGGATGGGGCAGCGGGGGTCGTTCACACCGGCCGAGATGTAGACGGGGGCCCGCACCTTGTCGACGTACGTCACCGGGGATGAGGCCTCGAAGCGCTCGGGGACCTCCTCCGGGGTGCCGCCGAGCAGTGTGCGGTCCATCGCCTTCAGGGCCTCCATCTCGTCGTGGTAGGCCGTGACGTAGTCGGCGACGGGGACGGCCGCGATGCCCAGAGCCCACGCGTCGGGCTGGACGCCGAGGCCGAGGAGGGTGAGGTAGCCGCCCCAGGAACCGCCGGTGAGGATCAGCCGGGCGGGGTCGGCGAGACCCGAGCTCACCGCCCATTCCCGCACCGCCTCGATGTCCTCCAGCTCGATCAGGCCCACCCGGTGCTTCAGGGCGTCCGTCCAGGCGCGGCCGTAGCCCGTGGAGCCGCGGTAGTTGACGCGCACGACCGCGTAGCCGTGGTCCACCCAGGCGGCGGGGGCAGCCGCGAAGGAGTCGCTGTCGTGCCAGGTCGGGCCGCCGTGGATGTCGAAGACGGTGGGCAGCGGGCCGGTGGCGTCCGCGGGCTTCTGGACGAGCGCGTGGATACGGCCGCCGGGGCCCTCCACCCACACGTCCTGCACCGGGACGGAGCCGGGGGACTTCAGGCCGGGCGGGTCCAGCACCACTTCGCCGGTCGTCGAGCGGACCGCCGGCGACCGGGCCGCGGACGACCACAGGTACTCCACGCTGCCGTCCGGACGGGCCGTGGCCCCGGAGACCGTGCCCGGCGGGGTCGGGATCCGCTCCAGTCCGGGGCCCGCCAGGTCGTAACGGAACAGTTCGCTGCGGGCCTCGAAGCTGTGCACGATGAGCAGGCCCGAGCCGTCCGGATACCACTCGGCGCTGACGTCGCCCGGCAGGTCGAGGTCCAGGTCCGTCTCCAGGCCCGTCCCCACGTCCCAGACCAGGGGCTCCCAGCGGCCGCGGCGCTGGTGGCCGATCAGCAGCCGGGTGTCGCCGTCGACCGGGGCGAAGCCGAGCACCTCGAGGCCCAGTTCCTCGGCGCCGCCCTTGGTGTCGTCGAGTTCGGCGACCTTCGAGCCGTCGGGGCGGAGCACGCGCAGCGCGGAGTGCATCGCGTCGCCGTGCTCGGTGTGCTCGATGGCGATGAGGGAGCCGTCGTGGGAGAGGTCGCCCACGCCCGCCGACTCGCGGTGGCGGTACAGCTCGAAGGGGGGTTCGCCGGTCCGCGCCACGTGGATCGTCGTGCCCTCCTCGTCCGTGGAACGGCCGACCACCGCCGTACGGCCGTCGCGGCCGAGGGCCAGGCCGGCCGGATAGGAGGCGTCCAGGCCTGGAGCGGCCGGCTCATCCGCCCCGCCGCCGAAGGGCTGGCGGCGCCAGACGCCGAACTCGTCGCCGTCCTTGTCGTCGAACCACCAGATCCACGCGCCGTCCGGGGAGAGCACGCCGTCCGTCGTGCCGTTGGCCCGGTCGGTCACCTGGCGCTGATGACCCGTGGCCCGGTCCCAGGCGTACAGCTCGTACGTCCCCGTCGCATTGGAAACGAACAGGGAGCGGTCCGGCGCGTCCTCGGCCCAGTCGGGCAGCGACACCCGGGGCGCCCGGAAGCGCTTCTCCCAGTCCGGCATCTCCTCGTACTGCTCGGGTGCGTCGGACCCGTTGCTCTCAGTCATGGCCCCATACTGCCCGCCCGCGACGGCGTTGGGACGCCAAGGCCCCCAGGCTGTGGATAACTTCCCACCGACTTCGCACCTCCCTCCCACCAATGAGCCTCACCCGAGCCTGACCCGAGCCTGACCCGAGCCTCGGCCAAGCCTCAGCCGAGCCTCACCCCGCGGGTCGGCACGCCACGTGCGCCCCGTACCGTGGAGGGCGTGTACCGGTTCCTGCTGACGCCCCGCTGGTGGGGGATCAACGTCTTCGTGCTGCTGGCCATCCCCTTCTGCGTGTTCATGGGGTCCTGGCAGCTGAGCCGGTTCGAGGCGCGGGTGGACGACCACCGCAGCGCCGAGGCGCAGGCCGAGTCGGCCCGCACGGAGGCCGTGCGACCGCTGGCCGAGCTGCTCCCGGTGGACAAGGCGACCTCCGGCAGACAGGCCACCGCCACCGGGCGGTACGGCAAGCAGTTGCTGGTGCCCGACCGGGAGCTGGACGGCAGGGACGGGTACTACGTGCTGACCCTGCTGCGCACGGACGGCGGCAGGGCGCTGCCCGTGGTGCGCGGCTGGCTGCCCGGCGACGCCGACTCCGCCGAGGCCCCGGCGCCGCCGGCCGGCCGGGTCACCGTCACCGGCGCGCTCCAGGCCTCCGAGACGCCCGGCGACAACGGGGTGAGCGCGCAGGGCGGCCTGCCGGCCGGGCAGACGGCGGCCGTCAGCGCCGCCTCGCTGGTCAACGTGGTGCCGTACGACCTCTACGACGCCTGGGTCACGCTCGACACCGCCGACTCGGGGATGACGGCGGTGCCCGCGACCGCGGCGGCCGACACGGGGCTCGACCTGAAGGCGTTCCAGAACCTGGGCTACACCGGCGAGTGGTTCGTCTTCGCCGGCTTCGTGGTGTTCATGTGGTTCCGGCTGCTGCGCCGCGAGGTGGAGTTCGCGCGGGACGCGGAGCTCGGCCTCCTCCCGGAGGAGCCCGCCGCCGTCTCGGCCGGATCGAACGGGACCGGTCGGGCCGAGCCCGACGGGGATGTCCGGGCCGAGCCCGACGGGGACGTCCGGGCCGAGCCCGACGGGGACGTCCGGGCCGAGCCCGACGGGGACGTCCGGGCCGAGCCCGACGGGGACGTCCGGGCCGTGCCCGACGGGGACGTTCAGGAAGACGCCAGCACGCCTGTCCGGTAGATGGTCCCGGCGCACGCGTTCGACACCGTGGCCACGCTCGTCGGGGCGCCGCCCTCGGCCGTGTAGGACACGTTCACGCTGCCGTCGACCGTGCCGTCCTCGGTGAACATCTGCGTCGCGGTGCCGGCGGTGGTCTCGCCGGTCGTGCTCGACTGCTCGGACGGGGTCGGGGAGGGGGACGCCGAGCCTCCGCTGTCGCCGCCGCCGCTGCTGCCCGTGGTGGGGCAGGTCTCGGAGGGCACCCAGGCGAACTTCACCTCGTAGGCGGAGCCGGGGGCGAGGGCGAGCTGGGAGACGTAGAGCGAGGGGTCGGGCAGGCGGGCCGCCACGTCCCCGGAGCCGTGTTCCACCACGGTGATCTTCGTGGCGTCGGCCGCGCCCTGGGCGCCGAACGTCACGGTGACGGCACCGCTGACGTCGCAGGTGGCGGTGGAGGCGTTCTGGACGCGGAAGGTGCCGTAGACGGTACCGGCCGAGTCGGGGACCTCGACGGTGGGCGTGCCCGCGGCGAGCTGGTCCACCGCGCAGGCGGGCGCGCTCGCCTGGGACTCGGGGGCGGGGCCGGTGCCGCTGGAGGCGGTGCCGCCCGCGGACTCCTTGCCCTGGCCGGAGTCGGTCGCGCCGCCCTTGCCCTGCTCACCGGTCTTGCCGGCGGAGTCGCCGACCTTGCCCGAGGAGCCGCCGTCGGGGTTCTTGCCCTGGTCCGTGCCGCCTTGCGCCTGTGAGGCCTGGCCGGCCAGCGAAGGGTTGGCGTCCGAGCCGCCCGCGTTCGACACGTGCAGCACGGCCGGGACGGCGGTGCCGAGGAAGAGGGCCGCGGCCGCCATGCCGACGGCCGCCTGCCGCTTGCGGGCCCGCCGGACGGGCACGGCCCGCCGCAGGTGGTCCAGTGTGCCGTCGCGCGGTTCCATCTCCTGGACGGCGTCGTGCAGCATCCGGCGCAGTGCCAGCTCGTCCGAGTCGAGCCCGTCGGGGCCCTGGTCGTCGAGGTGGTGGTTCACGGTTGAGTTCCCAGCGTGCGATTGCTTCGGCTCTTGTCCATCCGACGGCGAGGTCGGCTCGTGCCACGCGAAGGGCTCGTGGCGCTCATGACTGTCATGGCTCCCGTGGGAGCCCTGCCCTTCGGCTTCCCCGCTCACGCCGTCGCCTCCATGGCTATGCGCAGGGCGGCGATGCCGCGCGAGCCGTAGGCCTTGACCGAGCCGAGGGAGACGCCGAGGGCCTCGGCGACCTGGGCCTCGGTCATGTCCGCGAAGTAGCGCAGCACGAGGACCTCGCGCTGACGGCGCTGGAGACCCTTCATCGCCTTGATCAGCGAGTCGCGCTCCAGCTGGTCGTAGGCGCCTTCCTCCGCGCTGGCCATGTCCGGCATCGGCTTGGAGAGCAGCTTCAGGCCGAGGATGCGGCGGCGCAGGGCGGAGCGGGAGAGGTTGACGACCGTCTGACGCAGGTAGGCGAGGGTCTTCTCCGGGTCGCGGACGCGCTTGCGCGCGGAGTGGACGCGGATGAAGGCCTCCTGGACGACGTCCTCGCAGGAGGCGGTGTCGTCGAGAAGGAGGGCGGCGAGACCGAGCAGCGAGCGGTAGTGGGCCCGGTAGGTCTCGGTGAGGTGGTCGACGGTGGTACCGGCCGCCGCGGTGTCCTCGGCGGGGACGGTCGATTCGGCGGTTTCGGCGCCGTCACGCTGACTGGGTATGCGGGCGGGCCGCGCTGCGGGCATGGGCGCGATCACCGGCATGCCGCCGGTCGCACCGGGCACACGGGGTCGTAGGACGGCTCGCGGCGGCCGCAGGGCCGCGCCGCGAGGCGCCACTGGGAGTTCGAGTACCTCTGCCACGCCAGTTGGACACACTTCCCCCCGTGGGGGTTGTACGCGTCCGGCGTCACTTTTGCGTCGACCAAGGCCCCGCGCACCCGTCTCATGTGTCCCGCTCTTCCCCTATATCCCATATGAACGGGCGTCCCCACGCCCGGATCACCGCGTCCCCGAACGCTGTGATCGTTCACACGCCTGCGCCACCCCGAGGGGTGACCGCAAAGACGCTCCCCGCCCTGCGCACGGTTGCGGAGGACGGGGAGAAAATCTTCGGATGCCAAAGGTGTCCGATACAAGTGGTTCGGACCATCGACCGGCTCACATTGCTCTGCAGATCCTACAAAGCCGTCAAGCCCTGGCCAGCGCTTTTCATTCCCGGAAGCGCTTCCCCGCACGCCGGCGGGCGGCCGTGCCAGGACGGCACCGCCGCCTCACGACAGCTCGGCCGCCACCAGTTCCGCGATCTGCGCGGTGTTCAGCGCGGCCCCCTTGCGCAGATTGTCCCCGCACACGAACAGTTCGAGCGCCGTCGGGTCGTCGAGGGCCCGCCGGACCCGGCCCACCCAGGTGGGGTCGGTGCCGACCACGTCGGCGGGCGTGGGGAACTCCCCCGCCGCCGGGTTGTCGAAGAGGACGACACCGGGCGCCGTCGCGATGATCTCGCGGGCGCCGTCCACGGTGACCTCGTCCTGGAAGCGGGCGTGCACGGTGAGGGAGTGCGTGGTGACCACGGGGACGCGCACACAGGTCACGGCCACCGGCAGCTTCGGCAGCCCGAGGATCTTGCGGGACTCGTCCCGCACCTTCATCTCCTCCGACGACCAGCCGTCCGCGCGCAGCGACCCGGCCCACGGGACGACGTTCAGCGCCACCGGCTCCGGGAACGGCCCGGTGTCGTCGCCGACGGCCCGCCGCAGGTCACCCGGACCGGTCCCCAGCTCGGTGCCGGCGACCAGCGAGATCTGCCGCCGCAGCGTCTCCACCCCGGCCCGCCCCGCCCCGCTCACCGCCTGGTACGACGACACCACCAGCTCGCGCAGCCCGTACTCGGCGTGCAGCGCGCCCAGGGCGACGATCATCGACAGCGTCGTGCAGTTGGGGTTGGCGAGGATGCCGCGCGGCCGGTTGCGCACCGTGTGCCCGTTGACCTCCGGGACGACCAGGGGCACCTCCGGGTCCATCCGGAAGGCGCCGGAGTTGTCCACGACGACCACGCCCTTGGCGGCGGCGACCGGCGCCCACCGCGCCGCGACCTCGTCGGGCACGTCGAACATCGCGACGTCGACCCCGTCGAAGGCCTCCTCCGACAGGGCCACCACCTCGACCTCCTCGCCGCGCACGGCCAGCTTGCGGCCGGCCGAGCGCGGGGAGGCGACGAGCCGGATCTCGCCCCAGATGTCGGCCCGCTGGGACAGGATCCCGAGCATCACCGTGCCGACGGCGCCGGTCGCTCCCACGACCGCGAGGGTCGGCCGCACCTTGTCGGCCATCAGCGGCCGGAGCCCCCGTAGACGACGGCCTCGTCGCTGTCGGAGTCGAGCCCGAAGGCGGTGTGCACGGCGCGCACGGCCTCGTTGACGTCGTCGGCGCGGGTCACGACCGAGATGCGGATCTCGGAGGTCGAGATGAGCTCGATGTTGACGCCCGCGTCGGCCAGGGCCTTGAAGAAGTCGGCCGTGACACCCGGGTTGGTCTTCATCCCGGCGCCGACCAGGGAGATCTTGCCGATCTGGTCGTCGTAGCGCAGCGAGTCGAAGCCGATACCGGCCCGGTTCTTCTCCAGGGCGTCGATGGCCTTGCGGCCCTCGGCCTTGGGGAGCGTGAAGGAGATGTCCGTCAGACCGGTGGAGGCCGCGGACACGTTCTGCACGATCATGTCGATGTTGATCTCGGCGTCGGAGATCGTCCGGAAGATCGCGGCGGCCTCGCCCGGCTTGTCCGGCACACCGACGACCGTGACCTTGGCCTCGGAGGTGTCGTGCGCGACACCGGAGATGATGGCCTGCTCCACCGGCTTGTCCCCTTGCTGCTCTGTCCTGCGAACGAGTGGCTCACTGCTGACCCACGTGCCCTCGTGTCCGCTGAAGGACGAGCGGACGTGGATCGGGATGTTGTAGCGGCGGGCGTACTCCACACAGCGGTGGAGCAGCACCTTGGAACCGGAGGCCGCGAGCTCCAGCATGTCCTCGAAGGCGATCCAGTCGATCTTCCGCGCCTTCTTCACCACGCGCGGGTCGGCGGTGAACACGCCGTCCACGTCGGTGTAGATCTCGCAGACCTCGGCGTCGAGCGCGGCGGCGAGGGCGACGGCCGTGGTGTCGGACCCGCCACGCCCCAGCGTGGTGATGTCCTTCTTGTCCTGGCTGACACCCTGGAACCCGGCGACGATGGCGATGTTGCCCTCGTCCAGCGCGGTCCGGATGCGGCCCGGCGTGACGTCGATGATCCGGGCCTTGTTGTGGACCGAGTCGGTGATGACGCCGGCCTGGCTGCCCGTGAACGACTGGGCGCTGTGGCCCAGGTTCTTGATCGCCATCGCCAGCAGGGCCATGGAGATCCGCTCTCCGGCGGTCAGCAGCATGTCGAATTCCCGGCCGCTGGGCATCGGGGACACCTGCTCGGCGAGATCGATCAGCTCGTCCGTCGTGTCGCCCATCGCGGAAACGACGACGACGACCTGGTGGCCGTTCTTCTTCGCTTCCACGATCCGCTTGGCGACGCGCTTGATGCCCTCGGCATCGGCTACGGAGGAACCTCCGTACTTCTGCACGACAAGGCCCACGTGCGCTCCTCGCTCAGTTCGTCTGTTTCCGCACATACGCCCTTGTACTGCGGGTCGGCTCAGTCTAACGAGCGCCCGAATTCCGCCTCCCGAGTACCGCATCGTGAGACTCGGTGAGGCTCGTGAAAGAGGCCGGAAAGAGGCACGGACGCCCGTCGTCGGGTCTTCCCTTCCCACTGGAGCCGAACTGATAGCTGTGAATTAAGTTTCAAGCACTATCGTGCGGCTGTGCACGTACTCCTGGTGGAAGACGACGAACCGGTGGCCGAGTCGCTGCGACGCGGACTGAGGCGCTACGGCTTCGAGGTCGACTGGGTCACCACGGGTGCCGCGGCACTCGCCCACTCCGACCCCTACGACGTCGTCCTGCTGGACCTGGGCCTGCCGGACACCGACGGTCTCGACGTCTGCAAGGCCCTGCGCGAGCGCGGCGACGTCCCCATCATCGTGATCAGCGCCCGCAGCGACGAGACGGACCGGGTGGTCGGGCTGGAGCTGGGCGCCGACGACTACGTGTCCAAGCCGTTCGGGGTCCGGGAGGTCATCGCCCGGATACGCGCGGTGATGCGGCGCGTGCAGCGGCGTACGGGGGCGGAGAGCGGAACCGGCGGGGCGGACCGTTACGGGGCCCGGCTGACCGTCGACCGCAAGGCGGCCCGCGTCCACGTGGACGGCGAGGAGATCGCCCTCGCGCCGAAGGAGTACGACCTGCTGTCCTTCCTCACGGAGGAGCCGGGCGCGCTGATGTCGCGCGAGCAGATCATGGAAGCGGTCTGGGACGCGAACTGGTTCGGACCGACGAAGACGCTGGACGTGCACGTGGCGGCGCTGCGGCGGAAGTTCGCCGGGGTCATCGCCGTCGAGGCGGTGCGGGGCGTCGGCTTCCGGCTGGAGATCGTCGGCGGGACCGCTCCCGGCCCGGGTGGCGGCCCGGCGTCATGATCAAGCAGCTCATCCGCAGTTATGTGCTGCTGGTCGCCGTCGCCATCCTCCTGTTCACCGTGCCGGTGGCCTTCACCCTCACCGCCCAGTTGCGCGGCGACACCGAGGTGTCCATCGAGCGCGAGGCGACCACCATGGCGCTGCTCCTGGGCAACGGCGACACCGCCTCCTGCCAGGCGCTGGAGGAGATGGCCGGGGCGTACGGCGTGGAGACGAAGGGCGAGGACGAGGTCCAGGTCACGACCACCGACACGTGCGCGGCGGACGTGCCCCGCCCGCGCCGGGACGCGGCGCTGGCCAGGGCCCTGGAGCAGGGCCGGCCGACCACCGACTGGGGGTCCGACCTCATCTGGGGGCGCGACCTGGTGATCACCGTCCCCGCGAAGGACGGCGGCAGGGTCGTCGGCGCCGTCCGGATCGTCTACTCGACCTCGGGACTCACCCACAGGCTGTGGACGATCTGGGGCTTCCGGGCGGGCCTGGCCGTGGCGGTGCTCGGTGTGGCCGCGCTGATCGGCACGGTCGTCGCCCGCCGCATCACCCTCCCGCTGCGCCAGCTGAACGACATGGCGAGCAAGTTCAGCGACGGCGACCTGACGGCGCGCTCCCCCGTGACCGGCCCCCAGGAGACCCGGACCCTGGCGCGCACGCTCAACCAGGCCGGCGAGCGCCTCGACACGCTGATCGCCTCGCAGCGCATCTTCGTGGCGGACGCCTCGCACCAGCTGAGGACCCCGCTGACGGCGCTGCGCCTCTCCCTGGACAACATCGCGGACGGTGTCGACGACGAGTTCGTCCGGGAGGACGTGGAGCAGGCCACCGCCGAGGTGGTGCGGATGAGCCGGCTGGTCAACGGTCTGCTGGTGCTGGCCAGGGCCGAGGCCAAGGTGACGGCGGCGGAACCGCTGTCCCTGACCGACATCGTGGCGGAACGCCTGTCGGTGTGGAGGCCGGCCGCCGACGAGCGCGGAGTCACCATCGCGCTCAGGGGGAGTGGTGTCGACGACCGGCCGTCTGTGCTGGCCAGCCCCGGTCATCTGGACCAGGTGCTGGACAACGTGTTCTCGAACGCCCTGGAGGTGTCACCCGACGGGGGGCGGATCACCGTCCGGGCGGAGTCGAAGGGCGACAAGGTGGTGCTGTCGGTCCTCGACGAGGGTCCGGGCATGTCGGACGCGGAGAAGTCCCGCGCCTTCGACCGCTTCTGGCGCGGTCAGGGCCTCACCGGGCGCTCCGGTTCCGGTCTCGGCCTCGCCGTCGTCAGACAGCTGGTGACGGACGACGGGGGGACGGTGACCCTGACGGACGCTCCCGGGGGCGGCCTGTGCGTACGCGTCACGCTCCGGGCGGCCCAGCGGACGGGCTGATCAGCCCTCGGGCATCGCGGACGAGTGGTGGTTGACGATCTTCCACACGCCGCCGCGCTTCTCGTACTCGTAGGTGTAGCGGGCCTCGACGACGCGCTTCTCGCCGGTGTCGTGGTCGGTGAGGGTGAACTCGTAGACGCCGGTGTCGATGGCGGAGTCGCTGTCGAGGACGTTGATGATCGTTTGGACCTTCTTGCCGACCGGTTTGTTCCGGAGGAAGTGCTCGAAGTAGTCGACGATGCCGGCGCGGTCGGTGCGGACCTTGTTGGAGACGGTGGGCAGCAGGACCGCGTCCTTGGCGTAGCGGTCGGCCACCGTGTCCGCGTCGCCGGTCCGCAGCGCGGCGTTCCAGCCGTCGAAGAGGGCGGCGATCTGCCTCTTGGTGGGCTTCGAGGGCTTCTCGGAGCCGGCCGCACTGACTCCGACCGACACCGTGGCGGCGGTGACGACGGCGGTGGCGGTGACGAGGGCGGCGCGTATGCGGGTCTTGCGGGTCATCGCAACTCCAGTGCGGCTTGGTGCTGTTGGAATGACTCAAGACTCGCGTCCGGCCGGTTAACGCCCGTGCAGCCCGCGTACAGGGGACGTACAGGGAACCGCCAATTCCCGGAACCGGCCCTTCTCAGGAGGTGGCCCGCCCGCTCCGGTCCCGGACCAGGCCGACGCCGGCCCCGAGCGCCACGACGCCCATCCCGACGGCCGTCATCACACCCTGCGATCCGTCGACCACGAAGGGTGCGACGGCGGCGACCGCGAGGTTGAAGAGGAAGAGGAACCACAGAACGGGGCGGGAGGAGAGCAGGGCCTTCATGACGGGACTTCCTTCGGGGAGTGGGGACCGTCCGCTTGCGATCTCGCACGCGGCTTCGCTTGCGAGATCAACGATCCCGTCCCGGACCTGCGAAAACGAGGGAGCGCACTCCCGAAGGCATGGTGTAGACAGGTACACCATGACGACAGACGTTCTGCGCTACGTGGCCTTCGGCACCGACCCGTCCGGCGGCAACCCCGCGGGTGTGGTGCTCGACGCCACCGGTCTCGACGACGCGGCCATGCTGGCGGCGGCGGCCGAAGTGGGCTATTCGGAAACGGCGTTCGTGACGCCGTCCGACGACGGCACGCTGTCCGTCCGGTACTTCAGCCCGCTCGCCGAGGTGCCGTTCTGCGGTCACGCGACGATAGCCACGGCCGTGGCCCACGCCGACCGGCACGGCACCGGACCGCTGATCCTGCACACCAAGGTGGGCGTCGTCCCCGTCACCACCGCCGTGGCCGACGACGGGACGATCGTGGCGACCCTGGTGAGCGTCGCGCCGCACACGGCGCCCCTCGCGGAGCCCGACCTGGCCGAGCTGCTGGCCGCGCTGCGCTGGTCCGCCGACGACCTCGACCCGGCGCTACCGCCCCGCGTGGCCTACGGAGGCGCCTGGCATCCGGTCATCGCCGCCGCCGACCGGAAACGGCTGGCCGACCTCGACTACGACATGCCCGCGCTCACCGCGCTGATGGCCCGCCGGGAGTGGACCACGATCGACCTGGTCTGGCGGGAGTCGCCCACCGTCTTCCACGCCCGCAACCCCTTCCCGCCCGGCGGGGTGGTCGAGGACCCGGCCACCGGCGCGGCGGCCGCCGCCTTCGGCGGCTATCTGCGTGAACTCGAACTCGTCCCCACCCCGGCGACCCTGACGATCCACCAGGGCGTGGACATGGGCCGTCCGAGCACCATCACGGTCTCCGTCCCCGAGGGACGGGACACCGGCATCGCCGTCACGGGCGCGGCCGTACCGATCTGACGCCGGGACGGACACCGGTCTTCCGCGGGTACGGACACCGATCCGGCCCGGGGGCCGACGCCCGGCCTGGTGCGACCGCCGGGACAGGACCTACTTCGCCGGGTGAACGCCGAGGCGCTCGCCGATCTCCTCCGCCATGACCCGGCCCGCCTCGAACTCCAGCGTCTCGTCGCCGAGGGGGCTCTGGTCGGTGTCGAGGCCGTCCAGTTCCTCCAGCGGCTGGTCCAGCCGGATGTGGGCGAGCACCGAGTGCAGGGCGCGCAGGGTCGCCGAGGCCGTGGAGCCCCAGTTGGAGAAGTAGGAGAACTGCCACCACCACAGGGCCTCGGAGACGCGGCCCGCGCGGTAGTGGACCATCCCGTGGCGCAGGTCGGCGATGACGTCGGCGAGGTCGTCGGAGATGCGGGCCGGCACGGGCGCCTTGCGGGGCTCGTACGGGTCGAAGACCTCCGAGTAGACGTCGACCGGCTCCAGCAGCCGGGCCAGGTTCTCGCGGAGCTCGTCGGCGTCGGGCTCGAAGCCCGGGTCGGGCTCGTAGCGCTCGTCGGGGACGATGTCCTCGTGGGCGCCGAGGCGGCCGCCGGCCAGGAGCAGCTGGGAGACCTCCAGGAGGAGGAAGGGGACCGCCAGGCCCGGCTCGTCGCCCTTCGCCACTTCCGTGACGGCTACCAGGAAGCTTTCGACCTGGTCCGCGATCTGGACCGCGAAGTCGTCCGGGTTCCGTTCGGTCGCGTGCAGCGTGGCGTCAGACATCTAGGAGTCGTCTCCCCTCGAAGGCGCGGCCGAGGGTGACCTCGTCCGCGTATTCCAGGTCGCCACCCACCGGGAGGCCGCTGGCCAGGCGGGTGACCTTCAGGCCCATGGGTTTGATCATGCGGGCGAGGTACGTGGCCGTCGCCTCGCCCTCCAGGTTCGGGTCCGTCGCCAGGATCAGTTCCGTGACCGTGCCGTCGGCCAGTCGCGCGAGCAGTTCCCGGATCCGCAGGTCGTCGGGGCCGACGCCCTCGATGGGGCTGATCGCACCGCCCAGGACGTGGTATTTGCCCCGGAACTCACGCGTGCGCTCGACCGCGACGACGTCCTTCGGCTCCTCGACCACACAGATGACCGTCGGGTCGCGGCGCGGGTCGCGGCAGATGCCGCACAGCTCCTCCTGCGCCACGTTGCCGCAGGTCGCACAGAAGCGGACCTTCGCCTTGACCTCCATGAGGGCCTGCGCGAGCCGCCGCACGTCCGTCGGTTCCGCCTGGAGGATGTGGAAGGCGATCCGCTGCGCGCTCTTGGGACCGACGCCGGGCAGTCGCCCGAGCTCGTCGATGAGGTCCTGGACCACGCCTTCGTACAACGGACTGCCGTCCTTCCTGGGGGTTCCTTGCAGTACGTACGGTAGTTGGCCGAGGCCGGTCTGCGTAAGGCGGACCGGTCCTAGAAAGGCAGTCCCGGGATGCCGCTGCCGCCGCCAAGACCCTGGGCCAGCGGGCCGAGCTTCTGCTGCTGGAGCGTCTGCGCGTTCTCGTTGGCCGCGTGGACGGCCGCGACGATCAGGTCGGCGAGGGTCTCGGTGTCGTCCGGGTCCACCGCCTTCGGGTCGATCCGCAGGGCGCGCAGTTCGCCGGAACCGGTCACGGTGGCCTTCACCAGGCCGCCGCCGGCCTGCCCGTCGACCTCCGTGTTCGCCAGCTCCTCCTGGGCCAGGGCCAGGTCCTGCTGCATCTTCTGGGCCTGCTGGAGCAGCTGCTGCATGTTGGGCTGGCCACCACCGGGAATCACGATCAGCTCCTGTGTCCTACGACTGTCGGGCGTGCCTTCGGGCGGGTTTTTCCCGCTCGGCACGAGCCTACGTGGTCTGTGCGGGTGTCGCCCCAGCACTCTTTCGAGTGAGTTATGTGTGAGGCCTATACCTGATCAAGGCCCACTTCCAGGCGTAAAAGCGGTGAAACCTGCCTCTTCGCCACCCATTGGGAGGTAGGAAAGGTCCGGCGCGTCAGCATCATGCGTCACGGGTGTCACGCAACGTGAGCGGTCGGGATCGTTCAGGATTCAACGGTCGGGTTCAACGGCCGGAATCGATCGGTCTGGATCAGTAGGGAGTGCCGGGTGGGTCAGCAGCCGGAGATGCAGCCCGAGGGTCCGCCTCAGGACGGGCGGGGTGAGGGCGCGGCCGGGCTGCGGCCGGGCGATCTGACCGGGCGGAGGTTTCCGCTCGGGGACTGGGGCGAGCCCGCCGAGCGACTGGACGAGTTGTACCGGTGGGTGGAGGGCGGGGCGCTGGAGACCGCCGCCTGGTACCTCGCGGACCGGGTGTGGAAGCGCCGGGCGGCTCGCGGCCTGCGCACCGGGGCGGCGGTGGGGGCCGTGTGCGCGGCGGCTCTGCCGTTGCTGGACCTCACCCGGGTGATCGGCGGCGGCGCCCCCTGGGGGTATCTGGCGCTGCTCCTCGCGGTGGCGTGCGTGGCGGTGGACCGGTTCTTCGGTGTGACGTCCGGCTGGATAAGGGACGTGGCCACCGCGCAGGCCGTGCAGCGCCGGCTCCAGGTGCTCCAGTTCGACTGGGCCTCGGAGAGCGTCCGGGAGGTGCTCGGCCCGGCGGAGGGCACGGCGAGCGAGGCCGCCGAGCGGTGCCTGGCGGTGCTGCGCCGGTTCTCGGAGGACGTCACGGAGCTGGTGCGCACGGAGACGGCCGACTGGATGGTCGAGTTCCGCAACGGGCCGGCGCCGATGGCGATGCAGGCGGCGGGCGCCCCGGGCGGGCGGACGGACGTGGGCGGAGGGTATGGACGGTTGCCGCTGCCGCCGGGGGCGAACGCCCGGCCGAACATGCCCCGGCAGCGGCCGCCGGAGCCGCGCTGAGGGGGGCGGCGGCTTTCTCGTCCCCCGTTCACCGACGGGTATAGGTCAGTTTCTCCCCGGTGCCCGTGCTCACCCGGCGCAGTCTGCCGTCGGCGAGGAGGGTCACCTCGGAGGCGGTGCCGGGGCTGCACGCGGAGAGAGGCTCGCCGGTGGTGACCTTGGACGGGCCGATCTGCAACGGGCCCTTTCCGCCCGGACGCCGGGACAGCGCCGCGCTGAACTCGCAGTGGTAGCCGTCCCCGTCGGCGACCAGAGCGAGCACCTTGTCGCCCACCTGGCCCTGGGCGAGGGTCAGTCGGCGCGTGTCGGTGCCGCTCGCGCTCTCGATCGTGGTGGTCCAGGTGCCGAGGTAGGCCGCCGGGACCACACCGTCCGTCGAGGACGCGGAAGCGGACGCGGAAGGTGACCCGGTCGGCTCCGGAGACGGCAGCTCCGAGGCCTTCCCCGCGGAGGACGTGGTGGGCGCCGGGCTCGCGGTGGCATCGTCGTCACCGTTCATGAACGCGTACACCGAGCCGCCCGCGGCGACCGCGACCACCAGGCCGACCGCGACGAGCAGGGCGGTCGTCCGGCTGCTGCGGCGCGGCGGTTCCTGCGGGTCGGCGGGATCGGCGGGCCCGTACGGGCCGTACCCGGAGGTGGTGCCGGGGCCCGCCGTGCCGTCCGCGTACGGGTTGTACGGCGCTCCCGTGCCCGGGGCCGCGGACCAGCCGGCCGGCGGCTGGTGCGGGTGGCCGTAGGCGGGGGCCGGGGGCGCGGCCGGTTGCGGATGGGGCTGGGGGTGGCCGTACGCCGGGTGGACCGGGGCGGGCCGCGCGCCGGGCGGGCGGGTCTGCGACGGGATGCCGTCGGCGCCCGCGACCAGCGTGGGCCGGTGGTCCGGCGAGGGCGCGTCGCCGCGCGGGCCGGAGTGTTCCGGGAAGGCCTCGGAACCGGCCGCCGGATACCTGCCCGGGGCGGGGCGCGAGGGGAATTCGGGGTGGGACGGGCCGGCGCCCTCCGGGTCCTCCACCTCCAGCAGCCGCACGGCGTGGCGGCCGAGCTGGGCCACGAGGGCGCCGGGCAGCCAGGGGTCGCGGGAACGGCCGTCGGAGACGGTGTCGTCGACGCCCGTGAGTTCCAGGACGCGGTCGAGGGAGGGACGGGCGCCCGGGTCCTTGCGCAGACACCCGCGGACCAGGTCGGCGATGCCCTCGGGGACGCCCGAGAGGTCGGGGTCGTTCTCGGCGATGCGGAACATGAGGGCGTGCGCCCCGCTGTCGGCGGAGCCGAACGGGAGGCTGCCGGTGGCGGCGTAGGTGATGACCGAGCCGAGGCAGAAGACGTCGCTGGCGGGCGTGACCGGGTCGCCGCGCAGCTGCTCGGGGGCCATGAAGCCGGGCGAGCCGACCACCGCGCCGGTCTGGGTCAGCCGGCTGTCGCCGCTCACGCTCTCCAGCGCCCGTGCGACGCCGAAGTCGATGACGCGCGGCCCCTCGATGGTGACCATCACGTTGGACGGCTTGAGGTCACGGTGGACGATGCCGGCGGCGTGGATGTTGGTCAGCGCGTGCGCGAGCCCGGCGGCCAGGATGCGCACCGACCGCTCGGGCAGCGGACCGTGGTCGTGGCTCACCACCTGCTGGAGGCTCGGCCCGGCGACATAGCCGGTGGCCACCCAGGGCACGGCGGCCTCGGTGTCGGCGTCCAGGACGGGCGCGGTCCAGAACCCACCGACCCGCTGGGCGTTGCGCACCTCCTGGCGGAACCGCGCCCGGAACTCCTCGCGCGCCGCCAGCTCGCGCCGGACCAGCTTCACGGCGACCGTGCGCCCCCGGTCCGAGCGGGCGAGGTACACCTGCCCCATTCCGCCCGCGCCCAGCCGCGCGAGCAGCCGGTAGCCGCCGATGCGCTGCGGGTCCCCCGGGCCCAGCTTCTCCATCGCAGCGCCGCCTTTCCCGCACATGTGTGATCGAGACATGTGCATTCCAGCCGAGAATAATCCGGCCGTTCCGGGAGTAGTGCGGTGCGCTGTCTACGGTTGCGTAACAGCGGGCCCACCCGTCCAGCAGCTTGGACATCCGTTCCCGTACGTGTACGGCCCGGCCGGACCGTGACCGCCGAGGTGCGCGGACCCGTCCCCACGCCCGACAACCTGTCGCGGAATCGCCCCGTCCACGGAACAGGACGCCGATACCGCTTCCGCATCGCGGACATTTACGCTCACTGGCATGACCCCTCAGTCCAACCCCCAGGCCGGCGCCGCCGTGAAGGCCGCGGACCGCGCGCATGTCTTCCACTCCTGGTCCGCCCAGGAGCTCATCGACCCGCTCGCCGTGGCCGGCGCGGAGGGGTCGTACTTCTGGGACTACGACGGCAAGCGGTACCTCGACCTCAGCAGCGGGCTCGTCTACGCGAACATCGGCTACCAGCACCCGAAGGTCGTCGCCGCGATCCAGGAGCAGGCCGCGCACCTGACCACCTTCGCGCCCGCCTTCGCCGTCGAGGCCCGCTCGGAGGCGGCCCGGCTGATCGCCGAGCGGACCCCCGGCGATCTTGACAAGATCTTCTTCACCAACGGCGGCGCGGACGCGGTCGAGCACGCCATACGCATGGCCAGGCTGCACACCGGGCGCGCCAAGGTGCTGTCCGCCTACCGCTCGTACCACGGCGGCACCCAGCAGGCCGTGAACCTCACCGGCGACCCGCGCCGCTGGGCCTCCGACACCGCGACGGCCGGGGTCGTGCACTTCTGGGCGCCCTACCTCTACCGCTCCCGCTTCTACGCCGAGACGGAGGAGCAGGAGACCGCGCGGGCGCTCGAGCACCTGGAGACGACGATCGCCTTCGAGGGGCCGGGGACGATCGCCGCGATCATCCTGGAGACCATCCCGGGCACCGCCGGGATCATGGTTCCGCCGCCGGGCTACCTCGCCGGGGTACGGGAGCTCTGCGACACGTACGGGATCGTCTTCGTGCTGGACGAGGTCATGGCCGGGTTCGGCCGCACCGGCGAGTGGTTCGCGGCCGACCTGTTCGAGGTGACGCCCGACCTGATGACCTTCGCCAAGGGCGTGAACAGCGGATATGTGCCGCTCGGCGGGGTCGCCGTCTCCGGCGCGATCGCGGAGACCTTCGCCAGGCGGCCCTACCCGGGCGGTCTGACCTACTCCGGGCACCCGCTGGCCTGCGCGGCCGCCGTCGCGACGATCAACGTCATGGCGGAGGAAGGCATCGTCGAGAACGCGAAGACCCTGGGCGCCTCGGTCGTCGAGCCGGGGCTGCGGGCACTCGCCGAGCGGCACCGGTGCGTCGGCGAGGTGCGCGGGGTCGGCATGTTCTGGGCCCTGGAGCTGGTGAAGAACCGGGAGACCCGCGAGCCGCTCGTGCCGTACAACGCGGCGGGCGAGGCCAACGCGCCCATGGCCGCCTTCGGCGCGGCCGCCAAGAAGGCCGGGGCGTGGCCGTTCATCAACATGAACCGCACCCACTTCGTGCCACCGCTCAACGTCTCCGAGTCCGAGGTCAAGGAGGGCCTCGCGGCCCTGGACGCGGCACTCTCGGTGGCCGACGAGTACACCGCCCAGTAGCGGGACGGGGGCGGATCCGGGCCGCTACGCGCATAGGGCCGGATTTCGTCGAACGCGTAAGGTGGCGTGCTCGTACATAACGACGAGCACGCCGCTTTTCACCGCCCCCGACGATGGAGACGCCCCGACCATGCCCGGCAGCACCGGCAACGGAGCCGTGACGCGCAGCACCCTGCGACAGCAGATCGCCGACGCGCTTCGCGACGAGGTGCTGGGAGGACGGCTCAAACCGGGCCAGGAGTTCACGGTCAAGGAGATCGCCGACCAGTACGGCGTCTCCGCGACCCCCGTCCGCGAGGCCCTCGTCGACCTCTCCGCGCAGGGGCTCCTGGAGGCCGACCAGCACCGGGGCTTCCGGGTCCACGAGTACTCCGTCAAGGACTTCCGGGGCATGATCGAGGCGCGCAGCCTGATCATCGAGGGGATGTTCCTCGCCCTCGACGAGGGCCGTCAGCGCCATCTGAACTACGACGACCCGCGGACCGCGGCCGCCATCGCCGGGGTGCGCCGCCGCGGCGAGGAGGCACAGCGGGCCGCGTCCGCCGGTGACCTCACCGTCCTCATCGGCTACGACCTGCGCTTCTGGCGCGAGCTGAGCGCCCTGTTCGGCAACCCCTATCTCACCGACTTCCTGCACCGGCTGCGGTTGCAGTCCTGGGTGTGCACGGTGCAGCACGTGCGCGTGCTGACCGATCTGCGCGGCCATCTGTGGTCCGGCCACACCGAACTGGTCGATGCCCTGTACGACCGCGACACCGCCACCGCCCGGGCGATGCTCGCCGCGTACAACGACGACTCCATCGCCCTGGTCGAGCGACTGGCGGCGGGATGAGCAGGGCGGACGCCCCCAGCCCACCCGGCACCGCGCAGCGCACCCCGCCCGTCGAGCTCTCCGTCGTCATCCCCGCCTACAACGAGGAGCGGCGGCTCGGCCCCACCCTGGACGCCGTCGCCCGCCACCTCGACGCGGGCGGGAGCCACTGGCGCACCTGGGAGATCCTGGTCGCCGACGACGGTTCCACCGACGCCACCCGCGAACTCGTCACCGTCCGCCGTGACCCCCGGGTGAGGCTCGTCATCGGTTCCGGCACCGGCAACCGGGGCAAGGGCCATGCCCTGCGCCACGGCGTGGCCGCCAGCCGGGGCCGCCAGGTGCTGGTCATGGACGCCGATCTCGCCACTCCCGTCGAGGAGCTGGAGCGCCTGGAGAAGGCGCTCGCCGACGGACACGCGGCGGCGATCGGCTCGCGGGCCGTCCCCGGCGCGACCCTCGGGGCCCGCCAGCACCGCATACGCGAGCTCCTCGGCACGGCGGGCAACCTCCTCATACGCCGGACCACTCTGCGGGGAACGCGCGACACCCAGTGCGGGTTCAAGCTGTTCGACGGCGAGAGGGCCCGCACCGCCTTCGCCGCCTCCCGCCTCAACGGCTGGGCCATCGACGTGGAGGTGCTGCGGCACTTCCAGCGCGTCGGCTGGCCGGTCGCCGAGGTGCCCGTGCACTGGTCGCACCAGCCCGGCTCGAAGGTCCGCCCCGCGGACTACCTCCGGTTCCTGCGCGACCTGGTCCGCCTCCGGACGCCGACGCCGAGACCGGCGGACGTCGTCGCCGTCCTCCTGTTCCTCGCGATGGCGGCGGCCCTCTACTCCGGCCGCCTCCTCGACCCGGCCCACCGCTATCTCACCGACTCCCTCCAGGACCAGAACCAGTGGGAGTGGTTCTTCGCGGTGACCGCCGACAACGTCGCTCACCTGCGCAATCCCCTGTTCACCGACCTCCAGGGCTTCCCGGACGGCGTGAACCTGATGGCCAACACCACGATGCTGGGCCTGTCCGTCCCGCTGACGCCCGTCACCCTGCTGCTCGGCCCGGCCGTCACACTCAGCCTGGTGATGACCCTGGGCCTGGCCGCCACCGCCGCCGCCTGGTACCGGCTGATCGTGAAACGGCTGGTCGGGCAGCGTGCGGCCGCCTTCGCCGGAGCCGCGCTCGCCGCGTTCGCACCGCCCATGATCAGCCACGCCAACGCCCACCCGAACTTCGTCGTGCTGTTCATGATCCCGGCGATCATCGACCGGGCGCTGCGGCTCGCGACCGGTGAGCGGGTCACCCGGGACGCGGTCGTCCTCGGCCTGATGGCCGCCTACCAGTTCTTCCTCGGCGAGGAGCCCCTGCTGCTCGCCGCGATGGGCATGGCGCTGTTCGCCGTCGCCTACGGCGCCGTACGCCCCGACGTGGCGCGCCAGGCCGTACGCCCTCTGCTGAACGGTCTGGCGGTCGCCGCCGCCGTCTGCCTGCCGCTCGTCCTCTACCCGCTGGCCTGGCAGTTCTCCGGCCCGCAGAGCTACACCGGCATCGACCACGGCACCGCGCCCGGCGTCGCCAACTCCGTCCGGGCGCTGCTCTCCTTCGCCGAGCGCTCCCTGATCGCGGGCGACGCCCACCGCGCCGACGCCCTCTCCCTCAACCCGACCGAACAGAACGCCTTCTACGGCTGGCCGCTGGTCCTGCTCGCGTTCGCGATCACGGTGGGGCTGTGGCAGCGGCCCGCGGTCAAGGCGCTGGCCTGCACGGCGGCGACCGCGGCGGTGCTGTCCCTCGGCCCGCGTATCCCGCTGCCGCTCACCGGCACCACCGTCCCCGGCCCCTGGGCGGTGCTGGCCGGCCTCCCGCTCTTCGAGTCGGTCGTCGAGAGCCGGGTCGCGCTGGTCTGCGCCCCGCCGCTGGGCATGCTGCTCGCCCTGGCGATCGACCGCCTGGCACAGGCCCGTCGGCTGGGCACCCAGTACGCCGGGCTGCTGGCGGTCTGCCTCGCCCTGCTCCCCCTCGTCCCCGCCCCGCTGAGGTCCGAGCCGCGCGCCGAGGTGCCCGCCTTCTTCACCGACGGCACCTGGAGGACGTACGCCCGGGGCGACGAGACCCTGGTCCCGGTGCCGCTCGCCGAACCCGAGGACGCCGAGGCGCTGCACTGGCAGACGGCGGCCGGCCTCGGCTTCCGGATGCCCGGCGGCTACTTCAACGGCCCCTACGGCGACGGCGACCGCACCGGCGTCTACGGCGTCCCGCTGCGCTTCACGGCGAGCCTGCTGCGGGACGTGCGGTACACGGGCGTGGTCCCGGTGATCGACGCCCGCGCCCGGGCCGAGACCCGCGAGGACCTCGCGCACTGGCGGGCGGGCGCGCTGGTGCTGGCCCCACAGCCGCACGCGGACCGGCTGCGTGAGACGGTGGACAAGCTGGTGGGCCGACCGGGTAGGCGGGTGGCCGGAGTGTGGGTATGGGACCTGCACGAGGGGAGCTGACGCGTGCCGCACCGACTAGTCTTCCCTGACCGGTCAACGTACTGAGTGAGGAGCTCTCTTTGGCCTGTGACCTGTGGCTGGTGCCGCTCGTCGACGTGTTGTGCCACACCCCCGACAATCCCTTCGCCGACGAACTCGCCCAGTACAACAAGGTGCTGGCCGAGGCGGGACTCCCGCCGGTGCCGGTGTACCAGTACATGCCGGGGCTGTCCGGCGAGGTCGCCCCGGTGGCCGGCTTCGACTACGACGCCCTGCACTTCCTGCGCCGCGCCTACCTCCTCCAGGTGTGCGGGCTGCCGGTGACACCGGTGGACGAACTGGGCGGCGACTACGAGCAGCTCCTGGAGATGTTCGAGGCGACGGCCAAGCAGTCGCACCTGGTCTGGCACTACGACCACGCGGGCGCGTACGTCCCCGTCGACTTCCCGCAGCCGCTCTCCAACGACGAACTCCTCGCGGGCGGCGGCCCGTTGGGTTCCGCACAGTCCCTGCTGCGGGAACTGGAGTTCGTGGCCCCGTCCATCGGCATCGATCCGGCCAATCCGCCGTCGGCTCCGCAACCGCCCGCCGGTCCCACGGAGTTGGAGGAGCCCGCCGTTCCGGCGCCGTACGATCCCAGCCCCTTCGCGCGCGAGCGGCACGTCTGGCTGGGGCTGCACGCGGCGGCGACGCGGAGCCTGGCGCAGGGGTCGATGATCGTGTTCAGCTGAGCCGATCGCCGAGCTGGTCCTCTCTGGCACCGGGCTGTGCCGGTGCTCAGCTCGGCGGGCGGTCACCGGCCGAGCTGCGAGAGGCCCTTCTGCACGTCCTCCCTGTTCATCACCGGGGTGTAGGTGATCTCGGCTCCGAGGTTGAGGAAGAACGGCTCGCTGAGCACGGGCATCTGCGAGCTGTCCTGCATGTCGAAGACCAGGTAGGCGGTGCGCTTGCCATGGTCGGAGGTGAAGTAGGCCGCTTCGGGCTTCATCTGCTCCATGGACTCCTCGATCAACTTCCCGAGCGTCCCGGCACGGATGGCTTCGTTCGCCTTCTCGGTGTCCATGGACGCCTTCAGCATCATGCGCATCGCAGTCACCTTCTTCTGGTCGACACACACGGATGTCCCTTCCAGGATATGCCGGTATACGGCATTTCTCCCTGGTTGCATCCGCGAGGCCGAGGGGGAAGGCGTCCGCCCGAGGTTCCGGGCGGACGCCTTCCTGACTCACCGCCGGTGCGGGAGCCTGATCGTGCGCACGAGGGGCATCTCCGCGTAAAGATCAGGATCGGCGGTCAGGACATGCCGTCCGTACGGCCAGTCGACCGTAGGCCGGGACAGGTGAACGGCATGCCCGAGCCGCCACTCCACGCCGTCGCGCAGCAACGCGCCCACGGTGGACGCGCCCGCGAAGTCCAGCTCGACGATCTCGACGGCTGGCAGGGCGCCGACGTGCTCCGCGAGCCCCTTGCGCATCCCGTCGGCAGCGGCCAGACAGAGTGCCGGTACGTACACGTGGCGGGTCGGCCGGTGCTCGGTGTTCGCCACGAACTGCGAGGCGAGCGAGTTCCCCGAGCCCAGCGCCAGCAGCGCCGACTCGTCGAAGACGACGCCGGTCGAACCTGCCCTCGCGCCGCTCACAGGCTGTCCACCGGCCGGCCGGCCTCCAGGTCCCGCCAGAGCTTCTCCGCCCTGTCGTGATCCTCGTCCGTGAGCGTCACCCCGAAGTGCGTCTCGCAGTACGCCTTGGTCTCCTCGTACCGCTTGCGCAGCTCCTCCCGCGTCGGCGTGGCTCCGGCCAGTTCGGCGATCAGGTCACGCATGGTCATGCCGCGCTCGCGGGCGAGCACCATGAGGCGGTCACGGACAGCGGGGTCGACCTTGACGGTGGTGTCAGCCGCGCTGCTCGGCAAGGGTCCGGATCGTCGCGCGGGCGCCGTTCGGAAGGCTGAGGAGGTACGTCAGTACGCCCACCGCGCACCAGGAGAGACCCCGGTCGCGGAGAAGGGCGTTGGAGAAGACGGAGAACGCGCGCGTGGGCGTCGTACGATGAATGCGCATCCCGAGTGTGTTCCTCGGGGTGTCGAGCCCCCGGGTGTTGGCGCACCGCGGGGGCGTTCAATGCCGTGACTCTAGAGGCACGTTTAACTCCGGGGAGTGAACCGCCACCCGTCAGAAGACCGACGTCCCGGACTGCGTCAGCTTCCAGTTGGTGACCGCGAAGTCGGCCGGGTCCAAAGCCCCCTTGGACGTGACGTAGTCGATCATCAGCTGGCGGATCTCGTTGGTGGAGCTGTAGGCGATGTCGGCCGCGGCGATGTGCGGGTAGCCGCTGCCGCCGTTGGCACGGTAGTTGTTGACGGCGACGACGAAGACCTGATCGTCGGCGACCGGGGCCCCGCCGTGGCTGAGGTTCTTGATCCGCGACCCCTCCGCCTGCGCGATGTCGATGTCGTACGAGACGCCCGCCGCCGTGTCGTACATGTAGTCCCAGAAGCTGTTGGCGTTGGTGAGGGTCGCGGTGTCGGCCGCCGTGCCCGCCGGCACCTGGTGGTAGTACTTCGCCGCGTACTCCAGGTAGTCCCTGAGCTGGGCGCCGGTGAGCTTCTTGCCGTAGAGGGTGTTGTCGTAGATGTAGAGCCCGGCGATGTCGCGGATGGTGACGTCGCCGGCCGGGATGTCGGCCGTGCGGCTGAAGGGCGCGGCGACGGAGATGAGGGGCAGCGCGGCGTCGGCGGCCGACAGTCCCGCGGCCACCGTCCTCATCTGGACCTCGTGGATGAAGTCCATGATGGGGACGTCCTTCCAGCAGGACTCCGCCGCCGAGAGGTCCTGCGTACAGGTGCCCACGGCCGTGTTGACGTACTTCACGACGAGGTCGTGGTCGGCCTTGAGGAGCTCGGTGATCTCCGGGTCCTCGTCGACGGTGTTGGGGTTGAGGGTCTGGGCCTTCTTGCCGGTGACCTTCCAGCGCCCGTGGTGGAGTTCGAGCTCGAAGTCGAAGACGGTCAGGCGATAGCCCCAGCAGTACGGCTCGGAGAGCAGGACGTCCTCGCCGGTCTCCGCGTTCTCCACGGTGTACGACGGCACCTCGACGTGGGTGTGGCCGACGAGGATCGCGTCGATGCCGGGGACCTGCTCGGCGACGAGGTTGGAGGCGTTCTCGACGTACGGGAGCGCGTCGCCGTAGGACGTGGACCCGTCGAGTCCGGAGTGGTCGGTGAGGAAGACGACGTCACAGCCCAGCGCGCGCAGCCTCGGCACGTACTTCTTCGCCTGCTCCACCAGCCCCGGGAACACCATCCGGCCGCTGACGTTGTCCTTGTCCCACAAGGCGATGCCGGGGTTGGTGAGGCCCAGGATGCCGACCTTGATGTCGGGGGCGCCGGGGACGCGGACCTTCTTCACGGTGTACGGGGGAAAGGCGGGCCTGAGGGTCTTCGCGTCCAGCGCGTTCGCGCCGAGCAGCGGGAAGTGACACTGCTGCTCGAACTTCCGCAGCACCTCGATGCCGTAGTTGAACTCGTGGTTGCCGAGGGCGGCGGCGTCGTAGCGCATGTGGTTCATGGCGACGGCCATGGGGTGCTTGGGCCCCTTCCCGCCCTGGGTCCCGGTGATCGGGTCGACGCGCGCGAAGTAGTAGGCGAGCGAGGTGCCCTGGATGATGTCGCCGGCGTCGACCAGCAGCACCCGGTGTTCGCCCTTCGCCGCCCGCTGCTGCTTGACGAGCGTGGCGACCCGGGCGACGCCGACCGAGTTGCCCTTGCCGTCCTTGTAGGCGGCGTCGGTGTAGTAGTCCCAGTCGAAGACGTGACTGTGCAGGTCGGTGGTGCCCAGGATGGAGAACGACCAGGTGCGGGGCGTCTTCTCGGGTGCGTGACCGGGGTGTCCGGCGGCGGCCTCGGCGGTACCGGAACCGGCCGCCCCCGCGACGGCCACGGCCGCTCCGGTCACGGCCGACTTCTGCACGAACTCACGGCGGTTCATGGGGTTGACGGGCATTCGGGGCTCCTGGAACTGGTGAGGAAGGAGGGGCAACTACCCGCGTAGATGCTTGCTTCCGCCAGTTACGGGCGTAACCGCGAACAGGCCATGGGCCGGTCAAGGATGTCCAAGACCGGCCCAAGCCGACGTGCCGCCGGACGACGTCGTCAGGTCGCCTGCGGCTGTCCTACAGGAACGAGTTGATCTCGATCGTCTCGTCCCGGCCCGGACCCACGCCGATCGCGGAGATCGGGGCGCCGGACATGTCCTCCAGCGCCTTGACGTACGCCTGGGCGTTCTTCGGCAGGTCGGAGAAGGACTTCGCCTTGGTGATGTCCTCGGACCAGCCGGGGAGCGTCTCGTAGATCGGCTTCGCGTGGTGGAAGTCGCTCTGCGAGTACGGGAGTTCCTCGACGCGCTTGCCGTCGATCTCGTACGCCACGCAGACCGGGATCTGCTCCCAGCCGGTCAGGACGTCGAGCTTGGTCAGGAAGAAGTCCGTCAGGCCGTTCACGCGGGTCGCGTAGCGGGCGATGACCGCGTCGAACCAGCCGCAGCGGCGGTCACGGCCCGTCGTCACGCCCCGCTCGCCGCCGATGCGGCGCAGCGCCTCGCCGTCCTCGTCGAAGAGTTCGGTCGGGAAGGGGCCCGAGCCGACGCGGGTCGTGTAGGCCTTCAGGATGCCGATGACCCGGCTGATCTTCGTCGGGCCCACGCCCGCACCCGTGCAGGCGCCGCCCGCGGTCGGGTTCGACGAGGTGACGAAGGGGTACGTGCCGTGGTCGATGTCGAGGAGCGTGCCCTGACCGCCCTCGAAGAGGACGACCTTGTTCGCCTCGAGGGCCTGGTTGAGGAGCAGGACCGTGTCGGTGACGTACGGAGCGAGCTTCTCCGCGTAGCCCAGCAGTTCCTCGACGACCTGGTCGACGGCGATCGCGCGGCGGTTGTACAGCTTGGTCAGCAGCTGGTTCTTGCCGTCGAGCGCCGCCTCGACCTTCTGGGTGAGGATCGACTCGTCGTACAGGTCCTGGACCCGGATGCCGACCCGGTTGATCTTGTCGGCGTATGTCGGGCCGATGCCCCGGCCGGTCGTGCCGATCTTGCGCTTTCCGAGGAAGCGTTCCGTCACCTTGTCGACAGTGACGTTGTAGGGGGTGATGATGTGCGCGTTGCCGCTGATCAGCAGCTTCGACGTGTCGACGCCGCGCTCGTTCAGACCGCTCAGCTCGGAGAGCAGGACCGACGGGTCGACAACGACACCGTTACCGATGACCGGCGTACAGCCGGGTGACAGAATTCCCGAAGGGAGCAGGTGGAGTGCGTACTTCTGGTCGCCCACGACGACCGTGTGGCCGGCGTTGTTGCCGCCCTGGTAGCGCACTACGTAATCCACCGAGCCACCGAGAAGGTCGGTGGCCTTTCCCTTGCCTTCGTCACCCCACTGAGCACCGAGCAGCACAAGTGCGGGCACGCGCGTACACCCCTTCCGGGTGGGGCATGTCCAAGGCCAGGGGCGTACGCGGTGGCTCTTTCCACCGCGTGCACCGCGTGCACGACGACCACCGTCGGTCGCCGCTTGCCGGACCCGGATGCCCCGGAATAGACCAAGCCCCTGGCGCAATAGCGCAAGGGGCTCTTGCACAAAGATGCTACCCGAGGAAGCGAGGCAGGACCGAGGTGGCGACTTTCGCGACGTCCGATCAGCTGCTGGTGATCATCGATCCGGTCGCCCTGCGCACGGACGGGGAGTCCGTACGAATCGCGAAAGACGTGCTCAGCGCGGGTGCGGCGAGTACGAAGGTGTGTCTCCCCGAGGACCCGGAGGAGTTCGCCCGGGCCCTCGCCAGGCGGGGCTCGCGGCGGCCGGTGATCATCGGCGACGACCGCGCGCTGATGCGGGCGGTGGGTCTGCTGCACCGGCAGCGGGCCCTGGCCGAAACCGTGCTGTCGGTGGTGCCGGTGGGTGCGGCCCTGGGCGTCTCGCACGCCTTGGGGGTGCCCACGGGGGCCGTGGCGGCGGCCCGGGCCGTCCTGGACGGCGTGGAGCGGCGTCTGGACGTGCTGGTGGACGACAGCGACGGGGTGGTGCTGGGCGCGCTGCGGATCCCGCCGGTGCCGCTCGCTTCGCAGTCGGAGCCGAGCGTGGCGGAGGCCGGGCTCTCACAGGGCGGTGGCCACCCCTGGCTGCGGACGTACCAGTCCCTCTTCCGGACGCTGGTGCCGTCGCGGCCGTCCCGGCTCTCCCCCGACCTCGTCCCGCCCGGCCCTGCCCGGCTGCGGATCGAGGTGGACGGCGTGATGCTGGTCGACCTCGACCAGCCGGTGGAGGCGGTGTCGGTGACCCCGGGTCCCTCCGGCACGGCGGTCGTGGAGGTCCGGCCGCTGTCCCTGGGCGCGGTGGCGGTGCCCCTGGAGGCACAGGGGCGGACGGTGACCGTCTCGGGCGCGGACTTCCGCTACCGGGCGGACGCGATGGTCGCGGGGCCGGTACGGCGACGCACGTGGACGGTGCGGGAGGGGGCGCTGGGACTGATGCTGCCGGGGCGGTGAGTCAGGCCTGCCCGTCCTCCTTCGGGGCCCCGAAGGAGGTGGTGTCGAGAATGCGGTCGAACGGGGCGGGAATCGCGAGCCTCTCGCCGAACGGCATGGTGCAGCATGATGCGCCCTCCCTCCGCCACGAGACCAGCCGCCACTCAGAGTGGCTGCTCGACTACAGACCCGTCGCCCGATTCGTCCTTCAGGGCCACTCCCGACCGCCCCAGCTCCCGCGCCCCGGCCAGCAGCGCGACCAGCTTCGTCGCCGCCGTCTCGTAGGCGAGGCCCAGCGGGGGGCGGATGTTGGACAGGCAGTTGCGGTCGGCGTCCGTGGTGACTCCCGGCACGGGCCGGTGGGTCAGGTACGCGCCCAGGGAGTCCGCCGCCGACATGCCGGGGCGTTCGCCGACGAGGAGGACCACGGCCGTGGCGCCCATGGCGTGCGCGACGTCGTCGCCGAGGGCCACCCGGGCCTGTTCGGCGAGGACGACGGGCGCCACCCGGGTGCCGGACGGCAGCCGCGCGGTCGTCGCCCGGATCATCGCCGCCGCGTGCTCGTGCACCGCCCGGCTGGAGAGCCCGTCGGCGACCACGAAGACGACGTCCCACCCGCCCGTGGGCAGATGGGCCCGGTCGACGGGGTTCAGCCGGCGGCCCAGGTCGGGGCGCTGGAGGTAGGTGAGACGGTCGGGGGCGGCGCTGCGGACCCGGATCACCGGCGTGCCGGTCAGCCGCGTCGCCACCGCGTCCGGGTCGAACGGCGAGTGCACCGCGTCCCGGGCGGCGGCGTGCGCCGCCTGGAGCTCCAGGCGGTGCCGGGTGGGCAGGGCGGAACCGGCCCGGCCCAGGCCGATACGGGCCTGGGTGCGCAGACGCAGGGACGCCCACAGCTCGCCCTGGCCGTCGGTGATCTGGTTGAGGGTCATGCCGCGAGCTCCCGTCCGGTGGCGCGTCCGGTGGTCCTGCTGATGGCGGTCCCGGTGGTGGCGGTCCCGGTGGTGGCGATCTCCGTCAGCGGGTGGGCCGTTCCGGACAGCTCCCGGATGCCGCCGCGTGGGTCCAGCAGCCCGATCGAATCCAGCCATGCCTCGAACTCCGGCGCCGGGCGCAGCCCCAGCACCTCCCGCAGGTACAACGCGTCGTGGTACGAGGCCGACTGGTAGTTGAGCATGATGTCGTCGCCGCCCGGGGTGCAGATGACGAAGGAGGCCCCGGCGACGCCGAGCATCGTCAGCATCGTGGCGATGTCGTCGTCATCGGCGTCGGCGTGGTTGGTGTAGCAGATGTCCAGGCCCATGGGCAGACCGAGCAGCTTGCCGCAGAAGTGGTCCTCCAGGGCGGCGCGCAGGATCTGCCGGCCGTCGTAGAGGTACTCCGGGCCGATGAAGCCGACGACCGTGTTCACCAGCAGCGGGTCGTAGCGGCGGGCGACCGCGTACGCCCGCGCCTCGACCGTCTGCTGGTCGACCCCGTGGTGCGCGCCGGCGGAGAGGGCGCTGCCCTGCCCGGTCTCGAAGTACATGACGTTGCGGCCGACCGTCCCCCGGTCCAGCGCCAGCGCCGCCTCGTGCGCCTCGCCGAGCAGGCCGAGGGTGACCCCGAAGGAGGCGTTCGCGGCCTGGGTCCCCGCGACGGACTGGAAGACGAGGTCGACGGGGGCGCCCTGCTCCATCAGGTCCACGCTGGTGGTGACATGGCACAGCACGCAGGACTGGGTGGGGATCGCGTACCGGCCGATCACCCCGTCCAGCAGTTCCAGCAGGTCCCGTACGGCCTTCGGGCTGTCGGTGGCCGGGTTGACGCCGATCACCGCGTCGCCGGAGCCCAGCAGCAGGCCGTCGAGGAGAGCCGCCGCGACGCCCGCCGGGTCGTCGGTCGGATGGTTGGGCTGGAGCCGGGTGGCCAGTCGGCCCGGCAGCCCGATCGTCGAGCGGAACGCGGTCACCACCCGTACCTTCCGGGCCACCGCCACCAGATCCGCGTTCCCCATGAGCTTGGAGACGGCGGCCGCCATCTCCGGGGTGAGCCCAGGGGCCAGCGCGGCCAGCGTCACCGCGTCCGCCGCCTCCGACAGCAGCCACTCCCGCAGCTCCCCGACCGTCATCGACGCCACCGGCGCGAAGGCGGCCGGGTCGTGGGTGTCGAGGATGAGCCGGGTGACGTCGTCGTCCTCGTAGGGGATGAGGGGCCGGGTCAGGAAGTCGGTCAGCGGCACCTCCGCCAGCGCCCAGCGGGCCGCGACCCGCTGCCGGGCGTCCTGCGCCGCGAGGCCGGCCAGGCGGTCGCCGGAACGTTCGGGGCTCGCTGCGGCGAGCAGCCGGGCGAGCGAGTCGAAGCGGTACCGCTCGCCGCCGAGGGTGGAGGTGTAGGCGCTCATGGCGGCGACCGTACGAGCCGCGTGTTGCCGCCAGATTTCTAAAGGTCTGGTTGACAAGCATTTAACGTACCGACACCCTTGACCGACTCATTCGGGCTACAGAGTTCCGGTCCAGCACACCAGCGGACGACCAGGAGAGGGGCCACCCCGATGGCAGTGGACGAGGGCGTCGCCTCAGCGGCGGACGCAGCGGCGAAAACAGACGGAGAAGGCACCGTTCACCGGCTCAAGCCCAACGCCATCGGCCTGCTCGGGGTGGTCTTCATGGCCGTCGCGACGGCCGCGCCGATCACCGCGATGACCGGCAACGTGCCCTTCATGGTGTCGGCCGGCAACGGCACCGGAGCCCCGGCGAGCTACCTCGTCGCAATGGTCGTCCTGGGAATCTTTTCCGTCGGCTTCACGTCGATGGCGAAGCACATCACCTCGACGGGCGCCTTCTACGGCTTCATCTCCTACGGCCTCGGCCGTACGGTCGGACTCGCCTCGGGACTGCTCGCGACCTTCGCCTACGTCGTGTTCGAGCCGGCTCTGATCGGCATCTTCTCCACCTTCGCCACCACGACACTCAAGGACCAGACGGGCCTCGACATCCCCTGGTGGGCGTTCGCGGTGCTGATGCTCGCCGTCAACGCGACGGGCACCTGGTTCGGCGTCTCGGTCGCCGAGAAACTGCTCGTCGTCCTGCTCGCCACCGAGGTCACGATCCTCGCGGCGATGGCGATCTCGGTCGCCTTCCACGGCGGCGGCCCGGACGGCTTCAGCATCGACCCGGTCAACCCGGTCAACGCCTTCAAGGGGACCAGCGCGGGCCTCGGGCTCTTCTTCGCCTTCTGGTCCTGGGTCGGCTTCGAGTCGACGGCGATGTACGGCGAGGAGTCCCGCAACCCCAAGAAGATCATCCCCAAGGCCACGATGATCTCCGTGCTGGGCGTCGGCGTCTTCTACGTGTTCGTCTCCTGGATGGCCATCACGGGTACCGGAGAGTCGTCGGCCGTGAAGGTCGCCACCGACAACCCGCTCGGCCTGTTCTTCGGTCCCACCGAGCGGTACGTCGGGCACTGGGCCGTCGACGTCATGCAGTGGCTGATGATCACCGGTTCACTGGCCTGCGGCATGGCCTTCCACAACTGCGCCGCCCGCTACATGTACGCCCTGGGCCGCGAGGGCGTCCTGCCCTCGCTCAAGAACACCGTCGGCCGCACCCACGCCAGGCACGGTTCCCCGCACATCGCGGGCCTCGTCCAGACCGTCGTCTCGGCCGTCCTCATCGGCGCGTTCTGGGCGGCGGGCAAGGACCCCTACACCGGTACGTACGTGCTGCTCGCGATCCTCGGCACGATGGCGATCCTGGTGGTGCAGGCGGTGTGCTCGTTCGCCGTGCTGGTCTACTTCCGCTCCCACCACCCCGAGAGCCGGCACTGGTTCCGGACGTTCACCGCCCCGCTCGTCGGCGGGGTCGCGATGCTCGCCGTGGTCGCGCTGCTGGTGTCCAACATGGGGGTCGCGGCAGGGCCGGAGTCCGGTTCGCTGGTGCTGAAGGCGACACCCTGGCTGGTCGTGCTGATCGCGGCGGGCGGCGTGGGCTACGCGCAGTACCTGAAGAGGCGCTCGCCCGACCGGTACCTGCTGCTGGGCCGCACGGTGCTGGAGGAGACCAAGGAGCGCTGAGACGCGGGGAGTTCAGGCCCCGAAGAGCCTCTCGCGCTCGACCCGCCACCGCTCCATCATGGCCGAGACCTCGCCGTCGACGAACTCGAAGAAGGCGAGCGTCTCGGCCATACGGCGTCCCGCCGGGGTGTGATCGCCGAGGCTGCCGACCCCCTCGCGCAGCGCGCCCTCCCACCGCTTGAGCACGGCCTCGCGGTTCGTGAGGGCCTCGTACCACTGGTTGCTGTGCACCCGGTAGCGCTCGCGCCGCGAACCGGGCTCGCGCTCCCGCGAGACCATGTGCTGCTGGGCCAGGTAGCGCACCGCTCCGGACACGGCCGCGGGGCTGATCCGCAGCTGGTCGCCCAGCTCGGCGGAGGTCATGGCGCCCTCGTCCGAGGAGAGGAGCGCGGCGAAGACCCGGGCCGGCATCCGCTGCATCCCGGCCTCGACGAGCTGGGCCGCGAAGGACTCGACGAACCTCGACACGGCCTCGGCGTCCCGGCCGCCACCGGCTGCTTCCCGCTCGACCTCCATGGCCTCATCCTAACGTTGGTTCACCGACTTCCTTAACTTCACAAATTTCTGAAAGAAGCGTACGTTCTGAAGCATGACGAAGGCCATCACGGTGTCCGGACTGCACAAGTCCTTCGGCCGCGCCCACGCCCTCGACGGCCTCGACCTGGAGGTAGAGACCGGTGAGGTGCACGGTTTCCTCGGCCCCAACGGCGCCGGCAAGTCCACCACCCTCCGCGTCCTGCTCGGCCTGCTGCGCGCCGACTCGGGCGCCGCGCGGATCCTCGGCCGCGACCCGTGGAGGGACGCGGTCGAGGCACACCGCCGCATCGCGTACGTCCCGGGCGACGTGACCCTGTGGCGCGACCTCTCCGGCGGCGAGGTCATCGACCTGTACGGCAGGCTGCGCGGCGGTCTGGACGCGGCCCGCCGGGCCGACCTGATCGACCGCTTCGAACTCGACCCCACCAACAAGGGCCGTACGTACTCCAAGGGCAACCGCCAGAAGGTCGCCCTGGTGGCCGCGTTCGCCTCGGACGTCGACCTGCTCATCCTGGACGAGCCGACCTCGGGCCTGGACCCCCTGATGGAGGAGGTCTTCCGGCGCTGCGTGCGGGAGGAACGGGACCGCGGCCGGACGGTCCTGCTGTCCTCCCACATCCTCAGCGAGGTCGAGGAGTTGTGCGACCGCGTCAGCATCATCCGCAAGGGCCGCACGGTGGAGACGGGCTCGCTGGCCGACCTGCGCCACCTGACGAGGACGAGCGTGACGGCCGAACTCGCCCACTCCCCCAACGGGTTGGCCCACCTGCCGGGCGTGCACGACCTCGACGTCCAGGGACGCCGGGTGAGGCTGCAGGTCGACACCGACAAACTCGACGCCGTGCTGCGGTCGTTGACCGACTCGGGCGTCCGGTCGCTGACGTCGACACCACCGACGTTGGAGGAACTGTTCCTGCGCCACTACCAGGAGACGCGGCCATGACCACGTTCGCGGGCACCGCCCCGCTCCTGCGCTTCGCGCTGCGCCGCGACCGGGTGCTGATCCCCGTCTGGGTGGCGGTGAACACCCTGATGGTCCTCTCCATGCCGAACACGCTCAAGAGCCTCTACGGCACCCCTGCCGACCGCGCCGACCTGCTGCGGCAGCTGGAGACCAACTCCTCCCTGCGAGCCCTGATCGGCCCGGTCTTCGACGACTCGCTCGGCGCGCTCACGGCCTGGCGGGTCGGCGTGTACGCGGCGGCGCTCGCCGCCGTGACGAGCCTCCTGATCGTCGTCCGGCACACCCGTGACGAGGAGGAGAGCGGCCGTCAGGAGCTGATCGCGTCGGGCATGGTCGGCCGCCGTGCCTCCCTCACGGCGGCACTGCTGGCGGCCGGCGTCGCCAACGCCGTACTGGCCCTGCTCGTGACGGCCGGCCTGGCGGGCCGGGGAGCGCCGGGAGCGCTCGCGTTCGGGCTCGGTCTGGCAGGGGTGGGCATGCTGTTCGCCACGACGGCCGCGATCGTCGCGCAGCTCACGGAGAGCGCGAGGCTGACCCGTGGGCTCACGGCGGCGGTGCTGGGCGCGGCCTTCGTCCTGCGGGCGGCGGGCGACGCGTCGACGGACGGGGGCTCGTCACCGCTGACCTGGCTGTCCCCGCTCGGCTGGCTGGAGAACCTGCGGGCGTTCGCGGACGAGCGGTGGTGGGTGCTCCTGCTGATCGCGGCGGCGGTCCTGACGCAGGGCGCGCTGGCGTACAGGCTGGCCGGGCGCCGGGACGTGGGCATGAGCTTCCTCCCCACCCGGCCGGGACCGGCGACAGGCCGCCCAGGTACGGCTTCCGCCCTGGCCTGGCGGCTGCAGCGGGGCAGCGTGCTGGGCTGGAGCGTCGGGTTCTTCCTCGCCGGGGTCGTCTACGGCGGGCTGACGGACGGCGTGGCCGACCTGGTCGGCGACAACGACAAGGCCCGGCAGATCTTCGAGCGGATGGGCGGCCGGTCGGGTCTGACGGACGCGTTCCTCGCCTCGATGATCGGCATGCTGGGCCTGATCGCGGCACTGTACGTCGTCGCGTCCGTACTCCGGCTGCACGGCGAGGAGACCTCGGGCCGAGCGGAACCCGTCCTGGCGAACGCCGTGGGCCGACTGCGCTGGGCGGCCGGTCATCTCCTGATCGCCTTCGGCGGCTCGGCCCTGATCATGCTCCTTGCCGGACTCGGCTTCGCGGCGGGTCACGGCAAGGAGGCCCTCCCGATCCTGGGCGCCTGCCTGGTGCAGCTTCCGGCGGTCTGGGTGGTCGGCGGTCTGGCGGTCCTGCTGTACGGAACGGCCCCCCGCCTGGCGCCGGCCGCGTGGGGCGTGGCGGGCGCGATCCTGCTCATCGGCTGGATCGGCCCGGCGCTGGACGCTCCGCAGGCGGTCCTGGACCTCTCCCCCTTCGGCCATCTGCCGAAGCTGCCCGGCGGGCACATGGAGTGGGGCCCGGTGCTGCTGCTCCTGGCCACGGCGTCGGCCCTGGTGGCCGCAGGGCTGGCAGGCCTACGACGGCGGGACCTGACGACCTAGGCGTTACTACGACCTGGGCGTACGGAGACATCGGCGTACGACGACCTGGGCGTACGGAGACATCGGCGTACGACGACCTGGATGCCACGCCTACCAGGATGCACGCCGGCATGGGTGTACGACGACCTGGGTGGTGCGCGAGGGTCCTCGGCCGGGGTTCCCCGGACGAGGAGTCCTCGGCCGGGGTTCCCCACGGCGGCCCGCGCGCGTCCCTCGCATACATGGGACAACGTACGCAGGCCGCCGTCGGCTGCCTCGCCATGGCGCTCGGCTGGGGGGCGGGACTGGCCGTGTGGGCCGTCGGCGTCCGCGCCCGCCTCTGGCGCTTCGAGCAGAGCCCCGACTGGAGCGTCCTCTACGCGGAGCTACCGATGGCCCTGCTGGGCGGGACGGCCGGGGGCCTGGCCCTGTGGGCCGGGCTCAGCCGCCTCAGCAGGTCACGCTGAGCCCCTCCAGTCCCCGGATCACGAAGTTCGGCTTCCGCCGGGGTTCCGCCGCCAGGGTCAGGGCCGGGGCCTTCTCCAGCAGTGCCGTCATCGAGGCGGCCAGCTCGATACGGGCCAGCGGGGCGCCGATGCAGTAGTGGATGCCCGCGCTGAAGGAGATGTGCGGGTTGTCCGTGCGGGTCAGGTCGAGCCGGTCCGGGTCGGCGAAGACGGCCGGATCGTGGTTCGCCGCCCCGAAGAGCATGGCGATCTCGGCACCCCGGGGCACGACGGTCCCGTCGATCTCGATCTCGTCGAGCACCCACCGCTCGAAGAGCTGGAGCGGAGTGTCGTACCGCATCAGTTCCTCGACGGCGGAGGGCACGAGCGAGTGGTCGGCACGCAGCGCGGTCAGCTGCTCCGGGTTGCGGAAGAGCGCCCACCACCCGTTGACCGTGGCGTTCACGGTCGCCTCGTGCCCCGCGTTGAGCAGCAGCACGGCGGTCGAGATCATCTCCTGCTCGGTGAGCCGGTCGCCCTCGTCGTGGGCGGCGATGAGACCGGAGATGAGATCGTCGCCGGGCTCCTTGCGCCGAGCGGCGATGAGCTCCCGCAGATACTCGGAGAACTCGACCGAGGCCCGCACGGCCCGCGCCGCCGTCTCCTGCGACGGGCTGAGCTCGTACATCCCGCAGATGTCCGCCGACCACGGCCGCAGGGGCGCCCGGTCCGACTCCGGAATGCCGAGCATCTCCGCGATCACGGCGACGGGCAGCGGCTCGGCGACATCGCTCAGCAGATCGCCTCCGCCGGCCACCACCAGCCGGTCCACCAGTTCGCCGGCCAGCCGCCGCACATACGGCTTCAGCTGCTCCACCGTGCGCGGGGTGAACGCCTTCGACACCAGCCGCCGGATCCGGGTGTGGTCGGGCGGCTCCAGGTCGAGCATCCCGTGATCGTTGAGCGTGTGGAACGGCTCCTGCTCGGCCGGGGGCGCCGTCCGCCCGAAGTCCTCGTGCGTGAACCGGTGCTGGTACGTCCGCCCCAGCCGCCGCTCCCGCAGCAGCGCCGAGACATCCGCGTGCCGGGGCACCAGCCACTGGTCGGTCGGCTCGTAGTAGATCACCCGCCCCCGCTCCCGCAGCTCGGCGTACGCCGGGTACGGGTCCGACACGAACGCGGGATCCCAGGGATCGAAGGAGAGCTCGTCAACTGCTGCCATGAACGGACGCTAGCCGGTGAACGAGCTGCTGACCAGGGGGGTCTTGGCGGGGTGAGGGCTGGACGGGTGCTGGGCGGGACGGGTGCTGGGCGGGGTGAGGGCTGGACGGGTGCTGGGCGGGATGAGGGCTGGGCGGGGTGAGGGCTGGACGGGGGGGGTCAGGACGGAGTGCCGGGCTTGGTGCGGTGGGGGGCCTGGCGGCGTGAGGCCCAGGCGCGGGGGGCCTGGGCTCGGGAAGCCTTGGCGCAGGAAGCCTTGGCGTCGGGGTCCACGGCGCAGGCGAGGCTGGGCGCAGGGCTTCTCGGCGCAGGGGCCCGGGCGCGGCATGGGGCTGGGGGCGGTGGGGCCCAGGCGCGGGAAGACCAGGCGCGGGACGCCTTGGCGCGGGAGACCTTGGCGTCGGGGTCCACGGCGCAGGCGAGGCTGGGCGCACGGCCTTTCGGCGCAGGGGCCCGGGCGCGGCATGGGGCTGGGGGCGGTGGGGGGATCCGTCGGGGGAGCGCCACGCTGGGGTGTGGACCACCGTGCCGCCGTGGGATCCGGGGCCCGCCCTAGCCCGGGGTCACCAACCTCGCCTCGTACGCGAACACCGCCGCCTGGGTGCGGTCCCGCAGGCCCAGCTTGACCAGAATCCTGCTCACGTGGGTCTTGATGGTCGACTCCGCCACCACCAGCCGGCCGGCTATCTCCAGGTTCGACAAACCCTGGGCGATCAGGACCAGTACCTCCGTCTCCCGTTCGGTCAGTTCCCCGTAGGCCGCCTGCGCGGTCAGGGACAGTCGCGGGGTGTCGGACAGCTTCGAGAACTCCGTGATCAGGCGCTTGGTGACGGACGGGGCCAGCAGGGCCTCGCCCGCCGCCACCACCCGTACCCCGTCGGCCAGCCGGCGGGCCGACGCGTCCTTCAGCAGGAAGCCCGAGGCGCCCGCGCGCAGCGCCTGGTAGACGTATTCGTCCAGGTCGAAGGTCGTCAGCACCAGGACCTTCGCCGCGCCGTCCGCCGCCACGATCTCCCGCGTCGCCTCGATGCCGTTCAGCTCGGGCATACGGATGTCCATGAGGACCACGTCCGGGGCCAGTTCGCGGACCCGGTCGACCGCCTCTCGGCCGTTGATCGCCTCGCCCACGACCTCGATGTCCGGCATCGCGTTCAGCAGGACCGAGAAGCCCTCGCGCACCATCATCTGGTCGTCGGCGATCAGTACTCGGATCGTCATGTTCCACTCTCACTCGCGGCGGGCACCGGCAGGAACACCGTCACCTCGTAGCCGCCCGCCGGCGTCGGTTCCGCCGTCATCTCGCCGTTCAGCATGCTCACCCTTTCCCGCATTCCCGTGATGCCGTGACCGGCGCCGGGCGAGGGCTTGATCAGGGACGGGTTCGGCGGTGCGCCGTTGACTATCCGCAGCCCCAGGCCGCCCAGCACGTAACCGATCTCCACGCGGGCGCCCGCGCCGGGAGCGTGGCGCAATGTGTTGCTCAGTGCCTCCTGCACTATCCGGTACGCCGACAGCTCCACGCCCTGCGGCAGCTCGCGCACCGCGCCGGTCACCGTCTTCTCCACGTCCAGGCCCGTCTCCCGCACGTTGGTGAGGAGCCCGTCGAGTTCGGCGAGCGTGGGCTGTGGGGCGTCGGGGACCTCGTAGTCCTCGGCGCGGACCACGCCCAGGACCCGGCGCAGCTCCGTGAGAGCCGCCACCGCGTTCTCCCGGATGGTGGCGAAGGCGTTCTCCAGCTCCGGCGGAGGGTTCTCCACCCGGTAGGGGGCGGCCTCGGCCTGGATGGCGACCACCGACATGTGGTGGGCGACGACGTCGTGCAGTTCTCGGGCGATCGTGGTGCGCTCCTCCAGCAGTGTGCGGCGGGAGCGCTCGTGCGCGGTCACCGACTGCTGGGCCGTCACCTCCTCCTCGGCCTGCCGGCGGATGTGCCAGACGGTGACGGCGAGGAGGATGATCGCGGAGAAGACCAGCATGGGGGCGACGTTCGTGAGGTCGTGGCCCCAGCTGAAGAAGGTCTCGGCGACGAAGCCGTAGGCCGCCGTCAGCATCCACATCCAGGCCGTCGTGCGCGGGCGGGTGCGTATCGCCACGACCGTCAGGACGATCAGGTGGGCGGCGAAGCTGCCCGGCAGCCAGGGCCACTCGCCGTACGTCGTGCCGATGACGGCCACGATGGTCGTCGCCGCTATCGACAGCCAGAAAGCGCCGACCGGCCGCACCAGCGTCAGCAGCACCGGGGCCAGAGCGAGGAAACCGGTCAGGAGACCCACGCCGCCGCCCGAGTCGTCGCCCCAGGCGATGAACATGGCCAGGGCGCCGGCCGCCCCGACCATCGCGTGCCGGGACCAGGCGGCGTACTCCCGCTTGCGGCCCTTCAGGCCGCGCGTGAGGCGGCCGGGTTCCTTGCGGGGAAGCGGGCGGTAGGCGAAGGCGTCGTGGAAGAGGTCCTCCCGCAGGCCGCGCAGGGCTTCCGCGGCCGCCCGGACCTCCGGACTGCGCGGCCGGTAGGACTCGTCCGGGTCGTCCGGGTGCGCGGTGTGCGTCTGCGTCGTATCGGTCACGTTCAAAACGGTATGCGGAGGAAGGGGCCTCGGTCGTCACCAGTGAGAAGGGTTCCGTCGGATCCCTCTCAAGTACTACGGGTCGGAGGAGGAGCCGTCGGGGAACCACCGCTCAGTACCCCGCCGGTCTCACCAGCCCCGATTCGTACGCGAGCACGGCCGCCTGGGTGCGGTCCCGCAGCCCCAGTTTCGTCAGGATGCGGCCCACGTGCGTCTTCACGGTCTGCTCGGCGACGAACAGGTGGTCGGCGATCTCCGCGTTGGACAGGCCCTGCGCGATCAGCGTGAGCACCTCCGTCTCGCGTTCGGTGAGGTCGCCGACTCGCTCCTTCAACGGAGCTCTGGGCCTGCCGTCGAGGCGGGAGAACTCGGCGATCAGCTTCCGGGTGATGACGGGCGCGAGCAGGGCGTCGCCGGCCGCCACCACCCGGACCGCCTCGGCGAGCTGGTCCGCGGACGCGTCCTTCAGCAGGAACCCGGACGCCCCGGCCCGCAGCGCGTCGTACACGTACTCGTCGAGATCGAAGGTGGTGAGCACCAGCACCTTGATGTGGGGGTGCGTGAGGGTGATGCGGCTCGTGGCGTCGATGCCACCGAGCTCGGGCATGCGGATGTCCATCAGAACGACGTCCGGATCGAGTTCGGCGACCTTCGCGACGGCGTCCAGACCGTGCACCGCCTGTCCGATCACCTCGATACCCGGATGGGCGTTGAGCAGCACGGTGAAGCCCTGCCGGACCATCTCCTGGTCGTCGGCGATCAGTACGCGGATGGTACCGGCGGTCGTCATCGGTTTCCTTTTTCTGTCGGGGGCCGAACGCCCGGGTACTCCGGGTCGTCCCGGTCGTCCCGGTCGTCCGGGAAGACGAGTTCGAGGCCGTCCGGGATGCCGGGACCGGCGGAGTCGTCGAGGTCGGCCGGGTCGTCGTAGGGGCCCGAGCCGCCGCGGGGTGTCGCCGCGCCGTCCCTCGGGAGGAACGCCGAGACCGCGAAACCGCCGTGCAGGGTCGGGTACGCGCTGACGTGGCCGCCCAGCATCACCGCTCGCTCACGCATCCCGAGCAGCCCGTGCCCCGCTCCGGGGGAGGGCGGTGCGGGTTCGCGCGGGCGGGAGTTGTTGACCTCCAGGTGCAGACCCCGCTCATGGTGGGTGACCTCCACCCGCACCCGTGAACCCGGCGCGTGCCTCAGGGCGTTGCTGAGCGCCTCCTGCACTATCCGGTACGCCGACAGCTGCACTCCCGGCGGATACACGGGAGCCTCGCCCTCGATCCTGGCGACCACGTCCAGCCCCGCGGCGCGGGTGTTCTCCATGAGGGCGTCGAGCCGGTCCAGCGTGGGCTGCGGGGTGTCCGGGGCGGCTCCGGTGCCGGCCGCCCCGAGGCCGTAGGGGTCCTCGGGGTTCTCCGAGCGCAGCACCCCGAGCACCCGGCGCAGTTCGGTGAGCGCCTCCACGGCGTTCTGCCGGATACCGGCGAGGTTCTCCTTCAGCTCCTCGGAGGGGTTCTCCACCAGGTGAGGGGCGACCTGGGCCTGGATGGAGATCACGGACATGTGGTGGGCGACCACGTCGTGCAGCTCGCGCGCGATCCGGCTGCGCTCCTCGAGCACGGTGCGGCGGGCACGTTCCTCGGCGGTGATGGTCTCCTGCTCGACGAGCCGGGTGCGGGCCTCGCGGCGGCCGCGCAGGGCGCTGCCGAGGAGCACCACGACCGCGAACACGATCAGCGCCGCAGGACCGCTCGGCGCGTAGTTGGCAGCGCCGACAAGCCCTTCCAGGACGTAGGTGACCAGCGCGGTAATGCCCAGCGCCGCCACGGAGGCGCGGGTGGGCAGGCGCAGCGACAACAGGAGCAGCACCATGGCGTGGGCGATCAGACCGGGTACGCCCCAGGGCCAGGAGGCGGCGGGCTCGGCCTGGCCCGACATCAGTTGGGAACGGGCGCCCAGGGCCACGACCACCGTGACCGTCGTCGAGAGCCACCACGCCGGAACCGGCCGCCACAGGGCCAGCACCAGCGCCGCGCCCTGTGCGACGGAGCAGGACAGGGCGTAGCCGGCACCCTGACGGTATTCGTCGGTGATCTGAGCCACGTCGGCCAGCACGACGGCGATGCCGACCAGCATCGCGTGCCAGTGCGGCAGGCGGCGCAGCAGCACGAACGGCGGCAACGGTGCCAACCGGATCGTCCACAGGTCGTCCCGCAGCGCCCGCAGGCCCCTGGTCAGCCACTCCCCCACGCCGTTCATCCGCACCACCCTAGACACGCCGCGTCTCCCGCGGCCCCGGTGTTTTCCCACGGTGTCCGACGCGCACCACGCGTGACCCGCCCGGCTCTCTGCGCACGCGCCGCCCTCCGCCGCTCTCGAAGCCGTGGAACGCCGCCCAGCACACCCCCAGTACGAGGGCGAAGACGGGCAGCCACAGCAGTCGGGCCGCCACCCAGTCCAGCCCGTCGGGGACCGTGTGCAGGCCGGGGAGACGGCCCGCGAACAGGCCGGTCGCGGTGGTCGCCATCATGGCCGTCTGATGCCAGAGGAACACCGTCATCGCCGAGAGGTTGACCAGCGCCACCGCCGCCCAGACCCGGGGCCCGCGCATGGCACGGCGCAGCCGGTCACGCAGCAACAGCGCCGCTCCGCACTGGGCGAGTCCGAAGGCGACGGCGGCCAGCGTCGGCGGGTTGAGGTTGGACACCGCCGCGCCCGGCACGCCCACCATCGACGCCGGATAGCCGGCCAAGCCGACGAGCAGCGCCGTGACCACCACCCCGCCGATCAGCAGGAGCCGCCCCGCGCGGGGTCGCTCCAGTTCGCCCCGGGTCCAGGCCGCGCCCACGGTGTACGGCACCAGCCAGCCCGCCGCCACGTTCACCCAGCCCAGCCAGGACGGGCCGCCCAGGCCGAAGCGCACCAGGTCCACATGGAGGACGACGGCCAGCGGCCACAGCGGGTTGAGCCTGACCAGCAGCGGGGTCGCCGCCGTCAGCACGGCGAAGACCAGCAGGAACCAGAGGGGGGACAACGCCAGCTTGACCACGGTGTGCACGGTGACGAAGGACGCGCCGCCGAGCAGGAGGCCGGCCGCGGCCACCGTCCACACCGCCAGCACGGCTGCCACCGGGACGAACAGCCGAGCCAGCCGGGTTCGCAGCCACGCGCCGTAGGTCCCGCCCCGCGCGCGGGCCGAGGCGAGGCTTCGGGTCGCCACATGACCGCCCACCATGAAGAACACCGCGAGGGTCTGGAACATCCACGACACCGGGGCGAGCCAGGGCATGGGCCCCAGCGGGCTCGCGGCCCGCAGGACTCCGCCGTCGGCGACGAGTGCCGTCACCAGCCAGTGGCCGAGGACGACACCGAGGATCGCCAGGGCGCGCAGGGCGTCCACGGCCCGGTCGCGCTGTGGGGGCGTGGCGGCGTCGATCCGGCCGACGGCCTGCCGGACCCCGAGCAACACCCGCCCCCGCGACCCACGCTCCCATGACCTACGCGCCGTTGACCCATGCACCGGTGACCCATGCATCGGTGACTCATGCACCGGTGACCCGGGTGCCCGTATCGCACGCCCCTGCGTCTCACGCTCCCGGGTCTCACGCACCGGTGACCTCCGAGGTCTCGCCGAGGACGATCCGGGCGATGTTGACCAGAGAGGCCGAGTCCGGCCTGAAGTAGTCGCTGTGGCCGCCGGATCCCGCCGCGAAGACGTGGGCGCCGAACGCCGGTGACAGGGGATCGGTGCCGAAGCCGACCGTCGTGCCGAACAGGTCGGCGCTGACGTGCGGAACGTCCGCCACCCAGTCGTCGGCGCCCCGGGCCGCCCAGATCCGCGCGCGGGTGCGCAGGTCCGCCGCCGCCTCCACGCCCGTGCCCGGGCTGCCGAGGAGGACGAGATCCGTCACGTCCAGGTGCGGGGCGGCACGGCCGCACACGACCGAGCCGTAGGAGTGGCACAGAAGGGTGACCCCGGTGCCCGAACCGGTGACGGCGCGCAGCTCGCGCAGGAACTCCCGCAGGTCCGGGGCCGCCTGGTCGGCGCGGTCCGGGGTGATCGCGGTGGTGCTGATCGTGCCGGGGGTGGTGTAGCCGAGCCAGGCCACCACCGCCGTACGCGGGGACCCGGCCTGCCGGACGAGCCGGTGGTGCAGTGCGGCCGCTCCCGCGCGGAAGCGTTCGTAGGTGTCCAGCGAGGTGTCGGAGCCCGGTACGAGGACGGCGACACGGTCGGCGTGGGCGAGGTCTCCGAACACCTCGACCGCCCGGCCGGAACCCCGGCCGTCGAAGGACAGCAGCCTGCGGGACGGGGCGGCCAGCGCCCGGTCCGCGGCGGCACGGTGGCGGTCCCCGTGGGCGGCGGCCATCCGGGACGACAGCGCGGCGTTGGCCCGGTTGGCGGTGTACGCCTCCTCCAGCGTCGCCGCCGCCACCGGGCCGAGAGCGGCGGGAGCCGGGGCCGGGATCCGCGGCCGGGCCGCCGCTGCCGTGAGGGGGACGACCACGGCGGCGGTGACGAGGACGGCCAGCAGAACGCGGACCCAGCGCCGCCCCTGGAGCGCTCCACCGTCACGACTCCGCCCCCGGGGCGCTCCACCGTCACGGCTCCGGTCCCGGGGCACTGCCCCTCCACGTCGCCGATCCCGTCCTGTCTCCCCCGAACGACGCCATCGCCCTCGAGAACGAACCTCCGCCATCCCGACCCCTCCCCCGCCAGTACGCCCGGCCATCGGGCCTGTCTGGCTTGGAAGTTACGGATCCGCGCTCGTCGTTCGCGTCCCACTGGGGAGCTCTTCTCCGACGTAGCTCTCAGGTACTACGGGTACGACTCAAGGGACTTCACCCCGCCGAACCGGGGCCACGGCTACCACGCGAGCTGTGCGATCTCCTCCGCCACCACCGCACACGCGTCCGCCGCCGGGTCGATCAGCGGGAAGTGGCCGACGTCCTCCAACAGGGTCAGGCCCACCACCTCCCCCGCCTTGGCCGCCGCGTCCGCGTACGCCTCGGCGACCGCCTGCGGGACGACCAGGTCGGTGCGGCCCTGGACCAGGGTCGTCGCGACGCCGGTCGGCAACAGCAGCGCAGGGTCGGCGTAGGGCCGCCGTTCCTCGAACTTCTCCTTGCCACCGAGGAGTTGATCGGCCGCGCCACCACACACATCGAGCTTCCCGGCGACCTCGAAGTCGGCGATCGGGGCCAGTGCGACGACGCCTCGGAGCGAGGCCGAGCCCCCGGTGCGCCAGGGCGCGTCGGCGGGCAGGACATGCCGGGCCGCCGCCCACAGGGCGAGGTGGCCGCCCGCCGAGTGGCCGGTGAGCACCGTGCGGCGCGCGTCGGCCTGCGGCACGGCCTCCCGGACCAGGGCGGGGAGCGCGTCGAGGGCCGCGGCGATGTCGTCGAAGGTCTCCGGCCAGCGTCCCGCGATCGGGGATGTCCCCTCCGGGGCCGGGCTCCCGGCGCCCCGCCGGTACTCCACATTGGCCACGGCGAACCCGCGCTGGGCCAGGTAGTCCGCGAACGGCGTGATGTGCCGCCGGTCGTACGGCGCCCGCCAGGCGCCGCCGTGCAGCACGACGACGAGCGGGACGGGACCGCCCGGGCCCACCTGCGTGCGCGGGACGTAGAAGTCGATCACCTGGTCGGGGTGATCGCCGTACGCGGTGGTGACGTCGGGCTCGACGGGCGGATGCGCGAAGGCCGACGCCTCCTCGGCGGCGGCCCGGGCTTCGACAACGTCGTCCGGCATGCTCCAACCTCTCAGCGGCGAAACGGATTTGGCGGACCAGGAGAGAATTCGGCCGTTGGCCGGGACGCTATCAGGCCCGTGACGTGCGCGGACACGCGGATGTCACGCTCGGTGAGAGGTAAACGGTTCTGCTCTTCCGTCGCCCCGGCAGGCCCGCCCGCCGGGAAACCCCCTGGGCGTACCCCTAGGTACGCCCGGGAGACCCGGCCGGTTCAGCCGACCGGGTCAGTCCACCAGGTCAGCGCGGTTCCTTCGCGCGGACGCACCACGCGGACGCACCACAGACGCGGCGCAGAACCGCGCAGAACCTCAGCGCAGTTCCTCCGCCAGCACCCGCGCCGCCCGCTCGACGTCCGCGAACCCCACGTACAGCGGGGTGAAGCCGAAGCGGAGGACGTCCGGGCGGCGGAAGTCGCCGACGATCCCGCGCCCGATCAGCCGTTCCATGACCTCGCCGGCATCCTCGCAGCGCAGCGCCACCTGGCTGCCGCGCTCCTCGTGGCGCACCGGAGTCAGCGACTCGACCCGCCCCTCGGGGACGTACGCGGCGACGCATTCCAGGAAGAAGTCCGTCAGGGCCAACGACTTCGCCCGCACCGCCTCGACCGGGACGCCGTCCCAGACCTCGAGTGCCGCCTCCAGGGCGAGCATGGACAGGATGTCCGGGGTGCCGACCCGCCCCCGCCGCGCACCGGTCGCCGGCTCGTACGTCCCGCGCATGCCGAAGGGCTCGGCGTGCGAGTTCCAGCCGGGCAGCGGCGAGTCGAAACGGTCCTGGAGGCCGCTGCGGACGTACAGATACGCCGGTGAACCCGGGCCGCCGTTCAGGTACTTGTAGGTGCAGCCGACCGCGAGGTCCACGCCGTGTTCGTCGAGACCGACGGGCAGGGCGCCCGCGCTGTGGCACAGGTCCCAGACGGCGATCGCACCCGCCTCGTGCACGGCGGCGGTGAGCGACGGCAGGTCGTGCAGCCGCCCGGTGCGGTAGTCGACGTGGTTGAGCAGTACGGCGGCCGTGCGCTCCGACAGCGCGTCCGGCACCTCGCCCGGTGTCACCGGGCGCAGGGTGTGGCCGGTGAGGCGGGCCGCGGACTCGGCGATGTAACCGTCCGTGGGGAAGGTCGTCGCGTCGACGAGGATCTCGTCCCGCGCGCCGTCCACCAGGCGTACCGCGCCCACCAGTGCCTTGAAAACGTTGACACTCGTCGAGTCGCCGACCACGATCTGCCCGGCCGCCGCACCCACCAGCGGGGCGATCCGATCGCCGATCCGCTCGGGCGCCGTCCACCAGCCGCTCTCGTCCCAGGAACGGATCTTCAGCGCGCCCCACTGACGCCGTACGACGTCCTCGACTTGCCCGGGGACGGATCGCGGCAGCGCGCCCAGCGAGTTGCCGTCGAGGTAGACGCCGTCGTCGAGGAGGAACTGGGCGCGCTTGCCCGCCAGCTCGTCGCCGCCGTCCAACTCCTTTGCCTTGACGCCGAGTTGCCCGAAGTCGAGTCGCTCAGACATGGGACCTGGCCGTCCACAGCTCGGGAAACACGTTCTTCTGCGCGCGCTTCTCCAGCCAGGCAACCCCGGCCGAGCCGCCCGTGCCCGCCTTGGCGCCCATCGCGCGGCGGGTGGCGACGAGGTGGTCGTTGCGCCAGCGCCACACCAGCTCGGCGACGTCCGTCAGGGCCTCGCCGAGGCGCGCTATCTCGTCACCCTCGTCACCCGAGTACACGGCCGTCCAGACCGCCTCGACCTCCGCCGAGGGCTCGTGGCGCCGCGAGATGTCACGCTCCAGGACGGACGGCGGGATCGCGTGACCGCGCCGGGCCAGCAGCCGCAGCACCTCGTCGTACAGGCTCGGCTCGTGCAGCGCCTTCTCCAGTTCCGCGTGGACGCGGGGCGCGCCGCGGTGCGGGACCAGCATGGACGCGGACTTCTCACCGAGCAGGAACTCCATGCGACGGTACATCGCCGACTGGAAGCCGGAGCCCTCGCCGAGCGCGGAGCGGTACGAGTTGAACTGGGCCGGGGTCAGCTGCCCGAGCGGCCGCCAGGACGCGTTCAGGGCGTCCAGTTCTCGGACGGAACGCTTCAGCGCGTCGATCGCCACCGGCACCCGGTCCTGGCGGAGCGCCTGCGCGGCGGTCTCCCACTCGTGCACGATGACCGTGAACCACAGCTCCATCACCTGGGTCGTGACCAGGAAGACCATCTCTCCGGGATCGTCGGAGAGGGTGTGCTGGAGGTGGGTGAGCACGTCCGCCTTGACGTAGTCCTCGTACGGAGTCGTACCTGCGAAGTCGAGATGCGGGGTCTCGGGCTCCGAAGCCTCTTGAGGCTGAGCCTGCTGGGACATCGCTGTCTCCTGTTGTACTCCGGGTAGCGGTCCGCCCCTGCCGTTACCGACACGGGGGCCCCGGTCCCCACCGGCACATAGTGCGCAATGCCGACCGGTAAACGCAAGGCCCGCCTGGGTCACACCAGACGGGCCTCGGAAGAACACGCAGGTGAACGGCTATCCCAGGGTCTGGGCCGCCGTGGGCGAGGAGTCCTTCAGGAACTGCGAGCAGCGCTCCCACTCCTCCTGCTCCCCGATCGCCTGCGCGGCGCGGGCGAGGCCGTGCAGGGCGCGCAGGAAGCCACGGTTCGGTTCGTGCTCCCACGGCACCGGGCCGTGGCCCTTCCAGCCGTTGCGGCGCAGGCTGTCCAGGCCGCGGTGGTACCCCGTACGGGCGTACGCGTACGACTCCACCACGCTGCCCCGCTCGAACGCGTCGTCGGCGAGCTGGGCCCAGGCCAGCGAGGACGTCGGGTACTTCGCGGCGACATCGGCGGGCGCCGTGCCGTTCGCGAGGAGCTCGCGCGGCTCGGGGTCGTCGGGGAGGTGGGTCGGGGGCGGTCCCCCGAGGAGGTTTTCGTGAATGGACATGCGTCCAGTCTGCGCCATCCGCGGGCCCTCGGCCCCGCTCGCCCGGGAAACCCGGGCGGCCGTGCCCCAGGACCTGTTCCCAGGACTTCTCCGCAGGATTCGATCGGGGTCGCGCAACCTGTCCCCAGGGCCTGCCCGACGTCGCGCAACCCGCACGGGAGCCCGCCCGAGGCGCGCAACCCGCAACCGGCGCATGCCCGACGTCGCGCAACCCACCACCGGAGCCCGCCCGACGTCGCGCAACCGTCACCACAGCCCGCCCGACGTCGCGCAACCCGCAACCGGCGCATGCCCGAGAACGCGGAACCCGCAACCGGCGCATGCCCGACGTCGCGCAACCCGCAACCGCAGCCCGCCCGAGGCGCGCAACCCACCACCGGAGCCCGCCCGACGTCGCGCAACCGTCACCACAGCCCGCCCGACGTCGCGCAACCCGCCATCGCAGCCTGCTCGACGTCGCGCAACCCGCACCCAGGCCTGTCCGAGGTCAGGCGTCCAGGCGTCCCTTCGCGCGTGCTCCCTCCAGCGGTGGCGCCAGGACGCTGCCGTGCGTCCTGCACTCGGGCCTGCGGCAGCCCGGGGCCGGGCGGCGTACCGTCGCGAAGGCGACCACCGCGCCCAGTACGAGCACTCCGGCGCACAGCACCATCGCCCGCCCGAAAGCGTCGTCGAACGCGGTTGCCGAGCGGTACGCCTCCGCGCTCATGCCGGTCAGCAGCGGCAGCGCCGCAACGGCCACGAGACCGGCCGCGCGGGCCGCCGCGTTGTTGACGCCGCTGGCCACACCGGCCCGGGACACGTCCACGGAGGCCAGGACGGTCGCGGTGAGCGGGGCGACCAGCGCGACCATGCCGCAGCCCAGGACCAGGACGGCGGGCAGGACGTCGGCGGCGTAGGACGCGCCGGGCCCGACGCGCAGCATCAGGAGCATCCCGGCGGCGCACAGCAGCGGACCGACGGTGAGCGGGATCCGCGGCCCGATGTGCTCGGCCAGTTCGCCGGAGCGGGCGGACAGCAGCAGCATCAGCACGGTCGTCGGCAGCAGCGCGGTACCCGCGCCGAGGGCGGACCAGCCGACCACTACCTGGAGCTGGACCGCGGACAGGAAGAAGAAGCCGCCGAAGGCCGCGTACACGCACAGGGTGACGAGGTTGACGGCCGTGAACTGGCGGGACGCGAAGATGCCCAGCGGCAGCATCGGGTCCGGGCTGCGGCGCTCCACCGCCACGAAGGCGACGCCGGCCGCCACCCCCGCGACCGCCACCCCCGTGACGACCCCTACGGGCCCGCTCGGGGCCTGGATCAGCGCGTACGTGACGAGGGCGAGCGCCAGCGCGCCCAGGAAGGCGCCGAGCACGTCGAAGTGGTTGTGCGTGCGCACATGCGGATGGCCTTTCCCGCCCTCGGCGGCGCCCTCGGCGGCACTCTCGGCGGCACTACCGGTCGCGCTCCCGGTCGCGCTCTCCGTCGCGCCCGAGCGGAGGGGCCGCCCGTCCGACTCCGGCACGTGCCGCAGCGCCACCGGCACGCACACCGCCGCCAGCGGCACGTTCAGCAGGAACACCCACCGCCAGCCCGGGCCGTCCACCAGCCAGCCGCCCAGGAACGGCCCCACGGCCGCCCCCATGCCGCCGAACCCGGACCACAGGCCCACCGCCCGCCCCCGGTCGTCGGGGTGGAAGGAGGCCTGGATGAGCGCGAGGGAACCCGGCGTGAGGAGCGCGCCGCCGACCCCCTGCAACGCCCGCGCGGCGATCAGCACGCCCGCGTTCGGGGCGATCCCGCACAGCAGCGAGGCGGCGGCGAACCACACCACCCCGACCACGAACACCTTCCGGCGTCCGTAGTGGTCCCCCAGGGAGCCGCCGAGCAGGATGAGCCCGGCGAGCGTCAGCAGATACGCGTTCACGGTCCACTGGAGGGCCGCCAGGTCGGCGTCCAGGTCGCGGCCGATGCGCGGGAGGGCGACGTTGACGACGGTCGAGTCCAGCAGGGCCATGCTGGAGCCGAGCACGGTGGTGAGCAGGATCCACTTGCCCCGGGGCGAGGCCAACCGGACATCGGGCATGTCCCAGGTATACAGCGAGCCCGGCGCCGTAGACAGACGCCGGGCTCACCCGTACCCGTAGTACTCCCGGGTACCTCTGAGGGTCACCCGGTACCGCTCCGGGGTTACTTGATCTTCTGGCCCGCCGAACGCAGGTGCTGCGTGGCCTCGGTGACACGCGCGGCCATGCCCGCCTCGGCCAGCTTGCCCCAGGTCCGCGGGTCGTAGGTCTTCTTGGAGCCGACCTCGCCGTCGACCTTCAGGACGCCGTCGTAGTTGCGGAACATGTGGTCGGCCACGGGACGCGTGAAGGCGTACTGCGTGTCCGTGTCGAGGTTCATCTTGACGACGCCGTTGTCCAGCGCCGTCGCGATCTCCTCCGCCGTGGAGCCGGAACCGCCGTGGAAGACGAAGTCGAACGGCTGCGAGCCGGCCGGCTTGCCGTACTTCGCGGCGATGCCCTCGTTCAGCTCCTTGAGCAGGTCGGGGCGGAGCACGACGTTGCCCGGCTTGTAGACACCGTGGACGTTGCCGAAGGACGCGGCCAGCAGGTAGCGGCCCTTCTCGCCCAGGCCGAGCGCCTCGACGGTGCGCACCGCGTCGTCGACCGTCGTGTACAGGGAGTCGTTGATCTCGTGCGAGACGCCGTCCTCCTCGCCGCCGGTCGGGGTGATCTCCACCTCGAGGATGATCTTCGCGGCGCGGGCGCGCTCCAGCAGCTCCTGCGCGATGGCGAGGTTGTCGGCGAGGGTCTCGGCCGAGCCGTCCCACATGTGCGACTGGAAGAGCGGGTTGCGGCCGGCCTTCACCCGCTCCTCGGAGACCGCGAGCAGCGGACGTACGTACCCGTCGAGCTTGTCCTTCGGGCAGTGGTCGGTGTGCAGGGCGACGGTGACCGGGTACTTCTCGGCGACGATGTGCGCGAACTCGGCGAGGGCCACGGAGCCCGTCACCATGTCCTTGCTGTACTGGCCGCCCAGGAACTCGGCGCCACCCGTGGAGATCTGGATGATGCCGTCGCTCTCCGCCTCGGCGAAGCCGCGCAGAGCCGCGTGCAGGGTCTGGGTCGAGGTGACGTTGATGGCCGGGTAGGCGAACTTGCCTGCCTTCGCCCGGTCGAGCATCTCGTTGTAGACCTCGGGGGTTGCGATGGGCATCTGTCCGCTCCTTGGTATCTGCGGGTTGGCGATCTGTCGATCTGCGTACTACGGCCCTGACCTAGACCTGGGGTGCGACGTCATCGTCGTCCCCATCTTTCCAGACATGCGCGAATGGTCCACGCCTGGTCCACACGCCGGTCAAGTGCAGGTCAAAGCGGCCCGTCAGTCCAGACCCAGTTCATCCTTCGAGAAGGCGAACAGGTACGGCACGCCCGCGCCCTCGCGGATCTTCTCGTCGGCGCCGGTCGCCCGGTCCACGATCGTCGCCACCGCGACGACCTCGGCGCCCGCCTCGCGCACGGCCTCCACGGCGGCGAGCGGCGAACCGCCGGTGGTGGAGGTGTCCTCGACGACCAGGACGCGCCGGCCCTTGATCTCCGGGCCCTCGACCCGCCGCTGGAGCCCGTGCGCCTTCGCCGCCTTGCGTACGACGAAGGCGTCCAGCCGCCGGCCGCGAGCGGCGGCCGCGTGCAGCATGGCGCCGGCCACCGGGTCGGCGCCCATGGTCAGACCGCCCACCGCGTCGAAGTCGAGCTCGGCGGTCAGGTCGAGCAGCACCTGCCCGACCAGCGGCGCGGCCTCCCCGTCGAGGGTGATGCGGCGGAGGTCGACGTAGTAGTCGGCCTCCAGACCCGACGACAGGGTCACCTTGCCGTGCACCACGGCCTTGTCCTTGATCTGTTGCAGCAGCGCGCCACGTACGTCCGTCATGCCCCTCAGCTTAGAGGCGAAGCCCGGAGGGGGAATCCGAGCCGAAGCTCAGAGCCGGGTCCAGCGCCAGGTGGTGTCGGCCTCCAGCGGTTCCAGGGGCGTGACCAGGCGCGGAAGCGTGTTCAGTCCGTTGGGCGGGCCGGTCTGCGGCTCCACGCACACGGCCGCCTCCTGCTCGTCGTAGATGACGACCCACTCCTCGGAGCTGGTCACCGTCAGCGCCAGCCGGCCGGGCCAGGTGAGGCCGACGTCGACACCGCCGGGCATGCCGAAGCAGTCGTCCCAGGGGCCGGCCTTCGGCGCGATGCGGTTGCCGGTCGGCAGATGGTCGTCGCCGCGCTCCTCCTGCCACCCGGGCTGGAAGGAGATCCGCACGTCCTGGCCCTCCTCGCCGCCCGGGCCGCCCAGGTTGCGGTTGAACCAGGGGTGCCAGCCGATCTGCGCCGGGAAGGACGAGTCGTAGGTCTCGACGGCCATCGCGAGGGTCAGGGCGTCCTCGGCCAGCGTGAACACCTGGGTGACCAGACCGGCGAAGGGCCAGGGCGCCACCAGCTCGTACGTCAGCACGGCCTCGCCGGCCGTCCGCCGCGCCACCTTCCAGGCACCGTCGCGGACGGTGCCGTGGATGGCGTTCGGCGCGGCGTTGAGCGGCATCTGGTGGACGTCCCCGCCGTCCCGGAAGCGGCCGTCGCGGATCCTGCCGCACCAGGGGACCATCGGGAAGCAGCCGAAGCGTTCCCCCTGGCGCAGCAGTTCGAGGCCGCCGACGCGCAGCCCCCCGACCCGGCCGCCGTTGCCCGGCTGCACGGTCACCTCCGCGTCGCCCGCGGTCAGCGTGATGTCTTCGTCACTCACGGGACGACCCTACTGGGACGATCGGACCGGTGCGGTGGCGGTCCGGCCGAGACGCCGGGCGAAGAAACCGGGCCGCGTTGTCGGCCTCGAACGGGGCAGTTCGTGGTGCCTGCCCGAGAGGGTGGGCGCGGCCGGCCATCGCCGGGGCCTTCTTGTGGGTGCCGCCGCCGTGGCCGCCGTGCCCCGTCGGCCTCAGCCGCGTCGGCGCAGCGCCCTGCCCACCACGATCGCCGAGGCCACGACCAGCGCGGCAGCCGGAGCGGCCCACCGCAGCGTGCTGTTCGGTACGACGGTCTGCGGGGCCGGGACCGGCGCGTAGCGCCCGCGCGGCGGGGCGTGGTCCACCTCCTCGGCGCTGCGCCCGATCATCGTCCGGCGGGCGTGCGCGGCCTCCGCGGGCGGCTCCGCGGGCCCCGTGAGGTCGTCGAGCCCGGCGGCGGAAACCTCCGCCTCGAAGACGGACGCGGGGGTCGACGAGTCGTCGACGTCGTCCACGTCGTCCACCTCGTTCACGTCGTCCACGTCAACGGCGTCGTCCACCTCGTCCACGTCGTCCACCTCGTTCACGTCGTCCACGTCGTCCACGTCGTCCACGTCAACGGCGTCGTCCACCTCATCGGCGGTTTCGGCGCCCGCGCCCGGGTCCTCCTCCGCCGCGGTTTCGGCGGCTTCCGCCGTCTCCTGCGGGACCGCCGCCGCCAGGTTGACCGCGAAGCGGTTGAGCAGCCGGGAGACCGCCGAGTCCACCGCCTCGGACGGCAGCTCCGCGATCCGGCCGTCCGCCGACGCGGTCCCCTCGAAGCGGAGCGTGGAGCCGGCCTCGGCCTCCCGCAGCCGCAGCGTGAGGGCCAGTTTCACCACACCGCTGCCGCGCGCCTCGGTCGCGTCGCCCTCCACGGCGTAGGCACCGTCCTCGCGCGGGGAGACCCGTACGGCGCCCCGGTACGTGATGGTGTGGCCGCCGACCCGCACCTTCAGCCGGCCCGCGACGGGATCGGTGCCGACGTCCTGCTGGAGGCCGGGGACCGCCCGGGCCACCTGCGCGGGATCCGCGAGGGCCGCCCTCAACCGCTCGGCCGGAACCGGAACGAACACCTCTTGCTCCATGACAGCGGAGCCTACCCAGCGCTCACCGGAAAGCACCTGGCGAAACCGGGAATCGGCCCGGCGGGCCAGGGCCGGTGGTACACCCCGGCATCACCTCCGCACCACCTCGCCACCACCTCGGCACCGCCGAGATCCGGGCCCAGTACCCGCCCCAGCACCGCCGCGATCCAGGCCCAGCACCACCCCAGCCTGGCCTTCGTGACGGCCCGCCCGATCGCCCGCGCCGCCGGGTCCCGCCGGTTTCACCGGTTTCACCGGTTTCACCGACAGGCCGTCACGCGTGTCCGGGCCACGATCCCGCCCCGATCCCGCCCCGGCACACCGCTCACTACCACTCACCACCGCTCAGTACCGCGGATGCACCAGCGTCGAGGCCCGCAGACCCGCCACCCGGGTCCGCTCCGCCTCCCGCGCGTCCGCGGTCAGCTCCGCCTGGGTCAGGGTGCGAGGTGGGGGCTGCTGCCGGCCGAGGCGCAGCGGCGGGCGGGTGTCGACGCCGGCCAGGACGAACCCCCAGTCACGGGGCGCCCGGGAGGTGCCGGCGGTGCGGTCGGGGCCCGCGGTGAGGCCGGTGTCACGGCCGTCCACACGGTAGGAGGCGGTGTGCAGGCCGGCCGCGCGCATCGTCGCCTCGACCGTCCAGAACACGCGCGGCCGGGTGGCGACCGGGCCGGCGTGCACGACGAGGCGGCCGCCGGGTGCGAGAGCGCGGCGGGCGAGGCCGTAGAACTCCTGGGAGTAGAGCTTCGTGCTCGCCGTGATGCCGGGGTCGGGCAGATCCGCGACGACCACGTCGTACGTCGCCGGAGGGGCCCCGCGCAGCCACTGGAAGGCCTCCTCCGTGGCCACGTGGACGCGCGGGTCGCCGAAGGCGTGGCCGTTGAGACGGGACAGGGCCGGGTGGGTGCGGGCCAGCCGGACCAGGCCGGGGTCGAGTGCGACGACGTCGACGCGGCGCACTCCGGGGTGGCCGAGGGCCTCCCGGGCGGCCAGGCCGTCGCCGCCGCCGAGGATCAGCACACGCGCGTGCGGGCCGCTCATCGCGGGCTGGACCAGGGCCTCGTGATAGCGCCGTTCGTCGCGGCCCGCGAAGCGGAGGCGGCCGTCCAGGTAGAGGTCGAGGGGACGGCCGTCGGTGCCGCCGGTGAGGACGATCTCCTGGAGGCCGGTCCCCACCGCCACGCGCGCGTCGTCGCCGTACACCGCCTGCCGTGCCGCTCGTTCGAAGTCGTCGACGAGGACGGCCGCGGAGGCGAGGACGCCGAGGACCGTGATGTTGGCGACGAGCAGCAGGCAGCGGGCCCGGTAGGTGAGGTCGCGCCGGAAGAGGCCCAGGACCAGTGCGGCCCCGGCCACGACGTTGATCCCGCCGGTCAGCAGGGAGCTGGTCAGCTGGCCCAGGAACGGCAGCAGCAGGAAGGGGAAGGCGAGGCCGCCCACCAGCGCGCCCACGTAGTCCGCGGCGAACAGGTCGGCCACCGCGCCGCCCGCGTCCTGGCGGCGGACGCGCTGGATGAGTTCCATGAGGAGCGGAACCTCGGCGCCGATGAGCAGGCCGATGGCGAGGGAGAACGCGACGAGGAGGAAGCGGGGCCCGTCGGCCCACAGGCCGCCCCAGCCGCCCGTCCAGGCGAACACCGCGTACAGGGCCATGGCGCTGCACCCGCCGACCAGGGCGAGGGTCGCCTCCAGGGCGGCGAAGCCGGCCGCGGCGAACCGGCGCAGTCGTTTGGCCGCGAGGGAGCCGATGCCCATCGCGAAGACCATCACGGACAGCACGACGGAGGCCTGGGTGACGGAGTCGCCCATCAAGTAGGAGGCGAAGGCGACCAGTTCCAGTTCGTAGACGAGACCGCAGGCCGCGCAGACGAAGACGCACGCGAGGACCAGGAACCGCCCCGTGTCCGGTCGGACGGGGAGCCGCGCGGGCCCGTGCCGGGGCGGCTCCCGGTCCGGCCGGACACGGGGCGGGGCCGGCGCGTGCGGTTCGATCACAACTGCGACGTTACGTGACGACATGGGTGCCCTTCGTCACCCACACGTGTGGAATCCGAGGGCATCCGCATCCGGACGTTTGAGCCGCCGTCGCTTCAGCCCGCGCCGGCGGAAGCACTCGCGGGCAGGTCGACATCGCCCGGCCGCGCGCGCACCCCCACCCTCGTCCTGGTAGCCACCAGCTGGCCGTCCTGCGGGTAGGCATGCCAGGTGCGCCAGTGCACCTGGCCGTCGCCGCGGTGGGCGAGCAGGGCCGTGAAGGCGTGCGGGCTTCCGGGGAAGACACCGGCGAGGCCGTGCGGATGCTCGGAGACGAGGGCCAGGAGTTCCTGGGCGCGGGCCGCGAACTGGCCGGGCGAGAGCACCTCGACGCGGGCCGCGAACTCGTACTCCCAGTCGCCGACGCGCTTGGCGACGCCGAGCGGGAGCGGGGTGCTGCTGCCGGGGATGCAGGCCACCGTCTCCGAACAACAGCCGCCCTTTTCCGCCTCCAGCAGCACCTGGTGCGATGCGCCGAGCAGCCTCAACTGCATTTTGGCAGCGGACAGTTCGAGGTCGAGCGTGGCGAGGGCGGGCAGCGGCTCCCGCCCCAGGGCCCAGGCGAGGTCGGCCGCGCGCGTGTCGGTGTAGGAGGTGTTCAGGGTCGTGAGCATGGATCGGCTCCGCGGAGACGCAAAGAGAAGAGGGGGTAGGTCCGGCGCACCCCGGTCGAAGCCGGGAGAAGGCCCCGGTCAGCCCGGTCTGGGAAGGTCGTCCGCTCGGGACGTCCGAAAGGGTCCGAGGGGCTGCGTTGGTGGTTTAGAGGGAATCATGAACTGCGGTGGCTCCACAGCGTTTTTACCCAACTTCGTGCGGTTTCCATCCCCCGGGGGGTCCACAGCTCAACTGTTCAACCATGGCGTCCCCCAAGCGGCCCAGACGTGCATCCGCACGCCCCACATGAAAGGCGCGGGGGCGGGTATTCGCTCCGGCCGTCATGCGTGGTGCGACCGCGGAGCCCGTGGTCCGGGCGGGCCCCGCGGTCCGGATGCGGCTCCCCTGCGGGGAGCTCAGCTGCCCCGTGTCAGCTGCCTCCGCCGCCGCATCCGCCGCCTCCGCCGCAGGACGATCCGCCCCCGCAGGACGACCCTCCTCCGCAGGAGTGGCCTCCGTGGCCGCCGTGGCCGCCGCCGGAGCCGCTGTCGCCCCCGCCGGCCCACCAGCTGCCACCGCCTCCGCCGGCGGCGGCGCTCCCGCCGCCGCCGTATCGGCGTGACCGCCCGCCGCGGTACGACCTCTCGGCGCTGCGCCTGCGGACGTTGGCCACCATGGCCCCCACGAACGCGATTCCGACCACCGCCAGGATGATGCCGAAGACCATGGCGTCACCCTCCTTCCGTGTCCCCCGAAGCGGCCCCCCGTGGGCGCCTCGCACGGCGCCCGAGCGCCGCGTGAACGGGGGATGCCCGCCCGTCTCGACCGCCAAAGCAGAGTTGAGGAACTCCAGAGCTTCGGCGCAGGATGACGGGCATGACCTCCACCGCACGCCCCTTCCTCAACCGCCGTCTCGCCGAGTTCGGGACGACGATCTTCGCCGAGATGTCCGCCCTGGCCGCGGCGACCGGCTCGATCAACCTGGGGCAGGGTTTCCCCGACACCGACGGTCCCGAGGAGGTCCGCGAGGCAGCCGTGCGGGCGCTGCGGGACGGGCGCGGCAACCAGTACCCGCCGGGCCCCGGCGTCCCCGAGCTGCGCACGGCGATCGCCGACCACCAGCGCCGCCGCTACGGCCTCTCCTTCGACCCGGACACGGAGGTCCTGGTCACCGCGGGCGCCACGGAGGCCATCGCCGCCACCCTCCTGGCGCTGCTGGAGCCCGGTGACGAGGTCGTCGCCCTGGAGCCGTACTACGACTCCTACGCGGCCTGCATCGCGATGGCGGGCGCCGCGCGGGTGCCGGTCACCCTGCGCCCGGACCCCGAGCAGGCCCGTTTCCGCCTCGACCTGGACGAGTTGCGCGACGCGGTCACCGAGCGCACCCGGCTGCTGCTGATCAACACCCCGCACAACCCGACCGGCACGGTCCTCACCCGGGAGGAGCTGACGGCGATCGCCGAGTTGGCGGTGGAGCGGGACCTGCTCGTCGTGACGGACGAGGTGTACGAGCACCTGGTGTTCGACGAGGCCGAGCACGTGCCGCTGGCGACGCTGCCCGGGATGCGGGAGCGGACGGTCACCATCGGCAGCGCGGGCAAGACGTTCTCGTTCACCGGCTGGAAGGTCGGCTGGGTCACGGCGGCGCCCGGACTGGTCACGGCGGTGCGCTCGGCGAAGCAGTTCCTGACGTACGTGTCGTCCGGCCCGTTCCAGTACGCGGTCGCCGAGGCCCTGGCCCTGCCCGACACGTACTTCGACGCCTTCCGCGCGGACATGCTGGCCAAGCGCGACCTGCTGGCGGCGGGGCTCGCGGACGCGGGCTTCGCGGTCTTCCGCCCGGCCGGCACGTACTTCGTCACCACCGACATTCGCCCGCTCGGCGAGACCGACGGCTTCGCCTTCTGCCGCTCGCTTCCCGAGCGCGCGGGCGTGGTCGCCATCCCGAACGCCGTCTTCTACGACCACCGCGAGGCGGGCGCGCCGTTCGTACGGTTCGCGTTCTGCAAGCGGGTGGGCGTCCTGGAGGAGGCGGCGAGCCGCCTGAAGACACTGGCCGGCTGAGACGGGCCGGCCGGGACAGGCCGGAAAGCGGCGGGTCGACGGACCGGGCCGCACGCGAGCGGGCGCCCGTCCACAGGGTGTGGACGGGCGCCCGCTCGATGTATGGGCAGGTCGCGGACCTACTCGTCGTCCTCGGCCTTCTCGACGTTCTCGGCGCCGTCACCGGGCTCCTCGTCGGCGTCGTTGACCGCCGACTCCAGGCCCAGCTGCTCCACGAGCCACTTGTCGAACTCGATCGCCGCCCGCACCCAGCTCACCGTCGAGGAGACGAAGAGCTCGATGTTCACACCGGCGCCGATCAGCAGCTGCGCCTCGCCGATGAGGCGGACGGTGCCGTCGTCGTGGGTGTGGGTGTAGACCTTGGGCCACAGGGTGCGGCGGTTCCAGTCGTCGATCGACTCGAGCAGCTGCGCCTTGTCGTCGATCTTGTGCGGCCGGTCGAAGAACGTCCGCACCGAGTAGACCGCCTGGTCACCCTCGCCGCGGAACATGAAGTACGTACGGAACTCCTCCCACGGCGCCGCGAGGTCGCCCTCGTCGTCGACGACGTACTTCAGCTCCATCTGGTCGAGAAGCTGCTTCACGAGGTCCTGATCCGGGACGACGGGGCCCGCCGGTCCACCCTGGGGCTGCGGCTCCTGCTGGCCCCCGAAGTTCGGAATCGAGGACGGGTCGATGCTCACCGTGATTTTCCCTTCGTACGGATCCTGCCATCCTCCCCCATGCGGGGAGGGGGGTGGCAAGCCCGGCAGGGGCCTGTCAGCCCTGAGCTGACATGATCCGGCCTGTTGCACCAAGGGGCGGTGACGGGTGGAGGGGAATCGCATGGCGAACGAGCGAAGCGAGACTGGCGAGCGGCCCGCGGCGGTCGTACCGCCGGAGCCGGGGGGCCGGACGCGGTGGGGCCTCGTGGCGGCGATCCTCGCTCTGCCGGTGTCACTGGTGGTGGGCCTGGTGGCGCTGGCCGTCGTCTGGGTGCTGACCGACGACGAGGAACAGGACGGGACCCGGATCGAGAAGGTGCCCTGTGCCGAGGCGCTGGCCTTCGGCGGGGCCGAGCTGCCGACGGGCGCGCAGGACGCGAAGTGCACGGTGGAATCCTGGATGGACACGAACTACCAGGCCGATTTCCGCATGCCGCGCGCGGCCGTGAGCGCCTGGCTGACGGACACCTACCCCGAGGCGCCCGAGCCCGGCGGCCCGGGCACCCAGGCCTGCGTCCACGGCTCGGACTACTGCTTCCAGCTCGACGTCACCGGGCATCCCGGGACGGACGCGTACTACGTCAACGTGAACGTGACCTACGTGAACGCCGAGACCGCGCGGGTGCGGTACTCGGCGTTCACCACGTGACGTGAGCCGGGGCGGGGTCCAGGGCGGCGACAGGGGCAGGGGCAGCAGCGCTACAGCGTCGTGCCCGTCGTGCCCGTCGTCGGGCCGACGATCAGGCCCTCGCCCTCACCGAAGGTGTCCACGCGTACCGTGTCGCCGTCCTTGACCTCGCCGGCCAGGATCTCCTTGGCGAGCCGGTCACCGATGGCCGTCTGGACCAGGCGGCGCAGCGGGCGGGCGCCGTACGCCGGGTCGTTGCCCTCGTCGGCGAGCCAGGCGAGGGCCGCGTCGGTGACCTCCAGGGTGAGACGGCGTTCGGCGAGCCGCTTGGCCAGGCGGTCGATCTGGAGGCGGGCGATCCGCTCCAGCTCCACCTTGTTCAGCGCCGAGAAGACGACCAGGTCGTCGAGCCGGTTGAGGAACTCCGGCTTGAAGGACGCCCTCACCACCTCCAGGACCTGCTCCTTCTTCTGCGCCTCGGTGGACACCGGGTCCACCAGGTACTGGCTGCCCAGGTTCGACGTCAGCACCAGGATGGTGTTGCGGAAGTCGACCGTGCGGCCCTGACCGTCGGTCAGCCGGCCGTCGTCCAGGACCTGGAGCAGGACGTCGAAGACCTCCGGGTGCGCCTTCTCCACCTCGTCGAGCAGCACCACGCTGTACGGGCGCCTGCGCACCGCCTCCGTGAGCTGGCCGCCCTCCTCGTAGCCGATGTAGCCGGGAGGCGCGCCGACCAGACGGGCCACGCTGTGCTTCTCGCCGTACTCCGACATGTCGATGCGGATCATCGCCCGCTCGTCGTCGAAGAGGAAGTCGGCGAGGGCCTTCGCCAGCTCGGTCTTGCCGACACCGGTCGGGCCGAGGAACAGGAAGGAGCCGGTGGGGCGGTCGGGGTCGGCGATGCCGGCCCGGGAGCGGCGTACGGCGTCGGAGACCGCCTGGACCGCCTCCGCCTGGCCGATGAGGCGACGGCCCAGCTCCTCCTCCATGCGCAGCAGCTTCTGCGTCTCGCCCTCCATGAGGCGGCCCGCCGGGATGCCGGTCCAGGAGGCGACGACGTCGGCGATGTCGTCCGAGCCGACCTCCTCCTTGACCATGGTGTCGCTGGCGGCCTCCTCCTCGGCCTGGGAGGCGGCCTCCAGGTCGCGCTCCAGGGTGGGGATCTCGCCGTAGAGCAGCTTGCTGGCGGTGTCGAAGTCGCCGTCGCGCTGGGCGCGTTCGGCCTGGCCGCGCAGTTCGTCGAGCTTCTCCTTCAGCTCGCCGACCCGGTTGAGGGACTGCTTCTCCTTCTCCCAGCGGGCGGTGAGCTGGCGCAGCTCCTCCTCCTTGTCGGCGAGGTCGCGGCGCAGCTTCTCCAGCCGCTCGCGGGAGGCGGCGTCCGTCTCCTTGCTGAGCGCCAGTTCCTCCATCTTCAGCCGGTCCACGGACCGCTGGAGTTCGTCGATCTCGACCGGGGAGGAGTCGATCTCCATGCGGAGGCGGGAGGCCGCCTCGTCGACCAGGTCGATGGCCTTGTCGGGGAGGAATCGGGAGGTGATGTACCGGTCGGAGAGGGTCGCGGCGGCGACCAGCGCCGCGTCCGCGATCTGCACCTTGTGGTGGGCCTCGTAGCGGCCCTTGAGACCGCGCAGGATCGCGATGGTGTCCTCGACCGTCGGCTCCGCCACCAGCACCTGCTGGAAGCGGCGCTCCAGCGCCGGGTCCTTCTCGATCCGCTCCCGGTACTCGTCGAGCGTCGTGGCGCCGACCATGCGCAGTTCACCGCGCGCGAGCATCGGCTTGAGCATGTTGCCGGCGTCCATGGCGGAGTCGCCGCCGGCGCCCGCGCCGACGACCGTGTGCAGCTCGTCGATGAAGGTGATGATCTGGCCTTCGGAGTCCTTGATCTCGGCCAGGACGGTCTTCAGCCGCTCCTCGAACTCGCCCCGGTACTTGGCGCCCGCGACCATCGCGCCGAGGTCGAGCGCGACGAGCCGCTTGTTCTTGAGGGACTCGGGCACGTCGCCCTTGACGATCCGCTGTGCCAGGCCCTCGACGACGGCGGTCTTGCCGACGCCCGGCTCGCCGATGAGCACGGGGTTGTTCTTGGTGCGCCGGGAGAGGACCTGCACGACGCGCCGGATCTCCTGGTCCCGCCCGATGACGGGGTCGAGCTTGCCCTCGCGGGCGGCGGCGGTGAAGTCCGTCCCGAACTTCTCCAGGGCCTTGTACTGCCCCTCGGGATCGGCGCTGGTCACCCGGCGCCCGCCGCGGGCCTTGCGGAACGCCTCCTGGAGCTTCTTCGGGGTCGCTCCCTGCCGGCTGAGCACGTCGGCGGCCTGCCCGCCCTTGGCGGCGATGCCGATCAGCAGGTGCTCGGTGGACAGGTACTCGTCACCGAGGTCGCGGGCCCGGCTCTGCGCGTCCGCGATGACGGCGAGCAGCTCGCGGTTGGGCTGCGGGGGCGCGACGGTGGACCCGGTCACGCTGGGCAGCGCGCCGATCACCTTCTCGGCCCCGGCCCGCACGGCGGCCTGGTCGGCGTCGACGGCGGCCAGAAGATCGACGATGTTGTCGTTTTCCTGCCCCTGGAGCAGAGCCAGCAGCAGGTGGGCGGGGATGAGGTCGGCGTGTCCCTGGGACACGGCGGTGTTGCTGGCCGCGTTGATCGCGTCCCGGCTCCGGTTGGTCAGCTCGGCGTCCACGTTCGCTGTCTCCTCCTTGCGTCAGCGCTCTCCCGTACTGACTCAGTCAGCGTACACAAAGTTGAGTCTATTCCGCTCAAGGTGCGCGCCGGGAGTCCGGTACGGGTTAGGTTCCGGACCATGGCCGCATACCCCCAGGACCCGGGCGCCCCGGAGGCGCCGTACCTCGCCTTCTGGCGGGAACGACACCTGTGCACCCTGACCACACCACGCCCGGACGGCAGTCCGCACGTGGTTCCGGTCGGAGTGACGTACGACCCCGAGGCCCGGCTCGCCCGGGTGATCGCGCACCGGGGCAGCACGAAGGTGGGCAACGTCCTCGCGGCGGGGCCGGACGGCGCCCGGGTCGCGGTGTGTCAGGTCGACGGCGGGCGCTGGGCCACTCTGGAGGGCAGGGCGCGCGTGCGCAGGGACCCGGACCGGGTCGCGGAGGCGGAGCGCCGGTACGCGGAGCGCTACGGGCGCACACCGAGCCCGAACCCCGAGCGGGTGGTGATCGAGATCGAGCTGACCCGGGCGATGGGCCGCGGTTGACCAGATCCGTCCCCGTCGTTTTTCGGCCAACGCTCAAGCAGGCGCTTGTACGGAAATGTCGCCGCAAACTGCAGCGGCGTCACCGTGTTCAGGTCACGGTGACGCCGCTGCGGGGGGAAGCACCTGAGCGATCTGTTACGACGGGGGAATCGCGTCAGGCACTGCGGGGGGTGGCTGAGATGGTCTTCAGGGGCGGAGCCTCGGGCTCGACGAGCCTGTGGTCCCGCTGGTCCAGGTTCACAAAGATCATTCCGTATCGGATGGCGCACCGCACGGGCTGCGGCGCCCCCCGGGGCTTGCGCAGGCACCGGTAGGCCCGTACGTCCTCGTCCTCGTCGCGTGTCACGACCACCGGCTCGCCGAACACGGTCACCATCAACGAGTCACCACTGTGGGGGATGGCGGTGACCAGGTCGATGAAGTGCCAGCCGGAGCGGTAGGCGGTGGCCATTTCGCGGCGGAAGGAGCGGTCGTCGGGTGGAGTGGTCATGACTCGGCGACCCACGTACTGTCGCCGGGAGCGACCCAAGTGCTGTCACCCGGCACGTCTGCCGCCGTGACGACCCACGTGCTGTCGCGTGGCGCGACCCACGTACTGTCCCCGAGCGGCGCGGCGACGGTCTCGGTACCCGTGCTCCAGGTACTGTCGCGCGCCGTGTCACCCGTCGTTCCCGCAAGGCCACTCAGCGCCCCGAAGGCCAAGGCGGCGGAGAAGGCGGCGGCAAGCGCCGAGCGAAGCATTCTCTTATGCATAGTCGGCTTCGTCCTCATTTGAAGGTCACCTCTCCCCCGTCCACTACGACGATGGCCCATTCGGGCACGTCATGGCCACACAATCGATGCATCATGTTCCTGCACGTTCAGGACCCTGGGGGGTGGAGATTTGACGAAAAATCAGACAAAGCAGACACATCCTCATGCGTCGACTGAGCTGTGCGAGGAAGGTCACCGTCTCTATGGGAACGCTCTTCGGACGGGCCGCATAGCCCGTGCGGACGTGGAGCCCGCTCCGTGTTTGATGGAGTTCGCCCTGCTACACGCGGATCCCGACGACGCGAACTGGCTACGTCCGGTGCCCCCGTCGATCGCCCTGTCCCAGCTGCTCAACCCGATCGAACGCGAGATCACCCAGCGCAGACGGCTGTCGGTGGAACTCGCCGACGCTTTCGAGCCGTTCATGACCCTCAGCGCCCAGCCGACGCCGACCACACACTCGATCACGGTGCTGGAGGGCATCGACCGGATCAACGCGGCACTCGATCTGGCCACGTCCCAGTGCCAGACCGAGATGCTCACCGTCCAGCCGAGCCGCCGGCGCCTCGAGCACACCCTCGTCCAGGGACTCGAGCGCGACAGACCGCTGATCGACCGCGGCTGCCGGATCCGGACCCTCTACCAGCACACGGCCCGGTACAGCCCCGAGACACTCGGCTACGTCTCCCAGTTCACCGACGGCAAGGTGGAGTACCGCACCATCGACGAACTCGTGGAGCGGCTGATCATCTGCGACGAGACCGTGGCCTTCATCCCGACCCGGGACGACGGACAGGTCGCCCTCGAACTCCGTCACCCGGGGCTCGTCCGCTACCTGATCAAGGTCTTCGAGTTCATGTGGGGCCGCGCGGTGCCGCTCGCAACCGGCGCCCCCTACGAGACCGCCCCCGACGGCATCACGGACATCCAGCACTCCATCGCCAAGCTCCTCGTCGAGGGGCATGTCGACGAGGCCATAGCCCGCCGTCTCGGCATGAACGTACGGACCTGCCGGGCCCACATAGCCAAACTCGCCACCGCTCTGGGCAGCGGCAGCCGCGCCCAGCTCGGATTCCTCATAGCCCAGTCGGGGATCCTCAAACAGGAACCCTGACACCCGCCCCTCACCGGCGCCCCCCACGGTCCGGAATCCTCGAACAGGAGAAAGAATCGCAGTGAAGGCGCCGCCGCACCCCCACCACGGCGTGGAGAACCTGTGCGCCGCGGGCACGAAGCTCTACGAACAGGCCCTGCGCAACGGGCGCGTCAAGACCGAGGAGGCCGAGGCGGCGGCCCCCTGTCTGCTGTCCTTCGGCCTGCTGCACCCGGTCGTGGACGACCTGGGCCAACTCGAACCCGTGTCCCCGGCCCTCGCGCTGCACCGTCTGCTGCGCGCCTCGGGCACCCGCATCGCCGACGAACGGCGCCGCGAGGAACGACTGACGACCCTGTTCGAACCCCTCATGCGGATCACCGGCAGCCGCACCGCCGCCACGGATCCCGCCCTGCTCCTGCTGAGCGGCACGGAACGCATCAACGGGGCCATCACCGAGGCGACGGCCGAGGCCACGGACGAGCTGCTCTGCATCCAGCCCAACGTCCACTACAGCGGGCCGCGCGGCCAGACGGCCCAGACCGTCGCCATGGCCCGCGACCAGGCACTCCTGGACCGGGGCTGCCGCATGCGCACCCTCTACCAGCACACCCAGCGCCACCAGCCCCTCGTACTGGCCCGCTACGAGCAGCTCCGGGGCGATGTGGAGGCCCGCACCCTCGACGAGGTCACCGACCGCCTCATCGTCATCGACGGCAAGGTCGCCTTCATCCCCGCCGGCGAGGACGGGCGACTGGCCCTGGAGGTCCGCCATCCGGCGCTCCTGACCTACTTCACCGTCACCTTCGACCGCCTCTGGCGGCTGGCCACGCCCATGTACCCGCAAGCGGTCCACCGCCCCTCCCTCAACGGCATCACCCCCCGGCAGCAGGCCATCGCCGCCCTCCTCGTCGAAGGGCACACCGACGCCGTCATCGCCGACCGCCTCGGCATGAACATCCGCACCGCGCGCGTCCACATCGCCAAACTCGCCGCCACCCTCGGCAGCGAGAGCCGCGCCCAACTCGGCTACCTCATAGGGCAGTCGGGGATCCTTGACCGGGAACAGAGCCGGAACCGGACGCCGGGGCAGGAGCAGCAGCCGGGGCCGGACCAGGGACCGGACCCGGCGCCGGGAGACTGACCGGCGGCGGGTCCGCCGCCCCGGACGGCCGGTCCAGGCCGACCTGCGCGATCCGCACCCCCAGCTGGGTCCGGCTGGCCGCGCCCAGGGTCTCCGAGAGACGGGCGATGTGGGCCCGGCAGGTGCGGACGCTGATGCCCAGGCGCTCCGCGATCACCGCGTCCTGGTGCCCCTCCGCCAGCAGGGCGGCGATGGACTGCTCGCGGTGCGAGATGCCCTCGATACGGGTCTCGGGCAGCGGCGCGGTGAGCGGGATCGCCAGCCGCCAGAGCCGCTCGAAGACCGTCACCAGGTAGGAGATCAGCGCCGGGTGGCGCAGCTCCAGGGCCATCGTGCGGTCGGTGTTCGCGGGGATGAAGGCGACCGTGCGGTCGAACAGGATCAGCCGGTCGATGACCTCGTCCAGCGTGCGGGCCTCCACCGCGTCGCCCATCAGCTCCAGATAGGTGAGCAGACCCTGGCCGTGCCGGGCCACGTGGTTGTAGATGTCCCGCATGCGCACGCCCCGGCCGCGCAGCTCCAACGCCCGGTGCAGGCCCTCCGACAGCTCGTGCTCCCGCCGGATGCCGCCGGGCTGCACGGTGAGCACCTCGGTCCTGCACGCCTCGGTCGCCGCGTCCAGAGCGGCCTGGATGCGCGAGGAGCCGTCCAGGACCCGGATCGCCGCGCCCTCAACGGCCGTCGCGCCCGCCGGCCCGCCCAGGCCCGCGTACCACTCGAAGGCGGCGACCGCCGAGCCCATCCGGCGCCGGCTCGCGCTCACCTCGTCGTACAGACCGCGCAGCAGCCGGGTCATGACCTCCTGCGGGGAGGTCGGCACCAGCCAGTCCATGTCGTCGGGGTCGGGGTGCAGGAGGGCGAGTTCCAGAAGGCAGGGGACCGGCTCGGCGTCGGTCCGTGGCACCCGACCGCGCCGTACGGCCCGGGAATACACCCGATCCCCGGCATCGCACAGCCGGTCGGCACCGTGTGGATGCTGCTCCGTCCCGTGCCCGGCCATCGCCCATCCCACCCCCGCCGTACGCCTCTTCCGGAGCGCAACTATGCGCGGCCCGGACCGGGTCCGCAACAAGGCTCCTCCGGCCGACGCCATGGAAATCGGCCTCTCTGTACCTGTTTCTCCCGGCCTCCTCCCCTCGCACTGCAACAAGCTGACGGTGGTGCAGGAGGTATGCCACGGTGCATCGTTGGTCCTGCTTGCCCCCCGGGTGCTCCCCACTCGGGGGACAGCGAGGCCAACCCGGCCGGACCACGGGGGAGTCCGGCCGGGCCACGGGCCCATCACCGCCCGCAGGGGCCCACGCGGACTGGCGCGGACCCGTGCGCTCACGGAAATACCCGGGTGATCGCCGCGTCACGTCCCGCGCTTGGCGTCAGGTCATGGCGGACACATTCGACGCGTACGCGCCGGCCGACGCGTGGGACGAGATGTTCGAGCGGGCGGGTGAGGTCAGGACCGCCTGCGAACCGGTGGACGCGGCGCTCCGGCTGATCGGACCGGGTGAACTGCGCTTGCGGGCCGACCAGATGGCCCGCGGGTTCACCGACCGCGGGTGACCTACGCCTTCGCCGGCGAGGAGCGGTCGGGGCCGCTCGACCCGGCGCCCAGAATCCTCGGCGCCCATGGGATCGCATACAAAGAGGCGTCGCTCAGCGGATCAGAGCCCTGGAGGCCTGTCTCGCCGACGCCCACGGGCCCTGCCGCGCCTTTCGAGGACGGTGTCGTCCACGAGCGCTGCCGGACCCGGAACACGCGGGCGCGGGTGCACCGATGTGCGGTCACCGACCGGGCGGTGTCGGTCGGTGACCGACCGCCCGCCGGGCGCACACGCTCAGAGCAGCTTGAGGGCCTGGCAGGCGGCCTTGTACTTGGCGGTGCAGATCTCGGAGACCGTGTAGATGCCGTCGGCGATGATGGTCGTCTTGATGTTGTCCTTGACCAGCGCGACCACGGGCACCAGCTTGGCCGGGATGTTCTTGTTGGTCGGGCTGTCGACCTTGTCCCGGGTGAGGGCGTCGAACTGGAGGTCGCGGCCCTGGACCTTGGCGACGGCCGCCTCGGCGGCGGCCTCGGCCTCGCTGGCATACGGCTTGTAGACGCTCATGAACTGCTCGCCGCTGAGGATGCGCTGCACGGCCGGCAGCTCCGCGTCCTGGCCGGTGATCGGGGGCAGGTCGCCGTCGCTGACGCCCGCGGCCTTCAGGGCCTTGATGATGCCGCCGGCCATGGCGTCGTTGGCGGAGTAGACGCCGGCGATGTTGGACGCGCCCAGTGCGTCGATCGCCTTGGTCATGTTGGCCTGGGCGACCTCCGGGCTCCACTTGTCGGTGTCGTACGACTTCGCCACCGTCACCCGGCCGTTGAGCTCGCTGAGCGCGCCCGCCTTGAACTGTCCGGCGTTCGGGTCGGTGGGCGAGCCGTTCACCATGACGACCTTGTCACTGGCCTCGGCGTTGGGGATGGCCTCCACGAGGGTGCGGCCCTGCACCTCGCCGACGAGCTCGTTGTCGAAGGAGACGTACCCGTCGATCGGACCCTGGGCCAGGCGGTCGTAGGCGATGACGGGGATGTTCGCGTCCTTGGCCTTCTGCACCAGGGGCGCGATCTTCTTCGAGTCGACGGCGTCCAGCAGGATGACGTCGACCTTGTCGTCGATCATCTTCTGCATCTGGGTGCTCTGCGTCTCGACTTCCCCGGCCGCGTTCGCGTACTCGGTCCTGCCCTTGCCCTGGGTGAGCTCGGTGACCTTCTTCTTGATGATGGGGTAGTCGAAGTCCGCGTACCGGGTGTTGGTCTCCTCCGGCATCAGCACGCCCACCGCGATGTCGTTGCTCCGGGTCGGAGTCGCGCTGGCGCTGTTCTCCGAAGCCCCCAGCATCCCGCACCCGGCAAGCGAGAGGGACATTGTGGAGGCGACCACAGCTATGGCGATACGACGCATTCGGGGGCTCACTTCAGGTGCGTTCGGTGCGATCCGGACATGGGTGCGGCATGTTGGACCCAGGTGTCTGAAAAAGACAACGCGGCCGCGACCACCGGCGTCAAGCCGAACTACTTAACGAAGTAGCAACATCACCCTCCGTTTAACGCGTGAAGACGCATGGAGACGATGCGAAGGGGTTGCGAAGAGCCGGCCAGGAACCCGGGCGGGCATGTGGGGCGTACACAGGGACCTGCGCGGGATGCGGGGCCCCGCAGGGATTCGGGCAGGGACGCGGGGAAGGAGAGCCCCGCCGGACTCGCCGCAGCCACCGCGGGTCACCGGCGGAGCGGAGTGTGATCCCCCGGTTATACGCCCGTGACCTGCGGAATTGCCGCTTCCGGCGCTGTTGCGAAGTGGTGACGGAGCGACGATTGATCAAGCATGGGTACCGGGTGAAGATGAGTGCACCGCGAGCCGCCGGGGGGAACGCAGGACCGGCCGGGCGAACGGACGCTCTCTCTGCTCGCAGCTCTTCTCTCAGCTCTTCCTTCTCCGTTCTTCCGTTCTTCCGGTCGCCTCTTCGTCGTGCACCGGTTCTTCTCCGTTGATTCCTTGGGGGGATTCATCATGTCCGCTCGTTCCGTCGCCGCCCGCCGCATCCGTACCGTGGCCGCGACCGCCGTCGTCACCTCTGTCGCCGGCGCCGCCTTCGTCCCGGCCACCGCCGTCGCCGCCGACAAGGCGGGCGAGCACGCGCTGAAGATGACGCTCGGCGCGCCCACCCCCAACGGCCCGCTCAAGCGCGGCGGGGCGACCGAGTCGATGATCCTCACGGTCACCAACTCCTCCGACAAGGCACAGGACTTCTCCGCCTGGCTGCCGGGCGAGCCCGACGGTCCGAGCCCGGTGCTGAAGGACTCCATCGTCTTCGACGTGACCCCGATCGACGCGCCCGCGACCAAGTCCGCCATCGGTCACCAGGACGGCTACTTCCAGGGCGAGTTCTACCCCGCCTCCGGCAAGGCGTTCTCCGCTTTCTCCGTCCCTGCGAAGACCGAGTTCACCTGGAAGGTCACCTTCGGTCTCAGTGCCACGTACCCGACCAACGACGGTGACTTCACGCTGCACGCGGGCCGGCTGGTGGGCGACATCGACGACGCCCCGGCGCGCAACACCGTCGTGTTCAAAACCGACCCGCAGATCAAGCCCGGCAAGCTGAACCAGGCCTGGGTGCGCAACGACAACGCCGTCGCCCGCCCGGGGGAGCGTGCCGGCCTGCTGCTCGAGGCCCGAGCCGACGGCCCCGGCGAGTTCCCCGCCGTACTGCACCGCACCGTCTCCGCGCAGGGCTTCCGTCAGGGCGCGGGCCACCCCGACTTCATCCTCGAGGCCAAGATCGACGGCAAGATCGTGAAGCTGAAGGAGAGCGCCGACAGCGAGTGGGAGCTGCCCGACCTCCCGAAGGGCTTCGGCGCGGCTTCCGGGCTGGCGAGCATCGACCTCTACCTCTCCCTGGGCGAGCACAGCGACATCAAGAAGGACACGGCCGTACCGCTGGAGGCGATGATCTCCATGGATGGATCCGGGTACTTCAACACGATGACGACGAACGTGACGGCCGGTCCGGCCAAGACCACCCCGAGCTCGCCGTCGGCAACCCCGTCGACGCCCGCGTCGCAGTCGCCGTCCGCATCCGCGACCCCGTCGGCGTCCGCGTCCAGCTCCGCGGCCACCACCACGGGTGGCACGACCGGCGGCACCACGAACACCCCGAGCGCTACCGGTTCGCTCGCCAACACCGGTTCGGGCGGCGGCCTTTACGGCGCCCTGGCCGCCGTCCTGCTGGCCGTCGGCGGCGCGGCTGCGTGGTTCGGCACGCGTCGTCGGCGGGTGGCGCGCGTCTGATCCACCGCGCGACACCGACGAGGGGCCCGGAGGTATCGACCTCCGGGCCCCTCGTCGGTGTCGCGGTGCTGCTGTCAGCGCGCCCCGGGGTCGTACTTCTTCAGCGAGGCCTGGACCTCGGCGGCGTACGCGCCCTCCCACCACGGAACCGTCTCGACCAGCACCGGCTTGGTGCCGGAGGCGAGGACGAGGGCCCGGCCGGGCGGCATCGCGCCGAGGTCGGAGACGTGGAGGACGCGTTCGCGGCGCGTGGACTCGCTGATCGCGCGGTTGCCGGACCAGCCGCCGAACTCCGACTCACGGCTGGTCTGGTACTCACGCAGCTCGAACTCGCCGGCCAGCTCGCTCAGGTCGCCCAGGAAGCGGGTGTCGGAGACGCCGCCGCCGTAGACGCGGACGTTCGCGGCGGACCACAGCTTCTCCATGCCGCGCTCGCCCCACACCTCGATGCCCTGCGCCCAGGACTGGAGGATCGTCATCAGGATGATGCCGCGCGAGCCGTAGTGCGAGTACAGGTCGGGCAGGGACCGCCAGCGGCACACGTTGGCCGCCTCGTCGAGGACACCGACGAGGGGCAGCGGGAGGCGGCCGCCCCGCTGGGTGGTGGCGTACTCCTCGGCGGCCTCGACGACGGCCACGGTGAGCGCGGTCACGAGCGGCCCGGCGGAGTCGCGCCCCTCCCTGCTGAGCGAGTACAGGGTGCCGCCACCGCGGACGAACCGATGCGGGTCGAACTCCCCCGCGTGCTCGTCGGCGGGCGGCGTGACCCACCGGTTGACCTCGGGGTTCACCAGGCAGGACGCCATCTGCTGGGCGACGCCGTAGATGCCGCTGCGCTGCTTGTCGGGTGCGTTGATCACACCGGCCAGCCCGTCCGCGGACATGGCGTGACCGGCGCCGCGCAGGATGCGTTCCGGGGCGTCGTCCTTGGGGTTGGACAGCCAGGTGTAGATCTGGGTGATCGGCGCCTTGGCGCAGGCGGCGGCGAGCAGCAGGTTGGCGAGCAGGTCCTGGCCGGCCGGGTCGAAGAAGGCGTCGGTGGAGGCGTTGGCGTCACGTGAGCCGCTGGCGAAGTGGTCGGCCATCTTGCGGGCCTTGGCGACGTCGGTGACGTACGACAGCGGGTTCCACCACCAGCTGGGCTCCTCCTGCGCCACCTGCTGCGGGTCGAACACCCACACCGGTCCGCGCGCGGTCCGCGGACCCCGGGTGGCGTCCACGATGTCGCGCTTGTTGGAGGTGACGAGGACGGCGCCGGGGCCGTCGAGGATGGCGGGGATGGCCCGCCGGGTCGTCTTGCCGGTCCGCGGACCCCAGATGTCGACGTGCATGTCCTCGTACGACCCGAACAGCGGCTGGCGTCCCTTGACGGACCGTCCGATGAACACCCCCGGAGTGCTCGACCGCACCCCGAGGCGCTCGGCGGTGGCGGCCGCGCCCTTCATGGTCAGCTTGCCGAGCTCCTCGCCCTTCGCGAGGTGCTGGGCGGCGCCGTCCACCTTGGGCTTGTTCCTGAACCGCTCCCGCACCCGGTAGGCGGCCAGGCCGAGGATCCCGACCACCACCGCCTCCCCGGCCGCGACGGCACTGGCCGCGGAACCGGGCCAGCTGTAGTCCCCCTTGATCACCTCGACGAGGAACGTCAGCGGGTTGCCGGGCGGCGCGGGCGCGTCGGCGTACCCGGCCCCGACCTTCGCCGCCAGCCAGGCACCGGCACCGACGAGGAGCACGACCGCGACCGCGATGACGATCTCGAAGGTCCAGTCGTCCTCGGCGCGGGGTTTCTTCTGCTGTTCTGCGGTCACCCGCGGGTCCGTCCTTTCTGGACTACTTCAACTGTCTGGGGAGTCGGTCGGGGGTCCGGTCAGGGCTTCGTCGCCGCGAAGGCGAAGAGGGTGTTGTCGGCGGGGATGAGTGTGTAGCCGTTGGTGGTGAACTGCGTGGGTGCGTCCGCCCCCTGGGGGAGCAGGCCCATCAGGCTCTTCGTCGCCATGGACAGGGCTCCCTGGTTGGACTCGAGCTCCGCGAACAGGACACCGCCCGCCGTCACCGCGACCGGCCGGATCTCCTTCTCGTCGGCCTCCTGTCGCCACAGCTCGGCACCTGTCGCGGTGTTCCAGGCCACCGCTTCTCCGGCGAAGTTGACGACGGCGGTCTTGCCGTCGGGGGAGACCACGGGGACGTCGACCTGGTCGAACTCCTTGAGCGTGGTGCGGGGACCGACGGCCAGGGTGGCTCCGGTGCGCAGGTCGACTGTGGTGATCACCGCGTCGTTGGAGCCGCTCGCCGACCAGACGAGGATTCCCTGGTCGCCGTGGAGGGCGTAGAGCTCGGCATCCGGTTCCTCTTCGTCCTCGATCTGCGCGACGACGTCCGTGGGCGGGGTGAGGTCCGTCGTGGTCCAGAGGGACTTGCCCGTGCTGCGGTCGATCACCGACAGGGGTTCGTTCCTGCCGTCGCCCTCGACCGTGTATCCCTGTCCGGTGCCGACGGGATCGGCCTCGGCGAACTTCGCGGGAAGCACGAGGTCCTTGCCGCCACCGATGGGCGCCAGCGTGCGGTCCTCGTCATCCTCGCCGGGCAGAAGCACATGCCCCCGGACTACGGGGAGTCCCGCATGCTCCTCGTCGGTGTACGTGGAGCTGCCCAGCTTCGTGCCGTTGGGCGCGTACATGGTGTAGACGGTCTTCACCGCGGCCTTCTTCAGGCCGCTGGCCTCGGTGTTCTCGCAGCTGCGGATCAGCACGGCCGGGGAGCCGTCCTTCCAGGTCCCTACCTGGACCTGCGCGTCGCGGCCGGGTGCGTCGCTCACGGACGGGTCGTACGTGCACTCGACGGTGAAGGCCTTGCGTTCCTTGCCGGTCGCCGCGTCGTAGAGGTGACCGACGAAGTGCGCCGTCTGCGGGTCGGTCTCGCCCTCCGCGACCGGCGCGGACAGGTCCTCGACCAGGAGGAAGGCGTCGCCGACCGCGCAAATGCCGTCCTGCCCCTGTTTGTCGGAGGCGAGAGCGGCGTCGCCGGCGCACCACTGGTAGCCATCGGTCTTCTGGGCAATGCTCCACGCGGGCTTCGCCGAGAGCCCGGGGATCGGGTCGCCCGGGTAGGCGAGCGACTTGGCCGCGGACGCCGACGCGTACGGGGAGGCCGGCCCCGTCGCCTCCTTACCCGCCGACTCGTCACCGCCTCCGCAGCCGGTGAGTAGTCCCAGAAACAGCACGGTACCGGCGATGAGGGCGGTACGTGGCTTCGTCAACTTCCTTGCTCCATCAGGTGAGGTCCGACATGAGTGGCGGGCACACGCCAGGCCTCAGGCGCCCGCGGTGTTGTTCGTGCCGTCGCCCTCGACGGCGTTCGTGCCCTGCGGGATCGGGACGCGGTAGACGCCGGTGATCTCGGCCTGGTAGTCCCAGGTGCTGAACTCGACCGACTTGCCCGGGCGAGGGGCGTGAAGGATCTTGTGCCCCTTGGCGTCCCAGACCAGCCCGACATGGCTCGACCTGCCGCCGCCCTCCGGCCCGAAGAAGATCACGTCACCGGGCTGGGCCTCGGACAGATCCACCTTGTACTTGCTCAGATAGGGCTGCTGCGAGTACGTCGTACTGCCGATATCGATCTTTCCGTCGCTGGCCATGTAGTACGCCCACTGGGTGAAGCTCGAGCAGTCGAAGCTGGTGGGGTTCTGACCCTGGAGGCGCGGTGCGCCGTACACGTACGGGGTGCCGATGCCACGCTGGGCCCAGCCGAGGACCGCGCGGATCACCGGGTCGTCGGAGTCGGGGATGACACCGGAGGCACCAGCGCCGTCGGGAGCGACGGCCGCGCCGCCGTTGCCCTCGGCGCACTGGGCGTACTGGGCGTCCCTGCTCTGCTCTTCGGAGCCGGGGACCGTGCCGTAGTCGGGGTTTCCAGTGACCCGGCCGTCCATCCAGGCCTTCGGGTCGACCATCCCGGGGCCTTGGTCCTGACCGCCGACGAACGGGTTGTCCACGCCGGGGACCCGGACCTCCCAGTGCAGGTGGGGTCCGGTGACGTTACCGGTGGCGCCGACCGTGCCGATCTGCTGACCGCGCTTGACGCTGTCGCCGACGGACACCTTGATCGTGGTCTGGTGCGCGTAGAGCGTGATGACGCCGTCCGCGTGCTGGATCTCCGTCTCGTTGCCGTACGAGCCGCCGGGGCCCGCGTGGACGACCTTGCCGTCGGCCGGGGCGTAGATCGGCGTACCCGAGGTGGCCACGAGGTCGAGGCCGGTGTGGTAGCCGAGGCTCCACATGCTGCCGTTCTGGTGGTAGGGCGTGCCCAGCGAGTAGGTGCCCTCCTTCATGGGCCACTGCCAGTCCTTGCCCCCCACCACGGTGGGCTGCTTGGCCTCGGGGAAGGCGACGGTCGTCACGCTCGTCGTGTTCGCGAGGCTCGTGGTGTACCCGGCGGGTGCCATGGCGGTGGTGGTCGAACCGTCGTCGTCCAGCGGCGGTGTGGACCACGAGCGGGCCGGCGACGAGGAGATGCTGAGAGCCTTGTTGGGCTGGGCGTCGTTGCCCACCGGCTCCGGGATGTCCGACTGCTGCCCGAGGGTCGGGAAGTCGGGGTTCTTCTCGACCGTCTCCTTCAGGTGCGCGTACCAGCGCTCGATGAGGTCCTGGTCACCGGTGAGCACCCCGCGGTACCGGGCGGCCTGGGTGAGGACGACTCGCGGGTAGATGGTGTTGGAGGCCGTGGAACCGGAGTAGTTCTGAAGCGCCTTGAAGGGCTCCGTCTCGGCCTTCTTGGCGTGCAGGAACTTGGCGGCGGCCCAGGCCGCGTCATCGATGTTGTAGAGGTCCTTCTTGCCGTCGTCGTTGCCGTCGGAGCCGTAGTCCGTCCAGGCCGGGGTACCGAACTGGAGGATGCCCATGTAGCCGAGGGAGTTCTTGCCACCGGGCGCGGCCGACTTGTCCTGGCCGTACTTGGTCTCCTGGTACATCTGCCCGGCGATGAGCGTCCAGTCGAGGCCGTCGTAGTTGGCGGCGGCGCGCATCGCGGCGAGGATCATCTTCGGCGGTATCTCCGCGCGCGCGGTCGCGCTCGGCATGTACATCTTGCCGGCCGGCATGATCGGGTTGGTGGCGGCGGCATCACCGGTGTTGCCGGCGCTGGCGTTGTCGGCGTAGTCGCCGCAGGCCGCGTTCGTCGCGCCGTTACCGACGCCGCCGACCATGCTGCCGATGAGCAGCAGGACCAGGAAGACCACGGAAGCGGCGGCCAGTCCGCCACCACCGCCGATGATCATCCACCACTTGAAACTCTTGTCCTTCTTCTTGCCGCCGTCGCCGTTCTGGCCTCCCCCGGGACCGGCCGCGAGCTTGCCCGCCTTCTTGGCGGACTTGGCAACCTTCGCGGCCTTGGCCGCGGCCGCGAGTACAGCGGGTGCCACCATGGCCGGCTCACTCCCCCGAGTCGTCGGAGGCGCCGACGTTGCCGAGACCGAAGACGTCGAAGCCGGAGACCTCCCACTGGCCGTCGTCCTCCTTGACGGTCACCAGCCACTCGTTCTCCTCCGTCGAGGACTGCCCGCCGGAGGTGTGCGTGGCTGTCACCTTCACCACGCTGGAGATCGTGCGACCGCTGTCGCGAACAACGTCGTCGGCTATCACCGCGTCACGCTCCACGACCGCCGCGCCCTTGGACGAGCACTCCTCGGCCTGGCAGGTCGCCCACTCCTTGCCGGACGGCAGGACGGTCACCTGCTTCATCCGTGTGTCGTCGGTGGTGAGCTCGAGCAGCGGAGCGCTCCAGGCGCCCGTCTTGCTGGTGTGGTCGTAGGTGGTGAGTCCGGCCATGTAGTGCGCCATGACAGCGTGGGCCCGGGCCACTTCGGCGGGCTCGACGATGGGGGTGGCGCCGCCGCTGGGCGCACCGGAGCCCGAAGACCCCGAATTCGCGTCGGCACCGTTCTGGCCGCCGGAGGTGGCGGCCGGGGCCGCGTTCCCGCCGTCACCACCATCGCCGTCTCCGTCGAAGACGGTGAACACCGTCAGCACGAGAATCAACAAAACGCCGAGCACGACCAGAGGCAGTAGTGCCGTGCGCTTGTTCTCGGCAGGCAACTCCACGTTTCCGCGCCTCCCTTGTGCTGGGCCGGTGACGGCGGTCGACGGGTGACCGGGACACGGTAGGTGGCGGCGGCGCGGCGAAGCCCTGCGTTTTCCCGGTGGGGAAAGAAGCGGGAATTGGCGGGCGGAGGTCCCGGGAAAGGAAGCTGTCCGCCGTGGTCACGAACGAAGTGTCCTCACTCCGAACGCGGATCCACCGGCAACGGATCGAACGGGTAGGCCGTGTGCCCGTCCTTGGGTGAACAGGCGGCGAACGGACCCGAGTCGGCGTCCATCAGGACCCGCAGATGCGGGTCGGCATGGTGCAGCCACCACGTCGACATGCCGAGCGCCGGGTCCTGGCGCAGATGCTCCCAGGCCAGCCAGAGTGCCGACAGACGGGCACCGGCCTCGGGGTGCTCCCACCACTTCGGGCACCAGGTCGCCGAAGTGCCGTTGACACGGCGGCGGACCAACTGGGCGAGGTAGTCGGAGACGAAGACGAAGACGTCCGCAAAGTAGAACTCCGGCTCGGTGCCGACCTCGTCGGTGCTTGTCATCGTTGTCCTCATCGGTCGGTCTGTAGCGTTCGCATGATCAGGTCAGGAAAATACCGAGCAGCAACAGCACCACCACGACCGCGCCCATCACGATGCGCGCCGTCGGATCCTCGCGTTCCCACAGGTCGTGGACGACCGTCCAGCCGCTCATCCGTGCGGCGCGCCCCCCTTGGAGGCGGGCGACCATCCCCTCCTGCTCCTCATCGTCTTCCTCACCGACCGCCGGCGACGGCTCGGGATCCTCGTCGAAACCGACCGGCATCCCCTGCTGTTCCTGCGCCACCAGGACCATCTGCTCGAGGAGTTCGGGAATCGTGTTCGGCGTGAGCGGATAGGCGAAGGTCCCGTACGGCGTCTGCACGCACAGGCTGGCCCGCCAGGGATTGCCGGGCTCATAGCCGTCCACCCAGGCATGCTCGGCCTGGAAGACCTGCGGGGTCTGGGCCGGCTGAGGGGTCGGCACGGCGACGGGGGCGGGAACGGGGGCAGGGAAAGGGGCCTGCTGGACCGGCGAGGCCTGGTGGGGGATCTCCCAAGTGCGCGGGTCGGGCTGCTCCGGGGGTTGCGGCTGCTGCGGATGCTGCGGGTGCCCGTTGTGGTCGGTCAACTCTCGTCCTTCGCCGGGTCCGTCGGGTCCAGGGGGTGGTGCCGGGTGGCGGTACCCAGTACCTCGGGCACACGCGCCCAGCGCATTGTGGGCCCAGGACGGGCCGGAACGGCACGGCGCCCTCCCGACGTGTCCCTGACACTTTTCCCGACCGGTTTCCTCATGGCCACGACATCGGGAATTCCCGCAGTCCCGGCGAGGAAAGCGACACCGGTCCGGTGGCAGGTCTTTGTCACACTGCCAAGCGCACCTGGCCGGGCCAGGGCCCGTCGTGCGGTGCGGTCGTGAACCCGCCCAGGCGGACGGGGAACCGACTCGCTGGAGTAACCGACTCGATGACAGACCACAACAGCCCTGCTGGCGCGGTCGGCGGGGGCCAGCCTTCCGGGCAGCCCGGGTCCTTCGGTCCTTCCCAGCAGCCTCAGCAACAGGCCTGGCAAGGGCAGCATGCCCCCGCCCCGCAGTCGCCTCAGCAACTCCCCTCCGACGCGGCCCGCGCACAGGTCGCCGCCGCCTGGGTGCGGAACACGCCCCGGGCCGGTCAGGCTGCCGTGCCCTCGCTGCCGCCGCGTGAGACGCGCCCCCAGGGCGAGTCGAAGAAGGAGAAGCGGGAGCGGGAGCGGGCGGCGCGCAAGGCGGCCTACGAGCAGAAGAAGGCGGAGAAGGAGCAGCGCAAGCGGGGCGGTACGGTGACAGCCGCTGCCACCGCGGCGACGGCGCCTGTCGTCACGCCCCAGCACAGCCACCACGCCCCCGTCGGCAGCACCCCGACGCACTCGTCGAAGCCCACGGCCACCGCCTCCTCGGTCGTCGTCGGCGCCGCCCCCGCCCGGACCACCACTCCGAAGCCCGCCCCCACCCGCGACTTCGATGTACCCAAGCCCGGTGGCCGTATCCCCGGCGGTGGGCGCCGTACGCACGTCGCGCTCCGCGCCACCCTGCTGATCACCACCTGCGTCTTCGCGCTGGGCTCCTGCGGTGTGATGGGGCTGGTGGTCGGTAAATCTTCCGGGACCACCACCGCCGGGCTGGACGAGGCTGACGCCACCCGGTACCGCCTCACCGAGTTCCCCACCGAGCAGGCGGCGGCCTTCGCGGAGCAGTACGCCCAGCTCTGCATGACGTTCTCCCCGGACGCCTCGACCGCCCGCCGCACCGACCTCGCCCGCTACGCCTCCGCCGGTGTCGACCCCGAGTGCGGCTGGAGCGGCGAGGGCACCAGCAAGGCTGTCTCCGCCACCTGGGACGGAACCACGGAAAACCTTCCCGAGTTCGGTGACCACGGCCGGTACATCGGCGTTCAGGTCCGGACGGACGACGGCACGCTCACCACGCTCACCGTCCCGGTGTACGTGAAAAACCTCAAGACGGGCGAAGGCATGCGCGTCGCCGGCGACGTCGGCCAGATGCCGCTGCCCGCCCGTGCGGACGTGCCGGAGGTCGACCAGCGCGACGAGGTCGTGGACGAAGCGCTGTCCACGCAACTGCAGCAGAAGGTGCTGCCGGGCTACTTCGAGGCCTGGGGCGCCTCCGACGTGACCGCGATGTCCCGCTTCATCACGCCCGACGCGACCCTGACGGCCACCACGGGCCTGGCCGGTCGCATGACGAACCCAAAGATCGGCGCCGTCGTCGCGCTCGTCCCGGCGAGCGTCCAGGACACCGACCCGTACGCCTACAGCGCCGGACAGCCGGTCCAGGTGCGCGTGGTCGTCGACTGGAGCGACGCGAAGGGCGTCGCCGTCAGCCGCGCCTACCGGATGACGATCGTGAACACCGCCCAGGGCTGGTTCGTCAACGACGTCCGGGGCGGTGTCCTCGACGAGCAGGGCGGCCGCGCCGACAGCGACGAGACCGACAGTGGCGCCGCGACGGGAAGCGCGTCGCCGTCCGCCGCGGCCTCCCCTTCCACTTCCGCCTCGACGACGCCCCAGACGTCCAAGAGCGCGCAGACCGGCAAGTCCTGACCGGGACCGCGTCGTCCTCGCCCCCACCACCTACCACCGTTCCACCACCCGAGAGGAATCACCATGTACCTGGCTGCCGGTACGACCCTGGACGAGATGTTCGGAAAGATCGAGGACATCCTCCGCAACGCGGGCACCATGGTCGCCGTCATCGCCCTGCTCATCCTCGGCATCCGCATGCTGATGTCGATGAAGCGCGGCGACGGCATGCGCGAGGCCTTCCAGGGCTTCGGAATGATCGCGCTCGCCGCCCTGATCATCGGTGGTGCCAGCGGTCTCGCCGGTGTGCTGATCGGCCTCGGCACGGAAATCGGTGGCGGCAACTGACCGACCGCTCGGGCACTGCCCGGCGTCCCATCAGTAGCCGTCCCTATCAGGGGAGTTCGCAGTCATGAGCCAGGAGGCACCACCGGAGCCGCTGGTCGCGTACGACCACACCGATCTGGTCAACCGGCCCAAGCGGATCTGGAACTGGGGCAACATCCCGCTGCCGGGGCTGCTGCTGCCCGCGCTCGGTGCGGCCTTCGGCTTCGGGCTGATCTGGCTCATCGCGCTGTTCACGATGTCGGCGTTCCTGCCCTTCCTCGGCATGTCGATGTGGACGTCGATCCTCTACTTCGGACCGCCGTTCGCCGTCTACTTCGTCTGGGGACGGCCGCTGCCCTCGGCGCTCACACTGAGCCAGCAGATCGTGGTGTGGACCGACTGGTGGTTCCAGCCCAAGCGCCTGCAGGGGCTCGCCGCCGACCAGGAGCCGGAGCACCTGCACTGGCAGGTCATCCTCTTCACCCCCGGCTCGCCGCGCTGGCAGGCCCGCTACGAAGCCGCACGCCGGACCGCCGCCGAACGGGGCAGCGCCTTCTCGACCTACCGCTGACCCACCGCCGACCCCCTACACGTCAACTACCGCAGGTGACTCCTCCATGTTCATGCTGATCCTTCTGGGCGGGGCGGCCGCCTTCTTCGTGGTCGCCATGATCATGGCCGCCTCGTCGAGCAAGAAGAACGGCCAGGGCGGCCAGGGCGGCTCGAACCGGTCGTCCTCCTCCCGCTCCAAGCCGTCCGGCTCGTCGGCCGCCGCCCGCCGCGAGGACCTCCGCCTCCCCTACCGCTACGCCGACGACATGATCTTCGTGCACGGCGACTCGGTGTGGACGGGCATGGTCCTGCCCAACGCCATCGACGAGTACCTGAACGCCGGTGAGCTCCAGGCGATGGCCGAGGGGCCGGCCCGCGGTCTGCTGAACCTGGCCCGCGGCGACCGCAACGTCGAGTGCCACTACCGCAAGGTCTACCAGCCGATCACCGCCATGACCTGGGCGGAGGAGCTGAACGCGGTCGCCTGGGAGCCCACCGAGAACTACAAGGCGTACAACCTGCGCAAGGCCGAGTACCAGGAGCGCATCGGCGCCAAGCGCGAGCGCAACATCCTGCTGGTGAAGCTCGGTTCGCTGAAGCGCACCAACGGCGGCAGCGGTGTCGTCGCCCAGGACGACGAGCCGTACGACGAGCCCGGCCTCCTCCGGGGCGTACGGGGCGCAGCCGACCAGGCCGCCGCCACCGCGACCGGCGTCGCGGACGAGTACCTCTCCCCGCACGTCCTCGCCGAGTGGACGCAGGTCGCCGTCGAGGTCCACGAGAGCCTGGAGGGCCTCAAGGGCACCCCGCTCAGCCGCGAGGAGCTCGTCTGGCTGATCCGCAAGCCGCTCCACGGCGACCTGCCGGTCCCGCCGGAGCCGGTGCTCGGCTCGCGCGCCTGGGGGCCGAACCAGTTCGACCTGGTCGTCGACTTCTCCGGCGAGAACCGCAAGACGCACATCGTGCTGAACCAGTACGACGAGGTGACGGGCGAGCAGCAGACCAGCTATACGACCACCCTCGTCGCCGCCAACTGGCCCGCGGAGACCCGCTTCCGCCAGTCGACCGCGTGGGCGCGTTACGCCGCCCAGCACGTGGACTTCCCGGTCGAGATCGACATGCGGTTCACGCTCATCCCGTACCTGAAGTTCAAGGACCGCGCCGACAAGATCCGCGGCAACCTGGTCGACGAGATGAACGACATGGCCAACTCCGGCCGCAGCCCCGACACCAAGCTCGCCACCCAGGTCACCCGCGCCCAGGAGCTCGTCGACGACATCGACGAGCACAAGATGCCGGGCATGGAGGCGCAGATCCGCTTCACGATCTCGGCTCACGACGTGAAGGAGCTCGAACGGCGGCGCCGGGTCCTGGAGATGCAGTTCAAGCAGGACCTGAAGGTCACCCTGCTGCGCCCGACGCGCCAGCAGTGGCGCCTCCTTCAGTCCCAACTCCCCGGCGACGCACCCAAGTTGCCGATCGCGCCCTACCTCCGCCTCCAGGAGGTGGAACAGCTGGGCGCCGGACTGCCCACCGCGGGCACGGAGCTGGGCGACAACCCCGAGCAGCGTTCCGGCAAGCGTCTGGGCTGGGTCGGCAACCTGGTCGGCTGGGCGGGCAAGATGCCGGTCCACTACTCGCTGCACGTCGGCCCGGCGCGCAACGACGGCGGTGGCCTGGCCATCGTCGGCGCGTCCGGCGGCGGCAAGTCCTCCCTGGCCCTGCAGAAGTTCTACGAGGAGTCGGAGTCGGGCGTCCGCTGCCTGGTCATCGACCCGAAGACCGACTTCGCGCAGCTGTGCTACTACCTGGCCTTCGGCTCCCAGGTGAACGATCCGGAGTTCGCCGGCGACGCGGAGACGGGCGTCCTGGGCACCCCGGCCAGCAAGTTCCAGCCGGTGAACCCGGAGTTCTGGGCGGAGACGGAGGTCGTCGACCTCCTGAAGGGCCAGGCGGGCGTCCTCGACCCGTGGGTCATCGCCCGCGACGTCCCCGCGGGGCGCCTTCTCGCCGAGACCATGCTCCGGGGCTTCCTCGGCGACGAGGACTACCAGCGCGTACGGCTCCCCGTCATCGAGGGAATGGCGACCGTCATCGGCCGCTACAACTCCGCGATCCGCCAGGCGGTCGAGCAGGGCTACACGGCCCGCGACGCCGAACTGGCCGTCGCCCGGCCGACGTTGTGGCAAGTGGTCGACGAGGTCGTGGCGGCGTACGACCACGCGGTGGCCAGCGGCGACCGCGAGGCGATCAAGGACCTGAAGCTCGCGCAGATGCTTCTCACCGAGCTGCGCACGCTGCCCTACGCCCGGCTCTCCTTCGCCGAACATCCGCAGCCCCTGTCCAGCATGCGCAAGCGCCGTACGGTCATCACCCTGCGCGGCTTCCAGTCGCCCGCGGCCTCCGACCCGCGCAGCTGGAACCCGGCGGAGCGCCTCGCGGCGACGGCCCTGATGGCGGTCGTGGAACTGGGCAGCCAGATGCTCGACGTCGGCTACGAGAAGAACCCGGTGACCGGCGAGATCGGCCTGCGTCCGAAGGCGCTCTTCGTCGACGAGGCGTACGTCGTGACGGCCACGGAGGCGGGCCGCGACCTGATGCGCCGCGCGCTGAAGCAGGGCCGCTCCTACCTGGCGGTCACCGTCCTGATCACCCAGCAGGCCATCGACCTCGTCCAGATCGAGGACTCCGAGGCCCGCAGCGGAGGCGCCAACCAGATCCACACGGTCTTCGCCTTCAAGCAGAAGTCGGCGCAGGAGGCGTCCCTGGTGGCCCCCCTCCTGGGCCGCCCGGAGAACGACCCGAAGGTCATCGCCGCCCTCCAGGAACTCCGCACCGGTGTCTGCCTCCAGCGTGACGCGGACAAGCGCGTCGGCACGGTCGCCGTCGACCTGGTCTTCAAGGAGATCCTCGCCGCCACGGACACCAACGGCACCACCCGCCCGTCCCGCCAGGGCGTCAACCCGCCGCTGAGCGTCTGGGACTGGACGTTCCTGCAGGAGGTCGAGGAGGACCCGGCAACTTCCCAGCCCGCCACGCCGGAACCAACCGCCGTATGACCTCGCCCGAACCCACCTCGTCCCCGGAGGCCAGCGTCCCCATGTCCCTGTCCAAGCCCCTGACCACGGGCATCGTCTCCCTGGCCCTGCTCACCGCGTTGACCGGGTGCGGGTCCGACTCCGACGGGGACGGCGACGGCTGGCCCCCTTCCGGCTCCGGCTCCTCCTCCACCTCTGGCTCGGGGAACGGCTCCGGCTCGGCGAGTCTTCCCAGTGCCAAGACGCTGAGGGACGTCCAGGAGTTCATCTCCGGCGCGGGGCTGCCATGCGACAACCTCACGGACGACGAGAGCGCTCAGGGAACACCTTCCGAAGGGTTCCTCGGTCCTGCGACCGAGGACGATGACGCCACCCGGAAGGCCGAGGCCGACGCCTGGAAGATCAGCAAGTCCGGTTTCTGCGGGGAGACCCGGTCCGATACCGGTGGCTGGATCATCTACCTTCCGAGCGATATGAAGGCGTTCCAAGAGAACTACCGCAAGCAGGCGCAGGAGTTCGCGAAGGAAGACGGCTGGACGGACAAGCTGGCGCGCGGCAGGTTCCTGTTCGGTGCCGACTTCATCGTGGATCCCACGGACTATCAGGCGAGCAAAACCCTCCTCGAAGCCGGACTGCTGCTGGAGAATTGCGACCCCGGCTTCAAAGCCCCTGACGGATACCGCGTACAGGATGCGCCGGCGAGCGGCTGCGTGCTGACCAACTATCTCCTCGATCCCCTGGACCAGTAGGCAGACATGCCGCCCGGGGCTTGTCGACTGCTGTGTTCTGAGCAACCGCTCCGGCGACTGAGCCCGTACATCGAGCACCTGACTCTGCCCACGCGTACCCGAAGGAATACAGATGCATCCGCGCAACGCACTGAGCCGTCGAATACGGAAAGCCGGTGTGGCCGTCCGTGCCGGCCTCTTCGTGGTGCTGGCGCTGATCGCCCTCACCCTGGCCGCACCGGGTTCGGCGTACGCGGACTTCGCCTGCAACTTCACCGGCGACGAGAGCTACCACATGGACTCGCCGGGCAGTAACGGCGAGGGCATCATGCCCGCTGTCATGCAGTGGAAGGACGGCGGCGGCTCCGAGAACCTCGGTGACCAGAAGGGAACGGTCAAGGGCGCCTTCAAGGTGGATCCCGGCCAGGCCCAGCACTACACCCTCTACGAGCTGAACGGCATGCGGGGCCTGAACTGGTCCATGACGTTCAAGGGCAAGGGCGACGCCTCCGAGAAGAACGGCTCGTGGGGCAGTGGAGCCGACTCCTGCCAGGTCATGGCCTATGTCAACAACGGCATAGCGGACGCCGTGTTCTACGGCACCAAGGTGCTCACCCGATTCTCCATCTCCATCAAGGAGATGGCCTCCAACCCGAGTCCTTTCTCGGGCCTCTACACCGGCCGCGACAATGTGGTGACGACGCTTCGCGACAACGTCCTTAAGCCCGCCGTCACAGTCATGATCCTGCTGGTCGGTCTGTGGGTGTTCACCAAGTGGCGCAAGGGAGATATGCGTGAGGTGTGGGCAGGAGTCTCCTGGACCGCCCTGACCGTGATCGCCGTCATGGCATTCCTCACCGGCAACAATTACGACAAGGTCGTGCAGAGCTCCGACGAATGGATCGCCAGCGCCAATTCGGCGCTCAGTTCCACCGTGCTCGCGGGCGTGTCGGGCCGGATGCAGTCCCCCTGCGATCTGCCGGACAACGGCAAGAACGAGACCGGTCAGGTGGGCCTACGACTTTCGAGCTGTGCCATGTACGACACCCTGGCCTTCCGCCCCTGGGCCATGGGTCAGTTCGGCGATGCGGGATCCAACTGCGTCTTCAGGAAGGACAGCAACAGCGAGGTCTCCGCCCTCGACGGCACCTGCACATTCAGGGGCGACACGGATTACGACTGCTACTGGGGTCAGGAGAACAGCGCCCGCTGCGGGGACCTCCGCGTCCGTCAGGCCGTCGCCCAGTCCTGGACCAACGTCGACAACCAGCGCGGCGACGACAAACCGGACGGGGACAAGTTCGGTGACTGGGAGAAGATCCGCATCGAAATCGCCGGAGGTGAGCACACCCCGGACGAGAAGCTCTACCCCGTGGCCTTCAACGACTGGGCCGGCAAGAACGCCACCGACCGGGTGGGCATCGCCTTCTACTCCCTCGTAGCCGCCTTCATCGTCGGCGTGATGGTCCTCGCGCTCAGCGCGCTCACCCTCCTGTGGCACGCGGTCACGCTCATCCTGGTCATGCTGCTGCCGCTGGTCGCCACGCTCGGCATCCACCCCTCCCAGCAGAAGTTGCTGAAGAGCTGGTTGGAGACGTTCGTCCACAGCTTCGTGCTGCGCGCGGGCTTCGGCGTCATCCTGACCGTGCTGCTCGTGCTGTACCAGATGATCCTGCCCGCGCAGATCGCCCTCGGTACCCAGTTGCTCATGCTGCTGCTGGTCACCGTCGCCGTCGTGATGATGCTGAAGAAGCTCCTAGCCGGGAACTTCACCCCGCAGGTGGCGGGCGGCGAGGACGCCCTCGGCATCCGGGACGGAGCGAACGCCACCTTCGACAAGGCAGCCGCCATGGCCCCGGGGCTCGCCATCGGATCCGCCCGTGCCACCGGCCGCGTCGCGAGCACCACAGCCAAGGGCACGGCACGCGTGACCGGCAGCGCGGCACGCGGCGGCGCCTGGGCGCTGGACAGGTTCGCCAACAAGGGCCGGGCACGGGCCGGACTGCAGAAGCGAGGCTGGCTCGGCCAGTCCAAGCGGGAGCAGCAGCAGACCGCGTACCGGTCGGCGGAGGCGGCACGTGACGCCCAGGAGACGAGGAATCGGTCGTCGGAGGAGCAGGAGGCCCAGTCACCCCCCGCACCCAGGCGCGGCCGCCGCGTCAGCGACTCGGGCGGCAAGCAGGCTCCGCAGCAGTCCGTGCCGCCGACCGAGTCCCGTCCGGCTCCCGCGCCGCAGGCACAGCCGTCGGCGCCACGTCCTCGGCCCGCCCCGGCCGAACCGCAGGCACACCCACGGCAGCAGCCTCCAACAGCCCCTCCAGTCCCTCCAGCGCCCCGGGACCCGCGCGGCCCCAGCGGTCGCGTCTGACCCACCCCCCGCCCCGCCCGTAAACCGCCACGAGGAGCCATTCCATGCCCGTCCTGACCGCCGACCGCACCCCCGACCAGCTGGTCGCGGAGCTGGAGCGGCTCGTCGAGGTGGACTGGCCCACGGTGTGGTCGGGGGTCCCGGAGAACGAGGAGAAGCGCGCCCAGTGGTGCGCCGGCTTCGACTGGCGGCCGCTGTGGTTCGAGTCGGGTCAGTGGGTCCGTACCGCTCAGGGCGCCCGCCTGCATCTCGCCTCGCTGGCCCCCGCCCGCCCGGTGACCCGGCTCGAGCACACCCTGTGGTCGGTCCGGGCGGGCGCGGCAGCGGAGAACGAGGCCCTGATGGTGCTCACCGCCGCGAAGTGGCCCGCGTACGTCGCCGCCGTCCAGGCGGTACTGAGCGTGCCCACCTGGTCCGGCGACTGGGACACGGCCGGCGTCCCCGACCCGCCCGGCCGCGCCCACTGGCGGGTCGCGGAGTGGCGCGCGGAGCACCGGGACCCGTATCGACTGGCGGTGTGGTCCTTCCGTACGCCCGGAGCACCGCTGTTCGTGCTCAAGGCGAACCTCGCGGCGGGTACTGCGACGGGTTGGGGCCCGGGCAGTGCGACGATCTCTCTCGCCTGCCACGGACCTGCCGATCCCGAGGACGACGGCCCCGGCTGGCTGCTGTGACGACGACCGAGACGAGAGACTGATCATGGGCCTCACTTCAGGACTCCAGGACCGCACCCCGCAGGAGCTGGTCACCGAACTGCGGGGACTGACCGACGTGGACTGGCCGACCATCTGGTCCGGCCCGCCCTACCCGGGGCAGGGCCTGGAAATGTGGTGCGCCCAGTTCGGGTGGACGCCGACCAGCTTCGAGCGGGTACTCCAGGTACGGAGCGACACGGGGGGTGACTTCACCCTCAACGCGCCGGGCGGCAGCTGGGCTCCCGTGGCAGGCGTCAGTCACCGGGTCTGGGGAGCCGGAGCCGAGACCGCCGCGGACAACCCCGCGGTACTGGCACAGGCGGCACGCGCATGGCCGCTCTACCTGACGGCGGCCTGCTCGGTGCTGGGAGAACCGACGTGGGAGGGATCCTGGGACTCCGAGGACTTCCCCGACGTGATCGGCGCCCAGGAACTCGCCGACCGGGAGATCCGCTTCGAAGAGCAGAATCCCTACCGTTTGGCCTACTGGCTGCCCACCTCAGGCACCGGCCCACTGGTCGTCCTACAGGTCGCCCTCGCGGTGGGAACGGCACAACAGGACTGGGACGGTGCCGCGAACCTGTCCGTCAAGTTCAGTCCGCGTCCTGTGGAGATGGGAGCAGCGTGAGCACACAGCCGATTCCCGGGCACATAGAGGCCCTGGCCGTCCGGCTCGCCAACAACGAGGCCGAGCACGCCGCGCACGCCAGATCAGACAAGGGCCGACGGGAGATCGTACGGCGGCTGCGGACGGAGGCCACGGCCAAGGGCATGCAGGTCAAGGAGTACATCGAGGCTCTGACCAGGGATCCGCAGGGCGTGACGCCCCCTGAGGGAACGGCCCCCACCAGCGCCTTCTGGTCGTACGGCATCGATCATCCAGATGCGCCGACGAACCGCTGGGGCCAGAACTTCCTCGACAACCGCTACATCGCCGAAGCCTGGTCGACCGTCCAGAACGAGGGGCAACCGGGATCCGCGCGGACCCTCGAGACGACCGAAGCAGGCCGCGAGCTGAACGCGATGTACCTCTGGGAACCAGAGGTCCTCGAAGCGCTCGGCGGAGCCGAGAAGGGCTTCACCGAGGACTGGACCCGCGACTGCTGGGGCACCATCTCCGAGACCTACGCCACCACGGCCAAGGGGCCCGTCGCCGTCTTCGCCCAGTACGCCGACACCCGCTCGATCCTCTACAACCGCGAGCTCCCCACCCTCCACGCCAATACGGATGTCGGTCTCGACAACATCCACTTCGCCTACGAGGCTCCGCAGCCGTGGCCGAAGGAGACGCGCAACGAGGTCGGCACCGACGCGGCGCGCGCGCAGCTCCAGTACAACGACCCGACCAGGGCGCACTACGTCGACCCCAAGACGTACCCGGACCAGGAACCCACGGCACGCAAGGCCGCCCTGGAATCGGAGTTCGCCTCGGTGACGGCCGAGCGAGTCGAACGGGCCACCGAGAGGAAAGCAGGACGGGACACCGAGGAATCAGCTGAACAGAAGGCCGAACAGACGACCGAGGAAGCCTCTCCACCCACGGCCGGGCCGAAGGAGCAGGCTCCCAAACCGCCATCGGCATCTGTCCCCCTGTGGCAGGCCGGCTTCAAGTTCAAGCCCGTGGTGAACGAAGCCGCCGCCTCCGGCGCAGCAGCCGCCTCTCCGGCCCCGCAGCCGCCCGACCTCCAGAAGCAGACCACCGGACCGGGGCTGGGATGAGCGCGAAGACGAGCGGAAAGCCGAAGCCGAGGTCGACATCGAAACCGGCCTCGAAGTCGAAGCCGAAGACGACTGCGGAGCGCCCGCAGAACGCCAAGGCCCAGCGTCGCATGGAACCGCTGCCGGGCCTCCGTCGCCTCCTCCACCAGGACAAGGACGACCCCTGGGCGGTCAAGCTCCTCCCCCGCCTCGTCTTCGGTCTCGCGGCCGCCTACACGCTCTTCACCATCGCCTCCGAGAGCGGCTCCGGCTTCGTCACGATCTGCACCCTGATCGTCCTCGGCGGACTGATCTGGCTGCTCCGCCGCCGTACCCAACTCCTCCTCGCCATCGGGTCGAGCATTCTCTCCGCCGCGTTCACCGGCTACTTCTCCGCAGTGGGCGACTCGGTCCGCATGTCCACAAGCGCCACCGTCACCGGCCAGGCCGCCTTCGGCTACTGGGCGCTCGCCGGGATGGCGCTTCTCGGTGCCTGGATGGTGAAGGAACACCCGGGCCGACGGGGCGTCACCGTGGTGCTCGCGGATGTGATCCTCGTCATCGCGTCCGTCGTCGGAATGTTCCTGCCACAGGCGGGCGTACCGCTCGGATTCCTCGCTGTGATCGGTGTACTGGCGATCCGCGGAAGCAGCGCGAAAGCGGTTTCGGGCCGGGCGCGCCAGGCACTTCGCCGCCTGCGGACGCACAAAGCCAGTGACCCGACGGACAGTTGAGGCCCGTGTGAACGTTTCGTCTCGTCACTGTGCCAAGTCGGCACATGCTTTGCAGATGCGTTGCACGGGGTTGACGGAACGTTTTAGGCTCCCCCCCGATCACGTATCACCACGGGGGACAACACACATGCCTATGGCCAGCCATACGGCGCTGCCCGCGCGCCCCGCGCGCGGGCCGGTACGGGGGGCGGGGGCGGGGACCGGGGTCCACACTCCCGACGCCGCTCTGCCCTGCCAGCGCCGACCGGACGTCTTCCAGCACCCGCTGCTGGAGGCACCCACGGACATTCCGTACACCTCGCCCGAGCAGCGCCACCAGCATCTCGTACTGCTCCGCACCGCCCGCGACCTCTGCGCCTCCTGCCCGTTGTGGGCGGAATGCCTCCAGGACGCCGTCGCCCACGCCGAGCCGTCCGGTTACGCGGCCGCGACCACACTCGACGACCGGCGCTGGATCCGCCGCGCCCTCGGCGTCGGCGACGCGAACGGCGACCTGCCCACCCACACCGTGGACGGACCCGGCGCGGGCCCCGGCCACCACTCCGGCGAAACGTCCCGCCGTCTGCTGCGCCTGCGCTCCCGCAGCACCGCTACGGCCGCCCGGCACGACGCCGAGCACGGACAGCCCACGCTGGAGCGGATCCTCGACGCGTTCGACGCACGCCAGGACCAACCGGCCAGGTCACGACGTGAGTTGCCCGCCATTCCACGGCAGTTGCACGAGCACACCACCGCACAGCAGACGCACAGCGACAGCCATCACCCCAGCGCCTCCAGACCGTCCCACCCCCACGCACACCCGGAAAGCAGGAGCGAGGACATGGCATCGGCCGAGTCCGGGCAGCGGATCGCCTTCTCGTACGAGGATCCCGCCCAGGCCGTACGACAGGCCCTGCTGGCCCCCCTGATCCGCTCCGCCCTGCCCACGCTCGCCGGTCTGGAGCAGCTGGTCACGATGCTGGCGAGCGTGCCCGGCGGCGAGATCGCGCCGGAGCTGCCGGACACCATCCGCGCCGCACGGAAGGCCGTGGAGGCACTGGCCCCGGAAGGGGGTCAGGGCGCCTGCGACGCCGTCGAGGCCGCCGCTGACACCACCGGCCCGCTCCGCGTCCTCACCGGTTCGGTCTCCGTCGAACTCGCCACCACCGACCCGGTGGCGGCGCTGCGCCGCGACTTCCTGGAACCGTTGCTGCGCGAACTGGCCGCCTCCCTCGCGAACATAGAGAAAGTGGCCACCATGCTGGCCGCGACCGAGGCCTCGGCGGGCGACGAGATCCATCCGGAGCCGATCCGCGCCGCGCTGCAAGGAATCCGCGCGTGTCTTCCGCATCCGGCCCCGACCGGCAGGACGTCCACCGGCACCGGCCAGGCCGCCACCCTCGCCTCCTCCGGCGCCCCCAGCATCCGAGCCGCCGTGGAGACGGCCGTGTCGACCTTCCCCGGCCCCTTCTCCGCCCGTGACGTCCTGCGCGCCCTTTCGCCCGGCGTCTACGGCGACCCCTCCAAGACGATCAGCAACGTCCTGTCCGCCCTCGTCAAGTCGGGCCGCCTGCAACGCGTCGCGCGAGGCACGTACGCTCGCACCGTCGATGTCACCATGGACGTCGCCGTTGACGTCGCCGTGGACATCGTCGTGGACGTCCCCGAGCAGGACGAGGCGAAGAGCGCCTGAGCCGGAACTGATCCGGAACCGAGCCGGAAGGAACCCAGACCCCCGATGACCGAACCGACGCCACCCCCCGCCACGGCGGACGCCCAGGTGCACGTCTTCTCCCCCAACGCCGGCCTGATCGACGGCGTCCCGGTCACCGCCCCGCCCTACGGCGACATCCAGGACGTGGTCCTGTCGATCCTCCAGCAACGCGCCCAGCAGCTCGGCGCCCCCACCCCGGCCACCATCACCGACAACCGCTACGGCGGCGCCATCCGCCTCCTGATCCACCCGGACGGCACCACGGAACAGCTGGGCTGAACCGCTTCGGCCTCAGCCCCGTTCGGGCCCGGTGATCGCCTCGCCGATGACGAATGCCTTGCCGGGCCCTTTGGGAACGGTGACCTCGGTGCCGCAGGGAACGCGGTGAACGTCCTCCCCATCGGCCCAGCGCCGGCTGATCACGCTTCGGGAGCGCGGTCGCCGGGTGGGCTGCTGACCGCGTCGATGTCGGCGATGACCTTACGTGTGAGGTCGATGTCCATCTCGAGAATGTCGCGGTCGAACTTCGCCGGTTCCCTCTCATAGCGGGCCCTGCCCACCTCGGAGGTGAAGGCGGCTGCGGGAATGGCGTCCAGTCCCGGAGGAATGAACTTCAAAAGCTCCTCGAAGGCAGCCAGCGCGTAAGCCATCGCGCCCCGGTACGTGCGGTGCTCGGATTCAGGTGAGTTGAGCATGTCGAGCCCGGCGCGACGCGAGACCCGGTGTGCGACCTCCGCGAACTCACCGGGATCGATGATCGTGGACGGCTGTGCGCCACCGAAGGCGGGCGGCGGCGGCGGGATTTCGTCCGCCATCAGGAAGGTGAAATTCCGGTTGCGGCCGCATTCCCGGCAGGCGCCTTCGTAGACAGCGACGATGTCGTCACCACGCTGCTCCAGACGGTGCCGACGATCGAAGTCGGGACTCCCGCACTCGCATGGGTGCAAGTCCATGTACAGGTGCGCTTCCAACGAGGAACGGGCTCTCAACATGACATGATCCTAGGGCTGTTGTGCGATTTGAACATGTATCGGGCCGGGGAGGGGCGTCACATGGACAGTTGGGCCAATCCCCGGACGGCGATGGGCACACTGCCGCAGTACCCACACGCGCACCAGGATGAACTCGTGTCGGCCGCGAGGCGCGGGATGGCCTCGGTGGCCGCCGCTGTCCTTGGAGATGGACTGGAGTCCCTCGACGCGGATCGCACCAAGGACGGACGTCAGTTTTTCGTACTGAGGGACAGCCGGGGAGAGTCCGCGACGGTCTGGGTGGACGCCGTTCCCCTGGTGACGGGAACGATCGCCGACACGGCGACGAACACCACATCGCAGAACTACGTGGTCCGCGTCTCCGACCGTCTTCCGACCGAGATGCTGAGTCGGGTGCTCGCGCACGAGCTCGGTGAGCTCATGGCCGTGCGCGAACGCGCCGCCGAGGGCTTGGCTCCCGTGCGGGAAGACCTGCTGCGCGAAGGAGTCCACCTCCCGGCGGATCAGGAGCTGTCCGCGGGGGACAGAGGCCGCATAGGTGAGCTCAACTGGCTTGCCGCGCTTACCGCGTCCCCCGATCTCTCCCCTCAGCAGCAGCTGGAGGCGCGTGCGGAGTTCTCCGCGCTGCTTGATCCTTACGGCATCCGGCCGACCGTCGCCATGAGCGACGAGGAGGCGTTCCGGCCCCAGGAGAGGGCGGCACGCGTGCGATACCGGGTGTCGGCCGATTTTCTCTCTGCCGGCTCCCGGCGTCTTCTCGACGCCCTCGCCCACCCCATGGAGAACCTCTCCCCCGCCGACGCCACCGCCCTCCAGGCCTCCCGGGACGCCGCCCTGCGCGCGGAACGTCAGGTCGAGGCGTTCATCGGGCGGCGGGACGTCACCATGCCCATGCCGGGCTACGACCAGAACGGCCTCCCCCTCCCCCGAGATGAGCTGCAACCCGCTGCCGAGCGCTGGGCGGAGTACCGCGCGCAGGTCAGCGAGCGCACCGTGCAGACGTTGGAGGGGCAGCTCGCCGAAGGGCGACTCCCGCTGCGCAAAGTCGCGATCGGCGGCGGCGCGAGTCTCACCGGGCGGGATCCGGAGGCGCTGCTGGTGGACGGGGCCGGCCGTTGGCACCTGGACCCCGGAGACGGCATCGTCCAGTCGGCGGACCAGGACCGCGACCTCGCGCGATGGATGGGCGTCGACCCGTACTCGGCGGTCGAGGACCCCCGGCACCGGGTGTCCATCCACGCGGTACGGGTCTGGGAGGACCAGCTCGCCACCCAGGGCGACGTGGTGAACGGCCGCGCCCGGCTGCGCCTGGGCCGGGACGGCGAACTCCTCGTGGAGATAAGGAAGTTCGGCCCGGACGGCCAGGAGAGCGGGACCCCCTTGTGGGTGGCGTGCGACGGGACGCCGAGCGTCGCGACCGGCCTCACGCCCGATGCCGTGCCGGGAATGCCACGCGGGGACTTCCCCGTGGAGAGCCGGAGCGAGGCCGTACGGCTGATCAGTGCACGACTGGGGGAGCTGGAGGGGCAGGGAGTAACCCACGCGGGCGAGGTGCGCGCCTGGCTGACCCAGGCCGAACGGGGCGGCGCGGACGCCCGTACCGTGCTGGAGGCCCTGGACTCCTCGATGCTGAAGGAGGCTCTCTCCGCGGGCCTGGAGAGCGGCGCCGCCGCGCGCATGGAGAACTGCTTCACCGCTCTCGACTCGACGCGGAAGTGGGAGGCGGCGCGTGAGGCCGCGCAGGGCCGGGCGCTGCTGGGCGACGAGGTCGCCGAGAACCGCTTCGACCCGCACGCCGCCCAGCACTGGATCATCGCGGGCTCAGGTGGCACCGGGGTCGCCAACGCCGAGATCATCCTGCGGGCCGATCCCGACGCCCGCGTCACGATCGTCGGCTCGAGTCCACCGGCCGCGCTCCGGCACCAGGTCCAGTACCCGGCGATGCTCGCCGAGTACGGCACGGGCGAGAACCCGCGGCTGACGATCGGCCGGGCCCAGGTGGGCGCGATCGAGACCTACCGGCACGAGAGCGGAGAGACCTGGTTCCAGGCGGGCTACGTGGACGAGGCCACCGGGGAACGGAAGACGGCCAGGGCCGACGGCTACGTCTCCAGCCTAGGCCGCACCAACCCCCTCCCGCCCGCACTCCAGGTCCTGGCGAACGAGGTCCGCGACCGGGGCGGGGAGATCTCCGGGGACCTGCTGTTCGACAAGGACGACCAGTACATCGGCTACGGGCTCACCTTCGCCGTGGACGGCAGGGAACACCGCGTGGACGTGGACGGCGCGGCCTCATGGCAGCTCCCGCGCGAGATATTCGCCCCGGAGACGGGACTCCAAGGCGAGTTGAACGCGATGGGTGTCCGCGGTCTGCCGTCCGAGACCGGCAACGCGGCCCCCGGCTTCTCCCCGATCGCGCGCCAGAGCGCCCTGCGCGCACGCGCCGTCGCGGCGGCTGCGGCCGGCGACCCGGAGGCCGTACGACGGCGGTCGACCATCCCGGAACGCTGGCACCGCCCGCCCCCCGGCCGAACAACGCAGCCGACACAGGAAACGGAAGCGACGCAGGCGACTGAAGCGTCACAGGCGGCGGAAGCGGCACAGGCGGCGGAAGCCGCACAGCCGAGGAAGGCGGCGGAAGCCGCACAGCCGAGGGAAGCAGCGCGACCGGAGAAAGCCGCACAGCCGAAGGAAGCAGCGCAACCGGAGAAAGCCGCACAGCCGAAGGAAGCAGCGCAACCGGAGAAAGCAGCGCAGGCGGCGGAAGTGGCCCCGGCCCCGGCCGGGACCCAGGCCGCAACCCCGGCCGCCTCAACGCCGTCCCCCGCCCCCGGCATCTCCGGTTCGCACCTCTGGCAGATGGGCGTTCCCAAGGGCGGCGCCCACCGGCAGCCCGCGCCCGACCGGCAGCCGCAGCAACAGCCACCCGGCCAGGAGCGGCCCGAACCGGGCGTCGGCAAGGGCGACTGACCCCGTATCGGGCGACCGACTCCCGTGATCCAGACACGAGATGCGGGACACGAGAGGCCAGACGCGGGAAGCGGGAAGCGGGAAGCGGGAAACAAGGCAGGGGCCCGGAGACGAATCTCCGGGCCCCTGCCCTTTCCGCGTACCTGCCGGCCGGGCGTCGGTCAGTCGGGCATCGGCTGCTGCCGCTTCGGTCGCCAGACCACCAGCGCGCTGGTCTGCTGCACCTCCTGGTACGGCACCAGGTCACGCCGGTAGGAGGCGTGCACGGCCGCCTCCCGCTGCTGCATGGCCGCGGCCGCGCCGTCCAGCGCGGCCTCCAGCTCGGCGGCCCTGGCCTGGAGCGCGGCCACCTGGTTCTCCAGCTCGATGATCCGCTTGATGCCGGCCAGGTTGATGCCCTCGTCCTGGGACAGGGCCTGCACCGTGCGCAGCAGCTCGATGTCGCGGGCCGAGTAGCGGCGGCCCCGGCCGGCGGTGCGATCGGGGGACACCAGGCCCAGACGGTCGTACTGACGCAGTGTCTGCGGATGCAGGCCGGAGAGCTGGGCCGCCACCGAGATGACGTAGACCGGGGTCTCCTGAGTCAGTTCATACGGGTTACGCCGACGGCCGTCCATCACTGTCAAGCTCCCTTCGCGGCCTCGAACAGCTCCGCCCGCGGGTCCTCGTCCGCGGTCGCCTCGCGATACGCCTCCAGTGCGTCACGAGCCTTCCCCGACAGGTCCTTCGGAACACTCACCTCCACGGTGACCAACAGGTCGCCGCGAGTGCCGTCCTTGCGGACCGCGCCCTTGCCCCGCGCCCGCATGGTGCGGCCGTTGGGCGTGCCGGGCGGAAGCTTCAGGGTCAGGGACGGCCCACCGAGCGTCGGCACCCTGACCTCGCCGCCGAGTGCCGCCTCGGTGAACGTCACCGGCACGGTCACCGTCAGGTTGTCGTCCTTGCGGCCGAACACCGGATGGGCGCCGACGTGGACGACGACGTACAGGTCGCCCGACGGGCCGCCGCGCTCGCCCGGGGCGCCCTTGCCGCGCAGCCGGATGCGCTGGCTGTCCGTCACCCCGGCGGGGATGCGGACCTGCATGGTCCTCGACGACTTCGCGCGGCCGCTGCCCTTGCAGTCCAGGCAGGGATGCTCGGCGATCAGGCCCCGGCCCTTGCAGTCCGGGCAGGGGTCGGTCAGCGAGAAGCCGCCGCCCGAACCCCTCGCCACCTGGCCGGTGCCCACGCAGGTCGGGCACACCCGGGGGGTGCCGTTCTTGTCGCCCGTCCCCGAACACGCCTTGCAGGGGGCCTGCGAGGACATGCGCAGCGGAACCGTCGCGCCCTCGATCGCCTCCGTGAAGCTCAGGGTGACCTCGGTGTCGATGTCCTGGCCGCGCCGGGGCTGGGTACGGGTCGTGCCGGGGCCGCCACGGTTGAACAGGCCGCCGAACACGTCCCCGATGCCGCCGCCGAAGCCGCCCTGGGCGCCGCCGCCCTGGGCCCCGCCTCCGAAGAGGTCGCCCAGGTCGAAGTTGAAGGAGCCGCCGGCGCCCGGGCCCGGACGGAAGCCGCCGTTGCCGAAGAGGGCGCGTGCCTCGTCGTACTCCTTGCGCTTCTTGGGGTCACCGAGGATGTCGTTCGCCTCGGAGATCTCCTTGAAGCGCTCCTCCGCCTTGGCGTTGCCCTTGTTGGCGTCCGGGTGGAACTCGCGGGCGAGCTTCCGGTACGCCTTCTTGATCTCGGCCTCGGTGGCGTCCTTGGGGACGCCGAGGACCTTGTAGAAGTCCTTCTCGACGAAGTCCTTGGTGCTCATCCTCGACGTCCCTCCTTCCACCCGCTCATCCGCTCGAGCTCAGCCCTCGTCCGGGCCACCGCTCTCCTTGTCGTCACCCGCCGCCTCGGCCTCGTCGGCCTTCACCGCCTGCGCACCGGGCTGAGGTTCGGCCACGGCCACCCGCGCGGGGCGGATGGTGCGCTCGCCGATCCGATACCCGGGCTGGAGGATCGCCACGCACGTCGTCTCGGTGACGTCGGGCGCGTAGCTGTGCATCAGGGCTTCGTGGATCGTCGGGTCGAAGGGCTCGCCCTCCTTGCCGAACTGCTGGAGGCCCATCTTCGCCGCGATGGTCTCCAGAGACTCGGCGACGGACTTGAACCCGCCGAGGAGTTCGCCGTGTTCCCGCGCGCGGCCGACGTCGTCGAGCACGGGAAGGAGCTCGGTCAGGAGGTTCGCGATGGCGATCTCCTTGACCGCGATCCGGTCGCGCTCGACCCGACGACGGTAGTTCTGGTACTCGGCCTGGAGGCGCTGGAGGTCCGCGGTGCGCTCACCCAGAGCGGTGCGCACCTGGTCCAGCTGGGCCACCAGACCGGCTGTCTGGTTCGCGTCCCCTGCCGGGGCCGCCCCGTCCGCCGAAGCGGAGGAGGGGGCGGTCTTCGGCTCGGCGTCTTCAGGGGTGGCGCCGGAGGGGACGTCGGGCTTCTCCTCGAAGCCCGGAGTCTCCTCCGTCACGCGGCACCGTCCTTGCGCTCGTCGTCCACGATCTCGGCGTCCACGACGTCGTCGTCCGCCTTCGGGGCGTCGGCCTGCGGGGCGTCGGCGCCCTGACCGGCCTGGGCGTCGGCGTACATGGCCTGGCCGACCTTCTGCGAGACCGCGGCGACCTTCTCGGTGGCCGTGCGGATCTCGGCGGTGTCCTCGCCCTTGAGCGCGGCCTTCAGCTCCTCGACGGCGGCCTCGACCTCGGTCTTGACCTCGGCCGGGACCTTGTCCTCGTTGTCCTTGAGGAACTTCTCCGTCTGGTAGACGAGCTGCTCGCCCTGGTTGCGGGCCTCGGCGGCCTCGCGACGGCGGTGGTCCTCGTCCGCGTACTGCTCGGCCTCCTGGCGCATGCGGTCGACCTCGTCCTTCGGCAGCGAGGAGCCGCCGGTGACGGTCATCTTCTGCTCCTTGCCGGTGCCGAGGTCCTTGGCCGTGACGTGCATGATGCCGTTGGCGTCGATGTCGAAGGCGACCTCGATCTGCGGGACGCCACGCGGCGCCGGCGGCAGACCGGTCAGCTCGAACATGCCGAGCTTCTTGTTGTAGGCCGCGATCTCGCGCTCACCCTGGTAGACCTGGATCTGCACCGACGGCTGGTTGTCCTCGGCCGTCGTGAAGATCTCCGAACGCTTCGTCGGGATCGTCGTGTTGCGCTCGATCAGCTTGGTCATGATGCCGCCCTTGGTCTCGATGCCGAGGGACAGCGGGGTCACGTCGAGGAGCAGGACGTCCTTGACCTCACCCTTGAGGACGCCGGCCTGGAGCGCGGCGCCGATGGCGACGACCTCGTCCGGGTTGACGCCCTTGTTGGCGTCCTGACCGCCGGTCAGCTCCCTCACGAGCTCGGCGACGGCGGGCATCCGGGTCGAACCACCGACGAGAACGACGTGGTCGATCTCGGAGAGGTTGATGCCGGCGTCCTTGATGACGTTGTGGAACGGCGTCTTGCAGCGCTCCAGCAGGTCGGCCGTCAGCTGCTGGAACTGGGCGCGCGTGAGCTTCTCGTCCAGGTGCAGCGGGCCCTCGGCGGACGCCGTGATGTAGGGCAGGTTGATCGAGGTCTCGGTGGACGAGGACAGCTCGATCTTCGCCTTCTCGGCGGCCTCGCGCAGACGCTGGAGCGCCATCTTGTCCTTGGCGAGGTCCACGCCGTGGCCGGACTTGAACTGCTGCACCAGGTAGTCGACGACACGCTGGTCCCAGTCGTCACCACCGAGGTGGTTGTCGCCGTTGGTCGCCTTCACCTCGACGACGCCGTCACCGATCTCCAGGAGGGACACGTCGAAGGTGCCGCCACCGAGGTCGAAGACGAGGATCGTCTGGTCGTCCTTGTCGAGGCCGTACGCGAGCGCGGCCGCGGTGGGCTCGTTGACGATGCGAAGGACGTTGAGACCGGCGATCTCACCGGCTTCCTTCGTCGCCTGGCGCTCGGAGTCGTTGAAGTAGGCCGGGACGGTGATGACCGCGTCGGTCACCTTCTCGCCCAGGTAGGCCTCGGCGTCCCGCTTCAGCTTCTGCAGGATGAACGCGGACATCTGCTGCGGGTTGAAGGGCTTCCCGTCGAGCTCGATCTTCCAGTCGGTGCCCATGTGGCGCTTCACCGAGCGGATGGTCCGGTCCACGTTCGTGACCGCCTGCCGCTTGGCGACCTCGCCCACGAGGACTTCGCCGTTCTTCGCGAAGGCGACGACGGACGGCGTGGTCCTGGCACCCTCGGCGTTGGTGATGACGGTGGGCTCGCCGCCCTCCAGAACGCTTACGACGGAGTTGGTTGTGCCCAGGTCGATGCCGACCGCACGTGCCATGGTGATCTTCCTCCAGCTGACTTGAGTGGAACGGACTCAAGTGTGCACGACACCCACCGCTGGGTCAACAGACCTGAGTCGGACCCACTCAACTCTTATCCGTTCCTTACACGCAATGTCGCATTGACCTGCGGGGATACGGATCGCCCAGCCCGTCGCACAGGGGGTTCCGGGTGGTTCACCTGGTCCTCGGGTTGACGCCGAGGCGCGTACACCGACGCGGAGCCCGGCACCGGACGCGGTGCGGGGCGACTCTCCTGGGGGCCGCCACCGGTTCCGCCGGCTCCGCCCGTTCCCCCGGCACCGCGAGCGGCGCCCACGGCACGGACACCCGCGGCACGGGCGTCACGCGCGCGATGCGAGCGCCGAGTCCGCCCGGGGCGACGGCCACGCGCGCGTGGCGGCCCGTACACCGCCACCCGCAGCAGCCCGAACACGACGACGAGTGCCCCGCCCGCCACCCACCACACCGCCCGCGCGTCCGTCCGTCCGGCGTGCACCAGCACCCCGACGAGCACCGCCGCGAAGGCCGCGACACCGAGCAGGACGGTCACCCCCTGGGCGGTGAGACCGAGCCGCCGCAGCCGGTGGGCGACATGGTCGGCGCCGCCGCGCAGCAGGGGCCGTCGGGCCAGCCGCCGCGACAGCACCACCAGGACGACGTCCGCCCCGGCGACCGCGGTCAGTGCGAACAGCACGCCCGCACCGGCGACGGGATCGTGTCCCGCGCGGGCGGTCACGGCGGCCGCGGCGAGCAGGAAGCCCGCGAAGAGGGACCCGCACGCCCCGAGGGCGACACGCGCGGGAGGCCAGTTGTGCATCAGGAACCCGGTCAGCGCGGCGGCGAACACGCTCAGCAGGACCGCCAGCCCGTCCATGACCTCGACGGCGGCACAGGCGGCCATCCCGAAGGCGGTGACGACGGCGACGGTCGCGGCCACCCCGTCGGCGTGGTCGAGGGAGCGGAAGGCGAGGGCCACGAAGGTGATCCAGCCGACGCCCGCCACTCCCGCCACCACTCCGGTGTCGCCGTACGGCACCACGAAGGCGGCCGCGACGGCCGTACCGATGACCAGGAACCGCGTGTGGAGCCGCCACACGTCCGCGACGAGCCCGAGCGCGGCGACGGCGCCCCCGGCGGCGAGCAGCACCTCGATGCCGCCCCCGAGCGGAGCGATGCCCGTCCGGTCCCCGGCGACCGCGACGAGACAGGTGGCGAGCACCACGGCGGCACCCCCGAACAGAGGCACCCGCCGCTGTCGCTGCCGCCGGTCGAGCAACCCCAGACGCAGGGCGGGCACGCGCAGCAGCGCGGCGAGGACGGCGGCGAGGAACAGGGCGGTGATGGCGGCGACGATCCCGTAGAGCACGGATATAAATTAGTCATAAATGTACCAATTTGGTACGCATAACACGGCCGAGTTTGCGACCGCCTCACGGCCGGACCCCGACCGCGACCCGACAGGAATCCGGCCGAGGCCCGACCACGATCCGGCCGCGATCCGGCCGGAAAGCGCCCCACGCCGACCGCGGAACCGCCCCGCGCTCCCACCCACGATTCGACCCTTGATCCGCCGCACGACCGACCCGAAACCCGATCGGATTCTGAGGCAACCCTCAGCGACTGAGATCACTCCGCATCCCGCTACAGTGCGACGGAGAATACGGGGTAGTCTCAGACGGACTGCATAAGTTACCGCTTAGTAATTTCCCTCGCAGGCCCGAGGAGCCCCCAAATGCAACTCGCCGCGATCATCGTGTCGCTGCTTCTGACCGCGGTCGGCGTCGCGCTGATCGCGCGTGCCATCGGCCAGTTCGTCCGGTACTTCAAACTGGGCCAGCCGCTGCCCGCAGGAGCCCGGACAGACAATCCCTACGCGCGCAGCGTGACATTGGTGCGGGAGTTTCTCGGCCACACGCGGATGAACCGCTGGGGCATCGTGGGCTTTGCCCACTGGTTCGTGGCGATCGGCTTCCTGACACTGCCGCCGACCCTCGCCCAGGCCTTCGGTCAGCTCTTCCAGGCCGACTGGGTACTGCCGGTCGTCGGCGACTTCCTGCCGTTCGAGCTCTACATCGAGTTCATCGGCGTGATGACGATCCTCGGCATCGCCGTCCTCATGGCGATCCGGCTGCTGAACCTGCCCTCCCGCGCCGGCCGCAAGTCCCGCTTCGCCGGCTCCAAGGCCGGTCAGGCCTACTTCGTCGAGTACGTCATCCTCACCATCGGCCTCGCCATCTACGTGCTGCGGGGCCTGGAGGGCGCACTGCACCACGTGGAGCACTACGAGGCCGGCTACTTCGCCTCGTACCCGCTCGTCCTGGCCTTCAAGGGGCTGAGCGTCACCGCGCTCCAGAACCTGGTCTACCTCGTCGCGATGATCAAGATCGGGACGTCGTTCATCTGGATGATCGTGGTCTCGCTCAACACGAACATGGGTGTCGCCTGGCACCGTTTCCTGGCGTTCCCGAACATCTGGTTCAAGCGCAACGCCGATGGCGCGACGGCGCTGGGCGGGCTGCAGCCCATGACGTCGGGCGGCAAGCCGATCGACTTCACCGACCCCGGTGACGACGACGTGTTCGGCGTCTCCCAGGTCGAACAGTTCTCCTGGAAGGGCCTGCTGGACTTCTCCACCTGCACCGAGTGCGGCCGCTGCCAGTCGCAGTGCCCCGCCTGGAACACCGGCAAGCCCCTCTCCCCCAAGCTGCTGATCATGTCGCTGCGCGACCACGCGCACGCCAAGGCGCCCTACCTGCTGGCCGGCGGCGGCAAGACGGCGGAGGGCGAGGAGAAGGCGTCGGAGGAGCAGCTCAAGGACGTGCCCGCGGCCGCGCTGGCCGAGGCCGAGCGCCCCCTCATCGGCACCGCCGAGGAGAACGGCGTCATCGACCCGGACGTCCTGTGGTCCTGCACCACCTGCGGCGCCTGCGTCGAACAGTGCCCCGTCGACATCGAGCACGTCGACCACATCGTCGACATGCGCCGCTACCAGGTGATGATCGAGTCCGCGTTCCCGTCCGAGGCGGGCACGATGCTCAAGAACCTGGAGAAGAAGGGCAATCCCTGGGGGCTGGCGAAGAAGCAGCGCCTGGAGTGGACCAAGGAGGTGGACTTCGAGATCCCGGTCGTCGGCCGTGACATCGAGGACCTCACCGAGGTCGAGTACCTGTACTGGGTCGGCTGCGCCGGCGCCCTCGAGGACCGCGCGAAGAAGACCACCAAGGCCTTCGCGGAGCTGCTGCACATCGCGGGCGTCAAGTTCGCGATCATGGGCGGCGACGAGAAGTGCACCGGTGACTCCGCCCGCCGCCTGGGCAACGAGCCCCTCTTCCAGGAACTCGGCATGGAGAACGTCGCCGCGCTGAACATGGCGTTCGGCGAGGAGACGGACGACGAGGGCAACGTCACCCCGGAGTCGAAGAAGCCGAAGTCGGCGAAGAAGATCGTCGCCACCTGCCCGCACTGCCTCAACACGATCGGCAACGAGTACCCGCAGCTCGGCGGCGACTACGAGGTCATCCACCACACCCAGCTGCTCCAGCACCTGGTGGACGAGGGCAAGCTGATCCCGGTGACCCCGGTCGAGGGCATCATCACCTACCACGACCCCTGCTACCTGGGCCGGCACAACAAGATCTACACGCCTCCGCGCGAGATCATCGCCAGCGTCCCGGGTCTGCGGAACGAGGAGATGCACCGCCACAAGGAGCGCGGCTTCTGCTGTGGCGCCGGTGGCGCGCGGATGTGGATGGAGGAGCGGATCGGCAAGCGCATCAACAACGAGCGCGTCGACGAGGCCCTCTCCCTCAACCCGGACATCGTCTCCACCGCCTGCCCCTTCTGCCTCGTCATGCTGACCGACTCGGTCAACGGCAAGAAGAACGAGGGCAAGGCGAAGGAGTCCATCCAGGTCGTCGACGTCTCCCAGCTCCTGCTGGAGTCGGTCAAGACCCCGGCGGACGACGAGCCCCCGGCCGGCGCGGCGGAGGCCGAGAGCGAGCCGGAACCGCAGCCGGTGAAGTAGCCCGAACGGCCGTACCGACCCGGTACCCGTGCCGTACCGACGCCCCCGTGTCCCGCCCGGACACGGGGGCGTCGTCGTTGCCCGCCTCCCCCTCCCCCACGCCCCGTAGAACGCCACCTCTCCCCCTACGGAGCTCCCCTGACGAACCGCCGGCTCCCGCCCCGTCGTTCCCCTTAGGGGATGTCACAGCTCGGCAGCAAAGCCGTACCCGGACGGCAGGCCCCGGTACGCCACTCAGCGGGACCAGGTACGTTCGAAGACGTGGCTGGATTCAGGATCGGACGGGGCGGCCGGGACAACCGTGCCCCGCAAGCGCGACCGCAACACCCTTCGCACGGGCAGCAGGCGCCCCAGGGACCATCGAGGTCCGCTGGGCCGTCGGGACCCTCGGGGCCGTCGTACGGCTACCCGTCGGCCCAGCAGCCGTACCCGCAGCAGCGTCCGCAGTACGGCGGCACGGGCGCAGGCGCGGGCGGCGGCCAGTGGCCGCAGGCGAACGGCGGCGGGTACGGCGGCCAGAACGGCGACGAGCCGGAGTACTTCGGCGGCGACGCCCCGTACGGCGCTCCGGGCGGCCCGGGGGGCGCCCCGCACGACCCGTACGCCGCGAACAACCCGGGTCACACCCAGGCGTTCTCGATCGACGAACACAACCAGTACGACCAGTACAACCAGGGTGGTACGTACCACGCCGGCTCGGCCCCGGCGGGCCCGATCGGTCCCCGCCTGCACTGGAAGGAACTACTGAAGGGCATCGTCCTCACCCCCAAGCAGACCTTCCTCCAGATGCGGGACTACACGATGTGGGGCCCCGCTCTCGTCGTCACGTTCCTCTACGGGCTGCTCGCGGTCTTCGGCTTCGACGGCGCGCGCACGGACGCGATAAACGCGACGCTCTCCAACGCGATCCCGATCGTCCTGACGACGGCCGTCGCGATGGTGCTGAGCTCCTTCGTCCTGGGCGTGGTCACCCACACTTTGGCCCGCCAGCTGGGCGGCGACGGAGCATGGCAGCCCACCGTTGGCCTCTCCATGCTGGTCATGTCCCTCACGGACGCCCCGCGCCTGGTCGTCGCGATGTTCTTCGGCGGCGACGCGTCGTTCGTACAACTGCTGGGCTGGGTGACATGGGTGGCGGCCGGCGCCCTCCTGACCCTGATGGTCAGCCGCTCCCACGACCTCCCGTGGCCCAAGGCGCTGGGCGCGGCGTCGATCCAGCTGATCGCACTGCTGTCGATCGTGAAGCTGGGCACCTTCTAGCACCTGACGGACACCCGTAGGGCCCTCGGCTGATGGCCGGGGGCCTTTGGCATGCCCGTCACCCAACGTGAGAATTTCACGAGAGCGCGGGGACGCGAAACCGCCAAATAGCCGCATGTCGAACCGTATCAACTACAGAAAGTAATATATTGTGACTGTTTCCTGACAACCTCCTACAAGGAGTGCGCGTGAAAGCTCGCCTTGGCTTGAGACGGGGAACGCTCCTCGTGACGGCCCTGCTGGTCGCCGTGACGGCCGCCGGCCTCCCGGGATCGGCGTCCGCCGACACGAACAACAACCAGGCCCACCGCCCGGACCACTGGGGCGTGATCGCCCGCAACACGATCGGCTCTCCCGTCGCCGCACTGCGCAAGGGGCCCTACGGCCCGTTCGGCGTGACGGGCACTGCCGCCAGTCCGCCGTACGGGCAGGGCAGCCTCGGCATCGAGGTGGCGAACAACTCCACCACGCTGACCCCTCCCAGCGAGAAGGTCGACTTCGGCAATGAAGTGGACTTCTACGGGAAGCGCCTGCTGGGGCTGCGGCGCGTCGGCTTCCACGTGTTCCAGACGGGCGAGAACGTCTCCTACGGGGGCCCGGCGAACATGCCGAACATCAGGTTCGAGATCGACCCGGACGTGACGTCCACCGACGACTACTCCACGCTGGTGTGGGTGCCGAACGCGTCCCCGGTCACGAACGGCTGGAGCCCGTTCCTCGACGCCACGACGACCGGCTACTGGTACCTCACGGGCGGCGAGACAAGCTGCAACCAGGCCGCGCAGTGCACCTTCACCCAGCTGAAGGCCTCGTTCACCAACGTCAACGCCAGGCCGACCATCTACACGGCCGCCGTGGGCAAGGGGCGGGACTTCATGTGGATCGGCGCGGTCGACGGCCTCCGCCTCAACGACTACATCTACGACTTCGAGCCGGACGGCGTCAAGGTCCGCCAAGTCCGGTAGCCCGGAGGAACGTTCGAGACGTGTCGGGCCGAGACAGACGCCGGCCCGACCCCGCCTCGCTGCGTCACGCGATACGCGTTGCGCAGCGAGGGACGAGTCACCAGGGCACGACTCCCTGGTCGTCGAACAGCCGGCCGGTGGGGCCGTCGTCGGGCAGAGTCGCCAACCGGATGACGATCGCCGCGCCCTGCCCGGGGGTCCGCGTACCGCTGGACCCGTTGAGGTCGGTGGCCACGTAGCCGGGGCAGGCGTTGTTGATCAGGATCCGAAGGACAGGTGGCGATCCTGCCCGCCGCCCACCCACTCGCCGGCCGTTACCGGATCCGGGCGGCCGAGGTCGCCGCGTTGCCGGAGCTCCCGCCGGCCCGCTGACCCGGTCCCGGCGGCAGCTACCCGGAGGGACCAGAGGGCTGTGAAGGGTGTCGACACGGCGGTGACGCGTAGCGACACGGATGTGGAGCGGTTCGCGACCCGACCACCGGCCCCGCGGCCGGTTCGTCGACCGACGCCCTACAGCGCTTCCCCGGACGGCGTGATCGGCTCCCCCGACTTACGCACTACCGGCAGAACGCTCCACGGAAAGTTGATCCAGTCGTCGGTTCAGTCTTCTTCCACACGCGCCTAGACTGGCCTCGCAGGCACACACGGTCGAGGTAAGGGAGCCAGGGCGTTGTACAAGCTGGACACAGGTATGCGGGTGCTCCTCGTCCGCCGCATCAGCCGCGACACCGAGTCGAGCAGCTCGCTGGACCGACAGCAGGAGCAGCAGACAGAGGCCCTCAAGGGCACCGGGTGCATCGTCGTGGACGACGTAGTGGACGCCACCATTTCCGGCAAGATCAATCTTGATGACCGGCCCAAGCTGGGCAAGTGGATGAAGCAACCACTGTGGCACGAGTGGGACGCAATTCTTGTCACGTCGTTGGACCGGATCACGAGAAACCAGGCTCACTGGGAAGCATTTGCCGAGAGGTGCCACCAGGGGGACAAAGAAATCATTTGTCTCGATGACCCAGGGCTGGACATTCACACCGGCACCGGCCGAGTGATTGCCTATGTCAAGGCGTCCCAAGCTCAGGCATACCGAGAGGCGATCTCGGAGAAGCGCATAAATCAGAATGTCTCGTTCAGGGCGGCACGCCTCTGGGCAGGCGGCACATGGCCATTCGGGTACCGGCCGGAACGTGTCAGCCATGATGGAAAGGAAAGATTTAAACTCTTTCTTGACCCGGTGACTTCCGAACTGATCCGGGAAGCCTACGAGCGGATCATCAACGACGAATGGTCTCTCGGCAAGATTGCCCGCGACTGGAACACACGCGGAGTCCTTACCCCGAAGGATTACCAGCGGAGTGAAACAGCAATCGCCAAGGGGATTGCTCCGGAGATCAGGGGGAGCAAGTGGTCCTCCAGTAACCTTGGAGCAATCTTGAAAAAGCCAGCCGTGAAGGGGCTGGCCATGCATAACGGCGAGACATTTAAAGAACATGGGATGGATGTCAGGTGGGCCGACCCGATCCTGACAGACGAAGAATTTGACCGCCTCCAGGACGCATTGCAGAACATGGGCAAGAATCGGAGCGGCATCCGGGGCAACACCAATCCGATTTCAGGACTCGCTCTTTGCCCGTGCGGCTGCCGCCTCTACCCGGAAGTAAGAAACAATGCCCGTAAGGACGGCACCACCAAGGCATACCACGTATTCCGGTGTGGATCTCGAATCCTGAACGGCACCTCGTGCGGATTCCAACCCACCTGGCCTCAAGATGTTGTTCTCAACGAACTGGCGGAAAGGTTCCTCAAGGGGTACGGCGAAACTGAGATGATCGAGCGCACCTGGGTTCCCGGCAAGAACAACAGGAAGCGCATTGAGGAACTCAAGGCATCTATCTCAAACCTGACTGCCGCAATCGGTCAGGCTTCCTCCGCTGCTGTCATTTCCAGCCTGGTAGCTGCACAGGAAACCAACTCGGGAGAACTCGCTAAGCTGGAAAGGGAACCTTTCATTCCCGGGTACTGGAAAGAAGTGGGAACAGGTAAGACTTACGGTGAGATGTGGGCTGGGCTCCAAGGATGGCAGGAGCGAGGGCCTTTCCTCCGACGTGCAGGGTTCCGCATCTTGCCCGTGAAATACGACGGAGAAGCATTCTTCGCAGTGATCGGCGACATGACCAGTGACGCGGCCGCTGCCGACTCTGAGAATCAATTCGACTCGAAGGAATACGACAAGGCCGTTCATGCCGCTTACCTTCAGATGATGGGGGCTCCGGACGGTATCGCCGAGTCGGCGGAGGACCTCCGAGCACTTCCACTACTGAAGCAGGCCGAACAGGCGGCCTGAGCCCCAAATAGGCAGCCCCCGGTGTCGAGCCGGGGGCTTTCTCATGTCCGGGCGAAATTAAGGAATCCAGGATGTGGACGGATTCAGCAAAAAGCGCCTCTTCCCCAGTAATGCCAAGGGTACGTGATTGTGGTCACACCCTCTAAATGGCCTCTCTTTTCTGACTTTCAAGTCCACTAGAACCCGTACGCATTGGCGGCCCATGTGACGTCCCGATCCGGAAACGCGCATGGGTAGACCCCCTCCCCACCCCCCTGGCACCCATATGGGCACTCACAAACACTCTCAGCAACACCACGAAACGAGTGCTGCTAAAGCTTCCGTCGACATCATCGGCAAACAAGCCTGAGTACTTGCCTAAGCTCCTTTCTCCCAGCCTTCGGGCGGGCACTCTCGCTCTCTTCTCTCAGTCGTTCAGATCGAAGCTCACGACGTTGCCGACAGGGCAGACCGAAGCCGCTCACCGTAGATAGGCCACCCGTGCCGGAGGGCGGGCCGCAAGGGGGCCGCTGGACGGCTAGAGACCCCGGAGTCAGGTTGGGTGCCGGGGAGGCCCTGAGAGGGCGGCAGGGGGCGACACGGGGCACCGGGGGTCTTGCCGACCACCCACTACCCCAGACATACCGAAGGGGCCGACTCAAGAGCCGGCCCCCAGGGGTCTAGCTGAGCAACGGTCCGGGCTACTCGATTGCGGTTGAAGAGGGGGTCCCCTCCCCCCTGGCTTGAGACGTCAACTCACGGGCTGCTATTGCCACTTGCTCTTAGGTAGCTGGAGAACACCCTTTACCTGAAACCCTCCCTCCCACTTACTTAGTTACTTAGTTAGGTGGTCCACCTAGAAAAGCCTGAGACCCGGATCACACCTCCAGACCTGTAACGCCGAAGCTGTACCGAACGATGTACCCAGTGATGGACCTGTTGCCTATCCACTCTTAATCCATCGGGAATCAGAATCTGCTGATGCTTTAGCCTGCTCTGAAACGGGTTGGAATTAGGAGCATCATCGCTAACTGGAGATTTCTTGTGCCGTTCCCGCAAATGAACCCGAGAGAGTCCCGAGACGCTCTAGCCGCTGAGCTATCCGAAGTTCTGCACAAACAGGGGATGAGTCAGCCTGAGATATTCGAAACTTTGCAACGTCTGGGTGTGCCTATATCCGTGGCCCACACGATCAGCCAGAGCGCCAACCGCTAGTTTCATCTAAACCTTGATGTTCTACTTGATTTGAGCTTCCGCCGGACGGCCAGCTCGACCCAATAATCCAATATAGCGAGAACCCATCAGGGGCTAGTCATTTCGACTGGCCCCTTTCTTTATGCCCAGAAGGAGCTACCTCATGACTACCGCTGTAGCCAAGTGCAACAGTCCGTTCTGCCCCTGCGCCAATCCGGTGATCAATACGCCTTGCCCCGAGAGGCCGCAAGAGACCTTCTCTACGGTTGTCACGGCCTCCCCGAAGGAATCCCCCACCGAGCCGGTAAAAGTCCAGGAGGCGGCGAATGAGGGCTTCCTCGCCACCTCTGCGGCTGAGATCGAAGAGCGCAGCCGGAAGGTACGTAAAAGAGGGTTCCTCTTCGCCGCAGAACACACACCGCCTACTGGGCAAGCCGCCCTTTGGTACAAGGAGGCAATACAGTACGTGCCCCGTAGCGGAAGGGACGTTGCGAGGCAGATAGCCCGACTGTCCGGAGAGGACTCTCAGGTAACTATCCCCCTGCGTTCCTTGGCGGATGCAGTAGGCAAGTGCAACCGTGCTGGACACCTCCGCTCCTATACAGACCGTGGGATCGAGGTCCTGATAGAGAGTGGTTGGCTCCGAAAGGAAGTCATTGGCCAAAAGCGAGGAGCTAAGACCACGTTCTATCTCCAGGTGGGGGACCTCGCCGACTTGACCCACCTGGAGGACGACTAACTTATGGCCCTAGTAGGAGCCGCCACAGCAAGTGAAGACTTATGGCCCTAGTGAAGAGTCCGGCCTCCCCCGGCTGGACGACAGGACTAACAATGTCCTCAGTAGAGGCCAGCTCTACCCGCTGGCCGACTGAGAGTGACCCATCTGAGGGTCACGACCATAAAGATATCTTTGATATGCCCCTGGGTATCAGACCCAGGGGCTTAGTCTTGTAGCCGCTTTGGCGGCTAAGTAGATTCATAGACCCAGATGAGCCAGAAGCCATCTGGGGATGGAAGGCCGCATCTGAGTCCAGATGCCCGGTCCTCCTCCGTCGGTACTAGCCAGGAGCTAACTCCTGTCTGTCCTCCGGAGTGTCTTCTATCGCCAGACGGTTAAGGTCTGGCTCTTCAATCCCAGATGAGAGAGAACCCTAGGGTTCTCGTGTTCGTGATGGACAGATGGCCTTCGACAGATTCACTACTGGATCTCACCTACACCTACTGCTATGCACTCCGGTGCTTAACGGTGACCTCCATCCGTTCATGGACCATCTGACAGTTGTTTCTCATTCCATCCACCGATGACCAGTCGGCAACAACCACCCCCATAGCTTTGCGAAGGGGGATGGTCGTCTTGACTTGGTCACGGCGGCTTGAATGTAGCCGCCGCCTGGTAGCTACCTTCAAAGATGTTCTTGACTGCAATCTGTGCATCCGTCAGGTGTGGCTCATCACGCCTCTGACCTGATGGAACGTCAGGGCCGGCGGCGGCCCTGGTGCAAATTGCTCCCAGGAAGAACCGCCCCCACTAGGGCGAGGTCAGTATCAAAGCTGCCCCGTCCACTGAGGATCAGAAACCACCTCCTGATCCTCCACCTAGTTGACGCCGGGTCTTCCGTTGTTCTACCCGGCTAGTCCGCTGCTGCCCCCTCCTAAGTAGCGCGGATGCTCTAGCGCTGAATCCTCACAGCGCTCCTGTCTCTCCTCGGTCATGTATCCCCGGGGAGAGGCAGGGTTCTTTACTCGCAACACTGCCACCCTCCGAGGTGGCTTTTTTATTTCCCCACCAACCTTCAATTGAAGGGACGACCCATGAAGCTATGCCCGAAGTGCAACACCCTCAAGCCTGAGAAGAAGTTCTACAAGCAAACCAAATCGCCGGATGGGCTCCAGTATCACTGCAAGGAGTGCCATCGAATCATTGCTAGGAAGTGGTATCAGGATCACAACCACTTCCACATCCGCAAGGAAGGGAGCTATCGATGACCAATGCCACTACTCCTCGGCTACTGGATTCGAAGTCCAGGGCCGTGTTCTACCGAGCACCCCATCTGGAAACCAGTGATTCCCGGATACCGCTGTGGCTCACCTACTCGGCTCCAGTACTTCACCATGCCATCCCAGCAATCCCAGCCGGTGGGAACGGCACCGCTGTTGGTCTCACCCTGGTTGCCTCTTCAGACGGCGCAGTGCGCGTCTACAGCGGTCCGGTAGGGGATTACCTCGGCTTGGTCGAACGGGGATTCCGAGGATGGCTCCAACGATTCCGCCTTGAGAAGCAGGCCCGTAAGCGAGCCAAGCACGAACAGAACGAAATCTTGAAGCAAGAGCAGGCTGCCGAGATTGCAGCCAATCTACTGAATGAACTGGAGAACAAGCATGCCTGAGACTTTTAACCCCATCCTAGACTTTGATGTTCCGTCGCTTGAGTACCGGCACCAGCCGGTGAATCAGGCTCATGTGAATCAATTGGAGAGGGAGAATCGCAAGCTTGCCGACAAGCTTGAGTACCTGACTGACCCCACTAAGCGCAAGCCCTTCGAGATTCCTGCACTCCCTGCCGGATACCAGGAGCATTCCACCGATGATGCCGGTGTGAAGAAGGCTGGAACCGAACTCGTTAAGCGACTTGCTTACGTCGGTAGGCAGATCGATTCTCACCAGATTCAGATGGTTGCGTTCCTGGATTCCATTGCTCAGCGATCGACTGCTGAGCAGGCATACGAAAAGGCACTGACGGCCGCCGTAGAGGCTGGCAAGGACGCTCCGGCCCCTATCACCCATGACGACCTGTCCGGCTTGCACGCGGAGCTGAATCGCCTTGAATCGGCCATTGCTACGGGTGCCCGTCTTGCTCACGAGGCTCGCAGGGTTTTGGATAGCGAGTACGAGCGTCTTTACCGGACAGACGCGTTTAGTCGGTACTCCGACAAGGAGGCTACTGCTCTTACTGAGGATGCCTCGAAGGCTGTTGCGCTGCTCCGTGAGATTTTCTCCAGGCGTGACGCTCTGCTGAGTAAGCTTCCTGACGCGTTCGCAGACCTTGACGGAGTTCCCTTCGTCGTGCCGGTGAAGTTGGGTCGTGGAGGCTTGGACCCGAATGTGACTGCTGGTGGAGCCACATTCAGTATTGGGGAAGCCCTGGCAAAGCTGGAGGCTGCCACCATTCCGGGTGACGGAATCCGCAAGTGGTCGGTCTCTCAGCTCACCGAGGAAGAGAAGAGCGACTACGCCGACCGAGCCGCTCGCGCGAAGGTCGATAGGGAAGATACTCGCACTGCCGGGGAAAGGAACCAGGACTTCGAGAATGAGCGATACGCGAACTACCTCGACAATGGAGGCCGCCTGAAGTGAACGCCATGGATGAGGCTCGGGAGTTTGCTAAGCAGCATCGAGGATGGGTGCGAGGCGGTCCCCCTGCCCGTATCCATGATGACTGGCAGGCCGAGGTCGAGGAATTCGGACCTCTCGGTTTTGGTGGGATGGACCCAACCGGCAGTGAAAGCGTGCTAGATGCTGCAATCGAGTCTGACTACCTCACTCCAGTGAAGTTCCGGCATGACTGGTAGATGAAACGAGGAAGCCCCCGGACCTAACCGGGGGCCTCTTCCTTGTTTGGTGGGGACGGCTGCTGCGGGTTTGCGGTCCGCTCCCTTTCCGGAGGAGGGTCGGTCCTGTTCGTCTTCGCTTCCCTCGGAAATTTAGGGTTCTGCATCGTCACGGGCATGAATGGGGCAATCGGGCCGAGCATCACACACACCCCTCGTAATGCCGGTAAGAACCATGAGCTGGGGTTCCGGACTGACGCTCGATAGTCACCCGCCAAACGCGGTCCATGCTCTTGAAAGGCTGCTGACAGTCGGAGCACTTCGCTCCATTTGGCGGGTACGTAACGTAATCGCCCCGACATGCGTCGGTCTCTGAGGCTGCCGTTCTGGTGATCACCGTCGCCCGCCCTTTCATCGCATCTCGATTCGCTGGGAACCATCGTGGGCCGGTTTGCCAGCGGCTGCTAGCCGCTTTCCCGTTGCTGCAAAAGGTCGTCTCTGATGGACGCCAGAGCTGCCCTCATGTCGTCGCCCTGAAGAGCGCCGGATGCAAATCCATCGAACTTGGCGACGTACAGTGCAACGTCTCTCGGGTCGGTCACGACAACTTCCGCGTGCACGGTCTCTACCGTCACCGCGCGATCGTCACGGACCACGAAAGCGTGATTGGGAATATCGTGCTTCGGGCCTGCGAGAGGCACCATGAGGACGTCAACGTTCGGGAGCCTTGACACGGAGATGAGCCGGTCTATCTGCCCGACCATGACCATGGGAGGCACAATCAGCCAGCGGAGAACAGGTTCTGTGATCACGAACCGCAGTGTCTTTCCCGCGTCGTACAGAACCTCTTGCCGTTCAAGCCTCGCGCTCACGGTCTGACGGACCGCTTCCTCTGTCAGGTCGTCGTGCCGGGACAGAATCGCCCGCATGTACTCGGGGGTCTGGAGGAGGCCCGGCACCAGGGCGGGCTGGAAGAGTCGTAGGAGCGTCATGCGGGCTTCAAGAGCCCTCAACTGTCTCTGTGCCTTATGGAGCCCTGCACGTTGTATGAGACGCCATGCTGTGGATTCTGTTGCTGCCGCACGGGCGGCATCCATGTACTCGGCTTTGACGTCGTCTGAGACGCCGATGGCGGTCAGGATGCGGTCGATGTCATCAGCGGTTGCTGAAGTCTTGCCGGTCTCGATCTTGCTCAACTTGCTGGCCGACATGACAGCGCCACGGGCAACGACTTTGGCCTCTTTCCCCGAGGCATGTCGTAGTACCCGCAGCGCCGCACCAAGCTCTGAACGGTTCACTCCCCGTACTTTGCCCACCAGTCCGCGAACGGAACAGCGTCAGCTAGAGCTGTGGCACGGTAGGTCGCGTACTCGGGGCCCCGATCATCCGGCAGTACATCGGCCCCGAGGAATTTGCCGTCATGGCTGTAGCGGAAGCGTGCCGGAGTGATTGAGTCGAACAGCCAGAAGTCACCCACATCATTGGGGAGAGGGTTCGGCCGGTCGGTCACATCGAGGATGAAGAACTCTTCACCGGCCGTGGCATTCGTCCGGTAGCCCCACCCGAGTTCGAACCGCAGATACGGGCTGAGTGGCCGCGTGAGGATGTGGACGCGGTACACGCGGCGTCCTGAGTCGACATAGGCCCGAATCTCGTCGAGCCAGTCAGCGTTGTAGTCGGCAGGCTGCGGCTGGCCGTCGAGGTACAGCCGGTACGCGTCGACGTTCCCAGATTGGCTGTAGTCGGCGAGGGTTTCGAGCCGGAACGCTTCCTGCCGGAAGTTGTCGAACAGGTCCCCCAGGGAGGGCTTAGAGCTGCCCACCGAACGCCTCTCGGATTAGATCCATAGGAATCTCTACCAGGTGTTCGTGTCCGGGGATGTTGAGCCCGTGATCCTCGGGCGTCTCGCCCTGTACGAGGATCGTGCCCCGGTCGGTCTTGTAGATCGTCGGGCAGTCCTTCTTGTCGCACGTCGTCGCCAGCATGGTCACCTTCACGAGCGTTCCCCTTCCCGTGGACGGAGCGTCTCGTCTGATCGTTGCGAGGTGGCCTGTGTGGGGCAAGGGGTTCGGGTTTCCAGAACGGGAAATCGTCCTTGCGACACGTGCCGTGGCGTTGCTGGTCAGTCGTTGCAGCTCCCCGCGTGCCATCCGAAGTCCCCTTCGGCTGGCCCCTGTTGGGGCTTCTGCCTTGACCGTACGAGGGGCTCCGACCTGCGGCCCGGCTCTCGCTGGCCGGACACACAGAAGCCCCCACCGGACGGCAGGGGCTCAGCGCTGCGACCTGGGCTTACGCGTCCAGGACGGTGGTGTGGTGCTGGACCACAGGCGGCTCAACACTCCAGGGGAAATTAATCCAGACCGAGTCGTCGGTCCGCTTCCACACGTACTCGCACTTCACGAGCGACTGGGACTTCTCGTAGACGACGGCGCTGCGCACCTCGGCGACGGCGTCCAGGCAGAAGTCGCGGACGAGCTTGAGCGTCTTGCCCGTGTCGGCGACGTCGTCGGTGATCAGGACCTTCTTGTCCGAGAAGTCGATGACGTCGGGGACGGGCGCGAGCATGACCGGCATCTCGAGCGTGGTCCCCACCCCGGTGTAGAACTCGACGTTCACCAGGTGGATGTTCTTGCAGTCGAGGGCGTAGGCGAGCCCACCGGCGACGAAGACACCGCCGCGGGCGATGCTGAGCACGACGTCGGGTACATAACCGTCGTCGGCGATGGTCTGCGCGAGCTCCCGGACGGCGGTGCCGAACTGCTCGTAGGTCAGGTTCTCCCGGGCCACGTCCACGCCGCTCGCGGGGTCGCCGCTCACACCTGGGTCCGGTGGAAGTTGAGGAAGGACCGGGAGGCCGTCGGCCCGCGCTGGCCCTGGTACCGGGACCCGTACCGCTCGCTGCCGTACGGGGACTCGGCCGGCGAGGTGAGCCGGAACATGCACAGCTGGCCGATCTTCATGCCGGGCCAGAGCTTGATCGGCAGGGTGGCGAGGTTGGACAGCTCCAGCGTCACGTGTCCGGAGAAGCCGGGGTCGATGAAGCCGGCGGTGGAGTGCGTGACCAGCCCCAGCCGGCCGAGGGAACTCTTCCCCTCGAGCCGCGAGGCGAGGTCGTCGGGGAGCGTGATGATCTCGTAGGTACTCGCCAGCACGAACTCCCCCGGATGGAGGATGAACGGCTCGTCGCCCTCGGGCTCGACCAGCCGGGTCAGGTCGGCCTGCTCGACGGAGGGATCGATGTGCGGGTACCTGTGGTTCTCGAACACCCGAAAGTACCGGTCAAGCCGTACATCGATGCTCGACGGCTGCACCATGGATTCGTCGTAGGGGGCGATCCGCACTCGTCCGGCGTCGATCTCGGCCCGGATGTCCTTGTCTGAGAGAAGCACGTCCCGAGGATACGCATGGCGCGCGAAGCCATCACCATCGGACGACTCCGCGCGCCAGGCCAGCCGACGCCTACAGCGCTTCCAGCGCCTCAGCTCCTCCGACGACCACCGCTCCTGCTCCTGCTCTGCTCCTGCTACCGCTTCTCGAGAGTCACCGGCACGACGCTCCGCAACCGGGTGCACCGAGGACACCGGACGAGCCGTCCGGGACCGAGCCGCTCAGCCTGCTGCATCGGGAACGAAGCGGTGCTGAACACATGCCCATCGGCACAGCGGACGACGGTGCGCTCCATCAAGTCCATGAGTCCCTTCCCCAAGAGCCCTGTCCGGCTACTGCCCGCCGGACCATGAAAGCCACATTACGGGACGATCGGGACGACCCTCCAGGCGGCACTCCGACCCCGCCCGACCCCTCTTCCACGCCTCCACCGTACGCCCCAACTCCGGTTCCCCGCAGCCGGATCCCTCCCCGGAAACGCACTCGGCCCCCAAGGCTTCATCGCCCGGGGCCCGGTATGAGGTAGAGTGACGGAGCGTTCCGACACCGGTCCTGACCGGCGTTTTTGCGGGTGTAGTTTAATGGTAGAACATCAGCTTCCCAAGCTGAGAGCGCGAGTTCGATTCTCGTCACCCGCTCCACGAAGAAGGCCCAGGTCATCGACCCGGGCCTTTTTGCTGTGCTCGGCGATCACTCGCCGCGTGCCAGATTCGTGCCAGAACGTTGATCTTCGGGGGCGGCTGTCTCGGCTTCTGGCACGACCGCAGCTTCCTGCACTTCCTGGCGTGCCTTGCGCACGGTCGCGTCGAGACCCGCTGCAACTTCCTGCTGTCGGTCGTCGTCGGAGTGCTGATGGATCAGCGCGGCTTTCTCCGAGGACTGACCGGCGCGGACCATCGTGTCCTTGATCAGTTACGGGCACGACACAGCCCGGCGGATCTCCACGCTCCGCGAACCAAGGTCATCTCGGGCTCAAGGTCTGCTTTCCATACACGCGCCAGCGGTGAGAGGCCCGAGGGAACTCGCCGGAGGCGAGCGGCGAAGGAGAGATGAAAGCCCAAGCCTTCAAAGCATGTTCCCTTGAACGAGAGGAGCCCCGATGACCGTCGAGCCAGGCGTCCGCACGGGGGCGGAGAGCGATGCCTCGGTGATTGCGCGGTCCCGGGACGAGCCCGAAGCATTCGCCGTGCTCTTCGACCGATACGCGGATGAGGTACATCGCTATCTGGCCCGCAGGCTCGGTGGCGAGCCGGCCGACGACCTCATGGCAGAGACCTTCACCACCGCTTTCCAGCACCGGCACCGGTACAACCCCTCGCGGGCCACGGGCGACGGCGCCCGGCCCTGGCTGTTCGGTATAGCGACCAACCTGGTCGGCCGACACCGGCGGGCCGAGGGCCGCCGCTTCAGAGCCATGGCCCGCATCCCGGCCGCGGCCGATCACGAGGAGCCGCTGGCCGACCGTGCCGCGGCCCGGGTGGGGGCACAGGCCGTACGGCACGAGCTGGCAGCGGCACTGGCCGCCCTGCCCGCACGGCACCGGGACGTACTACTGCTGGTGGCGTGGGGCGGTCTCGGCTACGAGGAAGTGGCCCAGGCCCTCGGTGTCCCCATCGGCACGGTCAGATCACGGCTGCACCGGGCTCGCAGCAAGTTACGCGAAGCGTTGGGCGGATCCGATCCCACGACACTGCGAGGTACCCGGCCATGACTGACGAACTCGAACTCCTGCGGGACTGGGACACGGACGCTGCCCCGCTCACCGACCCGACCCGAGCGAAGGCCCGCTACCGACTGCTCAACGCGATTGCGCGCGCGCAGCAGCACCCCGATGCGGCCCCCAGCCGCCGCCACGCGCTCCGCCTCGCGACAGCTGCGGTGGTCGCCGTGGCGGCTACGGGAACGGCGGTACTGATCACTCAGGGCGGCACCGACGAGGGTGATCACCCCGACCGTGCCGACCGCGTATCGGGCACGGCGACCCCGAGGATGGGTAACGTCAGCGCCGTGACCGTGCTGAACGGGGCGGCAGCGCAGACGGGCACGTATGAGAAGCCTGTGGCGCCGCGCGACGACCAGTTCATCTACTCGAAGCGGATCATCAAGGAGACGGAACGCAAGACCGGCGCGGTCAAGACCTACGAGGACGTGAACTGGGACTCGGTGGACGGCTCCAAGCGCTCCTTGACCATGGAACTCGGCCGGGTGATCTGGGAGGAGCCCTTGAAGAAGGGCGAGAGCGTGTGGCCGCCTCGGGAGTGGAGCAAGCTGAAGAGGCTGCCCACCGACCCGCAGAAACTCATTCCGTACATCGCCGGCGGCGGACCGTCCAGCAGCTCGATCAGCGACTTCACCGCACAGGAATGGTTCCAGGCCTACTTCATGCTCGGTGAGCTGCTGAAATGGCCGGTGCTGCCCCAGGGGCTGCGTCCCGCCGCGTACAAGGCGCTGGCCCTGGTGCCCGGTGTCGAGGCAGTTCCGGGAGTGAAGGACTCCGCCGGGCGCACCGGGGTGGGGATTTCCTACCCCGAGAGCCCGTTCGCGAAGGGCAAGTACCTCATCTTCGACCCGGAATCCTATGAATTCCTGGGCTTCCGCGACGAACGGACTTCGGCGTCCGGCGACAAGACGTACATCCAGCTGTCACACGTGGTGGACTGGGCGATCGTCGACCGGATGAAGCAGCGCCCATAGCCCGCCCATGGCCCCACTGTTTCGTTCGCGCGCGGCCGCTGTCGATACGGAAGCGTGAAAGTGCCTTCCCAACCCGGGACTCCAGGCGCCTCGTCCCGTCAGCCGTACTCGGGCTGCCACATGGCGTCCTGGACCTGCTGGATCACGTCGTCGAGGCGGGTCCGGGCGATGCCCTCCGCGGCGGCTCGGCGGGCGACGGCCGCGGCGACCACGGCCGAGGATGTGCGCAGGTTCTCCACCTCCGGCAGCAGGGTGGCCCCGGACTCCGACAGGTCGGCGAGGCCGGCGACGGCTTCCGCCGCGGCCTGGAGCATGCCGTCGGTGATCCGCTCGGCGCGGGCCACCACGGCGCCCAGCCCCAACCCCGGGTAGAGAAGGGCGTTGTTGGCCTGGCCGATGACGTACGTGGTGCCGTCCAGCTCCACCGGAGGTACCGGGATGCCGGTGGCGACCAGCGCCTTGCCACCGGTCCATCGGAGCACGTCCGCCGGCATGGCCTCGATCTTCTCCGTGGGGTTGGACAGCGGCAGGACGACAGGTCGGTCCACGTGGCGGGCCATGGAACGCACCACGTCCTCGGTGAAGGCGCCGTGCTGGGTGGAGGTTCCCACCAGCACGGTCGGGTGTGCCCGGTCCACCACGCTCGGCAGGTCGGCCGGCCTGTCGTCGGGCCACTCGTCGTCGGGGCGCGCGTACGGCTGCTGGTAGTCGCGGAGTCCCTCGGTGGACTGCCGCAGCAGGCCCTGGCGGTCCACGCACCAGATGCGGCGGGTGGCCTCCTCGCGGCCCAGTCCGTCGCGGACCATGGCGTCGCACAGCTGGTCGGCGATGCCCACGCCTGCCGTCCCGGCGCCGAAGACCACGATCCGCTGATCGCGCATGGGTGTGCCGGTGACCCGTGCCGCGTTCATGACGCAGGCCAGTGTGATCGCGCCGGTGCCCTGCATGTCGTCGTTGAACGTGCGGATCCTCTCGCCGTACCGCTGGAGGATGCGGCGGCCGTTTCCGGGGCCGAAGTCCTCCCAGTGCAGCAGCGCGCGCGGGAACAGCTCGCCCACCGCCTCCACGAAGGCGGCGACGAACGAGTCGTACGCCTCGCCGCGCACCCTGCTGTGCGCGTTGCCGACGTACAGCGGGTCGTTGAGCAGCGCCTGGTTTCCGGTGCCGACGTCGAGCATCACCGGAACGGCCCGCCCCGGGTGGATGCCCGCGGCGGCGGTGTAGACCGCCAGCTTGCCGACCGAGATCTGCATGCCGCCGACACCCCAGTCGCCGATGCCGAGGAGTTGCTCCGCGTCGGTCGCCACCACCAGGTCGACGTCGTCGGGGCCCAGGCCGAGCGCCTGGAAGGCGGGGCGGATGTCCTGGGGCCGGTCGATGGAGAGGTAGACACCGCGCGGTCGCCGGTATTCGTGGCTGTACCGCTTGATCGCCTCCCCCACGGTCGGGTCGTACACGATCGGCAGCAGCTCGGTGAGGTGGTCGGTGAGCAGCCGGAAGTAGAGGACCTCGTTGCGGTCGTGGAGCTGCTCCAGGTACACGTTCTTCGCCAGATCGTCCGGCTGCGCCCGTAGTTGCTCCCACGCGCGGCGCGCCTGGAGCTCCAGCGAAAGCACCGCGGGCGGCAGCATCCCGACCAGGCCGTGGCGTTCCCGCTCCTCCTGGGTGAAGGCGATGCCCTTGTTGCTCAGCGGGTCCGTGAGCAGTGCGCGGCCGGCCGGTCCCTCAGGGCCGGTGCGGCCTTCTCGCCCTCCCTTGCGGACGTCCTGTGCGCGATTGCGGGGCGGCACCATCGGGTCTCCTTGCGTCGGGCGCTTGCCATCCGGACCTGTTTGTCCTCACGCACCCGGGTAACCCGCTCAACAGAACAGGGGCACCGTCGCGTCGCCCTTTTTGCCGCTTCTTTGACGTGGCCGTCCACTCAGGTCCGTCGGCACCGGCGCCTCCGTCCCGGTGAGTCGGTCACCGCTCCCTCGAGGCGCCCCGGCCTGTCCCGCGGCCCGGCGACGGGACCCCGGCGCCGGGAAGCGGGCAGGCACGCGCCCTGGCACCCGACCGGAAACGCAAGGAAGAAAAAGGAGGTACGTCTCCATGGACAAGCCCGCACAGCAGCAACAGCCTCCGGGTACCGAGGAGGACCTGCGGCCCGAGGCCGACCACGGTGAGCGCAGCTACCGCGGTTCGGGCCGACTGGCCGGGAAGGCGGCCGTGATCACCGGTGGCGACAGCGGCATCGGCAAGGCCGTCGCGATCGCCTACGCCCGCGAGGGCGCCGATGTCCTCATCTCGTACCTGGACGAGGAGGACGACGACGCCCGCGACACGGCTCGCTGGGTGGAGGACGCCGGCCGCAAGGCGGTCCTGGTGCCCGGTGACCTGTCCGATCCCGCTCACTGCCGAGAGGTGGTGGCACGGGCCGTCGAGGCGTTCGGCCGCATCGACGTCCTGGTCAGCAACGCGGCGTTCCAGATGTTCCGCGACTCGATCGAGGAGATCCCCGACGAGGAGTGGGACCACACGCTGGCGACCAACCTCAGTGCCATGTTCCACCTCTGCAAGGCGGCGGTGCCGCACATGAAGCCGGGGGCGTCGATCATCGCGTCCAGCTCGGTGAACTCCGACACGCCGCCGCCGGGCCTGCTGGCGTACAACGCGACGAAGGCGGGCCTGGCCAACATGGTCGGCTCGCTGTCCCAGTCGCTCGCCGACCGGGGCATCCGGGCCAACAGCGTCGCCCCCGGGCCCATTTGGACGCCGTTGATCCCCGCCACGATGCCGCCCGAGCAGGTCGAGGACTTCGGCGGCCGGACGCCACTGGGACGGGCCGGACAGCCGGCCGAACTCGCCCCGGTGTACGTCCTGCTCGCCTCGGACGAGGCCGCGTACGTCTCGGGTGCGCGCATCGCCGTCACCGGCGGCCAACCCATCCTCTGACACTCACACGCCCCGACCCCCATCAGGAACCAGGAGAGACCGTGGACTGGTACCCCTTGCGGCTGACCACCCCGGTCAAGCAGCACGTCTTCGGCGGACGGATCCTCGCCGAACGGCTGGGCCGTACAGGCCTGCCCGACGGCCCGGTCGCCGAGACCTGGGAGGTCAGCGATGTGGACGGCGAAGGAGGGCGGGTCACCGACGGGGCGCTGGCCGGCTGCTCGCTGCGCCGGCTCGTCGAGGAGCACCCCGACGAACTCGTGGGGCGCGGGTGGCGCGGCCCGCGCTTCCCCGTGCTGACCAAGTTCATCGACGGCACCGGTGCCCTCCCGGTCCATCTGCACGCCGACGACGACACCGCACGCCGGCTGGAGGGCGAGCCCCACGGCAAGACCGAGGCATGGCACGTCCTCGACGCTGCACCGGGAGCCACCGCCCTGGTGGGGACCAAAGCCGGTGTCAACCGGGACACGCTGCACCGGGCCCTGCTCGCACAGGACTTCGACGCGGTCATGTGCCGGCTTCCGGTGCGGGCCGGGCAGACCGTCTACGTGCCCGGTGGCACCCTGCACAGTTTCGGCCCCGGCACCCTGGTCTACGAGATCGAGCAGACCTCCGACATCCAGCAGCACGCCATGCGCCGGCACATGGAGGACGGCTCGGAACTGGACGAGGAGGAGTGGCACACCAACCTCGGGCGGCTCCTCGAGGAGTGGCGTCCCGGTCCACACCCCGAGTTCCACTCCGGCCTGAGCGTCCGGGTCGACGACACGGTGGAACGCACCGTGCTGTGCGTCGGCCCGTACTTCGCCCTGGAGCGGTGGCGGGCGGGCACCGCGGCCCCACTGGTGCACGACTTCTCCACCGCGCTGGTCGTCAGCAACGCCGGTGCCCCGGTCACCGTGGAGTCCGGTGGCCGCTCCGAGCGGCTCGGGCGCGCCCGCAGTCTGCTGCTGCCGGCCGCGCTGGGCCGCGTACGGATCCAGGGGCCCGCCGATGTCCTCTTCGGCTACCTGCCCGACCTGGAGCAGGACATCCGCACGCCGCTGCTCGCGGCGGGGCACGGGGCCGCCGCCGTGGCCGCGCTCGGTGAGGGCCTCTTCCCGGCGCCGCCGGGGCCGGGCGCCGGGCGGCACTGAGACGAGCGCTCCGGGAACACCCGACACCTCACCGCTGATACGGACACCGCGCGGCGGGACACCCCACGTTGAAGGAGAGCCATGGGCGACATCACCACCAGCGACGGCGTCACGGTCCACTACGAGGAACAGGGCTCCGGCCCCCCTCTCGTCCTGATCCACGGCTGGGGTTTCAGCGGTCGCTTCTTCACCCGCAACATGGACGCCCTCGCCGAACACGCCCGCGTCATCACCGTCGATCTACGCGGTCACGGCGACTCCGGCAAACCCCGCCACGGCTACCGGGTGTCGAGGCTGGCCAAGGACCTGTTCGACCTCTTCGAAGAACTCGACCTGCGCGAGATCACCGTCCTGGGCTGGTCACTCGGCTGCCCGGTCATCTGGAGCTACCTGGAACTGTTCGGCAGCCACCGCCTGGCACGCGCGGTGTACGTCGAGCAGGCACCCCGCCAGTACTACGCGCCGGACTGGAAGCACGCACACGCCACCTGTTACGACGAGCCCTCCCTGGCCGCCCTGCAGACCCAGCTCAGCTGCGATCCACCGGCCTTCGACGAGGACCAGATCGGCACCATCCTCGCCACCGAACCCACTCCTGCGGAAAGGGAGTTGCTCTTGGCCGAGATGGCCAAGTCACCCGCGTACGCACGTAACGCGCTGATGGCCGACCACACCCGCCACGACTGGCGCGACCTGCTGCCCACGATCCGGTTGCCCAGCCTGGTCCTGGTGGCACGTCAGGACCAGGTGTTCCCCTGGCAGGGCCCCGCCTGGGTCGGCGAGGCGCTCCCGGGCGCCCGGACCGTCTTCTTCGAGCACAGCGGCCACGCGCTGTTCTTCGACGAGCCGGAGAAGTTCCACCGGACGGTCACCGGCTTCCTGACCGACAGCAGGAACGATACGGGGGCACTCGTATGAACAGCCCTGCACCTCCGTTCGCCTTCCCCACGGCATCAACCGCTCGGCGCGGACCGTGTCGTCGAGCCGGGAGGACTTCCACGGAGTCGCGAAACCAGGTCTCGCCGCCTGATCAACCAGCACCCTCATCGCATACGCACCCTCACGTGTTCTGCGTGATGTCGGTCCAGCGCCATGCGCGCAGGGACGAGTCGGTGAAGATCCGGTCCAGCGCCCGGTCCAGATCCGAGTCCAGATCCGAGTCCAGATCCGAGTCCAGGTCCGTCTCCTTAGGACGACGAAGGCGGACGGTGAAGCGTTCGCCCGCGAGCTCCGGTTCGTAGTCCCAGCCATCGGGCAGCAGGGCGACGAACCGTACGACTGCCAGTTCCGGGGCACCGGCCACCTCGGTGGACCGGGGTTCGATCAGGACGACGCGGCGGCCTGTCATGAACGGCGACGGCGGGAGGACGGAAAGAACGGCAGGCCCCCGCCCGAGCCGAGTGCCTCGTCCAGGGCGAGCAGGACCCCCGCCGTGCCGGTGGCGAGGTCGGTCGACAGGCGCAGGGTCTGGTCGCCGAGGAAGGCGGGGTGGCCCGCGTACGGGATGGCGTGCCAGCCGAAGGCCACCAGGTGGCGGCGTACTGCGGCGTCGGTCTCCGACTCCCGCTCCGGCTCGGACTCCCGCTCCGGCACCCGCTCCGGCTCTGGCTCCCGCTCCGGCGTTCTGTCGCGCAGGTGCCGCAGGGCGAGCGTCGCCCCGGCGCGGCCCTGGAACAGGCCCGCCTGGGCCTGGTAGAGGGCCGCCACCGAGGACTGGAGGAGGGGGAGGGCGTCGGTCAACTCCTGTTCCGGAGAAGAGAGATGAGGGAGCACGTCGCTCACGACCATCGCCACTCCCGCCCCGCCCACCGCCAGGTACGGCATCCGGCTGATGCCCGGCCCGGCCGACAACTCGGCGAGGTCGTGACGCAGCGCCTCCACCGCGCCGTGCAGCAGCTTCCGGTCACCCGTCTTCTCGTACAGCCGCAGCAGGAACAGCGCCGCGCCCGTCGCCCCGTACAGCAGGCCGGGGCGTGGGCGGGCCGCGTAGCCGCCCGGGGTACGGTCCGCGACCAGCTCCGCGAGGCGTTCGGCCGCGTCGAGGTGGCCGAAGTGGAGCAGGGAGAGGCCGATGCCGGGGAGGCCGGCGAAGAGGGAGCCGTCCAAGTCGTCCGTCGGCAGGGCGAGGGCCCGGTCCAGGACTTCACGGGCCTCGACCGTACGGCCCAGGGCGTCGAGGGCGTACGCGATGCCGTGCAGGCCGTCGTAGAAGCCGGGGCGGGGCTCGGCCCAGCGGCGTACGCGCCCGGTCAGCCAGTCCACGTGCGCGGCCGGGATCTCCGTACCCGCGCTGCCCAGCGCCCACAGGACTCCGGCGGCGCCGTGGGCGAGGTTGAGGCCGCCGCCCGGGGCGGTGAACTGGGCGATGTCGCCGGGGAAGAGGCGGTCCTCGCGGTCCGGGGTCGCGGTGGCCAGGATTCCGGTCGAGAGTGACGCGCGCAGGGACGGCCAGTCGGCCGGGGCGAGGGTCTCGGGCCACACCTGGGCAGCGGCGCGCTCGGCGCTCGCGTCGCCCACGGCGGCCTCGGCAGTCTCCTGTCGTGCGTCGACCTCGGCGGCCTCGGCGGCCTCGGCGGCCTCGGCGGCCTCCTGTCGTGCGTCGGCCTCAACGGACCCAGCACTCACCGCGATCCCAGCGTCCGTACCGGCCTCAACAGCCCCGACCCTCACCACGGTCCCAGCGTCCGCACCGGCCCCGGTCGCGCCGGTCGCCTCGTCACCCTTCGGGCCCGCCAGGTCCGCCTCCACCCGCTCCGCGAAGTCCGCCGGTACCGGGAAGTGCTCCGTCACCAGCGCGATCAGCTGCTGCGTCTTCTCCCGGCCCCAGCCCACCACCACCGTCAGCGGCAGGAACACCGCGAGCCGCAGGCAGCCGAGTGCGTACCGGTCGACCGCCGCGCCCACGTAACCGGCCGGCGCGCGGAAGCCGGGCGCGCCGATCGCCTGGGCCGCCGCGTCGTCGACCGGGCTCGCCGTCTCCAGGTCGATGAAGGCGATCGTGCCGTCCGGCCGGACCAGGACATTGTTGGGGTGCAGATCGCCGAAGACCACGCCCCGGGCGTGCATGGCCCGCACGCCCTCATCGATCTGATCGATGACGGACAGGGCCCAGGAGGTGTACGCCGTGAGCGACTCGGGGGAGGCGTCGGCATCCGGGCTCAGCAGCGGGTTGGACTCGTGGATGCGGGTGTGGAGCGATGCACCGGGCACGAACTCCCTTGCCAGGAAGTAGTGTTCGCGGCCCTTGCGGTAGTCGATCAGCGGCGGTACGCAGTCCAGTCCCGCCAGCCGCTCCAGCGCCCAGCGCTCCCGCTCCAGCCGGGCCACCGCGTCCGCGCCCTCCTCGTCGAGGCCGGCCAGCGGGCGGGCCTCCTTGAGGAGCACGGTGGCGGAGTCCCCGGTGCCAGGGCCCTGGCGCAGGTCCGCGGCCTCGTAGACGCCGCCACCGTTGGAGAAGTGCAGCGCCCTGAGCGCGCGGAACGGGAAGTCAGCCATCGTGCTCGCGTTGCGGGCCGCCAGCGACTCGGCGAGGCAGTCCGGCAGCGTCACCCACGCGGGCGGCCGGAACCCGGGACCGCGTACATCGGGGACGAGGCGGCCGTCCGGGTCCTCGACGCAGTGCACCGGGTCGCCCTTCGCGTCCCGGCCGAGGCGGGCGACGAAGCCGCCGTAACGGACGTAGAGCGGGCCGGAGCGCCAGCGCAGGTCGCTGAGGATGTACGGTCCGGGCTCGCCGCCCACCTCGGCGTCCAGCTCGACGAGCACCCGCTCCAGCTGGGGCTCGTCCAGCGGGTAGACGGTGATGAACTTGCCGCTCGCGCCGCGGTCGCCGTACTTGCTGTTGCGCCGGTTCAGGACCTTGACGCTGCGGATGTACTTGAAGGTCAGCCGCTCGCGTACGCAGTAGGCGCGAACGACGTCGAGGATGCGGTCGGCGTTGTCCCGGGTCGCCGAGACATGGATCTTCCAGCCCTGGCCGGGGAGTTCGGTGTGCGGCGGGGTCAGGACCACCCAGTCGCTGTTGACGGTCCGGGTCCAGCCCGCGGGGGGTTCCGCCACCACGTCAGCGGGCTCGGTGGCGGCGGCGGTCGCCGGGTCCTCGTAGAACGCGTTGTCCGCCTGGCAGTAAGTCACATACCGGAGATCCATGATCGTTCCCCTGTCCCTCTCCGTTTCGGCTTCTCGGCTTCTCGGCTACCAGCGCCAGGCCGGCGCGACGTACTTGGTGTAGAGCCACTCCCAGCCCGGCAGGCTGCCCGCGTCCAGCTGGGCCGTGCCCGAAGCGTCGGCGGGAGCCCGGCCCTGCGCATCGCTCACCTCCAGCGGAAGACCGAGCGCCGGGGTCGGCAGGGCCTCGCTGCGGACCGGGATCAGCGCCGACAGCGGGGCCATGGCGTCCGTGCCGTCCGCCCCGTCGACGGCGACCGTCGCGGCGCCGGTCTGCGCGCGGGTCGCGATGCCTGCGCGGTAGAGGCGTACCGGGGCACCGGCCTCGATCAGCGAACGGTCGGTGGAAAGGGGCAGGAGCAGCGTGATCCGGCCGTCCTTGGCCGTCGTATAGCCGCCGTTGACGGTGTACGGGACCTGGACCGACTGCCCGAGTACGCCGAGGGCGGCAGCGGCGAGGGCGAGCACCGCGCCGAGGCGCCAGGAGCGCCCACCGGCCGTACGGGCCTCGCGGGCGAAGCGGCGTACGCCACGCGCCAGGTGGTGGAGGAAGTAGCCGATGCCGCACAGCACGAGGAGCGCGCCCAGGGCGCCGAGGCGCTGGAGGCTGTCCGACCAGAGGGTGATCGCGCCCGCCACGATGTAGAGCGGGAAGGTCATGCAGAGCAGGCCGAAGGGGACCGCCCAGCGCACGCCGGGCAGTTCGCGGCGGTAGCCGGTGCCGCCGATCAGCAGGCGGGCCAGCCATCTGCGGGCGTCGGTCATCGCCCGGTCGCGCAGATGCGGGATGTCGAGGTGGCTCATCAGCGCGATGTAGCCGTCCAGCTTCACGAACGGCAGGAGGTTGAGAATGCCGGAGAGGTAGGTGACGACGGCGTACACGAGGACCCCGTCGCGCGCCGCCGAGTCGCCCATGAAGAGGGTGGCGAGGGCGGCGCCCCCGGCGATGACGGTCTGGGTGGCGATTCCGGCGAGTGCGACCCGTACCCGCTGCTCCTTGCGCGGCAGCCGCCAGCCGTCGGACACATCGCAGAAGAAGGCCGGCGACATGTAGAAGAGCATCATGCCCATCCGGGTCGGCCGTCCGCCGTAGTACGTGAGGACCGCGCCGTGACCGATCTCGTGGACGGCGGTGGTGGCGAGCACCGCGCCGATCACGCAGAGGTAGAGCAGGGGCGCGAAGGGGCGCCCCAACGCGCCCTGGAGGTCGGCCGTTCGGAGGGCCAGGGCGAGCAGTCCGCCGATCGTGACGGCCGAGGCGGCCACGGCGGCCCTACGGTTCGCGGCGGCCGCCACCAGCGGGGCGAGCCGGGCCAGCAGCCGGTCCGGCTTGAGGAGGGTGAACTGGAGGGTGAGCGGCGGGACGAACCGGAACCACGAACTCCGGTCCTTCTTCGGCACCCCGTCGTCCAGCACCTTCGCCCCGGCGAGTGTCCGCACCGCCGAGCCGACATCGGCCTGGGTCCAGGGCGCGCCGAGGGCGTCGGCCAGGTCGTCGTGGTCGCGTACGCCGTCGACGGCCCGGACGAGGCGGGCCAGGTCCTCCTGGAGGCGGAAGTACTGGTGGCTGCCGCGCTGCACCACCCAGGGCGCACCCGGCTCGGCCGGCTCGTGGACCACCACGTCGGGGGCGAGGCGGGGACGGGCCAGCCGCTCGGGGGCCAGAAGTACGGCACCGGCGGGTGTGCTGGACATGCCTGGTTCTCTCCTCAGGACGGCGGGACGTGGCGGGTTTCAGCGGACTCGGACGACGTCGGACGGCGTCGGTCGGCATGGGGCGGCGTCAGCCGGCACGGGACGGCACGGGACGGCACGGGACGACGTCAGCCGGCACAGGACGGCACGGGACGACGTCAGCCGGCACAGGACGACACAGGACGACGTCAGCCGGCACAGGACGACACAGGACGACGTCAGCCGGCACAGGACGGCGTCAGACGACGTCGCGGGCGGTGAACAGTCTCCGGGCGAGGAGCCCGGCGGCCGCCAGCCAGCCCGCGATCACCAGCAGCGCGAGCGGCGTGGACAGCAGCTCGGGCTTCATGTCCCGGTAGACGGAGCTCTGGGCGATCGTCATCAGGTACTTGCCGGCGTCCGGCACCAGGGCCTGCACCGCCGGATCGACGACCAGGGTCAGCGCGACGACGGTCACGACGGCCCCGACCTGATGCCGGACGATCCAGCCGATCAGCGCGCCCCAGGGAGCGGCGAGCGTGTTGACGGCGAACACGCCCAGCAGGATCAGCCAGGTCTCGCCGTGCCACGCGGGCTCGGTCCCGTCGGCCGCGAGCGCCCCCCAGGCGGAGGCGAGGGACAGTGCGGCGGTGAGCAGTGCGGCAAGGGCGCCCACGGCGGTGGCGACCAGCACCTTGGCGGCGAGCAGGCGGGTACGGCCGCCGCTCATCAGCACGGAGCGGCCGATGGCACCCGAGGTGTACTCGCGGGACACGGAGATCGCGCCGAAGAGAGAGGTGAAGAGCGACATCATGAACCAGGAGCGGACGATGTCGTCGGTGACGGCGGCCCGGCCCATGGTGCCCTCGTCGATGGCCGTGGCGCCCTGGGAGGCGTAACCGAGGGCACCGAGCAGGGACATCAGGACGCCGCATCCGGCAAGGATCAGCCAGCCGCGGCCGGTCCAGGCCTTGGCCCATTCGCCGGCGAGCAGGTTACGCATGGTTCTGTCCTCCGACAGCGGATGGTGCGGTCGTCGCCGTGCCGACCGATGACGCGGCCGTCGCCGTGCCGACCGATGACGCGGCCGTCGCCGTGCCGACCGATGACGCGGCCGTCGCCGTGCCGACCAGGGAGAAGAACCGGTCTTCGAGGCGTTCCCCGTCGCCCGCGCCGACGAGTCCTTCGAGCGGACCGGCGTACCGCAGCGAGCTCTGGATGATCACGACGTCGTCCACGGTCTGCTCCACCTCGGAGAGCAGATGGCTGGAGACGAGGACGGTCCGGCCCTCGTCGGCCAGGCCACGCAGCAGGCCGCGCAGCCAGCGGATGCCGTCCGGGTCGAGGCCGTTGGCGGGCTCGTCCAGGACGAGGAGTTCGGGGTCGGGGAGCAGGGCGGTGGCGAGCGCGAGGCGCTGTTTCATGCCGGTCGAGTAGCCCTTGACGGGGCGGGAGGCCGCGCCGCCGTCGGCCAGGCCGACCAGGTCGAGGACCTCCTCGACGCGCTGCTTGGGCAGGCCCAGGGTCCGGGCCCAGATGGTGAGTTCGCGTCGGGCGCTGGCTCCCGGGAGCGGCCCTACGGCGTCCATGCTGACGCCCACCCGGCGAGCGGCGTGGGGCAGTTCGGCGTACGGGCGGCCGAAGACGGACGCCTCGCCGGAGGTCGGCCGGCAGAGGCCGAGGAGCATCCGCAGCGAGGTGGTCTTACCGGCTCCGTTGCGGCCGAGGAGGCCGACGATCCGGCCGGGTCGGACCTCGTACGTCAGGTCGTCGACCGCCGTGACCTCGCCGAAGCGCTTGGTCAGGCCGCGCAGGGCGACGACGGGGGCGGCGCCGGTGCTCGAGGCGTTCGCGGTACTCAACGGCGCGCCTTACGGAGATTGCCACCGATCCGGACCAGGCAGCTCAGCATGACGACACCGAGGCCGGCCATGACGAAGATCTCGAGGCCGCCCGTCAGCTGCGTGGTCGCGACCGCCATGCCGAGCGGGATGAGAGCGCAGGCGAAGGCGAGGTTCTTGTTCTCGGCCGCTGCCTTGTCTCGGCTGTTGGCCATGCTGGACTCCTTGGTGGGGCGAGGTGGTGGAAGACGAAGCGCGGATTCCGCGGTGGCGGCCCAGGGTCCTCCGAGGTCCCAGGGACGCCGCCGCGGAAATCCGTATGCGGTTCAGTCGCCGCTGATCAGCTGGATCCGGTGGATCGGCCGGATCAGGTGGCGATGACCGCGCTGGCGACGGTGCTGATCACGACGCCGGTCTTGAAGCCGCTCCAGAAGCCCGGGGCCTCCATGGCCTCCAGCTCCTGCATGCCCAGCTCCAGCGACGCGTCGAAGTCGTGCGCCTCCTGCGTGACGATGTCCTTCATATCCGTTTCCCTCCCGTTGAGTTGAGACTGAATCGAGTCGAGTGAATCAGGTCCGCCGGCCGGGCCTTCATGGCCTGCCGCTGCGCGACCACGGTCCGATCAGGTGATGATCGAGACGGCGACGCCCGTCGAGACACCGACGGCCGACACGACGGTCGCGCCCACGACGACGCCACCGGCGGTCCACCAGCCCGGGGCCTCCATCGCCTCGAGCTCCTGCATGCCCAGTTCCAGGGCGGAGCTGAAGTCGTTGTTGTTGTCGAAGTTCTCCTGCATGGGAACTCCCCCTTTTCTCATGAGTGTCGAGAGCCGTTGCTCTCTTTTCCGCCCGCTCCCGGGATCGGGAGCGGAAGTCTCAGGTGCGCGCGGTGTGCGCGGTGGTCGCGCCGAGCGCCGCGTCCAGCAGGCGGCGCACGTCCTGCGCCCGGAGGCCGCCGAGCATCGGCAGCCCGGCGCCCCAGGCCCGTACCGTCCGCTCGGCCAGGGCCTCGATCTGCCCCGGGCCGTCGGCGGTGAGCCGCCGGCCCACCCGCCAGTCGTCCATCAGGGCGGCGATCCCGTCGGCCGGGTCCTCGGGCAGGGCCTGCGCCCGGTCCTGTGGCGCGGCGTCGCGCAGTTCCGCCCACATCCGGTGCAGCCGCGGCGCGGAGCCCAGCCGTGGCTCCCCGTCGAGCACGGCCCGCCACAGGTGCGGCAGCAGCGCGGCGACGGCGGTCATCTTCCGTACGCCCAGGGCCGACGACATCTCGTTGGCGATGAGCCAGCCCTTGACCGCGTACGGGTCGCGGCCCTGGTGCAGCCATTCACCGTGCGTGAGCCCGCTGAGCTTCGCGATGTCGAGGCGGAGCGCGTCGCTCGGCCTTTCTTCCCGTACCGCCTCGTAGCCGAGCTGGACGAGCCGCCGGGCGACCGTCTCCGTCAGACGGTCCTCGGTGCGGCGGTCGTCCCGGTGGTCACCGGCGTACGGGCTGACCGCCCGGAACAGCGCCTCCAGGACGCCCTCCACGACCAGTTCGCAGGGCAGTGTGGCGGTGGCCGACGGGTCGAGCAGCGCCGCCTCCGGCCGCAGTACGCCGCCGAGGATCAGCCGCTTGCCCTGCGGGTACGCCAGGCAGGCGACCGCGCTCAGTTCGCTGCCGGTGCCGAGGGTGGTCGGTACGGCGAGCAGCGGGACGGTACGGGTGACCTCGCCCGGCAGGCCCATCAGGCCGCCGCGCTGGGGCACGGTGAGGCGGGTGTACGCGACCGGGTTGGCCCGCAGCAGAGCCGCGATCTTCGCCTGGTCGAGCACCGATCCGCCGCCGATGGCGACCACCAGGCCGATGCCGGCGAGCCTGTCGGCGAGGCCTTCGGCGATCACGGCAGCCGTGCCGAGATCACCGGGGCCGGTGGTCAGTGGTGTCCGCGTCGTCCGCCAGTGGGCCCGGCCGAGGCGGTCCCGTACCAGGGCCGTGATCCCCGCCGTCTCGACAGCGCTGTCCACGAGGAGGGCGGCCGTGCGGCCCGCCCCGTCGGGGAGCCATGCCGTGAGTGCGTCGGGACCGATCAGCACCCGGGTCGGTCCGCCCCGGCCGTAGCTCATGCCGGTACCTCTGTGTGCGCTTCCGTCTGCGCCGACTGGTGTGTGAACAGGGCCAGTCCGGCGCGGATGCGGTCCATCAGTTCGGTCAGTTCCGCGTCGGTGTAGGTCAGCGCGGGGAAGAGCTGGATGCCGTGGACGCCGGGGTGCACGATGGCGCCCGCCGTACGGATCGCGGCGACCAGCTCCGGGACCCGCGCCTGCGGCAGCGGTTTCCCGTCCGGGGTGGTCAGTCGCAGCGACCGGAAACAGCCCACACCGGTGGTGCCCGTCACCCAGGGGTGCTCGTCGACCAGCCCGGACAGCTCCGCGTCCAGCCGTTCGCCCAGGGCCCGGCCGAGGGCGACCGCGTCCAGGCGGCGCATCTCGGCGATGGTGGCCAGGATGACGGCGCAGGTCACGGGGGTGCCGGCCTGGGTCTCGCCGTGGGTCAGCATGGCGCCCACCGTGTCGAAGGCGTCCGCGACCGTGTGCGAGGCGATGACGGCGGCCGCGGCGCCGGTACCGTTGGTGAGCCCCTTGGAGGTCACCAGGAGGTCGGGCCGGGCGGGCCAGCGCTGGGAGGCGAAGAAGTCGCCGGTACGGCCGAAGCCGGTGGCCACTTCGTCGGCGACCAGCAGGAAGCCGTACTCCTCGCGCAGCCGCAGCAGCTCGTCGACGTACTCCTCGGTGAGCGGCACCGCCCCCGAGCCGAGCACCGGCTCGACGACGACGGCCGCGACCATCGCCCCCTGACGCTCCATCAAGCTACGGATTCCGGCCGGGTCGTTGGGGTCGACGTGGCGGATGAGGCGTTGGTCGACGCCGTACACCTGTTGTCCGAGGTCCTCGCCGGTCAGCGCGAAGCTGCCGTACGTCAGACCGTGGTAGCTGCCGCGCAGCCCGACCACGAGTTTGCGGCGGTCCTCGCCACGCAGGGCGTGGTAGTGGCGGGCGAGCTTCATGACGAGATCGTTGGCGGCGCCGCCGGAGGTCGAGAAGAGGACCCGGCCGTAGGTGTCGGCGCCGCACAGCTCGACGAGGGCGGCGGCCGCGGCACGGGCGTAGGTGTTCTCGTAGCGGAAGACGCTCAGGTACGAGGCTTCGCGGAGCGCTTCGGCGGCGGCCCGGGCGATGGCCTCGTTGCCGTAGCCGATGTTCGTGTTCCACAACCCACTGGAGGCGTCGAGGAGTTCGCTGCCATCGGCGTACCGGACCCGTACTCCGTGCGCGGAGACCGCGCAGAGCGCGTCCGAGCCGTGCAGGGCGGGGGCCAGGAGGGACGGCCACAGCGCGTTCTTCGTGTGTACGGGACTCATGGCGTGACCTCCGTTTCGAGCAGTACGTCGTGGTGGCGGGAGCCGACGGCCGGCAGTGGGTGCCGGGCGCGGACGGCGAATCCGGCGGCGCCCAGTTCGGCTTCGAGGAGGGCGGCGGGCAGCACGCCGACGCTGGTCGTGGTGACCTGCACGGGGCTGTCGTCGTCCGGGATCCGCGCCGGGAAGACGGTGACCGTGCGGGCGCTGTCGCCGACCGCCCAGTGCTCGTACATCCGGTAGGCGCGGCCGGCTTCGGCTTCCACCACCAGTTCGGCTTCGGCGGGCTGGCCGGAGTCCGTGTCCATGCCGACGGTCGACAGAAGGAACCGGCCGCCGGGCGCGAGGTGCCGGCGCACGGCTCGGTAGAGACCGGTCCGGCCGCGCTCGTCGAGGAGCGAGACGGAGGTGGTGCCGAGGACGATCACCGGGAACGTGCGGCCGAGCGCGAAGGCGCTCATGTCGGCCTCGACGACCGTGCAGCGCTCGCGCAGGGCGGCGGGCGCGGCGGCCAGCCGGTCCTCGAGAAGCCGCAGCATGTACGGGGAGAGGTCGAGGGCGGTGACCTGACGGCCCAGCGCGAGCAGCGGCATGGTCAGCCGCCCGGAGCCGGCCGCCAGGTCGAGGACATCGCCGGGCAAGGTCCGCACGAGGCCGGTCAGTTCACGTACCTCGTGGGTGCTGCGGCCGGCCACGTCGTGGTAGACCTGCGCGCCCGCTTCGGCATAGAGGTCGCCGGTGACGGCTCGGGAGCCGAGCTCGACGAGCAGCTCCCCGGCCCGTCCGGGGATGGTTGTCGGGGTGGTGGTGGTCGGTGCGGTCATCGTGGTCACACTCCGGCCCGGGCGAGGAACCGCTCGATGCGTACGGTGTGGTCCGGATCGGCGAACTCCGCCGCCGCCTCGGCCGAACCGCAGGCCAGCAGCGCCTCGACCGGCGTGGCGGCTGCCCGTTCCACGCTGAAGGTGCGGCTGGGGGCAGGGGCGTGGACGTACACGTCCTGGTCGGTCCAGAGGAGGAGCGGCGCGTCCGCGTCCCGCAGATCGGCGTCGGCACCGGCGTCGGCGGCCAGCGCGTCGGTGATCCGCCCGCCGAAGCCGGAGACCCGGATGCTGCCGTCCACGCCCCGGGCCCGCAGGGCCCGGATCGCGCCGAGGGCGGCCAGGTAGCGCCCGAGCCAGGGCCTCGCGGCCAGTTCCGTACGCCGTAGGTCGTCGTCCACGACCGTCCCCAGGCACACCGCGCAGGTGGTCTGCGCGCCGCTGTTGAGCCGCTGCCACTGCGCGTCGAGGAGTTCGGGCCCGTCGCCCGCCGTACCGAGGCGGGTACCGCCCGGCGTGGTGGAGACGGCTCCGTCCGCGTCGACGTACAGCCGGTACCGGGGTCCGGCGGCCGGCGTGCGGTCGACGCCGAGGCCGGGGAGGTCGGCGAGCTGGATGGCGGGGTGGGTGAGGAAGTCGGGGAAGGTGCCGTCGAGCAGGGCCCGGTCGGCGTCGGCGAGGAAGACGCCGAAGTCGGTGTCGTCGGCGATCCGGACAAGGGTCGGCCCGGCGACGGACATGTACTCGCTGATGCCGTAGCCCTGGATCTGGAGGTAGAAGCCCGCGCCCGGTGAGAACTCCCCGCCGGCCCCGGCCAGCGACCCTTCGTACCCGACGACGCGGCGGCCGTCCGCCGTCGTGTCCTCGCCGGGTACACCGGGCACGAGTACCAGCGTGTCCGTCCCGGCAACACCGGAATTCAGCATCGCCGTAAGGTGCTCCCGGTTTTCCAGTACGACGGTTTCCGCGCCGCCGTACGAGAATTCACCGGTAGTCGGGCCGGCGCCGGCCGTACCAGTCCCCCAGCGGATGAGCCGCTCTTTCAGATCAGCCATTGTTTCGTCTTCCCCCACGGTCAGGCGGCCAGGGCGGCCAGAATTCGCTTCGTTTCGTCCAGGGCCGCTTGTGGGCCGTACAGATTGCAAACGCCCGTCAGGTTCAGGACGACCTCGTCCACCCCTGCCTCGCGGAACGCGCCCAGTTTTCCGACGAGTTCGTCCGGGTCTCCGCTGAGGAACGCCCCGCCGTCGACGAGCGCCTTGGCGTTCGCCGCCGGGTCGTCACCGGCGACATCCGTCCCGGACCGGCGCAACATGTCGATGTAGTGGGCGCCCTGGAGATGGGCGGCGTTGCTCGCGTGCGCCAGTTCGGCGGGATCACGGTCGGGCCGGGCCAGGGCGAGCGGCACGATGGCGGTGAGCCTCGGGGTTCCACGTCCCTTGGCCCCCTTGCCGTCCGCCGCGTCCGCCGCGCCCTCGCGCATCGCCGGGAGCACGGTGTCCCGCAGATAGTGCGCCGGAGTCAGCCAGGTCACGGCGACATCGGCAACCTCACCTGCGAGTTTCGCCATACCGGGCCGCAGCACACCGAGCCCGATCTCCACACCCGGCACCGGGTGGCGAGGCATCTCGGCCCGGCAGCTGAAGTACTCGCCCCGGGTGTCGACGCTCTCGCCCGCCAGCAGTCCGCGCACGATCGAGAGGTACTCGCGCGCCGCCGTGAGCGGACTGCGGTACGCCTCGCCGAGCAGCGACCGCTGCAACGGCCGGCCGCCGGGCCCGAATCCGGCGATCACCGGCTGCCCGGTGGCCATCGCCAGCGAGCGGGCCTGGAGGGCGGCCTCGTACGGGTGACGGAGCGGCATGAGCGTGACGCCGAGTCCGGTCGGGACGCGGAATCCCGCACCCGCCGCTGCGACGAATCCCTGGTGCGGCTCGATCATCACGGACTGCCCCTGCCAGAGGCGGCTCGCGTTGCTCCAGTGCACCAGTCCGGCGTACGGAAGGATTTGCTCCGGCCGGCGCGGGAGAAAGGGCAGGAGTACCGAATAAGAAGTCATGCCCTGTCCTCCATTTCGCGACGTAATTGGTTGATCCCGACTGGTACGGCTTGTCCTGCGTTTCTCTTTCTGCTGTCGGCGTTCGTTCCGACACAGAGAACAATGCCAAACCGGAGCACGTCATCGGGCAGTTCCAGGGCGCTACTTGCTGCCAGTGCCCGTGCAGCTTGTTGCAGGTACCCTCACAGTGATCACATAGCCGGATTCAGGCCTTCCTGCGCGCCTGACCAGCGCGCCGACTTGCAACCGGCGACCGATTGCGTTGCGTACGGAGGCACCATGGGGGAATTGTCCGTACTCGGACTCACCGATACGGAAGAGGGCATCTACCGGCACTTTCTACGGAACCCCGGCACCACTGCCGAGGACATCCAGCTGTTGCTGCATGTCCCGCTGGACGAGATCGGGAGCGCGCTGGAGCACCTGTCCGAGCTCGGCCTGCTGCACGAAACGGAAGCGACCGGAACCGGAACGGACTGCGGGCCCGGGGCGATCTCCGCCGCCGACCCCGAGATCGCCGTGGACCGGCTCACCGACCTGCGGCTGCGCGAACTCCACCAGCAGCTCCAGCAGGTCACCCAGTCCCGGCACCTGATAGCCGGCCTGCGCGCCGAGCAAAGCCTGAAGGAGCAGCCGGACTCCGGGAGAATCGAGCGCCTGGAAGATCTCGGCCAGATCCGGGGCCGGATCGACGACCTGGCGTTCTTCGCCCGCGAGGAGATCCTCTCGGTCGAGCCGTACACCGAGCTGACCCCGGCGAACATCGAACACGCCCGGCCGCTCGACACCCGCTGTCTGCGGCGCGGGGTACGGATACGCAACGTCGTACTGCGCGAAGCCCTGGACCATCAGCCGACCGTCGGCTATCTGCGCGACCTCACCTCGCTCGGCGCTCAGATCCGGGTCGCGGACACCATCGCGGAACGGCTCCTGGTCTACGACCGCCGCACAGCGCTCGTCCCGGTCGACCCGGCCGACACCCGGCGCGGGGCTCTGCTCGCCCGGGAGGCGGGGCTGGTCGCCAACATCCTGGCGCTGTTCGAGAAGATCTGGGACCAGGCCACCGACCTCACCGTGCTCATCGACGAGCGGGCGGAGGGCGGCGGGCTCTCGGAGATGGAGCAGCAGGTCCTGGAAGCGATGTGCCACGTCGGCAAGGACGAATCGGGGGCACGCTCGCTGGGTGTGTCGGTGCGGACGTACCGCCGTCATGTCGCCGACGTACTGCGCATCCTGGGCGCGAGCAGCAGGGCGCACGCGGCGCTCCTCGCACGGGAGCGTGGCTGGGTGTGAGACCGGGGCAGGACCCTGGGCACAGTACGAACAAGGGGGTGCCCCGGCGATCCGACCGCCGGGGCACCCCCTGTGTACTGCTGCCGACTGTTCCCGCCGTCCCTACGGATTCGGCTTCTCGATCTGCCACCCGTTGACGGGCTTCCAGGTGCCGCCGCCCTGCCCGCCGCAGAGCGGCAGCCGTACGGGCAGCCGAGTCGCGCAGACGCGCTCGGCGATGGAATCGACAGCGGCCACCAGAGCAGTCACTCCCGACTCCTCGGCCTGCGCCTGCACCTGCGCCTGCGCCGGCCCCTGTCCGCCCACCAGTGCGAGCGCGAGCGCCGCACCCGACACCGCGGCGGCCTTCTTGAACCCCGCGAACCCCTTGGCCCCCATGACGTACCCCCCGTTTGCTGTTCCCCGCGCGTTCTGGGCCGGTCGTGCCCCTGCGGTGTCCCCCACTCTGCCAACGGAAGCCGCAGGCAGGACGGCGAATCCTGTCAGCTTGCTGCACGCGCTCACTCAGCTTCATGCCATGCGGCGCCCGACAGCGGCGCCGCCCCCGTGGTCGGGCGCCGCGTGACCCAGCGGGCCCGCCTGCACGGGCGGCGATCTGCGCGGAACAAGGTCATCCGCGCAGATCCGCCTCATGGTGTGAGCCGTTGTCGGGGCGGGACCTGACGGGACGTGGACTCGGGGGCGGGCATGGTGGCTTTCCGCCCTGCCGGGAACACGACTCGATGCGTCGAGCCGGATGCGCCACCGGGCCCGCCTTGCGCAGGTACGGCTCCGGGGTCTGTCGCTCGCCCGGGTGCCGGACGCCGGCTGTCCGTGCGCCGCACCGTGCGTCGGCAGAGGTGGGGCAGGAAGGTGTAGAAGCGGTCGGGAAGGAACACTGCGTCGGCGACGATCATCGCGCCGGAGAAGAGAGGCAGTCCCATGAGCACGGCGATGCCGATGTGCATGCCCAGCAGCATGGCGAGGACGGGATACTTGAGCCTGCCGAAGAGCACGAACGGGAAAGCCACCTGCAGGAGCACGGTCAGGTAGCCGGCGACGGCGACCACAAGCGTGTACTCGTCCACGAAGTGCGAGATGGCGGGCCAGGGCCTGAAGAGTTCGAGATTCAGAACGTAGTGGAGTGCGGTGCCGCCACCCCAGAAGGCTCCCTGAACCTTGTACAGGCCGGCCGACCCGTAGAGGAAGCAGACCTGTGCCGCGATGACGAACATGCCGCAGTTGTGCGCCACCGTGATCAAAGTGGTCCGGGCATCGCGGAGTTGCCGCGCGAAGAGGCTGCTCGTCGAGGCCGACACGTTGCCCGCGCGATCCGTCTTCAGCCGGTCTCTGCGCGCGTCCAGGGACCAGCGCCGGCCGCACGCGGTGAGGACGAGGTAGATGGACATCAGCAGAATCAGGTTGTCGCCCCCGTCCGTCATGAAGATCGCCCGGCCGTGGAACGAGGTCACCACGACAGCGAAGAGGACCGACAGGACACGGGTCCGCCAGCCCAGCATGAAGAGCGCGGACGTGACGAGGGCCAGCACATAGCAGAGCTCGAAGCAGGTGCGGCTGTCGGACAGAAGCAGAACGCTGAACCAGCCCGTCTGCTCGAAGAGTTGGTGTGCCAGGGCGGGTGTCCACGCGGAACCCGCACCCCAGATCTCGTCACGGTGCGGGAACTCGCGCAGCAGAAAGATCAGGTAGAGCAGTCCGTAGCCGATACGCAGCACCGACGCCGCGTACAGGGACACCGGCCGACCGGTCAGGAGGTCCCACACGGCGGTGATCCGCTCGGCGAGCCACCGGCCGACATCGGCGGACGCGGTCCTCTGCGCCTCATTCTCCATGGCGAGTCACCTTCCACCAGGGCAGGAGCCGGTTCTCGACCGGCGTCTGCGGGCGATTGCCCGCTGCTGAGCCGGGCGCGGGGATGGGCAGGGTGACCACGCGGAGCTGGATGAAGTCGAAGGTGCCGCCCTTGCGTGCGGCGGCGCGGTCCGCGGCGATGTTGCTCAGGTACTTCTGCATCATCAGGGCGCGCTCCGTACGCGCCTTGTCGTCTCCTCCGTGCGCGTCGACGTAGCCGGCCCAGGCGCGGCGCAACATGTTCTGTGCCGTGTGGCTCGGGAACGGATGATGCTCGACGGCGGCACGGTCCACAGCGGTCAGATCGAACCAGGGACTCACCTGAACCGATCCGTCGGAGCCGGTGCGCGCGGTTCTCGCCAGAATCCTCCGGTTGACGGATTCGGGGTCCGGGGCGAAAAGCCGCCAATTCTGTTCGAAGAAGGGGTACACCCATGCATTGATCAGCGGGCTGTATCGCTTGGAGACGGTGTTGGCCGGTGCCACGTGGAGGAACACCAGAACCACGTGGACGACGCTCGCCGCCAGGCACAAAGCCACGGCGGTGTACAGCCCTGCTTTCAGTGCACGAGCGCCTCTCGGCACCCCGGGGGGCGCGGCCACGGCGTCAGGACGTTCCCGCGTGGCCGGACCGGAGTCGGACTGGTGGATTACCTCCACGTCCGCTGAGTCGATTCCGCTCGACACCGCCTACCTGTCTTTCTCTATCAGTTGCTCGCGCCTGGCTTGCTCGCTGACTGCCACCGACGGCGCGCGGCGGACTCGATGAGAATTCCGCCGCGCGCCGTCATCCGGTGAGCGGACTGACCGCGGTGCGCTGCCTAGCCCTCGTAGCCCTTGGAGTGGTCGTCGCCCTCGTAGCCCTTGGGCGCCCCGCCATAGCCGTAGTTCTCGTCGGGCTGCTTGTCGTGGTCGTCCTGCCCGTGGTCGTCCTGCCCGTGGTCGTACTTGCCGTGGTCGTCCTGCCCGTGGTCGTACTTGCCGTGGTCGCCCTGGCCGTGATCGGGCTTGCCGTACTCGTTCTGACCGTGGTCGGGCTTGCCGTGGTCGGGCTTGACCGGCTGGAAGTAGGACCCGAGGTCCAGCTTGCCGCCGTGGCCCGGCTTGCCCGGCGCGTGGCCGTTCCCGCCGGCGGTGTTGCCCGCGGTGTTACCGGTGTTCCCGGCGGTGTTGCCCGCGGTGTTGCCGGACGTGTTGCCGGCGATGTTGCCCTGGGTGCCGCCGGTCCCGACGAGGATTCCGCCGAGGAGGCCACCCGTGACGAGGCCGCCACTGGTGGTCGAGCCGGCGTTGGCGGCCGGGGTGCCGGCGGTGGCGGTTCCCGTCGATCCGGCGGTGGCGGTTCCCGTCGATCCGGCGGTGGCGGTTCCCGTCGACGTTCCACCGCTACTGGCGGCGCCGCAAGTCGGCCGGGTGATCGTGTTGTTGATCAACGACACGATCCCGGACTCGGCCACAGCACCGGCCAGCACCCGGCCCTCGACCGTCGCCCTGTTCTCCATGGTGATCGAGGTGTGGGCCATGAAGGTGCCCACGGAGAAGGAGTCGCTGCCGAAACTGGCGGAACTTCCGATCTGCCAGAAGACATTGCATGCCGTAGCGCCGCCTGTGAATTGCATTCGGCTGCCGGATGCCAGCGTCAGCCCGGAGGGGACCTTGAACACCCAGACGGCGTCGGGGCCGCCGTTCAGCGTGAGAACACCCGAGTTCGTGACCACACCAGGGACGAAGCCGTACAGGCCCGGGCCCAGCCCCGTCGCGCCGCCTGCGCCACTGAGCTCCGAGTTGAGGGTGCCATCGACGGGGCCCCGGGCTGCGGCGACGCTGTACGCATTCTGCAGCGCGGCATGGGCAGAGTTGGCCGGCCCGTCTGTGATGTGGACGGTCCCGTTGATCACATTGGCGCACGGCGGAGACGCGGCGATCGCCGGCGGCGGTGGGTTACAGAATCCAGTAACCGAGGTCCCTGGTGACACCCCGGCGTCTCCGCTGATCAGGGAAGACCCGGTATTGGTGACCGCCTCGCCGCCCAGCACCGCGAAGCTTTCGGCAGCACCAAGGGGAACGGGCGTTGTAATGGCATTTGCCTGCGTCGGCACCATTACCACTGCGGTGGCAGCGATCAACGTCGTGATGACCGTTGCAATCCAGGCGGGCATTGCGCGAAATTGATTCGCACCAGAGATGTTCTGCGTCATCGAGGGGCCTACTCCTCTAGGGAAATTCGGTGAGTGTTTTCTGCTGTCCTTGACGAGTCGCCGCGAGCCGGAATCTCTTCTCGCCGACAAGCGCCGTGGCCACCAATGGCTTGCTCGGCGGTCCCGGAAAAGGGGTTGGATGCAGATTAACCGGCAAAGAACCACAGAGAACGTTAATGCGCGATCCATATGGGTGACTTTCGGCGGACGCAGTCAGACCCGAATCGGAATATCACATAAAGCTACGGGTGTGGCACGCCGACCTCACATATCCGTACAGGCGGAAGTCGCAGGTCGTAACCGCTTCGTCGAGAGTCGACGCCCGCCCTCGGTCCGTAGATTCGAGAATTTTGCAGCCCGTCGTCGAATCCGACCCACTACGTACTACCGCTTGATAACCACAGACGTTCGGGGGCCGCGTCCCAGGTCAGCGCGATTCCGACCTTGGGCCGGAGCCGTGATCGAAATGCCGAAGGTGCGGTTCTATCCGGACTGCATCCTCCGGCGGACCCCGACGCACAGCCCCAGCTCTCACGACGGGCAACCCCGGTGCAGCGGAGGCAGCGGTCGCTCGACGGACGTGATCAGCGTCGGCTTCAGTAGGGTCGTTGGGTGCGGTTTTCGTGAGCCAGCCCGTCCGGGTGAGCAGCCGTACGTGGCACGAGCCCAAGAGGAAGCACGAGGGCCCGGAACTCCTCGGCCTCTGGCGGCCGGAGAGACAGGAGACCGGAACGGTCCGACGGCCGACGAACCAGCCCGATGTCCTGCCAGCCCCACGACAGGAAGGCGTCGCAGACCGCCGAGTCGGCTTGTTCCACCAACGTCGCCCCGAGCGAGGCGTGATGGTCGGCGAGCAGGCGGTGCTGAAGGCGGCGGGCGAGGCCCTGGTCGTCCGTGTGGGGATGAACCACTGTCTCGGTGATCGCGAAGACGTGACCGGACGCCGTGAGCTGTTCGACGCTCCGCGGAAGGGGCCCGTCGAAACCCCGCCACCACGTCCCCTCGCGCCGTACCGGGAATCCGTAGACACACCCGGCGAAAGCGGCGCTCTCCGCGATCAGCAGGGCGAAGCCGGGCCGCCGGATGGCGCCCGTCAGCCGTCGCAGAAACGCCTCCCGGCCCTGGTACCCCTCGCCGGGCCGCGCCCGGGAGGACTCCACGTACAGATCGGCCAGGTCCTCCTTGAGGGTCTCGGCCTGCCAGCGGTTCAGCCGGCGCAGGCGTAACGCGTCCGTGGCGGACGGTGTGCTGCCGTCACGGTGCGGCGGCCGCTCCCGCCCGGGAGGGGCCGTCACGGCGCACCGCCCACGACAACGGGAATCCGACACGATCGCCCGCCGACGGCGGGGAAGGAGTGCAGCAGGAAACCGGAGCCGGTGATCTCGATGATGCGGGCCATGCTCTGCGGCGGGTGGTGCAGCCGCAAGGTCCTGTCGGTCTCCGTGGCGAACCGGGATGCCAGGAGGAAGGCGTTGAGTCCGCCGGCGTCGCAGAAGGTGACCGCCGTGAGGTCGACATCGATGCTGCGGATGCCGTCGCTCAAGCACTCGGCCAGAGCCTTGCGGACCTGTGGCGCCGTGGCCAGGTCGATCTCCCCCGCGAGGGTGATCAGAGCGCGGGTGCCGCGTTCGTGCCGGTAGACGTTCAGCTGTGGAAGGGCCATGGCTCCTCTGTCCGGACGCGTGCGTGCGTGGGTGTGCGTGTGCAGTGACGGACGGGGTGAACTTCCTTTACAGCAAACCGAGTTGCTGCCCTCGGTTCCTGAACTCGGTTCTCTCGGCGCGGCCTCCCGCACCGGAGTGCGCGCTGTGCGACCCGCTGGGCTACCAGCCGGGAGCACCGGGCAGCACGCGCGTCCGGTCGGCGGGGGTGACGCCGGTGGCGGCGAGAATCCGTTCGGCCGAGGCGGCGTTGTCGTCCCGTACGGCCATGGCCATCGCGGCGCGAGCGAGCGAGGGAGCGGTCTGTGGAGGGATCACCAGGAACATGAAGTGGTCCTGGTCGCCCCGAGTGACGATCATGGTGTCGTCACCGACGGCCGCCCAGTCGATGCGCACGGTACGACCGTCGACGACCAGATGGCCCGGCCTCTCGTCCCAGGCGCCCGCGTCGAGGCCGACACGGGCGAGAGGACCCAGCCGGGCGGTCAACGCGGCGACGAGTCCGGACAGTTGGCTCTCGAGGTCGCTTGACCGCGGCCACCACGCGCCGTCGAACGTCCCCGTGCGCTTGGGCGTCGTCTCCATCCGCAGGACCGCGGTACCAGGGAGTATCGGCTCCCTGCTGGTGTCCGCCAGGAGCCTGATGGGGATCACGGGGATCATGGGGACTCACTCCCTTCCAGGTGTTGCGTCCCCGCCAGGTCGCCCGGAGGCGGCCGTGATCGAAGGTGGCGATGCGATCGCGTGCTGCCGGTTGGCCAGGTGGATGAGGAGCACACCCAGAGCGATCATCGCCATGACGACGACCACGATCACGAAGGTCTCCATGATCCTCACATCCCCATCGGCCGATTCGGGGTCGCGACTGGTGCGACGGCTCGGTCTCCGCCATCGGCCAGGACCGCCGGGATCCGTGGACGCGCGGCCGGATCGCGGGCCCCATGCCCTCCCTCGGAGTCCCAGACCGCCTCCAAGGACCGGTCCATCTCCTTCACCGTCCGCAGACGCGCGGCCTGCTCCATCAACCGGCTCGCGGTCGACGTGCCCAGGGGGTCGCTCGCGGCGGCCATCAGCCAGGCGGCCGAGACAGGGTCCGTCGGCGGCGGGATCACCAGCAGGTTCCAGCGGCCCGTGCGGTACGAGAGCAGAAGCAGTTCGTGCGGATCCTGCTCGGCCAGGAACCAGCCCACCTTCACGACATGTCCGGTGACGGGCACCTTGCGCGGAACGGCCGGCCAGTGGGTGGGGTTCACCGTGACCCGGGTGATCCGCCCCCACAGCGGATCCAGTACCGCTGTCAGGGCCGGGAGTTCCGCCCCGAGATCGCGAGAGCGGGGCCACCACGCGCCGTCCAGGAGAGTCGGCGCCCCGCCGATGGGAGCCAGCGACAGGCGGACAGAGGAAGAAGTGGTGGAGGACGAGGAGAGCCGGTCTTCGAGTGTCGGCGAGAGGGAAATGGTCGCAGTCATGACGCGAACCCTGCCCCGGACCGACCTCGGTCGGCCCGGCCTATGCGATCGCCGAAAACGACACGGGCATGGAAACCGGTGCGCGAAATATCCTCGGTACTTCGAGCCTACTCCTCGGCCGGACCGAACGGACCGTGCCGTCGGCGGACGAACCGCCCCCTTACGCTCCTTCTTCGGACGGTCCGACCGCAAGGCGCTGTCAGACGCTGGTGCCGTTCTCGGAGGGCAACAGGACCGGAATCACCGGAACCGCCCTCTGCGGGGAACGTCGAAGTGCGCCTCGTCGCCTCGTCGCCCGAGGCCGCCCGCCAGGTCGCGGAGGTACTCCGTCGCTGCTTCGCCTCGTCTGAGCAGCGCAGCTGTCCCGTCGGCACAGTGGCGGGCGGAACCCGCCTCCACCTCACGGTGGACACCTCGCGCGCAGCAGAGCCTGCGCGCTCCTGGCTGGTCACCAGTCGGGCCTCCGGAAACGGCCGTACTCAGACCGACGAAATCTGAGACACGAGAACCGCGAAGGACCACGAAACACCGGATGCCCGAAATGTGCACCAGGCATAGCATGGGAGCGGGTCGGCACACTCTCACGTGCGACCGGCCCGGAAGGGCGACCCCGGTGTGTATACGCCGGGGTCGTTGGAGCATTACCGACGCGGCCACCCGGAGCAGGGCGTGATCCATTCCGCCGATGTCCCCGGTAAGGGGACCACGACGTCATGGAGCCCGGGAACTCGTAACAAGATCACGGTCGTTACGGCTGGATGGCGAGGCGGGGTCACGGCGGCCTGTTGAAGCAGCCCGGCAGCGGGAGCCGCGATGACGATGCGGCAGGCGGCCTCCGTCTGCTCTCGCGGCCTGCACTCAGAGCTGGATCGCCGCGTCGACGTACGTCTTGGCGGTTTCGATGATGAAGTCGCGGCTGCTTTCCGGGGTAAGGGCCTGGGCCTGGAGATGGTCGTACATCACGCAGTAGTGCTGCACGTCCGACGGCTTCTCCAGGTAGAGGTCGCTGGTGAACCGTCACTTCGTAGATCGCGCACAGGTCGCGCACATCGCGGGGGCTGACGGCACGGTTGCCGTTCTCCAGATGACTGATCTTGGGCTGGGAGACCATGAGCCGCTCAGCCACTTCTGTGCTCTTCAGCCCGCTGGCCACGCGGAGCCTGCGAAGCTCGGCCCCGAGACGGCGTCTCCTCACGGTGGGATTGGTCTTTGGCGCCACGCGCGGTGTACCTCCGGATCCAAATCGCTGTCCTGGCAGGCAGGTTGCCATGGCGCATGGGTTGTTGATCTCGTGCAATGCCGTCATGGTCGCCGGCAACCAAAACGGACTCTTACGTTGGCAATTGCCATGGTTCGAGCAGTGCAAGAGCCCTCGCTGAACTGCGGAACGGACATCTTGCGGAGATCGGCGGTCAGCAAGTCGGCATGCCGCCGACGGGACACCGCACGATCGTGTTCCCCGCAGGTTCACCCTGCTGGAGTTCTCGGCGTGCGCCGCCGATCCAGCCGGCGACGATCCCGCATCGTCCCGGACGAGGCCTTCGGCGTCGGGCGACCCCGCCGGCGCACAGAGCGTGTGGAGCGCCCAGCACATGGCGTCGCTCCCCCGACAAGTCGTGGTGAACCGTCGCGGTGGCCGGGGCCGACGCGGCGGGCGGACTCCCCGGTGAGGAGCGTGACGCAATGCGGCGCGTCGGCCAACAGCCTTTCGCAGTCGAGGTGTTGCCGTGTCACGACTCGGCCACGGCGGTGTCCTGAAGGGTGGACGGGCGTGACCTCAGGGCTCTGGGACTCCTCATACTCATTACAAGATCGGGAAGCCGGCGGAAGACGCCGCCGGTCTTCCCATTCTCCCCCGGAAGGAACCACCCTTGATGAACCGCCACCTGCGCAAGGCCGTCGTCGCCACCGCCGCGATCACCGCCGGGCTGCTGATGACGGCGTGCCAGAACGGCGCCGACGACAGCGCGTCCGGCAAGAGCGGCACGGGCGCGACGGCGGTCGCGGGGAAGGCGTCGGACGCCAAGGACTCGAAGGGCGTCAGCGGTACGTTCAAGAACGGCGAGATCACCTACCTCGCGCCGAGCAAGTACATCGTGTCCGTGGCGGGCAAGGAAGACCAGCAGTTCCTGGTCGCCGAGGACACCGAGGTCTACGGCGTCGGCACGATATGCGGCGAGGCGGGGTCCAAGGTGGACGCGCCCTGCACGCCGGCCCAGTTGGAGGCGGCCGTCAAGAAGGCCGCCGTGAAGGCCGACGTGGAGATGAAGAACGGAATCGCGACCCTGGTGACCGAGCGGCGTGCCGCCCAGCAGGGCTCCGGCTCCGGCAGTGGCTCCGGTTCCGGTTCCGGCAGTGGTTCCGGTTCCGGTTCCGGCAGTGGTTCCGGCTCCGGCAGTGGTTCCGGCTCCGGCTCCAGCAGTGGTTCCGGCTCCGACTCCGGCTCCCGCGACACCGCCATCGAGGGCATCGACAAGGGCGAGGGTGTCAACGGAACCTGGTTCGGCAACGTCTCCTACCTGGCGCCGGGCAAGTACACCGTCTCCGACATGAAGGGCACCGAGCAGCAGTTCCTCGTCTCCGACGACACCAAGATCATCGGCTACGACGACATCTGCGATGCCGTGAACACCGGGCCGGGCGGCGAGGGCGGCGCCGAGTGCACCGAGGCCGACCTGGAGAAGGCGGCCAAGAAGGGCTTCAGCGCCGAGGTCGTGGTCAGCAACGGCATCGCGACCACCATCCGCGACGACCACTGAACCGCGCGCCGGTGGCGGCCCCGCGCGCTGGTACGGGCAGCGCCGTCGAATCGGTGACGCCCCAGCGTGGCGCGAACGGAAGAAACCGGCGGGTCCTACGGGCTCCCCGCTCCCCCTCCCTTCCTGCTCCCGCACCCCGCACCCCGCACCCACACGGTCATGCACGGTCACTCGGTCATGCACGGGACTGCTGAGAAGACGGGTTCCGGGTGGCCGACGACGGTGAAGGCGGTGCCCTTCGGCGACCGCAACGGTGACCGGTGCCGCCGACGTGGTCGCCGCCCCGCGCCGTTCGTAGGTCGGCCTCAATCGTGTCCGGCGCCTCGGCGCGAGGGGGCGGAGCGCACCGCGGTGTGGATGAGGCAGCCCGCCGCCGCGCCGACCGCGTACCAGAACAGGTCGGGCGGATTGAAGGTGGAGCCGAGCACGAGGCGGGCGAGGGTGCTGCGCTGGGAGAGTTCTGCCGGCAGCCCGCTGAGCTGGAGGAACTCGACGGCCCAGCTGAGGGCCAGCGCGCTTCCGGCGGCAGTCGGGGGCGTCACCCGTGGCGCCACCAGTACGACGAGCGTGAGGAGCATGAGGGTGTACAGCGCGTCTCCGCCGTACTTGGCCACGTCCCCTGCCGCCACGGCTCTGAGCCCCAGCCCCGCGCCGACGGTCACCACCGCGGCCCCGGCCGCCGCCAGACGGGTTCTCACCGGGTCGGCGGCGCCGTCGTAGGTGTGGAAGGTGCGGGTCACACGGTCATGGTGCCGTATCGCCGGTGCTCGCGGCGGGGCACACCACGGGGCTCTACGCAGCGAGCGGAACACACGGCGGGCGGAACACATGGCGGGCCGGGCGCACGCAGGGAGCGACGGCTCCCTGCGTGGCCCGCGTCTCCCCGCCCGCCGTCAGGCGGACGGGTTGAGCACCACCTTGGCCGAGTTGTTCGCACTCTTCGGGTCGAAGGGGAAGGACGTGCCGAAGTCGGGCCGGGCGACGACGCGGCCCGTCGCGTCGGGGACGACCCGGTCGACGCGCAGCTGGAACGGGAAACCGACCTTCAGGTCCGGCTTGGCCCACATCGGGAGGGTGCACGCGTAGTGACCGACGGCCGGGTCGTCGCCGGCCCTCGAGGCGTTGCGGCAGGTGTCGGGCACGGACGTGGCGGTGGTGCCTTCCGGGAGGTAGAAGTCGATCACGGCGACCGGGTCGCCGGAGCTGACGTTGCCGACCCAGGCCGGGCCGCGGTTGGCGAAGCGGAAGGCGGCCGTGACGGTGTCACCGGCCGCGCCGCTCACCTCGGTGCCGCGCACCGCGAAGTCGGCGGTGTTGTCGGCGTCGATGCGCCAGGCCCGGCCGTTGTCCGAGCCGTCGAGGTCGGTGGCGTCGCCGCCGGGCTGGACCTCGTAGTCGAACCGCTCGTACAGCGCGTGGTGGGTGACGGCGAGCCGCAGCGGCTTCGGCAGCCGGACGGTCGCGCCGGGCGCGATGTCGGTGTCGAAGGAGCACGTCACGTATGTCATGGGCGTGTACTCGCCGCCGTCGTCCGGCCCGGTGTAGGTGCACTGGGGGTAGCGGGTGACGACGTCGAGGCCGTACGTCGCCCACATCTTCACGCTGAAGCCGTGGGCGGTCTCGTTGCCGGTGTTGGTGACGGAGAACGGCACGGTGAGCCTGGTGCCGGGCGCGACGCCGGTGACGTCCTGCGGGGCACTGACGCCGAGGTCCGGGCCCGAGCCGACGGTGACGGAGGTCGCCGCGGAATCCTCCGGCGCCACGAGCGTGCCGTCGGGACCGCCGGTGGCCTCGGCGGAGTACTCGATCGTGCCCTGCGCTCCCACGGCGGCGCCGGCGGCGGCCCGCACCTTCAGCTGCACCTGCGCGCTGTAGCGGGTCGCCACGTCTCCGGTGTCGCACACGGCGACGGTGCCGACGTCGTTCGGCGCGCAGTTGTCGGGCCAGGACACGTCCGCGACACCGGCGAGGCCGGAGACGTCGACGGTCAGCCGGCCGTCGGTCACCGTGAAGTTGTCGTTGTCGTGGTACAGGCCGAGCGCCAGCGACCGGTACTGCGCCGCACCGCCCTCCGGAGCGACGGTGACCGCCTGCTCGTACGGCGCCTGGATCCACAGCTGATCGCTCTGGGGCTCGTCGTCGGCGGCGGCGACCCCACTCCCGAGACCGGCGAGGACCAACGCCCCGACGGCTCCGGCACATGCCCCGCGCCGCAGCACCCGCGCGACGGAGACGGAACTCGAGACAGCACCCGAGACAGAACTCATGACATCCCTCAGTTGGCACAGAAGAAGTCCCGGCAAGTAACCGACACCGGGCACGAGTTCGACGGCCTGCCGAGACGAAAGGTTGTAGGCGGGGGCGCGCGGCGCCTCGTTCTTACCGTCTTCTTGATCACTCGCGAGAGGTCGACGACCGTGCCCGCCGACTTACCCGGGTCATGGGCCGACGCCAGGCCGAGAGGGCAGGACTGTCACCATCCGAGCCGAGGAGGCAGGACTGTCACCATCCGAGCCGAGGAGGCAGGACTGTCACCGTCCGGGCCGGGCGGCCAGAAAGACGGCCGCCACCGAGGGACGGACCGCGTACGTCGCGCCCGCACCCCCCTCGGGCGCCTCCCACCAGGAGAACGGGTAGCGCCGCCCGCTGTTGCCGTGTGCCTTGCTCATCCCGGACAGCACTCCTGCGACGCGGCGCGCCGGATCGAGGTCGTTCGACCCGCCCAGAGCCTCGTGCACGAGTTCGGTGCAGTGGATCTCCCGGCCGGGGTTGCGCAGCAGGTATGCGAAGACCTGCAGGGCCTGTGGCGCCAGTTCGGCCAGGAAGGCCGCGGCGCGCTCCAGGTCCTCAGGCCCCCATTCCGGCCCGTCGTGCCCCTCTTCGCCGGAGTGCCCGGCCCAGCGCGGATCGGACTCGGTCAGATACACCGTCACATCCACCTTCGTCCGGCGTCCTTGGGTGCTCCATTGTGCTCCGCCGACGGGCTTTCGGATGACTGTTCGGCTCACCCGGCGAAGGCGGCTCCCGTCGGCCCGGCCCAGGCCGCCGCCGGGCCGCGTCGTCCCGCGTGCCTGAGCGGTGGCGGCCGGGTCCGCGACCTTGCGTTCCGGACGTCAGCGGTGGGCCGGTTGCGCCGGGTGGGTGCGGCCGACCGAGAGCTGGGCCGGGTTGTAGGGGACGTACGCCGCGCCGTCCAGGCCTAGCGCGGTGGCGGATCGCTGGAGCGCGGCCGGGGTGGCGACGTCGTCCCAGCGGCCGGTGCCGACCCGGTGTTCGAGCGCGTGCAGGGCTGCCACGGTCTCGGCGGTGGTGAACGTGCAGTGGCCCTGCCGCTCGATGTAGGCCTGCCGCAGCTGCGCGCCGTCGCCCGAGGCGCGGACGCGGGCGGCGAAGCGGTTCTCCTGCTCCACCGGAACGAGGTTGTCGGCGGTGGTGTGCATGTTGAGCAGGGGCACCTCGAGTCCCTGACCCGCGGAGGACGTCCGAAGCGCGGTGCGGACGGCGGCGGGATCGGCGGTGATCGTGGCACCCTCGGTGAGTGTGCGCAGGTCGGCGCGCAGGTCGAGGCCGGCCGCCTGGTAGAGGGCGCGGACCTGGGGCGCGTGCTGGGAAGCGGCGAGCAGGCCGGCGTAGTCGACGCCCCGGTTCCAGGAGTTGTTGCCGCCGACGGACTGCTCGATGGCGTACCGGCCGCCCTCGACGAACGACAGGATGCCCTGGGCGAACCAGGCGTACTGCTGCTCCTGCTGCCCCGCCCAGTCGGCCGGCGCGGGCCGGTCCTTTCCGGGCGCCCAGGCGGGCAGGTTGAGGAAGGCGGCGGCCAGCGCGATCCGGGCGCGGCCCTGCGGGGTGCTCTGGGCGGCGACGACGGCCTTGGTGAGCAGGTCGGCGGTGGCGGCGGCCTCGGCGGAGGTGCCGAACCGCACGAGTTTCACGTCCTGTCCGGGCAGCAGCAGGCGGGCGATCGTGTACTCGGCGTCCAACTGGTAGTTGTCCAGATCCGTGCCGCCCGCGACCAGGCCGCACTGGCCGAGCGCGCCGTCGATGCGCCCGCCGCCGTCCCGGGCCAGCTGCGCGTTGACGAGTCCGCCCATCGAACTTCCGATGGCCAGCGTGCGCCGCGGCTCGCCGATCTTCGCGGCGACGGCGTCGAGGGTGGCGAACTGGTCCCGTTCGGCGCTGTTCAGGGCCCACATCGAGCCGTCGGGGTCGTACGACGACCCGGCCAGCGCATAGCCCTCGGCGAGCAGCTCACTGCGCACGGCTTCGGTGGGGGCGTTCCTCGCGACCAGGGTGCCGAAGCCGTGGCTGAACACCAGCAGGGTGCCGTTCCAGTCCTCGGGTACGTCCGCGATCCAGGTGGCGCCGTCGGAGAGGGTGCCGGTGAGGTGGCCGCTGACCGGCGGGTCGGCCTGGGCGGCCGGGGCGGGGAGGGTGGTGAGCGTCGCGGATGCCAGCGTGACCAGGGCGGTCAGGGCGATGCGCAGGCGAGCGCGGGGGAGGCGGGAGGCACGGGGGGTGTGGAGATCGCGAGGACCACGAGGATTGCGGAGGCGGGGGTTCGCGGGCATGGCGGCGGCTCCTTGTGTGTGTGGGGGGGGGTGGGGGGCTGGTGAGGCAGGGCGGAGCAGGTTGTCGGTGCGCTGAACGAAGGCGTCCCGGAATGTAGGGCATATTTCTTGCGGCAGTCAAGAGAGTGCACAACTTCACTGGCCGAGAGTGTTCGGAGCCACCCGACGGTCGGTCTGCGGTCGCCCTGCGCCGCGAAGTCCCTTGACCGGCAACCCTGTTCGCGAGGGGACCTGGCGGTGCGCAAGGAGTTCCGTCCAGAACCGAGGCGTGGCCGACAGCACGGCGGCTTGTGTTCGCGGCTCACGGCGGGGGGCGGCGGCTGCCGTGGACGGCACGGCCGACGCCCGCTGTCGACGGCGGTCCGGCACGCCCCCGAAGGGCAAACCACCGCTCCCGGGCGCGTGGCCGAGAAGACCAAGGGGGGACGAAACTCTCCCTCCCACGGGTGTCGCCGGTGGTGCGAGACTTCCCGCGAGACCAGCCCCTGTCGAGGCGAGCGGCCACCCGGTGCCCGTGGTGGCGAAGATCCCGCCTGCTGCCCCTCTGTCGTTCACGACGGATCCGTCCGTGATGCGAAGGCGTACGTATGTCTGCTGAACTCCCTGAATTTGACGTTTCTCCCCCCACCGGATCCAGCGAGTCCTGCCCGCGTTGTCCTCGCCGTCCAGGTAGATCGCCCTGACCTCGGGGATATCGGCGTTCACCGGTACGAGGTAGTCGGCAGGCCGGCGTTGACGATCCGGCCGTCGCGGTGGTCGGTGACCGTCTGCTCGAGCAGGGCCGTGCCGATGCCGCCCACGATGCCGCCGATACCAGCGCGCCGAAAACGCGCTCGGCGTCAAGGGGCTCGGCGAAGTCGTCCAGGTGGGGGTGGCCGCCACGATCGGCAACGCGGTGTTCAACGCCACCGGCCGACGGGTCCGTCACCTGCCCATCACCGCCGAGGCGCTGATCTGACCCGAATGCCCCAGGGACGGGTCGTCGGAGAAACGGCCCGCCCCCGGGGCGCCCGTCCACCGTCCTGCCGCCCGCACTCCTGGCCAACGGACCCTCAAGGGTCGCCGCCGCGCACCGATGCTCCCCCGCGGCGCGGCGGCGGCCCGCCCACCCGCGGCCCACCTCGCCCTCATGGAGAGACACCGATGCTGAACATCGCCGACACGCTGCACCGCTGGTGCCGCGAGAAACGTCCCTTCGCCCTGGCCACCGTCGTCGACGTCACCGGCAGCGCGCCCCTGCCGGTCGGTACGTCGGTCGCGGTGGACGAGGACGGCAACGCGGTCGGCAGCATCTCCGGCGGTTGTGTCGAAGGCACGGTCTACGAGCTGTGCCGGCAGGTGCTGCGGGACCGAGGCGGCCCCCAGCGGGCCTGGTTCGGCTCCTCCGACGACGACGCCTTCGCCGTCGGCCTGACCTGCGGCGGCGAACTCGACGTCCTCGTCCAGCGCGTCGACCCGGCGGCACACCCGCACCTCGCCGTGGCCCTCGCCGACATCGTGCGGGGCCGTCCCGCCGCCGTGGCACACGTCGTCGACGGTCCGGCCGGCCTCGTGGGCTCGACGCTGAGCGTCGTCGGCGACGGAACGGCCGCCTACGGGACCCTGGGCGACGAGCCGGTCGGCAGGCTGGTGGCCGAGGCCGCACGGGCCCGGCTGGCGGCGGGACGCACCGCACACGTCATGGTCGGCGGGAACGGCGACGGCTGCCCCGAACCGCTGACGGTCCTCGTCCACGTCCACGGATCACCCCCGCGCCTGCTGGTCTTCGGCGCCGTCGACTTCGCCGCCGCCCTCAGCCAGGCCGGCCACTTCCTGGGTTACCGGGTCACCGTGTGCGACGCCCGGCCCGTCTTCGCCACGCCCGCCCGCTTCCCGCACGCCGACGAGGTCGTGGTCGACTGGCCCCACCGTTACCTGTCACAGACGGCCGTGGACTCTCGCACCGCCGTATGCGTCCTCACCCACGACGCCAGGTTCGACATCCCGCTGCTGAAGCTCGCCCTCGGCCTGCCCGTCGGCTACGTCGGCGCCATGGGATCCCGGCGCACCCACGCCGACCGCCTGCGGCGGCTGCGTGAAGTCGGCGTCACCGAGGACCGGTTGGCCCGGCTGCGCTCCCCGATCGGCCTCGACCTCGGCGCGCGCACCCCCGAGGAGACGGCCGTCTCGATCACGGCGGAGATCATCGCCCACGCCCACCGGGGATCCGGCCGGCCGCTGTCCGACCTGAGCAGCCCCATCCACCGCTCCTTGTCCCAGGCCCGGTTGACGGAAGTGGTGGGCTGAGATCCACCGCGAACGCGAGCGGGGAACAAGGCCGTGTCCGACAATGCGCGTCGGATCAGCGGGACTTGTGGACCCGGCTCAGAGGAGCCCCAGGTCGCCGAGTTCCTTGTGCAGGTCGGCACGCGGGTTGTCGGCGCGTGCCGGAACCCCGCCACGGGCGGTCGGAGACCCCGCGTCGCCGCCCGCGGGCGGGGTCCGGCCGGCTCGGGGGCGCCTGTCCCGGAAGAGCCACGCCCCCAGCACTCCGCCTGCCAGCCCCCCGAGGTGGCCCAGCCAGCTCACTCCCGGTGTGCCCGGCACGGCCACGGTGAGCAGATAGGCGAAGGAGGCCGCCATCACGACACCGATCAGCGTGTCGATCAGGTGCCGGTCGAAGAGCCCACGCACGACGACGTAACCGAAGTACCCGAAGACCAGACCGCTGGCACCGACCGTGTCCACGTCGCCCCGTTCGAGGAACCAGACGGCGAGCCCGCTGGTCGCCGCGACGAGCAGGCTCAGCCCCAGGAAGCGGGCCACCCCCCGGTACGCGGCGAGGAACCCGAAGACGAACAGCGGCCCGGAGTTGCTCTCGATGTGCGCCCAGTTCCAGTGGAGGAAGGGCGCGGTGAGGATGTGGGGCAGCGCGCCGAGGTCGCCGGAGACCACTCCGAAGTCCCGTGAGAGCGCGTACTGATCGGCGAAGTTGGCCAGTTGCACCAGCCATACGACGGCCAGCAGGCAGAACACCACGAAGAACGCCTTGCGCGCCTCCGCGACCATCCGCTCGGCACCGGCCGGTTCTCCGCCGACCCTGAACGACCCGCTCATGACAGCTCCCCTCCGCGGCGGACCCCCTCCGCGCCGTCGAGAACTCTACGCAGCGCCGACCTGGCGGCCCATCTCCCGTCCGAGCGAGAGGTGCGGGGACAGGGCGCGGAGGAAGTCCGCCGCGTCGAAGATCTCGCCGGCGGAGGCCACGCCGGTGGTACGCGTGCGGCCGGTGAGGATGCGGTGGACCGCCTCCACCGCGAGCGGCGCCGTGACGGCGTAGATGTCCCGGCCGCTCGCCACGGCACGCCGTTCGATGCCGCCGGAGCGTACGACGGCGTCGACGAGGAAGGTCTGGTCGGACAGCCCGTTCTCGTCGGCCGCGGTCGGCGCCGGTGTGTCCGGGGCGGAAAGGTCGTGGGCCGCTTCGGTCGTCATGTGGGTGCGTACCTCGGGGATGGCGAGGTGGCTGGGGACGGTGACCACGTCGGCCATCGTGAACTCCCCGACGACCTCTCTGGTGCCCATCGGGTCGGGGAAGGGCCACTTCAGGAGCGTCGGCTCGTCGTCGTGGTACTCCAGCCGCCCGTCCGTGTAGCGGACGCGCCGGCCGCCTCGCCGCTCCCGGGAGACGGCTCCGGCGGTGCGCGTCCCGGGGGTGGGGTGCCAACTGCTCAGCCCGTACGCGATGTTCGCTTCGTCGGCCGTCGTCCAGTCCCCCATCGCGACGGTGGTCAGCAGGTCGCCGAGGCCGCCGTAGAAGGCCATCGCCGGGACGATCACCGCTCCCGCCGCCCGGGCGCGCTCCGCGAAGCGCGTGAACGTGTCGAGGTTGGCCTCGATCTCGGCCGCCACGTCGACGTACGGGATCCCGGCGCGCAGTGCCGCCTCGATCACGGGAGCGGCGGTCACGGCGAACGGCCCGGCACAGTTGATCACGGCGTCCACGCCGGCCAGGGCACGGTCGAGCGAGGCGGGGTCGTCGACCGACGCCGGCCGCACCTCGACTCCGGGGGCGGCCGACGCCCGCAGTTTGCCGGCGTCGCGGCCGGAGAGCACGGGGACGAACCCGCGCTCCCGCAGGTGTGCCACCACGAAGCGCCCGGTGTGCCCGTACGCGCCGAACACCGTCACCGTCCGGCCCGCTCCAGCCCCCGGTCCTGTTCCCGTTCCCGCCTCCACTCCCGTTCCCGCCTCCACTCCCGCTGCCGCTGCCGCTCCCGCTGTCGCTCCCGCTGCCGATCCCCGTGCCGATCCCGATCCCGCTACCGGTCCCATGAGTTCTCCCCCGCGTCCGCATGATCCGCATGATCCGCATGCTCTGCGGACCCGTCGACAACATCCTGTCGAGGGCCGGCACCTCGGCGTGAGTGGCCGGAACGACGTACCCCGTACAGTTTCGGACATGGGTACTGTCGCGCTGGCCGTCACCGAGGGAATGCTGCACTTCGAGCTGTCCATGGCGTACGAGGTGTTCGGCGCCGCCCCGGTCGGCGTGACCGTCCCCTGGTACGACGTCGAGCTGTGCGGGTCGGACGCCGTGCGGGTCGGGCGGTTCCGGCTGGAGCCCGACCAGGGACTCGACCGCCTCCGGCACGCCGGGACCGTGATCGTCCCCGGCTGGGCGGACGTCGACCAGGAACCGCCCGCCGATCTCGTCGGCGCGGTGCGGGCGGCCCACGAGGCGGGGGCGCGGGTGGCCTCGCTGTGCACCGGCGCGTTCGTGCTGGCCGCCGCCGGCCTGCTGGACGGCAGGCGGGCGACCACGCACTGGGCGCACACCGAGGTCCTGGCCGCCCGCCACCCGAGGGTGCAGGTCGATCCGGACGTGCTCTACGTGGACAACGGCAGCGTGCTCACCTCGGCGGGCAAGGCCGCCGCGATGGACCTGTGCCTGCACCTCGTCCGGCTCGACCACGGCTCGTCCGTCGCCAACGCCGTCGCCCGCCGCCTGGTCGTGCCGCCGCACCGGGCCGGCGGCCAGGCCCAGTTCGTCGCCGCACCGGTGCCCACCCGGGACGACCACCCGCTGACCGCGCTGTTCCCCTGGGTGGTCGAACGCCTCGACCAGCCCCTCACCGTGGAGGACCTGGCACGCCGGGCACGGATGAGCTCGCGCAATCTGGGCCGCCAGTTCAGGGCGGTGACCGGCACCACTCCGCTGCAATGGCTGCTGACCCAACGGATCCGCCGGGCCCAGGAGTTGCTGGAGACCACCGACGACGTCATCGACGCCATCGCGACAGCCACCGGCATGGGCACCGCCACCACGCTGCGCCGGCACTTCAACCGCACGGTCGGCGTCCCTCCGGACACCTACCGCCGGACCTTCCGCTCAGGGGCCCGCGCCGGCCTCGACGGATGACAAGGGGATGCGCAGCTCGCGGTGCAGTCGGGTGGACGTCTCGATGTCGAGGCCCAGGCCGGCGTGGCGCAGGGATCCACTGTGCCGGGTGATGAGCGCGAGGTCCTGGAGCTGACGGTGCAGCTCGGCGGCGAGAACCTCGTCGGGGGCGTCGGCGTGGCCGTCGACCGTGGTCGAACGCTCGTCCGCGGCCTCGACGGCGCAGCCGCTCACCACCGTGGCCAGATCGCCCGCTCCGAACAGATAGGCGGCGGCCGTGTGGAGCACCGCGGCCGCCGCCGGCTCGTCCGCGTCACCGGCGCCGTCGGGGCCGTCGTTGTGGCAGTAGTCGCTCAGGAGGTACTCGCCCATCCCGTGCTTGATCTCCCCGAACGCCGCCGGGTTGCCCAGCGCGGCTTCCCAGAGCGCGTTCAGCAACGGCCGGAGGCCAAGCGTGTACTCCGCCTGCTCATCGCCCGGCAGCGCCTCCTGGACTCGCATCAGACGCTCCGCCACCCCCACCGCGAACACGACGCGCTCGTCCAGGGACGTATGGGCCAGCCGGCTCGCCAGCTCGGCTTCCGACTCCCGCCAGGTCGCCACCCGTGCCCACCCCCGGTCAAGACGCTGATCACTTGGCGACGACCTTAGCCGCACCGCCGCCGCCAGGAGCGCCACTGGCGGGCGGCGGGCGGCCCGGGGGGTCACATGGGGGACGTGCGCAGTGCCTGACGGGTGGGGAGTTCGATGGTGAGGAAGGCCGTGACGGTCACCGTGAGCGCCAGGCCGGGCAGGAGCCAGACGGGGCCCGCGGGCCAGGGCCGGCCGAGGAACCCCTGGCCCAGGAGCGCGAGGGGGAGCGCCGAGAGCAGCAGTGCGGTCACGAGCGCGGTGGCGGCGGTCACCGCGGCCTCGCGGCGCATCATCGACCGGATCTGCCGGGGCGTGGTGCCGTTGAGGCGGAGCGCGCCCAGCTCGACGCGGCGCTGGGCGGTGGCCGCGACCAGCTTGTTGGCGATGCTCAGCAGCAGGTAGACGAGCAGGACCACGATGGTGGCCAGGTTGATCCACACCTCGGGCGGGGCGTCCTTCAGGCCGCCGACGGACGGGGGGGTCGCGGGCCCGAGTGTCAGGCCCGGGGTGGCCGCCGCGAGAGCCGTGAGGTGCTTCCGGGCCGTCGCCGTGCCGTCCGTGCGGATCAGGAGGGACTGGTCGAGCGCCGTCGTGGTGTGCCCGGCCGCCAGGTCGTGGGACAGCACCACCGAGCCGAAGCCGAGGCCCCGGCCGTACACGGCGACGACCGTCGCGTCGGCCCGGGTGCCGTCGCCGAGGACCAGGCGGATCCGGCGGCCCACCGTCGCGGAGCGGGTGCGGGCGACGTCGCTGCTGACGGCGACGGTCGCGCCGCTGAGGCGGTCCAGGCCGCCGTCGCGTACATCGAGGTCGAGGACGCCCGCCGCGTCCGGCGTGAGGATCGTCGCCGGGCCCGACTCGGTCACCGGGTCGCCGAACTGCTGGTACTGCCACACCACGGTGGTCGTGCCGACCGGGGCGGCGGCCCGTACGCCGGCCGTGCGCCGGACGGCGGCGAGCGTGCCGGTGGGCAGTCCGCCCAGGCCGGGCGCGCTGAGGCGCTGCTGGGCGAGGGTGCCGGTGCGGGTGTCCTGGGCGGTGGCGGCCAGCACGGTGGTCTGGGTGAAGGTGTACGTCAGCACGAAGACGACCGCCATGGCCAGGGTGCTGACGATCCCCGCGTTGCGCAGGGCGTAGGCGCGGAGGTTGGCCATCGCCAGCCAGGTCGGGGCGGAGGCGCCCTTTGTCGCACGGGCCGCAGCGGTCCCGATGCCCCGGACCAGCGCCGGTCCGGCCAGCGCCAGGCCGATCGCCCCGATGATGCCCGCGATGGACGTGGCCGTCGCGCCGATGACCGTGCGGGAGAAGAGCGGCAGGGCCGACATGGCGGTCGCGGCGACGATGACGACCACGCCGATGCGCGTCCGGGTCCGTGACGGCTCGCGTGGCTCGCTGCGCGACTCGGCGACGGCTTCGGTGGCCGGCATCCGCGAGGTGCGCCAGGCCGAGCACCGGGCCGACACCTGGACGGCCAGGGCCAACAGCAGGACCGCCGCGAGGGCGGGCAACGGACTGATGGTCAGCGGGAGTTCGGACGGCACGACACCGCGGTTCGCGAGCAGCCGCCGGAACTGACCGGCGAGCAGATAGCCGAGTGCCACGCCCGGCACCACGGCCATCGCGGCGACAGCGGTGGACTGGGCGGCGGCCAGGCGGCGGATCTGCTTCGGGGTGGCGCCGACGGCCCGCATCAGCGCCAGGTCACGGCGCTGCCCGGCGATCGACACGGTCAGCGCGCTCGCCATCACGAACCCGGTGATCAGCAGGACGATCCCGGAGAGCGAACCGGCGAGGAGGACCAGCAGCGAGCGCGACGCTCCGGCGCCGGGTGCGGCCGTGTCACCCCGCCCGGCTCCGGTGACGGTCAGCAGCCCGGTGCCCTTCAGCTTCGCGCGGACCTCGGCGGCGACGCGCCGCTCCGCCCCGGGCTCGGTGCGCAGGCCCACCAGGTCCACGGTCCCGGCGCGCGTACCTCCGGCCGTGCCCTTTCCACCGGCCGTGCCGCGGGCCCCGGCGGCGCCGTCGCGGCCGGACAGCCGTACGGCCGTCGGGTCGGCGAAGAAGACGCCCGCGACCTTCGAGGCACCGGCGGCACCCGCGCCCGGCGCGCCGACCACCGCCGAGACGCGGTAGCCGACGGCGGGGCGGCCGTCGACCACGACCAGCACCCTGTCACCCGCCTCGATCCCCGCCGCGGTGGCGGTGGCGCTGTCCACGGCGACCTCGTCGGCACCGGTCGGCGCGCTGCCGACGACCCGCGTGCCGACCGACGGCTCCGCCAGCTTCGTCGAGGACCAGCCGTGCCCCGCCACCTGCGGGTCAGCGGTCGCTACGACCTGTCCGTGGGCGTCGACGAGGGCGGCCGGGAAGCTGATGTCGCCGACCGCCGCGGTGACTCCCGGCAACCCGGCAAGCTCGCCGACCAGCCGGGACGGGACCGTACGGCGTTCCGGCAGCGCCAGCGGCGGTTCGCCGCCCGGTCGGAACTCCTGGTCGGCCGCGACCACGACGTCCGCGCCGGCGAGCCGGCCGGCCGGCAGCTGGGAGCGCAGGCCGGACTCGGCCAGTACGCCGGTGGCGGTGATCAGCGCAGCACCGCCGAGGACCGCGCAGGCCACGGCGATCAGCGCGGTGATCCGGTGCCCGGCCATCCGTATCGCGAGACGGAACATGACTCAGACCTCTCCCAACGCGACGAGACGACTTGCCAGTTCGGGGGCGGTCGGCGCCTTGAGCGCCTCGACCACCCGGCCGTCGGCCATCACCAGCACCTGGTGCGCCCGGGCCGCGGCCGCCGGATCGTGGGTGACCATCACCACCGTCTGGTGCAGGTCGGCGACGAGGTCCCGCAGCAGGTCGAGGACCTCGTGGGCGCTGCGCAGGTCGAGCGCTCCGGTCGGTTCGTCGGCGAACACGACGGCCGGTCTGGCGACCAACGCCCTGACCAAAGCGGCCCGTTGCTGCTGGCCGCCGGAGAGTTCGGCCGGGCGGTGGGTCAGCCGGTCGGTCAGCCCGACCCGCTCCACCAGCGTCCGCAGCCAGTCGCGGTCCGGGGTGCGTCCCGCCAGCCGCAGCGGCAGCGTGATGTTGTCCTCGATGCTGAGCGAGGGGATCAGGTTGTACGCCTGGAACACGAAACCGACGTGTTCCCGGCGCAGTTCGGTGCGACGGGTCTCGTTCAGCCCGGCGATCTCGTGACCGTCGATGCGGACGCTGCCCGACGTCGGGGAGTCCAGCCCGGCGGCACAGTGCATCAGCGTGCTCTTGCCGGAGCCCGACGGCCCCATCACGGCGAGGAAGGTGCCGCGCTCCACGGTCAGCGACACGTCGTCAAGGGCGCGTACGCCCCCCGGATACGTCTTGCTGACGCCGGTGAGGGCGATGGCGGCGTTCATCGACGGCCCCGCACGTTGCGCACGACGAGGGTGCCCGCGCCCAGCACGGTGACCGCGCCGCAGACGAGGTGCACCCAGGTGTCCGCGCCGCCGAAGGAGGCCGACATGTTGGCGACCGCGCTCATCACCACCACGGCCCAGAGCAGCGTGCGAGCGATCTCCCCACCGGTCAGGCGGTCCGGATCGGTGGTCGTCGTCTTCGTCATGGGAGCTGCTCCGGTGGTCTTGTGCCCGTCGGCCCGTGCCGTTCGTGCTGTCGTCACCGACGCTATGGATCAGCACCCCTCGCGGCCGATCCCGCAGCCCGCCGGGTTCGGGGTACAGCAGGCTGTACTCCTCCGTCCCACGCCTGACGTCCAACGGACCGGCGGCATAGGGTCGTTCACGAAACGGCCGGCCAACGGGCAGGTAAGCAGCCAGGCAGGCGGACGGGAGACTCATGGCGATCCGGGAGGACGCTGCGGCCGGCACGACAGTCGCCGGGTCGGACGACGTGGCGGTCGACGCGGCGGCCGGCGGTCGTCGGCGCGAAGACTTCAAGGACATCGCCGTACGGGCCCTGGGTACCGCGGGCGCCGCGATCGCGCAGCTCACCTCCGGGCTCGGCACGGCCCTGCTCGCGCTGCTCGTGCTGCTGTGGCTGGCCGTCACCGCCGTGACGAGCGTGGTCGGGGTGGGGCTGCTCATGGCGCCCGCGCCGCTGCGCGCCCTGCACGCCCTGGCCGGCCGGGAACGCGACCGGCTCGCCCGCTGGGGACCCGAGGTGGTCGCTCCGCAGCCCCCGCCCACGCGGCTGCGGCCCGCCCTGGTCGACCCCACCACCCGCCGTGAGCTGCGTTGGCTGGTCCGGCACGCCATCCTGGGGTTGCCGCTCGGGCTGCTCGGCGTCCTCCTGCCGATCTTCGCCGTGCGCGACAGCGCCTTCCCGCTGTACTGGACGTTCCTGCCCAAGGGCGCGACCGCCACGTCCCTCGCGGTCGGCAGCGCGCACTCCTGGCCGGACGCCCTCGCCGTGGCGCTGCTGGGCGTGGGCTGGATCGCCATCATCCTGGGGCTGGCTCCCGGTATGGCCCGGTCGCAGGCCCGGCCGGGACGTGAGCTCCTCGCGGCCGGCCCGGAGACGGATCTGTCCCTCCGTATCGCCGAGCTCACCGCCACCCGCGCCGCCGCCCTCGACGCCCACGCCACCGAACTGCGCCGCATCGAGCGCTCCCTGCACGACGGCGCCCAGAACCGGCTCGTCTCCGTCACCGTGCTGGTCGGGGCGGCCCGCCGTATGGTGGCGCGCGACCCGGCCGGCGCCGACGAACTACTCGAACGCGCCCAGTCCGCCGCCGAACAGGCGCTGGCCGAGCTGCGTACGGTCGCGCGCGGCATCCTGCCGCCGGTGCTGGCCGACCGGGGGCTCGCGGGCGCGCTCTCCGGTCTCGCCGCGAACAGCGCGGTGCCCTGCCGGATCGACGTGGACGTACCCGAACGCTGTGCCGCCTCCGTCGAGGCGACCGCCTACTTCGTCCTCGCCGAAGCCCTGACCAACATCGCCAAGCACAGCGGCGCCGGACGCGCCACCGTGACCGCACGCGCCGGCGGCGGCCGTCTCCTGCTGCTCGTCGAGGACGACGGCCGGGGCGGCGCCGAAGAGGACGGCGGCACCGGACTCACCGGCATCCGCCGCCGGGTCGCGGCGCACGACGGCCGTCTCTCCCTGTCCAGCCCACCCGGCGGCCCGACCGTCCTGACGGTGGATCTCCCCTGTGGGTCATGAGTTGTGGGTCATGAGTTGTGGACCGTGAACTGTGGACCGTGAACTGTGGACCGTGAACGGTGACTTGTGGGCCGTGAACTGTGGGCCGTGACTTGCGGACTCTGACTTGCCGAGTGTGGCTTGTGGGCTGTGGCTGCCGGGCTGTGACTTGTGGGCTGTGACTTGTTGATCGTGAGCTGGAGCGTGACATGCGGATAGTGATCGCCGAGGACGACCTGTTGCTGCGCGAGGGGCTCGCCCTGCTGCTGCGCGCCGAGGGGCTCGACGTGGTGGCCACCGCGGGTACCCCCGACGAGGCCCTGGACGCCATCGACGTCCACAAGCCGGACGTCGCCATCCTCGACGTCCGGATGCCGCCGACCCACACCGACGAGGGGATCGTCGCGGCCGTCGAGGCCCGGCGCCGACGGCCCGACCTGGCCGTGCTCGTGCTGTCCGCGTACGTCGAGCAGAGTTTCGCGACCGAACTGCTCGGCGGCGGTGTGAGCGGTCTCGGCTATCTGCTCAAGGAGCGGGTGGGACGGGTGGAGGAGTTCCTGGACGCGTTGCGACGGGTGGCGGCCGGCGGCACCGCCATCGACCCGGAGGTCGTCGCGCAGCTGTTCACCCGCTCGCGCCAGGACACCCGGCTGGAGCGGCTCAGCCCCCGCGAACGGGACGTGCTCGCGCTGATGGCCGAGGGTCTGGGCAACTCCGCCATCGCCGAACGGCTCGTCGTCACCCACGGCGCCGTGCACAAGCACATCCGCAGCATCTTCGCCAAGCTCGACCTGTCGCCGACGGACCGGGTGGACCGGCGGGTCGCGGCTGTCCTGCGCTACCTGGAGGATCTGCGGCGGCTCACCTGAGGTCCCGGGACCCGCTGTCGGTCGGCGGGTGCGCCGCGTGGACGGATCAGTCCGCTCTCGCGGTCCGGGACGGCCCGCCTGCGCCCGGTCTCGTGGTGCGGCTCGAACGCGGGCGCGCCCGGTCCCCCGAGGGGGCCGGGCGCGCGGTGTGGACGTGGGTCGTCAGTGGCGGTTGCCACCGTGGTGGCGCCGGTTGCGGTCCCAGGACTCGTCGTCGACGAAGCGGCCGTGGTCGTTGCGCAGGGTGGCGGTGTCGGAGCGGTTGTCCCACACCTCCTTGTTGCGGTCCTGGTACAGGTCGGTGCTGGTGTCGCGGCCCTCACCGGTGTGCACGCGCACCGTGGCACGGGCCTCGAGGCGGTAGTGGTGGAAGGTGTAGGTGCGGCCGTCCTCGTTCTCGAGGGTCCAGTCGTCGAGGTTGACGTCGTGGCGCGTGGTGTTGGTGAGTTCCACCCACTCCTTGTTCAGCGAGTGCCGGGAGCGGTCGTCACGTCCCGGAGCGTCGTACTGGACGTCGCTGATCTTCACTTCGGGACGGTTGTGCGGACGGTGGTCGGACGCGGACGCCGGCAGTGCCACCGCCCCGACCAGGGCGCCGGCCGCGAGGACGGCGGCGGAGAGACGGCGAGCGGTGACAGAAGCGGAAGTGGACAAAGAGTTCCCCTGGCTTGTACGGGCACCCTCGCCCGGCGGCCTTGATGGACGCGGTGGGCGTTGGTGCGATGTGCGGGTGCGGTCGACTGGCCGCACACACACTCTGTCCACGGGGTGCGGAAGATGCGTGGGAAACGTGGCGTGTGTTACTTGTTGTCCATATCTCTGTGACTCTCGACTGTAACGTCCATTCAAGTCACCTGTGTCCCGAGTTGACGCCTGAACAGACCGCATCCCGTTGCGGCTGTTGGGCGGAGTCGCCCGGACGCCATGCCGCACCACCCCACCGCGAATCGACCCGTCACTCGAAAGTGGGTAACGGGCGGACCGGCTCACGAAGGCGCCGGGATCGGCCTGGCGGGCCGCGCCACGGCTACAGATAGTCCTCGAGACGGGCGATCGTGAAGCCCTGCTCCTGGACGTGGCGGAGCAGGTTCGCCGTCATCTCGGTCATCGTCGTGCCCTTGAGCTCCGACGGCCCGCGGAAGTGCGCCAGGATGATGTCGCCCGGATGCAGCTTCTTGTCCCCGCGCTGGTACTGCATGTTCTTGATCTGCATGGACTCACGCCACAGGACGATCGCCTCGACCCCGCAGGACGCCGCGGCGGCCCGGGTGTCCTCGTTCCAGTTGCCGTACGGCGGACGGAACAGCCGTGGCGTGGTGCCGTAGCGGTCCTTCAGCTCGGTCTGCTGGCCGCAGATCTCCTGCTTCTGGGCGGCGGCGCCCAGGGTGCGGAGGTTCGGGTGGGTCAGCGTGTGGTTCTGGACGCCGTCGCCCAAGGCCTCGAGTTTCTTGAAGTAGCCGTAGTCGGAGCTGATGGCGGAGTTCGTCAGGAACATCGTGAAGGGGATCTTCAGCTCCCGCATCATCGTCACGAACTCCGGGTCCTTCTCCGCCCCGTCGTCGAAGGTGAGAAAGACGATCTTCTCCTGGGTGGGTATCTCGCTGATCACCGGTATCCGGCCACCGCCGGTGGACAGGACGACCGGCTTGGCGGCGGGCGCGGCGGGCGGAGCGGCCAGCGGCTCGAGGCCCCACTTGCGGTACGCGGCCTTGACGCCCGCCTGCGCACCGGCCTGTGGGGCACCCGCGTCACGAGGCGGCTGCGTCGGCGATCCCGAGCGGGACGGCGTGGCGGGACGACGGGACTCCGCCGGGGACTCGGTCGTGCAGCCCGTCACCAGGCCCGTCGCGAAAAGGACGCAGGCCAGCGCCGTCCCCCTGATCCGCCTGTCCATCGCGTCCCACCCCATGTCATCCGTACGCCTCGCCCTGTCACCTGCTTGATGTCGAACGGGCGTCCGAGGTTCCGCCACGGATTGGACCACGTGTGCGGCTCCACCGGGCGGGCGGGGGCGGGATGATGACCGGTATGCACATCCGCATCGACGCCGTCGACCTGCCCGGCCTCACCGGACCGGCCTCCGCCGACGGCAGGGTCCCCGCTCACGGCAACCTCCACGTCGCCGTGCAGCGCCGTGACCGTCCGGCCGAACTCCTCGAGCCGCAGCCCGGCGACGCGCCGTCCGCGACCTGGACGCTGGAGTGCACCACCAGCGCCTCGCCGACCGGCATCGACATCAGGGGGCCCTACGTCCAGGACCGGCTGGGCCGACGGTTCGTCTATCTGTCGTGGGGCACGGTCGACGAGTCGGGCGTCTTCACGATGTTCCGCCGAGCCAAGCTGATGCTCGACGCCGTCCCCGCCGACGTACTCGCCGCCGCCGCACGTGACGGTCTGCTGGTCGGACGTCTCGGCCTGACCGACGCTCACGGCGGTCCTCTTTGCGCCCGCGTCGAGCCCCCGCACATCACCTGGACCGCGGAACGCGCCGACTGAGGGTCGTCCCGCAATCGCCGTGTCCGGCAGTTCGCGTCGCCCGCCCGGCGGGAATGGCCAGACACGGCCCAGGGGCTGGGCGGGGCCCGGCGGGCGCCCGGGGGCCGGACGGGATGTCCGCGGCTTGGCTACGCTTGGCGCTAAGTGCCTATTGCGGGGCAATGGCGGACAAAAAGTCCAAGTGTCCTAAGGAACCGAACATGGGTCTCGGTGCCGGCCTTCCGGCCGTGAAGCGCAGGTCCCTCACCCGGGTGTCCGCGGCGGTCGCGGTCGCCGCCGGTCTGGTTCTGACCGGGGCCTGCGGCGGAAGCGGAGGAGACGGGGACGGGGACGGCGGCCTTTCCGTCGGGGTGCTGCTCCCGGGCGGCGGGGCCTCGCGTTTCGGGCAGTTCGACAGGCCACTGATCGAGAAGCAGCTCGAACGGCTCTGCCCGGACTGCCCGGCCCCGACCTTCGTCGCCACGCCCGACCCGGCGGTTCAGCGGCAGCAGCTCGAATCCATGATCACCAGGCAGGTGGACGTCCTGATCCTGGCCGCCGTCGACCCTCAGCTGCTGCGCCCCTCGGTCGAGGCGGCGCACCGGGCCGGCATCCCGGTCGTCGCCTACGACCGGCTCGCGCAGGGCCCGATCTCCGGTTACGTCACCTTCGACGGTGCGACGGTCGGCAGGCTCCAGGGGGAGGCGCTGCTGACGGCGATGGGCACGAAGGCGCGGGACGAACAGATCGTCATGATGAACGGCGCGACGACCGACCCCAACGCCGGCTGGTTCAAGCGCGGAGCGCTCTCCGCCCTGGAGGGGAAGGTGAGGATCGGCAAGTCGTACGACACCGTCGGATGGCGGCCGGAGAACGCCTTCGTCAACATGACCGGCGCGATCGCCGCCCTGGGCGCGGGCAACATCGACGGTGTACTGGCCGCCAACGACAGCCTCGCGGGGGCCGTGGTCGCGGCCCTCAACGCCGCCGAGGTCAGGCCGCTGCCTCCGATCACCGGCCAGGACGCCGACCTCGCGGCCGTGCGGCGCATCGTCAGGGGCGACCAGTACATGACCGTCTACAAGCCGTTCGAGCCCGCGGCCACCGCCGCCGCGAAGATGGCCGTCGCCCTGGGGCGCGGCGAGCAGGTCGGGTCCATCGCCACCGGCACCGTCGACAACGCCACCACCGAGGACATTCCGGCGGTCCTGCTGCCGTCGGTCCCGGTGACCGTCGGCAATATCGAGGACACTCTGGTGAAGGACGGTATGTACACCACCGACCAGATATGCACCCCCGCGCTCAGGTCCGCCTGCGAGAAGGCCGGCCTCACCCGATGAGCCTCACCCCATGAGCCTCACCCCATGAGCTTCTCCCGACGGCGGAAGGAGGTGGACCCGTGCCTGTTCAGCCCCTGCTGTCGCTGCGCGGCGTCTCCAAGCGGTTCGCCGCCGTGCAGGCGCTGGCGGACGTCGAGCTGGAGATCGGGGCCGGGGAGGTGGTCGCCCTGATGGGCGACAACGCCGCCGGTAAGTCCACCCTGGTCAAGGTGATCTCGGGGGTCGGCCCGGCGGACAGGGGCGTCATCGAGTGGCAGGGCAGCCCCGTCCAGATCAGACGGCCCCAGGACGCCCAGGCGCTGGGAATCTCGACCGTCTACCAGGATCTGGCGATGTGCGGCAATCTCGATGTCGTCGGCAATCTCTTCCTCGGCCGGGAGATCCACCGCTTCGGCATCCTCGACGAGGTGGAGATGGAGCGCCGCACCCGCGAGCTGCTGAAGACGCTGTCCATCCGCATCCCCGACGTGCGGGTGCCGCTCGCCACGCTGTCCGGCGGCCAGCGGCAGGTCGTCGCGATCACCCGCTCGTTCCTGGGCACGCCCCGGCTCGTCCTGCTCGACGAACCCACCGCCTCCCTGGGCATCGAGCAGACCAGCCAGCTCCTCGACCTCATCGAGGAGCTGCGCGACCAGGGCCTCGGGGTGCTGCTCATCAGCCACAACATGGGCGACATCAAGGCAGTCGCGGACCGGGTCGCCGTCCTGCGCCTCGGCCGCAACAACGGCTTCTTCGACGTCACCACGACCTCCCAGGAACAGATCATCTCCTCCATCACCGGCGCCTCGGACAACGCCGTGGCGCACCGCACCACCCGCCCGGAGGAAGCATGGCCCTGAGGGGGAGGGGCAAGCGGACCCGCGCCACCGGTGCCACGCACGCCGACGACTCCGCGCACGGCACCGGTTCCGCACCCGACGACCGGGGCGGCGCCGGACGACTCGAGGGCCCTGCCGGACGGCTGGGGGCGTATGCCGGCGCCGTGCGCCGCAGGCTGCACGAGGACGGTCTCGGCCCCGCCCCGGTCCTGCTCGCTCTCGCCGTGACCTGGGCGGTCTTCCAGGCCCTCAACGACAACTTCCTCTCACCGCGCAACCTGTCCGTCCTCAGCGTGGACATCGTCGGGACCGGCATGGTCGCCGTCGGTATCGTCTTCGTCCTGCTGATCGGTGAGATCGACCTGTCGGTGGGCTCGCTCGCCGGCCTCGCGGGCGCCCTGTTCGCGGCGCTGAACGTGAACCTCGGCATGCCGGAATGGCTCGCCGTGATCATCGCGGTGCTGGGCGGCGCGGCCGCCGGGGCCATCCACGGGTTCTCCTTCGCCAGGATCGGCGTGCCCGCGTTCGTCGTCACCCTGGCGGGTCTGCTGGTGTGGAACGGCGTGATGCTCTACCTGCTGGGGCCGGACAGCTCCATCAATTTCAGCGAGGACGGACTGGTCGCCACGCTGACCAGCCGCTACTTCAGCTCGGCCGTGGCCGGCTACGGCCTGGCGGCGCTCTGCACGGCCGCGTACCTCCTGCTCTCCCGGCACGACCGCACGCGCCGCAGCGCCGCCGGGATGCCGTGCCGACCGATGGGCGAGATCTGGGCGCGTACGGCGCTGCTCGCGGTGGTCGCGTTCGCCGCCGTCTATGTGCTGGGTCGGTTCGAGGGGCTGCCGCTGGCGCTGCTGATCTTCCTCGGGGTCGTCGTCGCCTCGGACCTCTTCCTGCGCCGCACGCCCTACGGCCGGCAGGTCCTCGCGCTGGGCGGCGGGGTGGAGGCGGCCCGGAGGTCCGGCGTGGCCGTGGCCCGCGTGCGCATCGCGGTGTTCGTCGTGTCGGGGACCCTGGCCGCGGTCGGCGGTCTGTTCATCGCGTCCCGGCTCACCTCGGCGAGCCAGATCTCGGGCACCGGGATGCTGCTGATCAACGCCATCGCCGCGGCCGTCATCGGCGGCACCAGTCTGTTCGGCGGACGCGGCTCGACCTGGTCCGCGCTCCTGGGCGTGCTGATCATCCAGTCGATCGGCTCGGGCATGGCACTGCTGGGGGTCGAGCCCCCGATCCAGTTCATGATCACCGGTGGGGTGCTGTTCGCCGCCGTGGTCTTCGACTCGCTGGCGCGGCGCTCAGCGGAGTCACGCGGACGGATCTGACGGGCCGTGACCCGTCCGGAAAGATCGCTGAATTTACGAAACATTCGATGATCTGTCCCGTGAACCCTTGATCCCCACTTTACTGATCTTGCTTGACCAAATTCACCGGATTGACGCAGCACTAGTGCTGAACAGCGCGAATTCACTCCTCCACACCTCCTCAAGGCTTCGAATGTTTCGAAGTGAAAACCGAAAGTATTGACAGTTGTCGTGGCCCGGCCAACACTGACGCCGTCATCGGCCTCATGAGGACGAGGAGGAAGCACGCACATGAACCACGCACCCGCACAGCGACTCAGGCTGCTCATCAGCGGTGTCTGCACCATGCTGCTGGTCGCCGTGGCCGCGCTGACCCTGCCCGGCACCGCGCACGCCGACACGGTCGTCACCACGAACCAGACCGGCACCAACAACGGCTACTACTACTCGTTCTGGACCGACTCGCCGGGCACGGTCTCCATGAACCTGGGCTCAGGCGGCAACTACGGCACGTCCTGGAGCAACACCGGGAACTTCGTCGCCGGCAAGGGCTGGAGCACCGGAGGACGCAGGAGTGTGACCTACTCGGGCACCTTCAACCCGTCCGGCAACGCCTACCTGGCTCTCTACGGATGGACGTCGAACCCGCTCGTCGAGTACTACATCGTCGACAACTGGGGCACCTACCGGCCCACGGGCACCCACATGGGCACCGTCACCAGCGACGGCGGCACGTACGACATCTACAGGACGACGCGGTACAACGCGCCCTCCGTCGAGGGCAACCGCACGTTCGACCAGTACTGGAGCGTCCGGCAGTCGAAGAGGACCGGCGGCACGATCACCACGGGCAACCACTTCGACGCCTGGGCCCGCGCCGGAATGACGCTGGGCAGCTTCAGCTACTACATGATCCTCGCCACCGAGGGCTACCAGAGCAGCGGCAACTCCAACATCACGGTGGACGGCACCGGTTCGGGCGGCGGCACCGGCGGAGGCGGCGGCAGCGGCTGCACCGCCACCCTGTCCGCGGGCCAGCAGTGGAGCGACCGGTACAACCTCAACGTGGCCGTCACCGGATCCAGCAACTGGACCGTGACGATGAACGTGCCCTCCCCGGCGAAGGTCCTCTCCACCTGGAACACCAGCGCCAGTTACCCCAGCGCCCAGGTGCTGACCGCGAAACCCAACGGCAGCGGCAACACGTTCGGCGTCACCGTCCAGCCCAACGGCAACTGGACCTGGCCGACGGTCTCCTGCACCGCGAGCTGACCCCACACCCGCCCCAGGCTGGAGGACCATCCCGTATGAGCACCGGACCACTACTCCCGTTACGCAACCTGGTCGCGAGACTGGCCGTCGTCGCGACGGCCGCCGCATGCACCCTCACCGTCCAGTCCGCCGCCCCGGCACAGGCCGCCACCTGCAACGGGTACGTCGGGCTCACCTTCGACGACGGCCCGTCCGGTACGACGACGGCCCTGCTCAACGCCCTCACCCAGAACGGGCTGCGGGCCACGATGTTCAACCAGGGCCAGTACGCCGCCGCCAACCCGTCCCTCGTCCGGGCCCAGGTGAACGCCGGCATGTGGGTCGGCAACCACAGCTACACGCACCCGCATCTGACCCAGCTCGGCCAGTCGCAGATCGACTCGGAGATCGCCCGGACCCAACAGGCCGTCTCCGGTGCGGGCGGCGGCACCCCGGTGCTGTTCCGCCCGCCGTACGGCGAGACGAACTCCACGGTGAAGTCGGTCGAGGCCAAGTACGGACTGACCGAGATCATCTGGGACGTCGACTCGCAGGACTGGAACAACGCGAGCACCGACGCGATCGTGCAGGCCGCCGCCCGGCTCACCAACGGCCAGGTCATCCTCATGCACGACTGGCCCGCCAACACGATCGCGGCGATCCCGCGCATCGCGCAGGGTCTGGCCGCTCGCGGCCTGTGCGCCGGCAGGATCTCCGCGCAGACCGGCCGGGCCGTGGCGCCCGACGACAGCGGTGGCGGCGGTGGCGGCGGGACCGGCGGCTGCACCGCGACCCTGTCCGCGGGCCAGCAGTGGAGCGACCGGTACAACCTCAACGTGGCCGTCACCGGATCCAGCAACTGGACCGTGACGATGAACGTGCCCTCCCCGGCGAAGATCATCGCCACCTGGAACGTCGCCGCCGGTTACCCCAGCGCCCAGGTGCTGACCGCGAAACCCAACGGCAGCGGCAACACCTTCGGCGTCACCGTCCAGACCAACGGCTCGTGGACCTGGCCGACGGTCTCCTGCGGCACGACCTGACCGGCGAGTATCTGTCGTCGCGAAGGGAGAAATAGCCGGAACGCGCGATGAGTATTTCTCGACCGACAGACGGAGCGTAATTGTCGGTCACGCAACGTGGATCTCGGCATGCTACTGTCTTTCTCAGTTGCAGTTGTGGTTGCCAGAAGGTTTTTTCCGACGGGGTGATCATCACGGCGACCGGGCTTCGCGCAGTGCGGATCCCGAACACCGTTCCCGAGGGAGATTCAAAATGGCTGCTGGCACCGTGAAGTGGTTCAACGCGGAAAAGGGCTTCGGCTTCATCGAGCAGGACGGCGGCGGCCCCGACGTCTTCGCCCACTACTCGAACATCGCCGCCCAGGGCTTCCGCGAGCTCCAGGAAGGCCAGAAGGTGACGTTCGACATCGCGCAGGGCCAGAAGGGCCCGACGGCCGAGAACATCGTCCCCGCCTGACCCACGCAGACGCGGACGCAATAATTTCGCAGCTGGGGCCCGCACCTGGGGGTGCGGGCCCCAGCTCGCTGCATTCACCCGTATAAACCCCGTGGCGCATTCAGCCGTCGACTTGTTTCGACGCCATCGCCTTTGGCCCGTTCTCGCGATTCTCTGCGCCGCACACCTGCCGCGGGAATTCCTTGATACGCGCCGACGCATCAAGGAAGGTTCCTATGAACCACGCACGCACACACACGCGTAGGAACGACCGCTTCTCCGATCACCGGTCCCGTGCCGATCGCTCCGGCGCTCCGCGCCGCACCAACGACGGCGGACGCCGACGGATCTCGCCCCAGGGCGAGTTCGCCCTGCCGAAGACGATCACCCCCGCGCTGCCCGCCGTCGAGTCGTTCGCCGAACTGGCCATGCCGGCGCGGCTGCTGGCCGCACTGGGCCACGAGGGCGTGGCCATACCGTTCCCGATCCAGGCGGCGACCCTGCCGAACTCGCTCGCGGGTCGCGACGTACTCGGCCGTGGCCGTACCGGTTCGGGCAAGACCCTCGCCTTCGGCCTCCCCGTGCTGGCCCGGACGGCAGGCCGGCGCGCCGAGCCCCGACAGCCGCTCGCGCTCGTCCTCGTACCCACCCGCGAACTCGCCCAGCAGGTCACCGACGCGCTCACTCCGTACGCACGCTCCGTGGGGCTGCGGCTGGCGACCGTCGTCGGCGGCATGTCGATCGGCAGGCAGGCCGGTGCGCTGCGGAACGGGGCCGAGGTCGTCGTGGCGACGCCGGGACGGCTCAAGGATTTGATCGACCGGGGCGCCTGCCGGCTGGACGCCGTCGACATCACCGTCCTCGACGAGGCCGACCAGATGGCCGACATGGGGTTCATGCCCCAGGTCACCGCCCTGCTGGACCAGGTGCGGACCGACGGCCAGCGGATGCTCTTCTCGGCCACCCTGGACCGCAACGTGGATCTGCTGGTGCGCCGCTACCTGACCGACCCGGTGGTCCACTCCGTCGATCCGGTCGCGGGCGCGGTCACCACGATGGAACACCACGTGCTGCACGTGCACGGCACCGACAAGCAGCGGGCCACCACCGAGATCGCGGCCCGGGACGGCCGGGTGATCATGTTCCTGGACACCAAGCACGCGGTGGACCAGTTGACCAAGCACCTGCTGCACAACGGCGTCCGCGCCGCCGCCCTGCACGGCGGCAGGTCCCAGCCGCAGCGCACCCGGACCCTGGCCCAGTTCAAGGACGGCCATGTGACGGTGCTGGTGGCGACCAACGTCGCGGCCCGCGGCATCCACGTCGACAACCTCGACCTGGTCGTCAACGTGGACCCGCCGAGCGACCCCAAGGACTACCTGCACCGCGGCGGCCGTACCGCCCGGGCCGGCGAGTCCGGCAGCGTCGTGACCCTGGTCACCCCCGAGCAGCGACGTGGCATGAGCCGGCTGATGACCTCGGCCGGCATCACTCCGCAGATCACCCAGGTGCGGTCGGGCGAGGCGGAGCTGAGCCGCGTCACGGGCGCCCGGACGCCTTCCGGTGTGCCGGTCGTCATCACCGTGCCGGTCGCGGCCGCACCTCGTCGCCGCGGGTCGTCGTCCGGGTCTTCGTCGTCCTCCTCGTCGTACTCCTCGTCCTTGTCGTCCCGGTCCCGGGGCCGCCGCGGGGGGCCGGGCCGGGCCCGGCCCGCGGTCAACCCGGCGGCCTGAGACCCGGGCACGCTCCGCACGGCCGGAAAGGCTCCCCCATCCGCAGGAGGCACACGTGACATCGGTCCAGACGCACAGGGTCCGACCGCGGCAGCAGCACCAGGACGAGTCCGGGCCGCGAGTCCGTGACGACATGACCGTCGAGGTGGCCCTGTCCGTCATGGCCGGTGCCCGGGTGGAGTTTCTGCTCCTCTGTGACGGGGACGACCAGTGCACGGGCTCGGTCACCCGGGTCCAGCTGGCCGCTCTCCGCGCCGGCGCCGCGTACACGGACCGGCTCCGCCTGCGGGACGTCCTCGCCGTACCGTTCCAGCCCTCGTCCGGCCCCTGCTCCTTCTCTCTGTGAGGCATCATGCGCTGTGTCATCGCCCGGTACCCGTTCGACCTCACCAAGGACGGCGTCATGGCCTCGATGAAGGGCATCACGCCCGAACCGGTCACGGGTGAGTCCGTGGCCATCGGCCGCCGCCGCTACCCCGTCAAGCAGGTGGGCGAGATCGTCACCCGCCAGGACCGCCGTGACTTCACCAGCGGCGAGATCGTCCGGGCCATGACGCGCCTCGGATTCACCTGCCACGAAGGCCCCGACGCCACGCCCGTCCAGGTCCTGACGCCGCTCCAGAACGCCTCGGCGCTGCTCGGCGCCCCGGGGGCGTGGGAGGCCTGACGGGTCGAAGACCCAGCGGCACCGATCAGCACCCAGAAACACCCGGAAGCACCCAGAAGCACCGTGAGGGCCCTGCCGATACGCCTCGGCAGGGCCCTCACTACGTTGTCCGAGCGAGGACCTGAACCCCCGAAGGACTGAAATCTACTCTTGCCAAGGTAGACATTGGCACACGGCTTGGGTAGCGTTTCTTGCATACGCACGACCAGGAAAGTGGTCGGTTCAGAGGAAGGACGGAAACGCAGACGCCATCAGGATCGCCCGGCCCGAGAAGCTTTCGGGTCCGGGTACCGCAAGGCCATGGATTGGAAGGTGGTCCCCGGTCACGCAGCCGCGATCCACGCGCCCCCGCCCGTTTGCCGGGTCCGGGTAGCGAAACAGAAGGTCGGCACAGCAGTAGGGCCGACCGATGGTGTTGAATTTCCCTTCGGGGCCCTGGTGCCGTACGGCATCAGGGCCCCTCGACGCGTTGTACAACGAGGTGACATGACAGCAGATACCCCGCTCGGCGGTCGTCTGGACGACGACGACTATCCCGCGTACACGATGGGCCGGGCCGCAGAGATGCTCGGCGCCACTCCGGGCTTCCTCAGAGCCATCGGCGAGGCCCGGCTGATCACACCCCTGCGCTCGGAGGGCGGGCACCGCCGGTACTCGCGCTACCAGCTCCGGATCGCCGCCCGCGCCCGCGAGCTCGTCGACAAGGGCACCCCCATCGATGCCGCCTGCCGCATCGTCATCCTCGAGGACCAGCTCGAGGAGGCTCAGCGCATCAACGCCGAGTACCGCCGCGCCGCGGACGAGGCGACCGACAGCTCCTCCGGCTCCGGCTGAGCGTCCGCGTCCGGCCGGTGTCACGCCCCCCGGAAAGTCCTTCTCCTCACGTGCAGGACATCGCGGTTCTCGACCCTTGCCGGGTGAGGGAGCCGAGATGAGGAGAGGGTGCGTTCGTGAGCGACGTCCAACGCTTCCGTGACCTGCACGAGGAGTGCCGGCCACGGGTGCTCGCCCATGCCTGGAGCCCGGTGGGCCGACAGGTCGGTGAGGACACCACCAGCGAGACCTTCACGGTCGCCCGGCGGAGGGTGCGGGACAACCCCACACCACCGCTGCCGGCTGCTGCGGGTGGCCCGCAATCCGACCCACGACTCAACGAGGGCACGGTGTTCGTGTCCCGTGCCGTCGCCTTCGACGTCACCGGCCGACCCGAACGCGGGCCGACCCGGGTCGGCGGCCGGGGCGGCGCCCGGTCCTGTCGCTCGTTTCAGCCGGCCTGGGACGGCGCCTGCTTGATGCCGTCGACGATCGCCCGGTTCAGGATCGCGCTGGTGTAGGTGACCGTGCCGGGCTTGATCAGGGCGTCCGTACCGCTGAGCTGGTTCACCTGGACCAAGCGCTCACCGAGGAAGACGTGGGTCTTCGTGTCGAAGATCCACTCTTCGCGCTGGCCGCTGGTCTCGTCCAGCCGGGCCACCGCCACCCCGGACCGGCCGACCGCGTCCACCGCGTTGTTCACGACGACGACACCGGGGATCTTCGCGGCGGCCTTGAACAGCGCCGAGTACAGCTCCGCCGGCGGGTAGCTCTCGGAGAGCAGGTCTCCGATGGTGGCGAAGGCCTGCTGGTCCGGGGTGTTGCCCTGGCCCTCGGTCTCCTTGTAGATCTTGGCCAGCAGCTTGTCGGGGTCGGTGGTGAGCTTGGCCAGGTACTCGTACGAGGGAGCGCCCAGGTGTGCCTTCGGGGTGTTGCCCAGCTCGTCGGGGAGGCTCAGGGTCTCGCCCTCGGGGCTTTCGTTGACGGCGGGGTCGATCAGCCAGCCCTTGGTGCCGTCCGGGGACTCCCACAGCTGACGGGTGTGCAGCTGGTGACTGGCCAGGTTGGTCCTGTCGTCGACGGTCCGCAGGAAGGTGTCGGCCGACTTGGACTCGATGTAGATGTACTGGCCGGGCTTGACGACCGGGTGGGTGGCCTCGGCCGCCGCCAGCGAGATCTGGTCGAGCAGCTGCGGCACACCCTTGGTGGTGGCGACGCCGACGGTCGTCGTCAGGGCCGGTCCGGTGGCGACGCCGCCGTCCCTGACCCCGCCGCCCCCGGACGACGCCACCGTGGCGACGACCACTCCGGCCAGCGCGGCGGCCAGCGCGGGCAACATGATCGCCGGGCGGGGCAGCCGCAGCCGCCGGGCCTTGACCGGGGCGACGGCCGCGGTGCGCTCTTGCTGCCGGGTTTCGTGGATCTGGGCCATCAGACGCTCCTTGTGGAACTGGTGACGGCCCGTCGGCAGGTCGCGTGCCGTCCGGGCGAAGAGCTTGGCGCTCTCCTCCCCCTCGGCCGGACTCTGCCGGGACGTGTTCGCGTTCATCGGTTTCCTCCCTGCGCGGGCCGGACCACGTTTGCGTGATCGCCTCTTACCTGTCGGCCGGTGCGGCCGCCTTCCCGATTTCCGCGAACTTTCTCGAGCGTCCGGTCGGCGGCGGGGCGGGGGGCCGGTTCGTCCTCGGCGAGGGCACGCAGTTTCCTGCGGGCCCGGGAGAGGCGGGAGGCGACGGTGCCGACCGGGATGCCGAGGGCTTCGGCCGCGGCCTCGTAGTCCAGCCCCTCTCCCAGGCAGAGCGCCACGACTTCGCGTTCCGGTCTGCGCAGGGTGGCGAGGGCGGTGAGGGCCGTCGCGAGCCGCCGCCGGTCGTCGATCCGGTCGGCGACCTCGTCGGCGTGGTCGGGCACCGACAGTTCGGCCGCCGCGGCGGCACCCGCCGCCGCCCGGTAACGCCGGTTGCTGCGGTGCTGGTTGCGGGCGGTGTTGGTGGCGATGCCCAGCAGCCAGGGCCGCAGGGAGCCGCCTTCGGGGTCGACCCGGTCGCGCAGCCGCCACGCCTCCATGAAGGTCGCGGCCATCACGTCCTCGGCCGTCGACCAGTCGGCGGTCAGCCGGAAGGCATGGTTGTAGACGGCGCGGGCGTAGTCGTCGAACAACTCCGCGAACGCGCTCGACTCCCCGGCCCGTACCCGGGTACGCATATGTGTGCTCACCTCAATGAGCTGTCCGGCACCCGACACCGACTTCCCGTGACCTGCGCCACACTCGCCTCGCCGACCCGTTCCGGGATCAGGCGTAGAGGTTCGCACGGGGGCGCCGTCACCTCCGGCGGTGTTCGGCGGTCGTCTTCAGGTCGTGGAGCCAGGCTTCCAGGCCCGCGCCGAGTGCCGCGGTCGCGGTGGGGACGTCGGCTTCGACCTGGGCGCCGGTCCAGGTCTCCTCGGTGTGGACGCGGACGCCGCCCTTGACCTCGGTGAAGGTCCACAGGTGAACGCCCTCGTCGATACGCAGGCCCTGGCCGATCGCCGGCCCGCTCCACAGGAGGCAGGCCCCGCGCTTCAGCTGCCGGACGGTGGAGGTGATGTCGAGGGTGGTGGCGGGGGTGGTGGGCGTGGCGGGCGCCGGGGTGGTCCAGCGGAACCGTGAGCCCTTCCCGAGCCGGCCGGTGTCGAGGCGTTCGGCGGAGAGAACGGGCCGCTGCCAGGACGGCCAGCGTTCGACGTCGGTCTGGAGCTTCCAGACGGTGCTCAGCGGCGCCTTGATCACCACGTCGGATCGGTAGCGGATACGGGCGGAGGCGTCCACGCCCTGCCCTCGGCACTGGGACGCACGGCTGTGGTGGGAGCCGGTCTGGGCGTGCGCGGCCTGGGCGGCCGGGGTGGAGGTGGCGAGGGTGCCGACGACGGCGAGTGCGAGCGGGAGGGCGAACGTCAGCGTCCTGGTCCTGGTGCCGGGCATGAGGATTCCCTTGGTCTGGAGGCCTGGTGGGCCGGTGGGCGTGGGGCGTGGGGCGTGGGGCGAGCGAGGAGTACGGGGTGCGGGTGCGAGCGCGCCCGCCGGCGGATGCAAGGGGTGTAGGTGTGAAGAACACCTACGGGTGGAGGACGACCTTGCCCGCGACCGTTCCGGACTCGGCCAGGCGGAGGGCTTCGGCTGCTTCCGTCAGCGGGAGCCGGGCCGCGATCCGGGGGGTCACGTCGCCGCGCCGGAGGGCGGCGAACAGTTCGGTGAGGTCGGTCCGCAGACGGGCCCGGAAGCGGTTCTTGGCCAGGGCGCGGCCGGCCCAGACGTTGAAGAAGTAGGCGCGGCGGCGGTTGGGCAGCGCGTTCCACAGCCACAGTCGGCCGAGCAGCTTCAGCACGGGCCACTGCTTGGATCCCTCGTCGTCCCGGGTGGAGGCAGTGCCGTACGAGACGAGCGTGCCGCCGGGGGCGAGGAGGCGCCAGGAGTCGACGATGCCCCGGCCGCCGACGTGGTCGAAGACGGCGTCCACGCCACCGGGGGCGAGCTCACGGATCCGCGCGGCCAGGTCGCCGGTGCGGTAGTCGACCGGGGTGACCCCCTGTTGCCGCAGGGCGTCGTGGTGGCGGGCGGACGCCGTGCCGATCACCTTCACGCCGGCGGCCCGTGCCAGCTGGACCAGGACCGAGCCGACGCCGCCGTTGGCGCCGAGCACGACGATGGTGCCGCCCGCGCGGACGCGTGCCTTGCGGTGCAGCATCTGCCAGGCGGTGATTCCGTTGACCACCAGCGTCTCCGCCTCCGCCGCGTCGACCCCGTCGGGCACCGGCACCACGTCGGCGGCGTCGACCAGCACGTGGGTGGCCCAGCCGCCGACCTTGACCAGGGCGGCCACCCGGGTGCCGGCCAGGCCGGGCTCGACGCCGTCGCCGGTGGTAAGGACCGTGCCGACCAGGTCGTAGCCGGGGACGAAGGGGAACGGCGGCTGGTCGTAGTAGCGGCCGCGGCGCATCTGCTGCTCGGCGAAGGAGACCCCGGTCGCCTCCATCCGGATCAGCACCTGCCCGGGGCCGGGGGTGGGGACGGCTCCGTGCCGGATCCGCAGCCCTTCGGGCTCGACCTTGCCCGGCAGCAGGACCTCGACGAGTTGGGTGTCGACGGCGTTCATGACGGCCTCCAGGAAGCGTTATCGCTGCTTGCGTTCGTTAGAAGTTGTAACGCAGATCGAAGGAGAGTGTCAATAGCGCCAGTGATAGCCTCTAACCAAAGCGGGTGACTGTAGGCGCAGGTACGGAGAGAGGTGGCTGCAGGCCATGGCGGACACGGGCACGACGACCCCGCGCGAGCGCTATCGCGCCCAGGTGCGTACGGAGATCAAGGAACGCGCGTGGGAGCAGATCGCCACGGCGGGGGCGTCCGCGCTCTCCCTCAACGCGATCGCCAAGCGGATGGGGATGAGCGGCCCCGCGCTGTACCGGTACTTCGCCGGCCGCGACGAACTGATCACCGAGCTCATCCGGGACGCGTACCGGAGCCTCGCCGACGCCTTCCGCACGGCCTCGGCCACCGGCGCCGGCCTGAGGGGACTGTCGCACGCGCTGCGCGGCTGGGCCCTGGACGATCCCCAGCGGTACTTCCTCGTCTACGGCACGCCCGTCCCCGGCTACCACGCGCCCGACGACGTCACCACGATCGCGTCCGAGATCATGACGGCCCTGCTCGACGCCTGCGCCGACGTACCCGCCGACGGCCCGGAGACCCCGTTGGCCGCACACCTCGAGGGCCTCGGCGAGAAGTGGACCGGCGGCCACCCCGCCCCACCCGCCGCCCTCCAGCGGGCCCTGACCTGCTGGACCCGGCTGCACGGCGTCCTGTCCCTGGAACTCGCGGGCCACTTCGACGGAATGGGCTTCGACCCCGCGCTGCTCTTCACCGCGGAACTGGACGGCCTGACCGGCCCGTCGGCGAACTGACCGACCCGGTCCGCCGACCCGGTCCGCCGACCCGTGAGACGAAATAACCGTGTGGCCAAGGGAGTTGATCACGTCATGACCAAAGGCCCCGCACCTCGCACGTTGTCCGACGAAGCCCTGTCCGAGCTGCTCGGCCGGCAGCGGTTCGGCACCCTCGCCACCGTCCGGCGCACCGGTCACCCGCACCTGACCACGATGGTCTACAGCTGGGACGCCGACGCCCGTATCGCGCGGTTCTCGACGACGGCCGACCGCATCAAGGTCCAGCACCTGCGACGCGATCCGCATGCCGCCCTGCATGTGCCGGGCAGCGACGTGTGGTCGTTCGCCGTCGCCGAGGGCGAGGCCGAGATCTCCGAGGTCACGACGGTCCCCGGGGACGCCGTCGGACAGGAGCTGCTCGACATGATCCCGGTGGACGCGCGGCCGGAGGACGAGGACGGGTTCCTGACGCAACTGGTCGCCGAGCGCCGGGTGGTCGTCCGGCTGAAAGTGGACCGGCTGTACGGAACGGCGCTCGACATCGACGGCTAGGGCCTCTCGTTCGGATCAGGGCGGGCTCGCGAGCCCTGATCCGAACGAGAGACCCCAGGACCTGCCCCGGTCAGCGCGTACGGGTGCGGGGGAAGGCCCCCACACCCGTACCGGTCACCCGTGACGGCTACGCCTGTCGGCCGCTAAAGGGTCACCCTGCTGCCGCCCAGCGTCACCACCAGCTGCCCGTTCGAGGCGAAGGACCAGGCGAGCGCGCCGCCGTAGGAGGAGGCGCACCGGGAGCCGTTGGCGCCGGCCCAGAACTGGTTGGTGCTGTCCGCGTCACCGACGGTCTTGTCGTTGGAGCCGCTCACGTTGTACCGGCAGGACGTGTTGCTCCGGAACACCGAGGTCCCCGCGTCCCACGAGTAGTTGCGCTGGGCGTTGTCGATGCTCAGGTTGCTCGACACGGCCATGGAGCCCGGGTTGCTGTTGTACGTGAACCCGTGCTTGCCGTTGTGGTAGGCGATGCTGCGCCGTACGACGTGGTCGACGGCGATGTCGTCTCCGCCGAGCTTGTAGCCGTTGCGGTCGCCGTTGGAGTTCACGGTGCCGTCGGAGAGGGTGCCGTTGTTGTAGGAGAGGGAGTCCTCGATGGTCACCGGGCCGATGGCTCCGGTGTCCGTCTTGGTGTAGAGGTCCCAGCCGTCGTCGATGTTGTTGTGCGAGACGGCGTACCGGAACACGTTGCCGGTTCCGGTGGTGAGCTTCGCGGCGAAACCGTCGGCGTCCTCGCCGTCGGAGTCGGCGTTGTCGTGCGACTCCGCGCTCAGGATGAGATTGCGGGCCGGCCACTGGGCGGCGGGGGTGGTGGAGGCGATCCGGCCGAGCTGGAGCCCGGTGTCGTGGTTGTAGCGGGTGACGGTGCGCTCGATGATGTTGTCGCTGCCGCCGACGTAGATCCCGTTGTCACCGGCGTGCTCCACGACAAGGCCGTGGACATGCCAGTACGAGCCGAACAGCTGGAGTCCGCGGTTGGCCGAACTCTCGCTCTGCGCCGAGAAGTTGAGCACCGGAGTCTCGCCCGGGTAGGCGGACAGGGTGGTGCGCGCGCTCGCCGTGCCGCTGCTGGTCGCCGGGACGGTGACCGTCGACGCGGGGGTGTACGTCCCGCCGCGCAGGTAGATCGTGCCGCCCGAGGTGACGCGGCTGATCGCCGAGGTGAGGGTGGTCGGCGCGGACTGGGTACCGGCCGCGCCGTCCGTGCCGCTCGGCGACACGTAGATCGCGCCGCCGGCCGGGGGTGTGGTGCCGTCGGCCGTCGTCGCCTCCAGATAGTCGACGTTGGGCAGCCCCGCCGCGACGGTGGGGCTGAGCCGGACGGTGTTGCTGCCGGCGTTGAGCGACACGGTCAACGTCTTGGTGACCCAGGTCGACCAGGCGCCCGTGGCCTCGAAGGACGGCGTCTGCACCGTCGTTCCGTTGACGACGAGCGAGGCCGCCCGCGCCGCGGTGGTGCCGTTGGCGAAGCGCACGTTCAGTGTCGCCGTGCCGGCCGTGGCCGTGTTCACGGTGAACTGGGCGTAACCGCTGGTCGCGTTGGTGCCGTTGCAGAATCCGCTGCCGGAGTAACCGGTCCAGTCGGAGTCGATGGTGCCGGAGCAGACCGCCGGGGAGGTCTCGGCCTCGTAGCGGGTGGTCGTGGCGGCCTGGGCCGTGGTGCCGGACAGCGCGACGAGCGCGCCTGCCACCAGGCTGACGCAGGCCATGACGGATCTCAGCTGCATGGTTCATCTCCAGGAACGGGACGAGTGCGGGTCGGCCGAACCAGAAAGCGCCTCCAGAAAGCGCTTTCTCTCGGAAGCTAGGGGCATGGCCTGAGCACGTCAATAGACGCGTACCTGTTTTCCGTTCACATGGATGGACGGGCGTGCTGTGTCGCGACCCACGTTCGGGGCCCGTGTTCGCCGCATGTGTGCTCATCCCCTCCAGGGATTCGTGCAGGAGCGTCACACAGACTGCACACAGTCCCTGGAACGACTCGTTAGCGTTGCCGGCCATCGGACCCCCGCGTAGGAAGACCGCAGATGGACTACTGCTCCACGTGTCGTCGGCATCTCAACGGCGCCCTCGTGTGCCCTGGATGCGGCGCCTACGCTCCGGACATCGCGCCGGTCACGGTCGACCGCGGCATAGCCCCGGCCCGGGTCGCGATGCCGGCGACGGCGTCCCTGCCGGCGCCGTCGTACACGCCGGCCCCGACTACGCGGCCGCCGGTGCCGACGCCGTATGTGAACACCGCGCCGCGGACCGCCCCGTCGCCCGAGGACGAGGGCGAGGCCGAGGACGCGGCGTCCGCGCCGTCCGTTCCGTACGCGCGGCAGGGACGGGCGGCACGGCGGCGGCAGTTGGCCCGCTGGAAGAAGAACCAGCGCCGAGCGGTGGTCGCGACGGCGGTCGCCCTCGTCGGAGGCGGGCTGACCTTCGCCGCGCTGGACCGGCAGACCGGCGACCAGGCACAGGCGGCCACGACGCCGGAGGTCCCGAGCACGGCGGGCGGGAAGGAACCGACGTCGGAGCGCACCCGCCCGACGGTGACCCGGTCCGACGGGCACCGGTCCTCACCCACCCCCACACTCCCGGCGGGGTCACCGGCGAACACCCACCCGGACTCGCTGGCCTCCTCCCCCGCGACGGCGCCGTCGGTCCCCCGGCAGCGAACCGGAACCTCGTCCTACGACGGAACCGTCACCGCTCCCACCGGCAGGACGGGCACGGCGGGCACGACCGGTACGACCGGCACGACCGGCACGACCGGCACGACCGGGCAGCAGTCATCCGGTCCCGCCGCGGCCGGCGGCGGAGAGTCGTCGACCTCGACCTCCGACTCGAACTCCGCCTCTGATTCCTCTACTTCGTCGTCTTCTTCGTCGTCCTCGTCCTCGTCGTCCTCCTCGACGGGCACCGCGGCCACGGGGACCTCGCCGTCGGACATCTGCCTGCTGGGTCTGATCTGCCTCAGCTGAGGGGCTGAGGGGCTGAGGGGCTGAGGGGCTGAGGGGCTGAGGGGCTGAGGGGCCGAGGGAACTTATCGGGGCGGCTGTGAGTTTCTACGTTGCTGTAGATCTTGTGCAGTCACTTACTCCGCCCCGACCTTCTGGAGTTCTCATGGCCCTGTGGGACCGCATCAAGGAGTCCGCGTCGACGATGCAGACCCAGCTCGTGTCGAAGAAGAACGACCTCAAGAGCGGCGCCTTCCGCGACGCGAGCATGGCGATGTGCGCGCTGGTCGCGGCGGCGGACGGCACGATCGACCCCGCGGAGCGACGTCGGGTGGCGCAGCTGATCGCCACCAACGAGGTGCTTCAGAACTTCGACGCCACGGATCTCCAGCGGCGCTTCGACGACAACCTCAACAAGCTGACCACCGACTTCGACTTCGGCAAGGTCGGTGTCCTCCAGGAGATCGCCAAGGCGAAGAAGAAGCCGGCCGAGGCACGGGCCGTCATCCAGATCGGCATCGTCATCGGCGGCGCCGACGGCGACTTCGACAAGACCGAGCAGGGCGTCGTACGGGAGGCGTGCTTCACCCTCGACCTGCCGCCGCACGAGTTCGACCTCTGAGCGCGTAGGGGGCCGATGCCGGTTCCAGCGGTGAGTCAGAGCCGCTGAAACGGTCGCCGCGGCCCGCCCCGCCCGCTTCACCCTCCCGGCCTGTCGGCGGTGGAGCGGTCAGCCGAGGTCCGTCAGGCCTGTCGCCGTGCCCTGCTCGTCCCAGCGGACCTCCAGGACACGGGTCACGGCGTCCCGGTCGACCGGCCCGAACACATGCGGGAACAGGGTGCCCGCGGCGACTCCGGGCGGCGGTGAGGGGGCGGCCGCCTCCCACTCGCACCTCGCGGTGAGCCGCTCCTCGTCCACGACGAGCGCCAGCAGCGGCCGGGGGCCGGTCCGGTAGAACGCGTTGACGACGGCGAGCGTGGTCTCCTCGTCGGGCGAGCAGTGCACGAAGCCCTCCTCCGCGAGGGAGGCGGGTGCGTAGGGCCGGTCGGGCGCGAGGTTCCAGTCGTCGAGCGGCACCACGTGATAGATCATGATCCGGTTATACAACAGGGGTTCAGCCGTTCGGCGTTCGGCGTCAACTTGCCCTCGGCCACCTGGATGATCTCGCCCTTCTCGTCGAAGGTTGTGGGTGCTCCGGTAGGTGTCCCACTCGTCGCCGACCTTCTCGGGGACCTTGCCCTCGGGACAGCGGGCCGACTCCTCTGCCACGGGTGGACGGCCGCACTGCTGCGCCGGCTGCACCGGCTCTGCGCCCAGCCTGCCGAGCGACGGGAGAGCGGCGGGAGTGTTCCTCTTGAGCACGGGTACTCGCCTGTTCCGGGTGGCATCCTCGGGGCGGGACTCGCGGTGTCTCGCTCCCGGGCCCCGCACCCGGACGTGTGCTACCGTGATAAAAGTGGCAGTTTCGGTTACCAGAGGCTTTTGAGTGCTCTTCGACCTTCCGTCGACGGGCACTCTTTTTGTTTTTGGGGCTTTCCCGATCCTGCGACACCGGGTCCGCAAGGTGCGGACTCCGGGCATTGCCCCATAGGGAGATTCAACATGGCATCTGGCACCGTGAAGTGGTTCAACTCGGAAAAGGGCTTCGGCTTCATCGAGCAGGACGGTGGCGGCGCTGACGTGTTCGCCCACTACTCGAACATCGCCACGTCCGGCTTCCGTGAGCTTCAGGAAGGCCAGAAGGTTACCTTCGACGTCACTCAGGGCCAGAAGGGCCCGCAGGCGGAGAACATCCAGCCCGCCTGAACCGCCTGACGCCGCCTGACGCTGACGCTGACGCGATCGGCTGCGCATCACGCGGACTACGTGGCCGGGGCCCGCACTCCTGAGTGCGGGCCCCGGCCCATGGCATTTTCCCCTTTCCAGGAAGGTATCGGATGAACCGCAACAGCTCCGTCCGCTCCCGTACGGACAGGCGCCAGGGCGCCCCCTCCCGTTCGGCCAAGCCGGGGCGGAGCGGACGCGGGAGTCGTCCCGCCGCGTCCGGCGGTGAATTCGCAGTACCCGTCACCCTCACGCCCGGGCTGCCGGCGGTCGAGTCGTTCACCGAACTCGACATGCCCGAGCAGCTGTTGACCGCCCTCGGTGCCGAGGGTGTGACCACCCCGTTCCCGATCCAGGCCGCGACGCTGCCGAACTCGCTGGCCGGCCGGGACGTCCTGGGCCGTGGCCGCACGGGTTCCGGCAAGACCCTCGCCTTCGGCCTCGCCCTGCTGGCCCGTACGGCCGGACAGCGGGCCGAGCCCCGCCAGCCGCTGGCCCTGGTGCTCGTCCCGACCCGGGAACTGGCCCAGCAGGTCACCGACGCTCTCACCCCCTACGCCCGCGCGCTGCGACTGCGGCTCGCCACGGTGGTCGGCGGTCTGTCGATCGGCAGGCAGGCGAGCGCACTGCGGGGCGGCGCCGAGGTCGTCGTGGCCACCCCCGGGCGGCTCAAGGACCTCATCGACCGGGGCGACTGCCGCCTGGACCGGGTCACCATCACCGTCCTCGACGAGGCCGACCAGATGGCCGACATGGGCTTCATGCCGCAGGTCACGCAGCTGCTCGACCAGGTGCGTCCCGACGGCCAGCGCATGCTGTTCTCGGCGACCCTGGACCGTAACGTCGACCGGCTGGTGCGGAACTACCTGCACGACCCCGTCGTCCACTCCGTCGACCCCTCCGCGGGAGCCGTCACCACGATGGAGCACCACGTGCTGCACGTGGAGGACGAGGACAAGCACGCCACGACGACGGAGATCGCCGCCCGCGAGGGTCGCGTGATCATGTTCCTGGACACCAAGCACGCGGCGGACCGGCTGGCCAAGAAGCTGCTGGCGGTCGGGGTGCGCGCCGCGTCCCTGCACGGTGGCAAGTCCCAGAACCAGCGGACCCGGACGCTGGCCCAGTTCAAGGACGGCCACGTCACGGTGCTGGTGGCGACCAACGTCGCGGCCCGCGGCATCCACGTCGACAACCTCGACCTCGTCGTCAACGTCGACCCGCCCGCCGACCACAAGGACTACCTGCACCGCGGCGGCCGCACGGCACGCGCCGGCGAGTCCGGCACCGTCGTCACGCTGGTGCTGCCCAACCAGCGCCGGGAGATGACCCGCCTGATGGCCGACGCCGGCATCACCCCGCAGACCACCCGGGTCCGCTCGGGAGGGGCCGAGCTGAGCCGCATCACCGGTGCGCAGGCGCCCTCCGGCGTGCCCGTCGTCCTCACCCCGCCGCCCGTCGAGGAGCGTCCCGCGCGCTCGGCTTCCACCGCGCGCTCGCGCCGTGGCCGTCCCGCGGCCCAGGGTGGCGGCCGTCCCACCGCGCAGGGCGGACGACCCACCTCCCAGGGCCGCCGCCGCTCCCCCGCCAAGGGCAACGGCAACGCAGCGAACGGCCGCTGAGTCCGGGCGGGGGCCGGCGGTGGCTCACGCGCCGGCGTCCTCCGCCGGCGTGTGCGCGACCAGCGCGTCGGCGTGGCCGTGCCCCAGCCCGTGCTCGGTCTTCAGCCAGGAGACGAGCTCCATGTGCCGGGTGAGCGGCGAGGCCCGGATCAGGGTCTTCCACTCGGCGATCGGACGTCCGTACTTCTTCTCGATCGACGGGAAGTACTCGCGGGGCCCTTCGCGGCTTCCGTCATGTCCGTATGACCGGCGCCGGTTGGAGAAGTGATCGGTGCCGGGGAAGTGATCCGCGTCAGCGTCCCCGGCCGCGGGGTGGACCGGCCCGGGGCTCACCCGCCGTTCGCGGCGCAGGTGAGGTACGCGGCGTAGGGCAGCAGGATCGCGGGGAGGGTCAGCAGCCGGGGCCTGAGCGAGCGGCCCGTCCGCAGGGGGCGCAGACCGTCGAAGAGGACGAGCAGCAGGGCCACGAACGCGGCGAACAGGACGAGGACGATCAGCACCATGCCGCTGTTCTCGATCTGGTCGTACGTGCAGTTGTCCAGGTCGCGGCGGCCGAGGTCCTCATAGGCGCAGTGCCCGTGGGCGAGGTACCAGCGTGCGCACAGCACGACGACCGCCGTCGGGAGACCGATCAGCAGGTGCACCAGGAGCGGTGGCAGCCAGCCGCGCAGGGCGGAGAGTGCGGTACGCATCCGGTCACCACACCAGGGCGGGGCCGGGCGGGCTGTGGCGGAAGCCACTCCTCCGGTCACAGACCTGTCACAGCGGCCCAAGTGGCCTCAGTGCGCCGGGAACCGGGCCCGGACCTCCCAGCCGTGGCCGTGACCGGCCGGCACCGGCCCGGTGCGCAGTTCACCGCCCAGGGCCGTGACCCGTTCCCGCAGACCGACGAGCCCGAAGGCGCCGCCGTGGGCATCGACGGGGAGCTGGGTGCCGCCGCGGCCGTCGTCGACGACGGTGACCTCGAGGCGGCAGCCGTCCTGGCCGAGCCGGACGGTGACCGTGGCGGCGTCGGCCGCGTGCCGCCGTACGTTGGTCAGGGCCTCCTGGACGACGCGGAAGGCGGCGGCCTGCACCTCGTGCGGGAGATCGTCGGGGAGGGCGGGTCACGGTCCAGGGTGACCCGCCGGCCCGGTCCGGCGAAGCCCTCGGTGAGGCCGGCGATGGCGGCGAGGTCGCCGACGGGGCGCCGGTCGGCCTCCGCCGTGTCGCGTAGGACACCGACCGTGCGGCGCATGGAGGCGAGGGCCTCGGTGGCGGCTCGTTCGATGCCCGCGAGGACGGGGTCGAGGTCCTCGGGCCGGTGACACGGCCGCCCCGCGCCCGGTCCGTCGGCCGGCCCGCCGGTCGCCATCATGCGGGCCACCTGCGTCTGGACGAGGATCCCGGTGACGTGGTGGGCGACGAAGTCGTGCAGGTCTGCGGCGATGGCGAGACGTTCCTCGCGGGGCGTCTCGTCGACGGCGACGGCGACGGTGCGGCGGTAGTCCAGCGACCGCAGATAGGCGGCGAACCCCGCGACCGGCAGGACGAGCGCCAGCCCGACCGCGACGTAGGCAGGCCCCTCCCCCGACCACGCCGGCCGGTAGTACCGGGCGGGGGTGGCGAGCGGGGCGCCCGCGTCCAGCGGGTGCCGCGCGGCCGCCTCAGTCCCCCAGCACGCCCCGCAGCTCGCCTCTCCGCCGGATCCCCAACTTCCGGTAGGTGCTGGTCAGGTGGGTTTCCACAGTGCGGCGGGCCACGTGCAGGAGGTCCGCTATCTCGGTGTTGGTGCGGCCTTCCGCCGCGAGTTCCGCGATGCGGCGTTCGCTGCCGGTGAGGGACCCGGAGCCGGTGTGGGCGGGGGTGGTGCGGCGGCCGCCGGCGGTACGCAGGGCCTGTTCGGCACAGGTCAGGAGCCGGACGCTGCCCAGCCGTTCGGCACGTTCGGCGCCCTCCCGCAGATGGTCGCGGCCCCGCCCGCGCTCTCCGGCGGCGGTCAGCTGCCGGCCGTGTGCGAGGAGGGAGGCCACGAGTTCCGCCTCCGCCGGGGAGTCCCGGAGGACGGCCACCGCCTCCTCGCCCAGTTCCAGGCCCCGCCTGCCGCGGGTCGCCCGGCCCAGGACACGCAGCGCCCGTCCCGTCGTGCGCGGGGTGTTCCACACCCGGGCCAGCCGTAGTTCCTCGGTCGCCAGGGCCAGCGCCTCCTGGGGGTTGCCCAGGGCCAGCCGGCACTCGGCGGCCGCCGTCCGCCACGGCGTGACGACCGGGCTGAGGACGGCGCGGGCGGACTGACGGCGGCCGCACTCCAGGAAGTCGTGCAGGGCCCCCGCCACGTCCCCCTCGGTGAAGCACAGCACGCCCCGCGCGTAGAGGAAGCGGTTCAGCTCCCAGGAGTCGGGGGCGTCACGCAGGTCGAAGGTGTCGGCCAGGCGGCGGGCCTCGGCCGTGCGGCCCGTCTCGACCAGGGCGAGCAGGAGGTGCGCGTCCGTGTTGGCGGGGCCGGCGCCGGTACGCCGGGCTCGGGCCGCCTCGTGGTGTCCGGCCAGCACGGTGTCGTACGCGCCGCGCGCCGCCGCTATGTCCCACCTGGTGTCCAGCAGGGCCTGTTCCATCGGGTGCAGGAGCGACGGATGCTGGCCCGCCAGACCGCGTTCCACCAGGCGTTCCGCCTCGTCGAGTTCATCGGCCCACTGGGCCACCGCCGCGGCCGTGCCCAGCAGGAACGGCTCGGCGAGGGGATCGGCGGGTTCCGTCAGGAGGCTGCGCAGTCGTCGCATCGCCTCCCGCGCCGGGAGCTCGCCCGCCGTCGCCGCGTACCGCACGAGCAGGGCCTGCCCGGAGGGGCCGACGAGTTCCGGGGACCGTTCGGCGGTGTCGGTGAGCCAGCGGTAGGCCTCGCGGCGGACCGTCTGGTCCTGGTCGGAGAGGAGCGCGGACGCCGTCTGGAGGGCGCGCGCCAGGTCGGGGTGGCCGGCCAGCCGGGCCTCCAGGCGGCGCAGCACCTCCACCGCCGTGCGGACCTCCCCCCGGCCCACCAGCGCGGTGCCCAGCGCGATGGCCGTACGGACCTGGTCACGGGGTTCGGCGGGCAGGTCGAGCGCCTCGGCCAGCCGTGGGATGCCCGCCGGGGTGTCGGACGAGGCGTACTCCAGGGAGCCGAGCTCGGTGAGCAGGCGCTGGCGCAGGTCGTCGGGCAGCGGCTCCCGCAGCGCTCGGCGCAGATAGCGGACGGCGTCGTGGGGGCGGCCCTGGCGCGCGGCCACGGTGCCGGCGTCGCGCAGCACCCGCAGCGCCCAGGGCAGGCCCGCGGGGGCGCTGCCGAGCAACTGCCGGGCCACGGCGTCGAGATGGTCGCCCCTGCGCAGCATCGCCTGGGCGACCGCCCGGTGCGCGTCCTGGCGGTGGGCGGTGGACCAGCCGCCCAGGACGGCGTCCCGGAGGAGGGGGTGCGCGTAGCGGGGACGGCCGGCCGGGTCCGGGCGCAGCACGCCGAGCCGTGTCATCGCGGCGAACCAGCCGGAGACGCGCGCCGGGTCGGCGCCGGAGGCGTCCGCGACGAGAGCGGCGAGGGCGTCGGCGGCGGTTTCGGAAGCGGTTTCGGCGGCTGTGCCGACAGCGGGTCCGGCAGCCGGTTCGGCGCCGGTTCCGGGATCCGCTTCGGCATCGGCCCAGGGAGCCCTCGCAAGGGCGGTCGCGGAGGCCGTTGCGGGAGTCGTCACGGAAGCGGCCGGGACTCTGCGGGTGGTCGCGGGGGCCGGGTCGGTGATCCGGACGCCGGCGCCCTCGGCCCGCTCAGCGCCCTCCATCCGCTCCGCCTGTTCCAGGGCCGCGAGGGTCCGGGCCACCTCCGTCGTCGCCGGGCCCGCGTTGTCCAGCCACCAGGAGACGGCCGCCGGATAGGAACCCGGGTACAGCGCGGCGCACGTCCTCGGGACGGCCGTCGGCGGTGGGGCGCCGTCGAGGTCGTCGAGGAGGGCGCGCAGCAGCAGCGGGCTGCCCGCGCCGGCCCGGACGCAGTCCGTCGTCCACCGGTCGGAGGCCGTCGGGAAGGCGGCCCGGACCAGGTCGGCCGAGGCGTCGTCGGTGAGCGGGGCGAGGGTGTGGGTGCGCAACGCGGACGGGGACAGGGCGTGGGTGAGACCGGCGGGCCGCGGGTCGATGTCGTACTGACTGCGCTCGGTGGCCACCAGGAGCACCGGTAATCGGTCGATGCGGCGGGCGGCCTCCACGAACCAGCGGCGCGAGGCCTCGTCGGCGAGGTGGACGTCGTCCACGGCCACCATGAGCGGCGCCTCGTCCGCGTACGAACGCAGCACCCGCCACAGCCGGGCCGCGCTTTCCCGGTCGTCGCCGCCCGGCCCGACGTCCGCGAACTCCGGTACGGAGCCGAGGAGATGGAGGACCGAGGAGAACGGCAGCGCGGTGTCCTCGGGGGAGCAGCGGGCGTGCAGGACGCGCAGCCCGAGGCGGGTGGCCTGCGCGGCGGCGGCTTCGAGGGCGGCGGACCGTCCCGTGCCGGTGGCCCCGCGCAGCAGGACGAGACGGCCCGCTCCGGCTCGAGCGCGCTCAGCCTCCGCCGCGAGCAGTGCGTGCGCGTCCTCGCGTTCCCGCAACGGTCCGGTCATCCCTGCCTCCTGCTGTCGGGTACATCGGACTTGTCCATGTACACGTAGAGGTCGTGCGGTTCGGTACGGGTCCGCACGGCCGTTGTGGCGAGGCTCACGGTGGCCCGGAACACGCCGGTCGTGACGGCTCTGACCTGCGGCGACGCAGGTGAATCGTGGTGGTGGGCGGCTTGCTCTCGTGGTCCGCCTCGTGGTGCTCCACGATTGCGCGCGCCCCAGGGGCCGCAGAAGGCTGGACCGGACCCACCCGTCACCGGTCCCCGCCGGAGGGCGGGCTCGTGAACATGGGGGATTCGGTTGCTCAGCTCACCACGGACACCAGACACCGGCGCCGCGGGTTTCGCAGCCTCGGGCACCGCCGCCCTGGGCACCGCCGCCTTCGGCACCACCGTCGGCAGCGGCCTCGGCAGCGGCACCGGTACCGGCACCCGGCGGCGGATTCCCGTGGCCGTCCAGGCACCGGACCCGATCTCCCGCGAGGGCGCCGTCAGCCAGTTGCGCGGGCGTCCCGAGGTCGAGGTCCGCGAGGAGGTCTCGGCCGCCGCGGGCACCGTGGCCGTGCTGATCGAGGACACCCTCGACGAAGCGGCGCTGGCCCGGCTGCGGCGGATCGTGCGCAGCGAGGGGGCCCGGGCGGTGCTCGTCGTGGGCACGATCCGCGAGACCGAACTGCTGGACGTCATCGAGTGCGGGGTCGGGGCCATCGTCTGGCGCCGCGAGGCCACCGCGCACCGGCTGGTGCAGGCCGTGCTGGCCGCCCACCGCGGCGACGGCGATCTGCCCGCCGACCTGCTCGGCAGGCTCATCAGCCAGGTGGGCACGCTGCACCGTGGTGCGGCGGGCCGGCCCGGCGCCCCCTCCCTGGGACTCGCGCCACGGGAGGTGGACGTCCTGCGGCTGGTCGCCGAGGGCCTGGACACCGGAGAGATCGCCAGCAAGCTGTCCTACTCCGAACGAACCGTCAAGAACGTCATGCACGGACTCACGACGCGGTTGCATCTGCGCAACCGGGCGCACGCGGTGGCATATGCCCTGCGGGAAGGCTACATCTGACCGAACGGGCAATCGAAGGCGGACACGCGGGCACGACGCCCTGCCCGGCCGCCGACCCGGTGGTGCCTGCGGATCCGGGGCCGTCCGGGGCACGATCGTCGGACAGTGGGCGCAGCACGGCAAGTTGAGGAGCACGACGGTGATCCACGAGGTGGACGAGGTCCTCAAAGAGCTGCTCGGGGGCGGCGCACTCGCGGGCTCCGGCATCGACGTCTCCTTCGAGGCTCCGACCCGCGACTGGGCGGCCCGGCGCAACGCCCCTGTGATCAACACCTACTTGTACGACATCCGTGAGGACGTGACCCGTCGCCAGCGCGGCCAGATGGCGGTGCGGGACGACCGGGACATCGTCGTGAAGCGCCGTCAACCACCGCGATGGTTCCGACTGTCGTACCTGGTGACCGCGTGGACGCGGACCCCGCAGGACGAACACCGGCTGCTGTCCGCCGTGTTGGCGACGCTGCTGCCCCGGGAAATGCTGACGGCCGACGAACTGCCCGGGTCGCTGCGTGCCCTGGGGCTGGCGGTGCCGGTGACGGTGGCCGGGATCCAGACCGAGTCGCGATCCCTCGCCGAGATCTGGTCCGCCCTGGGCGGCGAGCTCAAACCGTCCCTGGACCTGGTGGTGACGGCGCCCTTCCCGGCGTACCCCGAGTACGACGCCGGACCACCGGTCACGGAGGGCGCCGCGGTCCGCCTGCGCGGTATGGACGGCGACCCTCCGGAGTCCGGCGAGCGCGCCCACCGCCCCCACCAGGTGGCCGCGGCCCGCGCCGCCCGCGAGGCCGGTACCCGCCGTCCGGACCAGCGGTGAACGGCGCGTACGCCGGGCACGACGCCCTGGAGGCCCAGGACGACCCCGCCTCCACTGGAACCCGCACATCCGTGACCGATACAAGCCCCTCGGTGCCCGGGGCCGGGACACGAGCACCCGACGCCGGACACCGCACGGCCCACACCGAGACCACCGCACCCGACGCCGGACACCGCACGGCCCACACCGGGGCGTCCGCGGTCGGCCGTTCCCCGCACGAGGCTCATTCCGGCCTCGGCCCCGGCCCGCAGGACGAGGGTGCCGGGCTGCTCATCCGGCTCGGGGCTCTGCGCGACCGGGTGGCCGCGCTGGTCGACCGGCGGGCGGCCGTCGATCCCACGGCCGCCGATCCGCTGCGTGGGCTGTATCTCTCCGAGGAGGCGATACGTCACCTGCTCGGCGGCGGGCCGGCCGCCGCCCCCGAAAACGCCACGCCCGAGGGCACCACCCCCGTCGACGACACCCTCGCCGCCGCACCGGCCGGCACCGACTCGCTCGCCGCCCTCGCTGGCCGGCTCCGGCTCGCCGACCTCGACGCCGCGATCCTCCTCATCGCGCTGGCGCCCGATCTGGACCGGGACTTCGAGCCGCTCTACGGGTACCTCAACGACGACGTGAGCAGGCGGCGGGCCACCGTGGGGCTCGCCCTCGAACTGTGCGGGACGCCCCCGCACCGGGCCGCCGCGCGGGCCCGCTTCCACTCCTCGGCGCCGCTGCGCGGATACGGCCTGCTGGACGTCGAGGAACCCGAACGGCCTTTCCTCTCCCGCACGTTGCGCGTCCCGGACCGGGTGCTCGCCCACCTCCTCGGCGACGACACCCCGGACGCCGCCCTGCACGGACATCTGCACCCGCTGCCCCCACCGCTGCCCGCGGACGACGAGGACTTCGTCCGGCTTCTGGCACACCGGATGGCCGACGGCGGCCCGCTCATCGCCTACCTGCGCGAACACCGCGAGGGCGACGGCCTCGCGGCGATCGCCTCGGCCCTGCGCGCCGCCGGAGTCGACGCCCTTCGCTTCACCGGGCCCGACGACCGCGTCCCCGGCCTGCTGCGCGAGGCCCGCCTCGGCGGCCGGGCGATCGTGCTGTCCGGGCTGCCGGACCAGCCCGGGCCGCTGCTCACGGCGTTGGCCGAGGCGACGGACGTCACCGTCCTCCTCACGGACCCGCGCCCCTACGACCCGCACTGGACCACCCACGACCCTCTCGTGCTGGAGGCACCGCGCCGCAGGGCGGGCGGCACGGCCGTCTGGGCGGCCGCACTGGACGCCGCAGGCACCCCCGCCACCGCCCCCGGCTTCGACCTCGCCGCCACCGTCGCCCCCTACCGTCTCGGTGGTGAGCGGGTCGCGCGGGCGGCGCGGGCCGCCTCCGTGCTGGCCGCCTTTGAGGGCGGGCCACTCACCGCCGACCATGTGCGGCTGGCCGCGCGACAGCAGTCGGCGTCCGGTCTCGAACGGCACGCGCGGCGGATCCGGCCGGACGTCGGATGGCAGGATCTCGTGCTGCCCGAGCGGCCGTTGACCCAGCTGCGCGAACTCGCCCTGCGCGCCCGGCACCGCGACCGGGTGCTGGGCGACTGGCGGCTCAGCGCCGGCGGCGGTCGCGGCCGAGGGGTCCTCGGACTGTTCGCGGGCGAGTCCGGCACCGGCAAGACGCTCTCCGCCGAGGTCGTCGCCGCCGAACTCGGCCTCGACCTGTACGTCGTCCAGCTGTCCTCGGTCGTCGACAAGTACGTCGGCGAGACCGAGAAGAACCTGGAGCGCATCTTCTCCGAGGCCGACCGCACCGACGCCGTGCTGCTCTTCGACGAGGCCGACGCCGTCTTCGGGAAGCGGTCGGAGGTGAAGGACGCGCACGACAAGTACGCCAACATGGAGAGTGCCTACCTGCTCCAGCGGCTGGAGTCCTTCGACGGCATCGCGCTGCTCACCACCAACCTGCGCGCCAACATCGACGAGGCGTTCACCCGGCGCCTGGACCTGGTGGTCGACTTCCCGTTCCCCGACGCCGGGCAACGGCTCGCGCTGTGGCGGCACGGGCTCTCCCACGTGCCGTGCGCCGCCGACGTCGACCCCGGCCCGCCGGCCAAGGACTTCGAGCTGGCCGGCGGCTCGATCCGCAGCGCCGTCGTCACCGCCGCCTACCTCGCCGCCGGACGCGACGAGCCGGTCGGCGACGGCGACCTGCTGGAGGGGGCCCGCCGCGAGTACCGCAAGGCGGGCCGCTTGGTGCCGGGCGAGGCCAACTGGTAGGCCACGCAAGGCCGAAGGATGAGCGGCGTACGCCGATCCCCTGCCGGGCCTACTGCGCGCGCCACTTCTGGTTGGGCGTCCCCGAGCACGTCCACAGCTGGAGCTTGGTGCCGTTGCCGGTGCCGTTGTCCTTGGCGTCGATGCACTTGTCGGCCTGCGGGTTGACCAGGTCGCCGTACTGGCTCAGCACCCACTGCTGGGCGGGATTGCCGGAGCAGTTGGCCACCTGGATGACCGCGCCGTCGTCCTTCGAGCCCCAGGCGACGTCCATGCACAGGCCGAGCGCGCGCACGGTGCCGTCGCTCTTGAACACCCACTTCTGATTGGCCGAACCGGCGCAGTCCCACAGCTGGAGCGGGGTGCCGTCCTTGCCCTTGCCGTTCTGGGCGCCGGTGATGTCGATACACCGGTTCGAGGCCTGGCCGATGATCACCGCGCCGGGCACCGGGGCCGTCGTCTTCGTGCCGCCCGAACCGCCGGATCCGCTCCCGCCGCCACCGCCGCTCGCGCCGCCCGGCGCCGGGGAACCGCCGGACCCGGAACCGCCGCTGCCGTCCTCCTCCTGGGCCGGGGCGGAGGGCGCCGGCTGCTCGGGCAGCGGTGCGGCGGAGGCGTCCGCCTTCGGCGCGGACGGCGCCGACACGGACGGGCTGGGCAGCGCGGTGCTGCCGGCCTCCGCGAGCTTCTCGCTCGCCGAGGTCATGACCTTCGGCTTGTACGCCAGCCAGATCATCACGAACGCGATCGCCAGGGCCAGCGTCAGGCTGAGCGCCGTCGCAAGCCAGCGCGGCAGGAACCCGCGCTGCACGAACGTGCCCTCCACCGCCAGCGGCACCGCGCCCGACCGCTGCACGCTCAGCGCGTACGGCCGCTGCTCCTTCGAACCGAACCAGATGGTCTGGCGCGGGCGCAGCGTCGTGTCCACGAACACCGCCCGCCCCGGTTCGATCTGCACACTGCCCGGCCGGAACTCGTACCCGAGGTGGTCGCCCATGTCGGTGCCGGCGACGGACGCCGTCACGCGCGTGTTGCCGAGGTTGTCGATCGCGAGGCGGGGCCGGCCGCGGAACCGCCCCTTCACCGTCGGCGGCACCAGCTCCGCCCGAACCTCGGTGAAGGGGGTGATCGTCAGATTCCCCTCGGGGACGGTCACCGCGTCAGGGTGTTCGGTCGGTGTGATGCGCACGGCGTAGGGGTTGGGGCCGGCCGTCGCGTCCGGGGTGCGCGGCGGGGCGAAGGTCAGCTCGACCGTGCCCGTCGTACCCGGATACAACCGCAGGGTCTGCGGCTCCACCGTCGTCCAGGGTGCGATCGGCCCGACGGGCTCGAAGCGGTACTCGTCGACGACGTCACCGGTGTTGCGCACCCGCAGCCGGACGGTCGTGGTGCCGCCGGGATCCACGGTGACGGAGGCAGGTTCGAGGGAAGTCCACAGGCTCACGCACCGACGCTACGGCGTTACGCGGCAGGAGGTCAGAGGCCATGGGGCAGAGCGGGTGCCCGACCGGACCGGCCGGGCTGCCCTCCCCGCCGGTCCGGTCCACAGCTCGCGCCCGGGTCCTGCCGGGCACACCGACGACGGGGGCGGGGAGGATGTCTGCCGTCGGCCCACCGTTCCTGCGGGAACGCCGTCTCCGTGCCGCCCGAGGCAGTCGTACGCGCATTCCGGACCAATTGCCCGACAGGGATGAATCCCCCGACATGAGGGACCGTGACCGGCCGAGGCCCGTCGGATCCCGAGCCCTGCTGTCTCCCTGAACCACCGTCCCCCGAAGGGGACGAGCGGCGGCGCCCCCGTGCACGGTCAGCGCCACCGTTCCCCGGAAAGGGACGAGCGGCGGCGCTCCCGTGCACGGTCAGCGACGCGTCAGACGGTGAAACGGACCGCCTCCAGTTGGAGTTTCTGCTCCATGGGGCTGCCGCCGTAGATCCAGTCGCCCGGCTTGGTACAGCCGTTCCCCAGCCAGCCCCGGTCCTTGATGTGCGGGTTCTGGCAGACGGAACCCTCCAGGGTCTTGATGGTGAACCCCTCCATCACCGAGACCGCCGGCTTGCTGGAGCCCATGTACATGTCGACGCCGTCGGACGCCTTCGACCACTTGGACCCGGTCAGCCAGCCCCCGTCCACGTGCGCGGCGTTGCCCGTCACACCGCCCGTCCTCGCCGTGGCGATGTTGAGGGCCTTGATGGCCAGGCTCTTGCCGGTCGTCCCGGCGATCGCGCCGTCGCAGACCGGGTCCTGCCAGCCCTTGTCTTCCACATAGGCGCGGTAGCAGATGTGCCGTCCGTCGCTGCGTGCCGCCAGCTTGTTCACGGCGACGGCCGCCGTCTCCTGCTTGGGCTTCGCGGGCGCCTTCGACTCGCCCGTGCCTCCGCCGCCTCCGCCTCCGCCGCCGCTGCCGCCGTCGGCAGGGGCCTGGCTGGTGGCGGGCGCCTCGACCACGGCCGGGGCCGTCGGTGTGGGCACCAGCACCGGGGCGCTGGGCGTGGCCGAGGGGCTGGGTGCCAGGGTGCTGACGCCGGCCCCCGCGAGCTTCTCGTTGGCGCTGGTCATGACCTTCGGCTTGTACGCCAGCCAGATCATCACGAACGCGATCGCCAGGGCCAGCGTCAGGCTGAGCGCCGTCGCCAGCCAGCGCGGCAGGAACCCGCGCTGCACGAACGTGCCCTCCACCTCCAGGGGGTGGGCACCCGACCGGCGTACCGCCAGGTTGTACCGCTGTTCCTCCTTCGACCCGAACCAGATGATCTGGCGCGGGCGCAGCGTCGTGTTCACGAACACCGCCCGCCCCGGGTCGATCTGGACGCTGCCCGGCTGGAGTTCGTAGGACAGACGGTCACCGGTGTCGCTGCCGCTCAGCGAGGCGGTGACCTTGGTGTTGCCGAGGTTGTCGATCGCGAGGCGGGGCCGGCCGCGGAACCGCCCCTTCACCGTCGGCGGGACCAGCTCCGCCCGAACCTCGGTGAAGGGGGTGATCGTCAGGTTCCCCTCGGGGACGGTCACCGCGTCAGGGTGTTCGGTCGGTGTGATGCGCACGGCGTAGGGGTTGGGGCCGGCCGTCGCGTCCGGGGTGCGCGGCGGGGCGAAGGTCAGCTCGACCGTGCCCGTCGTACCCGGATACAACCGCAGGGTCTGCGGCTCCACCGTCGTCCAGGGTGCGATCGGCCCGACGGGCTCGAAGCGGTACTCGTCGACGACGTCACCGGTGTTGCGCACCCGCAGCCGGACGGTCGCCCGGCTGCCGGGGTCGACGGTGACGGACGTCGGCTCAAGAGAAGTCCACAGGCTCACGCACCGACGCTACGGGGAGGCCGGCGGCCGGGTCAGAAGCGAGAGGGCAGTGTGCGTGCCCCGCCGGGCCGCGCCCACCTGCCCGAGCAGACCCAGGAACCCCGAAGCGGCCTCCCGGACCCGGCCCCGCGCTCTCACCGCGGACACCGGCGCACCGGTCCCGGCGAGGGCGCAGGGACCCGGCGAGCACGGCGCGGGCCCGAGCACGGCGCAGGGACCCGGCGAGCGTGGCGCGGGTCGCGGTGAGCACGGCGCGGGCCCCGGCGAGCGGGTCGCGGGCCCGACGAGCGGGTCGCGGGCCCGACGAGCGGGTCGCGGGTCCCGGCGAACGCAGCGCGGGCCCGGTGAGCGCGGCGCGGGTCCCGGTGAGCGTGGCGCGGGTCCCGGTGAGCGTGGCGCGGGTCCCGGTGAGCGTGGCGCGGGTCCCGGTGGGGACGACCGGTCCCGGTGAGGGGGCGTGGGCCGGTGACCGGTGGGTCGTGATGCCCCCGAGGGCAAGAGCCGTGCCCCGGACCCTGCACCGGAAGCCGTTTCGACGGACGCGCTTCGCGCGTGACGGTGAAAGACGTCCTGACGCGTACCCCGAGGAGAGCACAGCATGCCGTCCTACCTGTCGCCCGGCGTATACGTCGAGGAGGTGGCCAGCGGCTCCCGCCCGATCGAGGGGGTGGGCACCTCGGTGGCGGCCTTCGTCGGGCTCGCCCCGACCGGCCCCCTGAACGAGCCGACCCTGGTGACCAACTGGACCCAGTACGTGGCGGCGTTCGGTGACTTCACCGACGGCTACTACCTGGCGCACTCCGTCTACGGCTTCTTCAACAACGGTGGCTCGGCGGCGTACGTCGTCCGCGTCGGCGGTTCCTCGGCCGGTGCCGCCGGTGACGCCAAGTCGCCCGCCGCGGTGACCGGTTCCGGCTCCGCGCCGGCCGCCCTGCCGGCCGGTGAGCCGAAGCAGCTCGGCACGTTCACGGTCACGGCCGTGGCGCCGGGCGAGAGCGGCGGCCCGCTGAGCGTGGAGGTCGCGGACGCGGAGGGCGAAGGCCCCGCCGAGCGCTTCAAGCTGATCGTCAAGGACGGCGACAAGGCCGTCGAGACGTTCGACGTGTCGGCGAAGAAGGGCAACCGCTCCTACGTCGTCACCCAGGTCAAGGAGCGCTCCAAGCTCATCACCGTCGCCGAGGCCGCGCCCGCCGCGCAGCTGGCCCGCCCCGACAACCAGACGGTCGCGCTGGCGGCGCCGCCCGCCGGGGCACCGGCCGGTGCCAACGGCACGGTCGAGGCCGCGCACCCCGTGGGCCCCGCGCAGTACCTGGGCGACAGCTCCGACCGCACCGGCTTCGGCGGCCTGGAGGCCGTCGACGAGGTGTCCATGGTCGCGGTGCCCGACCTGATGGCCGCCTACCAGCGCGGCGCGATCGACCTGGAGTCCGTCAAGGCCGTCCAGCTGGGTCTGATCGCGCACTGCGAGCTGATGGGCGACCGCGTCGCCATCATCGACCCGCCGCCCGGCCTGAACGCCCGTCAGATTCGGGTCTGGCGCCAGGAGACGGCCGGTTACGACTCCAAGTACGCGGCCCTGTACTACCCGTGGATCAAGGCCTTCGACCCGGCCGCCGGCAAGGCCCGGCTGATCCCGCCGAGCGGCCACGTGGCCGGTGTGTGGGCGCGCAACGACTCCGAGCGCGGCGTCCACAAGGCCCCCGCGAACGAGGTCGTGCGCGGCGCGGTGGACCTGGAGATCCAGATCACGCGCGGTGAGCAGGACCTGCTCAACCCGATCGGCGTGAACTGCATCCGTGCGTTCCCGGGCCGGGGCATCCGCATCTGGGGCGCCCGTACCCTCTCCTCCGACCCGGCCTGGCGCTACCTGAACGTCCGCCGGTACTTCAACTACCTGGAGGAGTCGATCCTGATCGGCACCCAGTGGGTGGTGTTCGAGCCGAACGACCACGCGCTGTGGGCCCGGATCCGGCGCAACGTCTCCGCGTTCCTCGTGAACGAGTGGCGCTCGGGCGCGCTGTTCGGCGCCCGTCCCGAAGAGGCGTACTACGTCAAGTGTGACGAGGAGTCCAACCCTCCGGAGTCGGTCGACCTCGGCCGCGTGATCTGCGAGATCGGCATCGCGCCGGTCAAGCCCGCCGAGTTCGTGATCTTCCGGCTGGCCCAGTTCTCCAGCGGCAACGGGGAGCTGGAGGAGTAGGTCCGGCGCAGGCCCCTCCGCTCCGTCCCCGTAACGCCCTCCGCAACGCACGTAGAAGGAAAGCCAGATGAGTCTCCAGCCGGGTGACGCCCTTACTTCACACAATTTCGGCCTGCAGATCGACGGCGTGATGGTCGAGTACCTCGCCGAGGTCAGCGGCCTCAGCCTCGAACAGGACGTCATCGAGTACCAGCAGGTCTCCGCGCAGGGCAAGCCCGTCACCAAGAAGCTGCCCGGCGTGAAGAAGGCCGGCACCTGCACGGTCGTGCGCGGCATGACCCAGTCCGCGGCGTTCAACCAGTGGATCACCGAGTCGATCAACGGCGTGATGGGCACCGCCCGCAAGAACGCCACGATCATGGTGATGGACTACCAGAACAACCCGGTCAAGCGGTACAACATGCGCAACGCCTGGTGCAGCAAGATCGACACCAGCTCGGTGAAGGCCGGCGAGGCCTCCGCGCTGACCGAGACCGTGACCATCACGTTCGAAGAACTGGTCATCGAGTAATGCGGCGCACGGCTGTCCGGGCGGCGGCGAGCGGGGAGCCGCAGGAGGTGCTGCCGGCCGCCGCCGTGCCCGAATCCGCGTCCGGCAACGGGTCCGCGACCGGGTCCGCGTTCTCCGCGCCGGGTGCGGCTGCCGCGCCGGCCCCGGCGGCGTACCGGCTCCAGACGGAGTTCCCCTTCGAGCTGCCGCGCGGTTACGTCGACGATGCGGGCACGGTCCACCGGGACGGCGTGATGCGGCTGGCGACGGCGCGGGACGAGCTGGTCCCGCTCCGTGACATCCGCGTCCAGGAGAACCCGGCGTACCTGTCGGTGGTGCTGCTGGGCCGGGTCATCACCCGGCTCGGCAGCCTCCCCCTGGTCCACGACGGCGTCGTGGAGAACATGTTCGCCTCCGACCTGGCGTTCCTCCAGGACTTCTACCGTCAGGTCAACGCCGAGGGGCACACCCGCGCCTCGGTGCAGTGCCCCCACTGCTCGGAGCCCTTCGAGGTGGAACTCGGCGGGAGCCGCCTGGGGGAATCGTGACGTACGCGACCGACCGGCTGCACGAGGAGATCGCGTACGTCGCCTACCACTTCCACTGGAGCCAGGACGAGATCCTCGACCTGGAACACCGAGACCGGCGCCGTTACGCCGACCAGATCGCTTCCCTGGTGACCCGGGGCGGGGCGGAGGGCTGAGGCATGGGGTTCCTGGAACGGCTGCGAGGCCGACGCGGGGACGAAGGCGGGCGCGGGGGCGACCCGGGTGGGTCGTCAACCGGCTCGTCGACGGCCGGGTCGTCGGCCGCCGGTGCGGGTGGTACGCCGTCCGCGGGCACCGGCGGTCCGACATCGACGTCTGTTGCGGCTTCGACTTCTGTTTCGGCCACAACTTCTGTTTCGGCCTCGAGTTCGGCTTCGGTGCGTGGCGCCGATGCGGTGCCCCGCGTCGTGACGGCCGCCTGGCCGACGCTTCCGCCCATCCAGCGTGCGGCGGCCGGGGGGACTTCGGGTGTCGCCGACGCCGGGTTCGGCGGGAGCCTGGCCACCTGGCAGAACCCCTCCTTCACCGGCACCGGCTTCCACGCGGTGCTGGACGCGGCACCGGGCGGCTCGATGAGCAGCCTGCGGGCGGCTCCACCGGTCGCGGAACCCGAGCGGGTGCCCGCGCCGCCCCGGCCGACGCCCCTTCAGCGTGCGGTGCCCGCGTCGTCGCTGACCGGGCCGCGTCCGACTGCTGCGGCTGCGCCGGGTCCGGTCGCGCCGGGTCCGGTCGCTGCGGGTGCGGTGCCGCAGCCGGCCGGGCCCGCCGCTCCGGCGTACTCGACGGCGTCCGCGATACCGGCGGCTTCCTCTCTTCCGTCGGCTCCGGCCGTGCCCGTGGTGGCGTCCCGGCCGACGGAGCCGTCCGCTCCCGCCGCCTTCCCCGCGCGGGGCATCCGGGTGTCCCCGGCGAGCCCGGTCCCGTCAACGGGCCCGGCCCCGTTGACGAGGTCCGTGTCGGCGCCGGTACAGCGACGCAGCCTGCCTGCCCGGCCGGCGTCCCCGGCCACCTCGCCCGCTCCGGCCCCGTCGCCGTCGGCGTCGGCCGGCAGCGGATCCGCTCAGGCCTCCGGCCGGGGTACCGACACCGACGGCGGAGGCCCGGCGACCGGCAAGGAACCCGCTCCCGGCCCGCGACGGCCACCGACCGGCGGCACGAGTACCGCGACGGGGAGCAGCTCCGTGGCGCGAGCGCCTGGTACGCCTGCTCACCCGCCCGTCGCACTCCAGCGAGCGGCCTCTCCTCGGGCCGGCTCCGCGCCCGGTGGCGAGCCGGTACGAGTTCGGCGCGCGGTACCGGGCGCGGGTGACGTCGGTACGCCCCCCGGTCCGTCGGCGGTGGGCGACGCCACGCCCGCGGGTCGGACCGGTGCGGCCCTGCCGTCCTCCGCCAAGTCGTCCGCTTCGTCGGGTGGTTCGGCTTCGGCGTCCACAGATGCGTCGGCGACAGCGACGACTCCGGCGGTCGGGTCCGCCGCGTCCGCCGGCTCCTCTGCGCCGAGCGCCGGTCGAAGCGTGCAGCGTGCGGTGCCGACGCGTACGGCACCGCCCTCCTCCCCCGGTGGGACGCCCGGGGGCACCGGCATGCGCTCCCCGGCCGGCGGCTCCGCCGCACCTGGACCGGGCACGGGGCAGGTGCGGCCCGTCGGAGCGCAACGCGGCCCGTCGCCGACACCCACGCACAGTCCGCCCCGTGTGACCGCCCCGCGTCCCGGCGCGACCGCACCGGTCCCCGTGAGCAGACGCCTCGCCCCCGACACGACCCCCACCCCGACCGCCGACGCCCTCACCGGGTCGTCGGCCACTCGCCGTTCCGGCTCTGGTTCGGGTTCGGGTCGTGGCCTCGTCCCTGGATCCGGCTCCGGTTCCGGCCGCGCCACGAGCTCCGGTGCCGGTTCCGCGGCTGCTCCGGGCTCCGGCTCCGGTGCTGTGCCGGGTTCCGGTACCGGTTCGGGTGCGGGCCTCGGTCCGGCCCTCGGGCCCGGCCCTGCCTCCGGTCGGGTCTCCCCGGGGCCTGCCCTGGCCGCCGGTCCGGGCACCGGCCCCGGTTCGCCCTCCGGTGGCGGTGGTCGTACGTCGTCGCCCAGCGTGCAACGGGCGTCAGCTACAGCGGGTTCGGCCTCGGACCCCGGATCGCGCTCATCGTCCGGCCCGGGCTCGGGCTCGGCTCCGGGCCCCGGTCCCAGCCACGACCCCGGTTCCGGTCCGGGTCCGGTCCCCGGCTCAACCGCGGCCCCCGGTGCGGGTGCCGCCCCGGTGCCCGGTCCCGCCTCGGGCTACGGCGATGGCGGCCGTGCCTCGGCTCTCCCCGTGCAGCGCGCGGCGACGGCACCGTCCGCGGCCTCGGCGCCCGGTCCCACCCCACCCTCGGGCGATGGTGGCGGTACCTCGGCCCTGCCCGTGCAGCGCGCGGCGACGCCACCGGCCTCGGCCCCGGGTCCCGGCTCCACCCCGGGCTCAGCCCCGGCGTCGACGCCGACCTCGACGCCGGCCCCGCCCCGGATCGCGCCCCCGGTGCCGGTCACGCCCGCTGGTGCCCGTACGCCGTCCACCGACGTGCAACGTGCGGCAACCACCCACGTCCCGGTGACCCCACCCGCGCGCGCCGCCTCCAGCGGTCCCGTCCGGCCGGTGGGCGGCGCGAGCGGTTCGGTGCCGACACACACCGGCCCGGCGCTCCCGTCGAGCACTGCGCCCAACTTCCCCGCAGCTGCCGCGAGTTCCGCTACGCCCGCGATCACGTCCGCGACCAGTGTCCAGCGGGCCGCGTCCGGTGCCGCCGTTCCCCCGCGTCGCGTGGGCCTCGGCGCCCCCACGAAGCTTCCCTCGGGTCGGCCGAGTCCGACGACTCCGCCGTACGCGGCCTCGGCGGCTTCGCCGTCTCCTACGGCTCCCGTACCCCGCACCACCGAGGGGCCGCCCGCGACTCCGGGCCCCGTCGGTACGTTCCCCACCACCGCGCCCGCCTCCGGCACCCAGGGTTCACGAACCGAACCGCTGCCCGTGACTCAGCGCTCGACCTCCCTCGGCGCCCCAGTTCAGCGCGCCGCCCTGCCGGTCGCCGCCACCGGGCAGGCCCCCCGCCCCGCGTCCGCGCGACCCGCGCTGGGCGCCCCCCTGTCCTCCCGCCCCGTCGACGCCACCAGGCTCGACGCGCCGAGCGGCATCCCCCTCGCGCCCCAGAGCGGCGCCCCCCGTGCGGCGACGGGCCCCGGAGTCGGCGCCGCCCCGGGGCACCCGCCGATCCCACCTCCCGTCGTGCAACGCAGCACCGCGGCGTCCGTCGTCCCTGAACTCCCGCTGTTCGCACCTGCGTTCACCCGCAGCGCCGGCACGCCCACACACCGTCCGGGCCCGCTTCCGCAGAGCACGACCACGGCCCCCCTGGGCTCGGTTCCGCGCACGGTCCGTGCCACGACGACCCCCGGGCACGGGCATCCCCCGCTCCCAAGCCCTGTCTCCCTCGCGGGCCGGCCCCCGGTGGCCCTCTCATCGTCGGGCCCGTCGTCGACGACCTCCCACGGCGGCCCGTCGGCCGTGCAGCGCAGCGCGGTCAAGGCCCCCGTGCCGTTGCGCCGCACCACGCCCGGCACGGCCGCGGGCCAACCCGTGGCCCGCCCGTACCCGACGCCCGCCCCCACTCACGGCCTCACGCCCGCACCCGCACCCGCGACCCCGGCGGTCCCGGGCGCGCCCGTCTTCCCGCAACACCCGACCGCCTCCGCGCCCCCCGCCGTCCAGCGCCGGCCGCTGCCCGCACCGGCGTCGGCGGCCACCGCCCCCGTACGTCCCGTCGCCGCACCGGCCCCTCCGCCGCCCGGCCCGGTGCCGGTCCCGATGCCCGCCGCGCGGTCGCTGCCCGCACCGCCCGCGCCCCACACCGCCGTGGTCCAGCGCACCGTCACCCCGCCTCCCACGCCGCCGAAGTCGTCCCGCGCGGCCGCCGACCCGCCTGCCGACCCCCCGCACCGCACCGACCGGGGGACGGCGGGCCCGGGTCCCGCGCAGCCGCATCCCGGCTTCGATCCCCGCGCGCTCACCGACTTCCAGCTCGACGAGCTGACGCACCGCCTGACCGGCCGCATCACCCGTCTGCTGCGCACCGAACTCCGGCTCGACCGCGAACGCATCGGCAGACTCCGCGACCCCCGCCACTGACCCCGACGCCCGTCCGACCCGCCCCCGCCGCCCCCTCTCCCAGAAAGGCCAGGCTCCCGATGCCCTCCGATCTCGACCCGGGCTCCACCATCTTCTTCACCCTGACCATCGACGGCGAGAGCCTCGGGTACTTCAACGGGTGCGAGGGGCTCTCGTCCCAGGTGGAGATCGAGCACCGCCAGGAGGGCGGCAACAACGGCTTCGTCTGGCAGCTGCCGTCCCGGGTCACGTTCTCCACGATCCGGCTGACCCGTCCCCTCACCCCGGACACCACCAAGGTCGCCAAGTGGATCTCCTCGGTCACCACGGGGGTGACCCGCCCGACCGCGCAGATCGCGGCGCTGCGCGCGGACGGTTCGGAGGTCGCCCGGTGGGGCCTCATCGACGTGCTGCCGGTCAGCTGGCAGGGGCCGTCCCTCAGCCCGGACAGCCCGGGTGTGGCCACGGAGGTCCTGGAGATCACCCACCACGGCTTCACGGACTGAGCAGCGGGACCAGGACGAGGACCAGGACGAGGACGAGGCAGGGAGTACAGAGCCATGGCCAAGGGAAGCAGAGGCGGCGCCGGCAAGAGCCTGGTCCGTGCCACCCTCGCGATCCACGAACCGCCGGTGGGCACGAGCACGACCCCCGGCGGGCTGATCAAATCCTTCGGGTTCGACTTCAACCCGTCACAGCTCCAGCTGGGCCGCCGGGCCCAGTGGAAGGTCACCCCCACGGCGGCCGTCCGGGACGGCTCGGTACCGGAGTTCATGGGCCCGGAGCCCCGCGAGATGACCGTGGAGATCTTTCTCGACACCTCGGACCAGCCCGGCAGCAACAACGTGCTGAAGAAGGTGGAGTCGCTGCTGGAGTGCTGCGAGGTCACCACCAAGAGCATCGCCGCCAAGCAGCCCTCGCCGCCGTGGGTGGTGTTCCAGTGGGGCTCGTTCTCCACCGCCCGCTTCACCGCCTACGTCAGCAGCATCGACGTCACGTACTCCCTCTTCGGCACCACCGGCGTCCCGATCCGCGCCACCTGCCAGGTGCGCCTGCACGAGATCCCCAGCAAGACCAAGGGCCAGAACCCGACCTCCGGCGCCCTCACCGCGCAGCGCGTGCACCGGGTCGTCGCCGGTGACTCCCTCCAGTCCCTGGCCTGGCGGGAGTACGGCGACGCCTCCGCCTGGCGGTCCATCGCCGAGGTGAACGGCATCGACGACCCCTCCCGGCTGCCGACCGGCATCGAGCTCGTCCTGCCGTCCGCCGAGGAGGTGCGCCACTAGTGGTCCAGTCCGCGTTCTCCAGCGTCATCCAGGTCACCCTGGGCGGCCGTCCCCTCCCCGTCGACTTCGCCCCGATGCTCGTCGAGGGCTGGGTGGACCAGGGTCTCGGGGTGCCGGCCGCGTTCCGGCTCACCTTCCGCGACCCCTACCGCCAGGTCCTCGGCAAGCTGGGCGTCAAGTTCGGCACCCCCGTCGTCCTCGCCCCGATCGCCGACGGCAAGGGCGCCTCGGACCCGCTCCTCACCGGCGAGGTCTGCGGTCTGGAGGCCGACTACGACGGCACCGGTACGTTCACCGTCATCCGCGGCTACGACTTCGGCCACCGTCTGATGCGTCAGCGCCGCGTCGCCGCCTACCGCAACCAGAGCGCCTCCGACATCGCCCGCAAGCTGGCCGCGCAGGACGGCGTCCCGGTCGGGAAGATCCAGTCCACGAAGACCGTCTACGAGTTCATCAGCCAGGCCAACGTCACCGACTGGGACTTCCTCGCCCGGCTGGCCGACGAGAACGAGATGGTCATGTCGGTGGACGCCAAGGGCAAGTTCCAGTTCGTCAAGCCCGACCCGGCGTCCGGCGCGCCGCCCACCTCCACCCCCGGCGACAAGAGCCCCTTCGTCCTCGAGGCCGGCACCGACATCCTCCGGCTGCGCGCCGCCGTCACCGCCGCCGAGCAGGTCGCGACCGTCGAGGCGCGCGGCTGGGACGTGACGACCAAGAAGAAGCTCACCGCGACCACGCCCGCGAAGACCAACCCCGGCATCAGCATCGGCACCACCCCCGGCGAGGCCGCCGCCAAGTTCAAGCCGGCCAAGCTGGTCGACGCGCAGACGCCGTACGACCGGCAGTCGGAGGTGAAGTTCGCCGCCGAGGCGCTCGCCGACGACGTCACCGGCTCGTTCGCCGAGCTGGAGGTCATCGCGCGCGGCACCCCGAAGCTGCGCCCCGGTCTGCCCGTCACCCTCGCCGACGTCGGCGCACCCTTCGAGGGCAAGTACACCGCCACCTCCGTACGGCACGTGTTCGGCGACGGCAAGCACTACGAGGCCTGGGTGACGGTCAGCGGACGGCAGTGGCGGTCCCTGTACGGGCTCTCCTCCGGCGGCGGCCACGCCGGCAACGGGCTGAACCTGCCCGGCACCACCAACGCCCTGGTCACCGACGTGCAGGATCCTCTCAAGCAGGGCCGGGTGAAGCTCCAGTTCCCCTGGCTCGACGACACGTACATCAGCGACTGGACGCGGGTCGTGCAGTGGGGCGGCAAGGCCGGCGGGTCCATCTTCCCGCTGGACGTCGGCGACGAGGTGCTGGTCGCCTTCGACCGGGGCGCCCTCGACCACCCGTACGTCATCGGCGGCCTCTACAACGGCAAGGACAAGCCGACCCCGGTCAAGGACGTGCCCCTGCACGACGGCGCGCGCAGCCGTGCCGTCCGCCACACCCTCTCCGACCGGGACGGCAACCGCGTCGACCTGCTCAGCCAGACCACCGGCGGCCGCAAGCAGGGGGTGCGGGTGACCTCCGGCGACGACAAGCTCGTCATCAACCTGGACCGCACGAAGACCGAGATCACCGTCGACAGCAAGGGCACGGTCAACATCAAGGGCAGCAGGGCGGTGTCCGTCGAGGCGGGTACCGACCTCACGCTCAGCGCGCGCCGCAACCTGACCATCAAGAGCGGCGCCCTCCTCTCCATCCGGGGCAGCACCGTCCACGTCAGGTCCATGACGGGTGTGACGTCGGTGGACGCGGCGGGTCTGCTCAGCCTCAAGTCGGGCGGCGCCGCGATCTTCAGCGCGGGCGCCACCATGCAGGTCAACGCCACCGCCAACGTGGGCATCCGGGCCGCGACCCTCATGCTCCAGGGCGCCGTACTCGTCAATGCCAAGCCGTATCCGCTGCCGTGACGACAGCCGACCGGTACCGGAGAAGGAAAAGGCAGGTGGCCGTCTGATGGCCGAGCAATTCGTCGGATCGGGCTGGGCGTTCCCGCTCCGCATCGGTCCCACCGGGGGCATCGCCCTGGTCAGCGGTGAGCGCGAGATCGAGGAGGCCATCCGGCTGATCCTCGCCACCGCGCCGGGCGAACGCCCCATGCGCCCTGAGTACGGCTGCGCCATCCACGACCTGGTCTTCGCCCCGGTCAACGAGGCGACGGCCGGCCGTATCCAGCACGAGGTGTACACCAGCCTGGACCGCTGGGAGCCGCGCATCGAGGTCACCGACGTCGAGGTCACCGCCGGCGCCGAACAGGGCGTGCTCTTCATCGACGTCCGCTACGCGATCCGCGGCACCAACAATCCGCGCAGTCTCGTCTTCCCCTTCTACGTCATTCCGTCCCACGACGAGCCGGATCTTCCCGGCCCGTCCGGTACGGCTTCCGAAAGCGACCGCTGATGGCCCTGCCCTCCCCCAACCTGGACGACCGCCGCTTCCAGCAGTTCGTCGACGACGCCAAGCGCTATATCCAGCAGCGCGCACCGGAGTGGACCGACCACAACGTCTCCGACCCGGGCGTGACGCTCGTCGAGACGGTCGCCCACATGGCCGACCAGATCGTCTACCGCCTCAACCGCGTCCCCGACAAGAACCACCTCGCCTTCCTCGACCTGGTCGGCATCCGCCTCTTCCCGCCGTCCGCCGCCCGCACGGAGGTCACCTTCTGGCTGTCCGCCCCGCAGGACGAGCCCGTCCTGCTGCCGGTGGGCACCGAGGTGGCGACGGTCCGCACGGAGAGCGAGGAGGCCGTCGTCTTCGCCACGGAACGCGAACTCAGCGTCGTGCCCAGCCGGTTGAACCACCTGGTCGTGCAGCACCGGGGCGAACCGGTCAGCGACCGGACCACCGACCTCACCGAGGGCAAGGACCTGCTCTGCTTCGCCGAGGCGCCGCAGCCCGGCGACTGCATGCTGTTCGGCCTGAGCGCGGCCGTCCCGCACTGCGCGGTGGTCCTGGAACTGGACAGCCGCGTCGACGGCGTCGGCGTCGACCCGCGTCAGCCGCCGCTCGTCTGGGAGGCCTGGACCGAGGACGGCTGGCAGGAGTGCGAGATCGACCGTGACGACACCGGCGGACTCAACCGCCCCGGCGAGGTCGTCCTGCACATCACCGGCGGCCACGTCCTGTCCCGTTCCGGCGGCCAGGAGGCCGGCTGGCTGCGCTGCCGCGTCACCGAGCCCCTGCCCGGCCAGCCGTTCTACACCACCTCCCCGACCGTGCGCTCCGCCGAGGTCTTCACGGTCGGCGGCACCGCCCCCGCCGTGCACGCCGAGACCGTCTACGACGAGGCCCTCGGCGAGTCCACGGGTCTCCCCGGCCAGCACGTCGCCCTCGCGCACGCGCCCGTCGTCGGCGACGACCCGCCGCTCCTGCTCCAGACCGCCGAGCACGAGGGCTGGACCGACTGGCAGGTCGTCCCGCACTTCGCCGCCTCCGGCCACGACGACCGCCATGTCACCCTCGACGCGGCCACCGGCGAGATCGCCTTCGGCCCGTCCGTCCGCGAACCCGACGGCAGGCTCCGCCAGTACGGGGCCGTCGCCGCCAAGGGCTCGGTCATCCGCGCCCGCCGCTACCGCACGGGCGGCGGCCGGGCCGGCAACGTGGCGCGGGGCGCGGTCCAGGTGCTGCGCACCTCCGTCCCGTACGTCTCGGAGGTCGTCAACCGGGAGGCCGCGCGCGGCGGGGTCGACGGCGAGACGGTGGCGGAGGCGAAACTGCGCGCCCCGATCACCCTGCGCGCCCAGGAGCGGGCCGTGACCCTGCGCGACTACGAGGAACTGGCCCGCCGCGCCGCCCCCGAGACCGCCCGTATCACCTGCCTGGAGGGCGAGCCGAACGAACACGGCTCCTACGCGGTACGGGTGCTGGTGGTCCCGCAGGCCGTACCGGACCCCGGCGGACGGCTTCGCTTCGAGCAACTGGTGCCCGGCGACTCCCTGTTGGACCGCATCACCCGGCACCTCGACGAACGCCGCCTGATCGGCACCAGGCTGGCCGTCGGCCCGCCGTACTACCAGGGCGTGACGGTGGTGGCGACGGTCCACGCCTTCCGGGGCGTCGACACGGACCGCGTCCGCCGCCAGGCCCATGACGCCCTCTACCGCCACCTCGACCCGCTGACCGGCGGCGCGGACGGCAAGGGCTGGCCGTTCGGCCGCCCCGTGCAGTCCGGCGAGGTCTTCGCCGTCCTCCAGCGGGTCCCGGGAGTGGAGTTGGTCGACCAGGTCACACTGCACCCCGCCGACCCCCTGACGGGCAAGCGCGGCGAGGCGACCGACCGCATCGACCTGGCCGCCCCGGCCCTGGTGTTCTCCTACGACCACCGGGTGCGCGTGATCGGGGACGGCGCATGAGCATCACGAACGCACGTAAGGGGGAGGGGCGTTGAGGGGCTCGGTGGACGGACTCGGCTCCTCCGTCCCGATCGGCGCGATGCTGCCTGCCGTCTTCGCCGACGACGACCTGGCTCAGCGCTTCGTCGCGGGTCTGGACGAGGTGATGGCCCCCGTCCTCAACGTCCTCGACTGCCTGCCCGCCTACTTCGACCCGGCCCTCGCCCCGGTCGACTTCACCCGCTGGCTGGCGACCTGGGTCGGCGCGGAGACCGACGGCACGGAACCGGAGCCGAGGCTGCGGGCCGCGGTCGCGGCGGCCGCCTACCTGCACCGGGTACGCGGCACCCGGCGCGGCCTGTCGGAGACGGTCCGGCTGGCCTTCGGCGTGGAGCCGGAGATCTCCGAGAGCGGCGGCGCCGCCTGGAGCGCCCGGCCGCTCGGCCCGGTCCCCGGCGAACCCCGGCCGCATCTGCACGTCACGATCCGCCTGCCCGACCCCGGCCCGGCGGACGAACACCGCCTGGACACCATCGTGGCCGCCGCCCGCCCCGCCCACATGCCGTACTCGGTCAAGGTGACCGCCGCCGAAAGGACCCCGGAGAGATGACCACCCAGAACTGCGCCGAGTGCGGCACGCGGGCCGAGCCCGGCCAGTCGTTCTGCGACGCCTGCGGCGCCGTACTGAGCTGGACGGACCGCCCCCCGGCCCGCACCGGCGCAGGCACAGGCGCGGGAACAGGTTCGGGCTCGGATCCGGGGCCGGCCTCGAACCCCGCCGCCGGCTCGGGGCCGGACCTGGGCGCCGGGTCCGGGCCGGGGTCGAACCCCGGCGGGTCCGGGCCGGGTTCGCACCCCGCCGGGTCCGGGTCGGATTCCGCTGCCGGACCGGCGTCGGGTTCCGGGTCCGGGGCGGGGCCGAGTTCCGGGTACGGGGCGGATTCCGGTTCGCGGACGGGCTCGGCGTACGGGGCCGGCTCGGCGTACGGGTCCGCGACCGGGGCGGATTCCAGTCCCCGGACCGGCTCGGCGTACGGGGCCGACTCGGCGTACGGGTCCGCGTCCGGGGGCGATTCCGGTGCCGTCGGTGGCGGCTCCCCGACCGGTTACCGCTCCGAGGACGGGAGCCGGGAGCCGTCCGGCCTCTCGGGGCCGCCGGCCGGTGCGGTCTCCGTCACGGCCTCCGCCGCCGCAGCCGCGCCCCCCGCCCCCGTCTCCGGTACGGCGGTGGCGAACGCGGCGGCGCCGAGCTCGCCCCGCACCGCCCCGGAGCCCACGACGCGGGCCGCCGCACCGGCCGACGACGACCACGACCCGGACGACGAGGACACCACGGAAACTCCCCTGCCGGTCATCCCGCCGGAGGACGGCACCGCCGCTCCCTCAGGCGTCGCACCGACTCCTGCCCACGCACCCGACGAAACCGCCCCCACCACCCCCGTACCGGCGGCAGCCGCTCCCGCTCCCGCCCTCGGCGACACGATGGCCGCCCGGGCCCGCTCCCTCCTGGTCCCCGTCGCCGACGCCGAGCCCCGTCCCGCCGCGCCCCCGTCCGTGGCCCCGGTCCTGCCGGGCAGGCCGGTCGCGGACCGGCCTCAGGTACGCGCGCCCGGCCCCGTCCAGGGCGAGCAGTACGGCGTCGCGTGCCCCTGGTGTGCCACCCCCAACAACCCCGACCGGCACTTCTGCGTCCGCTGCGCGATGCCCATGACGCTGGAGGACCGCTCCTCGATCCGCCTCCCCTGGTGGCGCCGCCTGTTCAACCGCAACGGCGAGACCCACTGGGCCGGCGACCGCCCGCGCCTGCGCCGTACCTTCGACCGCATCCTCGGCTGGCTGGTGGCGGCCGTCGTCCTCACCCTTCTGATCATCGCCGGGGTGAACACACCGGCCGCGATCCAGGCCACCCGCGACCACTTCGCCAAGCGCGCCCCGGTCGCCCCGGACTCGTTCGCGGCCTCGCGGTCCTACCCGGGGCACAAGCCGGACCTGGCCTTCGACAAGATCAACAACAGCTGGTGGGGCCCCGGTGTCTCGGAGTCGGGTGAGGGCGAGTGGATCGAGGCCCGCTTCGACGAGCCGACCCGCCTGCTGGACCTGATCATCACCTCGGGCACGTCGGTCCGTCCCGACCAGCTCACCCAGTCGGCGCTCCCGCACCGCATCAAGGCGACGATCACCTTGAAGGACGGCAAGACGATCACCCGGCAGATCACCCTGGACCAGAGCGCGGGGCCCCAGCCGCGCGCCTTCCGCGTGGGCGAGGTCACCAAGGTCCGCTTCACGATCGAGTCCTCGTACATGGCCTCCGCGAGCAAGCAGGTGGCGCTGGCCGAGATCGAGTTCATCGGCCCGTCGAGCGCGAACGCGACCTGACGGACTCAGGGACTCACGGGCTGACGGGCTGACGGGCACACGGGCTGACGGCTGACGGGCCCGGGCCCATCCTGCCCCGCCCGGACGGACGGGCCACGGGCCATGGGCCACCAGGAGGCATCCTCCCGGTGGCCCATGGCCCTTCTTCATGGCCCTTCCTCTCTTCCTCATGGCCCTTTCCGGGCCGACAAGGGCTATGTACTTGCGTAAGTCAAGCAAGCTATTTATAGTTGCCTGAGTTAAGCAAGCTAGTTCTCCCACCACGGAAGGCCCTGCCGTGAAGTCGCCGACCTCCCCCACGCCGGACAAGGCGACCCCCGGCCCCCTCGCCGCCTTCGCGCGCTTCGTGGCCTTCGGCGGCGGCACCGGAGTCCTCTCCGGCCTGGCCGTCCCGTTGCTGGCGGCGCTGATCCCGTGGGCCCTGTCGAACGCGCTGATCACCATCGCCTCGACCGTCCTGTGCACCGAGCTGCACGCCCGCTACACGTTCCGCACCGGCGGCCGCGCGGGCCGGCGCGAGCACTGGCAGGCCGCGGGTTCGGCGGCGGCCGCCTATGCGGCGACCTCCATGGCGGTGTTCGTCCTCCACGCAATCCAGTCCGCCCCCAGCATGCTCACCGAGCAGCTCGTCTACCTCTCCGCCTCCGGCCTCGCGGGCATAGGCCGCTTCGTGATCCTGCGCCTGTTCGTCTTCGCGACGGCCGCCGCCCGTGAGACGACGAAGCCGACGCCGCTCCCCCGCCCCCGACGCACCCCCACCGCCGCCACCGGCCTGACGGCGGCCCTCAGCACCGGCTGACCCGACCGCACCGGCTGACCCGGCCGCACCCGCACCCACACCCCCACCCACGGCGGTCCGGCACGATCCGGCACGTCCGGCACGGTCCACAGCGCGAGGTCCGCACGCGGGCACCCGGCGGCCGGGCCGGCTCGGCGGGTGGGCGGGTCCGTACGGGGCGTCGGCCCGGCGGCGACTTCGAGGTCGTCACCGAACTGCCCCTGCTCGCACGGAAAACGAACGAGTCCCACCCCGCCTGACACGGGATGGGACTCGTTCTCGATGGAGCGCCGGGCAGGCCTTGCACCTGCATCTCCCCGCAGGAAGCGGGGCGTCTTTCCTTGGACCACCAACGCAGAGGTCGTTCACCGTTTTGCTTTCCGGTGACCGGCTCAAGATCAAGCTTACCCCAACTCCCGGGTGCTGTTGACCATGTACATCGTCACGCCCTACGCACCGTCAGGCCCTGGAACCCGTCAGGCCATGTCGCCGCCCGGCCATGCAGGTCGTCAGGCGACGTCGCCGATCTTCAGCTCGGGCCCGACCACCAGGGTGATGACGCCGGGAGCCGCCGATGTGTCGGCCGTGGGGCGCATGCCGGGCAGCCGGGAGGCGAGGACAGCGGCCTTGGCGTCGAGACCCGTCGGGTAGGTGACGGCCGTTCTGGTCACCGTCCCGGGCGCGTTGCCGGTGCCGGTGACGGTGTAGCCGGCGTCCTTCAGCTTCTCGGCGACGGCGGCGGCGCGTCCGGAGACCCCGGTGCCGTTGAGGACCTGGACCCGCACGCTGGAGGCGTACACCACGTTCTTCCTCGCCGCCTCCAACTGCGGCTTGGTGACCTCCTTGTCCCTGGCCAGGGAGGTGAACAGGTCGGTGGCCTGGGGGTACTGCCAGACGACGTTGGCCTTGTCGGTGGGCTGATCGGCCTCGCGCCCGTAGTTGGGCACGGTGAGGAAGCTCAGACGGTCGCTCGGTATCCCCTTGAGCTCGTCGGCCAGCCCGTACAGCGGCTTGATGCCGGCCATGTCGGGGTCGGTGGTGAGGGACTTGGTGATCGACTGGAGGAAGCCGTACATCGCGTCGGGGCTCGTGAGCTTGGACTTGGCCTTCTTGGCCAGCGAGTCCATGAACTCCTGCTGGCGCCCGATGCGTCCGATGTCGGAACCGTCGCCGACGGCGTAGCGGGCCCGGACGTAGCCGAGCGCCTTCTCGCCCTTGACGGTCTGACAGCCGGCGTCCATGTCCAGGTGGGCCTTCTCGTCGTGGATGGCCTCCTTCGGACAGACCTCGATGCCGTCCAGCGCGTCGACCATGCCCTTGAAGCCGGAGAAGTCCACCGACATGAAGTGGTCGATGCGCAGACCGGTGTTGGCCTCGACGGTCTTGATGCTGCACGCGGCGGCCTCGGCGACCTTGCCGTTGCTGCCGCCGAGCGCGAACGCCTCGTTGATCTTGAAGTGGTGAGGGGAGGACGAGCTGCCGTCGCCCTTCTCGCAACTGGGTATCTCCACCCATGAATCGCGGGGGAAGGACACGACCGAGGCCCACTTACGGTCGGCCGGTATGTGCAGCACCATCAGCGTGTCGGACTGCATGGTGGTCAGGTCCTTGCCGTACTTGGCGTTGGCGCCGTCACGGCTGTCGGACCCGACGATCATGATGTTCTTGGAGCCGGGGCTGAGGTTCTCGGGCCGGTCGCCGCCCAGCTTGTCGTCCACGTCGGCGGAGTTGATGTTGTTGTTCAGGTCGTTGTAGACCCAGGCGCCGACCCCGCCCATCCCGAGGACGACGACGGACGTCACGCCCGCGCCCCACGCCAGGATCCGCCCGCGTCGCGTGAGCCGCGTTCTGCCGGGCCCGCCCGGCCTGCCGCCGGGACCGCCCGTCCTGCTCCTGCTGCCGGCCGCCTCCATCGGAGTACGCCCGCGCCTCCTCGTTCCGCTCACCGGCGCTCGCCCCTCCGCCTCGGCTGTTTCACCCCGTACACCGTGCTCGGATCGTCGGCGTTGGTCACCGCCGAACGTCGGAACCCTACACGCGTGCAGGAATACGTCCGAAAAGCACAGACGACTCAGGAGACTCACGGAGCCGCACAAGGGTTGCCCCCGGAACGCGGGTGGGAGCGAGGTCACCGGGGGTGCGGCGGTCCCCGCCGTCCGTTCGACGACGCCTCGGCCTCCGGCCTCGTCATGGGCCGGTGCCGTGGGGTGAACGCGGGCCTGTACGGCCGCATGACCTGCCGGCCGTCGCGCGTCGCGGGGGTGCCGCCGTCGGCTGCTGCCCGTGCGCACCGGGCCCGACCGCGTCGGCCGCGCCGAAGCGGGACCATCCCGAAGGGGCCGTGGACACGGCGGGCCGGCCGCCGACGGCAGCACGTCGGTCCCCCAGGCACCCGGCCCGCCGAGGCGGGCCGGGGCAGGGCGGACGCGGTGGGGCGGCCGGTCGTGGGCGTCGGCGGGGGAACCCGCGGGTGCGGTGGATGGGCGCACAACGCCGCTCATCCGGGCAGGTTCACCGCCAACGTCCCTCGAACTAGGGAGCGTTGACCAGGTCGACCGGCGGGACCGACACCGTGCGGGCCCCCACGGTGCCGCCCAGGACGACCTTGCGCAGGGAGACGTTGTTCTTGGTGCTCGTCTCCTGGAGACGGTTCGCCGGGTTGGCGATAACCTGGATGTAGTAGGTGCCGTTCGGCAGGTCGGTGATGTCGAAGGACTGGCCGGGACGGTACTGGGTGTACGTGTCGCCGGAGCCGACGTCGAGGACCTCACGCACGGAGATGGAGTTCTGCTGACCGCACGCGGTCGACAGATCGGTGTTGAACGGGTGCCAGTTGGCGTTCTTCACCGTGTAGTCGATGGCGTCGGTGTTGGCGAGGCAGAACGCCTCCTTGCCGCTCTTGACGATTTCCTTCTGGTCGGCGGCGAGCAGCCGGTAGCTGGCGAAGTCGGTGAAGTGCCAGTGCTCGTGGCCGACGCGGGGGTCCCACTCCATGGTGCCGGCGGGGGCGTATCCGACCTGCTTGCCCTTGGCGTCGTAGAAGTACTGGTACGAGTCCATCAGGTCCGCGCCCGGCTTGCGGAAGCCGTCCACGACGAGCGGCGCGGGGCCGGCGTTCCAGACGTTGGCGCTGAAGGCGAGGTAGTCCTTGCCGGCCACGTCGCCGTCCTCGCCGTCGGTGACCGCGATGTCCCAGGCCGGCAGCGAACGCAGGTCGGGCTTGGGCACGTTGGCCGGCGCGCCCGCACGCCCGGTGGGACGCTGGGTGGCGGACTTCAGCGCGGGCGCGATGCGTGAGCCGTCGGTGTGACCGGCGCCGTCGCCCAGGTGCCGGGCGAGACCCCGGTCCTCCAGGGCGTGCGAGAGCGCGGAGGGCGTGGGGGCGTCGGCTCCACGGGGCCCGTAGTGATGCCCAGCAGTCATGCCCGCCATACCGGCCATGTCGTGCGAGGCGCCATGGCCGCTGCCGGCGCTGTCGGCGCCGTGCGAGCTGTGGGCGGTGAGCCCGACTCCGCCACCCCCGCCGCCTTCGCCTTCCCCGCCGTCACTGATCTCGCGGACGGTCAGCTTGATGGTCGGCTGGTCGTTGGGGATGCCGAACAGGTCCCGGTACTTCTTCGCCACCGCCACCTTGACGGTGTACTCGCCGACGGCCAGGTCGAGGGGCTTGTCGTAGCCGAAGGCGGAGGTGTTGGCCGCCCAGCCCTTCTCGACGCCCCAGACCGAGCCGAGTGTGAAGGGGTTGGTGGAGCAGCTCTCCGGATAGTGCGAGGTGGCCGGGGCGTCCGGGCGCAGCCGCCCGGCGGCGTTGTTCAGGCAGAACTTGCTCTTGCTCTTCTCCACCTCCACCCCGGCCGCGTTCTTGATGCTGACCTCCAGGAAGTCCGGGAGGCCGCCGAAGTCCTTCACGAGCCCGGCGGGCAGCGCCTTCGTCGTCACCTTCGACCCGTCGCGCAGGATCTGCTGGGCGACGATCGGATCCTTGTACGACTTGCGGGTCACCTTGAGCTCCAGCGGAGCGTTGTCGACGGTGACATACGTGCCGAGGTCGAGGTAGATCCCGGGTTCCCCCGCGTACCGGTCGGCGGTCACGGCCTTCGACGCGGCGACGAGCTTGAGCTGCGGCGTCCCGGGCGTGCTCGCGGGCGCGGCACCGGCACCGGGAGCGGACCCGGTGACGGCGGCCACGACGGTGAGCACGGCCCCGGTTGCGAACGCCGTGCGCTTGAGGCCCTTGCGGTGTTGCATTCTGGTCATCGGTTCCTCGTCTGCGAGTGCCATGGTCAGTGGCATCGGACTGGACAGCCCACGGCTCCGGCCGGGTCTGGCAGAACCCCTCGCACCCCGGCCGGGGCTGTGAGCACCCTGTGAGAGCGGTAAAGGGCCTGTCGGGGTTGCCTGTTGGGCGAGAAACCGACTGAAGGTGGGTCAGAGGCCGTAGCGGTTCTTCAGGTGGCGCCAGAAGTCTCGGAGCATCCACTTGTCGAACTCGGTGATCTGGGTGGCGCTGCCCGCGTTCATCAGGAAGCAGCACTGGCCGGTCGGGGTCCAGTCGTAGAAGTCGTCGAGGCCGAAGGTGTGGCCGACTTCGTGCAGGTAGATGTGGATGTTCTCCTGGTTCAGGACGCCGGTGAAGTACTCCTGGCCGACGCGTTGGCCCCAGTCGCCGCCCGCGCCGCCCTGGAAGCCCCTGGTGAGCCAGAGGGACTGGTCGTAGTGCCGGGCGGTGCCGCCGGGGCACTTGGAGTAGTTGCCGTCCTGGTGGAAGAAGCGGCCGCAGTCGGGGGCGCACTGCGGGGCGCCGGCGCCGTCGAGGACGCCGGAGTAGACGTCGACGGAGTTGTCGGTCCACTGGAGGGTGGAGCGGTTCTTGACGGCCCAGCCGACGATGTTGACCGGGACGGTGGTGTACGGCCAGTTGTCGTAGGCCCGGCCGTTCTCCAGCTGCGCGGCCATCCACTTGGCGAACTGCTTCTTCAGGGCGGTGTGGATCTGGTCGCGCAGGGTGGTGCTGACCGGGGCGTCGGACTCCCAGCGGACGCAGTAGTTGATGCTCCCCCTGTTGGCCATGACCTGGTCCCAGCCGTAGTTGCGGAAGCCGTAGAGGTCGGGGTAGGTCGTCGAGACGTGGTTCCAGACCTGGTTCAGGGGCTGGACCAGGTTGGCGGGCGGGTTCCACTCGTCGGCGGCCTCGGCCCGGGGGGCCGCGAATCCGGTCGCGTGGAAGAGGAGTGCGGTGAGGGCCGCGAGGACGGTGAGCAGTCGTGCGAGGGGCCTCGCGGGATGCCGTGCGGGGTGCCGTGCGGGGTGCTTGCGCATGGTGAACTCCTCGTGTGGGGTACGGGATTCACTTGCCTTCGCGTTCGTGCGTCCGGCTTCGTGGGTCCGGCTTCGTGCGTCTGCCGTTCGCGCGTTGTAGTCGCCGCCGGTCCCGGCTCGGGTTGCCGCCTCCCGGTCGTAGCATCTGGCGCCATGGCGGACTGGGTGATCCGAGCGGCCACGGAGGACGATGTCGAGGCCGTCGCGGAGGTGCGGGCGGTGGCGATGCGGGCCGATCTGGAGCGGCTCGGGCGCTACGACGAGCACCGTGTACGGCAGCGGCTGCGTGACGCGTTCGTGCCCGAGCACACCTGGATCGTCGAGCTCGACGGCGTCCTCGCCGGCTGTGTGGCCCTGCGTCCGGCGGACGACGCGCACTGGCTGGAGCACTTCTACCTCGCCCCGTACGCGCAGGGTCGCGGGATCGGCACCGCCGTCCTGCGGGACGTGGTCGAGACGGCCGACCGCTCGGCCCTGCGCCTGCGCCTCGACGTCCTCCGGGGCAGCCCGGCCCGCCGCCTCTACGAACGGCACGGCTTCACACTCGATCACGAGGACGCCGTGGACGTGTTCATGGTGCGCGAGCCCCGTCTTTGATCCCATTGCCTCGCGTCCTGTCCCCGGTCCGGATGGTTCGGCGGCGATTCCTGTGTGCGGGCGGGGATCGGCCGTCATCATGTGCCGATGCTCATGCCGGTGTTTCGTCCTTTTCGTGCTCTGCCGAGGTCAGGCGTTCGGTGTGGTCTCCGGCCGCCTCGTTCGGCTCTGACGCTTCTTCTCGTCGCTCTCGTCCTTCTCGCCGGGCCGGCCTGTTCGGCTGTCGGGGAGCAGCCGCGGGCCGGGGCCTCCGATGTCTCCGAGGGGAAGCCTCCCAGGCCGGCGCCGCCCGGGCCCTTCGGGGCCTATGTCGGGTACGGCTCCGGAGGGATCCGGCGGATCGCGGAGATCGACAGGTGGCTGGGACCGGCCACACCGCGGGTCGGGCACGCCTATCTGCTGGGGACCCGGTGGGGATACATCGAGGGCGCGGCCGGCGATCTCGAGCACTGGGCGAAGTGGCGGAAGGCCCGCGCGGACCGCCTGTTCGTGCTCAACGTGCCGATGCTGGACCGTGCGGAGGCGCATCTGTCCGACGCCGTCGTGCGGGACGAACTGGGCAGGGGTGCGGACGGCGCGTACGACGAGCATTTCCGGAAACTGGCCCGGCGGCTGGTCGCGCTCGGGGTGCCGGACACCATGCTCGTTGTCGGGTGGGAGATGAACGGGATCACCTACACCCATCGGTGCGGGCCCGATCCGGAGGCCTGGAAGGCGTACTGGGTGCGGATCGTGAAGGCCATGCGGTCCGTGGGCGGGCAGCGGTTCCGGTTCGAGTTCGCGCCGAACCGGGGACGGGACGCCATCCCCTGGACCAAGTGCTATCCCGGCGACCGGTACGTCGACATCGTCGGCATGGACGCCTACGACCAGCCCCATGGCATGACCTTCGACCAGCAGGTCGCCGAGCCGTACGGTCTCGCCGCGCATGTGCGGTTCGCGCGGGCGCACGGCAAGCCGGTCGCGTACCCCGAGTGGGGGCTGTTCCGCAACGGCGACAACCCGCGCTACGTACGAGGCATGCTCAACTGGTTCGCCGAGCACCGGCCGCTGTACCAGACCATCAGCGACTACTGCCCGCACGGCGTGTGGTGGTGCTCCGGCAATCCACGGTCGTCGGCCGTCTACCGGTCGCTGCTCGGGGGGCCGATCGGCTGAACCTGGCCGCCACGCGGGCCGCGTGGCGGACCCGGCCACCCCACCGGTCCGATGATCAAAAAATGGGACGAGAACACCACGCCCGTCTCCCACGAACGCGAACACGAGCGCGGGCGCAGACGCGAACACGAGCGCCGGCGCGAACTCGGGCGCGGGCGCGCTTCCGTGCCACGACCCGGTCCGCGGCCGGCGCCGCCCTGCTCGCCCTCCTGCTGCTCGCGCTCACCGTCGTGCCCGCCGGCGCCGGGAGCGACGGATTCCGCAGGGAGGCCACCCGTGCCGTCCGCGCGCACGAACAGGCCCGCAAACAGGTCGACCGGCTGCGCGAGGCGGACGCCCCGGCCGACAGGGTCAAGAACGCCGAACGCCACCGTAAGGCCGTCCGCGCCGGGCTCTGGGACCTGCTGTGGGCCATTGCGAGGAACTCCGGTGATCCGGTCGCCGTCGATCCGTCCGGCCGGGACAGCCACTGTCCGTTCGGTCACCGGAGCCGCCCGCCCGAGCGACGCGCCCACCCCTGGACGGCCCCGACCCGCCACTACTGGCTCTCCGCGAGCTACGCCGCCAAGGGCTCCCGCTGGGCCCACCGGCACACCGGCCAGGACTTCGCCGTGAACTCCGGTACCCCGGTGTACGCCGTCGGCGCCGGCACCGTCCGTGCCACGACCTGCGGCGACGGCTTCGGCAATCAGGTCGTGATCCGCCACCGCGACGGCTACTTCACGCAGTACGCCCACCTGTCCCGCATCAACGTCCGCAAGGGCGGACACGTGAAGGCCGGCCAGCGCATCGGCCTCTCCGGCGCGACCGGCAACGTCACCGGACCGCACCTGCACTTCGAGGTACGGATCACGCCCTACGCCGGGTCCGCCGTACCGCCCCTGCACTGGCTGCGCCGGAAGGCCGTCCAGGTCACGGGAGCATCCGTGATGACGCCTTGACCGGGGACCGCGGACACCTGCCGGGGGTCCGCCGACACCTACGCCTGCTGGGGGCGGTAGGCGGCCAGGGCCCAGATCACGAACACGTCGATGGCGATCTGGATGACCGCCCAGAACGGCGCGTACGGCAGGAACAGGAACTGGAGGATCAGGCTCAGGGAGGCCAGCGCGATACCGCTGATCCGGGCCCACCCCGCCCACTCGCCCCCGCTGAGCAGCCCGTAGCCGGTCACCGCCGCCACAATGCCCACGATCAGCAGGACCCAGCCCCAGCTGGTGAGGCTCAGCTCGTAGACGTAGTCCCCGACCCGGCCGTAGACGTCGTCCTCGGCGATGGCGGCGATGCCCTGGAAGACGGCGAGGAAGCCGCTCACGAACATGAGCACGCCTCCGAAGACCACCCCGCCGGCGGCCAGTCCGCCCCCGGTCGGCGGGGGCGTGGTCCGCCCCGGCGTACCGGTGCCCTGGTGGGACGGGTCCCACACGCGGGGTCCCTGCGACGGCTGGGAGTGCGGCTGGTCGCTCATGGCGCCACCCCGTCTCTGAGTCGGAACTTGCTTTCTTCCCTGCTTGGTTCTATTTCGTTCTGCTTTGTTCCACTTCGTTCTACTGCGTGCTCCACCGACCCTCCGTCCGGGCGAGGGTCGCCACCACGGGGGGTGCGCCGTTCGGGTGACCCGGCATGCGGACCGGCGGGACCGCCCCTTCACTGGAGGAAGGCCCGCGGACCCCTCACAAGGAGACATGAGATGCCACGCACCAAGGGCGTGCTGCTGACGGCGGTGGCTGTCTGCTGCGCCACCGCGCTCACCGGCTGCTCGGACGAGGACACCCCTTCGTCCGTGTCGTCCGCGGCCAGCAAGGCCGCCTCCGCGGCCGAGTCGCTGGGCAGGGAAGCCACGGCGGCCGCGTCCTCCCTCGCCTCCGGCCTGGCCTCCGAGGCGTCCTCGGCGCTCGCGTCGGCGACGGCGGAGGCGAGCCGCGAGCTGGGCGAGATCAAGGACGGCGTGGACGTGAAGTCCGACGTGAAACTCGGCGCGCCTGCCACGGACCAGGACGACCGGGCGACCGTCGAGGTCACCGTCTCCAACACCACCGACGAGTCGAAGTCCTTCAGCGTCCAGGTCGACTTCTCCGACTCCGCGGGCAACCGGCTGGACACGGTCGTCGTCACCGTCTCCGACGTGGCTGCGGGCAAGACCGGCAAGGAGACGGCCCGCAGCAACCGCACGCTGTCCGGGCAGGTGAAGGCGGAGGTGGCCCGGGCGGTGCGGTACTGACGCGGAACCCGGAGAGGTCCGTCGCGGACCGGCTGCCGCGGGAGGTCGTCACCGATCCACACCACCTGGGCGTCCAGGGCGCTTTCGTGGGCGGTCCGTTCCTGCTGCTCGTCCCCGTCGCGTCCAGCGCCGCCCGGCTCGGCTCACGCCATCCAGAAGAAGACGGCCGTCATCCGCTTCTCCTCCAGCGTCGTACCGCAGTAACCGGTCGCGCTGTGCACGAGGTTGGCGTTGTAGAGGAGCAGCCGGTTGTGCTTGTGGGGCACCCGTACGTCCTCCTCGAAGGCGTCCGGCGCGACGAAGCGGGTGCCGAGGGCCTCGACGAGGTTGTTGTGCGGGGCCTGGACGACGTTGCCGCCGAGCCGCCCGCCGGGCAGCGACTGCCGGTAGAAGCTGGTCCCGCAGTCCTTGGGGACGGACGGGTTGAGGTACAGCACGGCCGCGTACCGGCACAGCGCGCGCGAGTCGGAGTGCGGCCGGGGAGTGCTCTCGCCCTCTCCCACCACCTGGACGCAGTTGTGGTTGAGGGTCCCGCCGCCGGGCGCCCGCTGCACCCACAGTTTCCGCGCGCCCGTCGCCCTGCTCACCAGCCGCTCCACGCGCCCGAGTTCACCCGGCTCGAGACCCGGCATGGTGCGCAGTCCGGGCCAGCTCTCCGAGGTGTACGGATAGCCCTTCACCCAGTCGTCCTTGGCGAGGCAGCGCTCGCGGATCGCGGTGACGCCGGCCTCGGGGAAGACGTCGTCGATCACCCAGTAGTCGCGGCCCTTGGTGGGCTTGCGGTAGGGGAGTACGGGGAGCGTGGCGGCAGCCCTGACGGGCTGGTGGGGCCGCTGTGGCATGGACATGCAGCGAATCTAGGTCGGGGGATCCTCATGACTCGCCCTCCCCTTCGTCCGCACTCCTCCGCGAAGTGGTCAACGTTTCACCGGGGCGGTCAACGGATCACCAACCGCACAAGCCCCGACGGTCATCCGTTCGGATCGGCGAACGGATCAGCGGTGGCGGTGGCGGTGGCGGTGGCGGTGGCGGTGGCGGTGGCGGTGGCGGTGGCGTGATCAACGAGCTACGCCGCGTTCAGTTCGCACCACACCAACTTGCCCCGGTGGCCCATGCGGGACAGCGGCTGCCAGTGCCAGAGGTCCGAGCAGGCCCGGACGAGGGCCATACCGCGACCGCTCTCCGCGTCGGCCGGCTCCTCCAGCCGTCCCGGCGGCTCGGGCGGTTCGGGGTTCGCGTCCCAGGCGCCGATCTGGAGGACGCCGTCCCGGAAACGGAGACGCAGGCACGCGGGGCCCATGGCGTGCAGTACGGCGTTGGAGACCAGCTCCGAGGCGAGCAGCTCCGCGGTGTCGACCAGGCGAATCAGGCCGTGCAGGGTGAGGATCAGGCGCAGGGTGCGGCGGCAGACGGTGACGGCTCTGGGGTCGCTGGGGATGTAGAGGGAGTACTCCCAGGAGTCGGGAGTGGGAGTGGTTTCGGGCATGGGTCGGCTCCGGAGGTGGGGGCGCAGGAAGTGCGTGCGGTGGCATGCCTCAGCCGTCTTGGCAGGACGGAGTGGTGCACTTCCGCAGCGTGTGCGATGCGTCACCGACGGTAGACCTGAATGTTTCGGTGCAGCAAGCCGATCGCGTAATCTGGCCCCGAATGGGTCGCGTCTTCGAGCGAGTTGAACAAGGGGTACCGATGACGACCAGGCGCGAACCAACTGCCCGTCAGATGCGTCTGGCGTTGGAACTGCGCAGGCTTCGCGAAGCGGCGGGGCTCTCCGCGCGCCAGGCGGCCGCACTCCTCGGCGTGAGCAACGTCCAGATCAGCCAGATCGAGTCCGGGGTCACGGGCGTGAGCGAGGAGCGGCTACGTCGGCTCGCTTCCCATTACGACTGCACGGACGACGAGTTCATCGACGCCCTGGCCGCGATGGCCGCCGACAGGACGCGTGGCTGGTGGGAGGAGTACCGGGGGCTGCTGCCGGCGTCGTTCCTGGACCTGTCGGAGTTGGAACACCACGCTCGGACCCAGACCAATGTGGCCGTTCTGTTCGTGCCGGGCCTGTTGCAGACGGAAGAGTACGCCCGGGCTGTGTTCTCCAACAGGATCCCTGAACTCAGCACAGACGAGCTCGAGTTGCGTGTTCGGCACCGCATGGCACGCCGCTTGGCCATCGAGCGTGCGGCACCCATCAGACTCGAGGCGGTGATTCACGAGGCGGCGTTGCGCATCAGGGTCAGCGACCGTGCCGCGTCACGAGTCCAGCTCACACGCATCCTGGAACTCTCCGAAGCGGATCACATCAGCGTCCGTGTCATCCCTCTCGACCTTGACGGTTTCTCCAGGGGTGGCAGCAGCATGACCTATCTGGGCGGCCCAGTGACCAGGCTGGACACGGTCGTTCGCGACGCTCCCCATGGCGCGGCCCTGGTCGATTCCGAGGCTCAACTCGCGGAGTACCGCACGCGCTTCCTTAAGGTGGAGGCTGCGTCACTCGAACCGGAACGGTCGCGTGACTTCATCCACACCCTGGTGAAGGAGCTGTGAGGCGCGCTGTGATTCCCACCAACTGGCAGAAGTCGACCTACTCCGACGGCGGCGACGGCAACGACTGCGTCCAACTCGCGTCCACCCCCGCCACGCTCCACCTCCGTGAGTCGGACGACCCCGGCACCGTCCTCACCACCGCCCCGGCCCCGCTCGCTCAGTTTCTGCACGCCATACACACAGGAACTCCCGGAATTGTGGCCTCCATCACAGCCCGCGCGGGCCACGCCTGCTGAAGTGACCCGATGATCGGTCTCGTACTCCGCGTCCTTCCCTTCTGGGTGCGCGAGCCTCTGCTTGTCGTCGTCGGTGTCCCCTTCAGTGGCCTCCTCTTCTATGCCGCCATCCGGGACGGCGAGTGGATAGGGGCCGCCCTCGGCACCGCCGTCGCCGTGTTCACCGCCGTCCGCATCCACACGATCAGGCGCGCCCTCCAGACCCGCCGCCGGCTGAAGCTCATGGAGGGCATGAAACGCATCGAGGGCATCTAGGGCGCCCGGGGACGTCAAAGAACGTGGAGGTGCCGAGGGGCGCCCCGGGGCCTCTCAGTCGTCGACGTCGACGTGGTCGAACGTCCTCAGCATCTCTGTCAGCACCCGTACACAGCCCCGCACCTCGGCGTCGGTCAGATCGCCCCCGACCTCGCGGTTCAGGGTGTGCTCGCGGTCCAGAACGGTGGCGATCAGGGTCCGGCCCTCATCGGTGATCCGGATCAGGGACGAGCGCTGGTGCGCCGGGTTGGGCAGGGTCTCCACCCACCCGTGCGCCACCGCGTCGTTGACCATGCGCTGCACGAACTGCCGGCTCAGCGCCTGGATACGGCTCAGCTGCGGGACCGTCAGGTCTCCTTTGCGGCGCAGCAGATCGAGCACCGAGCGCACCCCGACGGAGGCACCCTCGACGGCCTCGCCCTGCTCGACCTTGCGCAGGGCGCGGCGGTAGAGGGGGCCGACCAGGTCGAAGACCTCGGTGAGCCGGTGACCGAGTTCGTCGGCCGGGAGAGGCGGGTCGGCCGGGAGAGGCGGGTCGGTGGGGTGAGGCGGGTCGGCGGGGAGAGGCGGGTCGGTGTCGTTCACCTCCACATGATGCACCCGGGATTATGACACCTAGGTTGCCAACACCCGAGTGAGATGACACCTTGGTTGTCATGACTGCTGCCTCGGACATGAAGTACTTCGCCTCCGCCGACGGGGACCTCGCCTACCGCGAGGCCGGCGCCGGAGAACTCGTGGTCCTGGTCCACTCGGGATTCGTCGATCACCGTGTCTACGACGCGGTGATCCCCGCGCTCGCCCTCACCCACCGGGTGATCGCGGCGGACGTGCGTGGCCACGGCGCCTCCGCCAACGCGACCCGGCCCTTCCGCTGGGCCGACGACCTCGCCGCGCTGCTGCGCCACCTCGACGCGGGCCCCGCGGTGCTGGTCGGAGTCTCGATGGGTGGCGTGATCGTCAGCGACACCCTGCTCGAACACCCGGGGCTGGTCCGCGCGGCCGTCGTGGGCGGCGCCTCGACCGGCGAGTTCCAGGACTCCGACCCCTGGCACCGGGCGATCCAGGCCGAGACGGCCCGTGCCCTGGCCGCGGGTGACATCGAGGGCTGGCTGAAAGCGTTCCTGAGCTATGTGCCCGGCCCGCACCGCGCTCTCGACGAGGTGGACCCGGACATCCCGCGCCGCCTGAGCGAGATGGCCCTGAACACCCTCTCCAAGCACACGCCCGGAGAGAAGGACTGGCTCGTCCGGGTGACCGACACCTGGTCGCGGGTGCCGAAGATCGACGTCCCCGTGCTCACGGTGAACGGCGCGCTGGACACCCCCGATGTGATCGCCGCGGCACAGCGCCTGGCCGACGGCGTCCGGAACGGCCGCTCCGTGCTGATCGAGGGCACCGGCCACTACTTCAACATGGAGAAGCCCGAGGAGTTCACCGCCGTCGTCGCGGACTTCCTGCGCACCCTCTGACCGGCCGCGGGGCCGGCGGGTATCCGGTGGATCAGGCGGGCCGCCCGCGGTCACCGCCGACGGCACGACCGCGCGCGTCCGGGCCGTGCCGGACGATCACCTGTCCGACGACGGCACCTCCGCCGTACGCGCGCTGTGGCGGGACGTTCCCCTCGAAACCGAACTCGAAGCCTGACCCGAAGCCGGACCCGAAGCCGGACCCGAAGTCACCATCACCTCGTCGCCCACCGACACCCTCCCAGCCCGCCGCACCTCGAAGTACGCGCCGAAGGCGACTCCGCCGCCGTCGGCCCGGCGGTAGTCCGCGAGGGTGCGCAGGGGTTCCGGGCCCGAGCGGCGGCCGGTGTGCTGGTCGACCATCGTGATGGCGCAGCGGATCGTGTCCTCGGTGAAGGCCAGCTCCGTGCCGGCGATGGCGAGACGGGCGGCACCGTCCTCGGTGTGGGGGGTGTCCCAGCCGTCCACCACCAGGTTGGGGCGGAAGCGGTCCATCGGGAGGGGCGCGGCTCCGCGTTCGGCGAGCCGGTGGTTCAGGGCGTCCAGGCTCGCCCGGGACACGAGGTGCAGGCGGCCGCTGTTGCCGGCCGGGGGCCGGACCAGGGTGCTCGGGGCACCCAGGACGTCCGTGAGCCACGCGTGCACGTCCGCGCTGTCCGCCCGCACCGGGTCCCTGCCCGGCGCACTCAGCGTCAGCTCGCCGTCGGTCGACTCCGGGGTGATCAGGGCCAGTCCGGGGTCGCCCCACTGCCAGCGCAGGTCGCCCTTCTCGTCGGCGATCGCGTACGTGCGGTCGTGCAGCAGACCGGTGCTCGTCAGCGTCACCTCCGAAAGCGCCGTCCCCGCGCATCCCTTCACCGGGTAGTACGTGATCCCTGCCAGTCTCGCGACCGTCATCCCAACGCCCCCTCGTCAGCCTGTCCGAGTCCGCCCGGCCGGCCTGGGCCCGTCCCGGCCGTCCCGTTCGATCCCGGTCCCGGTCCCGGTCCCGGTCCGCCTGAGCTTGTCCTGGCCGGCCCGGGTCCGGCTCAGTCCGTCACCAGCGCGAGCACAAAACCGTCGTACCCCTTTTCGCCCACCGTCTGAACCGCCGTGGCCGTCAGTTCCGGGTGTTCCGCGACCAGTTCGGTGAAGCGGCGGACTCGGAAGTAGTCGTCGACGGCGGTCCAGGTCTGCTGCACCACGGGTCCCCTCGTTGTCCGGCATGGCATTCAGTGAGTTCCTTGAGGGAACTTACCCGGGGCCCGTGATTGTCGTCCATCAACTTTTCACGGCTACCGGTGAGTCGGATCGGCTCCCCGTGCGTACTCCTGTGTGTCCGCCCCCACCGGACACACAGCACATCGACACATCGGCGGAATCCCCGACCGGGCAGGAGGCACGGTGCCACTTTCGCGAAACATGATGGGAACGCTGTTCGTCGGCGGTGCGCTGACCCTGACGTTCAGCGCCCTCGCCTACCCATCGATGCTCGGACTTGACACCGTGTCGACCTCGACCGACCGGATCATCGCCAACACCCAGTGGGGTCCGCTGACGGAAGGCGACCGCTCCTTCGTCGTCGCGGTGCGCGCGGCCGGCCTCTGGGAGTACCCGGTCGGGCAGATCGGGCTGCAGAAGGGGCAGAGCAAGGGCGTCCTCGTCGCCAGCCAGCACCTGATCGACGGGCACGCGGCCCTGGACGAGACCTGCCGCAAGATCGCGCCGATGCTGAACATCACGATCCCGAACATCGCCAGTCCGCAGCAGGAGGGGTTCGTCAACACCCTCAAGGCGGACCAGGGCAAGCAGTTCGACGTCGACTTCGCCAACATCCTGCGCATGACGCACGGTTCGATCTTCAACACCGTGGCGAAGATCCGCTCGACGACGAAGAACACGCTGGTGCGCGCCCTGGCCGACCAGGCCAACAACACCGTCCTGGACCACATCACGGTGATGGAGCAGACCGGCCTGGTCGACTTCGACACCACGCTGTTCACCCAGACCACCCCGCCGAAGCTGCCCAAGGCGGACATGACCCCGCCGGTCCCGCCCGCCGGTCAGCCCCTGATCGTCCTGACCCCGCCGCCGAACGCCACCTCCACCCCGGTGGACATCGGCGGCGCGGTGGCGGGCAACGGCGGATAACCGACGGACGCACGCACGCCGGAGCGGCCCGGCCGACAGGTGTCGGCCGGGCCGCTCCGGCGCCGCACGGGCCAGGGCCCGTGCGGCGGATCAGGCCGCCCGTACGGGCCTACTTGGTCCGGTAGGCGTGGTGGTCTGGGTGATCAGGGTGATCCAGTGGGTCACGGGGGCGGCGGTGCCCGCGCCGGTGGCGGCAGGCGATCCGGTCGCCACCGGCGCGGCGCCGGCCGGCAGGGCACCGGCGGTCCCCGCGATCAGCGCGAGCGCCGCTGCCATGACGGCCTTGCCGGGTCCGTTGAGTCTTCTGCGCAACTGTCCCCCTCGGAGAGGTGATCGGGCACACGAGGAAACATGTGCCTCACCCTCGACAGACGAGGTGCGCGGACCGGAATGTTTCACTTCCACTTCGGCCGGGGCGGCGGTCCGGGACCGGTTTCAGGCCAGCCAGACCGTCGTGTCCGGAGCCAGTCGGCCGTCTCCGTCGAGGGGAGCGCTGCTCAGCAGCACCTCCCCCGGGGGCAGCGGGACCGGTGTCTGCGACAGGTTGGTCACGCACCGCCAGCCGTCGTGGCGGGCGAAGGCCAGCACGCCCGGCGGGGTGTCCCACTGCCAGCCGAACTCCTCGCCGTCGAGCAGCTTGCGGCGCAGGCGCAGGGCCGTGCGGTAGAGCTCCAGGGTGGAACCCTGCACCCCCTCCTGGGCCTCGACGGCGTACCGCGCGAAATACGGCGGCTGCGGCAGCCAGGCACCGGCCGCGCCGAACCCGTACGACGCTCCCGTCGTCGTCCAGGGAAGCGGCACCCGGCAGCCGTCGCGGCCCTTGCGGACGCGGCCCGTCTGCTCCCACAGGGGGTCCTGGAGCACCTCCACGGGCAGGTCGGCGACTTCGGGCAGACCCAGCTCCTCGCCCTGGTAGACGTACGACGATCCCGGCAGCGCCAGCATCAGCAGGGTCGCCGCGCGGGCCCGGCGCAGGCCGGCGTTCACGTCGACGCGCGGGGCGTGGCCGCCCGAGAGGAGCCAGGCGTTGTCGTCCGTGCCGGGCGGCAGCATGAGCCGGGAGGCGTGCCGCAGGACGTCGTGGTTGGAGAGGACCCAGGTGGCCGAGGCTCCTACGGCGCGGGCGGTGGCGAGCGAGTCGGTGATGACCGTACGGATCTCCTCGGCATCCCAGGCCGCCTGCAGATACTCGAAGTTGAAGGCCTGGTTGAGTTCGTCCGGGCGGGCGTAGAGGGCGCGGCGGGGCCCCGGGACCCAGGCTTCGGCGACGGCGGTGCGGGGCGGGGTGTAGGAGTCGAGGACGCGGCGCCAGTCGCGGTAGATCTCGTGGACCTCCTCGCGGTCGTAGAAGGGGTGGGTACCGGGGGGCAGTCGGTCGAGGGCCGCCTCGCCCAGGAGTTCCGGTGTGCCCAGGTCGCGCAGGGGTTCGGTGAGGTCCTTGGCCAGCGCGTGGGCCACGTCCACCCGGAAGCCGTCCACACCCCGGTCGGACCAGAAGCGCAGGGTGGTGCGGAAGTCCTCGCGGACCTCCTCGTGGTCCCAGTTCAGGTCGGGCTGCTCGCGGGCGAAGAGGTGCAGGTACCACTGGCCGTCGGGGACGCGCTGCCAGGCGCTGCCGCCGAAGACCGACTGCCAGTCGGTGGGCGGGAGTTCGCCGCTCGGGCCACGCCCGGCGCGGAAGACATAGCGCTCCCGGGCCGGTGACCCGGGGCCGGCGGCGAGCGCCTCCTGGAACCAGACGTGCTGGTGGGAGGTGTGGTTGGGGACGAGGTCGACGATCACCTTCAGTCCGAGTCGGTGGGCCTCGGCGACCAGCGCGTCGAAGTCGGCGAGGGTGCCCAGGCGCGGGTCCACGTCCCGGTGGTCGGCGACGTCGTAGCCGCCGTCGGCGAGCTCGGACGGGTAGAAGGGGGAGAGCCAGAGGGCGTCCACGCCGAGGCCGGCAAGGTGGGGCAGCCGACCGGTGACGCCTCGCAGGTCCCCGAGTCCGTCGCCGTCGGCGTCGGCGAAACTGCGCGGATAGACCTGGTAGACGACGGCCTGTCGCCACCAGTCGGGACGGTGTGAGGAGAAGTCGGTCATGAACGGAAGTCTGTCCATCTTGCCGGGAATGTGAACGCGCGAGCCATTCGGAGTAGATCATTCCGCACGTGCCGGAGATGTGACGGAATCTTGAACTCCCTGAGGTTTGGCCCAGGTTGACAGCGGTCTACGGTCCGCACGACGATGGGCCCACACTGTGGCCCCCGTGACCGGAGGGCCTGGTGTTTCTTCTTCTGATCTGACCAATCAGCCCCGGCCGTTCCGCTCCGGCCGATGAAGCCTGGCACTCGCCAAGAATGGGATTCGCATGTCCATAGCGAGACGTGTCACCGTGCGCCGCCTGCTGGGGACGGGCGCCGCTTCGCTCACCCTGTGCGCCGCCTCCGTCGCCGCCGCCTCCGGCGCCTTCGCCAGTACCGGGACACCCGGTGGCGACGGCTGGAAGTCCGGCGGCCAGTACCAGCCGGGAACGGGCGCGGGCACCGAGACGGGGACCGACCGCTGCGAGTTCTCGCTCGACGGCACGCACTTCTACGACTCGGTCCGGGTCGACGACCAGAACCTCAAGCCGACCGAGGACGGCAAGATCCACGTCACGGTCCGCGCGGCCGGTGACGCGACGACGTGCACGGCCTCCCTCGCCTCCTACCTCGCCCACGGCGCCAGCTTCCGCACCTCCGGCGAGCAGGTCTTCGTCGACTTCGACACCGTGACGGTCAAGCCCGGCAAGACCGACACCCTCGACATCTCCGTGCCCGACGCCGGCTGCTACGCGCAGATCGACCTCTACCGCGGCGCGGTCAGGTTCGACGGCAAGCTCGACGCGAAGGACGGGTTCGTCCACGGGGACCTGCCCAAGGGTCCGGACCGTCCGGTCATCAAGGACAAGCTGATCGCGGCCTGGAACGGCGGCACGAAGGACTGCACGGTCACCGAGCAGCCGCCGCCGGCCGGGGGCGGTGGATCGTCGCCGTCGCCGTCCGCTTCGACGCCTTCTGAGCCGTCGAAGCCGTCGGAGCCGTCGGAGCCGTCGGAGTCGACGTCCGGGAGCACGTCTCCCTCGCCGTCCGCGTCGGAGTCGGAGTCGAGCACGCCGACGCCGTCCGCGTCCGCCTCCGAGTCGACCACCGCGCCGGCGGCCACGCCGAACGGTGGCGGTGGCGACCTCGCCGAGACCGGCGCGGACAGCAACACCCCGCTGATCGCCGGCGGCGCGGCCGCACTGCTGGCGGGCGGCGCGGCGATCGTCGTCGCGACCCGCCGCCGCAAGACGCTGCGCGGCTGACGCTGCGGCGCTGACACCGTCGCGGACGGCGTGACGCTGCGGCGCCGACACTGCGGGGTCGGCCTGACGCTGCGCGGCTGACACTGCGCGCACGACGTGACGCTGCGGTGCTGACGCTGAGGGGCCCGGGAGCACTGCTCCCGGGCCCCGTTCGGGTATTGAGGGGTGTCAGCCCTCCAGCGCCGTCAGCCACAGCTTCACGTAACGCTCCACGTCCACGTCCAACGCCACGTCCACCAGGGTCTGTTCACGGACACCCTCGTGGATCTCGGACTCGCCGGGGCGCGGGCGCCGGTCGACGATCGTCTGACCACGGGCCGGGCCCGGGGCGAGGGAGACCTCGACCGGGAGCAGCTCGGTGGTCAGGCCCGCCGGGTCGGCCACCGCGCAGACCGCCCCCGCGTCGCCGAGACCACCGGTCGGGGTGGGGTCGCCGGAGGTGGCGGGGTCGCGGTGGGCGAGCAGTTCGCCGGCCAGCCGGAGGCGGGGTTCCGGGCTCGCCCGCAGCCGCGCCACGTCCGCCGCCGGGACCAGGACCCGCTTGAACACGTCCAGGCCGTACATGGTGATCGGCACGCCGGCGGTGAGCAGGATCGCGGCCGCCTCCGGGTCGTGCCACACGTTGAACTCCGCGACCGGCGTGGCGTTCCCGGTCGTCACCGCGCCCCCCATGAACACGATCCGCTCGATGTTGCGGGTCACCTCCGGGTGGGTGCGCAGCAGGAGGGCGATGTTGGTCAGCGGGGCCGTGGGAACGAGGGTAACCGGGCGCGGGGAGGCCAGGATCTCGCGGCGCAGCAACGTGACCGCGTCCACGTCGACGGGCCTGCGGGTCGGGGCCGGCAGGCCCAGATCGCCCATGCCGTCCTGCCCGTGCACATGGCTTGCCGTGCGGACCGCTTCGATCAGCGGCCGCTCCGCGCCCCGGGCGACCGGGACGTCCCCGGCGCCCGCGTACTCCAGCACGGTGAGCGTGTTGCGGACCACGCCGTCCACGTCCGTGTTCCCGGCCACGCACGTCACCGCCCGCACGTCCAGGCCGGGATGGCGTACGGCGAACAGCAGGGCGAGGGCGTCGTCGACACCCGTGTCGCAGTCGATGATCACGGGGATGGGCTGCTCGGTCACCTCGGTAACTCCTTCCGCACCACGGTCGCCGTCGCCACCGACCCTATGCGCCCACCCACCGCCACCGCCCCTGTACGGGCGGGCGCGGGCCCGTTCACACCCACAGCCCGGTTCCACGCGCCGCAGCCCGCTCCCCGATCCGGCGGACCAGCTCGTCGGCGGGCAGCGCCGGTGGGCGGCGGTTGTCGCGCAGCCGGACGGCGACCAGGTCGTCCCGCGCCTCCCGCTCCCCGATCACCGCCTGGTACGGCACCAGCCGCGCCGCCCGCACCCGGGCCCCCAGGCTGCCCCGCTCCGGCCCGGCGAGCTCCGCCCGGAGTCCGGCCGCCACCGCCCGACGCACCAGCTCCGCCGCCCGTTCCCCCTGCGCCTCCGACACCGGCAGCACGACCAGCTGGACGGGCGCCAGCCACACGGGGAACGCGCCACCGTGTTCCTCGAGGAGATGCGCCACGGCCCGTTCCACGCTGCCGATGACACTGCGGTGCACCATCACCGGGCGGTGTTTCGCGCCGTCGGCGCCGATGTAGTGCAGGTCGAAGCGCTCGGGCTGGTGGAAGTCGATCTGGACGGTGGAGAGGGTCGCCTCGCGGCCGGCCCGGTCGGTGATCTGTACGTCGATCTTCGGACCGTAGAAGGCGGCCTCGCCCTCGACGGCGTCGTAGTCGATGCCCGCCCGGTGGAGGACCTGCCGGAGCAGAGCGGTGGCCCGGCTCCAGAGCTCCGGATCGGCGACGTACTTGCCGCCCGCGCCCGGCAGGGAGAGCCGGTACCGGGCCGGGCGGATCCCCAGGTCCGCATAGGCGCGGCCGATCAGCTCCAGGGCGGCCCGGGCCTCGTCGACGGCCTGCTCCAGGGTGCAGAAGACGTGGGCGTCGTTGAGCTGGATGGCCCGTACGCGGGTCAGTCCGCCGAGCACACCGGACAGCTCGGAGCGGTACATTCCACCCAACTCGGCGATGCGGAGCGGAAGTTCGCGGTAGCTGTGGGAACGGGAGCGGTAGATGAGCGCGTGATGCGGGCAGAGGCTGGGGCGCAGCACGACCTGCTCGGCGCCCAGCTGCATCGGCGGGAACATGTCCTCGCTGTAGTGGTCCCAGTGGCCCGAGATCTCGTACAGCTCACGCTTGCCGAGCACCGGCGAGTACACGTGGTGGTAGCTGGCGGCGCGCTCGGCCTCCCGTACGTACTCCTCCAGGGTGTGGCGTACGACCGCGCCGTCGGGCAGCCAGTACGGCAGCCCCGCGCCCATCAGGGGGTCGGTGTCGAAAAGGCCCAGCTCACGGCCGAGGCGTCGGTGGTCATGGTCGTTCATGGGGAGCTCCCTCATCGAGGCGGGGCGAGGGAGCCGGGGAACGACGAAGCCCCGGGGCACTCGCCCCGGGGCTTCGGACATCCAGTTCGTGGATCAGCGCGCCGGGACGGGGTCCGGCGTCGTCGTGAGGGACGGCTGGGCGCGCTTCATAGAGCCGACCGTAGCAACCGGATCCAGCGGGACGCGATCCGTTTTCCCCCGCCGATCCACACTCCGGCCACCCGCCCCGCCACCCGCCCGCAGCAACGCGGTTAACCCGTACGGACCGCCGCGCTGGTCGCCCCGTGGCACCGGTGTTGCCGTGAGAGAAGGCACTACCGGCACACCCCCGCCCTCCCGCACACCCCTCGGTACCGCGCGCACTTCTGGAGGCACCCCCGATGGCCCGTACCGCTTCCCCGGCCTCCACGCTTCTCCTCGTCGCGGTCGCCGCTGTCGCCACCGTCACGACCGGCTGCGCCACCCTCGGTCTCGAGCACCCGCCGACCGCCGCGCCGGCCACCCCCACCGTCGCGCGGTCCTCGGCCCGGCCCACCGCGCCGACCACCTCCCCCGTCCTCACCGAGGCGCAGGCGCGCGCCGCTCTCATCACCGAAACCGACCTCGGCGCGCCCTGGACCAAGACCCAGGGCGCCGCCACCTGGCGGGACGGGATTCTCAAGGCGACCACCTCGACCCCCGACTGCCGGCGACTCCTCGACGCCCTCTACGCCGAGGAGTTGCTCGGCGGTCCCGCCCGCGCGGTCGTCGGACTCGACGACCCGGACGCCGGCGCCCAGCTGCGCTACCAGCTGATCGGCGCCCGTCCGGCCGACGTCGACCGCAGGCTGGCCTGGCTGAGGACGATGCCGCAGAAGTGCGCCCGGTTCGCGGCCGAGGCGACCGGCGACACCGTGCTGGACGTGCAGGTCTCCGAGCTGCCGCTGCCGGAGGTGGGTGACGTCCGCCAGGGCCTGCGCGTGACCCTGACGATCTGGGCCACGGCCGAGGAGAACCCCGGCGGCGACCCGACCGCCCTCACCCTGGACGTCGCCGCCGTCCGGGCCGGCGAGGACGCCTTCGTCCTCACCAACGGCGGCCTGAACGACGCACCGAACGCGGCGACCCAGGCGGCCGTACAGCTCGGCGTCCGGCGACTGGCGGACGTCCGACAGCAGGGGAAGGTGCGGGTCTGAGGCGCGAGGCTGAGGGACGGGGCTGAGGGACGGGTGCGAGACGCAGGGCTCAGGCGCGCGTGCGAGACGCAGGACTCAGACGCGCAATGCGAGACGCAGGACTCAGGCGCGCGTGCGAGACGCAGGACTCAGACGCGCGTGCGAGACGCAGGGCTGAGGCGCGGGTGGGGGTGTCGCGGCGGGTGCGTGCGGGTTCGGGGGCGGCTCAGACGGTCGGCTCGTCGTCGAAGCTCAGCCGCAGGGCGACCACCTCGTGGGCCAGTTCCAGGACGGTGCAGCTGTGCGCGAAGGCGTGGCCCCGCAGCAGGGACAGCGCCTCGTCCGCGGCGATGCCGTGCTGGGCCATCACCATCCCGACGGCCTGGTACACCTCGTCGTGTTCGGTGGCCAGCGGGCTGAGCCAGCGGCCGACGTCGTCCGGGTCGTGCGGCTCCGCCCTCGGCAGCACCACCAGGGCCGCCGTCACGGCCTCGGCCACCACCCGCGCCGTGCGGACCTCCTCTGCGGCGAGCTCACCGGGCACGTCCCGGTAGAGATCGAGGATGCCCACGCACATCGCGCGGTCGCCCAGCGGCATGGCGTACACCGCCCGCACCCCGACGGACGCCGCCTGCTGCGCGAACACCGGCCAGCGACAGGCGTCCCGGTTCGAAAGCAGGTCCGCGGCGGAGACCATCGCACCGGTCTCGGCCGCCTCGAAACAGGGCCCGTCCCCCAGCGTGACCTCCATCTCCATCATCTGGGCGGCCCGCTCACCGCTGGCGCTCAACGGCACCGGCATCCCGTCGCCGCGCAGCGACATGCTCGCGCCGCTCACCGGCAGCAGCTTCATCACGGCGTCGCACAACCGCTGCGGCACCTCCCGCGGACCGGCGCCCCGCGTCTCCTCGGCGATGACTTCGGCGACCCGGTCCCGCTCCCGGTGGCCCATGGTCATCACCTCCGTCCACGGGCCGGCCACCCCTCGTGATGGGCCGGGTACCCCGCGCCCACCGGGGAAACCGGCTTCGGCTACGGCTTCTCGTACGGATCCGCGGGCTGTTTCACCCGCGTGAGCGTGACCGCGTCCAGGACCGGCGGCCAGGCCGCGTCGGAGCCGAGCGCGCCCTTCGGACGCCAGGTGCCGGTGACGGTGACCCAGGTGTCGGCGGGCAGGACGTCGTCGTCCGCGTCCCGGATCTCGACCTTGCCCATGGCGGCGTCGGCGGCGCAGCGGGTGGCGAGGAGGCGGGTGACGTACCAGGTGCTGTCGTCACCGTGGGTGACGACTCCGGTCAGGCGGACGGTACGGCCCTTCAGCGAACACCCGCTGTCGTGGATCGCGCGCGAGCTGCACCCGGCCACCGGTCGGCTCGACCGGGCTCCCCGCCGGGAGCGCCGGGAAGGACCCGACGCCCTGCGCGGCCCGCTGGGCGGCCTCGCGGCCGGCGCCGCAGGAGCCGAGCGGAGAATTCCGTGCCCCCTTCCAGCCCGTCCGGCGATTGAGGACGAGGCCCGTCCAGGGCCGAAGCGGGGCTCTGGGGGCGGCAGCCCCCAGGGATGGGACGGGAAGGGGCGGCGGGGGCGAGAAACTACAGCGGCGGCTGCGCGGGCGCCGGCCCCAGCGTCGTGGTCCCCGGCGCCGTACGGTGCCCGAGCCCCGTGCGATACGCGTCGAGCGCCGCCTCCACCCGCCCCGTACGCCGCAGCAGATCCCCCAGCATCCGGCACAGATCGGCGAGATCCCCCGCAGCCCCGGCCCGCTCCAGCAGACTCAGCGCCCGCACATAGTGCTCCTCCGCCGCCTCCGTGTCCCGCGCGTCCTCGGCGATGATCCCGAGCAGCCGGTGCGCCCCCGCGGAGTGCACGGCACCGCGTTCGGGCGACAGGTCCCCGAGCACGGTGTGCAGCAGCGCGGCGGCGTCCTCCGACTTGCCCCGCCGGTGCAGGACGTCGGCCAGCTCGACGGCGACCTGGCTGCTGTAGAGCGCGGCGCGCTGGGCCGAGAGCATGCCCTGGGCCTGCTTCAACTCGTCCTCGGCACGCTCCAGTTCGCCGTTCTGGGCGTAGACGTAGCCGCGCATCCAGTGGCAGTTGGCGAGTTCGGTACGGAGCTGGAGCTGACGGTAGAGCTCGGACGCCTTGGCCAGCGAGGCGTCGGCCTCCGCGAGGCGGCCCTCGGCGAGGAGCGTGCGCGCGACGGAACGGTGCATCCGGGCGACGAGCGCGGGGTCGCCGACCTGGGGCGCGAGAGCGAGGGCGAACTCGGCGGCCTGCGCGGCGCGGGCGTGGGCGCCCATGTCCATGTACGGGCCGATGACGGAGGCGTAGAGGAGGAGCAGCGCGTCGGGGTCGTGCAGCCCGCCCCGGTTGAGCTCGTCGAGGGTCGACTCCAGCAGGTATACGGCGTAGCGGAGTTCACCGGCGAGATAGTGGGCGACGGCGCGGCCGCGCAAGGCGGGGACGCGGGCGGGCAACGGCGCGTGCGCGAGACAGGCCTCGGCGCGCTCGAAGCAGCGCAGGGCGGTGTCCAGGTCGCCCGTGTCGATCCCGCACTCCCCGAGGCCGAGCAGCGCGGTGGCCTGCTCCTCGTCGAGCCCGTGCTCCCGGGCCTCGGTGAGCAGCGCGGTGTACTGGAGAGCCGCTTCCTCCGCCTCCCCGGTGGCCAGCGCTCGCTGGGCCTCGGTGAGGCGGAGGCGCAGATCGGTGACCAGGCGGGCGGGCCGGCCGGTCGCGAGCTCCTCGAAGTCGACGCCGAGCCGCTCGGCGATGTGTTTGAGCGCCTCGTCGGAGGGCCGCACCCGGCCCGCCTCCAGCGTGGAGACATAGGCAGGGGTGTAGGTCGGCTCGGCCAACTGCCTCTGTGTCAGCCCCTGTTCGACACGCAACCGCTGCACCCGGCGCCCCACGACCTCCGGTTCGTCCCGCTCTCCCACGCCCGACTCCCCCAACTCCCCCTGTGCCTCTTGCCGTTGGACTATCTCAGCCTCTAGGTTAAACGGCGAGTTAAGCACGTTTAACAGTTGGTTGACGTGAGTATCGCAGTTGCCGACGTTGCGAGGTAGCCGTGCCCGGAAGCACATCCGCACGCCCTTCCGCACGCCCTTCGGCGCCCTATGCCAGAGCCGTCGCCGCGGCGGTCCTTGCCGTCACCGCACTGATCACGGCGGCCAACGCGGGCCCGGCCGGACACACGGAGACCACACCGGTCTCCCCGACGGCCCGCCACGACATGGCGGAGCGCCACTAGGCCCTGCCCCCGCCGGCGAAGCGGCCGCCCTCCGGGGAGGCGGCTCACCCCTGCGTCTGCAACTGCCGCAACTGTTGCTGGACGTGGTCCAGCGCGCCCTCACGCCGGCCCGGCACCCGGGCGCGCAACTCCGCGATCGCCTGCCCCAGCGCACGGGCCCGCGGCACGTCGGCGATCCGGCCCCACTGGTGGTGCGCCCGGTCGACCGCCGCCTCCACGGCGGGCGCGTCGACCGGCTGCCCGGCGGCCAGCCGCGCGACGGCGACCGCCATCCAGGTACGGCAACTGCGCTCGGCGTCCCCCGCGAACATCGCCAGATCCGCCCGCACCTCACCCCAGTGCAGCGCCTCCTCGGACCCGGGCCCGTACGAGGCGGCGGCGGCCTGCTCCAAGTCGGCGGCAAGCACATCGGCGTCGGCGTGCCGCCCGGCCCGGACGGCCGTGGAGATGGCGGCATGAGACTCGAGATCACGCCTGCCCGATCCGTCCGCGACCACCGCCCCCTGCCCGGAAGACGCCGACCCGTGAACCCGGGGGCGGGACCCCCCTGAGGCGCCGGAAACGCCGGGGGGACCGGAAACGCCGGGGGTGTCGGAGACGCCGGGGGTGTCGGAGACGCCGAAGCCGGTTGCAGGCACGGCCGAGGTTGCGGGCACGACCGAGGTTGCGGGCACGACCGAGGTTGCGGGCACGACCACGGTTGCAGGCACGGCCGAGACCGAGGGCACGGCCACGGTTGCGGGCACGGCCACGGTTGCGGGCACGGCCGAAGCGTGGAGCACGCTGGAGGTGGTGGTCGCGTCGGAGGCGGCGGGCACAGCCGAAGCCGCGGGGACGCTGGGTGCGGGGGGTATGGCCGAAACCGCGGGCACGCCGGAGGCGATGGGTATGTCCGAAGCCGCGGGCACGCCGGAGGCGACGGGTATGGCCGAAGCCGCGGGCACGCCGGAGGCAACCGATATGCCGGGAGCCGCTGGCACGCCGGAGGCGACGGGCACGGCCCAGGCGGCAGGCACGGCCAACGCTGCGGGCGCGGTCGAAGCTGAGGGCATGTCGGAGGCGGCGGGCACGGCCGGACCGGCGGTCGCGTCGGGGGCGGCAGGCACAGCCGAAGCCGCGGGCACGCCGGAGGCAACCGATATGCCGGGAGCCGCTGGCACGCCGGAGGCGACGGGCACGGCCCAGGCGGCAGGCACGGCCAAC
>NZ_JBIUSU010000005.1:493204-880462 GCF_044741545.1 Streptomyces sp. NPDC088157
ACCGCTGCCGGCGCGGTCGAAGCTGAGGACACGGCCGAGGCTGAGGGCACGCCGGAGGCGGCGGCGGGCGTGGCTGGAGTGAGGGGGGCGGACGAGGCGGAGTACACCAGGTCGCCCACCTCCCCCTCCCTCGCGATCCGGGCCAGCGCCGCCTGGTGCAGCCGTTCGACCGCCGGACGGCCACCGCTGCGCAGTATCGTCGCGACCGCCCTCATGTACGACGGCGCGGCGACGGACCGCCGTCCCGGCGGCGGGGCGACCCGCCCGTACACGGACACCGCGGGCCCGCAGTCCAGGGCGTTCCCCCGCAGCCAGTCCCACGTCTCCGGGTCCGCGCGCAGATCGAGCACCACCGTCGTGGACCCGGCCGCGCGCAGCCGCAGCTCCTCCCGGAACCAGTGCCACGGGAACGCCGTGTACCGCACGGTCGCGGGCGTCGTACGGGCGAGCGCCAGGTGCGGCAGCCGCTGACGCCGGTCGAGTTGCAGCTGCCCCGCGACGAACAGGGTCAGCGGCCCGGGCGTCACCGCGGCGGCCCGCACCCGGGTCAGAACGGCCTGCGGTTCCAGCGGATCGGCGAGCTCGACGACGTTCGCGGTGTCGGTGCCGGCCAGCACGGGAGGCGGCACGGCGGCCAGCACGGGGAGCACGGAGGCCGCGTCCACCAGACACCCCTTGCCCATGGGCGAGGCCGCGAGCAGCAGCACGGTTCCGGGCATGGTCCCCTCCCGCATCGTCCCCTCCCCTGTCGATCACGTACCTCAGCACCGTAACCGCTGCTGCTGCAAAGGGGAGCCTCAGGACTGCAAACCTCCCCGTACGGGGCCTTCGTCGGGCTGCGGCCCCGGCGTCCCGGTCCGTACGGGCCGCACCAGCCGCACGTCACGATCCGGCCACACCCTGGCCACCCACGATCCGCCACACCCCGCAACCCAGGATCCGCCACCCCCCACCGCGCGCGATCCGCCGCACAAACCCGGTGCACCCGACTTGCCACCGCCCCCGCCCAGGTGTGCCCTGGAAGGCGGGGGCGAGGAGAGAGGAGTGCTCTCATGGCTCATGCGGCACCCAAACCGGGCATGCTGACCACGACCGCGCGTACCCGAACACCCGACGTCTTCAGCGAACGGACCCACCGGGCCGCGCAGTGGACGACAGCCGTGGGTCTGGGGCTCGTCTACGGCTACTGGGCTGCGGCCAACAACCGCTCCGGCGGCCCCATCACCGGCTGGAACCTCCTACTGGGCTTCGTGAGCGCGTTCGTGTTCGCGGCGCTCTACCTGGGCGTCCACGCCCTGGCCTCACGCGTGCGGCGCGAACTGCACGCCCTGCTGTGGGCGGCGTTCGCCGGCTGCGCCTTCGGCTTCCTGTACAGCCAGACCGACGCCGCCGTCCTGCGCTCCGCGGGCATGGCCCTGGCGATCGCGGCAGCCGTCTTCGCGACGCTGTTCTTCCGCTACTACACGCACGAGGACGCGGCTGGACACCGCATCCGCTGACCCGCCCACCGAACCCACCCACGACACGGGCCCCGGCGTTGTACGCCGGGGCCCGTGCCTTCCCTCATCCCTCCACTCACCGTCCGACCGGGATCCACTCCCAGTCGTCCGACGAGGTCCCTGACGTTCCGCCGACGCTGAAGCTCCAGGAGCCGGAGAAACTGAACGAGCCGGAGGCCGAGACTCCGAACGAGCTGTTGCTGAACGGGTCGTCCCAGTTGGTCCAGTCCCCGTTCTTCCACCGCGGGCACGGGTCGGCGCAGTCGGGGACCCGCGCGCCGTGGGTGTCCACGAGGGCGGCGCTCGCCCAGCCCTGGGCGTCGAAGAGCCAGTACCAGTCCGGGTTGCCGTTCACGCTCTGACCCTTGACCCTGCACTGCACACGGTCGTGGCTGCCTGGCGCGAGCGCGGCGACGACGGGCGAGTGGGTGGTGGGTTCCTGTCGCACGTTCAGCTCGGTGCGGGAGACGACGGTGCCCCGGATCGGACCGTTCCCGTCGCCGCCGCTGGTCGGCGGGGCCGCCGCCGCCGTGGTGCCCAGCGCCGCGCCGGCGAGGGTGCCACCGGTGAGCAGGGCCGCGGCCAGGGTCCGCAGGGCCAAAGTGGTGCGCATGATCGACCTCCTTCTCCCCAGAACCAGGAAACACCCGTTCGGGTGAACCCTCCACCGGAAGGTGTCGTCGGCGCGCCACCCGGACGGCCGCGACGGGCTCGCGCTCCCGGCCCCGAACCCGTTGCCTGGAGAGGTGTCCCGAAGCCTGCGGACCGCCCCTTCGGCCGTCCTCGTCGCACTGTCCTGCCTGCTCGTACCGTTCGGCACGCTCGCGGCCTGGGCGGCGTACGGCCTCACCGACACCCGCGGCTACGTCACCACGATGGCGCCGCTCGCCTCCGACCCCGCCGTACGGGACGCCGTCGCCGACGCGGTGGGTGACGAAATGGCACGTGAGGCCGGGATGAACCCGCTCTTCCTGCGGGACGCGGTCCGCTCGTTCACCGCGACCCGCGCCTACCGCACGGCCTGGAACGCGGGCAACGAGGCGGCCCACACGGCCGTGATGAGAGCGCTGAACGACGAGAGCGCCGACCGCGACTCCTATCCGGTGATGGTGGACCTCGCGGCCGTGACCTCACCGATGAAACGTCAACTGACCGCCGACCACGTGCCGTTCGCCGACCATCTGCCGGTGCGTCACACGCGTGTCGCGCTCCTCCCGCCAGAGGAACTGGCCGTACTCCGGAAGGGCTACCACGTGCTCGACGTAGCCGGTTTCTGGCTGCCCCTGGCAGCCGTCCTGTTCGCGGCGGCCGGTATCGCCATGGCGGCCTGCCGCCGCCGGGCGGTCACTGCGACCGCCCTCGGCACGGCCCTGGGCGGCGCGTTGCTGGGCCTCGCCGTCGCGATCGCCCGCCGTCTGACCCTCTCCGACCTCCCCGACGCGGCTCATCGCCCGGCGGCGGGCGCGGTGTACGACGCGCTCACCGCAACCCTGCGCACGGCCTCCTGGCTGCTGCTCGCACTGGGCCTCACCGTGGCGGCAACGGCCTGGCTCACCCGGCCCCACTCCCCGGCGGTCCGGCTGCTGCGACGCCGGCGAGTGTCCGCAACGCCCTTGCCAACTGCCCCTCCGGAGCCGACGCGAGTCCGAGTCTGACCGCGTCCGGGGTGCGGTGCGGGTCGACGGCGAAGGCGGTCCCCGGGGTCACGGCGATGCCGTGCGCGGCGGCAGCGGCGGTGAAGGTGTCCGCCCGCCAGGGCGCGGGCAGCTCCCACCAGGCGAAGTAGGCCCGCGGATCGGTCCGTACGGTGCCCCCGCCGAGCCGCCCGGCCAACCGCTCGGCGACGCCCTCGGTGTGGTGTTCGGTGAGGTGATCGACGAGGTGCTCGGTGAGGATCGCCTGCCGCCGGGCGACATCCGCCCGCTTCGCCTCGACGAGCCGTCGCACCACCCCGTCCGCCGTCCACCGCACGGCCGCCTCCACCGCGAACCGTCCCGCACTCCACCCGCCGGACCGCACCGCGGCTCCCACGGCCTCCACCCGCTCCTCCGGTACGACGAGAAAGCCGACCGTCAGCCCCGGCGCGACCCGCTTGGACAGACCGTCGACGACGTGGGTGAGCCCGGGGGCGTGGGCGGCGAACGCGGTGGCGTCCGGGCACAGAAAGGCCCAGACGCGGTCCTCGACGACCGGCAGGCGCCACTCGACGACCAGCCGCCCGAGTTCGCGCCGCCTTGGCTCGCTCATGGTCGAGGACGTCGGGTTGTGGAGCGTCGGCTGGAGGTAGAGCGCGGAGAGCGGGGCGGCGCGGTGAGCGGCGGCGAGGGCGTCCGGCCGCACTCCCTCCGCATCGCCCGCGAGGGGCACGAGAACCACTCCCAGCCGTCCGGCGATCTCCTTGACCAGCGGATACGTCAGCTCCTCCACCCCGAGCCGGCCGCCCGGCCGGACCAGGGAGGCGAGGGCGGCGGCGATGGCCTGGCGGGCGTTGCCGGTGAACAGGATCTGCGCGGGGTCCGGCCGCCAGCCCGGCAGGGCGAGCAGCCGGGCGGCGCTCTCGCGGGCGGCCGCGGTCCCGTCGGCGGCGCCCGGACGCATCGCCTCCGTCAGTACGTCGGCCCGCAGCAGCGGCGCGAGGGAGGTGGCGAGGAGCTCCGACTGTCCTTTGGCGGAAGGGTAGTTGAGCTCGAGGTTGACGGGCGCGGAGGTGGCCGTCTCGATGAGCGCCCGCCCCTGCCCGACGGCCGGCGCGGCTCTCACGAAGGTCCCCCGGCCCACCTCGCCCACCACCAGTCCCCGCCGCACGAGTTCGCCGTACACCCGCCCGGCCGTCGAGGGCGCGATGCGGTGCCGGCGCGCGAACCACCTTTGCGGGGGCAGCCGTTGGCCGGGGCGGAGCCGCCCGGCGGCGATGTCGTCGGCGATGCGGTCGGCGATGAGCCGGAAGTCGGCCATGGGATCTCCGGGAACCTTCCGTCGGTCTTCCTTCGGTCTTCGGTCTTCCTTCGGTCTGCGGTCTGCGGTCTGCGGTCGGGATTGCACCGAGGGCAAAGATCTTATTGCACCGAGAAGTCGGCCCGCCCTACTGTCGATCACATGGCACCCTTCCTCGCATACGAGGACAAAGGCACGGATACGCCTCCGGCGCTCCCCCTCGTCCTCGTCCACGGCCACCCCTTCGACCGCACCATGTGGGCCCCGCAGATCGAGGCGTTCTCCACCACCCGCCGGGTCATCGCCCCCGACCTGCGCGGCTACGGCGCGTCCCCGGTGGTCCCCGGCATCACGCTGCTGTCCGACTTCACCCAGGACATCGCCGCGCTTTTGGACGAACTGAAGGTGGAGGACTTCGTGCTGGCCGGGCTGTCGATGGGCGGCCAGATCGCGATGGACATCTACTGGCGGTTCCCCGACCGCGTCCGGGGCCTGGTCCTCGCCGACACCTTCCCGGCGCCGGAGACCCCCGGCGGGCGACTGGCGCGCAACGAGATGGCCGACCGGCTGCTGGCGGAGGGCATGCGGGGCTACGCCGACGAGGTCCTGGAGAAGATGGTCGCCCCGTACGCGGCCCCCGAGGTCAAGCGCCACGTCCACCGCATGATGACGTCGACGCCTCCCGAGGGCGCGGCGGCCGCCCTGCGCGGCCGGGCCGAACGCCCCGACTACCGGCCCCTGCTGACCCGCGTCACCGTCCCCGCCCTGGTCGTCGTCGGCGAGGACGACGAGTACACCCCGGTGTCGGACGCGGAGGCGATGCACGCGGCGCTCCCGCACTCCGAGCTGCGGATCGTCGAGGGCGCGGCCCACCTGCCGAACCTGGAGCGGGCGTCCGAGTTCAACCGGGCGTTGGCGGAATTCCTGGCGAAGACCGGGGCGTAGCCTTCGGCGGGATGAGGTCGATGCGAGGACGGCTCCTCGGCGCCTGGTGCGCCGGGCTGCTGCTGGCCGGGGTGAGCGTGGTCGTCGGGTGCCGCGTCGCCGACACCGATGCCGTCACCCCCGTACCGCAACTGCTCGCCTTCCTGCCGTGGCTGTTGGTGCCCGCCGGGGCCGGGGTCCTCGTCTCGCTGCTCGCCCGGTGGTGGACCGGGCTGGTGTGGGGGACGGTCCTGCTCGGGCTGCTCGCCTGGTTCGTCGAGCCCTACGGAACGGGCGGCCGGCCGGCCGGGCCGGTGCTCGCGCGGCTGCGGGTGCTGACGTCGAACGTGGAGTTCGGGTGGGCGACCGACGCCCTGATCCCGGTGGTCCGGCGCGAGAAGCCGGACATCGTGTTCGTGGAGGAGTGCGAGTACAGCTGCCAGGCGGCGGTGGAGAAGCGGCTCGGGAGCGCGTATCCGCACCGGCAGGCAGTCGCGGGCGACAGCTCCGTCGGGTCCGTCATCCTCAGCCGGTTCCCGTTGACGGCCGCCGCGGGCGTGCCCGGCAGCATGGGCATGCCGGGCGCGGTGGCCGACGTCGGCGGACACGCCGTACGGCTCCAGCTGGCGCACCCCAAGCCCCCGCTGCCCCGCCAGGTGTCCCTGTGGAAGCGGGAGCTGGGGCGGCTGCGGGACTTCGCCGCCCGGTACGACGACGGCCCGCTCGTCCTCGCCGGGGACTTCAACGCCTCCCAGGACCATGCCGCCTTCCGCCGCGTCCTCGACACCGGACTGCGCGACGCGGCCCGGCTCGCCGGTCACGACCGCGAGCCGAGCTGGCCCAGCAGCACCGCGCCCGTCCTCGGCGCCCAGATCGACCATGTGCTGGTGTCACGGGACTTCTCGGCGAGCGCCGCCCGTTTCCTCCACCTGGACGGCACCGACCACCGGGCGCTGGTCGTGGACATCACTCTCCACCAGGGCCGACGGTCCGGGCCCTGCGCCCATGCGGCCGGGGCCCGGTGCTCATAATGAGCGCATGTCCCGCGAGTTCCCCATCGGCCTCACCCCTCCCGACTGGCTGGTCCGGAACCTGCGCTCCCAGCGGTCCGCCGTCAACCGGCCCGCCGTCGCCCGCGCCGCGCTGGCCATGGCTCTGCCGCTGCTGATCGGCCTCGCCGTGGGACAGCCCGCGTACGGCGCGCTCGCCTCCATGGGCGCCCTGTCCGGAGTCATCGGCGACACCGCCGACGCCTACCGCATGCGGATCATGAACATCGCGATCCCGCAGCTGTTCGGGGCGGTGGGCGTCACCCTGGGATCGGCCGTCCACGGGCACGGGTGGCTCGCGGTGACCACCGTCACCGGCGTGGCCCTGGTCTCCGGGATGATCTCGACGATCGGGGCCGTGGCGTCCGTGTCCGGGCTGCTGCTCCTGCTCAACTCCGTGGTGGGGGCCGGGCTGTCGATGCCCGGTCAGTGGTGGCTGGCGCCGGTCCTGATGACCGGCGGCGGGCTCCTCGTGCTCCTCCTCGCACTGCTGGCCTGGCCGCTGCGCTCCGGGGTGCCCGAACGCACGGCGGTCGCCGCCACCTACCGCACGGTCGCCGACCTGCTGGCCGCGTGCGGCAGCGAGGTCCCCGGCGAGTACGAGGCCGCCCGGCACACCGTCACCCAGTCCCTGAACCAGTCCTACGACCTCGTCCTCGCCCGCCGCACCGGTTACCACGGCCGCAGCGCCGAACTGACGCGCCTCATAGCCGAGTTGAACGCCATCACCCCGGTGGTGGAGGCGGCCCCCGCGGCCCATCTGAACGGCCGCCCGCTCCCGGCGGAGGTCCCCGAGGCCGTAGTCCACCTCGCGCGGGCGGTGGAGACCGGCTTCACCGGACCGATCGGGCTCCGGCTGCCCGACCCCGGCTCCGAGACCGCGCGCGCCGTCGACCACGCCCTGCGGCACGCCGCCGAGGTGGTCGCCGCCTCCGACCCCGATCCCCGGGGCGTCGACGACCGGCTCGGCCGTCCGGCCGGCCTGCGGGTGCGCGCCGCCCGCGCCGCCCGTGACGTCGCCCTCTCCGCCGCGTCCTGGCGCTACGGCCTGCGGCTGGCCCTGTGCATCGGTCTCGCCCAGGTCCTGGTCTCGATCGTCCCGGTGCCGCGCTCCTACTGGGTGGCCCTGACCATCACCTTCGTGATGAAGCCCGACTTCGGCTCGGTGTTCTCACGGGCACTGCTGCGGGCGCTGGGCACGGTGGCCGGGCTGGTCGTCGCGGCGGCGGTGCTGTCCCAGGTGCCGCGCGGATACTGGGACGTACCGGTGATGCTGCTGCTGGCCCCGCTGATCCCGGCCCTGACACCCCGCGGGTACGGCTACCAGACCGCGGCGATCACCCCGGTGATCCTGCTGCTGTCGGACGTCCTGAACCACCAGGGCACCGCGCTCCTGCTGCCCCGCCTGGTGGACTCGCTGATCGGGTGCGGCATCGCGCTCGTGGCGGGCTACCTGCTGTGGCCGGAGAGCTGGCACACCAGGGTCGGCGACCGGCTGGCGGACGCCGTCGCGGACACCGCCCGCTACGTCGAATCGGCCTTCGGTCCGGACGTCGACCCCGCCGAGCGCGCCCGGATGCGCCGCCGCCTCTACCGCGACCTGTCCGTCATCCGTACGGAGTTCCAGCGCGCCCTGACCGAGCCCCCGCCCACCGGACGCCGGGCCGCCGCCTGGTGGCCGCTGGTCGTCGCGGTGGAACGCATCGTGGACGCGACGACGGCGGCCCGGGTCCGGGTGAAACACGGAGCCGAACCGCCGTCGGGGCGGGAGGTCGGTCATGTCACGCTGCAACTGCGTGAGCTGGCCGACGGCCTGCGCGACACGGACGTGCTGTACCCCGTCCGCACCGACCTGACCGGACCACCCGACAGCGTCCTGGAGCCCCTGCGCCAGGAGGTCGCGGCGGCGAGGGTGATCACCTCACCGCACACCGGCGGCTAGTGCCTCTCGTTCGGATCAGGCCGGGCTCTCCGGCGGCCAGGACCGGGCCCCTCGGCGAGGCGGCCATACGTCGATGTCCTCGCCGTCCTTCCGCCACACGGCCACGACGGCCGGGCGGACGATCTTCCCCGGACCGTCCGGCCAGGTGCTCGCCGGCTTGTCCACCGTCGCCCCGTCGACCTCGCCCGGGTGCTGCACGGCGACCAGCACCCGTCGGTCCTGGACAATTGGACCGCAGGTCTCCGCCCCGGTCGGCACCGTCAGGAACTGCTTCAGCTCACCGCGCCGCGAGCCGCGCGTCGCGACGCCGAACAGGCTGTCGTGCGAGCCGAGTTGGCCGCCGTCGGTGGAGATCCACAGGTTGCCGTGCGGGTCGAAGGCCACGTTGTCCGGGCAGGAGATCGGACTGACGTCGTCCTTCGGGAAGCCCGCGAAGTAGGTCGCGGGGTCGTCGGGGTCACCGGCGACGAGGAACAGCGACCAGGCGAACGAGGTGCTCTCGGGACGACTGCGCCTCTCGGTCAGCTCCAGGATGTGCCCGTGCTTGTTGGCGTTGCGCGGGTTGGCCTCGTCGGCCTCGGCGTTCGCGCCCACACCGCGATTGGTGTTGTTGGTGAGGGCGACGTACACCTCGCCGGTGACGGGCGAGGGCTGGATGTCCTCGGGCCGGTCCATCTTCGTCGCGCCGGCCTTGTCACCGGCGAGACGGGTGAAGACGACTGCCCGTACCCGTCCGGGACGGTGACGGCGTCGGCGGTGTTGGGAGCGACGGAGCTGTACCGCAGCCCGCGGGCTGCCTTGGCGGACGGCTTCCCGGAGGTTTTCCCGGAATCCCCCGAGGACTTTCCGGACGGGTCGGCGGGCGCGGCCGCCGCGGGCAGCGCTCCGGCCACACCGGCGGTCCCGGCGGCTGCCGCGACGGTGACGACCGCTGCGGCTCACACCATCGCGCGGCGGCCGATGGCCCCCGCGATGACCTCACCCACGTACGCGTTGTCGCTGGTGTTGGGAACCTCGTGGAAGCAGGCGTCCCCACACCGGAAACGACAGGTCATGGCGGAGCGTCCGCCGGGATGGGACCGGGACGGCGTTCCGATCAACGGCAGAAGCTTGCGCACCTTTAATCTCCCCTTGCATGCCCTTGGTGTTTTCTTGACGCCAGGGGCACATACGTGCGGAAGCGCTGCGGCGGGATGAACGGAGAGTGAAGCCCCGGCTGCCACAAGGGTGTTGGACTTGCGCGGAGGGGGTGCCGAGGCGGTATTGACACACCTGGATTCCTTACACTCACCCCTGCCCAAGATCGCCACTCGGGGCCGCTAACCTTACGTGTCCGTCCTGGCCAGGGATTACGGGCTTCAACTCACGCGAAGGGTTGCGCACATGGGCATTCTCACTCTCCTGCGGAACGCGTTCGGACGGTCACGCAAAGAGCGGGCCGCCGAGGCAGAGGGTGCGGAACAGGTTCCTTCGCAGGAACAGACCGCTTCTGAGGAGCGGGACCAGCAGTCGAACGGGGCCGACCCCACGTCGGCAGCCACCCCGACGCCGAAGCCGGCGCCGGAACCGACGGTCCCGTCCCCCTCCCCCGAACCCACCCCGAGGCCTACCCCGACGGCCCAGGTCCCGGAACCCCGCCCGGCTTCCGAGGACGAGCACGACCTCGTCTCAGCAGCCTTCGACAACGTCACGGTCCCCAAGCCGAGCCAGTCGACGGAGGACCTCCCCACCCCCGCACCTGCGGCAAAGGCAGAGCCCGAAGCGAAGCCGGAGGCAGCACCCGAGGCGAAGCCGAAGCCGAAAACCAGGGCCAGGGCCAAGGCGAAGCCCGTGGCCGAGGCCCCGGTCCCGGTCGTCGAGGCCGAGGCACCGGTCGAGGAGCCCGCGTCGGAGCCGGTCCCGGTCGCCGAGGCCGAGGCCAGGACCGAAGCGGAGGCAGAGCCCGTAGCCGGGGAGCCGACCGCCGAGGCGGAGCCCGCCCCGGAAACGGCCGCCGAAGCCGTCACGGAAGCGGAGCCCGAGCCGGTCGCGGCCGAGGAGCCGGCGGAGCCGAAGGCCGAGACCGAGGCCACGGCCGAGGTCAGGACCGAGGCCGAGGCACCGGTTGAAGCCGAGGCACCGGTTGAGGCCGAGGTCGAGGAGCCCGCGTCGGAGCCGGTCGCCGAGACCGCCCCCGACGTCACGCCCGGGCCGGTCACGCCCGAGCCGGTCGCGGCCGAGGAACCGGCAGAAGAGTCGGCGGAGCCGAAGACTGAGCCCGAGGCCACGGTCGAGGCTGAGGCCAAGACCGAGGCTGAGCCCGAGGCGAAGGTCGAGGAGCCCGAGGCCAAGGTCGAGGAGCCCGAGGAGGAAGCCGCAGCCGAGGAGCCCGCCCCGGAAACGGCCGCCGAAGCCGTCACGGAAGCGGAGCCCGAGCCGGTCGCGACGGAAGAGCCGGCGGAGCCGAAGGCTGACGCCAAGGCTGAGCCCGAGGCCAAGACCGAGCCTGAGGCACCGGTCGAGGAGCCCGCGTCGGAGCCGGTCGCCGAGGCCGTCCCGGTAGAGGAGCCCGCGCCCGAGCCGGTCGCAGCCGCGGCCGAGCCGGTGGCCGAGGCCCCCTCGGAGCCGGAGGTCGCGCCCGAACCCGTCGCGGTCGCCGAGGTGCCCGCTCCCGCCCTGCCGGCCGGTCTCGCCACCGCCTACCAGGCAGCAGCCACCGTCCTCGCGAACACGAACCTCACCGGCACCCGGGCCGGTGTCTACCTCGTGCTGGACCGCTCCGCGAGCATGCGCCCGTACTACAAGGACGGCTCCGCCCAGGCTCTCGCCGAGCAGACCCTCGCCCTCGCCGCCCACCTGGACCCGAAGGACACGAAGGTCCACGTCACGTTCTTCTCCACAGAGGTGGACGGCACCGGCGAACTCACTCCGGCCGACCACGAGAACAAGATCGACGAGCTCCACGCGGGCCTCGGCCGCATGGGCCGCACGAGCTACCACGTGGCCGTGGAGGACGTCCTCACGCACCACCGGAAGGAAGCCTCCGGCAACCCCGCCCTGGTGATCTTCCAGACGGACGGCGCCCCGGACGCGAAGACCCCGGCCACGCAGTCCCTCACCGACGCGGCGAAGAACCACCCCGACGTCTTCTTCGCCTTCGTCGCTTTCGGCGACCCGGAGAACAAGGCCTTCGACTACCTCCGCAAGCTGAAGCTGGCCAACACGTCCCACTTCCTCGCGGGCGAGACCCCGCGCGAGCTCACGGACACGGAGCTCTACGAGGGCATCCTGGCGAACTGGCGCCCGTAGGCCCCGCCGGCGTCCACCGGGGGGTGGACGGAGCGGACCACTCGTCCGCCTCGTCCACCCCCCGAAACGCATGTGAGTGGATCTTCGCGGGGCCAGTAGGATTTCGGGCATGGCGGCCACTGGATCCGAGAAGCAGGGTGGCAAGGCGTTCTACGTCTCCACCCCCATTTACTACGTCAACGACGCTCCTCACCTGGGCCACGCCTATACGACCGTCGCAGGCGACGTGCTCACCCGCTGGCACCGCCAGCGCGGCGAGAAGGTGTGGTACCTCACCGGCACGGACGAGCACGGTCAGAAGATCATGCGCACCGCGGAGGCGAACGGCGTCAGCCCTCAGCAGTGGGCCGACAAGCTCGTCGACGAGGCCTGGCGCCCCCTCTGGGAGCACCTCGAGATCGCGAACGACGACTTCATCCGCACCACGCAGCAGCGGCACACCGACCGCGTCCAGGAGTTCGTGCAGGACCTGTACGACAAGGGCGAGATCTACAAGGGCGGCTACGAGGGCCCGTACTGCGTCGGGTGCGAGGAGTACAAGCTCCCGGGCGAGCTGCTCGACGGCGAGGGTGACTTCGCAGGTCAGAAGCTGTGCCCGATCCACAAGAAGCCCGTGGAGATCCTCAGCGAGGAAAACTACTTCTTCAAGCTGAGCGAGTACGGCGACAAGCTCCTCGCCCTCTACGAGGCCAACCCCGGCTTCATCCAGCCCGAGTCCGCGCGCAACGAGGTCGTGAATTTCGTCCGTCAGGGCCTTCAGGACCTCTCCATCTCGCGTTCCACCTTCGACTGGGGCATCCCGATCCCGTGGGACCAGAAGCACGTGATCTACGTGTGGGTCGACGCGCTGCTGAACTACGCCACGGCGGTCGGTTACAACGAGAACCAGGAGAAGTTCGAGGCCACCTTCCCGGCCGACGTCCACCTGGTCGGCAAGGACATCCTCCGCTTCCACGCGGTGATCTGGCCCGCCATGCTGATGGCGCAGGGCCTCCCGCTGCCCGGGAAGATCGCCGCGAACGGCTGGCTGATGGTCGGCGGCGAGAAGATGTCGAAGTCGAACCTGACCGGCATCAAGCCGCAGGACCTGACCTCGCACTTCGGCGTGGACGCGTACCGCTGGTACTTCCTGCGCGCCATCGCCTTCGGCCAGGACGGCTCGTTCTCGTGGGAGGACTTCTCCGCCCGCTACACGAGCGAGCTGGCGAACGACTACGGCAACCTCGCCTCCCGCGTGGCCGCGATGGTCGGCAAGTACTTCGACGGCGTCCTGCCCGGGGCCACCGCCGACAGTGAGGCCGAGAAGGCGCTGCACGACGGTCTGGCGAACGCGGTGGCGGTGGCCGACCGGAAGATCGGCGAGGAGCTGGACTTCCAGGGCGGCATCCTGGCCGTGTTCGACTTCGTCAAGCAGGTCAACGGCTACATCACGGAGCAGGAGCCGTGGAAGGTCGCGAAGGACGACTCGGCCGAGGGCCGGGCTCGCCTCGCGACCATCCTCTACACCGCCGCGGAGTCCCTCCGTGCCGTCGCCGTACTGCTGAACCCCGTCATGCCCGAGACCTCCCAGAAGCTGTGGGACTCGCTGGGCGCCGAGGCGGTCCTGGGTGCTCTCGCGGACCAGCGGGTCCAGGAAGCCGGAACCTGGGGCACCCTCCCGGCCGGTACCACGGTCACCAAGGGAGCGGTTCTCTTCCCTCGCCTGGAGGAGAAGCCGACCGCGTAGCGCGCGGGACGAACGCCGCTGCGCGGTGACTGACGAGGGGGTCCGGGAACGAACCGTTTCCCGGACCCCGGTCGGAAGATCAGGACCCCGGCCGGAAGAAGCAGCCGTAGCCCCGTAGAAGTCTCCCCGCCTCCGGTGTGTTCCCGCCAAGCCGTATGGTTTCCGCCATGGCAGTCCCCAACGTCATTCCGATCGCCTACGAGCCGAAGCACCGCACCGAGTCCATCGGGCGGTACGCGGACGGCCAGTTCCTCGCGTCGGTCACGTACGCCTTCCCGGAAGGGTTCCGTCTCGACGACGGCTGGGAAGAGCACAAACGCCTCTACACCGTGCTGCACACCTTCGACGCGGACGGCCACTACCGCGACTCGGACATCTGGTGTGCCGGCACCTGGGCCGAGCAGCAGCGCGACCCGCACGGCGACGACTCGGTACTCACCCGGGCCCGCGTCCGCCTCGCCACCCTCCTGCGCAGCCTGCCCCGCCGCTCCTACACGGACATCGCGGTCCGCCCCTTCCACCTCACGTACGAGGGCGTCCTGTTCGGCCTGGTGATCCGGGAGGAGAAGGACGACGACGGCGAACCGGACACCTGGGCGGAGCTCTACCCGGACCGCCTGGCCTTCGCCGAACCCTGGGACGGCACGTACGACACCTGACGGGCACCGGCGGCGTTGTCTTCCCGACTCCCGACCCTGACTTCCAGTCCCCGCCCCAGCCCGCGCGAGACCGTCCGGGCCGAACTCCTTTCGTCACACCCGCGGACGCCCCGGGATCGGCCGCATCCTGACTGAGCCTCCCGGTCTCCTGCAACCAGCTGCAACCAGCCCGGAAACCACGTAGCGGCAGACACGTCGCAAGTCAGAGGCCACTGGCCCGACGCCCCACCCCCAGCCGAGCGCCCGCCCCGCAAAGTCATCCTTCGCTCCCGGGCACAGGACAGGGGGCGTGCTTCCGCGGGCGGCCGAGTAGCCGTCCGGAGCGGCGGACCGACACTGTGCGGCCGTGTCACATGAAGAACGGCACCAGTGACGCGACCAGTCCGACAACGCCGATCACGAGTCCCGCCACCTCCCAGGGATGGTCATTGATCACCGCACCGAGCCCTCGAAGCGGGGGGTCCGGGAGGCTCCACGGCAGGCCGCGCAAGCCGCCTGGGAGCATGGCCTCCAGGCGCGAGAGGGCAGTCACGTTGAGCGAAGCACGGCCGATACGGAAGTCGGGATCGAGCAAGTCGCCCTCGTCGACCCAGCGCGCCCCAGGCCCTGGTCGCAGCCGGTCCGTGTCGGTCTTCAGCAGGAAGAAGGTCATGCGGTACCCGGTGAGGGCGCCGTGGGTACGCGACGGCTGAACCGCCTCCACCACGCCGAGTTCAGTGAGGACGTCCCGGTCGGACCGGTGGGCGTAGCCGTCCAGCTCCTCCTCCAATTCCCGGACGGCGGTCGCTCGCGCGTCCGTGTCGGAAGCCCGGGCGTGGCCTCCCGGCAACTGGTACTGACGGGCCCGCTCGTCGTACTGGAGGAGATACCTGGCCCGGCTGCCACGACGCCTCAGCCGGGACTTGACCAGCACCTGGACGACGTCCACCTGGCGCAGCGGCGGCGCGGCGGGATCCAGTGCCAGCCGGTGCGTCTCGGCCAGGTGAAGGAACTGCGGGCCGGCTAGCACTTGGCCGGCCGTGAACGGCCCGGTGTCGGTCCCAGCCCGCTCCCAGTTGTCGAGGACCGTGTGTCCGGAGCGCACGTAGGCAGCCAGACATCGCAGAAAATAAGCCGCTTGGGGGCTGATCACAGCGGTGGCCGCGGCGCCGTCCGGCGTGCTCTCCTCGCGCAGCACGCCGAACGCGCCCGCGAGCGCCAGCACCACGGGCACAGAAGTACTCGCCTCGGTTGAGGTGAGCCCGGCCAGGAGGCCGAGATCCTCCACGGTCACGGGCCTGATCCCTTGCTGGTCCGCCAGGCGTTCCAGCAGAACGGCGGTCGTCGTCCGCCACTCATCGGTCACGCCTCACCTCCGGGCGTGCTCCCGCCTGCCTCGTCCTCGCCGATCCTGCGCAGGCTCCACATGCCAGGTCCGATCTCAACCGCCTCGTATCCGTACTTCTGGGCCAGCCGCCGCAGTCCCGGCCGACCGACGACTGCGCGGTAGGTCTCCACCCCCCAGCGCTCGACGAGTCGATGGCCGACGTTCACGACCGCGGCCTCCCTGCCCTCAGCAACCAGGGAGTCGATCGCGGCGGCAAGATCAGCGGCAATGTCCGCAGGCTCCACGACGGGTACCTGCGACAGGGATGCCGAAGCGGACGAGAGCTGGTCCGGATTGCCCGATTCCTCGTTCCGGCGTCGCGCCACGCGGTGCCCTGGGCGTACCTCGTACGCCTCCCAGCCCGGCTGGCTGTTCACCCACGCGGTAAGTGATCTGCCCACGACGGACGGGTAGTCCTCAGCGAGCCGTGCCCGCAGAGCTTCGCCGAGATCGGAAAGATAGGGCCCGCTCTCCTTGGCGCGCATGTCACGCACGACGGCTTCGAGCAGGGCCTCGTCGGACGATGCGGCACCTCGATCCACGCGTTCCGGCGTGCGGCGGATACGTCCCGGCCGGCCCGGCCTGTCCACCACCTCCCACCCCGGCTCCGCGAGGATGCGTTCGTGCAGCGAGCGGCCGCCGTCCGGTCCGACCACCTTGTAGTACTTCTTCCGCCCGAGCGTGTGCCGCAGCCGCTTCGTGACCATCGGGAACTCCGGGTCCGTGCCGTGCTGTTCGCGAAGGTGGTCGACCGCCTCGGCCAGGGCAGCGCCGAACGAGGCCGACGGCGTCCTGGGGCGAGCCCGAGCCTCCCCGTCGGGCTGCCCGTCGAAGCCCAGTCGGCCGAACACGGCCCGCGACTCCAGGGACAGGAAGCGGCCTCCGTCACCCGTCCTGCAGCGCAACCAGTCCAACTCACCCCACAGGCTGGACAGGTGTCCGATGCCCAACCGCTCGGCAAGGGGTATCGCTCCTACGAACTGCTCCTCGAGCCACTCGACCACCTCGGTCTCGGACACCCTCTCGCTGCCCTGGCTCGTCCAGGCGTCCATCTGGTCGCGCAGGTGGCCTTCCAGCCGTTCCCTCAGCTGATCGCCCGGGACGAGTTCGTCGTCGACGAGGGTGGAGTCCAGCGGCAGCAGTTGCACGTCCCGGGCGGCGTTCTGCCCGCGCCGGTCCAGCTCCGGCTCAAGCCATATGAGTTGGCCGTGCCGGGGTGTTGTCGCGTCTGGCTCCGGGACGTCCTCCGGCCGAACCCTGGCCAGCAGACCGCCGGAGTGCGCAACCATCCAGGTGCGAGTGGATTCCTGCACCCGCACGACCTGGCCCAGGACCCTCCGCCCGGATCGGAGAGGGGAACGCGGCGGCGCGACTTCCGTGCTCTGGTGCGCTCCCGGCCGACGGGGGGCGTCGTCCAGGAGTACCTCCGGGTCGTCGCCGCCTACGTAGCGGATCCGGCCGGTCCGGTCGAGGAGTGCCTCGATATCGACGTCATGCCGGTAAAGGGCCCGCAGTCGCTCCGTGAGCGCTGACAGCCGGGGCGTCTGCCCGACCTCCTGCCAGGCGAGCAGCAGCGACAGCAGGAACTCGATCTGCTGCTCGTCCCGGATCTCCTCGGCTCGTGCGGCCAGGACCGTGGACGACACGACGATCGTCTCCCGGTCGGGCTCCGCCGGGACCAGGCGGGGCAGCTCCGTTTCGACCGCGCTGCGTGCCGAGACGGCGTCCGGCAGATGCCCGGGTCTGGCCTCCCATGCCTGCAAGCCGTCCGGGCTCATCCCCAGGTAGAAGTTGACCTCCTGCTCCTCGTCGCTGTCCGGCAGGAAGTCCCCCTGCTTCGGCACGAAGAATGCAGTGACCGAACCGTCCAGTCGGATGAGACCCGACCAGAGACTATGCATCACGTCGATCTGGCCGTTGACGCGTCGTAGTGGTTCGGTGTTCTTCCAGAAGTTCTTCTTGCGGTCCCACTCGCCGAGGTCACTGTCCGCGATCAGTGTGTATCCGCCGGGTGCCTTGGCGAACCACAGATAGGACTGCTTGGGGCGGCCGGACACCAGCTCCCGGCTGATCCGCTGAGCCTCGCGGAACTCGGCGGTGTCATCGCTGAGTCCCTTGAACCACAGGTGGAACAGCAGGCAATAGCGGTAGTAGTGGCCGCGCCAGGCCGACAGGCGGTCCAGCCACCCGTCGAGCAGCGACAGGGCTTGGTCCGCGTCGAACTCGGGCAGCTCCTTGAACGCCTCGAACCACAACCGGTAGTCCTCCGCCCGGCCGTCGTGGCGGGAGAGGTTGCGCCGGGCCAGTTCCACGATGCGGCGAAGCTCGGGCGCACTCAGACTGCGCCATCGGCGACCCGCCCTGACGTAGTACGCCTGCGCGAGGGCCCTCTGCACCATGGGGTTGCTCCGGCGTCCGGTACTGGCGACCTCCCACGTCTCGACCACTGCGTCGAGGTCGTCGTACAGCTGGTCGATGCCGGTGCGGCACTCCACGACGAACCTGTCCTGGTCGTCAAGAGTGCCGCGGACCCTGGTCGCCTCGTGGAGGAGCGCGTTGGCCTCGCCGATCTGTTCGGCCACCCAGTCACCGGCGCGGGAGTCCAGTTGCGCGACGGAGTTCACGCGCGCGGCGGCCTTCAGCGTCCTGGCGGCGGTGATGATGGTCTGTACGTGTGTGATGTACGCGTACAGGTTCTCGGGATTGAGCCGTCGGGACGTCTCGAAGCAGTCGACCGTCCACTCGAAGTACTCATCGATGACTCCCATGACCGCCGTGACCCCGCGGGACTTCTTCCGTGTCAGCTCCTGCCTGAGGATCGCCCGCCGGGTGAGCCCGAGGGTGTGGTGATGGATGAAGTCGTCCTCGGCCAGGGAGACCGCGTGGGAGACGTACTCCTCCGCCTTGTCGAGGTCCCGTTCCAGCCGGTACATCTGGTGCCGCCCGAGGTGGTTCCAGAAGTGCGGTTCCTTCGGCATGTGGTGGGTCAGCGCGCGCAGCACCTCGTGCGCCGCGTCTACGCCGAGACGCTCGACGAGGGGGGAGAAGTCGCCGCGCTCATCGTCGTCCGCGCTGTCCACCGTGCCGCTCTGCCGGATGACGAACATCTGTTGGAGCAGTACCCGGACGGGGTCGGAGGACACGTCGGTGGTGTGGGTGAGAGCCTCGATGAAGTCGATCGCGAGGTCTTTCAGGTGGTACTGCCACTGTTCGTCGTCGTAGAGACAGGCGAGGGCCTGCTCGGCGATGAGCTGGTGCTGGAGGCGGACCCGACCTGAGCGGACCACGACGAGCCGGGCCGCGCCAGGTCCCAGTACGTCGGCGAGTTCGAGACCGGCGGAGGGGGAGGCCAGGCGCATCAGCCTGTGGACCAGCTCCGACTGGAGCCCGGTGTTGGAGTACACGGTCACCAGCGCCAGGTACTTCATCACCTCGGCGGCCCGGCCCTTGACCCGTTCCAGATGGCTGCTGACGTAGTCCGAGAGCTTGGTGAATTTCCGCTCGAATGTGATCAGACCGTAGAAGAAGGGCGTCCGGTACTGCTTGTAGGACTTGCGCGAGAGCCGTTTCAGCTCGCTGATCCGGGCCCGTTCGTCGACGAGCTCGCTGTAACGCCGCTCGAAGTCCGCGGTCTCCGTCGCGTTCAGGTGCTCGTCCACCACGAGGGCGCTGCTTCCGGAGCCGCTGACCCCACGCCGGACGTAGAGCACTGTCGTGTGCGTGCCGCGCTTGCCGAGCTCCTGGTAGAGCGCTTCGCGGTCGGACTCGCTGAGGTCTCCGGACTCCGCGACCAGAAGAACCGGCTTCTGCGTCCTCCGGTACAGCAGATTGAGTCGGTCCGCGATGAGAGGAACGCGGGCACGGTCGACGACGACGCCGTGCGGCAGCACCGCCACCGGATACTCGTGGTGCAGGTCCCACGCCGCACGCAGCGCCAGGGTCGTACCGCCGGTGCCGGGCTTGTGTTCCAGCAGGACGGTGCGGGTCCGGTGCTCCTCCAGGCTGTCGCGCAACGTCGTCGCCAGGCTCGGTGCGATCGTGCGCGGCAGGTCACGGCGCTGGTCGAGATCGGCCCAGCTGATCAGTCCGCCGCGCCAGAACTCGTCGTTGTGCCGGCCTTCCGCGGGCGGGACGGTCAACTCGATCCCGTCGTGCAGGACAACCAGGTGCTCCCACAGTTTCTGCATGGTCTCGGGAGCCAGGGCGGCTGTCCCCCGGTCAGCGGCCGGGACGGTGTAGTCCACCTCGTCGGGAGTGGTGCCGAGCGTTTCTGCGAGCCGGTCGAGCAGTGCCGACAGCCGCAGGGGCACCGTGCTCAGTTCCGCGGCGACAGCAGGCTTGGTCGGCCCCAGGTGCAGAAAGGTTCCCTTTCCCTGAAGCGCCTCGTCCACGGCGTCGATCACGAGCAGCAGGCGCTCTCGCTCGGTCCCGAAACCACGTGATCCGTCACCTTCGAGGACAAGCACACGGACCGGGGCGTCCCCGACGGACTGCTGGAAGGAGGACACCAACTGCCTCAGCGGGTTGAGGCGTTTGTAGACCCAAGTGCGCAGTTCGTCGGGCTGCTCCTTGCGCCGCACGGATCCGACGGCGAGATTCCAGGCCGTGCCCCTGCCGTAGTCGGTCGGCAGCTGCTCGCGAGTGAAGAGATGGACGGCCCGCTGGGCTTCGAGGACCGGCCCCGCCCGGTGGTACAGCCCGTCGTGGTCGGAGCGGGGGTCCATGTCCACGATCAGCGACCAGGGGATACGGCCCAGCGCGGCCACGGACGCGCTGTCCGGCATGCGTTCGGCGATCAGGACGTAGCGGGCGGCGCTCTGCGAGAAACCGGAAACGGAGTCCCACACCGACTCCCAGAGTTCGGCCTCCGCCGCCTCGCGGCGTGCAGCCTCGGACTCTGCGCTATCCGCGTCCCCGGCAGAGGTGCCGGGCGGGGCCAGGAGGCCGGCGGCTTCGGCCGTGGCCCGCCTGTACCTCTGCGCGTACCACCCGGCGTAGACGAGACAGATCTTGGCCGCCGGGCTCCCGGGGCTGAAGCGCCGTGCCCACAGCAGTCCGGCGATCACGCGGAGGAGCATGAACTGGCAGGCGAGCTGGTCCAGTCGGCCCGTCTGCTCGAGGATCCACTCCTGGATCCCCTCACGGGACTCCCGGAGGAATGCCATCAGCCAGTCGGTGCCGTCCGGGACGGTCCTGCTGGCGACGCTCTCGACGCTGGTCAGGCAGCGGTGGAGGGTCGAGAGGCGAATGTCCTGCATGAGGTTGACCAGGACACTGACCTCGAGATAGGCGAGGTCGAATCCGGCGGCTCCGTCGTGCGCTCGGTCCGTGTCGACGATCCAGTAGGCGGTGTCGCTTTCGGCCTGTTCGTCGCGCGGCACAAGCAGGTTCCTGTTGTGCAGGTCGCCGTGGCAGCACCCTCCCATCACCGGTACGGAGTCACTGCGGCCGGGGCCGAGAATTTCACGGGGGTCCAGGACGGGATAGCCGCTCTCGTCGTTGTAGAGGCCGGCCGTGAAGTAGTGCTCGGCGTTTCCGAGGCACTCCCGCGCCCTGTCCTCGCCGACCAGCTCGACCAGCAGCTCGTGCGGGGTCATCGCCCGCACTCGGTTGGGGTCGGACCAAGCGGTGAGGACGTCCCTGGCGACTCTGCGGGCCACCTTGCGTAAGCCGGTCGACTGGGTGCGGGGGGCCACGTAACGGCTCAGACTGCCCCCGGCGAGCTGGTGCAGGGTGACAACCAGGCGGTCGTCGCCCTCGCCCGTCGGATGGATGCGCAGCAGCCGGGGGATGTGCTCGTCGGCGAACGCCGGGTCGGCGTCGCGCAGCAGGGCGCTGGCGGCGAGTTCGTTTCGCTGGGCCAGCCTGTCGTCGGGCGGGCCCACCCGTAGGACGTAGCCGCCCACCGCGAAGCCGGTGGTGTCACCACTGACGTCGACCCCGACGAGTTCGGCGCCCGAGGTTCCCTGCGGCGTTTCCGTGAAATGCAGCGTGGCGTTGGGCAACCACAGATCCAACGCCTTGCGCGCAGCTTCCCGCTGACCGCTGTGCTGCAGCGGCACCCCGTTGTCCACACGTTCCCCCAAGGGTTCCTGCCCGAACACAACTCAACGGTTGTAGCACCGGCACATGCAGCGTGCCCGGAAACCGGTGATACCGAACCGTCGGAGGTCCGCACACACGCAAAAAGGGACGCGCAAAAAAGGGTGGGAGCCCTGAACTCCGGTGTCGCGGGCCCTGACCCGTCGTGTGTCCGGGAACACCGGCCGTCGTCCCGAACCCGATGTCGACGGGCTCTGCACCGGCGTCCGGAGACCGCGGTGCGGCCGCCTTGAGGGTGTAGCGCGTCACCGGGGTCCTGTCTCAGCCGGGGGACGCGCTGCCGAACCCTCCACGGCTGTCCGAGCACATCGGCCCCTTGGAGACGGCCACTGATCCCGACGATCCCCTGCTGATCCGCTTCGTCGCGGCCCAGCCCGCCGCCGGTCTGGCTCACCGGCTCACAGAAATCATCCGCGTTTGGCGCGCCGAGGCCCCCGGAATGACCGGAGCGGGACTCGCCCTGGCTCTTGCCACCGCACGCTCGTTGCCCCGGCCCCAGCCGGCCCAGGTCGTGGTGAGTGGTCCGCTGAGCGCTTCGGTATCGGCGAGACTGACGAGCGGGGTAGCAGGGGAGGTCATTCGCTCGGCGAGCACCTCGCTGTTGATCGCCAGCTTCGCGGTCCACGGAGCGCGGGAGGTCGTCGCAGAGATAGGGCGAGCCGTTGACCGAGGGGTGAGCGTGGATCTCCTGCTCGAGGAGTCCACACAGGCGTCGGCGGCCTTCGTCGCACTGCCCAGCGAGGTACGCGTCTGGCACCGGGTGGCGACTTCCGGTGTTCTGCACGCCAAGCTGGTCGCCGCCGATCGACACACCGCCCTGCTGGGAAGTGCCAACCTCACCGACCGCGCCCTGTCCGACAACATCGAGCTCGGTGTGGTGCTGCGGGATCCGTACGTGGTGGAGCCGCTGGTCGACCACTTCCACTGGCTGCTGGCCTCGGAGAACAAGGTCATGCGTCGTGCGTGAACCTCTTGTGGACGCATGCGCGGCAGGCGAACGCGAGGGCCGGGGGCTCGTGGTCTCCCGGCCCTCGCGTGTCTGGGGGTGCTACTTCAGGACGCCCGCGCCCGTCGTCGTCGCCAGCGAGGTCGGCAGGTTCTTCGCCGACGTCTCCAGGCCCGCCGTCAGGGTCGGGGTCCAGTTGACCGTGGTCTTCAGGTCCTTCGACGAGGCCGCGTTGTACGCGGCGACGAGGTCGGTGGCCATGCCGTTGACGAGGTTGCCGGTGCCCTTGACCGCGCCGGTTCCGTCGCCGCTGAGGAGCTTGGCGACCTTGCCGCCGGTCGGGATCTTCCAGTAGTTGTTCTCCGCGACGACCTGGGCCTTGGCGCGGGAGTTGATGCTGTACTGCGTCGCGTAGCCGTTGAGCGTCGTGACGTCGTAGTAGTTGTCGTAGATGTGCACCTGGCCGACCCGGGCCAGCGGGGCGCGCTGGACGATGCCCTTCCAGATGTTGTGGTGGATGGAGACGCGCAGCTTCCCGGCGGGCTCGCTGTCGCTGCTGCCGATCAGCATCGTCTTGTCGTGGTTGGTGAACTGGTTGCGCGAGACGGTCACCAGGTCCGAGCTCTTGGTGATGTCCAGGGCGCCGTCGTGGATCTGGTACTCGCGGCCGTAGTACTTGGGGTTGGCGCTGTCGAGGTGGGGCGCGTCGGTGAACGTGTTGTGGTCGGCCCAGACGTGGGTCGCGCCGCGCAGGGTGACGGAGTCGTAGTTGGAGTTCCAGTTGCCGTCGTCGCCGTCGGTCGGGTCCCACTGCGGGAAGCAGTCCTCGGTGGCGGCGAAGTTCAGGTTGCGGACGACGACGTTGTCCACGTTCTGGATCTGGAGCATGCCGCCGGATATCCCGGCGCTGGTGCCCGGCACGCCGACGACGCTGGTGTTGGCCGGCACCTTGAAGACGATGTTCTTCGCCTGCTTGGTCTGGGCGGCGGCGCGGGCCTTCTCCTGGGTGCCGGAGGGCAGCTTGGAGGTGCCGTAGGAGGAGGGATCGTACGCCTTCAGATAGGCGGAGAGCGAGTAGCCCGTGCCCGACGCGTAGTCGGCGCAGGTCAGCTTCTTGCCCGCGTCGTTCGTGTTGGCGTCGATGGTGCCCTTGACCTTGATGATCCGCGGGGTGGTGTCGGTCGCCGAACCGAGCGCCTTCACCAGCTCGGCGCGGGTGGAGACGGTGAAGGTGTGCGCGGCGTCGGCCTTGGTGCCACCGGTGGTGCCCGTGCCGGAGGAGGCCCAGCCGTCCTTGGCGGCGAGCGTCTGGTGGTACAGGTCGGCGGCCGAGGCGTTCGCGTTCATCACGACGACCCCGGCGCCGACACCCGCGGCCACGGCGGCGGCGGTGACGACGAGGACGCGGCGCGAGCGGAGGGACCGGCGGTGGGAGGGAGCTGCCACGGGGGGATCCTTACGGGGAGGAGCGGGCTTACGTCGTGTCAGTGGTCGCCGTCCGGTGAAGAGTTGCCGCCCATTGCGGATTTTTTCCGCCGCCTCCTCCGCCACTCGTTCAAACGCCTTCACGATTCCCCCACCTGCCCCCTAAGGTCGCATCGCGGACGAACACCTCCCTCCGCGGAGGGATCGCCGCACATGGACCGACGACGACGTCACCAACTGGGGGATCTTCCGTGGCACTCTTCGGCAACGCGCATCCCGTCGACCCGGCGCAGGCCCAGCAGGACTACGCCCGTCTGCTGGGTCAGGGTGAGCATGTGCAGGCCGCCTACCTGCTGATCCGCGACACCATCCTGTTCACGGACCGCCGGCTGATCCTCGTCGACAAGCAGGGGATCACCGGCAAGAAGACGGAGTACCACTCCATTCCGTACCGCAGCATCACCCACTTCGCGGTGGAGACCGCCGGCACCTTCGACCTGGACGCCGAGCTGAAGATCTGGGTGTCCGGCTCGTCCGTGCCGATCCAGAAGACGTTCACCAAGGGCGTGGACATCTACGAGGTACAGGCGATCCTCACGCAGTTCGTCGCGAAGTAGCGCCCTCGTCACGCCTTCACCCAGGACGGAGGCGGGCGTCCCGGACGCCGCGAGGCGGGGGACGGGTCCGGTACGACGGTCGCGGTCGGGACGTGAACCGCGACGGCAGGCCGGAGTACCGCGTACCGGGCGTCCGGGTCGGGCGGCGGGCACCGCGGCTGTCACGCCCGCTCGGTCACACCTGGTACGACTACTCGGTGGACCTTCTCCGACCCCACCTCCGACTCCTCGCCGAGGTCTTCGACGTGGCTGCCGCCGGCGCTCCCTGGGCGCTGGCCGGCGGCTACGCGCTCCAGGCGCACGAACTGCTCCAACGCCCGCACGCGAACGTGGACTTGGCGACGGAGAGCGCGGAGCCGATGCCCCGGCTGGCCGAGGCGCTGGGCGCGGCGCTCACCTCCAGGGGCGGCCACGTGGCGACGCTCGAGGACTCGGACCCGCTGTCCGCGCACCTTTCCGTGCTCGACCGCACCACCGACACGGTCCTCCGGTTGGCCCTGCACAAGGAGACCTTCTGGAGCCCGCCCGTCGAGACCCCCTACGGTCCGGCGCTCTCGCTCCCGGACGCGGTGGGCACCAAGGTCCGGGCGCTCTACGACCGTGGTCTGGCCGTCGACCTGATCGACGCGAGGGCTGCGTCCGCCCGCTTCACCCACCCCGACCTGGAGGAACTGGCCCGCCGCCACGCCCGGGACGACTTCGACCTGCCCACCCTCCAGGCCCGGCTGACCGGCACGGACCACTACCCGGACTCGGCGTTCACGGCGTACGGCCTGTCCGAGGACCAGCTCACGGACCTGCGCGCGTGGGCGCAGACCTGGTCGACGGACATCGCGGAGCGCCTGCTGGAGGAGGGAGCGTCACCGGACGAGTGAACGGGACGGCTCCCGCCGCACCCAGGAGGAGATCGTGCCCCGGCCGTACGCCCGGCCGTAGCGAGCCGCCGCACGACTCCCCGGCGTCGCGCTTGAACCGGTCGACGGGTGTGCGCGGTATCCGGGGAGTCGTCTCGTCCTCGGTGCCGGCTCACACTCGGCGAGCCGGATCAGCCAACGGCGCCGCTCAGCCGGCGGAAGCGGACGCCTCGGCCGACGCCGTCTCGGACGCGCCCGGCCGGACGGCGTCGTCGGTGCCCTCGTGGGCGGCTTCGGGTTCGACGCCCATGGTGATCGAACCCACGACGCCCTTGGCGATGTTCTTCTTGTCGTACTTCAGCTTGAGCAGACCGCCCTGGACGCCGCTCTGGTCGTAGATCGTGTCCTCTGTGAGGGTGGTGCGCTCGGTGGTGCTGGTGGAGTACGGCTCCACCTCGGCCGAGGCCAGCACGGACGCCTCGTCGAAGAAGAACTGGCCGGTGTGGCAGGTGTTGCCGCCCTCGTAACCGGCGTCGGTCCACTCACCGTTGACGTGCACCTTGGTGTGGATGTGGACGGTGCGGCCGCGGTACCAGCCCGGGAAGACCGTCTTGAAGGTGACCCGTCCCTGCCGGTCGGTCTTCCAGGTCCCGCGCAGATAGCGCTCGTCGTCGGTCGGCTCCTCGTGCCCACCGCCACCGCCGCCACCGGACGGCGGCTCGCCGGTCGGGGCGCCGGTCGGAGTGCCGGTCGGAGTCCCGGTCGGAGTCCCGGAGGGCGCGTCGGTGGGAGCGCCGCCACCTCCACCACCGGTGGAGAGGCTCTCGTAGCCGGAGTAGATGCCGAGGGCGTCGCAGTGCCAGACGTCCACGGCCGCGTTCACGATGGGCTTGCAGGTCGCGGAGTCGATCACCTTGAGCGCGAGGGTGAGCGGGATGCCCTCCTTGTCCTCGGTGATGTCCTGGCGGAGCTTGTCCGCGTCGATGTAGTACGGGCCTTCGGTGGTCTCGGAGGTGAGCTTGTAGCAGGCATCGCCGGCACTGGCGGAGGCGGCGGCCTTGGGCTTGCCACCGCCCTTCTCCCCGGCGAAGGCACCGGCGGCGAGCGCCCCGCCCGCACCGACGGCGACGGCCGCGCCCGCACCGGCGACGACCACCTTCCGGCGGGTCAGATCACGCTTGTGCCTGGGGCCCTGCCCGTCGTTCTCGGTACCGGCCGTGTTCGCTGTGGTTCCTGGGTTTCCCGTCATGGCCGCGAAGCTAGGAGGCGGACCTGTCAGGGGCGTGGCAACGACCTGTGGACTTCCAAGGGCAGGTAAAGATGGGCCGGTTCAGGGGTCTGTTTTCAGCCCGCTCACGGTAAAGGCGCCGGTGCCGGACGGCCCGCCGTGCGACGCGTCCCGCCCGGCGGCGTCCAGTCGGGGCACCGGGCCGACGACGCGTGGCTACCGCGCACCCGCGCCGGCCGGTCGCCGAGCCTCGGGCGTGCGGTCGTCGACGGGGGTCGGTGTGAGCCCCAGCGCCGCACGCGCCACCCGAAGCTGCTCCAGCCCCTCCTTCGCCACCCGTGTGACCTCCGCGTACTCCCCGGCCGTACGGGCCTCGTCGAGCTGAGCCCGCGCCGCCCGAAGGCACTCCGCCGCGCTGATCAGCCCCCGCCCCTCCGACTCGTCCGCGCCCGCCCAGGCCCGCGCGTCCGGCGGGACCAGGCCGCCGCCCAGGCGTAGCAGCCAGTGGTTCGCCTCCGCCTCCGCGTCCAGGTCGGACAGCCCGGACGGGTGGGACGGGCCGGACGGGCGTCGGGTGCGCGCCGCGCGGCGCTGGGCCACCACCCCCACCACCGCACCGGCGATCAGCAGCACCGAAAGCGTGATCATGAACCCCGTGGATCCCATGGCTGTGGCTTCCTCCCTCGCCCCGTCGGCCCGTGCCGGCGTACCGCTATGAAACGACGCGGCGCTGTGCCCGCCCCCCGGGCTTCCTGTGCGGCTCCGGTGAGCTTTCCAGGAGCGGGGGCGGGAGCGGGGAAGGGAGCGGAAGCGGGGGCGGTGAGCCGGGGTCGGGAGCCCGGGCCGGGAGCAGGAGCAGGGAGCAGGGGCGGATCGGAGCGGCCCATGAAGGGAGCTACGCCCCCCGAAGCGCGTCGCAACGCGTCGCAACGCAGGCCGGAGGGCGTGGCCCGAAGAAATCCGTCAGCTCCCGGAAGCCGAGGGTGAAGCCGAGGCGGCATCCGAAGCCGAAGCGCTCGGCTGCGGCGGCATGCCCTGGCCGTCCTCCGTCACGTCCGGATCGACGCCGACCGTGATCGACCCGTGGACGCCCCTCGCGATGTCCCGCGCGTCGTAGCGCAGCTTCAGCAGGCCGCCCTGGGTGCCGCTCTGGTCGTAGATCGTGTCCTCGGTGAGGGTCGTGCGCTCGGCGGTGTTGCTCGCGTACGGCTCCACCACCGCGGAGGCGAGAACGGACTCCTCGTCGAAGAAGAACTGGCCGGTGTGGCAGGTGTGCCCGCCCTCGTAACCGGCGTCGGTCCACTCGCCGTCCACGTGCACCTTGACGTGGATGTGGACACACCGGCCCCGGTACCAGCCCGGGAAGACCGTGCGGAAGGTCACCTGACCGTGCCGGTCCGTTCGCCAGGTGCCACGCAGGTAGCGGCCGTCGTCCGTGGGCTCCTGGTGGCCGCCTCCCGGGGGCGCTCCGGTGGGCGCGCCGGTCGGGGGTTCGCCGGTAGGGGGCCCACCGGTCGGAGCGGGACCGCCGCCTCCGCCACCGCCTCCGTTGCCCTGGTCCTCGTAGCCCGAGTACACCCTCGCCGCATCGCAGTGCCAGATGTCGACGGCCGCGTTCCGGATCGGCTTGCAGCTCTCCGAGTCGATCACCTTCAGGCCGAGGAGGAGCGGGACGCCCTCCCGGTCCTCCGTGACGTCCCGGCGGATCTTGTCGGCGTCGATGTAGTAGGGGCCCTCGACCGTCTCCGAGGTCAGCCGGTAGCAGGCCTCCCCGTCGGCGCCGGCCCCGGTCCGGGCCGGTCTGCCGTGCTCGCCTGCGGCGCTCGCCGCGAAGGCGGTGCCGCCCAGCCCCGCCGTCGCGATGCCGCCGGCTGCGACGGCCACGACCTTCCGCCGCGATAAGTCCCGTTCGCTGTGTGGTTTCTGAGATCCCGTCATGAGGCCGGGACGCTAGGGACGAAACCTGTCAGGAGCATAAGGAAGGGCTGTCAGTTTCCGGGGAAAACGAAAGTGGCCCGGAACCGACGCCGGTTCCGGGCCATTTCTCCACGGCTTGCTCAGGCCACCTGCCTGCCCCCTACTTCGGCTGCGGCTTGCGCACCGACAGGTGCAGCTCCCTCAGCCGGGCCTCCTCCAGCTCCGTCGGCGCGCCCATCATCAGGTCCTGGGCGTTGCCGTTGAGCGGGAAGGCGATGGTCTCGCGGATGTTCGGCTCGTCGGCCAACAGCATGACGATGCGGTCGACGCCCGGGGCGATCCCGCCGTGCGGCGGGGCGCCGAAGCGGAAGGCGCGCAGCATGCCGGCGAACTTGTCCTCGACCGTGTCCCGGTCGTAGCCCGCGATCTCGAACGCCTTGAGCATGATCTCCGGCTCATGGTTCCGGATCGCGCCGGAGGACAGCTCGACACCGTTGCAGACGATGTCGTACTGCCAGCCCAGGATGTCCAGCGGGTCCTGGGTCTCCAGGGCCTCCAGACCGCCCTGCGGCATCGAGAACGGGTTGTGCGAGAAGTCGATCTTGCCGGTCTCCTCGTCCTTCTCGTACATCGGGAAGTCGACGATCCAGCAGAAGCGGAAGACGTTCTCCTCGAAGTGCCCGGCACGCTTGGCGGCCTCGACCCGCACCGCGCCCATGATCTTCGAGACCTCGTCGAACTCGCCCGCGCCGAAGAACACCGCGTGACCGGCGGCCAGCGACAGGCGCTTGGTCAGTTCGGCGACGTTCTCCTCGGTCAGGAACTTCGCGATCGGGCCGGTCAGCGTGGGGGTACCTCCCCGGCCGTCAGGGCTTTGGGGGACGTCCTCGGTCACGCGGACCCAGGCCAGGCCCTTCGCACCCAGTGTCACGGCGAAGTCGCCGAGCTGGTCGAAGAACTTGCGGGGCTGCGCGGAGACGTCCGGCACGGCCAGCGCGCGCACGTGCTTGCCCGCGAAGGCCTTGAACTCCGAGCCCTCGAAGATGTCGGTGATGTCGACGAGTTCCAGCTGAGCCCGCAGGTCGGGCTTGTCGGAGCCGTACTTCAGCATCGCCTCCCGGAACGGGATGCGCGGGAACGGGGAGGTGACATGCCGGCCCCCGCCGAACTCCTCGAACAGCTCCGTCATGAGCTTCTCGATCGGCTGGAAGACGTCCTCCTGCTCGACGAAGCTCATCTCGACGTCGAGCTGGTAGAACTCGCCCGGCGAACGGTCCGCGCGGGCGTCCTCGTCACGGAAACAGGGCGCGATCTGGAAGTACCGGTCGAAGCCCGAGATCATCAGCAGCTGCTTGAACTGCTGCGGGGCCTGCGGCAGGGCGTAGAACCTGCCCGCGTGCAGACGGGACGGGACGACGAAGTCGCGGGCGCCCTCGGGAGAGGTCGCGGACAGGATCGGCGTCGCCATCTCGTTGAAGCCCAGTGCCGTCATCTTGTGCCGCATCGCCGAGATGACCGACGTCCGCAGCATGATGTTGCGGTGCATGCGCTCACGGCGCAGGTCCAGGAAGCGGTACTCCAGGCGCCGCTCCTCGTTGACCCCGTCCTCGGAGTTGATCGTGAAGGGGAGCGGCTGGGCCGCGCCGAGCAGCTCGACCTCGCCGACCTCGACCTCGATCTCACCGGTCGGCAGTTCCGCGTTGACGTTCTCCGCGCCGCGCGAGACGACCTTGCCGTCGATGCGGACCGTCGACTCCTTGGTCAGCTTGTCGAGGGCCTCGTACGCGGGCGTGCCCGGACGTGCGACGAGCTGCGTGATGCCGTAGTGGTCGCGCAGATCGATGAAGAGGATGCCGCCCAGGTCGCGCCGATTGTGCAGCCAGCCGCTCAGCCGGACGTCGGTGCCGACGTCAGAGGCGCGGAGCTCGCCGCAGGTGTGGGACCTGTACCGATGCATCGTCGTTCATCCAGTCTTCGCGGATCGGGGTCTGGGTTCAACCGTGAGTCCCGGTCATGAGGCTCAACCATGCGTCTCGGCCGAGAGCCTCAGCCGAGGGGTCTCAGCCGGTGTTTCACGTGAAACACCCCCAGCCTACCGGGCAGCCCAAGCGCGGCTCCCCCCAATAGCGAGTGGTGATCAGAGTGGCACTCTTCTATCGCATCTTCTTAAAGTGGGGCAATGCGCACTGGCGAGCCGTTGCCCGCCGTGGGGGAGGTCCTGGCCTCCCTCGCGACCGGCCTGTGGCACTGGGACACCGCCACCGGGCTGGTCACGGTCGATACCGAGGCGGCCCGGCTGCTCGGGCTGCCCCCGGAGGAGAGAGTCCTCACCGAGGCCCAGACCCGGGCCCGCCTGCACCCCGTCGACTGGAACGAGATCACCGGGGTGATCCAGCTCGCCGTCGCCGAGGGCACCCTCGCCGAGGTACGCATCCGGATCATGGACGACCAGGGGCGGGTCGTCCGGGTCGTGCGCAGCCGCTCCAAGCCGTCCTTCGACCCGGTGAGGAAGGCGTACGAGCTGATCGGCACCCTCCAGGAGGTGACCGAGCCGACGCCGGGCACACCCGCCGGCCGGACCGCCGTCACCGGCGACTGGCGGCGCTCGCGTGAGGCGTTCCTGCTGGACGCGGGCCGGGCGCTGGCGGAGGCGCGGTCCACCGAGGAGGTCCTGAGGGTCGCGGCGGCTCTGTCCATGCCGGGCTTCTCACCGGACGGGCTCGCCGTCTTCGGGGTGGAGGGCGACCGGCTGACGATCATCGGCCACCACGGACACCAGTCCGGCGACGAGGACCCCTTCACTCAGATGTCCATCCATACGGACTATCCGGCCGCCGAGGTGGTGCGCACCGGACGGGCCGTGTACCTGTCATCCCCCGAGCGGTACAAGGAGCGCTACCCGCTGACCTGGCCGCTGGCCTCGCACTTCGGCCGTCATTCGTGGGCGTTCCTGCCGCTGACGGTGGCCGGCCGCACGATGGGCGCCTGGATGGCCGGCTTCGCCTACCCGGTGGCGTTCACCCCGGACGAGCGGTCCGTGCTGACCACGGTCGCGCGCATGCTCGCCCAGGCCCTGACCCGGGCCGGCGCCGCGGAGACCCAGCGCGAGCTGACCGACGGCCTGCAACGCTCCATGCTCCCGACCCTAGGCCCCGAAATACCCGGCATGACCCTCGCAGCCCGCTATATACCGACCGGCGGCGGCCTCCAGGTCGGCGGCGACTGGTACGACATGATCCCGCTGCCGAGGGGCCGTTTCGCCCTGGTGATAGGGGACGTCCAGGGCCACGACGTCCGTGCCGCGGGCCTCATGGGCCAGCTGCGCATAGCGGTACGGGCGTACGCCGCCGAGGGACACCGCCCCGACGCCGTCCTCTCCCGCGCCTCCGGCTTCTTCCACGGCCTCACCGCCACGGACGGCGGGGCAGGTGCCGATCCGCGGTTCGCCACCTGTCTGTACATGGAGGTCGACCCGGTGACCGGGGTGCTGGAGGCCGCCCGGGCCGGCCATCTGGACCCCGCGATCCGGATGTCCGACGGCACCGTGCTGGTCCGCGCGACCTCCGGGGGCCTGCCCCTGGGCATCGATCCCGACGCCGACTACCCCACCACCCGGCTCGCCCTGGAACCCGGCGAGACGCTGATGCTGTGCACCGACGGCCTGCTGGAGACCGGAGGCCACGACCTCGACACCGGCTGGCGGCGCGTGCGCAAGACCCTCGAGACGCACGAGGGCGATCTGGAGGAGCTGGCCGACGCCCTGGTCCAGGCGGTGCACGGCCCTTCCTCCCACCACACCACGGGCCCCCTCGCGGACCGGCGCGAGGACGACATCGCCGTACTGCTCCTGTGCCGCCAGGGCGACGGCGCCTGCGGCCCGAGCATGTCTCCCGTGCCGGTGCGGCAGCCCGTGCGCCGCTCGATGCTGACGGTCGCGCAGGCCGAGCCCGAACGGATCGCCGCCGCCCGGCAGCAACTGCGCGAGCTGCTGCACGACTGGACCTGCGAGGACCAGATCGACTCGGCGGTCCTCCTGGTCTCCGAGACGCTGACGAACGTCCTCGTCCACACCGACGCGGACGCCCTGCTCGTCGCCGAGGTCACCGGCGCCCCCGGCGAACGCCGGCTCCGCATCGAGGTCACCGACACCGGCGACGACCTCCCGCACATGCGCCGCCCCGGCGAACTGGCCTCCTCGGGGCGCGGCCTGGTCCTCATCGAACTGCTCGCGGACACCTGGGGGGTGGCGCCACGAGGCAAGGGCAAGAGCATCTGGTTCGAGCTCGTCGAGCCCCACGAGTCCTACGAGCCCACGTCGGACGAACCGTCGCCGGACGAGCCCTCGTAGGACGAACCGTCGTAGGACTAGCTCCTGTCGGACGAGAGCTCGTCGGAAGAGCTCTCGTCGGACGACTTGTAGCGCGCCCGCAGTTCGTGCAGGACCCCGAAGGCGGCGGCCGTCAGCGGCACGGCGAGCAGCATGCCCAGGATCCCGGCGACGGACGCCCCCGCCGTGATGGTCACCATCACCACCGCCGGATGCATCTGCACGGTCCGGCTCTGGATCATCGGCTGAAGCACGTGTCCCTCCAGCACCTGCACGGCCAGGACCACCCCGAGCGCCCACAGCGCGATGACGAAGCCCCGGTCGGCGAGCGCGACCAGCACGGCGACGGCCCCGGAGAGAAATGCGCCGAGATAGGGGATGTACGCCCCGACGAACACCAGGGCACCCAGCCCGACCGCCCCCGGCACATCGAGGACGAGCAGCCCGACGGTGATGCAGACGGCGTCGATGAAGGCGATGAAGGTCGTCCCGCGCATGAACCCTTCCACGGCGCGGAAAGCCCGCCGTGCCATGGCCTCCAGCGTGTCGCCGGTCCCACGCGGAGCGACGGACCGCAGTGTGCCGACGGCCCGGTGCGAGTCCCGCAAGAAGAAGAAGACGAGCAGCAGCGCGAGCACGGCCATGGCGATGCTCTCGCCGACGACACTGACCCCGCTGATGACATTGGAGGCGGCCGTCCCCCCGAACCTCGTGAGCAGTTCCTTCGCATGGGACGCGAGGTCGTCGAGCGAGGTCCCGGCGGCCCCGAAGTGCTCGGCGACACCCCGCGACGCCGACCTGAGCGCGGCGACGATCTGATCCCCGCTGTCGATCAGCGCGGCGACGACGATGTACACGGCCCCGCCGACCACGGCGACGACGGCGACACAGGTCAGCCCCGCCGACAGCGACCGGGACACCCCCACTTCCACCAGCCTCCGGTACAACGGCCTGAGCAGCGCGGTCCCGAGCAACGCGAGCAACACGGGCGTGACGGCGGTACGCAATTCGGCGCACAGCCGGATTCCCACGTACCCGACGCCCGCCGCGAGAAGAATCACGGCGCACCAGGCGGCGAACCGGCGGGCGGGGAGCGGGAGCAGGTGCACGTGTTCAGCGGACCACGCAGGCGCCGGGCTGTCCTGACCGGACGGCCGCCTGGGTGAGAGGACGTGACCCGGCATCAGAATCGAACCAGCGGTTCCCGGCTGTGGATGTGGCGACGGTGGCGGCCTACCTGGCGCCTGCGCTCGTCCTGGGTGAGGCCAGTCACCGCATCGAGGTGATCTCCACTCGCACGGGGCTCACTCGAGCTCGCGTCTACGACTGCCTGCGCACACTGCTCAAGCGCGGGTGCACGCGGCAGGCAGGCTGCTCCGCTGACGGAGCGCCGATCCACGTGCTGCTGTACGGGCATCACCGCCGAATGAGACAGGCCCGAAGTCGCAAACCAAAGTTGCGGCTTCGGGCCTTGTCGCACCGTACCGGTTTTCCGGCGAGCCGGAGGGCTAGATGCCCTCCGCCGTCATCCCGTGCACCGCCGGAATCGTGCCCAGCCGGCCCTTCTGGAAGTCCTCGAAGGCCTGCTGGAGCTCGTCCTTGGTGTTCATCACGAACGGGCCGTAGTGGGCCATCGGCTCACGGATCGGCTGACCGCCCAGCAGCACGACCTCCAGGTCAGGCGTGTGGGAGTCCTGCTTCTCGTCCGCGCGGACCGTCAGCGAGGAGCCCGCGCCGAAGACCGCCGTCTGCCCCAGGTGGATCGGGCGGCGCTCCGCACCGACCGAACCGCGGCCCGCCAGGACGTACGCGAGACCGTTGAAGTCCTCGCGCCACGGAAGAGTGAGTTCCGCGCCCGGCGCGAGGGTCGCGTGGACCATCGTGATGGGGGTGTGGGTGATACCGGGGCCCGCGTGCCCGTCCAGCTCGCCCGCGATGACGCGCAGGAGCGCGCCGCCGTCCTGGGTCGTCAGGAGCTGTACGTGCCCACCGCGGATGTCCTGGTAGCGCGGGGCCATCATCTTGTCCTTGGCCGGCAGGTTCACCCACAGCTGGAGGCCGTGGAAGAGGCCGCCGGACATGACCAGCGACTCAGGCGGCGCCTCGATGTGGAGGAGGCCCGAGCCGGCCGTCATCCACTGGGTGTCGCCGTTGGTGATGGTGCCGCCGCCGCCCTGGCTGTCCTGGTGGTCGAAGATCCCGTCGATGATGTAGGTGACGGTCTCGAAGCCGCGGTGCGGGTGCCAGGGGGTGCCCTTCGGCTCGCCCGGCGCGTAGTCCACCTCACCCATCTGATCCATCATGATGAACGGGTCGAGGTGTCGGTAGTTGATCCCGGCGAACGCGCGGCGTACCGGGAAGCCCTCGCCCTCGAAGCCGCTGGGCGCGGTCGTGACGGTGAGCACGGGACGGGCGACGGCGTCGGCCGCTGCCGTGACGCGCGGCAGGGTCAGCGGGTTCTCGACGGTCACTGCGGGCATGTCCGTACCTCCTTGGGCGATGTGCGTCCAGTTTAGTTGAGCGTTGAACTTTCTGCCACCCGTAACGACGGAAGTCCGGAAGACATTCCCATAGGGAGACGACCGCGCGAGAGATCGGTGGCGCGCGGGAGCGCGGGCAGGGCGCGTGGGTGCGGACGGGGCGCGGGGTGCGGGCAGCGCGGGGTGCGGCCGCCGCGAGGAACCCTATGGCATGGCTGCGACAAGAGCAGGGGAGCGCCGGGCCCCGGGAACAGCCGGGCAGCACCCGGAAGGAAGCGGGCCGAAGGGAGCCGGAGGAGGGACCGATGGAGGAAGGAGCCGTGCAGGAAGGCAGCCGGGGAGGACCCTCAGCCGTACATCCGTCGCATCGCGAACTCGACCATCTGCTCGACCGCCTTCGCGTCGAACACCATCCGGTGCTCGCCCTCCATGTCGAGGACGAAGCCGTAACCGGTGGGCAGCAGGTCGATCATCTCGGAGCCGGTGATCACGAAGTACTTGGACTCCTTGCCCGCGTACCGGCGCAGCTCCTTGAGCGAGGTGAACATCGGGATCACCGGCTGCTGGGTGTTGTGCAGGGCGAGGAAGCCGGGGTTGTCACCGCGCGGGCAGTAGACCTTGGAGGTGGCGAAGACCTGCTGGAAGTCCTCGGCGGCCAGCTGCCCGGTGGTGAACGCCCGCACCGCGTCCGCGAGGGACGGCGGGGACGGCTCCGGATAGAGCGGCGGCTGCTGACCGTACCCGCCGTGGCCGCCGGGCATCTGCTGCTGCGGCGGGGCGTACTGCTGCTGTGCAGCACCGCCGTCCATGGGCTGGCCGTATCCGTACATGGGCGCAAGCGTACCGAGCGCGCCCGCCGGACGGGGCGGTACGGGGCCCCGTACCGGGCCTGCGTGACGCGTTGCGCGTCACAGATGACCGGTTCGGGGTTGCGACTTATTACCGACGGGTAGCATCATCGTAGCTACTTGTTGGTATCTGAACTAGCGCGAGGATCCCGGTCCCTCGCCGATCTCTCTTTACGGAGCCGTCGCCATGGGGCATTACAAGTCGAATCTCCGCGACATCGAGTTCAACCTCTTCGAGGTACTCGGACGCGACAAGCTGTACGGCACCGGCCCGTTCGGGGAGATGGACACCGAGACCGCGAAAAGCATCCTCGAGGAGCTGACCCGCCTCGCGGAGAACGAGTTGGCGGAGTCCTTCACGGACGCCGACCGCAACCCGCCGGTCTTCGACCCCGAGACCAACACCGCGCCGGTGCCCGCGTCCTTCAAGAAGAGCTACCAGGCCTTCATGGACTCCGAGTACTGGCGGCTCGGCCTGCCCGAGGAGATCGGCGGCACCACCGCCCCGCCGTCCCTGATCTGGGCGTACGCGGAGCTGATCCTCGGCGCGAACCCGGCCGTGTGGATGTACTCCTCCGGCCCGGCCTTCGCGGGCATCCTCTTCGACGAGGGCAACGACGTCCAGAAGAAGATCGCGCAGATCGCCGTCGACCGGCAGTGGGGCTCCACGATGGTCCTCACCGAGCCGGACGCCGGCTCGGACGTCGGCGCCGGCCGCACCAAGGCGGTCCAGCAGGAGGACGGCTCCTGGCACATCGAGGGCGTCAAGCGCTTCATCACGTCCGGTGAGCACGACATGTCGGAGAACATCCTCCACTACGTGCTGGCCCGTCCCGAGGGCGCCGGACCCGGCACCAAGGGCCTGTCCCTCTTCATGGTCCCGAAGACGCTCTTCGACTTCGAGACCGGCGAACCGGGCGAGCGCAACGGCGTCTACGCGACGAACGTCGAGCACAAGATGGGCCTCAAGGCCTCCAACACCTGCGAGATGACGTTCGGCGACCGGCACCCCGCCAAGGGCTGGCTGATCGGCGACAAGCACGACGGCATCCGCCAGATGTTCCGCATCATCGAGTTCGCCCGCATGATGGTCGGCACGAAGGCGATCTCCACCCTGTCGACCGGCTACCTCAACGCGCTGGAGTACGCCAAGGAGCGCGTCCAGGGCTCCGACCTCGCGCAGTTCGGGGACAAGGCCGCGCCGAAGGTCACCATCACCCACCACCCCGACGTGCGCCGCTCGCTGATCACGCAGAAGGCGTACGCGGAGGGCATGCGCGCCCTCGTCCTCTACACGGCCTCCGTCCAGGACGCGATCGCCGTGAAGGAGGCGAACGGCGAGGACGCGAAGACGGAGCACGCGCTCAACGACCTGCTCCTGCCGATCGTCAAGGGCTACGGCTCCGAGAAGGGCTACGAGCAGCTCGCCCAGTCGCTCCAGACGTTCGGCGGCTCCGGGTTCCTCCAGGAGTACCCGATCGAGCAGTACATCCGCGACGCCAAGATCGACACCCTGTACGAGGGCACCACGGCGATCCAGGGCCAGGACTTCTTCTTCCGGAAGATCGTCCGCAACCAGGGCTCGGCGCTGAACTCCCTCGCCGAGGACATCAAGAAGTTCCTCGCGCTGGGCACCGGCGGCGAGCGGCTGGCCGGCGCCCGTGAGCACCTGGCCAAGGCCGCCGTCGAGCTGGAGGCCATCGTCGGCCTGATGCTGACCGACCTCGCGGCCACCGAGCAGGACGTCAAGAACATCTACAAGGTGGGCCTGAACACCACCCGCCTGCTGCTCGCCTCCGGGGACGTCATCGTCGGCTACCTGCTCCTCAAGGGTGCGGCGATCGCCGCCGAGAAGCTGGAGTCGGCCTCCACGAAGGCCCTGTCCGCCAAGGACGTGGCGTTCTACACCGGCAAGATCGCGGCGGCGAAGTTCTTCGCGGCCGACGTCCTGCCGGGCGTCACCCTGGCCCGCAAGGTCGCCGCGGGCGTCGAGCTGGACCTGATGGAGCTGGACGAGGCCGCCTTCTAGCACTCAGAGGCCGCGTTCCAGGACGCATCCGCACAACCGCGCAGCACTCCACATTGTCCTCACGAGGGCCCGCTCCCCATCACCGGGAGCGGGCTCTCGTACGTCGTTAAGGTGAACCCATGAGCGCACCCTCCCGCTTCGACCGCGGCCACACCGACGACCTCATGACGTTCCTGACGGCGAGCCCATCGCCGTACCACGCCGTGGCGAACGCGGCCGAGCGCCTGGAGAAGGCCGGTTTCCTGCAGGTCTCGGAGACGGACGCCTGGGACACGGGGACGTCGACGGTGGCCGCGGCCGGAACCGGCGGCAGGTACGTGCTGCGCGGGGGCGCGATCGTGGCCTGGTACGTGCCCGAGGGGGCCGCGCCGCACACGCCGTTCCGCATCATCGGCGCGCACACCGACTCCCCGAACCTGCGCGTCAAGCCGCAGCCCGACACCGGGGCGCACGGCTGGCGCCAGGTGGCCGTGGAGATCTACGGCGGTCCGCTGCTCAACTCCTGGCTCGACCGCGACCTCGGCCTGGCGGGCCGGCTGACCCTGCGGGACGGCTCGACCCGCCTGGTCGACGTCGGCCGCCCGCTGCTGCGGGTCCCCCAACTCGCCATCCACCTGGACCGGGCGGTCAACACCGACGGACTCAAGCTCGACAAGCAGCGTCACCTCCAGCCCGTCTGGGGCCTGGGAGGCGATGTGCGCGACGGCGACCTCATCGCCTTCCTGGAGGAGGAGGCCGGGCTGGCCCCGGGGCAGGTCACCGGCTGGGACCTGATGGCGCACTCCGTGGAGCCGCCCGCCTACCTGGGCCGCGACGAGGAGCTGGTGGCCGGCCCCCGCATGGACAACCTGCTGTCCGTGCACGCCGGCACGGCGGCGCTGGCGGCCGTGGCGACCGGCGGCGGGAGCCTGCCCTGCATCCCGGTGCTGGCCGCCTTCGACCACGAGGAGAACGGCTCGCAGTCGGACACCGGCGCGGACGGACCGCTGCTGGGCAACGTCCTGGAGCGTTCGGTGTTCGCGCGCGGAGGGTCGTACGAGGACCGGGCGAGAGCGTTCGCGGGGACCGTCTGTCTGTCCTCCGACACCGGTCACGCCGTCCACCCCAACTACGCGGAGCGGCACGACCCCACGCACCACCCGCGGGTCAACGGCGGTCCGATCCTCAAGGTGAACGTCAACAACCGTTACGCGACGGACGGTTCGGGCCGGGCGATCTTCGCGGCCGCCTGCGAGAAGGCGGGCGTGCCGTTCCAGAACTTCGTCTCCAACAACTCCATGCCGTGCGGCACGACCATCGGCCCGATCACCGCGGCCCGGCACGGAATCCGCACCGTCGACATCGGTGTGGCCATCCTGTCGATGCACAGCGCGCGGGAGTTGTGCGGCGACGCCGACCCGTACCTGCTGGCCAACGCGCTGGCGGCGTTCCTGGAGGGCTAGCAAGTCGGCCGCGGCGCATGGGAGTCGGACCCCTGGGTACCCGGATCGGGTGGTGAACCGGAACGGCCGGTACACCGGACAGGAGGCGACATCATGGGCCTCGGCGGGTGCATCATCCTCATCGCCGTGGGAGCCATCCTCACGTTCGCGACCGACTGGGACATGCAGGGCGTCAACCTCGACCTGGTCGGCGTCATCCTGATGATCGTCGGTCTGATCGGCGTGACGACGTTCAGCAGCATCGCCCGGCGCCGCCGGGTGATGGTGCCTCCGGCCTCGACCACGGTGGTCGAGACGGAGCGGCACCGACGCGGCGACGGCTACAACGACGGCTACGGCGTCTGACCGTGACCCGGCTCGGGCGTCCGGTCCGGCCCGGGGCCGACGGCGGGCGGTCCGCCCGGGACCCACGGCGGCCGGTCCGCCCCGCCTCCGGTGAGGCGGACCGGCCCGGCACGACTCCGCCCGCCCGCCCGACTGACGGCGGCGGGGGCCTTCGCGCCCCTGAGGCAGCGGGGGAGGGCGCGGTGCCGGCCTGCCGGCTGACCGAGCGTGGGGAGCGGCGGCCCGACCTGGTCGCGGCCGACTGGGGTCCGGGCACTGCCGCGAAGCCGCGCGCACGCGTGCGGCGCGTGACCAGGACTCGGCCCATCGGCCTACCGGCGGCGTTTCGGACCGGCCGCCGGGGAAGCCGTGACGACATGAGATTCCTCGTACGCGACCGGCTCCTCGGCATCGGCGACGACTACTGGATCGAGGACGACCACGGCAACAAGGTCTACCTCGTCGACGGCAAGGCGATGCGGCTGCGGGACACCTTCGAGCTGAAGGACGCCCGCGGACGGGTCCTGATCGACATCCACCAGAAGATGTTCGCCCTGCGGGACACGATGGTGATCGAGCGGGACGGCGGGCCGCTGGCCACGATCCGGCGCAAGCGGCTGTCGTTGCTGCGCAACCACTACCGCGTGGCCCTGGCGGACGGCCGCACCGAACTCGACGTCAGCGGCAAGATCCTCGACCGTGAGTTCGCGGTCGAGTACGACGGCGAACTGCTGGCCGTCGTCTCCCGGCGGTGGCTGCACGTGCGCGAGACCTACGGCGTCGACGTCGTACGGGAGGACGCGGATCCGGCGCTGCTCATCGCGGTGGCGGTCTGCGTGATCCACCTCGCCGACAAGGAGCGCGAGGACTAGGGCCTCTCGTTTGGATGAGGCCGGGCCGGCCCGCCAGGAAGGGGACCGCGCCGACTAGGACCGGCGTCCGGGTGTGCGCAGTCCGAGCACCCGGTCCTTCAGGGCCGGGAACTGCTCCCGGGTCGTGGCGACCCTGGACGGGTCGAAGTCGACCGTCAGGACCTCCTCGCCGGAGCCCGCCTCGGCCAGCACCTCACCCCATGGATCGACCACGATCGAGTGACCCGCCTGCGGAACTCCGGCGTGTGTCCCGGCCGTTCCACACGCGAGCACGAACGCCTGGTTCTCGACCGCCCGCGCCCGGGCCAGCAGCGTCCAGTGCGCCCGGCGGCGCTCGGGCCAGCCCGCGGGGATGACCAGGGTCTCGGCGCCGGCGTCGACGAGAGCGCGGAAGAGTTCGGGGAAACGGAGGTCGTAGCAGGTGGCGACGCCGACGGTCGTCTCCGGGAGGCGGACCGTCACGAGTTCCTCGCCCGCGCCCATCAGCACGGCCTCGCCCTTGTCGAAGCCGAAGCGGTGGATCTTGCGGTAGGCGGCGGCCAGCTCACCGGAGGGGGAGAAGACCAGAGACGTGTTGTACAGGGGGCCCTCGCCCGTGGGGGAGCCGCTGTCGGACGGCGCCCGCTCCGGGATCGATCCCGCGTGCAGCCAGACGCCCGCGTCGCTCGCGGCCTTGGCCATCGCCTCGTACGTCGGCCCGTCCAGGGGCTCGGCCTCGCCGGCGAACTCCTCATAGGCGAACGCGCCGGTCGTCCACAGTTCCGGCAGCACCACGAGGTCGGCGGCACCGGCCTGGGCTCTTACCAGCGCGGCGACCCGCACCCGCCGCGATTCGACCGATTCGCCCTCTTCTACAGCGATCTGGATGAGGGAGGCGCGCACACTACCACCGTCCTGGCATTCGAGTCGTTCACACGGGCCTACGATCGTCACACGAAAGCACTGCCGGGGTGCCTCACAGCAGCGTAACTTGGGGGTCCCCCCGATTTGAGCGCAGCCGAGAATCGAGGGAGTTTCGAGGCACCCGCCGACACCCGCCACCTCCCGCTGGCATCGCCGCCACAACCCACCCGAGTACCGACCGCCGAGGGGTCCCGTTTCCGTGAGTCTGCATCCCACCCTCCAGCCCTACGCCGACGCCTGGACCCACTCCATCGAAGCGATATCCGAGCTGGTGCAGCCGCTGGTGGAGGCGGACTGGAACCGCCGGACGCCGTGCCCGGGCTGGTCGGTGCGCGACATCGTGTCGCACGTCATCGGGCTGGACTGCGAGATGTACGGCGATCCGCGCCCCATCCACACCCTGCCGCGCGACCTGTTCCACGTCACCAACGACTTCCAGCGCTACATGGAGATGCAGGTCGACGTCCGCCGCCACCACACGGCGCCGGAGATGACGTCCGAGCTGGAGTACACGGTCATCCGCCGCAACCGCCAGCTGCGCAACGAGTCCCGCCAGCCCACCACGGTGGTGCGCGGCCCGCTCGGCACCGAGCTCACGCTCGAGGAGTCCATGCGCAGGCACGCGTTCAACGTGTGGGTGCACGAACAGGACCTGCGCGCCGCCCTCGGCCATCCCGGCAACCTCGACTCCCCCGGCGCGCACATCACCCGCGACGCGCTGCTCGCCGAGCTCCCGGCGGTCGTCGCCGAGAAGGCCGACGCTCCGCGCAGCTCGGCGGTCGTCTTCGACGTGCACGGGCCGATCGAGTTCCTGCGCACCATCCGCGTCGACATCCAGGGCCGCGGCACCCTGGAGACGGCCCCCGCGCTGGGTCCGGCCGCCGCGTTCACCCTCGACTGGGAGACCTACGTCCGACTGGCCTGCGGCCGGGTGACGGCGGAGGCGGTCTCCGACCGGGTGAAGGCGGAAGGAGAGCCGGAGCTGACGGCGGCGATCCTGCGGAACTTCGCGGTCACGAGGTAGCCGCCGTCCGGCCCGGAGGGGCGCGGACAACGGAACGGGCCCGCCGTGTGGATCACGGCGGGCCCGGTCGCGTACGCGGTCTGCGAGGTCAGCTGATCCTCGCGTAGCCGTAGTTGATGAGCTTCTTCACGTCGGCCGTGCGGTTCGCCGCGTCGGGGGCCGTGAGGACGGTGCCCATCACGGACTCGCCGTTGAGCGTGGCGGCGAAGATGAGGCAGTACTTGGCCTCGGTACCGGAACCGGTCTTCAGACCGAGCGTGCCGTTCCAGCCGAGCAGCGTGTTGGTGTTGGCCCAGGCGCCCATGGTGCGCGTGGCACCGGTCTTGGTGATCGTCTTCGCCGTGTACGACTTGGTCTTCACGACCGTCTTGAACGTCGAACTCTTCATCACACTGCGCGCGAGCTTCGTCAGATCGCGCGGCGTCGAGTAGTTGGCGCCGTTGCTCAGGCCGTCGAACGAGTCGAAGTGCGTGTTCGTCATGCCCAGGTTCTTGGCCGTGGTGTTCATCTTGGAGATGAAGTTCTTGGTGCGGGCCGCGACCGTCGTGCCGGTACCGAACTTGTCGGCGAGGGCCATCGCCGCGTCACAACCGGACGGCAGCATCATCCCGTACAGCAGCTGACGGACGGTGACCTTGTCGCCGACGATCAGCCTGGCCGACGACGGGTAGCCCTCGGCGACCATGTAGTCGCTGACAGCCTTCGAGATCGTGACCTTCGTGTCCAGGTTCAGGTTCGCCTGGGACAGCACGACCTTCGCGGTCATGACCTTGGTGGTGGAGGCGGTGAGCCGCTTGGTGTCCGCGGCCTTGGTGTAGAGGGTCGCACCGGTCGCACTGTTCATCAGGTATCCGCCCTTGGCGGTGATGGTCGGCGTCGTGACAGCCTGCGCGGGTGCCGCGGTGAGGGCTCCGGTCGCGAGCACGGCGCCGGCGGTGACGGCAACGGCTGCGGCCCTGCGGACTCGAACGCCCTTGATGGCGGTTATCAACTGAAATACCCCGATTACGTCGAATGCCCCTGCGGTGCGGCCAAGTTGAAAGGGGAAAAGGATGGGCCGCACATGTGTGACACGTAAGTAGCACACAAAGTTGTGCGCTTGCCGGACAGAATTTCCGATTACTTGGCCCGGCTCTTACCCGGCCTCACGCGCCGACCCCCGCCCGACACCCGCGCCGACACCCGCTCCGGCCCTCGCACCGGCACCCGCCCGACACCCGTCCACGGGTCCGCATTCTGGACCGGCCCCCCGATGCGTACGTGTTGTATCTATCCTGTGGGCATGCCGTCCTCAGCCCCGCCCGCCCCCGTTCCCCTGAAGCAGCCGCCCGCCGCCGACCGCGTGTACTCCCACATCAAGCAGGGGGTCCTGGACCGCCGCTACGAGGGCGGCACCCTCCTCACGGAGGGGGAGCTCGCCGAGGCCGTGGGGGTCTCGCGCACACCGGTGCGGGAGGCGCTGCTGCGCCTCGAGGTGGAGGGGCTGATCAAGCTCTACCCGAAGAAGGGCGCACTGGTCCTGCCGGTCTCCGCACAGGAGATCGCGGACGTGGTGGAGACCCGCCTGCTGGTCGAGGAGCACGCGGCGCGCAAGGCGGTCCCCGCGCCGGCCGGTCTGATCGAGCGCCTGGAAGAGCTGCTCGCGAAGCAGAAGGCGCAGGCCGCCGCCGGCGACCTGGCCGCGGCCGCCGTGACCGACCGCTGCTTCCACGCGGAGATCGTCCGCAGCGGCGGCAACGCGATCCTGTCCAGGTTGTACGACCAACTCCGCGACCGACAGCTGCGGATGGGCGTCGCCGTGATGCACTCCCACCCCGACCGGATAGCCAAGACGCTCAACGAGCACGAGGAGATCCTGCAGGCGCTGCGGTCCGGCGACGCCGAGGCAGCCGTCGAGATCGTGCACCGGCACGTCGGCTGGTTCTCGCACCTGGCCCGTGGGGAGGTCCGATGAGCACCGCACCCCGCAGCGTGAACTCCACCCTTCCGGGTGATCCGCCGGGCGGACGACGCGCGATGGCCGTCTGGGGGATCGGCGTCTCGGTCTATTTCGTCGCGGTCATCTTCCGCACCTCTCTGGGGGTGGCCGGCCTCGACGCCGCCGACCGCTTCCAGGTGAACGCCTCGGCCCTGTCCACCTTCTCGATCCTCCAACTCCTGGTCTACGCGGGCATGCAGATACCCGTGGGCCTGCTGGTGGACCGGCTCGGCACCAAGAAGGTGCTGGCCATCGGCGTCGTGCTGTTCACGGCCGGCCAGCTCGGTTTCGCCTTCTCCCCGTCCTACGGCACAGCCCTCGCCTCACGCGCGCTGCTCGGCTGCGGGGACGCGATGACCTTCATCAGCGTCCTGCGGCTGGGGACCAGGTGGTTCCCGGCACGCCGCGGCCCGATGGTCGCGCAGCTGGCGGGCCTGGCCGGGATGGCGGGCAACCTGGTCTCGACGCTCGTCCTGGCCCGCCTCCTGCACAGCATCGGCTGGACCGCGGCCTTCGCGGGCAGCGCGCTGGCGGGAGTGGTCGTCCTGGTCCTCCTGCTGCTCTTCCTGAAGGACCACCCCGAAGGCCACGAGCCCGAACCGTTCCCGCACCAGGGCGCGGCCTACGTCCGCCGCCAGATCGTCGCGTCCTGGCGCGAGCCGGGCACCCGCCTCGGGCTGTGGGTCCACTTCACCACCCAGTTCCCGGCCATGGTGTTCCTGCTCCTGTGGGGCCTCCCGTTCCTGGTGGAGGCGCAGGGTCTGTCCCGGGCGACGGCCGGCGAACTCCTGACCCTGGTGGTGCTCTGCAACATGGTGGTGGGCCTCGTCTACGGCCAGATCGTCGCCCGGCACCACGGAGCGCGGCTGCCGTTGGCCCTGGGCACGGTCGGCGCGACCGCCCTGATGTGGGCGGCCACGCTCGCGTACCCCGGTGACCGGGCACCGATGTGGCTGCTCGTGGTGCTCTGCGCGGTCCTCGGGGCGTGCGGCCCCGCCTCCATGCTCGGCTTCGACTTCGCCCGTCCGGCCAACCCGCCCGAGCGCCAGGGCACGGCCTCCGGGATCACCAACATGGGCGGCTTCGTGGCGTCGATGACGACGCTCTTCGCGGTCGGCGTGCTCCTGGACGCGACCGGCGACGACTACACGATCGCCTTCTCCTGCGTCTTCGTCCTCCAGGCCCTCGGTGTCAGCCAGATCCTGCGGCTGCGCAAGCGAGCGGACCGGCGGGAGCGGGAGCGGCTGGTGGCGAGCCGGGTGGAGACGGTGCACGTGCCGGCGTAGGCGCACCTGTTTCACGTGAAACACGCCCCTTCGCACGTACGCCTGCCGCGCTGCCGGGAGTCACGGGGCAGGGCAGCAGCCCCCGGCGCCGGGGGTTGCGACGCGGCTGCGCAGGTCCCGCCGTCGACGAAACCCGGTTGTACGGGCGTCTGTTCGACGACTACCGTCGGGCCTCATCGACGTGTAGCTCAGCAGCCAGAGCACCGGGCTCCAGACCCGGAGGGCGCAGGGGCGGAACCTGCCACGTCGGCTCATCGACGTGTAGCTCAGCAGTCAGAGCACCGGGCTCGGGACCCGGAGGGAGCGGGGGCGGCACCCGCCACGTCGGCTTATGAACGACGACGCTGACCAGCAGCACCTCGCAGAGGCCAACCCGGGCTACGCCTCCGGCCAACTGGCCGGGGCGCTCAGGACCGCGCTCACCCACGAAGACCCCGCCACCCGCCACCGGGCCGGGGACCGACAGCGGGGGTGGCGGTCCGTACTCGCGGGCATGGCGACCGGGCTGCTCACCATCGGCTCCCGCACACCGGTCCGGGATCTGCCCGCGTGGGTCACACCCGAGGTGCTCCGGGGCGGCTGGGCCACCGGCGGGCCGAGCGCCGGCGGGCCTCTGACGGAGTACGAGGTCGAGGCCGCGCGCCGGGCCGGAGTGCCCCAGGACCGGCGGGCGCTGTTCGCATACTGGCTGTCCGAGGACGGACTGGCCCGGCTCCACGAACTCCTCGACAGCGGACGGTACGCGGTGACCGTCCCCGAGGAGGCCGCCCTGCTCACCGTGGCCTGGCTGGCCCGGGCCGGGGAGACGGACGCGGCGCTGGAACTCGTCGAGGAGATCGCCCCGTTCGCGGGACGGCTGCGGTTCACGCCACGCCCGTCCACCCGCCCGGCGCCCGACGCCGGCATGGTGCACCGCCGGACCGTCGCCGAGGCCGGCGCGAGCCTGACGCGACGGCGGTCCAGCCAGGCGGTGGAGACACAACGGGAGGCCCTCGCCGTGTGGCAGCCGTTCGGCGACGAACTGCTCGCCCACTGGCTGCGGACCGCCGACGCCGGACAGCCCACCCGGGTGTTGACGCGAGCCCCCGACGACGCCTGGCACGAGCACGGCGCCGAACTGCTGCGACGTTACCGCGAGCTGGCCGGCCGTCACACTTACTGCGGCAAGCACCGCAAGCCGAAGGAGAACCTGGCGATCCTGCGCGGAGCGCTGGAGGAGACCGTCGCCGGACGGGAGCTGGACGCGCGCCGGCTCGGACTGCTGCGGCACGCCGTCACCTCCATGGTGCGGCGGCGCGGGCTGCCCGGCTCCGCGGAGCTCACGGCGCTGCGCGGGGCACAGGCCGTCCAGGCGGCGCTGCCCTCGCACCACGCGCTGGCCCAGCTGGTGCTGCGCCGACTGTCCGTGCTCGACCAGCAGGCGGGGGTGGCCGAGGTCGCGCCGCTCGTCGCCCCGGTGAGCGAGGAGGAGGCGCGGGAGACGGGGCTGCCTTCGGGCGCGGCGGTTCCGGCCGGTGTCCGGCGGCCCGTCGAGGCCGCCCTGAGCGCGCCTCTGAGCACCCTCGTGGAACGCGGGGTCGTGCCTTCGGCGGAGGTGCTGGCCGAGCTCGTCCCGCAGCTCGTCGCCACCACCACCGCGCAGGCCTACCCCGACCCGGCCCTGCGCACGCTGGCTGCCGCCAACCACCGGGCGTTCGCGGGCCGCCGTTCACTGCTGCTGCTCAACCTCCAGCGGCAGGTGCGGGCGGAGGAACTGCCGTGGGTGCGGGCCGTGGCCGGGCAGGGCACGAACACCGAGGCGGGCACGGTGTCGGCCCTCGCGCTGCGCCAGCTCGGTGAGCTGGCCGTGCAGGCCTTCCCCGGCACGATCCTGCCCAACCCGCTGATCAGTGAGCTGTCCGTGCTGGCCCGCCGGGCCGAGCTGGACGCTCCCCTGGTCGAGGAGCTGGCCGCGGACATCTTCATGGGCACGTTCACCCCGAAGTTCCTCGCCGCGGCCCGGATCGCGGCGGAACTGCTGGGCGGCGGCTCGCTCTACGAGCGCTACTACGCCATCGACTACCGGGCCGTCCGCAACATGGCGATCGCCGAGACCGCCGGGGCGGCGCCGTCGGACCAGTGGTCCCGGGCCGCCAGGACCTCACCCGGATTCGCGAAGCTGTGCGCCGAGCGGGCCGAGGCCACCTCGTCCCGCTCGCCCCACGGAGGCGGGTCGGTCGCCGCGAACGGCAAGGTGATCGAGCAGGCGCAGATCCTCACCACGCACAACCTGGCCACGCTGGTCCGCCGGGCCGGCATCGCCCCGGCAGCGGGCTGGCCGGACCTGGCCCGTCGCTGCTTCGTCACCGTGTGCCGGCTGACCGGCCGTGTGCACGGCGACCCGCGTCCGCTGAGGACGATCAAGGACGTGGCCTATGCGTGGCGGCAGATGGTGTTCCATCTGTCCCTGTGCACACCCGGCGAGCGGGCCCGCACCCTGGCCTGGCTGTCCGAGGAGCTCACCCGCCACCCCGGCCATGTGGCGGGCCGACTGGCCCCTGCCCTGACCGGACTGCGCCAGGTCGCCGAGGGCGGCCGGGCGGACGAGGGCACCGGCCGACTGCTCCTCGGCTGGACCACGGACGAACACTGGCTCAAGGCGAACCCGACCACAGCCACTTGACACCACCACCCCCGCGAACCAGCCCCTCGGCCCCCGAGCTAGGCGATCGAGTCCGGGCGGTCGAGCCCGGGCGGGCCGAACCAGGGCGGGCCGAACCAGGGCGGGCCGAACCAGGCGGACGAGCCAGGCGGCCGGAGCCGGGCGGTGGAGCCGCGCGGTGGAGCCGGGCCGCCCGGACCAGGCGGACGACCCAGGCGGACGACCCAGGCGGCCGGAGCCGGGCGGTGGAGCCCGCGCGGTGGAGCCCGCGCGGTGGAGCCCGCGCGGTGGAGCCGGGCCGCCCGAGCCAGGCGGCCCGAGCCGGGCGTCCGGCGTGCGTGCCCCAGGCTGGCAGGCATCGCAGGTCGGCGTCTTGGACCCACGTCCAGGGTCAGCGTCCAGGGCCGGTGACCCAACCGACGTCCAGGCCGACGCCCCAAGCCCGGGCCCCGGACCGCCGTCAAACCCTCGTCACCGGGCCTCGTCCCCGGCCGAAGTCCCCAACCTTCGTCCGGTGCATCCGGCGTCCGAGGCGTCCGGCGTCAAGGGGCCGGAGGGAAGGGGCCGCGCCCCTCGGGGTGCGCGGCCCTCCCGTCGGCTAGCCCCAGGTGATCAGCTTCCTGGGCTGCTCCAGGATCGCCGCCACATCCGCCAGCACCCTGGAGCCCAGCTCCCCGTCCACCAGCCGGTGGTCGAAGCTCAGTGCCAGTGTCGTCACCTGACGTGGCTTCACCTTGCCCTTGTGCACCCACGGCTGGAGCTTGATCGCGCCGATCGCGAGGATCGCGGACTCGCCGGGGTTGAGGATCGGGGTGCCGGTGTCGACGCCGAAGACGCCGACGTTGGTGATGGTCACCGTGCCACCCTGCATGGCGGCCGGGGACGTCCGGCCCTCCCTCGCCGTCGAGACCAGCTCGCTCAGGGACTCCGCCAGCTGCGGCAGCGTCTTGGCCTGGGCGTCCTTGATGTTCGGGACCAGCAGACCCCTGGGGGTCGCGGCCGCGATGCCCAGGTTGACGTAGTGCTTGACCACGATCTCCTGCGCCGCCTCGTCCCAGGACGCGTTGATCTCCGGGTTGCGCTTGATGGCGACCAGCAGGGCCCTGGCGATCAGCAGGAGCGGGTTGACCCGCAGGCCCTGCATGTCCTTGTCCCGCTTGAGCTCCTCGACCAGCTTCAGCGTGCGCGTCACATCGAGCGTCACGAACTCCGTGACATGTGGCGCGGTGAACGCCGAGCCGACCATCGCCGCCGCCGTCGCCTTGCGGACGCCCTTGACCGGGACCCGGGTCTCCCGAGCCGTGTCGTACGACGGCACGGGCACGGACGCGGATGCTGTGACCGGTGCCTGCGTCGCCGGCCCGGCTGCCGGTGCTGCCGAGACCGCCGGAGCCGCCGGAGCCGCCGCCGCGTGGACGTCCTCGCGGGTGATGATGCCGTCCGGGCCGGACGGGACCACCGTGGCGAGATCGACCCCGAGGTCCTTGGCCAGCTTGCGCACCGGCGGCTTGGCCAGCGGACGCTCCTTCATGGCGGGTGCGCCGCCGTGGCCGTTCAGCTCCGCCTGGACCGTGTCCGGGACCTGGGGGACCGCGATCTCCGGGCCCTTGCGCGGACGGCGCTTGGTGGAGGAGGCGGCCACGCCGTACCCGACGAGGACCGGCTGTCGGCCCGAGCCCACAGGCTTGGTCGCCTCGGCCTTCGGTGCCACGGCGGTCGGTGCTGCCGTGGCCGGTGCTGCGGCCTTCGCCACCTCCGGGGTGGGCGGCACCTGCGCGGCCGCCTGCGCCGGTACCTCGGCGACCGGGGCGCCGGCCGCCCCGCCCGCCACGTCCACCGCGATGATTGGCATACCCACGTCGACCGTGGTGCCCTCGGGGAAGTGCAGCGCGCGGACCACCCCGTCGTACGGGATGGGCAGTTCGACGGCGGCCTTGGCCGTCTCGACCTCACACACCACCTGGCCGTCCGTCACCGTGTCGCCGGGCTGGACGTACCACTTGAGGATCTCGGCCTCGGTGAGCCCCTCGCCCACGTCGGGCATCTTGAACTCGCGTACGGACGCTTCCGTCATCGTCGTCACGACCCTCTCCTCAGTACGCCAGGGCACGGTCGACGGCGTCGAGCACCCGGTCCAGGCCAGGCAGGTACTCCTCCTCCAGGCGGGCCGGCGGGTACGGGGCGTGATAGCCGCCGACCCTGAGCACCGGGGCCTCCAGGTGGTAGAAGCAGCGTTCGGTGATCCGGGCGGCGATCTCCGCGCCCGAGCCGAAGAACACCGGCGCCTCATGGACGACGACCAGGCGGCGGGTCTTCTCCACCGACACCTGGATCGAGTCGAAGTCCAGTGGAGACACCGAACGCAGATCCAGGACCTCCAGGTTCTTGCCCTCCTCGACGGCCGCGGCGGCGGCCTCCTGGCAGAGCTTCACCATCGGGCCGTACGCGACGAGGGTCAGGTCCGTGCCCTCGCGGACGACCTGGGCCTTGTGCAGGGGGCCGGGGATCGCCTCGGTGTTGACCTCGCTCTTGTCCCAGTAGCGCCGCTTCGGCTCGAAGAAGATCACCGGGTCGTCGCTCTGGATGGCCTGCTGCATCATCCAGTACGCGTCGGACGCGTTGGACGGGGAGACGATCTTCAGGCCCGACACGTGCGCGAAGAGGGCTTCCGGCGACTCCGAGTGGTGCTCGACCGCGCCGATGCCGCCGCCGTAGGGGATGCGGACGACGACCGGCAGTTTGACCTTGCCGAGCGAGCGCGCGTGCATCTTCGCGAGCTGCGTGACGATCTGGTCGTAGGCCGGGAACACGAAGCCGTCGAACTGGATCTCCACCACCGGGCGGTAGCCGCGCAGGGCCAGCCCGATCGCGGTGCCCACGATGCCCGACTCGGCGAGCGGGGTGTCGATGACGCGGCTCTCGCCGAAGTCCTTGTGCAGGCCGTCCGTCACCCGGAAGACGCCGCCGAGCTTGCCGACGTCCTCACCCATGATCAGAACCTTGGGGTCCTCCTCCAGGGCGCGGCGCAGCGACTCGTTGATCGCCTTGGCCAGGGCCAGGTTCTTGGACGTCACACTCTCCGCCATGTCAGTTTCCCCCCGAACCCGCGGCGAAGCCGCTGTCAGATTCCGTCGCGAACGATGCCTGGTAGGCCGCGAACTGGGCCCGCTCCTCGTCGACGAGCGCGTGTCCGTCCGCGTACACGTTCTCGAAGATGGCGAAACGGTCCGGGTCCGGCATGGCGCGGACCGCTTCGCGCACTCGCCTGCCCAACGCCTCGCTCTCCGCTTCGAGTTCCGCGAAGAATGCCTCGTCCGTGTGGTTTGAGGCCTCCAGATGGCGGCGAAGACGCAGGATCGGGTCCTTCGCCTCCCACGCCTCGCGCTCCTCGTCGGCCCGGTACTTCGTCGGGTCGTCGGAGGTGGTGTGGGCGCCCATGCGGTACGTGTACGCCTCGACCAGCGTGGGTCCCTCGCCGTCGCGGGCCCGGTCCAGCGCCCACCGGGTCACCGCGAGGCAGGCCAGGACGTCGTTGCCGTCGACCCGTACACCGGGGAAGCCGTAGCCCTGTGCGCGCTGGTAGAGCGGTACTCGGGTCTGCTTCTCGGTGGGCTCGGAGATCGCCCACTGGTTGTTCTGGCAGAAGAACACGACCGGCGCGTTGTAGACCGCGGAGAAGGTGAAGGACTCCGCCACGTCGCCCTGGCTGCTGGCGCCGTCACCGAAGTAGGCGATCACCGCGCTGTCCGCGCCGTCCTTGGCGATGCCCATCGCGTAGCCGGTGGCGTGCAGCGTCTGGGAGCCGATGACGATCGTGTAGAGGTGGAAGTTGTTGCCGTTGGGGTCCCAGCCGCCGTGGTTCACCCCCCGGAACATGCCGAGCAGGTTGGTCGGGTCGACTCCGCGGCACCAGGCGACGCCGTGCTCGCGGTAGGTCGGGAAGACGTAGTCGTCGTCGCGCATGGCCCGGCCGGAGCCGATCTGGGCGGCCTCCTGGCCGAGCAGCGAGGCCCACAGACCCAGCTCGCCCTGACGCTGGAGGGCGGTGGCCTCGGCGTCGAAACGGCGGGTGAGCACCATGTCGCGGTAGAGGCCGCGGAGCTCCTCGGGGGTGACACCGGCGACGTACTTGGCGTACTCGGCGTTCTTCGCGTTCTTGACCCGCTTGCCCTCCGGCGTCAGCAGCTGCACGAGCTCGGGCTCGGCGGCCTTGCTGATGGTGGTGCGGGTCGTGCGCTCGGTGCCGGTGGTGCCGGCCTTGCTACCGGCGCTGCGTCGCGGCTTGCGCGCGGCAGTGCTCTCCACGGTCACGTGTGCTCCTCCGTCGGTCCGGCCCCCGGGGTCGCCGGGTGACTGGGTCCCCCCAGCTCTTCAAGAGGCTGGGGGAGCGGCTCACCTGTTTCCGACACCCGTGCACGGGGTGGGTGTCACTGGGTCGGAACAGGTGTGACAGTTGCCCCGGCGAGCGCCCTGCGGTCATCACGTTACCCAGTGCTCCACATTTCTGTGAAACCCCTCCTGACCTGCGTTTTTGCTTGGATTTCCAAGTAAAATCGGTAAAGTCGGGAGAGAGCCTGGTCACAGCCTTGCAGGAGGCCGGAGCAACGGCACGTTATCCCGGCCACCCAGTCCACGGGAAGACTGCAATGTGAGACCGGACCAACACCCGAAGAATGAAAAATCATCTTTTTTCTACTCGTCGGCCTCGAGGTCGGCCCGCGCACGGGCCACTGGATGCCGTCCTCGAGGAGCGATATCGAGGTGCCCGGCGGTCCGGCACAGCGACCGGCGCACCAGGTCGGTGACCCTCGGGCGGGACCGTGAACACCCAGGGGACGACCTGAAATGACCACCTCTGGCACCCATTGCTCTTTCGTGACTGTGTGTGACAACGCCCAGCTCACAGCGGTGGAACATGCCCTAGCATCAGCCGCGTGCCGCGCCCCTGTGTACCCCCCTCTATGCTCCTCGCGCCCCCTCTGAGCACCCTGCTCCGCCGATACGCCGCCGGCACCGCACTCGCCTGCGAACCCGTCGAAGAGGGGCTCCTCAACCGCGGCTACCGGCTGCGCACCACTCGCGGTCGATACTTCCTCAAGCATCATTGCGACCCGGACACGGCCGACCCCGCCTCCATCGCCCGCCAGCACCGGGCCACCGAGCGCCTGGCCGACCTCGGCGTCCCGGTCGCTCCCCCGCTGCCCGGCCACGACGGACGCACGGTCGCCGTCGTCGGCGGCCACGCCTACGCCCTCCACCCGTGGATCGACGGCCGCCACCGCCACGGCGCCCAGCTCACCCCCGGCCAGTGCGGGCGCCTGGGAGCGCTGCTGGGCGTGGTGCACGCCGGCCTGGAGCACGTGATGCGGGCGCAGGGCGAGCGCCCGCCCCCCGGGCACGAGGAGCAAGCGGCTCCCGCGCGGGAACAGCGTGCGTCCCGAGGGCATGGAGACAGCGCAGGGCACAGGGACAGCGCGGGGCACAGGGACAGCGCGGGGCACGGAGACGGCGCAGGGCACGGCGGCAGCGCGGGGCGCACGGACGACGCAGGGCAAGGCGGCAGCGCAGGGCTCAGGGACAGTGCTCCAAGGGCGCGCGAACCGGAACGCCGCACCACCCCTCCCGAGCACATCGCCCGCGCCGGAAGCCCCGATCACGCCGAGCACGCCACTCCTGCCGAAGACGCCACTCCTGCCAGGCACGCCATCCCTGTCGGGCACGCCGGGCCTGCCAGGCACGCCATCCCTGCCGGGCACGCTGACCCCGGCGAACACCCCGCCGCTGCCGGACCTGGCGCCCTCGGCGACACCGCCACCCCTGCCGAGCCCGCCGCCCCCGTCCCGAGCCCCGACCCCGCCGACACCTTCGTCCTCATCGACGACCTCCTCGCGCGCGTGCGCCGTCACCGCCCCGCCGACTCCTTCGACGAGCTCGCCCGCCATCGCCTCGAGGAGCGGCGCACCCTGCTGGAACGGCACGCGGACCGGCGTCCCCCGCACGGCGGCCCGGTCGGCTGGGTGCATGGGGACTTCCACCCCTTCAACCTGCTCTACCGCGGGGACGCCCCGGCCGCCATCGTCGACTGGGACCGGCTGGGCGAGCAGCCCCGCGCCGAGGAAGCCGTCCGCGCCGCCGCGATCTTCTTCGTCCGACCCGACGGAACCCTCGACCTGCCGAGGACGAGGGAGTACGCACGCGCGTACCGGCGCGCGGCCGGGGCCACGCCCTGCGAGCTCGCGGCGGCCGTGCACCGTGTGTGGTGGGAGCGCCTCAACGACTTCTGGATGCTGCGCTGGCACTACGAGCGCGGTGACACCCGCGCGGACTCCCAGTTCCCGGCGGCCTCGGCCCTCGCCGTGTGGTGGACCCGGGAGTACGACGCGGTGTGCGGCGCCTTCACGGACTGACCCGGGCCCGCACCCGAACGCACACGCGCGCGTGGAGCGCTATGTAACGCACACGCGCGCGTGGAGCCCTATGTGACGGGCCCACGCGCGCGTGAGGCGAATCGTGACGTCAGCGTGCCACCACCGCCTGGGCCGCTCGCCGCGACCCCGGCCTGCTGCGCACCTGGCGCGTACGCCGGTGGGTCAGCCGATGCTGCCGAGCGTGGTGCCGCCCTGGTCCGCACCGCTCGTGGTGCCGCCCGTCTCGCCGGTTCCGCCGTCCGTCCCCGGGTCGGGCGACTCCGTGTCGCTCGGCTCGTCCGACGGCTGGGTCTCCGTCTCCTCGTCGGTCGGCTCACTGCTGGCCGACGGGGAGGAGGAGTACGACGGCTTGGACGAGGGCGAGGAGGAGGGCGTCCAGTTCGAATCGGAGTTCGACCCGGAGCTGTCATCCGTGTTTTCGTCCGTGGACGTGTCGGACGGCTCGTCGCTCGGCGACGCACTGGCGGTGTCGTCCGTCACGGACTGCGAGATGGACGGCGTCGGCGAGGTGTCGGCGTCGCCGCTGCCCTTGCCCTGGCCGTTCAGTGCGAGCGCGACGCCCGCGGCGATGGCGATCACCGCGAAGACGGCGAGGATCCACAGCTTGCCGCGGCCGCTGCCCTTGTTGCCGTGCCCCTCGAAACCGCCGTCGTCACCGCCGCCGTAACCGGTGGGCAGGATCGGCTGCGGGATCTGCGAGGTGCTGGAACCGTCGGCGCCGTGGGCCAGCACGGTCGTGCTCGCGAAGCCGCCGGCGGACGTGCCGCGGCCGTCCTGCGCGCCGACCGGGCCGGTGTTCCAGGTGCCGGTGTGGCCGCCCTGGTCGTACAGCATCTGGAGCCCGTACTGGACGAGGCCGCGCATCTCCTCGGCCGTCTGGAACCGGTCGTCCGGATCCTTGGCCAGGGACCGCATGACGAGGCCGTCGAGCTCCGGCGGGCACTCCCCGCCCGACGTCTGCGACGGCGGCACCGGGATGTCCTGCACGTGCTGGTAGACCACCGACAGCGGCGTCTCACCGGTGAAGGGGGGTCGCAGCGCGAGAAGTTCGTACAGCAGGCAACCCGTCGCGTACAGGTCGGAGCGGTGGTCGACGGCCTTGCCGAGCGCCTGCTCCGGGGAGAGGTACTGCGGGGTGCCCATGACCATGCCGGTCTGCGTCATCGTCGTGGACGCGCCGTGCAGGGCGCGCGCGATGCCGAAGTCCATCACCTTGACGGCGCCGTTGTGCGTGATGATCACGTTGGCCGGCTTGATGTCGCGGTGCACGATGCCGTGCTGGTGCGAGTAGGCGAGCGCCTCCAGTACACCCGAGGTGATGATCAGGGCCTGCTCGGGGCCCGGCGCCTCGGCGTTGAGGAGCAGGTCGCGGATCGTGCGCCCCTCGACGATCTCCATCACGATGTACGGCACGCTCTGGCCGCCCACGAAGTCCTCGCCGGAGTCGTACACGGCGACGATCGCATGGTGGTTGAGGCCGGCCACCGACTGGGCCTCGCGCGTGAAGCGGGCCTTGGACACCGGGTCCTCGGCCAGATCGGCGCGCAGCAGCTTGACCGCGACAGTGCGTCCGAGACGTACGTCCTCGGCCGCGAACACCTCGGCCATGCCGCCACGGCCGAGTCTGCGGGTCAGCCGGTATCGGCCGTCCCCAACCAGCCCGCCGTTGCCCCAGTTCTCCGGCGCATCTGACATACCGCCGCCAGTCGCCTCGGGGTCGGACGGGCCCTGAGCGCGCTGCTGTGCCATCAGTCCTCGCCGTCGTTTCTGCCCGCGGTGCGCGCGGTGTTGTTACGGTCTCCGTCGGCCACGCTACAGCCTCCGCGCAAGCCTCCGGCCCGGGACGATCCCCGGAACACCGCCCGGGACGGGCTCGGGAGCCGGTCCGCGACCGGCCGGTCATCAAACCTGTACGCCGTACCGACGTGCAAATTCCGTGTACCGGCCGTACGGCACCTGTAACGCTTCCGCGACGCTTCTTTCTCGTAGGGTCACGGATCGGGCACCGAGCTTGACGTGTCAGTGCCCTACGGCAGACTTGGCCCGAATAGCACTATCGATCAACGACAGTCAACGGCCCCTGAGGGCCTACGGGGGACGCAGAAGATGAGCCAGGACGGCGCGCAGGGCCGGTACGCGGGGCGGGCGCTCGCCGCCGGCCGCTATCAGCTGCGCGACTTGCTCGGCGAGGGCGGCATGGCCTCGGTGCACCTCGCCTACGACGCCGTGCTCGACCGTCAGGTCGCGGTGAAGACCCTGCACACCGAACTCGGCCGCGAGCAGGCCTTCCGCGAGCGCTTCCGCCGCGAGGCCCAGGCCGTGGCCAAGCTCACGCACACCAACATCGTCTCCGTCTTCGACACCGGCGAGGACGACGTCGACGGGCTGACGACGCCGTACATCGTCATGGAGTACATCGAGGGCCGCCCGCTCGGCTCGGTGCTCGACGAGGACGTACGGCAGCAGGGCGCGATGCCCGCCGACAAGGCACTGAAGATCACCGCTGACGTGCTGGCCGCGCTGGAGATCAGCCACGAGATGGGGCTCGTCCACCGCGACATCAAGCCCGGCAACGTGATGATGACCAAGCGTGGCGTGGTCAAGGTGATGGACTTCGGCATCGCCCGCGCGATGCAGTCCGGTGTCACCTCGATGACGCAGACCGGCATGGTCGTCGGCACCCCGCAGTACCTCTCGCCCGAACAGGCCCTGGGGCGTGCCGTGGACGCCCGGTCCGACCTGTACTCGGTCGGCATCATGCTGTTCCAACTGGTCACCGGGCGGTTGCCGTTCGAGGCGGATTCACCGCTTGCGATCGCGTACGCGCACGTGCAGGAGGAACCGGTGGCTCCTTCCTCGGTCAACCGGGCGCTGCCGCCGGCCGTCGACGCGCTGATCGCCCGCGCGCTGAAGAAGAACCCGAACGAGCGCTTTCCGACCGCCGTCGCCATGCGCGACGAGTGCCTGCGCGTCGCGGCCTCCTTCCAGCCGGCCCCGCCCAGCATCGTCCCGGGCGCGCAGACGTCGAGCGGCGCGGGCGTCGGTTCCGCGGTGTTCCCGCCGGTCGGTCAGGGCACCCCGGCGCCTCAGGCCGGTGTCCAGACGCCGTACCAGCCCGCACCGACCCCGAACCCGTACGGCACCCCGACGCCGTCCCCGTCCTACGGCTACCCGCAGCAGGGCGGCTACCAGACGCCCGCTCCGGCCTACGGCCATCAGCAGGCCCCGCACACCCCGCCCGCGTACAACCTGACCCCGCAGCCGTCCACCACGGTGTCCTCGGGCGGCGGGGGCCGCAAGAACAGCAAGGCGGTGCTGATCGGCTCGGGCGTCGTCGCCCTGGTGGTGGTCGGCGGCCTCATCACCAGCCTCGCGCTGAACGGCGGCGGCAACGACGACGACGCCAAGGGCGGTACCACCAGCTCCTCGCCGTCGGCGACGAAGGCGGCGGACTACCGGGCCCCGGACACCTCCAAGACGATCGAGTCGACGGAGTGCTCCGAGCCGCAGGAGTCCTACAACGACCCGGACAAGATCCGGGTGCCGAACTTCAAGTTCAAGTACATCGACTCGGTCAAGGAGTGCTTCCAGGCAGCGGGCTGGCCGTACAAGATCACGAAGATCGACGAGAACACGTACGGCGACGGGGCGGTCATGGACCAGTTCCCCTCCGCCGGGACGGACGTCGACCCGGAGGACATGCCCGAGATCGAGCTGAAGATCTCCACGGGCAACCCGCCGTCGTGACCGTCTGACGTCATGGGAAAGGGCCCGGCGCCGAACGCCGGGCCCTTCTCTTGTACGGCCGGGGGTGCAGGTACAGGTACAGGTCTGCGGCTCTAGAGGTACGGTCCGCCCGAGCGGCCGCCCGCGCGCGGGTCGTCGGCGCCCTCGAGGCTCACTCCCGGCGGCAGGGCCCGGCGCATCTGCTCCAACTGGGCACGCGCCGCCATCTGCTGGGCGAAGAGCGTGGTCTGGATCCCGTGGAACAGACCCTCCAGCCAGCCGACCAACTGGGCCTGCGCGATCCGCAGTTCCGCGTCGCTCGGGGTCGAGTCCTCGTTGAACGGCAGGGAGAGCCGCTCCAGTTCCTCGACCAGCTCCGGCGCCAGGCCGTCCTCCAGCTCCTTCACCGAGCTCGAGTGGATCTCCTTCAACCGGGCCCGGCTGGCCTCGTCCAGAGGAGCCGCGCGCACCTCCTCGAGCAGCTGCTTGATCATGCTGCCGATCCGCATGACCTTCGCCGGCTGCTCGACCTGCTCGGTCACCGGGATCTCACGGGAGTCCTCATCAGCGTCGATGTCACCGAGCGCCATGCCGTCCTGGCCTACGACCAGGATCTTCTGGGCGTTCTCCGGCGACCTTTCGTTCCTCGGCATCTCCATGCCGTCATTCTCTCGCACACCCCCACCTCATCACCGTGGCACCCCCCGGGAAAGGTGATCCACTGTTTCCGTTCGGCGGAGTCCGGAATGCGGCGATCAATTCCCGATGTGAGGCTTGTTGCGTCTTTTCTTGGCGACTGGGCACCGGGAGGGGGTCACGGACGTGACTCCATGGCAGCAGGCGTTGTGCGCGACGCGGGCCGGCGTGGGAGTCGGGGTGGGCGTGCTGGGCGTGCTCGTACTGCCCTACGGTGGCGTCTCGTCGTACGCGGCCGTCGCGTCGTACGCCACCGCGTCGGCGCCCGCCTCCGCCACCCCGTCCCCCTCCTCCGCCGAACCGGACCGGGCCGGAAGCCGGGCGGGCGAGGGGCGGCAGCGGCCCGGCCGGGAGGGCGACCGTGCGGACGAGGAGGCGGACGAGGAGGCCCAGGACACGGAGGGCGAGGACAGCGCGGACGAGGATCCGGACGAGGCGAGCGGCGACGGCGACCACTCCGACGACACCGGGGTGTCCGAGTCTCCGGAGGCCGCCGCTCCCGTGCCTCCGGCGGCGACACGGGACGCCGTGCGGCAGGCCGCGGAGCGGGGGGATCGGTCCGACGGCCCCGTGCTGCAGATCCTGCCGCTCGGCAGCGGCCTCGTCCTCATCGGCCTCGGCATCGCACTGGCCCTCGCCGCCCTGCGCCTGCGCCGCGCCTAAGTCCCGCAATCCCTGGTGGATCAGCGCGAGGCGTCGGATGCGGTGCATCGCAAGGCGGAGGCACGCCCGCATACTGGATGTGTTCGGGCGTTCCGACAACGCGGCGAGGTGCCGTAGCTGTCGTCGTGCGCCCGCCGGGGATCACGGGACAGCCCTTACGGCCTGCCCGGCCGCCTCAGTGCCTGCCGCCTGCCGCTGCCTCGGTCAGGTCGCGCTCTCCGGCGTGACCAGCAGCACCTTGCCTACGTGACCGCTGGCCTCGACGTGCCGGTGGGCGGCGGCAGCGTCGCTCATCGGGACCTCGCGGTCCACGACGGGGCGTACGTGGCCGGCGGCCAGCAGCGGCCAGACGTGTTCCCGTACGGCCGCCACGATGGCCGCCTTCTCCTCCAGGGGGCGGGCCCGCAGCGAGGTCGCGCTGATCGCGGCGCGCTTGCCGAGGAGCGCGCCGATGTTGAGTTCGGCCTTGATCCCGCCCTGCATGCCGATGATCGCGAGCCGGCCGTTGACGGCGAGCGCCTGAACGTTGCGGTCCAGGTACTTCGCGCCCATGTTGTCGAGGACGACATCGGCGCCCGCGCCGTCCGTGGCCTGCTTCAGCTCGGCGACGAAGTCCTGCTCGCGGTAGTTGATCAGGATGTCCGCGCCCAGCTCGGCGCACTGCTCCAGCTTCTCCTTGGTGCCCGCGGTGACGGCGACCCTCGCGCCGACGGCCTTGGCCAGCTGGATCGCCATGGTGCCGATGCCGCTGGAGCCGCCGTGCACGAGCAGCGTCTCACCGGGGCGCAGGTGGGCGATCATGAAGACGTTGGACCAGACGGTGCTGGTCACTTCGGGGAGCGCGGCGGCCCGCCGGAGATCGACGCTCTCCGGCACGGGCAGCAGCTGCCCCGCCGGCACCACGACCTTCTCGGCGTATCCGCCGCCCGCGAGGAGCGCGCACACCTCGTCGCCGACGGCCCAGCCGGAGACACCGGGACCGATCGCGGCGATCCGGCCGGAGCACTCCAGGCCGGGGTAGCGGGAGGCGCCGGGCGGCGGGTCGTAGAAGCCCTGCCTCTGAAGGATGTCGGCACGGTTGACGGCGCTGGCCACCACCTCGACCAGGACCTCGCCCGCGCCGGCCACGGGATCGGGGACCTCGTCCCAGACCAGCGCCTCGGGACCACCAGGTTCGGGAATCGTGATCGCATGCATGGAGGCGACGCTACTCCTCCGCCCTCCTCGCTTTCGATCATGATCCGCCCCGTGAAAACGGCCGGACCGGAAAAGCGAGGTGCGATCACCGATGAGTTCGGGTGACGGTAAAGGTCTCCCCATGCGTAGCCCAAGTACGCGGAAGGAACCCCCATGAGCCAGCACACCGCCGGCCTGGCGATCGAGACCGCGGGCCTGGTGAAGACGTTCGGAGAGACCAGGGCCGTGGACGGCGTCGACCTCGCCGTCCCCGCCGGCACGGTCTACGGCGTCCTCGGCCCGAACGGCGCCGGCAAGACGACCACCGTCAAAATGCTCGCCACGCTCCTGCGACCCGACGGCGGCCAGGCCCACGTCTTCGGCCACGACGTCGTCCGGGAGGCCGACGAGGTGCGCGGCCGAGTGAGCCTCACCGGCCAGTACGCGTCCGTGGACGAGGACCTCACCGGCACCGAGAACCTGGTGCTGCTGGGCCGGCTGCTCGGGCACGGCAAGAAGGCCGCACGGGAGCGGGCCGCGCAGCTCCTGGCCGCGTTCGGGCTCACCGACGCGGCAGGAAAGCAGGTCAAGCACTACTCGGGCGGCATGCGGCGCCGCATCGACATCGCCGCGTCCATCCTCAGCACGCCCGACCTGCTCTTCCTCGACGAGCCGACGACCGGACTCGACCCCCGCAGCCGCAACCAGGTGTGGGACATCGTGCGGGCGGTGGTCGCCCAGGGCACCACCGTGCTGCTGACCACGCAGTATCTGGACGAGGCCGACCAGCTGGCGTCCCGGATCGCCGTCATCGACCGTGGCCGGGTGATCGCCGAAGGCACGAAGGGCGAGCTCAAGGCGTCCGTCGGCGCCGGCTCCGTCCATCTGCGCCTGCGCGACGCCGAACAGCGGGCGGAGGCCGAGCAGCTGTTGCGGCTCGCCCTCGACGCCGACGTCCAGCGGGAGCCGGACCCGGTGGCGCTGACCGCCCGCCTCGGCGCGGCGGTGGGCGACACGGCCGCCGCGCAGGCCGCCCGGGCCCTCGGCGAGCTGGCCCGGGCCGGCGTGGTCGTCGACAACTTCTCCCTGGGCCAGCCCAGCCTGGACGAGGTGTTCCTCGCCCTCACCGGACACGACACGAGGGCCGACACCGAGACAAAGGCCGACTCCGACACGGCCGACGCCGACACACCGGACCGCGGCCAGAAAGGCGAGGTGGCGGTATGAGCACCGCGACCAGCACGGACGTCCAGGATCTCGCCCCCGTCAGCGCCGAGTCGCTGACCGCGCTGCTCGTCGCGCGGGAGCGGCCGCCCCGCCCCAGCGCCCTCTCGGCCTCGCTCACCTTCGGCTGGCGGGCGATCCTCAAGATCAAGCATGTGCCGGAACAGCTCTTCGACGTCACCGCGTTCCCGATCATGATGGTGCTGATGTACACGTACCTCTTCGGGGGCGCCCTGGCCGGGTCCCCGGAGGAGTACATCCAGTTCCTGCTGCCCGGCATCCTGGTGATGTCGGTGGTGATGATCACGATGTACACGGGTGTCTCGGTGAACACCGACATCGAGAAAGGCGTCTTCGACCGCTTCCGGTCGCTGCCGATCTGGCGGCCGTCGACGATGGTCGGCTATCTGCTGGGCGACGCGCTGCGCTACACGATCGCGTCCGTCGTGATGCTCACCGTGGGCATCGTCCTCGGTTACCGGCCGGACGGCGGCCTCGCGGGGGTGATCGCCGGAATCGCCCTGCTGGTCGTCTTCTCGTTCGCGTTCTCGTGGATCTGGACGATGTTCGGGCTCCTGCTGCGCACCGAGAAGTCCGTGATGGGCGTCAGCATGATGGTGATCTTCCCGCTCACCTTCCTGTCCAACGTGTTCGTCGACCCCCGCACCATGCCGGGCTGGCTCCAGGCGTTCGTCAACAACAGCCCGGTCACCCATCTGGCCTCGGCGGTGCGCGGACTGATGGCGGGTGACTGGCCCGGCGCGGAGGTCGCCTGGTCGCTGGGGTGGGCCGGGCTGTTCGTGCTGGTCTTCGGGCCGGTGACGATGCGGCTGTACAACCGCAAGTAGCGCGACCCGAAGCCACGCTCCTCAGGCCGGCGGGAGTGGCGGGACGCCGGGCATACCGGGCGTCCCGAGGGTGGCCCGGTCACGGTCCGGGCCCACCCGCACGATCGTGACCACCCGGTCCGTCGGTTCCAGCCTGCCGATCGCCGGGTCGTCGTAGGCGAGGACCCGGTGCCCCCGGACGACGCTCACCACCAGGTCGTCCGTGTCGCGCGGCCCCCGGCCCACCTCGGCCTTGGTGACGGTCCGTTCGACGAGATCGAGCCCGTCGCCCTGCTGGATGAGGTCCTCCATGATCTTGCCGGCCGCCGGACTGAGCACGGACAGGCCGAGGAGCCGGCCGGCCGCGCCGGCGCTGGTGATGACCTCGTCGGCGCCCGACTGCCTGATGAGCGGTGCGTTCTCCTCCTCGCGGACCGCCGCCACGATCTTCGCCCCGGGGTTGAGCTGGCGGGCCGTCAGCGCCACGAGGACGGCCGTGTCGTCGCGCTGGGTCGCGATGACGATCCGCCCCGCCCGCTGCACCTCGGCCCGCCGCAGCACATCACTGCGGGTGGCGTCCCCGACCACGCCCTCGTAACCCTCGGCCGTCGCCGCGTCGATCACTTTGGCACTGGGGTCGATCACCACGACCTGCTCCTTGCGCAGGCCAGCAGCACAGGCTGTCCGGATCGCGGACCGCCCCTTCGTACCGAAGCCGACGACGACAGTGTGGTCGCGCAAGGGGACCTCCGGGATCATGGACGTCCGTGGCCTCATGGACATCCGTGGACTCATGGACTCGTGTTGCTTCACGACGGGCACGAACCCGCCGGGAACCATGGTGCCCACCGATCGGATCACCGCCACAGGGGGCACACGATGAAGGACGACGAACGACAGCCGGCCCGCCCGGCCAGGCTCTCCCTCTTCAGGTCCCTCTGGTACCGCTCACGCTCCGAAGCCCGGGACGACGCCGAGGCGGGCCGTTCCATCACGATGCCCCTGCGCATCGCCGTCCCTCCCCTCCTGCAAGTGCTGCGGCGCCTCGCCATGGGCCTGCTGGTACTGGCCGTCACCACGCTGATCGTCTACGTCGACCGCGACGGCTACAACGACAACTCGGACGGCTCCGTCGGGCTCCTCGACGCCGCCTACTACGCGACCGTCACGCTCTCCACCACCGGCTACGGCGACATCACCCCGGTCAGTGACTCGGCCCGGCTCATCAACATCCTCGTCATCACACCGCTGCGCGTGGTGTTCCTGATCATCCTGGTCGGCACCACCCTGGAGGTACTCACCGAGCGCACCCGCCAGCAGGTCCGCGTCCACCGCTGGCGGGCCCGCACCAGCAACCACATCGTGGTCGTCGGCTACGGCACGAAGGGCCGCCACGCGGTGGCGACCCTCGTCGGGCAGGGCATCGCCAAGGACCGGATCGTGGTCGTGGACGCACAGCGCAAGGCCGCGCTCGCCGCCGGCGACGACGGCCTGGTATCCGTGACCGGGGACGCCACCCGCTCGGAGACTCTTCTCAAGGCCGAGGTCCAGAACGCCTCCCGGGTGATCGTCTCCCCGCAACGCGACGACACGGCCGCCCTGGTCACCCTCACCGCCCGACAGATGAACCGGCGCGCGACGATCGTCGTCGCCGCCCGGGAGGACGAGAACGTACCCCTGCTGAAGCAGAGCGGCGCGGACACCGTGATCACCAGCTCCAGCTCCGCCGGCCGTCTGCTCGGCGTCTCGATGATCAGCCCGACCGTGGCCAGGACCCTGGAGAGCCTGATGACCCTCGGCAGCGGCCTGGACCTCATCGAGCGCCCGGTCGGCAAGGCGGAGGTCGGAGAGACGCCCCGCAGTTGCAGGGACCTGGTCGTAGCCGTCGTCCGGGGCAAGGAGCTGCTGGACTACACCGATCCCCGGCTCACCCGTCTGCAACTGGGGGACCGCGTGATCACGGTAAGCCGCGCCGTTCCGGCCGCCGATCAGGCATGACGATGTTTCACGTGAAACAGGGGCGAGCGGCGACCGTTTCACGTGAAACGCGGGTGAACCAGGACTGTTTCACGTGAAACAGGCGTCGATACCGGCCGACGCCCAGGGCAGGTCGAGGAGCTCGGTCTCCTGACCCGCCCGTGCGCCACCCGGCGGCACGACGGCGAGAGCGTCGGCAGCCGCGATGCCCCGCAGCATGGCCGGGCCGTTGTAGTGCAGCGGCACGGCATGGTCACCCCGCAGGACGACCGGGATCAGCCGGGTGTCGTACGGGTGCCCGTGCGCCGCTTGCCTCAACGGCAGCGCGTACCGCTCGGGGGCCGGGCGGGCGGCGAGGGTGCGCAGCAGCGGCTCGGCCAGCGTGAGCAGACCGGAGACGGCCGCGAGAGGGTTGCCGGGCAGTCCGACGAGGTGCTGGTCCTCCTTGAGACGGGCCAGCAGCATCGGGTGGCCCGGGCGCACCTTGACGCCGTCGACGAGGAGCTCGGCGTCGACGCGGCGCAGAGTGGGGTGAACGTGGTCGACGGGTCCCGAGGCGGTCCCTCCGGTGGTGACGATGAGGTCGGCGCCGGATGCGGTGATGGCCTTGTACAGGGCCTTCGCGTCGTCGCCGAGCCTGCGCACGGCGATGACGTCGGCGCCCAGCCCACGCAGCCACGGGGGCAGCATCGGGCCCAGCGCGTCCCGGATGAGGCCGTCGTGCGGGCGGCCTTCGGTGAGCAGTTCGTCGCCGAGGACGAGCACCTCGACCCGGGGCCGGGGAACAGCGGCCAGCGTGTCGTACCCGGCGGCCGCGGCGAGGCCGAGGACGGCCGGCGTCACCACCGCCCCGGCACGCAGCAACTGGTCCCCGCTGCGGCACTCCTGGCCGCGCGGGCGGATGTCCTGGCCGTGCTGCATCTCGCGGGTCGGGTGCAGTCGGCCGTTGTCGTCGATCCGGCCGTGTTCGCTGCGCAGTACCGCGGTGGTGTCCGGGGGAATCCGGGCGCCGGTGGCGATCCTGACGGCCTCGCCGTCGGCCAGCGACGCGGGCGCCGCGCTCCCGGCCAGCACGCCCTCTTCCCGGACACGCCAGGGGCCGGGACCGGCGACCGCCCATCCGTCCATCGCCGAGGTGTCGAAGGAGGGCAGATCGGTGAGGGCCGTCAGCGGGGCGGCCAGAACGAGGCCGAGGGCGTCGCCGAGGGTCACGGAGACAGGGGTGGGGCGGGCGGCGCCGGAGCGGGCGGCGCGGGCGGCGATCGTCCGGGCGTCGGACCAGGGGATCGCCCGGTGGCGGTGCTCCCCAGCCTCTGCCCGGTGACCGGCCTCCGGGGAGGAGGGGGAGGCCGGGGTGCTGTTGCCGTCGCCCTCGCGCCGTGCCGGGCTGCGGTCGCCGGTCGGGCGCGCGGTGCCGTTGCCGTCCTTCACGAGGGCGAGCGCCTCCTCGACGTCGAGGTCCTCGGCGTCGAGGCCCTGCCCGGTGCCGCGGGCGGTCATCCGGCGTCCGGTCCGGAGCCGCCGGGCCCTGCGCTCTTCTCCTGCCCGGGCTTCTCCTGCCCGGGCTTCTCCTGTGCGGCTTCCTCCTGTGCGGCTTCCTCCGCCCAGCGCAGCGCCAGCGCGGCGGCCTTGCGGGCGGCCTCGGCGACGGCTTCGGGGCCTCCCTGGGCCTGCGCGGCCGCGTAGCCGACCAGGAAGGTGGTCAGCGGGGCTGCGGGTCTGGCCACACCGTGGGCGGCGTCACGGGCGAGATCGAGGAGAACGCCGGTGTCGACGTCGAGGTCGATGCCCAGCTCGTCCTTGACTGCGGAAATCCATTCATCCAACACGTGGCCATGCTCCCTGATACGTGCTCTGGCGGTGGCGATGTCGTCCCAGGTGTCGCAGTCGAACGACGCGACGGGGTCGGGGACGCGGGTGAGGTCGAGCCCGGCGGTCAGTCGGCGCAGTGGCAGGCCGGTGAGGCCACCCCGGTCGGCGGAGAGCACCGCCAGTTCGCGGCGCAGGGCGGCCGTGCGGTACACGGCGACGAGCGGCTGGTCGCGGCCGTCGGCGTCGGTGAGCAGCACGCCCTCGGCTCCGCCGGAACGCAGCGCGGTCAGCAGCCGCCGTACGGTGTCCGCCGCGAGGAAGGGCAGGTCGGCGGAGAGGACGAGGACGTCGTCCGCCGCGGTCCGGCGCAGTCCCGCGTCGAGTGCGGCAACGGGTCCCGCGCCCGGCGGGTCCTCGCGTGCCCAGCGCACGGGCCGGGCGGTGGGACGGGGGTCGGCGACGACGACGGTGGTGCGCGCGTCGGCGCAGGCGCCGAGCACCCGGTCGAGCAGGGCGCGCCCGCCCACCCGCACGCCCGGCTTGTCGGCGCCGCCGAGCCGGCGGGCGCCGCCACCGGCGAGCACGACGGCGTCGTGGGCGGCGGGCTCGTTCGAGGTCACCCCCCGAGTATGCGGGCCGCCCCGGGGATGCGGGCCCGTCCGATCACGGGAAAGGCACGAATCGCCGGGGCGCCTGCGCACTCACAGGGTGCGCAACAGCACCGCCGGCCGCTCCACGCAGTCCGCCACGTAGCGCAGGAAGCCGCCCGCCGTTCCGCCGTCGCAGACCCGGTGGTCGAAGGTGAGCGAGAGCTGGACGACCTGGCGCACGGCCAGCTCGCCCTCGTGCACCCACGGCTTGGGGACGATGCGGCCGACGCCGAGCATGGCCGCCTCGGGGTGGTTGATGATCGGCGTCGAGCCGTCGACTCCGAACACCCCGTAGTTGTTCAGGGTGAAGGTGCCCCCGGTGAGGTCACCGGGGGTGAGACGTCCCTCCCGTCCCGCCTCGGTGAGCCGGGCGAACTCGGCGGTGAGTGCCTCGGCGTCCCGGGCGTGCGCGTCGCGGACGACGGGCACGACAAGTCCCCGCTCGGTCTGCGCGGCGAAGCCGAGGTGGACATGGTCGAACTGGACGACCTCCCGGGCCTCCGGGTCGACGGTGGAGTTGAGCTCCGGGAAACGGGCCAGCGCCGCGGTGCAGATACGGGCGAGAAGCGCGAGGAGGGAGATCTTCGGCCCACCGGACGCGTTCATCACCGTCCGGGCTCCCATCAGTTCGGTCGCGTCGGCGTCCACCCAGCAGGTCGCGTCGGGGATCTCGCGCCGGCTGCGGGAGAGCTTGTCGGCGACGGCGCCCCGGACGCCCTTGAGGGGGATGCGGCGGCTTCCGGTGGCTGCGGGGGACCCGGGCGACCGCTGAGCCGCCTGTTCCCGGGGGGCGGCCACCCGCAGCGCGTTCTCCACGTCCGCCCGCAGGATCAACCCATCGGGCCCCGAGCCGGTGAGTTCCCGCAGGTCCACGCCGTTCTCCCGGGCGAGCCTGCGCACCAGCGGGGAGATCACCGGAACGGGTCCGTCGGGCGCCTCGGCCGGGGCTGTCGGGAGGGCCGGGGCTGCCGGGGCTGCGGCGTCGACGGTCACGGAAGCGGCGGGTTCGGGCCGCGCCGACCGGATCCGGCGCCGGCGCGCGGGTGCCTGCGAAGTGCCGTACCCGACGAGCACGTTGCCCGAGCCCTCGGTGTGGGCGGCCGGACCGCCGGAGGCCGGCGCGCCGACCGCGACCGTGATCAGCGGGGCGCCGACAGGCAGTTCGGTGCCCTCCTCGCCGAAGCGGGCGGTGACCACACCGCCGTAGGGGCAGGGCACCTCGACCATCGCCTTGGCCGTCTCCACCTCGACGACCGGCTGGTCGACGGCGACGACATCGCCGACCTGGACCAGCCAGCGGACGATCTCCGCCTCGGTGAGCCCCTCCCCGAGGTCGGGGAGCTTGAACTCCAGCACCTGTGCCATCAGTTCTCGGCCTCCCACTGCAACCGGGCCACGGCGTCCAGGATGCGGTCGACGCCGGGCAGATGGTGGCGCTCCAGCATCGGCGGCGGATAGGGGAGGTCGAACCCCGCGACGCGCAGCACCGGTGCCTCCAGGTGGTGGAAGCAGCGCTCCGTGACGCGGGCCGCGATCTCCCCGCCCGGGCCGCCGAAGGAGTTCGACTCATGGACGACGACCGCGCGGCCGGTCCGCCGTACCGAGGCGGAGACCGTCTCGTCGTCGAAGGGAACCAGGGAACGCAGGTCGACGACCTCGAGGTCCCAGCCCTCGGCGCGCGCCGCCTCGGCGGCCTCGAGGCAGACCGGCACCGACGGCCCGTAGGTGATGAGCGTGGCGCTCCGGCCCGGACGCCGCACCACCGCGCGGCCGATCGGCTCGACGCTCTGGGGGTCCTCCGGGTTCCAGGAGTCCTTGGACCAGTACAGGCGCTTGGGTTCGAGGACGACGACCGGGTCGTCGGATGCGATGGCGGCGCGCAGCAGTCCGTAGGCGTCGGCGACCGTGGCGGGCGTGACGACGTGGAGGCCCGGGGTCGCCATGTAGTACGCCTCGGAGGAGTCGCTGTGGTGCTCGACGCCACCGATGCCGCCGCCGAAGGGCACGCGGACGGTGATCGGCAGGGGCATACGGCCGCGGGTGCGGTTGCGCATGCGGGCGACATGGCTGATGAGCTGCTCGAACGCCGGGTAGGCGAAGGCGTCGAACTGCATCTCCACGACCGGCCGCAGTCCGTACATCGCCATGCCGACGGCCGTGCCGAGGATGCCCGCCTCGGCGAGCGGGGTGTCCGTGCAGCGGTCCTCGCCGAACTCCGCTGCGAGCCCGTCGGTGACCCGGAAGACACCGCCGAGGGTGCCCACGTCCTCGCCCAGGACGTGCACCGACGGGTCGGCGGCCATCGCGTCCCGGAGGGCGCGGGTGAGGGCCTGCGCCATGGTGGCGGGCTTGAGGGCGACGGTGGTCATCAGTGCGCGCCTTCCTGCTCGGCCTCGAGCTCGGCCCGCAACAGGTCGCGCTGTTCGCGCAGTTGGGGGGTGGGTTCGGCATAGACGTGGGCGAACAGGTCCATGGGGTCGAGGACCGCGTCCTGGTTCATGCGGGCGCGCAGGTCGGCGGCCATCGCCTCGGCGGCGTCCCGCGCGGAGTGCTTCGCGTCCTCGTCGAGCAGCCCGCGCGCGGTGAGTTCGCGCTCCAGCAGCTGGATCGGGTCGTGTTCGCGCCAGGTCTCGACCTCGGCGTCGCCTCGGTAGCGGGTGGCGTCGTCGGCGTTGGTGTGGGCCTCGATGCGGTAGGTCACCGCCTCCACGAGGGTGGGGCCGCCGCCCTCACGCGCGTGCCGTACGGCGTCGGCCAGCACCTCGTGCACGGCGGCCACGTCGTTGCCGTCGACCAGGCGGCCCGGCATGCCGTACCCGACGGCCTTGTGGGCCAGGGAGGGCGCGGCGGTCTGCTTGGCGAGCGGTACGGAGATCGCGAAGCCGTTGTTCTGCACGAAGAACACGACCGGGGCCTGCCAGACGGCGGCGAAGTTCAGCGCCTCGTGGAAGTCGCCCTCACTGGTGCCGCCGTCGCCGACCATGGCGAGCGCGACCACGTCGTCGCCCTTGAGACGGGCGGCGTGCGCGAGGCCCACGGCGTGCGGGAGCTGGGTGGCGAGCGGTGTGCACAGGGGCGCGACACGGTGCTCGTAGGGGTCGTAGCCGGTGTGCCAGTCGCCGCGCAGCAGGGTGAGGGCCTCGACGGGGTCCACACCGCGTGCGACGACGGCGAGGGTGTCTCGGTAGCTGGGGAAGAGCCAGTCCCGCTCCTGCAGGGCGAGCGCGGCGGCGACCTCGCAGGCCTCCTGGCCGGTGCTGGAGGGGTAGACGGCGAGTCTGCCCTGCTTGGTGAGCGCGGTGGCCTGGACGTTGTAGCGGCGGCCGCGCACCAGCTGGGCGTACAGCCGGCGCAGCAGTTCGGGGTCGGCCTGCGCGGCCGCGTCGGTGCCGAGGACGCGGTACGGCTCCGCGTCGGGCAGCAGCGGCGCGGGGTCGGTACGGGGCTGCCAGGCCGGCGGCGGAGTCGGCCGGTACGCGCCCCGCTGCTCCATGACCGTCATGACGGCACCTCCTCGTGGGAGTGGCTACGGGAGACGCGTCGGATGTGATGCGCCCCACCTACCGATTGTTCGGTCGTCGGCACATTTTGGCTACAGGGCCCCTCAGGCTGTGGACAAACGGTTCTCCACAACCTGAGATGGGTGCAGTACGTCCATGGTAGGGAGGCGGGGGGACATGGCATCTGAACAAATGGCCGACGGATCGGAGAACGGCGCCTCGTCGCCTCCGGGCAACCCTCCGCCGCCGGCCGGTGCCCCGTCGCCGAGCAGTGCCCCGCTGTCGCCGCCGCGTCCGCTGGACGCCATCGATCAGGACATCCTCCAGATGCTCCAGGCGGACGGCCGTGCCTCGATACGGTCGGTCGCCGAGCGCGTCCACGTCTCGCGCGCCAACGCCTACGCACGGATCAACCGGCTCATCGAGGACGGCGTCATACGCGGCTTCGGCGCCCGCGTGGACCACGAGCGCGCCGGGCAGGGCACGAGCGCCTACATCACGCTGAAGATCGTGCAGAACTCCTGGCGGACGGTGCGCGAGCAGCTCAGACAGCTGCCCGGCGCCTCCCACATCGCCCTCGTCGGGGGCGATTTCGACGTCCTGCTCCTGGTGCACACGCCCGACAACAGGGCGCTGCGCGAGGTGGTGCTCACCCGGCTCCAGGCGATCCCCGAGGTGCTCAGCACGCGCACGCTGCTGGTGTTCGAGGAGGAGGACCTGGAGCCGCAGGGCTGAGCCCTGGGCGCCGCCGCGAAGCCCGCCCTGCCCGGCGGGCGGGCAGCACCGCTTCGCAGACCCGGCCTAGGAGGCCGTGCGCAGCCCCTCGAAGACCAGCCGCACCACCGCGTCGGCCACCTCGCTCTCGACCATCCCCCGGCCGCCCGGCCGGTACCACTCGACGATCGAGTTGATCATCCCGAAGACCAGCCGGGTCGCGAGCCGTACCTCCATGTCGCCGCGTACGTCCCCCTCGGCGGCGGCCGCCTTCAGCAGTTCGGCGACGCGGTGGTCGAAGTCGCGGCGCCGCTCCAGGGCCCACCGCTCGGTGTCGGTGTTGCCGCGCACGCGCAGCAGCAGTGTCACGTACGGCAGATCGCCGATGAGCACCTCGACCATGCGCCGCACGACGTACTCCAGGCGCTCCGAGGCGTGCCCCACGCGCGCGTGCTCCTCGTCGAGGATCGCGAAAAGACCGTCCAGGGCGCGGCTGACCGCCCGCCGCAGCAATTCCTCCTTGCCGGCGACATGGTGGTAGATCGACGACTTGGAGATGCCGGCGGCCTTGGAGAGGTGCTCCATGGAGGTGCCGTCGTAGCCGCGCTCGTTGAAGACCTGAACCGCGACGGAGAGCAAGGTCTCCGGGGTGTACGTGTCGCGCTTGACAGTGGTCACGAGGCGCCCTCCCGCTTCTCGGTGGCGTAGGAGTGCCGGTAGAGCGCGAGGGAGGGCGCGTAGCGGCCGGAGGGGTCCCGCTCGTGCAGGTCGTCCAGGAGGGAGCAGGCCCAGGTGCGGCCCAGTCTGCGGCTCCACTCGAAGGGGCCGAGCGGGTAGTTCACGCCCAGGCGCATCGCGGTGTCGATGTCCTCCTCGGTGGCCACGCCCTTGGCCACGGCGTCGTGCGCGAGGTCGACGATCCGCGCCACCGTACGGGCGACGATCATGCCGGGGACGTCGCCGATGACGCTGACGTCCTTGCCGAGCGCCTGGAAGAGGCCGATCGCCTCGGACATCGTCTGTGTGGAGGTGTCCTGGGAGGCGGACAGGGCGACGCGGGTGGCCTTGCGGTAGTCGAGGGCGAGGTCGAAGTACACGACGTCGCGGAACTCCACGGAGGTCTGGCCGTCGGCGAGGGCCAGCTGGCCGTCTCCGGGCAGCACCAGGCGGGTGCCGTGGTCCTCTTCCTCCTCGCGGACCTGGATGCCCGCCTCACGGATCAGCGCGAGCAGTTCGGAGGCGGGTCCCAGGTTGCCCTCGGCGACGACGTACGCGGGCGGCTGGGCCTTCTCCGCGGTGTGCGGTTCGGCCTGTTCGGCGGCCCCGGTCGCGTCGGAGTAGTCGTACCAGCCCCGGCCGGTCTTGCGGCCGAGGCGGCCCGACTCGACCAGGCGGCGCTGGGCGAGCGAGGGCGTGAAGCGCACGTCCTGGAAGAAGGACCGCCACACGGAATGCGTGACCGACTCGTTGACGTCCTGTCCGATCAGGTCGGTCAGTTCGAAGGCACCCATCTTGAAGCCGCCGGACTCGCGCAGGATCGCGTCGATCGTGGCCGGGTCGGCGCCCTGCGCCTCGTAGACGGCGAACGCCTCGGCGTAGAAGGGCCGCGCGATGCGGTTGACGATGAAGCCGGGGGTGTCGGCGCAGGCCACCGGCGTCTTGCCCCAGGAGCGGGCGGTCTCGTACGCGCGCGTGGCCGAGGTGACGTCGGTGGCGTACCCGGAGACGACCTCGACGAGCGGCAGCAGCGGCGCGGGATTGAAGAAGTGCAGGCCCACCAGGCGGCCCGGATTGCGCAGAGCGCCCCCGACGGCGGTCACCGACAGGGACGAGGTGTTGGTGGCGAGCAGACAGTCCTCGCCGACGACCTCCTCCAGCTGCCGGAACAGCTCCTGCTTGACCTCCAGGCGCTCCACGACGGCCTCGACGACCAAGGAGCAGTCCGCGAGGTCGGCGATGCCCTCCGCGGGCAGCAGCCGCGCCCGGGCGTCGTCCCGGTCGGTGCCGGCGAGGCGGCCCTTCTCGACGAGCCGGTCCAGGCGGGCGCCGATCGCGGCGGCCGCCTCGCGGGCACGGCCGGGCGCGGCGTCGTACAGCCGCACGGTGTGGCCCGCCACCAGCGCGACCTGGGCGATGCCCTGGCCCATGGTGCCGGTGCCGACGACGGCCACGGGGCTGCTGAGGTCGAGTGCTGTCATGTGCGCGATCCTCCCGCACTGGGATTTCCACAGATGCGGCAGGCCCCCTTGTCCCGACCGATCGTTCGGTTACTCTAACCCTGACTGGCTGTTTCTGCCCAGGTTTCCGCCAGGTCATGAGCTCGACGGAGAGTTCTCAAGACGAGGAGTTGGTCCCGCATGGCCGCCGCAGAACCGACCGCGCACGCTCTGATCGCCCAGCACCGGCCCACCCTCGATCAGGCCCTGGAAGCGATCCGCACCCGCGCGTACTGGTCCCCGCACCCCGAACACCCCAAGGCCTACGGGGAGAACGGCAGCCTGGACGCCGCGGCCGGCAAGGCCGCCTTCGACGCCGTTCTGCACACCCGCCTCGACCTCGGCCAGCCCGGCACCGACGACTGGGTGGGCGGCGAGGTATCGCCCTACGGCGTCGAGCTGGGCGTGACGTACCCGCACGCGGACGTGGACACGCTGCTGCCCGCCATGCGGGCCGGGCAGCGCGCCTGGCGGGACGCGGGCGCGGAACTGCGCGCGGTGGTCTGCCTGGAGATCCTCAAGCGGATCAGCGACCGGACGCATGAGTTCGCGCACGCGGTCATGCACACCTCCGGCCAGGCCTTCATGATGGCGTTCCAGGCGGGCGGCCCGCACGCCCAGGACCGCGGCCTGGAGGCGATCGCGTACGCGTACGCGGAGCAGGTCCGCACACCCGGTACGGCCGAGTGGAGCAAGCCCCAGGGCAAGCGCGAGCCGCTCGCGATGACCAAGAGCTTCACGCCGGTACCGCGCGGGATCGCCCTGCTCATCGGCTGCAACACCTTCCCGACATGGAACGGCTACCCGGGCCTGTTCGCCTCCCTGGCCACCGGCAATGCGGTCCTGGTCAAGCCCCACCCACGCGCGGTGCTGCCGCTCGCGCTGACCGTGGGCGTCGCCCGCGAGGTGCTCGCCGCCGCCGGTTTCGACCCGAACCTGGTCGCGCTGGCCGCCGAACGGCCCGGCGAGGGCATCGCCAAGGCGCTGGCCACCCGCCCCGAGATCAGGATCGTCGACTACACCGGCTCGACCGCCTTCGGCGACTGGCTGGAGACCAACGCCCGCCAGGCGCAGGTCTACACCGAGAAGGCCGGCGTCAACACGGTGGTCGTGGAGTCCACCGACGACTACAAGGGCATGCTCGCCAACCTGGCGTTCTCGCTCTCCCTGTACAGCGGCCAGATGTGCACGACCCCGCAGAACCTGCTGATCCCCCGCGACGGCATCCGCACCGACGGGGGAACCAAGACCTACGACGAGGTCGTCGCCGACCTCGCCCGCTCGGTCGACGGCCTCCTCGGTGACGACGCGCGGGCGAACGCGCTGCTCGGCGCGATCGTCAACCCGGACGTCAAGGCCCGTCTGGAGGCCGCCGCGGGCCTCGGCGAGGTCGCCCTCGCCTCCCGCGAGGTGAGCAATCCGGAGTTCCCGGACGCGGTCGTGCGCACCCCGGTGCTCGTCAAGCTCGACGGGGCGCGGAAGTACTGGGAGGGGACCGACGACGAGGCCGCCTACATGAGTGAGTGCTTCGGCCCCGTCTCCTTCGCCGTCGCCGTCGATTCCGCGGCCGACGCGGTCGACCTGCTGCGGCGCACAGTGCGTGAGAAGGGCGCGATGACCGTCGGCGCGTACACCACCGACGAGGAGGTCGAGCGGGCGATCGAGGAGGTCTGCCTGGAGGAGGCCGCCCAGCTGTCGCTCAACCTCACCGGCGGGGTCTACGTCAACCAGACGGCCGCGTTCTCCGACTTCCACGGCTCGGGTGGCAACCCGGCGGCCAACGCGGCCCTCACCGACGGCGCGTTCGTCGCGAACCGTTTCCGGGTGGTCGAGGTCCGCAGGGACGTCTAGACGCCCACGGCGTGCGGTGCGCCCCCGGTGGCGCTCCAGTGGTACAGCGTCATGGCCACACTGGTCGCGAGGTTGTAGCTGGAGACCTGGGGGCGCATCGGCAGTGCGAGAAGGTGGTCGGCACGCGCGCGCAGCTCGGCGGAGAGACCGCTGCGCTCCGAGCCGAAGGCCAGCAGGGCGTCGTCCGGCAGTTCGACGCCCCGGAGGTCGTCGCCCTCCGGGGCGAGGGCGAACACCGGGCCGGCCGGCAGCTCGTCGACGGTCAGCCGCTCCACGGCGGTCGCGAAGTGCAGCCCCGCCCCGCCGCGCACCACGGTCGGATGCCAGGGGTCGAGCGTGCCGGTGGTGACCACCCCGGTCGCCCCGAAACCGGCGGCCAGCCGGATCACCGCGCCCGCGTTGCCGAGGTTGCGCGGGTTGTCCAGAACCACGACGGGAGCACTGCGGGGCGCGTGCGCCAGCCGCTCCAGGCGGGCCTCGCGGGAGGGCCGTACGGCCAGGGCGGCGACAGCGGTGGGATGCGGGCGCGGCACCAGGGACGTGTACGTCGCCTCCGGGACCTCCGTCAGGAGCGCCTCCAGGGCGTCGCGCACGTCGGGGGCGAGTTCGTCGGCGAGGGCGAGCGTCGCCCGCCGGTCGGCGGTGACCGCTACCGGAACCTCGGCCCCGAAGCGCACGGCGTGCTTGAGGGCGTGGAAGCCGTCGAGCAGCACGGTGGCGTCGGCGAGCCGGCGCCATCGGCCGAGCGGATCGGAACCGGCGGTCACGGGGTCGGTCATGCCGTGAACCCTACGCGGGTGTGCTCGGGCTCCTCCCTGGCCTGCGGCTCCGGCGCCCCGGCAGGACCGCTGCCGGGAAACAGCCGTCCACGCGCGCGTGCCGCCCAGCCGCCCAGCCGGTGCAGGAACGTCGTCGGCAGGAAGACGGCGTCCGTCGCGATCATCGCCAGTGAGAAGAACGGCAGCCCGAGCAGCACGGCGATGACCGCGTGCTCCGTCATCATCAGGGCCAGCAGCACGTTCTTCAGCCGCCGGTTGGCGAGCGTGAACGGGAAGGCGACCTGCACGATCACGGTCCCGTAGGTGGCCAGCAGGACCATCGTGCCGCTGCCGGCGAGCAGGTCGGCGAGTCCCGGCCAGGGCGAGAAGTAGTCCAGGTGCAGGGGGTAGTACGCGGCGGTGCCGTCCTGCCAGCGCGAGCCCTGGATCTTGTACCAGCCGGCCGTCGCATAGATCAGACAGGCCTCGGCCATGATCACGACCAGGGCCCCGTTGTGCAGGATGTTGCCGATCACGTCGAGCAGGATCCGGGGCTCCGCGGGCTTCGTGCGGCGCCCGACGGCCCACCACAGCCCCTGCACCGCCCACGCCGCCCACAGGAGCGCCGGAATGGTCCAGTCGCTGTGGAAACGGCCCGCCACGGTCACCGTGACCAGGACGAACCCGGACGCGGCCCACAGGGCGGGCCCCACCCGGTCCGTGACCCGCTCCCCCCGCGCGCGTGCCTCGTCCGCCCGCCGGGCCCGCCGCGCGTCCAGCGACCACACCCGACCGCACCGCATGAACACGAGGTAGATCGACATCAGGTGCAGGACGTTGTCCCCGCCGTCACCCACGAAGACGCTGCGGTTCTGCAGAGAGAGCACACCGACCATGAACAGCACCGACATCGCGCGGGTGCGCCAGCCGAGGAGCAGCAGCGCGGCGGCGACCAGCGCGAGCAGGTACACCGCCTCGAACCAGCCCCGCCCGTCCGACCACATCAGCGCCGTGAACGCGCCGTTGGTGTCGATCAGCTGCCGGGCCAGCTCCCAGTCCCAGGGACCGTCGGGGCCGTACAGCTCCTGACGGTGGGGGAACTCGCGCAACAGGAACAGCAGCCAGGTGGCGCTGAAGCCGATCCGGACCACGGCGCTCTGGTACGGCGCGAGCGCGGACTCGGTGACGCGGGCGATGGCGGCGGACACCGACAGGGAGAACCGGTTCACCTCGTGCCTCCCTCGGTCCCGCCGTCCGGCACCGACCACCAGGACAGCTCGCGGTACACCGGGCTCATCGACACCTTCTCGGTGCTCCACTTCGGCGGGGTCACGTTGGTGGTCTGCGAACGGACCTGGATCCGCTCGATGACGCCGCCGTCACCGGTGCCCCCACGCTCCAGACGCAGCACCACGATGCGGCGCAGGTACGTCTCGGAGAGGGCGCCGCGTATGCCGACGGGGCGGTTGTCGCTGTCGTGCGTGGCGGTGAAGAAGTCCCAGGCCCGGCGCAGCTCGTTCTGCTGGGTGTGGCTCGGCAGCAGATTGCCGTCGATGGCCCGGCCGTCCTGCGCGGACAGGTCGTACCAGCCGGTGGTCCGCGAACCGCCGTCCGCGCCACGGACCTGGGCGCGGACCTGGACGGCGATGTTCTGCTGAAGCGGGTTCGGCGCGAAGAGCTTCCAGTTCTGCTCGAACTCCGGGTAGATCCAGTCGTCGATCGCCTTGCCGTGCGCCTTGGTGACGGTGTTCGACGGGGCGACGTGCAGGAACACCATCCCGACATGCACACAGACGGCCACCGCGACCACGGCCAGCGCAAGCGCGGCGCCGACCTGATAGCGGGGGGACAGGGCGGCCACACCGGTACGCGTCCCGGACCGAAGCGGCTCGCCCACGAGACCGGCTTCGGTGACGGCGGTGGCGATCTCGCGAGGAGGGGCGGGTCGACGACCCGCGTGCTCGGCAGGGGAGCCAGGCTCAGGATCAGGCCCCCCGTCCTCGGCCGAAGGGCCGGGCTCAGGACCCGCGTGCTCGGCAGCGGAGCCCCGCTCAGGCCCCCCTTCGCCGGCCGAGGAACCAGGCTCACGCTCATGCCCGCTCACGTCGGCCGCCGATCCAGGCTCACGGTCCCCGTCTTCGACCGAGGAGTGAGATTTCGAGCCCGCGTCTTCGGCCCGGGAGACAGGTACAGAGCCCGGAAGTTCGGCTCGCGGGCGGGGAACGGCGTCCTGGGCGGGTGGACTCGCCGCCACCGCCTCCCCTGACGTGTTCGGCCCCTTGGGAGAGCCAGAGCCTCCGTCGTACACGTCCATTCCGCCCCGTTCCCCGACACCGGTCGTCTTCGCGCTGCGCCGCGCAATCGCGAACGGTACTCAGCCTCACCCGTTCGGCGCAGCCCCCTCCCCGCGGCGCCCGGGCCGGGAAAGGCCGGGGCAGGTCGTCCACAGGGGATGCCCGCAGGTTATCCACAGCGGTTGACACCTTACGACGGCCGTCCCACCATGGAATCGCACGGACCGAACGATCGGTCGGGAGAAGGCTCGGGCAGAGCCCACGCCCACGGCACCGAGCCGGGGCCCAGATCAAGGGGGACCGCATGGCGACAGCGCACCAGACGGCCCGCACACAGCGGCCCACCGCCGAGGACGGCGGCGTCGGCTCCGACGCGGCGTACGAGCGCGTCTTCGACGCCACCGTGGCCGCCGACGAACGCATCGAGCCACGCGACTGGATGCCCGACGCCTACCGCGCGACGCTGGTGCGCCAGATCGCGCAGCACGCCCACTCCGAGATCATCGGTATGCAGCCGGAGGCGAACTGGATCACCCGCGCGCCGTCCCTGCGCCGCAAGGCCATCCTCATGGCCAAGGTCCAGGACGAGGCGGGCCACGGGCTCTATCTGTACAGCGCGGCCGAAACACTCGGCGTCAGCCGCGAGGAACTGCTCGACAAGCTCCACACCGGCCGCCAGAAGTACTCCTCGATCTTCAACTACCCCACGCTGACCTGGGCGGACGTCGGCGCGATCGGCTGGCTCGTGGACGGTGCCGCGATCACCAACCAGGTCCCCCTGTGCCGCTGCTCCTACGGGCCCTACGCACGCGCGATGGTCCGCGTCTGCAAGGAGGAGTCCTTCCACCAGCGCCAGGGGTACGAGCTGCTGCTGGCCCTCAGCCGAGGCACCCCGGAGCAGCACGCGATGGCGCAGGACGCGGTGGACCGCTGGTGGTGGCCGTCCCTCATGATGTTCGGCCCGCCCGACGACGAGTCCGCGCACTCCGCGCAGTCGATGACCTGGAAGATCAAGCGCCATTCGAACGACGAACTGCGCCGGCGCTTCGTCGACATCTGCGTCCCCCAGGCGGCCTCGCTCGGCCTCACGCTCCCCGACCCGGACCTGAAATGGAACGAGGAGCGGGGACACCACGACTTCGGCCCCATCGACTGGACCGAGTTCAAGGAGGTCCTCAAGGGCAACGGCCCCTGCAACGAGCAGCGGATCACGCAACGCAGGCGCGCACACGACGAGGGCGCCTGGGTACGAGAGGCGGCCGCCGCCCACGCGGCCAAACACAGCTCTGGGACGGAAGTGGAGCAGGCATGACGAACACCGACTGGCCTCTGTGGGAGGTCTTCGTGCGCTCCCGGCGCGGCCTCTCCCACACCCACGCCGGCAGCCTGCACGCGCCGGACGCCGAATTCGCCCTGCGCAACGCGCGCGACCTGTACACACGCCGTGGTGAGGGCGTCTCCATCTGGGTCGTGCCGTCCTCCTCGGTCACGGCCTCCTCGCCGGACGAGAAGGACCCGTTCTTCGAACCGGCCGCCGACAAGCCCTACCGGCACCCGACGTTCTACGAGATCCCGGAGGGGGTGAAGCACCTGTGACCACGACCGCGCACACGGACACCGCCGCCCTCGCCCTCGGCGACGACGCCCTGGTGCTCTCCCACCGTCTCGGGGAGTGGATGGGCCACGCGCCCGTGCTGGAGGAGGAGCTCGCCCTCGCCAACATCGCCCTCGACCTGCTGGGCCAGGCCCGGATCCTGCTGTCGATGGCCGGGAACGAGGACGAGTTGGCGTATCTGCGTGAGGAACGCGCCTTCCGCAACCTCCAACTGGTCGAACAGCCCAACGGGGACTTCGCCCACACCATCGCCCGCCAGCTGTACTTCTCCACCTACCAGCACCTGCTGTACGCGCGGCTGGCGGCCGTGGAGGGCCCGTTCACGGGACTCGCCGCGAAGGCGGTCAAGGAGGTCGACTACCACCGCGACCACGCCGAACAGTGGACGCTGCGGCTCGGCGACGGCACCGAGGAGAGCCACGAGCGGATGCAGCGGGCCTGCACGGCACTGTGGCGGTTCACCGGGGAGATGTTCCGCCCCGTGAAGGGCCTCGACCTCGACCCGTCGGACCTGGAATCGGCCTGGCTGGAGTCGGTGCGCAGCGTGCTGGGCAGGGCCGGCCTGGCCGTGCCGGAGGGTTCGCGCACCGGAGCCTGGCGCGCCGGCGCGGGCCGCGAGGGTCTGCACACCGAGTCCTTCGGCCGGATGCTCTCCGAGATGCAGCACCTGCACCGCAGCCACCCGGGCGCGTCATGGTGACGCTCACGCCGCTGGAGGCGGAACTGCTGGCGGTCGCCGGCTCGGTGCCCGACCCCGAACTGCCCGTGCTCACACTCCAGGAACTGGGCGTGCTGCGCGCGGTGCACGTACGCGACACGGACGCCGTCGAGGTCGAGCTGACCCCCACCTACACCGGCTGCCCGGCGGTGGAGGCGATGTCCCTGGACATCGAACGGGCGCTGCGCGAGCACGGGGTGCGGGAGGTCACCGTGCGCACCGTGCTCTCCCCCGCCTGGTCGACCGACGACATCTCCGCCGAAGGGCGGCGCAAACTGCGGGAGTTCGGCATCGCGCCGCCCCGCGTGCGCAGGGCGGCCGAACCGGTCGGCGTCACCCTGGGCCCCACCCGCACCCTCACCACCAAGCCCAAGCCCAAGCCCACGGCGACGGGTGCGGTTGCCGGGGCAGGGACGGGTGCCGGGACGGGTGCGGTTGCCGGGACAGAGGCGGACGCGGAGACCGACCCGATCCGCTGCCCGCACTGCGGCTCCGCCGACACCGAGTTGCTCAGCCGCTTCTCCTCCACCGCCTGCAAGGCGCTGCGGCGCTGCCTCGCCTGCCGTGAACCCTTCGACCACTTCAAGGAGTTGTGATGGCCCGCTTCCACCCGCTCCAGGTGGCCGCGGTGGACCACCTCACCGACGACTCCGTCACCCTCACCCTCACCGTCCCCGCCGCGCTGCGCGAGGAGTACCGGTACGCGCCCGGACAGCACCTCGCCCTGCGGCGCGTGACCGACGGGGCCGAGGTCCGGCGGACGTACTCGATCTGCTCACCCGCACCCGGTCCCGACAGCGAGGGGCCCCGCACGCTGCGGGTGGGCGTGCGACTGGTCGAGGGCGGCGCCTTCTCCACCTACGCGCTGAAAGAGATCGCCGTCGGCGACGAGCTGGACGTGATGACTCCGGCGGGCCGGTTCACCCTCGCCCCCGCGCCCGGCCGGTACGCGGCGATCGTCGGCGGCAGCGGGATCACACCGGTGCTGTCGATCGTCTCGACGCTGCTGGCCCGCGAGCCCGCCGCGCGGTTCTGCCTCATCCGCAGCGATCGGACGGCGGCCTCGACGATGTTCCTGGAGGAGGTCGCCGACCTCAAGGACCGCTACCCCGAGCGGTTCCAGCTGGTCACCGTGCTCTCCCGGGAGGAGCAGCAGGCCGGACTCCCGTCCGGGCGGCTGGACCGGGAACGGCTGACCGGGCTGCTGCCTTCGCTGCTGCCGGTGCTGGAGGTGGCCGGCTGGTTCCTGTGCGGGCCGCTCGGCCTCGTCCAGGGCGCGGAGCAGGCACTGCGGGAGATCGGGGTCTCGCGGTCCCGGATCCACCAGGAGATCTTCCACGTGGAGGTCACGGCACCACCGGCGCGCGCGGCGGCCCCCGCCCACAGCACCGTGACCGCCCGGCTCGACGGCCGGGGCGGCAGCTGGCCGGTGCGGGGCGGGGAGTCGGTCCTGGAGACGGTGCTGCGCAACCGGCCCGACGCGCCCTACGCCTGCAAGGGCGGGGTGTGCGGGACCTGCCGGGCCTTTCTGGTCTCCGGCGAGGTCCGCATGGACCGCAACTTCGCGCTGGAGCCGGAGGAGACGAAGTCCGGGTATGTGCTTGCGTGCCAGTCGCACCCGCTGACGGAGGCGGTGGAGGTGGACTTCGACCGGTGAGGAGCGCCGGGCAGGGACGAATGCGCATTGGCAGTGCGCACGGAGGAGTACGCACTGAGGAGGCGACCGACCGTTCCCTTCTTCTAGAACCTGTTCTATCTTGACGCTCCGTCAGATCAGCTGACCCGTCGGGAGGACAGGCCGTGGACTTCACCTTCACCGAGGAGCAGCAGGCAGCGGCGGAGGCGGCGCGCGGAGTGTTCGCCGGGGTCGCCCCCGACGACGTCCCGAGCCCCGCACTCACCAGGGGCGCCGTGGCCGACGACTTCGACCGCGCGCTGTGGGCCAGGCTCGCCTCGGCGGACCTGCTGAGCCTGCTGCTGGACGAGGAGTTCGGCGGCGCGGGCCTCGACGCGGTCGCGCTCTGTCTGGTGCTGCGCGAATCGGCGAAGGTGCTGGCCCGCGTACCACTGCTGGAGAGCAGCGCGGCCATGGCCGCCCTACAGGCCTACGGCGGACCGGAGTTGAGGTCGTCGCTGCTCGCCCGGGTCGGCCGGGGCGAGATCGCCCTCACCGTCGCCACCAACGGCCGCACCGGCCACGCCCCGGCCGAACTCGCCGTGACCGCGCGACAGGACGGCACGGACGACAGCAGCGGCGCCGGCGGAACCGGCGCGGGCCCGGGCGGTGGTGAGTGGGTGCTGGACGGGGTGCAGACCATGGTGCCGTGGGCGTACGACGCCGACTACGTCGTCGTACCGGCGCGCACCGGGGACGACCGGAGCGTGCTCGCCGTCGTTCCGCGCGGACACGAAGGAGTCATGCTCGCCGAGCAGATCTCCACCACCGGTGAGCGCCTCGGCGAACTGCGCCTCGAATCGGCGAGGATCCCCGCAGGGGACGTCATCACCGCCGACGGCGCCTGGGAGTGGCTGCGCGCCCTGCTGACCACGGGGACGTGCGCTCAGGCGCTCGGTCTGGGCGAGCGCGTGCTGGCGATGACCAGCGAGTACGCCGGCAAACGGGAGCAGTTCGGACACCCGATCGCCAGTTTCCAGGCCGTCGCCGTGCAGGCCGCAGACCGCTACATCGACCTGCGTGCGATGGAGGTCACGCTGTGGCAGGCCGCCTGGCGGATCGCCTCCGGCGCACCGGGCGTGCTCCCGGCCTCCGGCGACGTCGCCGTGGCGAAGATCTGGGCGTCGGAGGGCGTACGGCGGGTCGTGCAGACCGCACAGCATCTGCACGGAGGCTTCGGCGCCGACGTCGACTATCCGCTGCACCGGTACCACGCCTGGGCCAAATACCTGGAACTGTCACTCGGCCCGGCCGCGGCTCACGAGGAAGCCCTGGGCGACCTGCTGGCCGCCCACCCCCTCGGCTGACGCCCAACCCGGCGGCTGAGGCCCGCCCCCTCGGCTGACGCCCGCCGCGCCGAGCCGGGCAGCCCGGCGACTGGTGGCTGCGGCCCGGCGAAACGGACAGCGGTCCGGCGACTTACAGGACGGAGCCCGGATCGCCCGCGTCCGTGACGACCTGGCGGCCCGTGGCGGCCCAGATCTGCATGCCGCCGTCGACGTTCACGGCGTCGATGCCCTGCTGGACGAGGTACATCGTGACCTGGGCCGAACGGCCACCGGAGCGGCAGATCACATGGACGCGCCCATCCTGCGGAGCCGCCTCGGTCAGCTCACCGTAGCGGGCGACGAAATCGCTGATCGGGATGTGCAGCGCCCCTTCGGCGTGACCCGCCCGCCACTCGTCGTCCTCACGGACGTCCAGCAGGAAGTCGTCGTCCTTGAGGTCGCCGACCTGAACCGTGGGCACACCAGATCCGAAACTCATGCCCCCGACGCTACCCGACGGGGCATACCTCACGACCGGTCCGCTAGCCCACCAGCTCGGCCAGCTCCGCCTCCCGGGCGGCGACGTCGGCGAGGAGCTTGTCGGCGATCTCGTCCAGAAGCCGGTCGGGGTCGTCCGGGGCCATCCGGAGCATCGAGCCGATCGCGCTGTCCTCCAGTTCCCGGGCGACCAGCGCCAGCATCTCCTTGCGCTGAGCCAGCCACTCGAGGCGCGCGTAGAGCTCCTCGCTGGGGCTCGGGCTGCGCTCCGCGGGCACCGGACCGGCCGCCCACTCCTCGGCAAGCTCCCGCAGCAGGGCCACCTCGCCACGGGCGTAGGCCGCGTTGACGCGGGTGATGAACTCCTCGCGCCGGGCCCGCTCGGCGTCCTCCTGCGCCAGGTCCGGGTGCGCCTTGCGGGCCAGCTCGCGGTACAGCTTGCGAGCCTCCTCGCTGGGCCGCACCCGCTGCGGAGGCCGGACCGGCTGGTCCGTGAGCATCGCCTCGGCCTCCGGGAACAGCCCTTCGCCGTCCATCCAGCCGTGGAACAGCTCCTCGACCCCGGGCATCGGCATCACCCGGGCCCGCGCCTCGGCGGCCTTGCGCAGGTCCTCGGCATCACCGGTGCGGGCGGCCCTGGCCTCGGCGATCTGGGCGTCCAGTTCGTCGAGCCGGGCGTACATCGGACCGAGTTTCTGGTGGTGGAGCCGCGAGAAGTTCTCGGTCTCGACGCGGAAGGTCTCCACCGCGATCTCGAACTCGATCAACGCCTGCTCGGCGGCCCGCACGGCCTGCTCCAGCCGCGCCTCGGGCCGGGGCTGCTCAGCTTCGGGGGTCGTCACTCGTCCAGCCTAGGCCAACGCTCACCCGAACCCGCCCGGCCGACCGTCGCACAGGGGTTCCCTGCCAGGGCGCCCCCTGGCCCCGACTCCGCCCGTCCCTGCCTCACACGCCCGTCTCCGCCGCGATCCGCCCCGCCCGTACCGCCGCCACCAGATCCGAGTGGTCCGCCTCGGTCCGATCGGCGTAGGCGACGGCGAACGCGGCGATCGCCTCGTCCAGTTCCTCGTTCTTGCCGCAGTAGCCGGCGATGGTTCGGGGGTCGGCACTGTGGGAGTGGGCGCGGGCGAGGAGCGCGCCGGTCATGCGGCCGTAGTCGTCGACCTGGTCGGCGGCGAGCGCGGCCGGGTCGACACTGCCCTTGCGGTTGCGGAACTGCCGCACCTGGAAGGGGAGTCCCTCCACCGTCGTCCAGCCCAGCAGTATGTCGCTGACGACCTGCATGCGCTTCTGGCCGATGACCACCCGGCGCCCCTCATGGTCCACCTGCGGCGCCTCGAAACCGGCGGTCAGCAGATGCGGGACCAGGGCCGACGCCCGGGCCTCCTTCACCTGGAGGATCAACGGCTCGCCCCGGTGGTCCAGCAGCAACACCACGTACGACCTCGTCCCGACGCTGCCCGTGCCGACGATGCGGAAGGCGACGTCGTGGACCGCGTGGCGGGCCAGCAGGGGGTGGCGGTCCTCGGACAGGGTGGTCAGGTAGTGCTCCAGGGACGCGGCCACCGCATGGGCCTCCGCGTCCGGGACGCGACGCAGTACCGGCGCCGCGTCGACGAAGCGGCGGCCGCCGTCCTCCGTCGGCTCGGTCGACTTCGCCGCGAACCGCCCACTGGTGTTGGCCCGCGCCTTCTCCGAGACCCGTTCCAGAGTGCCCAGCAGGTCGTGCGCGTCGGTGTGGGAGACCAGTTCCTCGTCGGCGATGGCGTTCCACGCGTCCAGCACGGGGAGCTTGGCCAGGAGCCTCATGGTGCGGCGGTAGGAGCCGGCGACGCCGTGCGCCGCCCTGCGACAGGTGTCCTCGTCCGCGCCCGCCTCCCGGCCCGCGAGCACCAGGGAGGCAGCGAGGCGCTTGAGGTCCCATTCCCAGGGGCCTTCGACCGTCTCGTCGAAGTCGTTCAGGTCGATGACCAGGCCGCCTCGTGCGTCCCCGTACAGACCGAAGTTCGCGGCGTGTGCGTCGCCGCAGATCTGGGCGCGGATCCCGGTCATGGCGGTGCGGGCCAGGTCGTACGCCATGAGTCCGGCCGAGCCGCGCAGGAAAGCGAACGGCGTCGCCGCCATCCGGCCGACCCGGATCGGAGCCAGCTCCGGGATGCGGCCCCGGCTGGACTCCTCGACCGCCGTCACCGCGTCCGGCCGGGAGGCATCCGGATCGAGTACGGCATGCGCCGCACGCGGCACCCGGCCGCGCAAAGCCCTGCCCTTCTCCTTGGGCGACTTCGGGGCGGTCCTCGCCTCCGGTCCCGCGGCGGGCCGCTCGACGGGCCACTCGGCGAAACCACGCACCCGGGGAAGCCTGCGCGCCCCGCCCATCTCTGTTCCCGCGCCACCGGCCTCGGTCACCACGACCGCCTCCCCCGCACACGTACGTCCGTCGGCTCGACGAGCCGAACATCAACTCGTGCAGACCGTACAGCCCGGCGACCGAACGGCGTCAGACCCTGTGGACAACCTCCCGCCTGTGGAAAACCCCTCGCCCAATCCGCTGCGCAACCCACCCACCGAACGCCCCCGCCGCCGGCAACGACGTCACGACGGCCAGGAGGCCCGGCGTGTTTCACGTGAAACACGCCCTCATGCCGGAGCACCCGCATCCCCCACACCCCTCGGCTTCACCCGTACCCGCCTCACCACACACAAGGCAGCTCCACAGCGACCGTGGTCGGTCCCCCGACGGGGCTGTCCACGCTCACCACACCGTCCAGCGCGGCGACCCGTCGCCGGATCCCCAGCAAGCCGGATCCGACACCCTCGTCCGCGCCGCCGAGACCCTCGTCCCGCACCACCGCCCGCAACCCGTTCCGCAGCCGTTCCAGCTCGACGGTCGCCCGCGGGGAGCCGCTGTGCTTGACCACGTTGGTGAGCGCCTCGGCCACCGCGAAGTAGGCAGCGGCCTCCGCAGCGGCGGGCGCCCGGAATCCGCCGGCGCCACGAGCACCATCGGCACCGACAGAACCCCCCGAAAGGCCACGCCTCGAGCCGGGCGCCCCGTCGCCGTGACCGCCGCCGCCGTCCGCGAGCCCCTCCACCCGCACCGTCACCTCCAGCCCGCTGCCGGCGGCCAGCGCCCGTACGGCTCCCGTGAGTCCGCGGTCGGTGAGGATCGGCGGATGGATGCCGCGGACGACGTGCCGCAGTTCCGTGAGCGCCTGTTCGGCCTGGTCCTGCGCGTCGGCCATGAGTTTGCGCGCGGCGTCCGGATCACGGTCGAAGGCCCGCTGGGCAAGCCCGATCCGCATGGACAGGGCGACCACACGGGCCTGCGCGCCATCGTGCAGGTCGCGTTCGATGCGGCGCAGTTCGGCGCCGTGCGCGGTGATCGCGTCGGCGCGGGTCTCGGTCAGCGCCCGGACCCGGGCGGCGAGGCGCGCCTTGGGCGACGGTTTGAGCAGGGCCGCCGACCAGCGCGCCTCGGTATCGGCGAGCCGGACGACCAACGGCAGGACGACCGCGTCCCGGCGCAGCAGCCCGCACCGCACTCCGTCGACGACCAGCCCCACCGGCCACAGCGGCAGTGCGAGCAGCACCAGCCAGCCGTAGACGTAGTGGGCGCCCAACCAGCGCAGGTCGGCGAGAGTGCCGGGGCCCCGGACGGCTGTGCGCAGGCGCTCACGCAGGGTGCCGCTGAGCGGCTCGTAGGCCCCGGGGATCCCGCGGCCCGTCCAGTCGGCGACCTGGCGGCGTTTGGCCCCGGCGATCCGGCGGGTCAGCAGTACCGCCTCGGGCAGCATCCACGCACCGACGACGACCAGCGTGCCGATGGCCGCGATGAGGAGCACGGTGACGAAGAGACAGGTGCCGAAGGCCATCACCGCGGCGATGAGCAGCCGACCCGTGGCTCGTCCCGCCCGCCGGACCGTCGTCGCCATCGGGATCGTCTGCGCCGTACACCCAACGCTGGGCCGCACCCGCGGCGAACGCGGTGCAGCCCGCTACACCCTTACGCGGGCCCTCGGCGTCCACCCAGCCCCACCGGCCGTCACGGTTCACGACCCTGAGATGTTCCTCACACACCGTGAGCAACCGTGGCCCATACTCGCCGGCCCTCGAGAACACGTCCGGAGACACGTGAAAGCCCCGCAGGTCTGAGACCTGCGGGGCTTTCAGCTGGTGCGCGAGGGGGGAGTTGAACCCCCACGCCCTTGCGGGCACTGGAACCTGAATCCAGCGCGTCTGCCTATTCCGCCACCCGCGCATTGGGTGCGTCTTCGGGCTTGTGGGCCTTGCGGCCTGGCGCCTTCCGACACGCAGAACATTAGCACGCGGGCCAGGGTGCGTTCACATCCCTTCTGTGCGGGCAGGGAGCAGGTGGGAGGCCGTGGGCAGCCCCGTACGTCTCGGCGGTGACTGGTTCACGTATCAACCTCGTACCTAAGGCGGCCGTCTCCCCAGGAGCCGGACGAGGACCACAGTCAGGTGCGGGACACTGGTCCTCGGCCGCCTCTACGATCCTGGGCAGAACCAGGTGCGCAAGAGGGTGTCGACACCGGTCGACGAGGCCGACAGGGGGAACCAGCCGATTCACCGGCGCGTGGATACGATCAGTAAGCAGTACCAGGTAAGCAGCACGGCACGGGACGGCAGCCACTACGGAGGAGGTGCCCCATGGGAGTCCTGAAGAAGTTCGAGCAGCGTCTCGAGGGTCTGGTCAACGGCACCTTCGCCAAGGTGTTCAAGTCCGAGGTCCAGCCCGTGGAGATCGCCGGCGCGCTCCAACGCGAGTGCGACAACAACGCGACCATCTGGAACCGGGACCGGACCGTCGTCCCCAACGACTTCATCGTGGAACTGAGCACGCCGGACTACGAGCGGCTCAGCCCGTACTCCGGGCAGCTCGGCGACGAGCTCGCCGGCATGGTGCGCGACTACGCCAAGCAGCAGCGCTACACCTTCATGGGGCCGATCAAGGTCAACCTGGAGAAGGCGGACGACCTCGACACCGGTCTGTACCGGGTGCGCAGCCGTACGCTCGCCTCCTCCAGCAGCCAGGCCCCCGAGGCGCCCGCCGCCGGCCGACAGCGACCTGCCGGACCCGGTTATCCCGGGGCCGGAGCCGGTGGCGCCGCCCCGCCCATGCCCTCCGCTCCGCCGCCCGGCGCCCCCGGCGCCCGTCCCGGCGGCTACGGCTACCCGCCCGCCGCGGGCGCCCAGCGCCCGGGCGCGGCCGGTGGAGGCCTGGCCGGGGCCCCGCAGCCCGGGTCACGCACCCGCCACTGGATCGAGATCAACGGCACCCGCCACCAGATCTCCCGCGGGACGCTCGTGATGGGCCGCAGCACCGAGGCCGACGTGCGGATCGACGACCCCGGCGTCTCCCGCCGGCACTGCGAGATCCGGACCGGGTCACCCTCGACGATCCAGGATCTCGGCTCCACCAACGGCATCGTGGTGGACGGGCAGCACACCACCCGCGCTACGCTCCGCGACGGCTCGCGGATCGTCGTGGGCAGCACCACCATCATTTACCGGCAAGCCGAAGGGTGAAGCGGGGGCAATGTCAGAGCTGACCCTCACGGTCATGCGGCTGGGTTTTCTGGCCGTACTGTGGCTGTTCGTCATCGTGGCCGTGCAGGTCATCCGCAGCGACCTCTTCGGTACGCGCGTCACCCAGCGCGGTTCGCGCCGGGAGGCCGGGCGGGCGCAGCAGGCACAGCGCCAGCAGGCGCCTCCACAGCAGCGCCAGCAGCCCGCCGCCGCGGGCCGCACACGCCGCAACGCACCAACCAAGCTGGTCGTGTCCGAGGGCACCCTCACCGGCACGACCGTCGCGCTCCAGGGCCAGACCATCACCCTGGGCCGGGCGCACGACAGCACGATCGTGCTGGACGACGACTACGCCTCCAGCCGCCATGCCAGGATCTACCCGGACCGCGACGGCCAGTGGATCGTCGAGGACCTGGGCTCCACCAACGGCACGTATCTCGACCGATCGCGGCTGACGACTCCCACACCGATCCCGCTGGGCGCGCCGATCCGTATCGGCAAGACCGTCATCGAGCTTCGGAAGTAGTGCTGCATCATGAGTGAGCGCGAGCGGAGCGAGCACGCGGCGGCGGCCGGCACCCATGGCCCCGGTGTGCTCCCGACCGGAGGGTGGGCAGTGTGGCTCGACACGACCGGCTGTACCCGGGGCCGACGGGCGAGGTGCGCATGAGTCTGTCACTGCGTTTCGCCGCCGGATCGCACAAGGGCATGATCCGGGAGGGCAACGAGGACTCCGGTTACGCCGGCCCCCGCCTGCTCGCCATCGCCGACGGCATGGGCGGCGCCGCCGCCGGTGAGGTCGCCTCCTCCGAGGCCATCTCCACCATCGTCGCCCTCGACGACGACGTTCCCGGCTCCGACGTCCTCACCTCGCTCGGTACCGCCGTCCAGCGCGCCAACGACCAGTTGCGCTCGCTGGTCGAGGAGGACCCCCAGCTCGAAGGCATGGGGACCACCCTCACCGCCCTGCTGTGGACCGGCCAGCGCCTCGGTCTCGTCCACGTCGGCGACTCGCGCGCGTACCTGCTGCGGGACGGCGTACTGACCCAGATCACCCAGGACCACACCTGGGTGCAGCGCCTCGTCGACGAAGGCCGCATCACCGAGGAAGAGGCCACCACCCACCCCCAACGGTCCCTGCTGATGCGGGCCTTGGGCAGTGGTGAACACGTCGAGCCTGACCTGTCGATCCGCGAGGTCCGGGCCGGCGACCGCTATCTGATCTGCTCCGACGGCCTGTCCGGCGTCGTCTCCCACCAGACGCTCGAGGACACCCTCGCCAGCTACCAGGGCCCGCAGGAGACCGTGCAGGAGCTGATCCAGCTCGCACTGCGCGGCGGCGGCCCCGACAACATCACCGTGATCGTGGCCGACGTCCTCGACCTGGACACCGGCGACACGCTCGCCGGGCAGCTGTCCGACACCCCGGTCGTGGTCGGCGCGGTCGCCGAGAACCAGCTCCAGCTCCACGACAACGGCATCATGCAGACCCCGGCGGGACGCGCCTCGGGCCTCGGCCGCAGGCAGCAGGGGCGCGGCGGAGGCGGCGAGTTCGGCCCACCCGGCTCCGGCGACATCACCGGTTTCATCCCCACCGACGGCTTCGGCGACTACACCGACGACGACTTCGTCAAGCCCCGCAAGGGCCGTAAGTGGCTCAAGAGATCCTTCTACAGCGTGCTCGCACTCGCCGTCATCGGCGGCGGCCTCTACGGCGGCTGGCGCTGGACGCAGACGCAGTACTACGTCGGCACCAAGGGCGAGCACGTCGCGCTGTACCGGGGCATCAGCCAGGACCTGGCCTGGGTGTCGCTGTCGAAGGTGGAGAAGGACCACCCCGAGATCGAACTCAAGTACCTCCCGGACTACCAGCAGAAGCTGGTCGAGGCGACGATCGCCGAGGGCAACCTGTCCACCGCCCGGAAGAAGATCGACGAGCTGGCCGTCCAGGCCTCCGCGTGCAAGAAGCACGCCGAGACCCCCACGGCGAGCAAGACCGGGGCGAAGACCGGCGAAGGCCAGGCCGGCGGCACCACGGGAACCACGCCCGTCTCCGTCACGTCCAAGGCATCGCCGAGCCCCTCGGCAACCGCGTCCCCGTCCGCACCCGCGACCACTACTCCCACCCCCGGCCCCAGCCTTTCGGAGGAAGAGCAGAAGGTCGTCTCGCGGTGCGGTGAGCAGTAGGCAAGCCGTGAGAGGCCCCGTCACACGATGAGCAGTACAACCAACTCGCCGACGCACCACACGTCAACGATCGGCTCGATCGGCACCCCGAGCCGGCGCAACACCGAGCTCGCGCTCCTGGTGTTCGCCGTCGTGATCCCGGTCTTCGCCTACGCCAACGTGGGTCTGGCCATCAACGAGGAAGTGCCGTCCGGCCTCCTGAGCTACGGCCTCGGCCTCGGCCTGCTGGCCGGCGTCGCACACCTCGTCGTGCGCAAGTTCGCGCCGTACGCGGACCCGCTGCTGCTGCCGGTGGCCACACTGCTGAACGGGCTCGGACTCGTCGCCATCTGGCGACTGGACCAGTCCAAGCTGCTGCAGCGGATCGAACAGGCCGGTACCGCCGCGCCGCGGCAGCTGCTGTACACGGCGATGGGCATCGCGCTGTTCGTCGTGGTGCTGGTCTTCCTCAAGGACCACCGCGTCCTCCAGCGCTACACGTACATCTCCATGGTCGGCGCGCTCTTCCTGCTGCTGCTGCCGCTCGTGCCGGGCCTCGGCCAGAACATCTACGGCGCCAAGATCTGGATCTCGGTGGCCGGCTTCTCCATCCAGCCCGGCGAGTTCGCCAAGATCGTGCTGGCGATCTTCTTCGCCGGCTATCTGATGGTGAAGCGCGACGCGCTCGCCCTGGCCAGCCGCCGGGTCCTCGGCCTGTACCTGCCGCGCGGCCGCGACCTCGGCCCGATCATCGTCGTCTGGATCATCTCGATCCTGATCCTGGTGTTCGAGACCGACCTCGGCACCTCGCTGCTGTTCTTCGGAATGTTCGTCATCATGCTGTACGTCGCCACCGAGCGGACCAGCTGGATCGTCTTCGGCATGCTGATGTCCGCGGCCGGCGCGGTCGGCGTGGCCAGCTTCGAGTCGCACGTCCAGCAACGCGTACAGGCGTGGCTCGACCCGATGGGCGAGTACAAGCTCAGCCAGTCCGGCGCCCCCGGCATCCACTCCGAACAGGCCATGCAGGCGCTGTGGGCGTTCGGCTCCGGCGGCACGCTGGGCACCGGCTGGGGCCAGGGCCACTCCGAGCTGATCCGGTTCGCCGCCAACTCCGACTTCATCCTCGCCACCTTCGGCGAGGAGCTGGGCCTGGCCGGCATCATGGCCCTCCTGCTGCTGTACGGCCTGATCGTGGAGCGCGGCGTGCGTACCGCCCTCGCCGCCCGCGACCCCTTCGGCAAACTGCTGGCCATCGGCCTCTCCGGCGCCTTCGCGCTCCAGGTGTTCGTCGTCGCCGGCGGTGTGATGGGCCTCATCCCGCTCACCGGTATGACGATGCCCTTCCTGGCCTACGGCGGTTCCTCCGTCATCGCCAACTGGGCGCTGATCGGCATCCTGATCAGAATCAGCGACACCGCGCGCCGCCCGGCGCCCGCCCCCGCCTCCAACCCCGACGCCGAGATGACCCAGGTGGTCCGCCCGTCATGAACAAACCCCTGCGCCGGATCGCGATCTTCTGCGGCCTCCTGGTCCTCACCCTGCTGCTGCGCGACAACTACCTCCAGTACGTCAAGGCGGACAGCCTCGCCAGCGACACCAAGAACCGCCGCGTCAACATCACGCGCTACTCCACCCCGCGCGGCGACATCATCGTCGACGGCAAGGCCATCACCGGCTCGGTCGAGACCAGCGGCGACTACAAGTTCAAGCGCACCTGGTCCAACGGCGCGATGTGGGCGCCGGTCACCGGCTACTCCTCGCAGGCCTTCGGCGCCAACCAGCTGGAGCGGCTGGAGGACGGCATCCTCAGCGGCAACGACGACCGGCTCTTCTTCCGCAACACCCTGGACATGATCACGGGCAAGGAGAAGGAGGGCGGCAGCGTCGTCACCACCCTCAACGCCGCCGCACAGAAGGCCGCCTACCAAGGCCTCGGCGACAAGAAGGGCGCGGTCGCCGCGATCGAGCCGTCCACCGGCAAGATCCTCGCGCTGGTCTCCACACCGTCGTACGACCCGTCGAAGTTCGCCGGATCCTCCGACACGGACGCCGAGGCGTGGAACGCGGTCCAGAAGAAGAACGACCCCGACGACCCCATGCTCAACCGCGCGCTGCGCGAGACCTACCCGCCGGGCTCCACCTTCAAGGTGGTCACGGCCGCCGCCGCGCTGGAGAACGGCGAGGTCTCCGACATCGACGAGAAGACCGACACCCCGGACCCGTTCAAGCTGCCGCAGTCCAGCACCAAGCTCACCAACGAGCACGGCGCCTGCGAGAACGCCACGCTGCGCTACGCGCTCATGGTGTCCTGCAACACCGTCTTCGCGAAGATGGCCGACAACGTCGGCAACGAGAAGATGATCGAGCAGGCGAACAAGTTCGGTTTCAACGAGGCCGAACTGGACACTCCGGTGCGCGCCGCCAAGTCCGTCTACCCCGAGGACAACGCGCCGCAGAACGCTCTGGACGGCATCGGCCAGGGTTCCAACGCGGCCACCCCGCTCCAGATGGCCATGGTCGCCTCGGCGGTCGCCAACGACGGCAAACTGATGAAGCCGTACATGGTCGACCAGATCCTGGCCCCGAACCTGGACCCCTTGGACACGACGGAACCCCAGCAGCTGTCCCAGGCCGTCTCGGCCAAGACGGCGCAGGCCCTGCAGAAGATGATGGAGACGGTCGTCAACGACCCGCAGGGCACCGGCGGCAAGGCCAAGATCGACAACGTCGTCGTCGGCGGCAAGACCGGTACCGCCCAGCACGGCCTCAACAACAGCGAGAAGCCGTACGCCTGGTTCATCTCGTACGCGAAGCTGTCCGACGACAGCGCGCCGGTGGCCGTCGCCGTCGTCGTCGAGGACGGCTCCGCCAACCGCAGCGACATCACCGGCGGCGGTCTGGCCGGTCCGATCGCGAGGAACGTGATGAAGGCAGTCATCGACAGCAAGAAGTGACCCCCATCACGTCGCCTACACATCGGTGCACGTTGCGATACCGGTCCTGTATCGGGTGACGGGCTTGGCCAGGTCACAGAGCGCCATCCGGGTACGGTATGCCCGGACGGCAGCCTCCGGCCGCACACGTGTGCCGGTCGGGACCGACGGAGAGGGCTGGTAGGTAGCTATGGAAGAGCCGCGTCGCCTCGGCGGCCGGTACGAGCTGGGCCACGTGCTCGGTCGTGGTGGCATGGCGGAGGTCTACCTCGCGCATGACACCCGCCTCGGCCGCACCGTGGCGGTGAAGACGCTGCGCGCGGACCTCGCGCGCGACCCTTCCTTCCAGGCCCGGTTCCGCCGGGAGGCCCAGTCTGCCGCCTCGCTCAACCACCCCGCGATCGTCGCGGTCTACGACACGGGCGAGGACTACATCGACGGGGTCTCGATCCCGTACATCGTCATGGAGTACGTCGACGGCTCCACGCTCCGTGAGCTGCTCCACTCCGGCCGCAAGCTGCTGCCGGAGCGGACGCTGGAGATGACCATCGGCATCCTCCAGGCCCTGGAGTACTCGCACAGAGCCGGCATCGTCCACCGCGACATCAAGCCGGCGAACGTCATGCTGACGCGCAACGGCCAGGTCAAGGTCATGGACTTCGGCATCGCCCGCGCCATGGGCGACTCCGGCATGACGATGACGCAGACGTCCGCGGTCATCGGCACCGCCCAGTACCTCTCGCCGGAGCAGGCCAAGGGCGAGCAGGTCGACGCCCGCTCCGACCTGTACTCCTCGGGCTGCCTGCTCTACGAACTGCTGACGGTCCGCCCGCCGTTCGTCGGGGACTCCCCGGTGGCCGTGGCCTACCAGCACGTCCGGGAGGAGCCGCAACCCCCGAGCGTCTTCGACCCCGAGATCACCCCCGAGATGGACGCCATCGTCCTGAAGGCGCTGGTCAAGGACCCGAACTACCGCTACCAGTCCGCCGACGAGATGCGTCTCGACATCGAGGCCTGCCTCGACGGCCAGCCGGTCGGCGCGACGGCGGCCATGGGCTCGGTCGGTTACGGCGGCTACGGCGACGACCAGGCGACCACGGCCATGCGCTCCGCGGACGCCGGGGCCACGTCCATGCTGCCGCCCATGAACCCGGACGACGGCGGCTACGGCTACGACGACCGTCCCGACCGGCGCCGCCAGAAGAAGTCCAACGCCTCGACGATCCTGCTGGTCGTCGCCGCCGTGCTGGTGCTCGTCGGCGCGGTCCTGATCGGCAAGTGGGTGTTCAGCGGCGGCGTCAACAACGACACGGTGCCTGTGCCCAGCCTGCTCGGCCAGACCCAGGCCGACGCCCAGAAACAGCTGACCAACAGCGACCTCAAGCTGGGGACGGTCACCCAGAAGGCCTGCGAGGACCAGCCCAAGGGCAAGATCTGCGACCAGGACCCGGATCCCGCGACCAAGGTCGACAAGGACTCCACCGTCAACCTGGTGGTGTCCACGGGCGCGCCGAAGGTGGCCGTGCCGAACGTGATCGACAAGGACGTCGAGACCGCTACGAAGCAACTTGAGGACAAGGGCTTCGAGGTGCAGACCAAGCAGACGGAGTCCTCCCAGGAGGCGGGCACGGTCCTCAGTCAGGACCCCGACCCGGCCACGGAGCTGGAGAAGGGCTCGACGGTGACTCTCGAGGTCGCCAAGGCCGAGGAGAAGTCCACCGTCCCGGACGTCTCCAACAAGAGCTGTGACGAGGCCAAGGCCCAGATGCAGCAGAACAACCTCAAGGGCAACTGCGTCGAGGTCGACACCCAGGACCAGAACCAGGTCGGCAAGGTCATCCAGACCGTCCCGTCGATCGGCTCCCAGGCCGACAAGGGCTCCACGGTCCAGATCCAGATCGGCAAGAGCACCCAGACCCAGGTCCCGAACAACCTCCAGGGCCTGAGCGTGAAGGACGCCAAGAAAGCGCTCCAGGACGCGGGTCTGAACGTCGGCAACATCACCGGTAACTCGGACGACGACGCCCAGGTCATCAGCTCGGACCCGGCCCCCGGCAGCACCGTCAACAAGGGGCAGACGGTCAACCTGGTCGCCTTCAAGAACGGCGACAACAACAACGGCGGCAACAACGGCGGTGTCAACTTCTTCGGCGGCACCGGCGGTTAGCAGCCGCGCATGGCAGGAGCGTGGGCCCCACCGGATGCGTCCGGTGGGGCCCACGCCTTTGTGCGGTGCGAGCTCGGTCCGAGGTCCGCTCCACTCTTTCGCCTCAATCGACCGCAGCACCCGCCGCCAAAAGATCGTGTCTTCATATCTGCCGACTCGTTGATCGATTGGGGTGGGGTGTCGCGTCACAGCTCTGCCCTGGCCGCACGGCTCGACCGGAACAGAGGGGCAGACGTGATCCACGAATCGGCACTGCTTGAATCCAAGAGTCTGCGCGACAGTGCGCTCGACCGCACGGACGTACTCGACAGGGTGAAGGCACTGTCACTGCTGCCGGACGGGATGCATGTGACCACGGCGATGGTGGCGGCGTACTTCGGCGTCACCGCCGAGGCCATCCGCCAGCTCAAAGCACGGCACCATGGGGAGCTGTCGGGCAACGGAATGCTCACCCTGCAGGGCCCTGACCTGGCAGAGTTTAAGCGTGACGTCCTGTCACGCTATCCGGGGGGTTATCCACAGCCCCGGTCCAGCCTCACTCTCTACTCCCGTCGCGCGGTCCTCAACGTCGCGATGCTCCTCCGGGACAGTGAAGTCGCCCGTCAGGTGCGCACATACCTTCTCGACATGGAGTACCGGGCGCGGACGCAGCCCGTGGACAACCCGGTCCCCTCGCACTCCGTGTCCCTCGACGACCGGATCGACCAGCGCATCACCCACATCCTCGGCGAGACCGTCGTACCCATGTTCAACGCCCTGATCGAGACATCAGGCGAGCATCAGCGGGAGCTGATCGCACTCCGAGCAGGCGTCCAGCAGGTCGAAAAGCGGCTCCGGCAGCACCACGCCCGGCTGCATCGGCTGGAAGGCCCACGTGAGGACCGGCCCCTCGCCGGAGTCATGGCCTCCATGGACGCCATGAACGGACGCGAGTTCGAGGAGCACATCGCCACCCTGCTGCGCCGCGACGGCTGCACCAATGTCGTCGTGCAAGGCGGCGGAAGGGACCGCGGCGTCGACATCACCGCCCTCACGGCCCACGGGCGACGCCTCGTCGTGCAGTGCAAGAGGTTCGCGCCCCACCTCTCCATCACCAGCCCCGAGCTCCAGAAGTTCCTCGGCGCAGCCAAGGTCCTGCACGACTTTGAGGTGGCACTGTTCGTAGCCACCTGTCCCTTCACACGTGATGCCCTCAACATCGCCGCCGAGACCGGCATCACCGCCGTGCACCGGGGGCTGCTGGAGGAGTGGAGCGCTGGGGCGGCCCTGACGGTTCTCGAGTAACCACGGGCCCCAGGCAGAAGGCCCGAAGCCGCAAAAGAAGGTTGCGGCTTCGGGCCTTCATCATGCTAGGTGAAAGCTCTCCCGAAAGGAGGCCTGTCACTTCAGCTCAGTTCCTTCGGCGGGGTCCGGTCCGCGTCCACCTTCTCCACCCGCACCAGCTCCCCCCACACCACGTACCGGTACCGGCTGGTGTACACCGGCGTGCAGGTCGTCAGGGTGATGTAGCGGCCGGCCTTCTTCTTGCCGGACTCCTTCGGGACCTGGCCGAGGACCTCGACGTTGTACTTCGAGGTCTCGGGAAGGACCGCGTACACCTTGTAGACGTACCAGTCGTCCCGCGTCTCGAAGACGATCGGATCGCCCTTCTCCAGCTTGTCGATGTTGTGGAACTTCGCGCCGTGGCCGTCGCGGTGGGCGGCGAGCGTGAAGTTGCCCTCCTTGCCGCTCGTCGGGAGAGCGGCCTTGAAGGGGTCGGTGTAGTAGCCGGCGACACCCTCGTTGAGGATCTTCGACGAGGTGCCCTTCGCCACCAGCACCTCCCCGTTCCTCATCGCGGGAACGTGCAGGAAGCCGATGCCGTCCTTGGTGTCCAGCGCCCCCGGGCCGGTGTCCTCCTGCGCCCAGTTGTCGCGCACCTTGTCGCCCTGCCGGTCCGCGTGCCGGTCGGCCACGACGTTGGTCCACCACAGGGAGTAGACGACGAACAGGCCGAGCACCAGGCCCGCCGTGATGAGAAGTTCGCCGAAGACGCTGACGGCCAACGCGATCCTGCCGCCCCCGCGGCGCCGCGGCGCCGGTTCGGGCGCATCCACACGCGCGTGCTCTTCGTGCTCGGTGTCGCCGGTGGTCGCTGCCACGTTCCTCTGCCCTCGCTCGACTGCGTGCCTACTCGACGAGCGCATCCGGCTTGCCCTTGCTGCGCGGCCGTTCCTCGACCATCTTGCCCCAGACGATCAAGCGGTACTTGCTGGTGAACTCCGGCGTGCAGGTGGTGAGGGTGATGTACCGGCCCGGCCCGGTGAATCCGGAATCCGGCGGCACCGGGTCCAGAACACTCGTGTTGCTCGGCGCGGTCACCGGCAACGAGGACGCCATCTTGTAGACGAAGTACTCGTCCTGCGTCTCGACGACGATGTCGTCGCCCGCCTCAAGCCTGTTGATGTACCGGAACGGCTCGCCGTGCGTGTTGCGGTGACCCGCGAGTCCGAAGTTGCCGGTCTTCGCGTCGGGCATCGCCGTCTCCAGCGGGCTCTCGCCGTAGTGCCCCACCATGCCCTTGTCGAGCACCTTCTTGTTGCTGATGCCCTCGGCGATCGGCACCACCACATCCAGCTTCGGAATGTGCAGGATGGCGAAACCCTGCCCGGGCGAGAACACCCCGGGGGCCCCCTTGCCGCTCGCCCAGTCGTTCTGGAGGCTGCTCGCCTCCTTGTCCGCCTGCGCGTGCGCCCGCACGTTCGTCCACCACAGCTGGTAGGTGACGAACAGCAGCATCAGCACGCCCGTGGTGATGAACACCTCGCCGACCGCCCGGCTGGCGACCACGGCGGCGCCCGGCTTACGGGCCCGTTGCCGCCGGCGCGCCTCGACGCGCGACAGCGGCCGCTCGTCCTGCGCGGGCGCGTCGGCCCCGTGGTACGACTCCGAGACCTCTCCCGGGCCCCCATGACGGCCACGACGGCCCTTGGCGGCCTTTCTGCGGGCCGCACGCCCACCGGCCGGGGTGCCAGGGGCAGGAGAGCCTGTTGAGCCGCCAGAAGCGGAAATGCGGCCGCCGCCCGACATGGACGCGGGCGGCGGGATACGCAGCGCCACCGTCTCATCGTCCATCGGCGGCTGGTACGGCTCCCCGGCGTAGGGGGCCGCCCCGTAGGCATCACCGCCGAAGGACTCGTACGACGCGGTGCCGTACGAGTCCTCGCGCTCGGGACGCAGCGCGGTCACGCCGTGGCCCTGCCCACCACCGGGGCGAGCCCCGCCGACCTCGCCACCGCGCCCTGGTCGCCGCACTCCACCAGCCAGTTGGCGAGCATCCGGTGCCCGTGCTCGGTCAGCACCGACTCCGGATGGAACTGAACTCCCTCGACGGACAGTTCACGGTGGCGCAAACCCATGATGATCCCGTCGTGCGTACGGGCCGTGACCTCGAGTTCGGCCGGGACCGTCGCCGGCTCGGCGGCCAGCGAGTGGTAGCGGGTCGCCGTGAAGGGGGTCGGCAGGCCCGCGAACACGCCCCCGCCCCCGTGCTCCACCAGCGAGGTCTTGCCGTGCAGCAGCTCCGGCGCCCGGTCCACCACACCGCCGTACGCCACCTGCATCGACTGCATGCCCAGGCAGACGCCGAAGACGGGGACACCGGTGGCCGCGCAGTGCCGGACCATCTCGACGCAGACGCCGGCCTCCTCGGGCGTACCCGGCCCGGGGGACAGCAGTACGCCGTCGAAACCTTCCTGGGCGTGGGCCGTGGAGACCTCGTCGTTGCGCAGGACCTCGCACTCGGCGCCCAGCTGGTACAGGTACTGGACCAGGTTGAAGACGAAGCTGTCGTAGTTGTCGACGACAAGGATGCGCGCGCTCACTGGTTGTCCACCGTCACATCGTTGAAGGGAAGCAGCGGTTCGGCCCACGGAAAGACGTACTGGAACAGCGCGTACACCACGGCCACGACCAGCATGATCGAGATCAGCGCCTTGGCCCACGCGTTTCCCGGCAGATGCCGCCAGATCCAGCCGTACATGCCGTCCCTTCCGTCGCATCACGGCACCTGACTCACGCCGTACGCCACCAGACTAACGGCGCAAGGCCTTCGGTTCGCCTGCCTCCACGGGCTGTGTGGAGTCCAGGTGCGCCCAGACGATCAGCCGGTGACTGTGCCCCCATTCCGGATCGCACGTGGTCAACGTCAGGTACCGGCCCGGACGCGTATACCCCGACTTACGTGGCACAGCGTCGATCACCTCGACGTCCGAGGGCACGGTTTTGTACGGCCCTTTGTCGATCCGATAGGTGAACCACGTCGTCCCGTCCGTCAGCACCACCGCGTCCCCCCGCCCGAGCTTCGGAAAGTCCTTGAACGGGTCGCCGTAGGTACGGCGGTGACCTGCGACGGAGAAGTTCCCGGTCTGCCCGAGCCGCGCGCTGCCCGCGTAGTGCCCCAGTCCCTTCTTCAGGGTGCCGGCGGCGGTCCCCTCGAGCACCGGCTTGTTCCACGTGAAACCGAGCCGCGGGATGTACATCACCGCGAAGGGCTTGCCGCTCCGGTACGGCGCCGTCGCCGGCGGCACGGTGGCGCTCGCGCCGGGGGCGGGGGCGGGGCCCGCGGTCTGCCGGTCCCACTGGTCGTGGAGATCGTCGATCTGGTCGCCCATGACACGGTCGGCCTGCACACCGGTCCAGAACAGCACGTAGACGACGAAGAGGACGATGACCGTGCCGGCGGTGATGCACAGCTCGCTGAACGTCCTGACGATCACCCGCACCGACACAGGCGCCCCCCGGCGGCCGCTACCCCACTACTCCACAGGCTTGGCGTAGTGCAGATCCACTGTGCCCGAGTAGCCCGGCAGAGTCACCGCCCCGTCCTCGGTGACTTTCCAGCCGAGGCCGTAGACGTTCACGTAGACCATGTAGTTCTGGATCGCCGGAGCGTCCGCGAGCGCCTGCTGGAGCTTCTCCGGGTCGCCGACCGCCTGGATCTTGTACGGCGGCGAGTAGACGCGGCCCTGGAGGATCAGGGTGTTGCCGACACAGCGGACGGCACTGGTGGAGATCAGCCGCTGGTCCATGACCTTGATGCCCTGGGCGCCACCCTGCCAGAGCGCGTTCACCACGGCCTGGAGGTCCTGCTGGTGGATGACCAGGTAGTCGGGCTGCGGTTCCGGGTAGCCGGGGAGCTTGGCGGTGGCGTTCGGCGGGGCGTCGTTGAGGGTGACCGTGATGGCCTTGCCCTTGACCTTCTGGGTCCCGGCCTTCTTCTCCAGCCCCGCGAGCTTGTCGTCCTGGGCCCGGGTACTTCCGTCGTCGGCCTCGGCCAGGGACTCCACGTCGTCGCGCAGGGCCCCGTTCGCCTCGTCCACCTCGCCGTTCTTCTGGCTGCGTTCCTGGATGAGGTCGGACAGCTTCAGCAAGGAGGCGTCCGTGCGGATGTTGGTGCCCTTGGCCGTGTTGAAGCTGGTGAAGAAGAGCAGGCCGGCGAGGGCGAAGACACCCACTGTGAGCACCCGCACGGGCCGGAAACCGCCCCGGCGATCGTGCGAAGAGGCCTGGGACGCGGCAGGGGAGGAGGCCGGCGAGGGCTCCGGAGCGGAAACAGGGGCGGGGTCGGGGGCGGAACCCGTTGTACCCGTCCGGGGGGAGTCGGCAGAATTGCTCAACGTACCCTTATCTCCTTCGGCGCCGTAGAAGCACTACGCTAACGGACGCCCGGGGGAGCCCCTCAGTCCCCTGGCACGCAGCCCCCGAGCCCGATCCAGCACCTGCGCGGCCACGCAGCGCATCGACAGGAGAGACCCTCGTGCCGAAGTCACGTATCCGCAAGAAGGCCGACTACACGCCGCCCCCGGCGAAGCAGGCGACCGCCATCAAGCTGAACAGCCGCGCCTGGGTCGCCCCCGTGATGCTGGCCATGTTCCTTATCGGGCTCGCCTGGATCGTGGTCTTCTACGTGACCGACGGGTCACTGCCCATCGACCAGCTGGACAACTGGAACATCGTGGTGGGCTTCGGGTTCATCGCGGCCGGGTTCGGCGTCTCCACGCAGTGGAAGTAGCGCTGGAGACAGCGGGGGCGACGCGGGGCGAGTAGCTCTGCCCAGGGGTATCCCCTGAGTTATCCACAGCAGTTTTCCACATGGGGAAAAGAAAGACGATCTGTGGATAACTCATCGAAGGTTGACGCCGGTGTGACCTAACTACCGGCTTCCACCTTCACTCGAATGCCTGTTCGCCCCCTGCCTGACCTGTGCAAACGCAAGTCGGTGGCAGGGGGCACAGCTGTTCCCGCACGTTGTGCACAAGATTCGGCACAGACTGTGGACAACGTGCTCAGGTGAGCTGGACGGTCCTCAGGAGCGTCACCACCACGACGACCGCCAGCACCACCGCACAGGTTCCGTACTGCACGAGAGCGCGGCGCTCGCGGGGGGCGTGGACCATGCCGATGCCGATGACGACACCGGCGACCAGGCCACCGATGTGGGCCTGCCAGGAGATGCCGTTCCAGCCGAAGGTGATGACCAGGTTGATCACCAGCAGGGCGATGACCGGCCGCATGTCGTAGCGCTGCCGGCGCACCAGCACGGCGAGCGCGCCGAACAGACCGAAGATGGCCCCGGAGGCACCCAGCGAGGCCTGGTTGGGCTCGGCGAGCAGGTAGCTCAGCGCGCTGCCGGCCAGGCCGGAGACCAGATACAGCGCGAGGTAGCGGACCCGGCCGAGGGCCGCTTCGAGGGGACCGCCGATCCACCACAGACTGAGCATGTTGGACAGGATGTGGATGTAACTGCCGTGCAGGAACATCGAGGTCAGCAGCCGGTACCACTGTCCTTCGGCCACGCCCTGGACCTCGCCGTACCCGAGGGCGGGCATGATCGCGCGGCCGATCAGGTCGAACCGCTCGGTGAAGGTGTCGCCGACAGCCTGCTGGGCCAGGAAGAACGCCAGGTTGAGACCGATGAGGATCTTGGTGACCAGGTGGGGATCCGCGGTGACCGCGCCCCCCGCGAGCGTGCGGGGCTGCGAGGCGTCTGGCGCGTGGCCGGTGCCGGATCCTTCGCGGACGCAGGTGGGGCACTGGAAGCCGACGGAGGCGCTGACCATGCACTCCGGGCAGATCGGACGCTCGCAGCGGGTGCAGCGAATGCCGGTCTCCCGGTCGGGGTGCCGGTAACAGACGGGCAGGCCGCTCTGCGCGTCGTCCTGTCGGCTGCCAGGCGCCTGATCCATGGGCTCCCCCAAGTAAGTCGTCCGAGCCGTCGTGGTCGGAGAGGTCGGCGTACCCCGGCGTAGTCGGAAAGGAACCGCCCTGCTCATCCTTACGGACGGACAGGGCGATTGGTTCCCGGTGATTCGTCTGGTTCCCGGTGGTCCGCCGCGGGCGTCGCCTCAGCCCTTGCGGCTCTCGACGACGACCGACTCGATGACGACGTCCTTCAGCGGACGGTCGGTGCGCGCGTTGGCCGGGGTGGCCGCGATGACGTCCACCACCTTCTGGCCGGCCGGGTCGACGACCTCGCCGAAGATGGTGTGCTTGCGGGTCAGCCAGGCCGTCGGGGAGACGGTGATGAAGAACTGCGAGCCGTTGGTGCCCGGGCCGGCGTTCGCCATGGCCAGCAGGTAGGGCCTGTCGAAACGCAGGTCCGGGTGGAACTCGTCCTCGAACTGGTAGCCGGGGCCGCCGGTCCCGTTGCCCAGCGGGTCGCCGCCCTGGATCATGAATCCGCTGATCACCCGGTGGAAGACCGTGCCGTCGTACAGCTTGTCCGAGGACCGCACGCCGGTTTCCGGGTTGACCCACTCCCGCCCGCCGGTGGCGAGCTCGACGAAGTTCTTGACCGTCTTCGGGGCGTGGTCCGGGAACAGCCGGATCTCGATGTCGCCGTGGTTGGTCTTCAGGGTGGCGTAAAGCTGCTCGGCCACGGTCTGCCTTCCGTTGTCTCTCTGTGAGACCCAGATCCTCGCACGGCCCGGAGCGGGCGTCGCCCGACGGACGATCCGGTACCGGAACCGACGGTTGGGGTACGGAAAAGCGCCCGACTCGGCCGGGACGGGAGCGGGCGGGGCCGATCCGTGGCATCGTCGGCTTTGTCGCCCTGTCGACCCTCTATTGCCATTGTCCCGATCCATCCCCTATCGCATGTGATCAGCACCCGTATGCCTGCCCGCGCATGCCGCGACAGCCATTCGCAGGCATGATCCGTAAAAGGGTGGAAAGTCGAAATACCGTACGCCACCGAGGAGGAGGAACCCGTGACCCGCATCGACAGCGTGCGCGCCGCGACCGGCTCGGCGAAGGACAGCGTGCTGCACGCCGCGGAAGTGGTGGCGCCCTACGCCGACACGGCCAAGGAACGGGCCGCGCTCTACGCGCATGAGGCCCGTGTACGGCTCGCGCCCAAGGTGTCGCAGGCCGCCGAACAGGCCCGCGTGCAGTATGACGCCCACGTCGCCCCGCGTCTGGAACAGGCGAAGACACATGTCCCGCCGAAGGTCGACCTGGCCGCGCAGGAAGCGGCCGCCCGCACCAGGCTGGCCGCACGGCAGGCCGCCGACTACTCCCGGCCGAGGATCGAACAGGCGGTGGCCGCGGCCGGGCCCGTGAAGGACGAGGCCGCCGCTCGCGGCGTCGCCGCGCTGGCCGCCCTGCGCGGCCAGGTGACGCCGAAGGAGATCGAGAAGCTGGTGCGCAAGCACCGGCGGCGGGCCAAGGCGGGCAAGCTCGCCAAGGCGCTGGCCGTGCTCGGTGCCGTCGCCGGCGGTACCTACGCGGCCTGGAAGTGGTGGGACAAGCAGGCCAACCCGGACTGGCTGGTCGAGCCGCCGGCGGCCACGGAGGTACCCGCCTCGAGCGGTCTGACCTCGGTGGACGGCAGCGGCGACCCGGCGGTCCTCGACCCCGAGGTGCAGGCCAAGGAGGCCGAGGAGGACGCCGCGAACCGCGACGACCGAGGCTGAGCGACCGACGCCTGTAGCTGAGCGGTCGGCGCCCGTAGCTGAGCGGTCGGCGCCCGCACTCCACGGAAAAGACCCCTCCCACCTGCTTATCCGCAGGTGGGAGGGGTCTTCTGTGTGGAGCCTAGGGGAGTCGAACCCCTGACATCTGCCATGCAAAGACAGCGCTCTACCAACTGAGCTAAGGCCCCGCTAGAGACGTCCGGCCAGAAGAACCTCGTACTGCCGGGCGCCGCAGACCAGAGTACCGGGTCACCCGGGGTATCTCGCAAAAAGATTGGGGGTCCCCGCAGATGACCACTCTCCGTAAGATGCTCGGACCGGGTTCGCTACAGCGAACCTCGGTTTCTGGGGAAGCGATGGGGAGACGCAATGGACGCCGCACAGCAGGAAGCGACCGCGAGAGCGCGGGAACTGCAGCGGAACTGGTACGGGGAGCCGCTGGGGGCGCTCTTCCGTAAGCTCATCGACGATCTTGGCCTCAACCAGGCTCGTCTCGCGGGGGTACTGGGACTGTCGGCACCGATGCTGTCGCAGCTGATGAGCGGTCAGCGGGCGAAGATCGGCAACCCGGCGGTGGTGCAGCGGGTGCAGCTGCTCCAGGAGTTGGCGGCGCAAGTCGCGGACGGCAGCGTCAGCGCCGCCGAGGCGACCGAGCGCATGGACGAGATCAAGCGGTCGCAGGGGGGCTCGGTGCTCAACAACACCACACAGACGACCAGCAGTTCGGGGGCGCCCACGGTCAAGCGGGTCGTCCGCGAGATCCAGTCCCTGCTGCGTTCGGTCGCCGCAGCCGGCGACATCATCGACGCCGCCGACACTCTCGCCCCGACCCACCCGGAACTGGCAGAGTTCCTCCGGGTGTACGGCGCCGGCCGTACCTCCGACGCGGTCACGCACTACCAGTCCCACCAGAGCTGAGCCCTCGGCCCGGTCGCCGAAGGGGGTTCGGCAGCCGGGCAGTCGGCAGTTCGGGGGGGCTGGGAACGCAGGACGCGGCAGAGGCGCAGCAGGGGACACGGGGGCCGGGGGGTCGTATCGCTCATCGCGGGGGTAGCAGAGGGGGAGACCCGAGCGGGACAAGGGGGAGGAGCGAGGCGCAGCCATGGGTGAGGTCTTCGCCGGACGGTACGAACTGGCCGATCCGATCGGTCGCGGAGGTGTCGGTGCGGTCTGGCGCGCCTGGGACCACCGCCGCCGCCGCTACGTGGCCGCGAAGGTGCTCCAGCAGAGCGACGCGCACGCACTGCTGCGGTTCGTCCGTGAGCAGGCGCTGCGCATCGACCACCCGCATGTGCTGGCGCCCGCCAGTTGGGCCGCCGACGACGACAAGGTCCTGTTCACCATGGATTTGGTGGCCGGCGGTTCACTGGTCCATCTCGTCGGCGACTACGGTTTGCTGCCCCCGGTCTTCGTGTGCACGCTGCTCGACCAGTTGCTGTCCGGGCTCACCGCGGTCCACGCGGAGGGTGTCGTGCACCGCGACATCAAACCCGCCAACATCCTGCTGGAGGCCACCGGGACGGCCCGGCCACGTCTCAGGCTCTCCGACTTCGGTATCGCGATGCGGCTGGGCGAGCCCCGCCTGACCGAGACCAACCTCGTGGTCGGAACGCCCGGTTACCTCGCACCCGAGCAGATGCTGGGCGCCGACCCGGACTTCCCGGCGGACCTGTTCGCCGTCGGCCTGGTCGCCCTGTATCTGCTGGAGGGCGCCAAGCCGGACGCCAAGGCGCTCGTCCAGTACTTCGCGGAGCACGGGACACCGGGCGCCCCCAAGAGTGTTCCGGAGCCGCTGTGGCAGGTGGTCGCCACCCTGCTCCAGCCGGACCCGCAGGCACGTTTCCGTACGGCCACGGGGGCGCGCAAAGCGCTCGCGGCGGCCGCTGAGCTGCTTCCCGAGCCCGGCCCCGACGACGAGCTGATCGAGATCTTCGACCAACTCGGCCCGCTGCCCGCGGGTTTCGGCCCCGACGGCCCGCCAAAGCCTCCTCGGACGCCCGGCCACCGCCCCGTCCGCCGAAACACCGCACCCGACTCGGCAGACCTGGGCGCCGTTTACGCCCCGGACCGCCCGAACGCCGTACCGACCCCGGGTCTCCCGAACGCCGTACCTGATTACGGACGCCCCAACACCGCACCCGGACCGGCCGGCCAGGGCACCGCTCGCGATCCAAACCACCCGACCACCGCGCCCGTGTCGGGCGGCCCGGGCACCGGCTCGCTGCCCGCCCGTCCGGAAGCGGCCCCCGATGCGGCCCCTCCGGGCACCGGATCTTTCCCCTTCGGTCCCACGGCGGCCGCCACTCCGGTCCACCCCGGCAGGGATGATCTGCCTCCCCGGCCGGACTCGGCACCCGAGCCGGGCCGCCCGGGCAGCGGCAGCGGCAACGGCAACGGCAACGGCAACGGCAACGGCAACGGCTCGGTGTGGCCGGGCGGAGACTCCGTACGCCCCGCCTTCGGCGATGCCCCACGCTCCGTACGTTCTGCCTCAGGCCATGCCCCGGACCCTGCCCCGAGGGAGGGGCCGGACGACGCACCGCGGAACCCGGATTCGGTGCCTACCGACCCCCGTCGTCACACGCTCCCGGCCCAGGGACCGACGACCCCGGCCACCGCTCTCGGACCCGCTCCCCTCCCCTCCATGTCGGACACCGGGAGCTTCCACCTACCGCCTCCGCAACCGACGGGCGGCTCCTTCCCCGAGTCCGACTCCGCCTCCCCGGAGCCCCCCACTCCGCATCCCCCCGCCCACGCACCGGCCCCCGGCCCCCTGGCCGCGCCCCCGTACGAGCCCACGTTCGTGTTGCCCACCCGTGGTCGGCGCGGTGACGTGTCCACCGCCTCGTACACCACTCAGGACCCTCACGGCTCCCAGGCCTCTCAGGCCCCACTGGCCCCTCGTAGGCCTCATACGCCTCATGGCCAGCAGGGTCCGGCTTCCGCGCGGGCCGCCTCGCCGCACGGCGGTCGCCGGGGGCATCGCGCCGCCCGCCGTGAGCGTCCCGGTCCACCCGCCAAGGTCGCGCTGCCGCTGCTGTTCCTCGCGCTGGCCTGCTACGCCGTCGGGTTCTGGGCGTTGACGCGCATCTGAGCCGCCGCCCGGCGCCGGGCGGCCAGCGTCCATACGGCGAGCACCATCAGCAGCGCGCTCCCGGTGCCGATGCCGCCCACGGCGACCGCTGTCATCGCGGGGTCGCCGCCCGACGCACCGTCACCCGACGCGTTGCCGCCCGCCGCCGCGCCCGCCGCGGGTTCGGGGTCCGGCGCTCCGACGTCGAAGAAGCCGCGGGGCGCCGACTGCCGCGCGTATCCCGGTCCGGGCTGTGTGCTTCCGCCGACACGGACGCGCAGGGTCAGCCCGTAGGGCCCTTCGCCGAAACGGTCCGCCACCTGTTCGGCGAGGTGCACCACGAGGTAGTACGAGCCGGCGAACCGCAGGGACGTCGTCGGGTCGGTGGGGGCGTACCGGTTGGCGTACCCGACGGGCGGTACCGGGGGCAGAGAGGCCGACTTCTGGCTGCCGCCGTAGCCGATGCTCGTGTCCTTGACGTCGGCTCGCACCGGGTTGTAGAGGGTCAGGTCCAGGGCGTCGACCACGTACCCGGAGTTCTTGTCCGCGCTGCCCAGGTCGACGGTCGCGGACGGCTGCCGTCCCCAGTCGACGGGCACCTTGTAGAAAAGGGTCTGCCCGGGGACGATCTCGTCGCTCCATACACCCTCCTGCACGGCGGCCGCCCCGGCGAAGCCCGCCCCGCCCCGGACGGAGGCCGGCTCGCCGACAACGGGCGTGGGCGTCGCGGAGTCCCACGCCTCGGGCACGTTCGTGGCGGCCGCCTTCTCCAGGGGCGGTTCCGAGACGGGCGCGAGCTCGAGGTCCCAGGGCTGGGCGGCGGAGGGGTCCGTCTCTCCTTCGCCGGTTCCGGTGTCGGAACCCGTGCCGATGCGCTCGACGACGACGTAGTACGTACCGGCCTTCCGACACAGCCCCTTACCCGGCAGCAGCTCACGCGCGCCCCAGGCGGTGAGCGGCTGCGGGCTCCTGGAGGCGCCGACGGTCACGGAGTCGGAGGAGCATCTGACGCTGTCGGCGTCCTGCACGGAGACGCTGATCCCGTCGCCGGCGGAGAGCGCGGCTCCCGCGCGCGGGATCGCCGTGACGGAGACATACACGTTCGACCTGCCGTCGAGTTCCAGCCGGTAATAGACCTCGGCCTTCTCCTCGCCCTGGCTCCCGCCCTGGCTCCCGTCCTGGCTCTGGCCTGAGTCCTGGAGGGAACTCCTGTACGTCGCACCTGGCTCGAGTCGTACGGCGTCGGTGGTGCCGGTCGCCGCCGGGGCGCTGCGGACGTCGTCGGCGAAGGCGTACGGAGGGACGTCCGGCGCGGCCACCGCGACCTGTCCGGGCAGCACCGCCGACGACACGCAGAGCACCGCTCCCACGACCGTGCTCCGCACGACGGCCCGCCACACGGCCGCTCCACGCCCCGTACGCCGGGCCATCGACCCCGCCCCCTCGCCTTCGACCGAACGTGGGCCATCCTGCCCCGCACGCGCGCGTGCCACCCCCGCATCCCGTACGGGCGTCCGAAAATCCCGCCTCTAACCGCAGGCCGGGGGATCCGCAACATGGCCGGGGGGACCCGCAACACAAAACCCCGACCGCGAGCGGCGGCCGGGGTTTGCTCAGTCTTCGGTATCGATACTCACGAACCCGTGGGCACGGAGTCAGTTGCCTCCGTCCACAGATCCTGCTCGGCGCGATCCGCCTGGATCTGGCGGTACACAAGGAGCCCGCCGATGGCGGCCAGTGCGACCAGGAGAAGCTTCTTCACCGCGCGACCTCGTCTTTCTTTGACGTTGGGGACCTCTGGCGCCCGACTATACACACCGACCGATATCGATCGGTGACCTGCGTCCGGCCCTCAACTCCCGCCTTCGGCAGCGCAGTAGGACCGGATCACATCGCTCGGATCGGAGGGTGATCACACTTGGACAGACCGTGATGTTTATACCTCTTCATCCCATCTGGTCCATTTTCTCCATTTTTAGAGCGCTTTGCATGCATACGGGTGGTGTTCATCAGAACAACACCACCCCGCGAGCGTCGGTCCACCACTTCGCACCGCCCCTACACATCATGAGGAAAGTACGCAAATCGCCAGACCCGAAAGTGAGGGGCCATGACCGAGAACCGGGTCATGAAGCTGTGGACCGCCATCGTCACCGCCGTGCTCGCGCTGTGCACGGCGCTCGGACTCATCACGACGACCGCCGGCACGGCGGCCGCGCAGACCCTTCCGACGCGCGGCGGCGAGAGCGCCACCGCGGCGGACACGACGGCGTGGCCGACGGTCTCGGCCCCCTGGGTCTGGCCCCGGGCCCGATCCCTGCCCCCCACGATGAAGCAGCGCATCCGCGCCGAGGCGCACGGCAAGTCCCCCAGCTGCCGCCACCGCGGGCTCCCGGACACGGAACCCGCCGAGCACACCACGGCCTCCTGCGACCCCGCGGACCCCGCCGAGCCGGCCATCCCCCTCCAGCGCTGAGCCCCACGGCACGCCGCGTGCCGACTCCCCCGACGTAACGGCGAACTTGCGTACAGCCCGCACGAGAAGGCCCGGCAGCTCCCCAGGAGCCACCGGGCCTTCGCCGTGCTCCCGCCGCCGCATCCGTCCCGGGCTCACCGGCGACCCGCGGCCCGTCGGTCGAGGTCACCCGGAGATGCAGCAGACCCCCGGTCCACTGGACCGGGGGTCTGCTGGCTGGTGGGGCTGACAGGATTTGCCCCTGTGGCCTCATCCATATCAGGTCGATCACGGGGGTCTGCCGATCGGCCAACTGCCGCTGCGCCGCGGTCGATCGTCCACCGAGGCCCGGTGCTGACCGCTGCGGTTCGTGCTTGTTGGTGTCAGCCGCTGGTGTCAGCCGTCGCATGCGGTCTTGACAAGGCTTACTTCGCCGCTCTGCAGCACCCGTCCTACTCCTCCGGTTCCCACGCGCGGAGCAGGTCGAACAAACCTGCGTCTCCGTCGATCTGCAGTGAGTCCGCCGGGATACGGTCGTACACGAAGAGGACCAGCTCACTGGCCGTGCCGCGGACGGAGACGCCAGCCGCGTTCGGGCCCTCGTCGGCAGCAGCGACAGGCGTCGTGCCGGGCGCGGGGATACGGGTGGAGCGTGCGCCGTCGCCGTCGACCGTCAGGCGCCAGGAGTGGCCCTCGTTGGCGTGGAAGTCGAAGGCGGTGGGCTTGTGCGGCCAGGCACTCGTCGTTGCGACGCAGGTGAACAGGAACTCCTCGACACCGTCGAGTGCCACCTCATCCGGCAGCGGCTGCGGGGCACCCACAGTGACCTGGGCGTCGTAGGTGTGCACCGCGATCTGCTGGAGCTGGTGCCGGGCGACGGCGCCACAGGTCTGCGGCGACTGCGACGCACCCCACCACGTCCAGCAACCGCGATCCGGGCCGGCCTCCCGCAGTGCGTCCAGCAACTCCTGCGTCGACGCGGCCAACCAGGCCGGCAGGGCCTCGCGCTCCCGAGGCGCAGCCGGGGCGCCCTCTGGGACGGACTTGGCCGGAGCGGCAGGCCCTGCGGCTACGGTGGCGGCCCAGGAGCGGCGCCCCTCGCCGATATGCTGCGCCAGATCGGACAGCGTCCACTCCGGGCAGGTCGGCACCTGCACCTCGAGGCTGGGCGCGGAGGCTACCGCGGCGCGGAAGGCGCTCGACCGTTCGTCGATCAGTCGCAACAGCACGGGGAACGCGAGTGTCGTTGTCACATGGACTCCCTATCACCGCGTTCCGACAATCGGACAGCGATTTTCACAGCCGACGCGGCGAGCGCGCGGCACGGGCCGGGCGCCCACAGGTGACGCCGTGTCCTCATTCTGAAACGATCAATGAGTCACGTAACGCCGCAGCGGCAACGCCTCATCAGCCGCTCTTGCCATGCCCACGTTGAGGTTTCCGATCGCGGAGCAGTCCACTTCCACGCGGTCATACGCATCGACGGCCCCGACGGCGGCGAGACTCCGCCTCCGTCATGGGCCACCGCCGAGCTGCTGACCGACGCCATCGGCGCTGCCGCGTCCAGGGTCGACAGTGAGCGGGAGGCTGTGACGCTGCTCGCAGAGCTGCTGGAGGACCCGCTGATCGGCTGACCGCAGCCCTTCAGCGCCGCTGGTGTCAACCACTGGTGTCAAAAGACCCCCGGACCAATGGCCCGGGGGTCTTCTCGCTGGTGGGGCTAACAGGATTTGAACCTGTGGCCTCATCCTTATCAGGGATGCGCTCTAACCAACTGAGCTATAGCCCCGCCGCGCTCTGCGGTGTGTGTCCCGCGCGCTGACTCCTGAAGATTAGCGCACGACGTGGGCAGTCCCAAAATCGATAGTCACGGGACGCACAGCAGGGTTTGGAACCGCTACGACGGCAAAGGTCACTCGTCCTCGGCGAGCGTCAGCTCGACGCCGCCGACGAAGCCCGCGGAGAGGTTGTAGATGAACGCGCCGAGTGTGGCGAGCGCGGTCGCGAGGACGACGTCGATGACCGCGATGATCGACGTGAACATCAGGACGTGGGGGAGCGACAGGAAGGACTGGAGGTCGAAGCCGTTCGACTCGTTGGAGCCGGTCGCCTCCGAAATCGTCCCGCCGACCGTCGAGAAGACGCCCATCGCGTCCATGACCATCCACAGCACGGCGGCCGCGATGATCGTGCAGATGCCCAGGGCGATCGAAAGCAGGAAGCTGACCTTCATCACCGACCAGGGGTCGGCCTTCGCCACGCGCAGCCGGGCCTTGCGCACGCGGGGCGTGGTGCGGGCGCCGGTCCGCGGTCGCCGTACGGCGCCGGCCGCGGCCGGCGCCGGGGGCGCCTGCGTCGGGTAGGCCTGCGGCGGGTGGTAGGGCCCGGCGGGCTGCTGCTGCGGCTGCCGCTCACCGGGGAGCGGCGACGCCTCCTGCTTGGCCTGCGTGCCTCGGGTTTCCGTCACGGTTCCCCCCTGGGATCCCTTCGATCCTTGTGTGTCGGTCGAGGGTGAGGGCGAGTCGGCCGCAGGGGGTTTGATGGCCTTCAGCTGGGTCGTGTGGGTGTCCGCCGCACGCCCGTCGGTCCCCCCGGCGCCCCGCGCGTCGGTCGTACGCGCGTCCCCCGCCGCCGACGCGGCGGAGCCACGGCCGCCGCCGTTCTTACCCGTACCGGCAGACGTACCGGCGCCCGTGGCTCCGCTCACGTTGACTCACTCCTCGCTACTCGGACGAGGGCGACTCACCCTCGTCCGTGCCGGTGGTCGTGGCTGCCTCGGCGATCTCGTCCACGGCGTCCTCGCCGTCGACCTCCTCCGCCTCACGCCCCGCCTCGGCGTTACGTGCGATGCCGACGACGGCATCGCGCTTGCCCAGGTTGATCAGTTGGACGCCCATGGTGTCACGGCCCGTCTCCCTGACCTCATTGACTCGCGTACGAATCACACCGCCGGACAGCGTGATGGCGAGGATCTCGTCGGTCTCCTCGACCACCAGCGCGCCGACAAGAGAACCGCGGTCCTCGACGATCTTGGCAGCCTTGATACCCAGGCCGCCGCGACCCTGGACGCGGTACTCGTCGACGGCGGTCCGCTTCGCGTACCCACCGTCTGTGGCAGTGAACACGAACGTACCGGGTCGAACAACATTCATCGAGAGCAGCTGGTCTCCCTCGCGGAAGCTCATGCCCTTGACGCCCGAGGTGGCACGGCCCATGGGCCGCAGGGATTCGTCCGTGGCGGTGAACCTGATCGACTGCGCCTTCTTGCTGATCAGAAGCAGATCATCGTCGGCCGATACGAGTTCGGCTCCGATCAGTTCATCGTCGGAACCGTCCTCTGTCTCGCGGAGATTGATCGCGATGACACCACCGGCGCGCGGCGAATCGTAATCCTTCAGAGGCGTCTTCTTGACCAGCCCGCCCTTGGTCGCGAGCACCAGGTACGGCACCGCCTCGTAGTCGCGGATCGCGAGGATCTCCGCGATCGCCTCGTCCGGCTGGAAGGCCAGCAGGTTCGCGACGTGCTGACCACGCGCGTCACGCCCGGCGTCGGGCAGCTCGTACGCCTTCGCCCGGTAGACGCGGCCCTTGTTGGTGAAGAACAGCAGCCAGTGGTGCGTGGTCGAGACGAAGAAGTGGTCGACGATGTCGTCTTCCTTCAGCTTCGCGCCACGCACTCCCTTGCCGCCGCGCTTCTGCGAGCGGTAGTCGTCGGCCTTCGTGCGCTTGACGTAGCCACCGCGCGAGATGGTGACGACGATGTCCTCTTCGGCGATCAGGTCCTCGATGGACATGTCACCGTCGTAGGGCACCAGCATCGTCTTGCGGTCGTCGCCGTACTTCTCGACGATCGCGGCCAGTTCCGCGCTCACGATGCCGCGCTGACGAAGCGGCGAGGCGAGGATCGCGTTGTACTCGGTGATCTTCGCCTGGAGTTCGTCGTGCTCCTGGATGATCTTCTGGCGCTCCAGGGCTGCCAGTCGCCGCAGCTGCATCTCGAGGATGGCGTTGGCCTGGATCTCGTCGATCTCCAGGAGCTGCATCAGGCCCGTGCGCGCGATGTCGACGGTGTCGCTGCGCCGGATCAGCGCGATGACCTCGTCGATGGCGTCCAGGGCCTTGAGGAGGCCACGCAGGATGTGCGCGCGCTCCTCGGCCTTGCGCAGCCGGAAGCGCGTACGGCGGACGATGACCTCGATCTGGTGCGTCACCCAGTGGCGGATGAACGCGTCCAGCGAGAGGGTGCGCGGGACACCGTCGACCAGGGCCAGCATGTTGGCGCCGAAGTTCGACTGGAGGTCCGTGTGCTTGTAGAGGTTGTTCAGGACGACCTTGGCGACCGCGTCCCGCTTCAGGACGATGACCAGGCGCTGGCCCGTGCGGGACGACGTCTCGTCACGGACGTCGGCGATGCCGCCGATCTTGCCGTCCTTCACCAGGTCGGCGATCTTCTGCGCGAGGTTGTCCGGGTTCACCTGGAACGGCAGCTCCGTGACCACCAGGCACTGGCGGTTCTGGATCTCCTCGACCTCGACGACCGCGCGCATCGTGATGGAGCCGCGGCCCGTGCGGTACGCCTCCTCGATGCCCTTGCGGCCGACGACGAGCGCGCCGGTCGGGAAGTCGGGGCCCTTGATGCGCTCGAGGAGGGCGTCCAGCAGCTCCTCGTGCGAGGCGTCCGGGTTCTCCAGGTACCACTGGGCGCCGGACGCGACCTCGCGCAGGTTGTGCGAGGGGATGTTGGTCGCCATGCCGACGGCGATACCGGCCGAACCGTTGATCAGCAGGTTCGGGAACCGGGCCGGCAGGACGGTCGGCTCCTGGGAGCGGCCGTCGTAGTTGTCCGTGAAGTCGACGGTCTCCTCGTCGATGTCGCGGACCATCTCCATGGACAGCGGCATCATCTTGCACTCGGTGTACCGCATGGCGGCGGCCGGGTCGTTGCCGGGAGAGCCGAAGTTGCCGTTGGAGTCCACCAGCGGCATCCGCATCGACCACGGCTGCGCGAGGCGGACCAGCGCGTCGTAGATCGAGGAGTCGCCGTGCGGGTGGTAGTTGCCCATGACGTCGCCGACGACGCGGGCACACTTGTAGAAGCCCTTCTCGGGCCGGTAGCCGCCGTCGTACATGGCGTACAGGACGCGGCGGTGGACGGGCTTGAGGCCGTCCCGGACGTCCGGCAGCGCGCGGGAGACGATGACGGACATCGCGTAGTCGAGGTACGAGCGCTGCATCTCCGTCTCGAGCCCGACGGGCTCGATGCGCATCACGACGTCGCCGCCCTCTTCAGGGGTGACGGGAGTGTTCTCGTCGGTCATTGCTGGTGAGAATCCTTTCTGGTGCGGTCAGCTGAGACCGACTCAGATGTCGAGGAACCGGACGTCCTTGGCGTTGCGCTGGATGAAGGCGCGGCGCGCTTCGACGTCCTCGCCCATCAGGACCGAGAACAGGTCGTCGGCCTGGGCTGCGTCGTCGAGGGTGACCTGGCCGAGGACGCGGTGCTCCTGGTCCATGGTCGTGATGCGCAGCTCCTCGGCGTTCATCTCGCCGAGGCCCTTGAAGCGCTGGATCGAGTCCTCGCGCACCCGCTTGCCGCGCTGACGGCCCATCTCCAGCAGCGCGTCGCGCTCCCGGTCGGAGTACGCGTACTCGATGTCCTCCCGGCCCCACTTGATCTTGTAGAGCGGGGGACGGGAGAGGAACACGTGCCCGGCCTCGACCAGCGGCCGCATGAAGCGGAACAGGAAGGTCAGCAGCAGGGTGTTGATGTGCTGGCCGTCGACGTCGGCGTCCGCCATCAGAATGATCTTGTGATAGCGGAGCTTGGAGATGTCGAAGTCCTCGTGCACACCGGTGCCGAAGGCGGAGATCAGCGCCTGGATCTCCTGGTTCTGCAGGATCTTGTCGATCCGCGCCTTCTCGACGTTGAGGATCTTGCCCCGGATCGGGAGGATCGCCTGGTACTGCGGGTTGCGGCCGGACTTGGCCGAACCGCCGGCGGAGTCACCCTCGACGATGAAGATCTCGCACTTGATGGGGTCGTTCGACTGGCAGTCGGAGAGCTTGCCCGGCAGGGACGCCGACTCCAGCAGACCCTTGCGGCGGGTCAGGTCGCGGGCCTTGCGGGCCGCCACGCGCGCGGTGGCCGCCTGGATGCCCTTGCGGACGATGTCCGCCGCCTCCACCGGATTGCGGTCCAGCCAGTCGTTGAGGTGCTCGTAGACCGCCTTCTGGACGAAGGTCTTCGCCTCCGTGTTGCCCAGCTTGGTCTTCGTCTGACCCTCGAACTGGGGCTCGCTCAGCTTGACGGAGATGATCGCGGTCAGACCCTCGCGGATGTCGTCACCCGTGAGGTTGTCGTCCTTCTCGCGCAGCAGCTTCTTGTCCCGCGCGTACTTGTTGACCAGGTTCGTCAACGCCGCGCGGAAGCCCTCCTCGTGCGTGCCGCCCTCGTGCGTGTGGATGATGTTGGCGAAGGAGTACACGCCCTCGGTGTAACCGCTGTTCCACTGCATGGCGACTTCGAGGGAGAGGCTCCTCTCCTTGTCCTCCGCCTCGAGGTCGATCACCGTCGGGTGCACCGCCTCGCCCTTGCGGGAGTTGAGGTACTTCACGAAGTCGACGATGCCGCCCTCGTAGTGGTACGTGACGGTCTTGACCTCGTCCTTCTCGTCCGCACCCGCCTCGTCCGCCCCGGCGGTGGCCTTGGCCGACTCGCGCTCGTCGGTGAGTTTGATCGTCAAACCCTTGTTGAGGAACGCCATCTCCTGGAAGCGCCTCGAGAGCGTCTCGAAGGAGTACTCCGTGGTCTCGAAGATGTCGGCGTCGGCCCAGAAGGTGACCGAAGTGCCCGTCTCGTCCGTGGCATCGTGCTTGACGAGCGGGGCCGTCGGGACGCCCATCTTGTAGTCCTGCGTCCAGCGATGGCCGTCGGTCCTGACCTCGACCGCGACCTTGCTCGACAGGGCGTTCACGACCGAGACGCCGACGCCGTGCAGACCACCGGAGACCGCGTAGCCGCCGCCGCCGAACTTGCCTCCCGCGTGCAGCACGGTCAGCACGACCTCGAGGGCCGGCTTGCCCTCGGACGCGACGATGCCCACCGGGATACCGCGGCCGTTGTCGATGACACGGACGCCGCCGTCGGCCAGGATCGTCACGTCGATGGTGTCCGCGTGGCCCGCCAGCGCCTCGTCGACCGAGTTGTCGACGACCTCGTACACGAGGTGGTGCAGGCCGCGCTCGCCGGTCGAGCCGATGTACATACCGGGTCGCTTGCGGACCGCGTCCAGACCCTCGAGGACGGTAATGGCGCTGGCGTCGTACGAGGCGGTGACCTCGCTGCTCGAGGTGTTGGCCTCGGCGCTCGCGCCGGCGTCGGTGGACGGGATGTTCTCGTTGGGGTTGCCGGAATCGGCCACGAAGCGCCCTTTCTGGCACAGCACCAGCCAGGCTCGTCGGCAGGTTGCCGGAGCGGCTGCGGCATGTTGCGTTGGTAAGCCTTGATCAGCGTTGCTCAGAGTCTCCCGGGCGGTCCCCACGTTCGGGGCGGGATTGGCTTCCAGTCTACCGGTAGCACTGACACTGATGGGGGTTTGCCGGTACCTGAGTCCGCATGTGCCGCCCTCAACCGGTCTCTTTGGGGTCCCGATATGCGGAAGGGGGCTTCAAGAGGCTCACGGAGGCACTCAGCGCTTCGGGGTGTCAACCCTTGGCTACTTGGGAGTCAGGTCCGAATTCGCACCCGCACGCGGGCGCACAAGACGAAGGCCGGGCGGTCGCCAGAGGACCGTCCCGGCCGGAGACGCGTGACGCACGTCACCCGTAGGTATCGCCGGGACCGGTGCTCCCCGGGGCCCTCAGAGGGCCGTAGCGGCGCGCGGGACCGTTGGGACCGAGCACCTTGATCAGCCGCACCGCGCCGTGGCCGAGATCCTCGTTGAGGCGCGCGACCAGGGTCGGGGCGAGCAGCCGCAGGTTCGTCGCCCAGGCCGTGGAGTCGCAGCGCACGATCAGCGCCCGCTCCTCCTCGTCGTACTTCTCAGGCACGCAGTGCTTGGCCACGTCCTCGCCGACGATCTGCGGCCACCGTCCCATCACCCCGCCCACCGCGGCCGGCGCCTCCCACCCGCGCTCGGTGAGCAGCCGGTTGATCGCGGCGCCCAGCGCCATGGGGTCACGGCCGTCGGCACGCGCGCCGGAGCGCAGGCCACCACCCCGCCGAGCCTGCTTCTTCTGCTGAGCCGCGTCCCCACGCGCGCGTGCCTGCTCCCGGGCGGCCCTGAGCGCCACCCGCGCGAGATCGACGCCGGAGGGCTCGGGGACCCGCTTCGCGGCAGGCTCTTCGTCGCTCATACGCGTTCCACGGTCCCCTCGGCCACGGCGTACCGGGCGCCCGCCAGCACGTGCGGCACGTCGTCGTCGACGGCCGCCGTCACCAGTACCTGCTCGCCCGGCGCCACCAGCTCGGCCAGCCGCTCCCGCCGACGGACGTCCAGCTCGGCGAAGACGTCGTCCAGGACCAGCACCGGCTCGTTGCCCTCGGCCCGCAGCAGGTCGTACGAGGCCAGCCGGAGCGCCAGCGCGTACGACCAGGACTCTCCGTGGGAGGCGTACCCCTTGGCGGGCAGCTGACCGAGCTTGAGGATCACATCGTCCCGATGCGGGCCCACCAGGGTGACGCCCCGCTCGATCTCCTGCTTGCGGACGTCCGCGAGCGCGGCCATCAGCTGGCCGTACAGGTCCTCACGCGTGTGTGCCTCACCGGGCGCGGACGGCTTGTACTCCAGGGCCACGGGACCGCCTCCGGGCGCCAGCTGCTCGTACGCCTTGTCGGCCAGCGGCTGGATCGCGGCGACCAGGTCGAGGCGTTGGGCGAGCAGCTCCGCGCCCACCCGCGCGAGGTGCTGGTCCCACACGTCGAGCGTCGAGAGATCCATGGAGCGCCCGCCGTGCCGCCGGGCGAGCGCGGCCGACTTCAGGAGCGTGTTGCGCTGCTTGAGCACCCGCTCGTAGTCCGAGCGCACGCCCGCCATCCGCGGGGAACGCGCGGTGATCAACTCGTCGAGGAAGCGGCGCCGCTCACCGGGATCCCCCTTGATCAACGCGAGATCCTCGGGCGCGAACAGTACGGTTCGTACGATGCCCAGCACATCACGAGGTCTGACCTGCGAGGACCTGTTGATACGGGCGCGGTTGGCCTTGCCCGGGTTCAGCTCCAGCTCGACCAGTTGCCGGCGGTCGCCCTGCCTGATCTGCGCCCGGACGATGGCTCGGTCGGCGCCCATACGGACCAGGGGAGCGTCCGAGGACACCCGGTGGCTGCCCAGGGTGGCGAGGTACCCGACGGCCTCGACGAGGTTCGTCTTGCCCTGCCCGTTGGGACCCACGAAAGAGGTGACGCCCGGGTCCAGTGGAACTTCGACCCGGGCGTACGAGCGGAAGTCGGCCAGCGACAGATGCGTGACGTGCATGGTCGTTCGCCGACCTCCCCCAGGGTTGTGGATCGCGGGGCGACCCTGTGGACTACTTCTTCTCGACCGCGTGGCCGCCGAACTGGTTGCGCAGCGCCGCGATCATCTTCATCTGCGGCGAGTCGTCCTGACGGGACGCGAACCGCGCGAACAACGAGGCCGTGATCGCGGGCAGCGGCACGGCGTTGTCGATGGCGGCCTCGACCGTCCAGCGGCCCTCGCCGGAGTCCTGCGCGAAGCCCCGCAGCTTGTCGAGGTGCTCGTCCTCGTCGAGGGCGTTGACGGCCAGGTCGAGCAGCCAGGACCGGATGACCGTGCCCTCCTGCCAGGAGCGGAAGACCTCGCGCACGTCCGTGACGGAGTCGACCTTCTCCAGCAGCTCCCAGCCCTCGGCGTAGGCCTGCATCATGGCGTACTCGATGCCGTTGTGGACCATCTTCGCGAAGTGGCCGGCGCCGACCTTGCCGGCGTGCACCGCGCCGAAGTCGCCCTCGGGCTTGAGCGCGTCGAAGACCGGCTGCACCTTGGCCACGTGCTCCGCGTCGCCGCCGAACATCAGCGCGTAGCCGTTCTCCAGGCCCCAGACGCCGCCGGAGACACCGCAGTCGACGAAGCCGATGCCCTTGGCGGCCAGCTCCCGCGCGTGCTTCTCGTCGTCCGTCCAGCGGGAGTTGCCGCCGTCCACGACGACGTCGCCCGGCTCCAGCAGCTCGGCGAGCTCGTCGACGGTCGACTGGGTGGCCGCACCGGCCGGGACCATCACCCAGATCACGCGCGGGCCCTTGAGCTTGCCCACAAGCTCTTGGAGGCTGTGGACATCGGCGAGGTCCGGGTTGCGGTCGTATCCGACGACGGTGTGGCCCGCGCGGCGGATCCGCTCGCGCATGTTGCCGCCCATCTTGCCGAGGCCGATGAGACCGAGCTCCATCAGTTGTTCCTTAGGTCGCTGTGTGGCGTGTGAGGTGCTCTCGCACCCGTGTCCGAGCCTAAACCCGGACGGTCACGCACACCTGTGGGCATACGCGCTCAGACGTACGACCCCACCTGGGGGTTCACCGGTGGCTTCTCCCCAGGGACCGCCCCGGTCGTCCACGGCCTGTGGACAACCGGTCGGACATCGGCACCGGCGTCAGCCGCTCAGGCGCACCGGCATGATCAGGTACTTGTAGGCCTCGTCCGCCTCCGCGTCCAGCGCGGGCTTGCCGCTGAGCAGCGCCGGCTTCGTGGACGTCGTGAAGGACAGCTGGGCGACCGGGGAGTCGATGGCGCTCAGACCGTCCAGCAGGAAGGTCGGGTTGAAGGCGATCGAGATGTCGTCGCCCTCGAGCTGCGCGTCGACCCGCTCCACAGCCTGTGCGTCGTCGCTGGAACCGGCCTCCAGGATGAGCACCCCCTGCTCGAAGCTGAGCCGCACCGGGGTGTTGCGCTCGGCGACCAGGGCCACGCGCTTGACGGCCTCCACGAAGGGGGCGGTCTCGATCACGGCGACGGAGTTGAACTCGGTCGGGAACAGCGTGCGGTACTTCGGGAGGTCGCCCTCCAGGAGGCGGGTCGTCGTACGGCGTCCCGCGCCCTCGAAGCCGATCAGGCCCTCACCCGAGCCGGAACCGGACAGCGCCAGGATGACGCTGTCGCCGCTCGTGAGCGCCTTGGCGGTGTCCAGGAGCGTCTTGGCGGGCACCAGGGCGACCGCGGACGCGTCCGGGTTCTCCGGCTTCCACAGGAACTCGCGGACCGCGAAGCGGTAGCGGTCGGTGGAGGCCAGCGTGACCGTGTCGCCCTCGATCTCGATGCGCACACCGGTGAGGACCGGCAGCGTGTCGTCACGGCCGGCGGCGATGGCGACCTGGGCGGCCGCGGAGGCGAAGACCTCGCCGGGGACCGTGCCCGTCGCGTTCGGCATCTGCGGCAGGGACGGGTACTCCTCCACAGGCAGGGTGTGCAGGGTGAAGCGCGAGGACCCGCAGACCACCGTCGCCCGTACACCGTCTGTGGAGATCTCCACCGGGCGGTTGGGCAGAGCCCGGCAGATGTCCGCGAGCAGGCGGCCGGAGACCAGGACCGTGCCCTCCTCCTCGACCTCGGTCTCCACGGAGACCCGTGCGGAGACCTCGTAGTCGAAGCTGGACAGGCTCAGCTGGCCGTCCTCGGCCTTCAGCAGCAGGCCGGCGAGGACAGGCGCCGGCGGACGGGCCGGGAGGCTGCGTGCCGCCCAGGCCACGGCCTCCGCGAGTACGTCGCGTTCCACCCGGATCTTCACTCTTGCCGCCTCCTGCTGTTGCCGGCGCTTCTCGCCCTGCCTGGCCTTCGTCGTCTGTCTCGGTGTGGTGGTCCCCGCTGCGGGGCAGACCCACCGGGGACCAGTCTGACGCACCGCACTGACAGTCGGTGCCTCTCGGGGTCAAGTCGTGACGAGGGGCAGCCGGGCACCGAAGAGCGAGTTGTGCACAGGACCCCCTTCTAAACGGATTTCTCGCTCTCTCTAGTTGGGAGTAGTAGTAGGGGCTGTGGAAACGGTGGATAACTGTGTTTTCGCAGCTCAGAGGCGAGATTTTGTCCACTGGCCCTGTGGGCGGAGGCGGTGGATAACTGGGGTCTTCTGTGGAGAACAAAAAGTTCTGCACACTCCGTGCACAGGCTGAGGCGAGTTCTCCCCAGCGGCGTCCCCAGGTTTACCCACCTTTCCCACAGGCCAACCAGGCACCTTCGTGTGACGCCTTTCACTCGACCCGGTGAGGAGGCGCGTCGGGTTGCCGAACAGTGGACAGCCATGTGGAGAAACCGGAGATCGCTGGGGACAACCGGTCGCAGCCTGTGGGTTGCCGGTGGACAACTTCGTGCACAGCCTGTGGATCATTTTTTTGTCCACAGGCTGTGGAAAACCTTCGTCCACGAATCCACAGCCAGATGACCTGGCCCGATCGTCCCGCACCGGCAGCGCCTGTGGACACAGTCTGGACAACTTCCCGGTCCCCAGGGTGTGGACGGGAAAAAGTCGCCGAATCTGTGGAGAGTGGCCGTAACCCGGCCGGTAATCGAACACCGGGTGAGCGGCGGACGACCGTTGCCGACCGCGGCCCGGCCGTGAACCGGGTGCCGTCCGGCCGTGTATCAGGTGCGGCCCGGCCGTGAATCGGGTGCCGTCCGGCCGTGAACCGGCCGCGGTTCGGGCCAGGGTCCGGTTGTCGCAGGCCGGCGCTGAACGATGTGCCTGGGCCCGGGAACGACGAAGGGCGTCCCCGGATCTTTCTCCGGGGACGCCCTCAGCGACGTCCGGGACGCGTTCTGCGGGGCCGTCAGCCGTTCTTGATGCGGTTGGTCAGCTCGGTGACCTGGTTGTAGATGGAGCGCCGCTCGGCCATCAGATTGCGGATCTTGCGGTCCGCGTGCATGACCGTCGTGTGGTCACGGCCGCCGAACAGCGCGCCGATCTTCGGCAGCGACAGGTCCGTCAGCTCGCGGCACAGGTACATGGCGATCTGCCGGGCCGTCACCAGCGCCCGCCCGCGTGAGGTGCCGCACAGGTCCTCGACGGTCAGTCCGAAGTAGTCGGCGGTCGCGCCCATGATGGCCGTCGACGTGATCTCGGGGGCGGAATCCTCGCCACCGGGGATCAGATCCTTCAGGACGATCTCCGTCAGCCCCAGGTCCACCGGCTGCCGGTTGAGCGACGCGAACGCCGTCACCCGGATCAGCGCGCCCTCCAGCTCGCGGATGTTGCGCGAGATCCGGGACGCGATGAACTCCAGCACCTCCGGCGGGGCGTTGAGCTGCTCCTGCACCGCCTTCTTGCGGAGGATCGCGATGCGCGTCTCCAGCTCGGGCGGTTGCACATCGGTGATCAGACCCCACTCGAAACGGTTCCGCAGCCGGTCCTCCAGGGTGACCAACTGCTTGGGCGGCCGGTCGCTGGAGAGCACGATCTGCTTGTTGGCGTTGTGGAGGGTGTTGAAGGTGTGGAAGAACTCCTCCTGCGTCGACTCCTTGTCCGCGAGGAACTGGATGTCGTCGACGAGCAGGATGTCCATCTCGCGGTACCGCTTGCGGAAGCTGTCGCCCTTGCCGTCGCGGATGGAGTTGATGAACTCGTTGGTGAACTCCTCCGAGCTCACGTACCGCACGCGCGTGCCCGGGTAGAGGCTGCGCGCGTAGTGCCCGATGGCATGCAGGAGGTGCGTCTTGCCGAGGCCCGACTCCCCGTAGATGAAGAGGGGGTTGTAGGCCTTCGCGGGCGCCTCTGCGACGGCGACGGCGGCCGCGTGCGCGAACCGGTTGGAGGCGCCGATGACGAACGTGTCGAAGAGGTACTTCGGGTTCAGGCGGGCGGTCGGCTCACCGGGGCCGGCGGTCGGCGAGGACTGCTTGGCCGACTGTCCGGGCCCACCCGGTCCGGACAGACCGGGCCCGCCCGGGCCGCCGCGGTGCGGATGACCGGGACCGCCCGACGGGTCGGACAACTCACGCCGACCGGTGTCGCGCTGGTCGTAGTCGGAGCGTGAGGGCTCGTAGTCCGACCGCTTCTGCTCGTACGGCGACGGGTCGTACGGAGGCCGTTCCATCGACTGGGGACGGTAGTCCTGCGACGGCGGACCGTAGGGATCCTGCTGTGACGGGGCGCCGTACGGGGCCTGGGACGAAGGCCCGCCGTACGTGTCCTGCGACGAAGGCGACGCGTAGGGGTCGCGCTCCGGGAAGCCGAGCCGCTGCTGCTGCCAGCTGTACTCGTCCTGCTGCGGCCGCGGCCAGGCGCCCGGCTCCGGGCGCTGGTACTCCGAGGGGTACGCGGGCCGCGCGGTGGGCAGTTGGTCCGGACGCTGGTCCGGACGCGAGCCGGGAGGCTGGTCGCCGGGCGCCGGGGGCAGCTGTTCGGCGCGGTGTCGGCCGTAGCCCTCGTACTGGCTTTCGTACGGTTTGTCGTAGCCGGTGTCGTAGCGGCCGTCCTGACCGTCGTACCGGCCGTCCTTGCCGTCGTAGGGGCCGGCGGGAAGCTCGGGCTCCTCGTAGCGCGACTGCTGCTGCACGGGGGGTGCCGGCGGGGCCGGAGGTTCACCGGCGGAGTCGTCGACAGTGATCGCGATACGGATCGGCCGCCCGCACTCGCGGCTCAGCGTCTCGCTGACGATCGGGGCCAGGCGGCCTTCGAGGACGCCCTTCGCGAATTCGTTCGGCACGGCGAGCAGAGCGGTGTCGGCGACCAGCGCCAGTGGCTGGCAGCGTCGGATCCAGTGCTCGTCCTTCACCTCGAAACCCTGGCCGCGACCCTCCCCGAGGAGCTGCTCCAGTACTCGTGGCCACACTGCGGCAAGATCGGCAGGCACGTCAGCCACAGGGCACGCTCTCTCGTGGGTCCCACGAACGTGTGGTTGCGGGACGGTCGGGATTCATATCGGGTGGGGCCAGGGACAAAGGAACGAATCGGAGTTCAGCCACGGTAGTCAGGGCGACGGGTGCGGTTCAAGTTGTTGTCCCCAGGCTGTGGATAGTGTCTCCCCGTGACCGCCGGTTTGACCGAATGGCGCAGCCGCGCGTACCGTAACCAGGTCGAGTTGTCGATGGCTGCTGCCGCCTGCCTCCGATGGGCACAGATCACGTCAGGTGATCGGGAAGCGGTGCACTCGGGCGTTTAACCGCGAGCTACCTCGTGGGCGCACGGTGACAGCCAGGACGGCACCCCGCCACCACCGATTGATTTCTGGAGCCCCCGAGTGAGCAAGCGCACCTTCCAGCCGAACAACCGTCGTCGTGCCAAGACCCACGGCTTCCGCCTGCGGATGCGCACCCGTGCCGGTCGCGCGATTCTCGCGAACCGCCGCAGCAAGGGTCGCACCAACCTGTCCGCCTGAGCCTGATCAGGTCATGACGTCGTGCTGCCTACCGAGCATCGGCTGAGGCGGCGCGAGGACTTCGCGACCGCGGTACGACGAGGTCGTCGGGCTGGCCGTCCGACCCTCGTGGTCCACCTTCGAAGCGGTGCCACGGACCCGCACGCGCCTGGGGAGAGCGCTCCCCCGACGCGTGCGGGTTTCGTCGTGAGCAAGGCCGTGGGCGGAGCGGTCGTGCGCAACAAGGTGAAACGCAGACTGCGTCATCTGATGCGCGACCGAGTCACCCTGTTTCCCCCCGGTAGCCTGGTAGTCGTACGGGCGCTGCCCGGGGCGGGCGACGCCGACCACGCACAGCTGGCCCAAGACCTGGATGCCGCCCTTCAACGGCTACTGGGAGGGGGCGCGCGATGAAGTACCCGCTGCTGGCTCTGATCAAGCTCTACCAGTGGACGATCAGTCCGCTGCTCGGGCCGGTGTGCAAGTACTACCCGTCGTGCTCCCACTACGGCTATACGGCCATCGACCGGCACGGCGCCATCAAGGGAACGGCACTTACCGCCTGGCGAATCCTGCGGTGCAATCCGTGGTCGCTCGGAGGCGTGGACCATGTTCCGCCGCGCAAGCGCCCGCGGTGGCACGAAATGTTGCGTGACGCCTGGCGTGCACGCAGGGGCGGGACCTCCGCCGCCGAAACGGCCACCGAAGAGAACCTTCCTTCTTCTTCGAGCCCGGCCGCAGAGACACCGTCCCATGCCCAAGGAGCATGATTAGTGGACACGATTGCCAGCCTCTTCAGCTTCATCACGACACCTGTCTCCTGGGTCATCGTCCAGTTCCACAAGGTGTACGGGGCCATCTTCGGCCCCGACACCGGGTGGGCCTGGGGCCTGTCGATCGTGTCCCTGGTGATTCTGATCCGAATCTGCCTGATCCCGCTCTTCGTGAAGCAGATCAAGGCGACGCGGGCCATGCAGACGCTCCAGCCCGAGATGAAGAAGATCCAGGAGCGCTACAAGAACGACAAACAGCGTCAGTCCGAAGAGATGATGAAGCTGTACAAGGAGACGGGCACCAACCCGCTCTCCTCGTGCCTTCCCATCCTGGCGCAGTCGCCGTTCTTCTTCGCCCTGTACCACGTGCTCAACGGCATCGCCAACGGTGAAACCATTGGCGTGATCAACGAGAGCCTTCTGGCGAGCGCGCAGAAGGCGCACATCTTCGGTGCCCCGTTGGCCGCGAAGTTCACGGACAGCGCCTCGGATCTGGTGTCGTTCGACGCCTCGCTGACCAACGTCCGCATCGTCACCGCGATCATGATCATCATGATGTCGGCGTCGCAGTTCTTCACGCAGCGCCAGCTCATGACGAAGAACGTCGACACCTCGGTGAAGACACCGTTCATGCAGCAGCAGAAGATGCTGATGTACGTCTTCCCCGTCATGTTCGCCGTCTTCGGCATCAACTTCCCCGTCGGTGTCCTCGTCTACTGGCTGACCACCAACGTGTGGACCATGGGCCAGCAGATGTACGTGATCCGCAACAACCCGACGCCGGGTTCCAAGGCCCAGGCCGCGTACCTGGAGCGCCTGTACAAGCAGGTCACGCACCACGGCAAGATCCGCAGCCGCGGCGAGAAGGCCATCGTCAAGGCCATCGTGGCCAAGGGCCGCGAGCGCAACGACGCGGAGCGCAAGTTCATCAACGGTCTGACCAAGGTGGGCTTCGCCGCCCAGGCCGACGGCACCGTGATCAAGAGCGAGGCCCAGGCCGCGGTCGAGACCGAGGACGGCACGCCGACGAGCGCGGCCGCCGCCAAGCGGCAGCAGCCCAAGCGGCAGTCGAAGTCCCAGCGCCAGTCCGCGGCCCCGGCGAAGGGTGCCGGCGAGAGCATCTCGCTGAGCAAGTCCGACGAGCCCGAGGACGCCAAGCCCTCCGGGACCGCCGGTACGGCCAAGCAGGCCGGTTCCAAGTCCGGTAGCGGAGGCCGCAGCAAGGCCCAGTCCGGGCAGCGCAAGGGCGGCCCGCAGCGCCCCAAGTCCCCGTCCAAGAAGTAAGAAGGAGCCCATCCCGTGACGGAAGGCACCACCTCCGCCGCCGCCGAGGGTGCAGACACCCTGACCCGCCTCGAGCAGGAGGGCGAGATCGCGGCGGACTACCTCGAGGGTCTGCTGGACATCGCCGACCTCGACGGCGACATCGACATGGATGTCGAGGCCGACCGCGCCTCTGTGTCGATCATCAGCGACGCGGGCACCCGTGATCTGTCGAAGCTGGTCGGCCGGGACGGCGAGGTGTTGGAGGCGCTCCAGGAACTCACGCGCCTGGCCGTGCACCGGGAGACCGGCGACCGCAGCCGGCTGATGCTGGACATCGCGGGCTACCGCGCCCAGAAGCGCGCCGAGCTCTCCGAGCTGGGTGCCAAGGCCGCGGCCGACGCGAAGAACAGCGGTGAGCCGGTCAAGCTGAAGCCGATGACGCCCTTCGAGCGCAAGGTCGTCCACGACGCGGTCAAGGTCGCCGGCCTGCGCAGCGAATCCGAGGGCGAAGAGCCGCAGCGCTTCGTCGTCGTACTGCCCAACTGATCCGGTACGTACGTGTCTCCGGCCCCGTCTGTTGCGCAGACGGGGCCGAACTTTGTCAGCCTGGTTGTTCTGGTGGTCGGCGCTCGAAGCGCTGATGCGGTACGGAAGGACGGTCCCCGTGACGGAGGCAGCGGAGCTCCCCCCTGCGCCTGAGGTGGCACGAGAGGTATTCGGCGATCGCTTCGGTGATGCGGTCCGCTACGCCGAGCTCCTGGCCGAGGCAGGTGTGCAGCGTGGGCTCATCGGCCCACGAGAGGTACCTCGCCTGTGGGAGAGGCACCTGCTGAACTGCGCGGTGCTCTCCGAGGTCGTGCCCGAGGGCGTGACGGTCTGCGACGTCGGCTCGGGCGCCGGTCTGCCTGGCATTCCCCTGGCGCTCGTGCGGGAGGACCTGAAGATCACCCTGCTGGAGCCGCTCCTGCGCCGCACCAACTTCCTCACCGAAGTCGTCGAGCTCCTCGGCCTGGACCATGTGACGGTCGCACGCGGTCGCGCCGAGGAAGTCATGGGCAAGATGCCGCCGGTGCATGTGGTGACCGCTCGTGCCGTGGCGCCTCTGGATCGTCTGGCCGCCTGGGGCATCCCGTTGCTGCGCCCCTACGGCGAGATGCTCGCCCTCAAGGGCGACACCGCCGAGGAAGAGCTGAAGAGCGCGTCCACGGCGCTGAGCAAGCTCGGCGCCGTGGGCACCTCGATCCTGCATGTGGGTGAAGGCGTGGTGGAACCGCTGTCCACGGTGGTGCGGGTCGAGGTGGGGGAGAGTCCGGGTGGTGTGAGGTTCGCCGCCAAGCGGGCCAAGGCGGCCCGCACCAGTCGAACGCGCCGCCGCCGCTGAGACGTACTCCACAGAAGCTGCCAAACCTGCGCATCACGGAGTGTCGCGAGGGATCCGGCTGTCGGCGCTGTGCATCGTGTTTCACGTGAAACGTCGCTCTCTGCTCCACGGCATCATCAGCCGCGGCCGCGCCGCAGCCGAACCCCGCGACCGTAAGCCTCTCGGTTCACTCGACGAGGGACGGGAGTTGTCCACAGAGGTGGATTTCTCCACAGAACAACAGGCCTCACTGGTTCATGACCCCGAAGGCATGGGAGGCTCTGTGCATTGCGAGCCTGAAGTCGAGGAGAGTGAATCCTTGCGGTCCAACGCCAACATCGCGGGACCGATGACCGATCCGGTCCCCGGTCCCCGTACCGAGTCGTTCGGGGAGGATGTTTCACGTGAAACACCGCCCCCAATGGACGACACTCCGATCGGTCGTGCTGCCCAACTCGCGGTGGAGGCTCTGGGCCGCGCCGGCGAGGGTCTACCACGTCCTGAGCAGACCCGTGTGATCGTGGTCGCCAATCAGAAGGGCGGAGTGGGCAAGACGACGACGACCGTCAACCTTGCCGCCTCCCTGGCTCTGCACGGTGGCCGGGTCCTGGTGGTCGACCTCGACCCCCAGGGCAACGCGTCCACGGCCCTGGGAATCGACCACCACTCCGAGGTTCCGTCCATCTATGACGTGCTGGTCGACAGTCGTCCGCTCGCGGAAGTCGTTCAGCCCGTCCCTGATGTAGAGGGCCTCTTCTGTGCTCCCGCCACGATCGATCTCGCCGGTGCGGAGATCGAATTGGTGTCCCTGGTGGCACGTGAGAGTCGCCTCCAGCGAGCGATCCAGGCTTACGAGCAGCCCCTGGACTACATCCTCATCGACTGCCCGCCGTCACTCGGTCTGCTGACGGTCAACGCGATGGTGGCCGGTGCCGAGGTCCTCATCCCTATCCAGTGCGAGTACTACGCGCTGGAAGGTCTGGGGCAGTTGCTGCGCAACGTCGACCTGGTGCGGGGACACCTCAATCCCACCCTGCATGTGTCGACCATTCTGCTCACCATGTACGACGGCCGGACGCGCCTCGCGTCGCAGGTCGCCGAGGAGGTGCGCACCCACTTCGTGGAGGAGGTGCTGAGGACGAGCATTCCCCGCTCGGTCCGTATCTCCGAGGCGCCGAGCTATGGACAGACGGTGCTGACCTATGATCCGGGATCGAGCGGCGCCCTCTCGTACCTCGAGGCAGCACGAGAGCTGGCGCTGAGGGGTGTCGGGGTCAGCTACGACGCGACACACGCCCATATCGGCGCCCAGAACAACCCGAACATGGTGGAGGACATCCAGTGAGTGAGCGACGGAGGGGGCTGGGCCGCGGTCTTGGTGCACTGATCCCTGCTGCCCCGACGGAGAAGACACCGGCGCAGGCCGCAGTGGGAGGATCCTTGTCCCCCGCAGCTGTACCGGTTCTGACGACCGATCGAGGAGTGGCCGCGGCGAAGGTGGCCACGCTCCCGCCTGTTTCACGTGAAACAGAGGAGCTGTTGGCGAACGGCTCTTTGGAGACGCCCCCGCCTCCTATCGGCGCGCACTTCGCCGAGATCCCCCTGGACCACATCGCGCCGAACCCGCGCCAGCCGCGTGAGGTCTTCGACGAGGACGCGCTGCACGAGCTCATCACCTCCATCAAGGAGGTCGGCCTCCTCCAGCCGGTCGTCGTTCGCCAACTCGGCCCCGCGCGTTACGAGCTCATCATGGGTGAGCGGCGTTTCCGGGCCTGCCGCGAGGCCGGCCTGGAGGCGATCCCGGCGATCGTGCGGGCCACGGACGACGAGAAGCTTCTCCTGGACGCCCTACTGGAGAACCTCCACCGGGCTCAGCTGAATCCGCTGGAGGAGGCAGCCGCGTACGACCAGTTGCTCAAGGACTTCAACTGCACACACGACCAGCTGGCCGACCGCATCGGTCGGTCCCGCCCGCAGGTCTCCAACACACTGCGTCTGCTCAAGCTCTCGTCGGCGGTCCAGCGCCGGGTCGCGGCCGGAGTGCTCTCCGCCGGTCACGCTCGGGCGCTGCTCTCCGTCGACGACTCGGAGGAGCAGGACCGGCTGGCCCACCGCATCGTGGCTGAGGGTCTTTCGGTACGGGCCGTCGAGGAGATCGTGACCCTCATGGGTTCGCGTCCGCAGACGGCTCAGCGGGCGAAGGGGCCGCGGGCCGGCGGTCGGGTCTCCCCGGCACTGACCGACCTCGCGACCCGGCTCTCGGATCGCTTCGAAACCCGGGTGAAGGTCGACCTTGGGCAGAAGAAGGGCAAGATCACCGTCGAGTTCGCCTCCATGGAGGACCTGGAGCGCATCCTCGACTCGCTCGCGCCCGGTGAAGGCCCCGTACTTCAGAAGGGCCTCGTGGAGGGCGACGTCGAGGAATCGGAAGGCTGAGCCGCAGCTCGGCCGAGCACGGGTCGGTCGTGGGACCTGTGAGCGAGCCGTGTCCGGTGTGTACCGGAACACGGCTCGCTCTTTGCTTTCAGGCAGTATCGATGGAATCGCATCGTGGATACGATGCGATTGGGTTTGTGGCGCATCCACCTGGCAGTACCTCGGAGCGGGAGGCGGGGGCCATGCGAACGATGAGCCGGACCGGATTGGTGAGCGCCGGGCTGGGCCTGGGAGCGGTCGGCGGTTTCGTCGGCAGCCTGCTCAGGGAACGGAGCGCTCTGACAGCCGCTCGCGACGCTGCGAGCGAAGGAAGCGAGGAACAGCCTTCATGGGGCGTCGGCTCGTACCGCTCACGCTGGACAACCTTCAAGACCTTCCCAAGCGCTGTCGGGCGTGTGTCTTCTGGGAGCTGGACCCCGTCCGCGGTGCGGCCGCGGTAAAAGCGGGTACGCCCGCCCTGGAGAAGGAGTCCTGGATCTCTGCCGTCCTGCTGGACTGGGGGTCGTGCGGCCGGGTGGTCTATGTGGACGACGTCCCCGTGGGCTTTGTGCTCTACGCCCCGCCTGACTACGTCCCCCGCTCGACGGCGTTCCCCACGAGCCCGCTGTCGCCGGATGCCGTGCAGCTGATGACTGCCTTCATCATGCCGGGCTACCAGGGACAGGGGCTCGGCCGCGTGATGGTTCAGACGGTCGCCAAGGATCTGCTGCGACGGGGCTTCAAGGCGATCGAGGCGTTCGGTGACGCCCGTTGGAAGGAACCGGCCTGCATGCTCCCGGCCGACCATCTGCTGGCAGTCGGCTTCAAGACCGTGCGTCCCCACCCCGCTCACCCTCGGCTGAGGCTGGAGCTGCGCACCACGCTCTCCTGGAAGGAAGACGTGGAGATGGCGCTGGACCGGTTGCTGGGGGCGGTCCAGAAGGAGCCGGCGCTGCGGCCGCTCTGAGGCGCGGCAAAGCGTATGGGCCGGCCCTCTCGGGCCGGCCCATAGGTGTTTCACGTGAAACATCAGCCGCTTGCGGGACGGCTCAGCGCGTCACTCGGAGATGAAGGTCTCCAGGTCGCGGACGAGCGCGGCCTTCGGCTTGGCACCGACGATGGTCTTGGCGACCTCGCCATCCTGGTACACGTTCAGCGTCGGGATCGACATGACGCCGTACTTGGCGGCCGTACCCGGGTTCTCGTCGATGTTGAGCTTCACGATCTCGATCTTGTCGCCGTGCTCGGCGGCGATGGCCTCGAGTGAAGGGGCGATCTGGCGGCACGGGCCGCACCACTCGGCCCAGAAGTCCACCAGGACGGGCTTGTCGCTCTTGAGTACGACCTCTTCGAAGTCGGCGTCGGTCACATTCTTCAGGGTGCCGGCCACAGGGGGCTCCTTAATTCTCTGTGCGGTGGGGCGGGAGGGTCAGACGGAGGTCTTCTCGGGCTCTGCCTGCTCCTCGTCCGCGAGGAAGGCGAGGTAGCGCTCGGCGTCGAGAGCGGAGGAGCAGCCGGTGCCGGCCGCGGTGATCGCCTGGCGGTAGGTGTGGTCGACCACGTCGCCGGCGGCGAAGACACCGGTCACGTTCGTCCGAGTGGAGGGCGCGGCGACCTTCAGGTAGCCCTCCTCGTCGAGGTCGAGCTGACCCTTGAAGAGCTCGGTGCGCGGGTCGTGGCCGATCGCGATGAACAGGCCGGTCACCGGGAGGTCCGAGAGCTCGCCCGTCTTGAGGTTCCGCAGCTTCAGTCCGGCCAGCTTCGGGGCACCCTGGATCTCGGCGACCTCGCTGTCCCAGACGAACTTGATCTTCGGGTCGGCGAAGGCACGCTCCTGCATCGCCTTGGAGGCGCGCAGGGTGTCCCGACGGTGGACGATCGTCACGGACTTGGCGAAGCGCGAGAGGAAGGTGGCCTCCTCCATCGCGGTGTCGCCTCCGCCGATCACGGCGATGTCCTGGTCCTTGAAGAAGAAGCCGTCACAGGTGGCGCACCAAGAGACCCCGCGGCCGGAGAGGGCGTCCTCGTTCGGCAGGCCGAGCTTGCGGTGCTGGGAGCCGGTGGTCACGATGACGGCCTTGGCCCGGTGGATCGTGCCTGCGGTGTCCGTGACGGTCTTGATCTCACCCGTGAGGTCGACGGAGACGATGTCGTCCGGGATGAGCTCGGCACCGAAGCGCTCGGCCTGGGCGCGCATGTTGTCCATGAGCTCGGGGCCCATGATGCCGTCCTGGAAGCCGGGGAAGTTCTCCACCTCGGTGGTGTTCATCAGTGCGCCGCCCGCGGTGACGGCGCCTTCGAACACGAGCGGCTTCAGGGAAGCGCGCGCGGTGTAGAGCGCCGCGGTGTAGCCGGCGGGCCCGGAGCCGATGATGATCACGTTACGGACGTCGCTCACGGCTTGATTCCTCGTCTCTGGGGACTGCATCGGTCGAGCGGTGGGAGCTACTTGGACTCTCACCCCACCCAACGGATCCTAAGGGGCGTGCATTCCCGGTGTGTCCGGGCACACGGAGGGACGACGCGGTGGGGGATGCCAGGAAGGCACGACGCGCGACGGAGACGTGGGCGTCAGCCGTCAGCGCCGCGTGTAGGTGTTCGTCAGCAGCACCTTCGCCGGACTCGACGCCGGGTGTTGCACACAGGTGGTGTCCACGATGTAGGCGTCGATCCGGGTGCTGTCGGATGAGTCCGGCAGCACGACGAGCAGGGCGTTCGTTCCCTGATAGGTGCCCTGCTCGGTGGCGAGGGCTGTGTCGCTGCGACCGATGCCCGCTTGTACGCAGGGGGGAATCGTGGGTTGCAGGAGGGTCTTGGGTGAGGCGGTACCGGGCGATGCGGAGTCGGACTCGCCCTGGATACCCAGGCTCTGTGGTGAGCGGGAGCCCTGAACCTTGGTGAGCAGATCAGTGACCCGCCCTTCCAGCCCGGTCGCGGAGAAGGTGTCGGGCCCGGTGGACTGATGGGCCGAACTGCCCGGCGCCCCGCCGCCGGTGAGTGAGGACACCAGCACGGACCCGAGTCCCAGTGCCGCGGCTGTGAGGACCGCGCCGAGGACAGCGACCCTGCGGCGGCCGCCCTTCTTCCGCTCCTTACGGCCCGGGCCGGTGGTGGTGGGGCGGGCGCGCCCGGCAGGTCGGTCTGTCGCTGTCACTGTCGCTGTTTCACGTGAAACGTGGCGCGCGTCAGCATCGGCCGTGACCGCGCCGACCGGCTGGGAAGCCTGGGCGTCCTGCGGTGCCGTGGAGTTCAGCAGCGCCTCGGCGGCGAGAGCTGCATCGATTCGGTGGGCGACATCGTCCGGCATGCGCGGTGGGCCGGGGAGAGTGCCCAGAAGGCCACGGATCTCCTCGAGCGACGCATGCACGTCAGCGCAGAGCTCGCAGCCGTCCAGATGCTGACGTACGTCGGCACTCCGAGCGGGAGCGAGCAGGCCCTCGGTGAGGTCGGAGATCTCCGCGACGTCAGGGTGTCCGGCCGTGTCCGTCGTCGAGGTCACGCTCGCCCACCTCCGCCCTTCACAGCAGCTGAATCGCCTGTCCCGGCGTTGCCCGGCCCCTCGTCCCGAGGTTCCGCTGCCGGTGGGACGGATGTCCCCTGCGCCCGGTTCCGTCCTGTGCCGATTTCTCTGTCGCCTCCGGCGCCGGCCGGGCGCAGATGGGCGAGGAGCGGCAGGAGTCTGGCTCTGCCCCGCGCGCAGCGGCTCTTCACCGTCCCGGTCGGAACGTCGAGCACGTGGGCCGCCTCGGCGACCGGGTATCCCTGCATGTCCACGAGGACGAGGGCGGCTCGCTGGTCGGGCGGGAGAGTGCCGAGCGCTTCGAGGAGCTGGCGGTGAAGATCGTTGCGTTCGGCGGGGGCGGACGCCGACTCGTGCGGCTCGAGCAGCTGCTCCAGTCGCTCGGTGTCGTCGACGGGTGAGGTCTTGCGGGAAGCCGCTTTGCGGGCGCGGTCCAGGCAGGCGTTCACCGTGATGCGGTGCAGCCAGGTCGTGACGGCGGATTGGCCGCGGAAGGTGTGGGCGGCCCGGTACGCGGACACAAGAGCGTCCTGGACGGCGTCAGCGGCCTCCTCGCGGTCTCCCAGCGTGCGCAGGGCGACTGCCCAGAGTCGGTCGCGGTGACGCCGTACGAGCTCACCGAAGGCGTCGGGGTCGCCCTCTACATGGCGAGTGAGGAGGTCCTGGTCGCTCGCTCCGTCGAATCCGGCGCCATCCGCCATCGGACCTCCTCCCCCTCCGGTGAGACGTCAGCCCGTGAACCTAACGTCGGTGATGGCCTGCTTGTAGCCCTCGCGACTGTACTCATCCGCCCCCGAGCGTGGCGCGGCGGTGATCCATACGAGAACGTACCGCGTCTTCACCGGCGTCTTGGCGGAGATCTTCAGTTCCTGCCCGGACGTCTGGGCGTCGGCGATCTTCGTCATGGAGGTGAGAGACGCCGACGACGAGAGTGAATCGGCCGCGTAAAGGCTCGCGGCGGTGTAGCTGCCGCTGTAGTGAAGCCCTATTGCGGCTGCCGAGACGCTCTGCTCGGAGCCCAGGTCGTAGACGATGCCCACACCCTTCTTGAACGGCGCGAGTACGGGCCCTTCGTCGAAGGAGCGCGACCGCCAGTACGTGGAGCTGTCACCGTCATAGGTGAGCGCCACGTCGTCGGCGTGCTGGGGAGTGCCGTCCGGGTAGTACTCGGCGGCGTCGTGGATCTTGAGCGTCTTGACCGGCTTGGGCGCGCTGCTGTTCTTGTCGCCCTCGTCCGTCGTCTGTGTCTGGTTGGTGTCGTCGGACTTGTCCCGGTTCATCAGAGCGTCCGCGAGCTGCCAGCTGCCCAGTCCGAGGGCGGCGATGAGAAGGGCGGAGACCGCCCACTTCAATGCCTTGCCGGTGGGGCTCTGCAGCGGGGGCGGCGGGGTCGCCACCTGCTGGGTGACGCCCGGGTGCGGCGCGGGACGACCGTAGGTGCCCTGCTGGTACGTGGTGCGCTGGTACTCGGGCGGGGCGGTGAACGCGGGCTCCGGCGGGCGGATGCGGGGCATCTCCCCGATCGCCTTCACCAGCTCCTCCGGTGTCGTGCAGGCGGCCTCGTGCCGGGAGGCGGTCGCCCCGTCGTTGACGAGGGCGCGCATGGACAGCTCCGACAGGCCCCGGTGGACTCCGGCGCGTACCTGGTCGGGGGCGATCAGCCCGACGTCCTTGGGCAGCCCCGACAGGCCGTAGGCGTCGTTCTCGTACGGCCAGCGCTGAGTGAGCGCCGCGTACAGCAGAGCGCCGATCGCCTCGGTGTCGGTGCGTTGCGGGGTGTCGGTGGTGATGCCGCGCAGGGCGGCGTTCACCGCGAGGCCGCGGATGCGCCACTGGCCCGAGGAGGTGCGCAGTACGGCGTTGGGGTTCAGCCGCAGGTGCGCCAGGCCCTCGCGGTGGGCGGCGGCCATGGCGGAGGCGATCTGACTCACCATCTGGTAAGCGTCGTGCGGCTCCAGCGGGCCGGCCGCGAGCAACGCGGTCAGCTCGGTGGCGTCCGGCAGCCATTCATGGACGACATAGACGAGGTCGTTCTCCTCGACGGCGTCCAGCACTTGGACGAATCGGGGATCGCCGAGCAGGGCCGAGGAGCGGGCAGCTGCCAGCACCGAACGGGCCCGTGTGTGATCCGCGGGCAGAATGTGGACGCCCACGGCACGGCGGAGTTTCTCGTCGACCGCGCGCCAACTGCTGAAACCGTCCAGACGGGTGACGCACTCTTCGAGGCGGTAGCGTCTGGCGAGCTTGTGGCCGCTGTGCAGTTCCGGTGGTGAGGCCTTTCCGGGACGCTCCGCCCCGCCACTCCCCTGTGCCTCGTCGCTGTCCGTGTCCTGCTCCCGGTTCTTGACCACCCCGTCGGCCGTGGACTGGTCCGCTTGTGCGGTCAGCGGCTTGTCACCGCTGTTGTCTGCCACGTCGACGGCAGCTGTGCTCCGTTCCGCCACCGTCGTTCCTGCCTCCCCATTCGATGCGCGCCGCTGGACCTCGCCGTCCGACGCCGAACCCAATTGTGCCCACAGTCCGCCGCTATGCACGACACGCGGCGGAGGACGATGGTTGTGCGCCTACCCCCTGTATCAGCGACCCAGGCGTCCGCGGACCATGCCGACGAGTGAGTTGAGCTCCTCGATGCGCATGCGGCGGGCGGCGACGAAGAAAATGCCGAACAACAGGGCTCCTCCGGCCAGCAGCGCCGCGAAGGAACCGAGGACACCCTGACCCAGGCTGTGGCCGATGCCGTAACAGGCCGCGCCGCTGATGAGAGCGGCAGGTACGGAGGCGATGCACAGCCGTGCGTAGGTCCGCAGGACATGGGAGCCGTCGAGGTCGCCGCCGAGCCGCTTGCGCAGCCTGTTCCAGGCGACGCCGACGCCGATCGCGTACGCCAGACCGTAGGAGGCCGCCATGCCGACCACGGCCCAGCGTGCCGGGAGGACGAAGTAACAGACCGCCGAGGCAGTCGCGTTGACCGCGGCCACGATGACGGTGTTGTAGAAGGGGGTCCGGGTGTCCTCGTAGGCGTAGAAGGCGCGCAGGACGACGTACTGCACGGAGTAGGGAATCAGGCCGAGGCCGAAGGCCATCAGCATGAAGCCCATGTTCGTGGCCTCGCTGGTGCCGGAGGAGCCGAAGATCAGTGTGCACATCGGGATGCCGAGCGCGAGGAAGCCGAAGGCGATCGGGACGATCGCGACGGCCGTGGTGCGCAGTCCCTGGGAGATGTCGTCGCGGACCGCGCCGCCGTCGCCCTCGGCCGCCGAGCGGGAGATGCGGGGCAGCAGGGCGGCCATCAGGGAGACGGTGATGATGGCCTGCGGCAGGCCCCAGATCAGCTGGGCGTTGGCGTAGGCGGCGAAGCCGGTGCCGTCGACCGGCGAGTCCTTGCCCGCCGAGGTGGACAGCTGGGTGACGACGAGCGCGCCGGCCTGGTTGGCCAGTACGAAGAGGACGGTCCATTTGGCGAGGGTCGCCGCCTTGCCGAGGCCGTGGCCCTTCCAGTCGAACCGCAGCCGCGGCCGGAACCCGGTCTCGCGCAGATACGGGATCATGGCGAGGGCCTGCACGACAAGGCCGAGCAGGACCCCGATGCCGAGGAGTCGCTCGCCCTCCGGCGGGATGGTCGTGACCTGCATGCCGGAGTCGGCGGCGGTGCCGTAGACCCAGATGAACATGCCCAGCGTCACGATGATGACGATGTTGTTGAGCACCGGCGTCCACATCATCGCGCCGAACTTCCCGCGCGCGTTGAGGATCTGCCCCATCACCACGTGGACGCCCATGAAGAAGATCGAGGGCAGGAAGTAGCGGACGAAGGTGATGCCGACCTCGTTGGCCGCCGGGTCGCTGGCGACCGAGTCGGACAGGAGGCGGATCAGTACGGGCGCTGCGGCGATCGCGCCGACCGTGAGCAGGCCCAGCGCCACCATGACCAGCGTGAGCAGTCGGTTGGCGTACGCCTCGCCGCCGTCCTCGTCCTCCTTCATGGCCCGCACGAGCTGAGGAACGAAGACCGAGTTGAGGCCACCGCCGACGGTCAGGATGTAGATCATCGTGGGCAGTTGGTAGGCGACCTGGAAGGTGTCGCCGAGCAGGCCGACACCGAGTGCCGAGACGATCAGGGCCGAGCGGACGAAGCCGGTGAGGCGGGAGACCATCGTGCCCGCGGCCATCACGGCGCTGGACTTCAGCAGGCCCGACGCGCGTCCGCCCTTCTTCGCGGCGGGGGCGGCGGGGGCGGCAGGGGCCGGCGTGGCCGTGAGGTTCATGGTCTGATCCGTCGCGGCGGACGGCGTCACCGGGACCTGGTACGCCGGTACCGCTCCCTGCCCGCCCGGGGCCGACGCGGGGCCGGGTACCGACGGGGGCTCCGAGGAGCGGTGACCGCTCTGCTGCTGGTCCCGGAAGAGGTGGGCGAAGGCGTCGGGCTGGTGCTGCTCCTCACCGGAGTGCGTCACCAGATCGTCCACGCCCACGAACTGGGTCGTGCGGGGATCGTCGCCGTACGGCAGGTACTGGGTGGGGCCCTCAGGCTCGGGCGCCGGGGTCTGGGCCCATACATGCGGGTCGGGGGCGTACGGGGACTGCGGGGGCCGACCGTACAGCGGCTGCTGCGGCTGCTGCATGCCCGGCGGCGGGGGGTGCGCGGCACGGTCGTAGAGCGCCTCGGCGACCGGGTCCTGCGCGGTGAGGTCCTGGGACCGGTAGGGGTCCTGGTCGTAGGCGTCCTGGAGGTACATGTCCGCCGGGTGCTGCGGCGGCACCTGGCCAGGCTCGGGCGGCGGGCCCTCGGGGTGGCCCGAGCGGCCCGCGGCCTGACCGCGGTCACCGTCGTACGGCGCGTTCATGGTTACCCCACCTCATCGTCCCGGGCCCACCGGCCACGACATCCTCAACGGTCCACTCTCTCACCCGTGCCGGACGGGTCGGCGTTTTCCATTGCGGTGTCCGGTGTCTCGTCACTCGGCTGCTCCGGGTCGGCTGCCCCGGCTCGGGCGCCGGAATCTTCGTCGGGACGGTTCTGGTGGGGGTCGGCTTCCTCCGGGCCGTCGGCGGGCGCGCCCGCCTCGTCGGCACCGTCCTCGCCGTCCTCGCCGTCCTCGTCGTCCTCGGCGGTCTCTGCGCTCTCTGCGGCTTCTCGGGCCGCGGCGCGCTTGCGCTGGGTGTACATGCGGAAGCCGGCCAGCACGAGCAGCAGGACACCGCCGCCGATGACCAGCATCACCGTGGCCGTGATCTCGGTGACCCGCACGTCGAAGGCGACCTCGTCGCCGTACTTCTGGCCGTCCTCGGTGTACAGCTGGGCGATCACCCTCGTCTGGCCGTTGACGTTGGCGGACGTGGTGAACTTCACCGTCGTGGTGTGCCCGCCGGAGACCGTGACCCGCTCTTCGGCGTAGGCGTCGTCGGAGATCTCGAGACGGGTCGGGTTCGTCGAGGTGAGCCGCAGGACCAGGTGGTCGACGCCCTGCACCAGGTTGTTCTGCACGGTCACCGGGATCGTGGCGCTGCGCCCGGAGAGCTTGGTCTCCGACTTGTCGATCAGCTTGACCTGACCGGTGAGGGTGTCCAGATAGGCCTGCACGCCTTGGCGGAACGAGCTCGCGGCGGTGCTCCGGCCCCGCCACGACGTGGACATCTCACGGTTCATGGCCCGCCCGAAGGGGGTCACCACCCGGGCCTCGTTGGCGAGGATCACCTTGAAGTTGTCCAGCCGGTCCTGCGTGTACGCGATCTGCTCGAAGGCCGACCGTGGCAGCTCCTGCTTGCGCAGTGCCGAAGGGTACGCCGACCTCGACGGCACCTTCGTGGTGGCGCCCGGGTCGGGCTTGGCCTTGGCGGCCGCCGCGAGCTGCTGGGACTGCGACCAGGTGCCGCCCTGGAGCAGGGTGACGGCTTCCGCCAGCGACCGGGCCTGGCCCGCGGTCGGCACACGCTGCGGGGCGACGACGATGCTGCGCTGCTTGCCGGTCTGCTGGTTCAGGGCGAGGCTCTGAGCGAGGAACTCCTGCACGGCGAGCGTGGACGTGGAGGCCTTCGTCTGATCGCCCTGGAACGCCGTGGACAGCCGCGCGTCCGCGACCACCGCCGTGGTGCCGCCGCCGATGGGCCGGGCCGCGGAGGGGGTGTAGTTGAGATCACCGGTCTCCGTCAGGCTGTCGCCGCGGGCGATGACCTTGTCGGCGCCGGCCGAGGTGGCGACCTTGACGATCGACGGGTCGACGGCACCGTCCACCGGCCAGGCGAAGTCGGTGCTCGGTGTCACGTGGAGCACGGTCTCGACCGTGGTGGCGGCGACGTCGGTGGCCGCCTTGAGCTGGCTCAGTGAGCCGGCGACACCAGTGCCGTTGTGGGCGAGCGAGGCCAGGTCGGGATCTGCGAAGGGGAGCGCGACGACCTCCTTGCCGAGCACCGCGTCCTGCAGTTCGTCGAGCCACTGCTTGGCGATCGCCTGGTGGGTGCCGGCCGTGGTGGTGTCGCCGGCGCCCCGGACCCGGTAGCTGCCGGTCATGGCGTCGACGGACGCCAGCAGGTCCGGGTCGATCACCCAGGTGACATCGAGCTCCTTGCCGAGGCTCAGGAGCTGGTCCAGACGGCCGCCGGGGGCGATCTCCTCGGACAGGTCGTCGTTGAGGAAGACCGGCGTCTGTTGCGCGTTCGAACCGGTCTCCGCCGTCATGTGGACGGTGGACACCAGCGGCCACAGCACTGTCGTCCTGGTGGGCGTGTCCGCCTTCTCGGGCTGCCACGGCAGGAAGGTCCGCTGGATGCCCAGCACCCGTTCCCACGGCTGCGCGGACGTCTCGCCGGAGAGGGAGACACCGAGCGGGTAGACGCCGTCATCGCCCAGGTCGAGTTTGTCGACCGGGACGGAGATGCTGAAGTGTTCCGCCACACCCGGTGTGAGCTTGGCGAACTTGGTGACGTACTTGCCGCCCACCTCTGAGCCGTCGTCGCCGGTGAGGGCGTCCGCGTGCTTGGCGGCCGTGTCGATCGCCGAGCGGGTGGTGAACGCGGAACCCACCCGCAGATCCACGTGGGCGTCGGTGACCGCCTGCTTGCCGTTGTTGGTGACGGTGCCGGAGACGGTCAGGGTGTCCCCGTCGGTGGGGGCAGCGGGGCTGAGCGAGTCGACGGCGACGGCCACCGTGCCCGCGTCGGAGGCCTCCTTGGCGGAGGCCTGGCCGACGGCCTGCGCGGAGGCGGCGGGCAGCTGGAGGAGACCGGCCAGCAGGGGCGCCCCGGCGAGCAGTGCGCCGGTGCGCCGCAGCCACCGGCGGGCAGGTGAGGGAGTCATCCCCGGAAAGTCTGCCGCCTCGGCCACGCGTTCGCCCGTCCCTCGTCGTCGTCAGTGGTCGTCGGAATGTGCGTCCACGCATGGTAACGATGCGCGCTGAGGGGAAGTGCCGCGGACTGCTCCACAAGATCGTGGAAGACGGTCGGATCGTCCGCTATGTGTGTGTATTAAGGGGAGTGTTTGTGTAGGTGGTAAAAGGCTCCTCTGACCGGCTATCGGCGTAGATGCGATCGCGCCCCAAAACCGGGCGCCTTCGGTCGGCCGGGCCACGTACCCTCTTCTGTTGTGCCGAACGCCAACGAAGACAATCTCAGCGTCCTGAGCCAGGTGCAGCACCGTGCGGTCAGTGAACTGCTGCGGGTCGCTCCTGTCGCCGACGACCTCGCCCGCCGCTTCCAGGAGGCCGGGTTCTCTCTCGCCCTGGTCGGCGGCTCGGTCCGGGACGCGCTGCTCGGCCGGCTCGGCAACGACCTGGACTTCACGACGGACGCCCGGCCCGAGGACGTCCTGAAGATCGTCCGGCCATGGGCGGACGCCGTCTGGGAGGTCGGGATCGCCTTCGGCACCGTCGGGGTCCAGAAGGACGCCCGTGTCGGAGACACTGATCGATGCTTCCAGATCGAGGTCACCACCTACCGGTCGGAAGCGTACGACCGGACCTCGCGCAAGCCCGAGGTGTCGTACGGCGACTCCATCGAGCAGGATCTCGTCCGGCGCGACTTCACCGTGAACGCGATGGCCGTGGCGCTGCCCGAGAAGGAGTTCATCGACCCGCACGGTGGCCTCGAGGACCTCGCGGCTCGTGTGCTGCGCACTCCGGGAACGCCGGAGGAGTCCTTCTCGGACGACCCGCTGCGCATGATGCGCGCCGCCCGATTCGCCGCCCAGCTGGACTTCGAGGTCGACCCCGAGGTCGTCACGGCGATGCGGGACATGGCCGGCCGCATCGAGATCGTCTCGGCCGAGCGGGTACGGGACGAGCTGAACAAGCTGATCCTGTCGGCGCACCCGCGCAAGGGGCTGTCGCTGCTGGTCGACACCGGTATCGCCGACCATGTGCTGCCCGAGCTGCCCGCCCTGCGGCTGGAGAGCGACGAGCACCACCGGCACAAGGATGTCTACGAGCACACGCTCATCGTCCTCGAGCAGGCGATCGCCCTGGAGGAGAACGGCCCCGACCTCGTCCTGCGGCTGGCCGCGCTGCTGCACGACATCGGCAAGCCGCGTACCCGTCGCTTCGAGAACGACGGCCGTGTCTCGTTCCACCACCACGAGGTGGTGGGAGCGAAGATGACGAAGAAGCGGATGACGGCTCTGAAGTACTCCAACGAGCTGGTGAAGGACGTCTCCCGGCTGGTCGAACTCCACCTGCGCTTCCACGGGTACGGCACGGGTGACTGGACCGACTCCGCGGTGCGGCGTTATGTGCGTGACGCGGGACCACTCCTCGACCGCCTCCACGCACTGACCCGCTCGGACTGCACGACGCGCAACAAACGCAGGGCGGCGGCGCTCTCGCGGGCGTACGACGGGCTGGAGGAGCGCATCGCCCAGCTGAAGGAGCGGGAAGAGCTGGACGCGATCCGCCCCGACCTCGACGGCAACCAGATCATGGAGATCCTGGGCGTGGGTCCTGGGCCTGCCATCGGCAAGGCGTACAAGCACCTGCTGGAACTGCGCCTGGAGAACGGACCGATGGAGTACGACGCGGCGGTGGAGGCACTCAAGGAGTGGTGGACCGAGCAGGACTGAGACTGAGGAGGAGGGCGGCCATGTTTCACGTGAAACATGGCCGCCCTCCTCGCTGCCGTGGCGGTGCGTCGAGCCACGCGTACCCGTGGCGCGTCGAGGCCCCCCTGGCCCGTGCCGGCGGACTGGTCAGATCCGCACCCATCGATCTTGTTGCTCGAGTGACTTGAGGGACAAGGAAGTTGAGGAAGCTCAGTGGTCCGCTCGTGGTGAGGGCGCGGACTCTCCGTTCCGCCGGACACGCAAGAGCGCCGCATCGGGTGAGTACGATGCGGCGCTCTTGAGGTACTCGTGGGGATGTTTCACGTGAAACACCGCCCCTGACTGCGACTGCCCTACTTCTTGTAGTCCTTCAGGCAGAGCAGGAAGTTACTGCCGTCACCGCTCTCGGTGTACGAGTACTGGAAGTCCTTGGCGGCCTCTTCGCACTTGCTGTCAGCCGTGAGCTGCGTGTACGTGCCCTTGACCTTGGCCAGCACGATGAACTGCGCTTGCGAGGAGTCGCACTTGACGACCTCGAGGTCGGGGTTGTTGTCGTCGCTGTTGCCGCGGTGCATGCAGTCGCCGACAGCCGCCGTCTTGGCGTCGTCTTGGCTCGATATGAAGGCTGCGACGGCCGCGCCGATGACCGCGATGACGACGACAACTTGCATGATCAGCTTGCCGACCTTGCGGCGGGGCTGCTCCGGGGGGACCGCGCCGTAGGGGGCGGTGGGGTAGCCGGGTTGGCCGGGCTGCTGGGGGTAGCCGCCCTGGGGCGGGTACGGGGCCTGGCCCTCCGGCTGGCCGTAGGGCTGCTGGCCCTGCTGCGCATACGGGTTCTGGCCCTGGGGCGGCGGAGTCGACACTTGGGGATCCCCCTGGAAATCGTTAGACGTGTGGCGCGAAATCACTCGCGAAGTAAGACGCACGTAAGTTACCGGCCCCCACTGACAACCCTGTAACCGACGGGGAGTCTGTGTCATTGATGTGACACTTACCGACGCTCAAAGCGGGCCATAGCGCCAGCAATTGCTCCGTAGATAACGGCGATCGTGACCACCAATGCCGCGGAACGCCCGTCAGGCGGCAGCATCAGGGCGGCGACGGCGGCGGCGCCGACGAACGCGACGTTGAACAGGACGTCGTAGAGGGAGAAGATCCGGCCGCGGAAGCCGTCCTGCACGGACGACTGGACGATGGTGTCGGTGGCGATCTTCGCGCCCTGGGTGACCAGACCCAGCACGAACGCCGCCGCGAACGTGGTGACTTGTGTGAACGGAAGCATGAGGGCGAGTACCAGGACCGCGGCGGCCGCGGAGCAGACGACGATCCAGCGGACCGGTCCCAGCCGTCCCGCAGCCGACGGGGTGACGACCGCAGCGACGAAGAAGCCCACGCCGGAGATCCCCACGGCCAGCCCCAAGAGGGCCAGCCCATCGTCCGGGTCGGACGACCAGGCGTACCGGCACAGCATCAACACCATGACGGTCAGGGCGCCGTAGGAGAACCGCATCAGTGAGATCGAGCCGAGCGCCCAGGCGGCCTTCCTGCGTTTCGGCTCGGCAAGGTGGCGCAGGCCGGCGGAAAGGCCGCGGGCGGTGCCCCTGAGCGCGCTCGTCAGCCGGGGCTGGACCGGACCACGGTCGGGGCCGAGCAGATCAGCGGCCATGGTCAGGGAGACGAGCCCGGCACACAGGTACAGCGAGCATCCCAGTAGCACCACCGCCGCGTCGGAGTCGGCCACCACCAGCCGGACGACGAAGGCGAGACCGCCTCCCGCGACCGCGGCCAGCGTTCCGGCGGTGGGAGAGACGGAGTTGGCCAACACCAGACGCTCGCCGTCGACGACGCGTGGCAGAGCCGCGGAAAGGCCGGCCAGGACGAAGCGGTTGACGGCGGTGACGCACAGCGCGGAGACGTAGAAGAGCCAGTCGGGGACATGGCTGATCATCAGGACGGCCGTCACGGACGCCAGCAGAGCGCGCAGCAGGTTGCCGTAGAGGAAGACCTGACGGCGGCGCCAGCGGTCCAGCAGGACGCCCGCGAAGGGGCCGACCAGGGAATAGGGCAGCAGCAGAACCGCCATGGCGGAGGCGATCGCGCCGGCCGAGGTCTGCTTCTCCGGAGAGAACACCACGTAGGTGGCGAGCGCGACCTGGTAGACGCCGTCCGCGCACTGGGAGAGCAGTCGCACTGCGAGCAGCCGCCGGAAGTTCCGCAAGCGCAGCAGGACGCGCAGATCACCGACTACGGCCATGGGGCACAGCCTCACATACGGGGAAGGTCCCCGGGTCGGCGACCCGGGGACCTTCTCAGCCCTGGCAGGAGCGAATTTTCCGCGTGGGGTCGAGTTAGCGCTCGACCTCGCCCTTGATGAACTTCTCGACGTTGTCGTAGGCCTCGTCGTCGAAGTACTGGACCGGCGGGGACTTCATGAAGTACGAGGACGCCGACAGGATCGGGCCGCCGATGCCGCGGTCCTTGGCGATCTTCGCGGCGCGCAGGGCGTCGATGATGACACCCGCGGAGTTCGGGGAGTCCCAGACCTCGAGCTTGTACTCCAGGTTCAGCGGGACGTCACCGAAGGCACGGCCCTCGAGGCGGACGTACGCCCACTTGCGGTCGTCCAGCCAGGCCACGTAGTCCGAGGGACCGATGTGGACGTTCTTCTCGCCCATGTCGCGGTCGGGGATCTGCGAGGTGACGGCCTGCGTCTTCGAGATCTTCTTGGACTCGAGGCGGTCGCGCTCCAGCATGTTCTTGAAGTCCATGTTGCCGCCGACGTTGAGCTGCATGGTGCGCTCGAGACGGACACCGCGGTCCTCGAACAGCTTCGCCATCACACGGTGCGTGATGGTGGCGCCGACCTGGGACTTGATGTCGTCGCCGACGATCGGGACGCCCGCCTCGGTGAACTTGTCCGCCCACTCCTTGGTGCCGGCGATGAAGACCGGAAGGGCGTTGACGAAAGCGACCTTGGCGTCGATGGCGGCTTGGGCGTAGAACTTCGCCGCGGCCTCGGAGCCGACGGGCAGGTAGCAGATCAGGACGTCGACCTGCTTGTCCTTGAGGATCTGGACCACGTCGACGGGGGCCTCGGCGGACTCCTCGATGGTCTCGCGGTAGTACTTGCCGAGACCGTCCAGGGTGTGGCCGCGCTGCACCGTGACGCCCTTGCTCGGGACGTCGCAGATCTTGATGGTGTTGTTCTCGCTGGCACCGATGGCGTCCGAGAGGTCGAGGCCGACCTTCTTCGCGTCGACGTCGAAGGCGGCGACGAACTCGACGTCACCGACGTGGTAGTCGCCGAACTGCACGTGCATCAGACCCGGGACCTTGGACGCCGGGTCGGCGTCCTTGTAGTACTCGACGCCCTGTACCAGCGAGGCGGCGCAGTTGCCCACGCCGACGATGGCTACGCGAACCGAACCCATTCCGGTTGCTCCCTGTGTGTACGAGTGAGGCCCTGAACGGGCGCTCACGTGGCGGTTTCGTCGGGCAGATCCGCCCCGGGGGTGTCCCCGGGGCGGGGCAGGCCGCCCGTCGATCCAGTTGTGGTGTTCTGTTGAGCGGACTCACCGGAGCCGGAACCCGTCAGGTCCCGTCCGGCCCGCTCGCTCTCGATCAGCTCGTTCAGCCAGCGCACTTCGCGCTCCACGGACTCCATACCGTGGCGCTGAAGCTCGAGCGTGTAGTCGTCGAGGCGCTCCCGGGTGCGCGCCAGGGAGGCGCGCATCTTCTCGAGGCGCTCCTCCAGCCGGCTGCGGCGGCCCTCCAGTACGCGCATGCGAACATCGCGCGACGTCTGCCCGAAGAAGGCGAAACGAGCGGCGAAGTGTTCGTCCTCGTACGCGTCGGGACCCGTCTGCGAGAGCAGTTCCTCGAAGTGTTCCTTACCCTCCGCCGTCAACCGGTAGACGATCTTGGCGCGACGCCCTGCGAGTGGAGCGGCGAGGGCGTCCTCATGGGTGTTTCCCGGTTCCTCGATCAACCAGCCGTTGGTGACCAGCGTCTTGAGGCAGGGATAGAGCGTGCCGTAGCTGAACGCACGGAACACACCCAGTGACGTATTGAGTCGTTTGCGCAGCTCATAGCCGTGCATCGGGGACTCGCGGAGAAGGCCCAGGACGGCGAACTCGAGGATCCCGGCACGCCGGCTCATCGTCGCCTCCTCTCGGCTATGTCGCGCTGATGTATCGACTCGATACATCACGACGATAGAACGGCCTTCCGGATGGGACAAGGGGGGAGATGGTGAACGGGATCACATCGCCGATTCGTTGGAGGCGAGTTGCCTGGTTTGGGGTGAACTTCGGGGCTAGACGGGTTTTGGCGGTGCGTAGTCTGTGCGCCATGCACACCACCGGGACCCATGAGACGCCGGGGGGCGTCGAGGTCCTCGGTGCAGTACGGGTGAATGCGCGACCGACCGCATCCGTACTTCGGGGGGACAGGAAACCAGCCGCCCTTTCCAGGCGCGCACGGATGCGCCTGCCCGAGGAGTAATCGTTCGATGAGCGAGCACCGTCGCAAACCGCCGCAGCCGCAGGAAGGCGGACGTGCCGCGGCCCGACGCGGCCAGTCCGGTCCGTCCTCCGGCCGCCGAGCGGCACCGCGAGGCGCCACCGGATCTCCTGCCGACTACGGGTTGGGTTACGGGGCCGGAGGCGAGGAGCAGTCACAAGGCAGCCGCGCCGAGTCCCGGCGCGCGCCCCAGAGAGACTCGGGCGGGCGGCGCAGAGCGGCCGAGCCCGCAGGGGGCCGTCGCGGAGCCCCGGCCGGTCCCGGACGGGGCAGAGGGCGCCCGGCGCCCGACAGCAAGCGTCTGATCGACTATCCGCGCTCCGGCAAGTACGGCTGGCAGCGCTGGATGCCGTCCTGGAAGCTCGTCGCGGGTCTGTTCGTCGGCTTCGTCGGCAGTCTGGTGGCCGTGGCGGGCATCGGCTACGCCATGGTGGGCATTCCGGACGTAGCCAAGACGGCGACGGCGCAGAACAACGTCTACTACTGGAAGGACGGCAGCCAGATGGTTGCCACCGGTGGTGAGACGAACCGTCAGAACATCGACCTCTCGCAGATCCCGGAGGAGATGCGCTGGGCGGTGATCTCGCAGGAGAACAAGACCTTCTACGACGACAGCGGTATCGACCCCAAGGGCATCGCCCGCGCCGTGTTCAACATGGCCCGGGGCGGACAGACGCAGGGTGGATCGACGATCACCCAGCAGTACGTCAAGAACGCCATGCTGAACGACCAGTCGCAGACGATCTCCCGGAAGTTCAAGGAGATCTTCGTGTCCATCAAGGTGGGCGCCGAGGTCGACAAGGACGAGATCATGGCCGGCTACCTGAACTCCGCGTACTACGGACGCAACGCCTACGGGATCCAGGCCGCCGCCCGCGCCTACTTCAACAAGGACGCGATCAAGCTCAACCCGGGCGAGTGCGCCTTCCTGGCGGCCATGCTGAAGGGCGCCACGTACTACGACCCCGCCGGCACGACCTCCGTGGACCCGGTCGGTGCCACGTCCGCGGCCAACAGCAGGCGGGCCCTGCTGCAGATGCAGGACACCCTCGACAAGATGGTCGAGTACGGCCACCTGGACGCCTCGGTGCGGGCCAAGTACACCACCCTCCCCAAGTGGCAGAACCCCCGGTCGAACACCGACCTCAAGGGCCAGATCGGCTACCTCGTCGACCTCGCCAACGGCTACCTGGTCACCAACAGCAAGAAGACCGGGATCACTCAGGATCTGCTTCAGCAGGGCGGCTACTCGATCTACACGACCTTCGACAAGAAGAAGGTCAACGCGCTCGAGGAATCGGTCAAGAAGGTCCAGAAGGCCAATATCAAGCCGAAGGAACGGCCGGAGACGGATACGCACGTCCAGTTCGGCGGAGCGTCCGTGGAACCGGACACCGGTGCCATCCGGGCCATCTACGGCGGTGAGGACGCCACCAAGCACTTCACCGACAACGCCGACCAGACCGGCGCCCAGGTCGGTTCGACGTTCAAGCCGTTCGTCCTGGCGGCGGCGATGACCTGGGGTGTGCGCGACAAGGATCTGGGGTCGTCGCAGGCGCAGGACGAGCGCACCATCGTCTCGCCCGAGAGCCTGTTCAGCGGCAAGAACAAGCTCAAAATCAAGAATTACGACGGTTCGGTCTGGAAGAACGAGAAGGGCGAGGAGTGGCTGCAGACCAACGACGGCAACGTCTCCCTCGGGTCTCCGCCCAACTTCAAGATCGACCTGCGTGAGGCGATGCGTGAGTCGGTGAACTCCGCGTTCGTGCAGCTCGGCATGGACGTCGGTCTGGACAAGGTGAAGGAATCAGCCGTCAGCGCGGGTCTGAAGTCGTCCAGCCTGACCAACAGCGGCTTCCCGTCGTTCTCGATCGGCATCTCCGACCCGAGCGCGATCCGGATGGCAGGCGCGTACTCCACCTTCGCCGCCAGCGGCAAGCAGCGTGACCCGTACTCCGTGGAGAAGGTCACGAGCGAGAAGGGCCAGATCTTCACCCACGAGACCGAGACGAAGCAGGCGTTCACCTCGAAGGTCGCCGACAATGTCACGGACGTGCTGAAGACCGTGGTCGAGAAGGGCACCGGTACCAACGCCCAGTTGCCCGGCCGTGAGGTGGCCGGCAAGACCGGCACCACCGACGGCAACAAGTCGGCCTGGTTCGTGGGCTACACCCCGCAGCTGTCGACCGCGGTCTCCATGTTCCGTTACGACGACGACGAGTCGAACAAGAACCGCACGTTCTTGGAGATGTTCGGAACGGGTGGCCAGAAGAAGATCCACGGTGCCTCGTTCCCGGCGCAGATCTGGCACGACTACATGGCCGAGGCTCTGCAGGGCACGGATCCGAAGGACTTCCCCGAGCCCCAGCCCATCGGTGAGATCGTCAACGCGGAGCCGTCCCCCACTCCGACTCCTTCGGTCACCGAGACCGAGGAGGAGTCGCCGTCGCCGTCTCCGTCCCCCAGCGAGACGGAGGTCGAGCCTTCGCCCTCGGCGAGCGAGACCTGCTCGAACTTCTTCGACTGCGGCAACGTCAACGGTGGGACGACCGACGGAAACGAGAACGGCGGAACAGGGGAATCCAGTCCGACGCCGACGGACACGGAGACGAACGGCAACAGCAGAGGCAATGGAAACGGCGGCTTCTTCGGAGGCCCAGCCGGTTAGCCGCGCAGTCGCCCATCTTGCGTGTTTCACGTGAAACATCCGTATGTTTCACGTGAAACGAGGGCCGCCCCACCGAACGAGGTGGGGCGGCCCTCGGCGTTTTCCTAGGTCTGTACGGCAGGATGGCGCTCATGCCCAGTGCAGAATCGACGCCGACGCGCGCGCACGAGCCGGATTCGGTAAGGCCGACCAGCGATGACCCGGTGGCCGCGGCCGGCAGTGAGCTGATCGGCGGCCCCCTCGGCCGACGGGCCCTGACCGGGACGTCCTGGTGGACTCCCGTGCGGATCATCGCGCTCGTGGCCATCGGGATGTTCGCCCTAGGACTGATCCAGAAGGCGCCTTGCTACAACGGCGGCTGGTTCTTCGGCGCCACCTCCCAGTACACGCACGCGTGCTACTCGGACATTCCGCATCTCTACCAGGGGCGCGGCTTCGCCGACGGACTCGTGCCGTACTTCGACAAGCTGCCCGGCGACATGGACTACCTCGAGTACCCGGTGCTGACCGGCGTGTTCATGGAGGTGGCGAACTGGCTGACCCCGGGCAGCGGCAGCATCCAGGACCAGGAGCAGTGGTACTGGATGGTCAATGCCGGGATGCTGATGGCGTGCGCGGCCGTCATCGCCGTCTGCGTGGCCCGGACGCACGCCAGGCGCCCCTGGGACGGCCTGCTGGTCGCCCTGGCGCCCGCCTTCGCGTTGACCGCGACCATCAACTGGGACCTGCTGGCGGTCGCTCTGACGGCCGCGGCGATGCTCATGTGGTCCCGGGGCCGGTCCGTTGCCTTCGGCGTCCTGCTGGGGCTTGCCACGGCCGCCAAGCTCTATCCCGTCTTCCTGCTCGGTCCCCTGTTCGTGCTGTGCTGGCGTGCGGGGAAGTGGCGGGACTTCGGCAAGGCCCTGGGCGGTGCGGTCGTCGCCTGGCTGGTGGTGAACCTGCCCGTCATGCTCTTCGCCTTCGAGGGGTGGTCGAAGTTCTACCGGTTCAGCCAGGAGCGGGGCGTCGACTTCGGCTCCTTCTGGCTGATCATGGCGCAGAACTCGAAAGATCCACTCACCACCGACAGCGTCAACACCCTCGCCACCCTTCTCGTCGTGCTGTGCGCCGCGGGGATCGCCGTGCTGGCGCTGACCGCGCCCCGCCGGCCCCGCTTCGCCCAACTGGCCTTCCTGATCGTGGCGGCCTTCATCCTCACCAACAAGGTCTACTCGCCGCAGTACGTCCTGTGGCTGGTGCCGTTGGCGGTGCTGGCCCGGCCGAAGTGGCGGGACTTCCTGATCTGGCAGGCGTGCGAGGTCGCCTACTTCCTGGGCATCTGGATGTATCTCGCCTACACGATGAGCGGAGACGCCCACAAGGGCCTGCCGACCGACGGCTATCACTGGGCGATCGGCGTGCACCTGCTGGGGACGCTCTACCTGTGTGGCGTGGTCGTGCGCGACATCCTCATGCCGGAGCGGGACGTAGTGCGGCAGGCGGGTGACGACGATCCCTCGGGCGGGGTGCTCGACGGGGCCGAGGACGTCTTCGTTCTCGGTGCTGCGGCGCATCCGCCCCGGCACGCCTCCCACTTCGACGGGCCGCAGGTGGACTGGGGCAAGCAGGACGCCGTCGACAGTTCGCCCTGAGCGAACACGGTGCGATCGGGGCGACCCGGGCGGCCGAGGCTTCCGGCCCCGGCAGTAGGCCCATCGAAAAGGCCGTACGCGGAGACTCCGTGTACGGCCTTCGCCTTGCCGTGGTTGTTCGGCTCTCGCGCTTCAGCGATCCACGATCCGGTCGAACTGGGTGGTGGTGTGCCGCAGATGGGCCACGAGTTCGTCGCCGACGTGCGGCTCCGGCGCGTCCGAGGGCACGAACAGGATGGACACCTGCATGTGCGGCGGCTCGGCGAACCAGCGCTGCTTGCCGCCCCAGACGAAGGGCGAGAGGTTCCGGTTCACCGTGGCGAGGCCGGCCCGCGCGACGCCCTTGGCGCGCGGCATGACACCGTGCAGGGCCTTGGGGGCCTCCAGACCCACCCCGTGCGACGTACCGCCCGCCACGACCACCAGGAAGCCGTCGGAGGCCGCCTTCTGCTGCCGGTAGCCGAAGCGCTCGCCCTTGGCGACCCGAGTGACGTCGAGGACGGCACCGTGGTACTCGGTGGCCTCGTGGTCCCCCAGCCACAGCCGCGTGCCGATACGGGCGCGGAAGCGGGTCTGCGGGAACTGCTGCCGCAGCCGGGCGAGTTCGTCGGCCTTGAGATGGCTGACGAACATCGTGTGCAGCGGCAGCCGGGCCGCGCGCAGCCGGTCCATCCAGCCGATGACCTCCTCGACGGCGTCGGATCCGTCGGTGCGGTCCAGCGGCAGGTGGATGGCGAAACCCTCGAGCCTGACGTTCTCGATGGCGGCGTGCAACTGCGGCAGGTCCTGCTCGCTGATGCCGTGCCGCTTCATCGAGGACATCACCTCGATCACCACACGAGCGCCCACGAGGCCGTACACACCGTCGACCGACGACACCGAGCGCACCACCCGGTCGGGCAGCGGGACGGGCTCCTCACCGCGCCGGTACGGCGTCAGCACCAGCAGGTCGCCGCCGAAGAAGTCCTTGATGCGCGCGGCCTCGTACGTCGTGCCGACGGCGAGGACGTCCGAACCCAACCGGGTGGCCTCCTCCGCCAGCCGGTCGTGCCCGAAGCCGTAGCCGTTGCCCTTGCAGACCGGGACGAGTCCCGGGAACTGCTCCTGCACGTGCTTGTGATGCGCCCGCCAGCGCGCGGTGTCGACGTAGAGGGTGAGCGCCATGGCCGGACCTGGGACCTTTCTCGTGGCTGCGGTGTGGGGAAACGCGTCAGAGGTGTCAGAGGCGTCAGAGGTATGGAATCACTGAACGTGACGTCAGCGGCGCGACATGTAGATGTCGAGGGCCTTGTGGAGCAGCTTGTTCAGCGGGAAGTCCCACTCGCCGAGGTACTCCGCGGCCTGTCCGCCCGTGCCGACCTTGAACTGGATCAGGCCGAAGAGGTGGTCGGTCTCGTCCAGGGAGTCGGAGATGCCACGCAGGTCGTAGACGGTCGCGCCGAGCGCGTAGGCGTCACGCAGCATCCGCCACTGCATCGCGTTCGAGGGACGGAACTCCCGGCCGATGTTGTCGGACGCGCCGTAGGAGTACCAGACGTGCCCGCCGACGATCAGCATCGTCGCCGCCGAGAGGTTCACACCGTTGTGGCGGGCGAAGTACAGCCGCATGCGGTTGGGGTCCTCGGTGTTGAGGGCGGACCACATGCGCTGGAAGTAGGAGAGCGGGCGCGGCCGGAAGTGGTCCCGCACGGCCGTGATCTCGTACAGCCGCTGCCACTCCTCGAGGTCGTGGTAACCGCCCTGGACGACCTCGACGCCGGCCTTCTCGGCCTTCTTGATGTTGCGACGCCACAGCTGGTTGAAGTTCTTGTGGACCTCTTCAAGGGAACGGTTCGCCAGCGGCACCTGATAGACGTAGCGCGGCTGGACGTCGCCGAAGCCGGCGCCGCCGTCCTCGCCCTGCTGCCAGCCCATGCGGCGCAGCTTGTCGGCCACCTCGAAGGCGCGCGGCTCGATGAAGTCGGCCTCGATGTCGCGCAGTCTCTTCACGTCCGGGTTCTGGATGCCCGCCTTGATGGAGACGGCCTCCCAGCGGCGGATGATCACCGGCGGACCCATCTTCACCGAGAAGGCGCCCTGTTGCTTGAGGTGCGCGAGCATCGGTTCCAGCCAGTCGGCCAGATTCGGCGCGTACCAGTTGATGACCGGACCCTCGGGAAGGTACGCCAGGTAGCGCTTGATCTTGGGCAGTTGGCGGTAGAGGACGAGGCCCGCGCCGACCAGCTCACCGGTCCGCTCGTCGAACCAGCCGAGGCTCTCCGAACGCCATTCGGCCTTGACATCGGCCCAGGCCGGAACCTGCATGTGGCTCGCCGACGGCAGGCTCTGGATGTATGCCAGATGCTGCTCGCGGCTGATCGTCCTCAGGGTCAGGCTCATTCGGGGCGCTCCTCGGGCTGGTGTGTCCCCATGGGTACAGGGGCTCCGGCTCTCGCGCCGAAGCCTACTGCGCCTGGCGAGCGGCCTGACTGGGCGTACGGAACCTGCGCCCCGGCCCGTGCGCGGCCGGGGCGTTCCGTCCGGATTCGTAGGTGTCCTACGTGTCTTTCGGCGCGGGCGGGGCCCGTGGTGCGGGCTCCGGCGGCGCTCTAGGTCACCAGACTCCGCCGAAGAGGCCGCCGTGGGCCATGCCGATGAAGAAGCCGACGCCTGCGGCACCGAGACCCACGATCAGACCGAAGCGCTCACGGGTGGTCTCGGAGATCCACTGTCCGTACGCGCCGGTCAGGATTCCCACCAGGCCGGCCCAGGAGCTGAGCAGATGAAGGCTGTGGAAGAACGATGTGACGAAGGCAGTCACACCGAGCACCAGCGTCACCGCGAGCAGGGTGTCCTGGAACGGATGGGTTTTGCCGTCGGTGGCGAAGAGAGATCCGGCGGTATTGGGTCGCAATGCCTGTGCCATGTGGCACCTCCTGCGGAAGGCGGCGCATCGTAGCGCCATACACACCCGACGTGTACAGAGTGACGGTCATCCACGCCGGATTTCAACCGGAAGCGTGTGTGCAGGTAGTCTGTACCGTCTGCACCGGTGTCTGCCCAGGCATTGCCAGGGAGTCCGTCCAGCTCAAAGCGGGGAAGTCGCCAGCCGACCCCCGATTGTCAGTGGCGGCCGATACCGTTGCGTACGCATCACAACCCTCCTGCCACGGATCGACCGTGGCCGCTGAGTCCAAAGGAGGTGGGTTCCACATGCGTCACTACGAAGTGATGGTCATCCTCGACCCCGATCTCGAAGAGCGCGCTGTCTCCCCGCTGATCGAGAACTTCCTCTCCGTCGTCCGTGAGGGCAACGGCAAGGTGGAGAAGGTCGACACCTGGGGCCGTCGTCGTCTCTCGTACGAGATCAAGAAGAAGCCCGAGGGCATCTACTCGGTCATCGACCTGCAGGCCGAGCCTGCGGTCGTCAAGGAGCTCGACCGCCAGATGAACCTGAACGAGTCGGTCCTCCGGACCAAGGTCCTCCGTCCCGAGACCCACTGAGCTCTCCAGCTCAGCTGATCTCGGGATTCTGAGTAGCAGCACAAGCAGCCAGCAGCAAACCCGCCGAGAGGTTCCCCCATGGCAGGCGAGACCGTCATCACGGTCGTCGGCAATCTTGTCGACGACCCCGAGCTGCGCTTCACCCCCTCCGGTGCGGCGGTCGCGAAGTTCCGTGTCGCGTCCACTCCCCGCACCTTCGACCGGCAGACGAACGAGTGGAAGGACGGCGAGAGCCTGTTCCTGACCTGCTCGGTCTGGCGTCAGGCGGCGGAGAACGTCGCGGAGTCGCTCCAGCGAGGCATGCGCGTCATCGTGCAGGGCCGGCTGAAGCAGCGGTCCTACGAGGACCGTGAGGGCGTCAAGCGCACGGTCTACGAGCTGGACGTCGAGGAAGTCGGCGCCAGTCTGCGCAGTGCCACGGCCAAGGTCACCAAGGCCTCCGGCCGCGGTGGCCAGGGTGGCTACAGCGGTGGCGGCGGTGGCGGTGGCGGCCAGGCCGGCGGCGGCTGGGGCGGAAGCTCCGGCGGTGGCCAGCAGGGCGGCGGCACTCCCGCCGAGGACCCGTGGGCGACCGGCGCTCCCGCCGGTGGCAACCAGGGCGGTAGCGGTGGTGGCGGCGGCTGGGGTGGAAACTCCGGCAGCGGCGGTGCCGGTGGCGGCTACTCGGACGAACCCCCCTTCTAGGGCCCTTCGGGTCCGGGTTTCCGGGCCCGAACGGGTCGAGGGTGGGTCGAATCCCAACTTCTTGATCACACAGGAGAAACACCATGGCGAAGCCGCCTGTGCGCAAGCCTAAGAAAAAGGTCTGCGCTTTCTGCAAGGACAAGGTCACGTACGTGGACTACAAGGACACGAACATGCTGCGGAAGTTCATTTCCGACCGCGGCAAGATCCGTGCCCGCCGCGTGACCGGCAACTGCACGCAGCACCAGCGTGACGTCGCCACGGCCGTCAAGAACAGCCGTGAGATGGCGCTGCTGCCGTACACCGCCCAGGCGCGATAAGGGAAGGGTGACCGACAAATGAAGATCATCCTCACCCACGAGGTCTCCGGCCTCGGTGCCGCCGGCGAGGTCGTCGACGTCAAGGACGGCTACGCTCGCAACTACCTGATCCCGCGGAATTTCGCTATCCGCTGGACCAAGGGTGGCGAGAAGGACGTCGAGCAGATCCGTCGTGCTCGCAAGATCCACGAGATCCAGACCATCGAGCAGGCCAACGCTGTGAAGGCCCGGCTCGAGGGCGTGAAGGTCCGTCTGGCCGTGCGCTCCGGCGACGCCGGTCGTCTCTTCGGTTCCGTCACTCCGGCCGACATCGCTTCGGCGATCAAGGCTGCCGGTGGCCCCGAGGTCGACAAGCGCCGCATTGAGCTCGGCTCGGCGATCAAGACCCTGGGCGCCCACGAGACGTCCGTGCGTCTGCACCCCGAGGTTGCCGCCAAGGTCAACATCGAGGTCGTCGCGGCCTGATCGCTGCGCTCGGCTTGAAGAGCTGAGAAGGGGCCGCACCCGCTGGGTGCGGTCCCTTCTGTTTGCTTGTTTCACGTGAAACGCCGGTTCAGGCACCGGTTGTTTCATACGTCGCGCTGTTTCGTGCGGCGTCGGTTTCACGTGAAACGGTCAACGTGTAGCGCCGGTGATGACCCATCGGCCGGATCGGGCCCGCAGCCAGAGAGTCACCATTCGGACCGTCATCATCAGTGTCATGGCTCCCCAAACCGCGGTGAGGCCGCCACCGAGGACCGGCACCAGCAGGGCCACCGGGGTGAAGACCGCCAGGGTGAGCACCATGGCCCAGGCGAGGTAGGGGCCGTCTCCTGCACCCATCAGTACACCGTCCAGCACGAAGACGATTCCGCAGATGGGCTGGGAGAGCGCCACCACGAGAAGGGCGGGCAGCGCTGCCTCCTTCACGGCAGGGTCGCCGGTGAAGAGCGGCAGGAACAGTGGTCGGGCGATCACGACCAGCAGGCCGAGCACCATACCTACGGCGATGCCCCACTCGACCATGCGCCGGCAGACGTCACGGGCGCCCTGTGCGTCGTCCGCACCGAGATAGCGTCCGATGATGGCCTGCCCGGCGATGGCGATGGCGTCGAGAGCGAAGGCCAGCAGACTCCACAAGCCCAGGGCGATCTGGTGCGCCGCGATGTCGTCGTCTCCGAGACGGGCGGCCACGGCGGTGGCGATCAACAGAATCGCCCTCAGTGAGAGCGTGCGGACCAGCAGCGGAGCCCCGGCCTGGGCGGACGCCCTGATGCCTACGGCGTCGGGCCGCAGAGACGCGCCATGACGCCGGGCTCCTCGGATCACCACCGCGAGGTAGACCACGGCCATGCCCCACTGGGCGATCACGGTGCCCCAGGCAGAACCGGCGATGCCGAGATCCGCGCCGTAGACGAGGCCGACGTTCAGGATGGCGTTGGCGACGAATCCCCCGACCGCGACGTAGAGCGGTGTCCTCGTGTCCTGGAGCCCGCGCAGAACACCGGTCGCGGCCAGAACGACGAGCATGGCCGGGATGCCGAGTGCCGAGATGCGCAGATACGTCGACGCGTACGGAGCGGCCGTGTCCGAAGCGCCGAAGAGGTCCACAAGCGCCGGAGAGGTCGGCAGAACGGCCATGATCACAGCGGCACCGAGCAGGAGGGCCAGCCAGATGCCGTCCATGCCCTGGCGGATGGCTGCCGGCAGGTCGCCGGCGCCCACGCGACGCGCGACGGCGGCTGTGGTCGCGTAAGCGAGGAAGACGAAGACGCTGACGGCTGTCGTCAGAAGTGCTGAGGCGACTCCGAGTCCGGCCAGTTGGGCGGTGCCCAGATGGCCGACGATCGCGCTGTCGGCCATGACGAAGAGCGGCTCGGCGACAAGCGCGCCGAAGGCCGGGACGGCCAGTGCCACGATCTCTCGATCGTGCTGTCGCCGGGCGGCCCTGAGGGGCGCGGGAGCCTGTGTCATGACCACCAATCTAATCGTCCACAGGTAAGAGATGCAATCAGCTTGTGACCCTTACTCTCGCTCGCGCCGCACATCCTCTCGTGTGCCGTTCGAAGAGATCTTGGTCCGACCGGGCAACTTTTTCTTCTGCACAGCCGGTGGATGGAGAAGGTGCAGGTCAGGGGCTCTGAGCAAGAAAAGAAGAGGGCTTGTTCACAAGGCTGTCCACCGGGTCGTGCACAGGTTTTGCGGAGTTCTCCACAGCATCGGGGCCGTCGTCCACATGGCCTGTGGATAACCAGATTGGCTGACGGTGCCCACGGGCCTACCGTGGTCCGGCGTGTGCTCCGTCCGTCGGCCGACGAAACCATCATAAAACCGACGCGTCACAACCGGAGTTGGCGCTCTCAATTGTCAGTGCCGTGCCGTAGAAAGAAGGCATGGCGAGGTCCGCTCGGCGCGGACGGGAGGAGGTGGCTCGGTGAGCATTTCCGAGCCCTTGGACGACCCGTGGGCCGACAGCGGGCCCAGCGATCGTCTCCCTCCAGCCCGCCGGCGTGGAGACGGGGGGCGCGGCCGTGACGAACAGCACGATCGCGGCCGGGACAGTGGTGAGTGGGAAGGCGGTGGCACCGCCTTCGAGCGGGTACCGCCACAGGACCTCGACGCCGAGCAGTCCGTCCTCGGCGGCATGCTCCTGTCCAAGGACGCCATCGCCGACGTGGTGGAGGTCCTCAAGGGCCACGACTTCTACAAGCCCGCCCACGAGACGATCTACCAGGCGGTCCTCGACGTCTATGCCAAGGGCGAGCCTGCCGACCCCATCACGATCGCCGCGGAACTCACCAAGCGCGGCGAGATCAACAAGGTCGGTGGCGCGTCCTATCTCCACACGCTCGTCCAGACGGTGCCGACGGCCGCAAACGCCGAGTACTACGCGGAGATCGTCCACGAGCGGGCCGTGCTGCGCCGCCTGGTCGAGGCCGGCACCCGCATCACGCAGATGGGGTACGCGGGCGACGACGACGTCGACGAGATCGTCAACCGCGCCCAGGCCGAGATCTACGCCGTCACCGAGCAGCGCACCAGCGAGGACTACCTCCCGCTCGGCGACATCATGGAGGGCGCCCTCGACGAGATCGAGGCGATCGGTTCGCGCAGCGGCGAGATGACGGGTGTGCCCACCGGCTTCACGGACCTCGACTCGCTCACCAACGGTCTGCACCCGGGCCAGATGATCGTCATCGCGGCCCGTCCCGCCATGGGCAAGTCGACGCTCGCGCTGGACTTCGCGCGCGCGGCGTCGATCAAGCACAACCTGCCGAGCGTCATCTTCTCCCTGGAAATGGGGCGCAACGAGATCGCGATGCGCCTGCTGTCCGCCGAAGCCCGCGTCGCCCTGCACCACATGCGTTCCGGCACCATGACGGACGAGGACTGGACCCGTCTGGCACGCCGGATGCCCGAGGTCTCCTCCGCACCGCTGTACATCGACGACTCCCCGAACCTGTCGATGATGGAGATCCGCGCGAAGTGCCGCCGACTGAAACAGCGCAACGACATCAAGCTCGTGATCATCGACTATCTCCAGCTGATGCAGGCCGGTGGTTCCAAGCGCTCCGAAAGCCGTCAGCAGGAGGTCTCGGACATGTCCCGTAACCTCAAACTGCTGGCCAAGGAGCTCGAGGTCCCGGTGATCGCGCTCTCGCAGCTCAACCGTGGCCCCGAGCAGCGCACGGACAAGAAGCCGATGGTGTCCGACCTGCGTGAGTCGGGCTCCATCGAGCAGGACGCCGACATGGTGATCCTGCTGCATCGTGAGGACGCCTACGAGAAGGAGTCTCCGCGCGCCGGCGAGGCGGACATCATCGTGGGCAAGCACCGTAACGGCCCGACAGCCACGATCACCGTCGCCTTCCAGGGCCACTACTCGCGCTTCGTGGACATGGCGCAGACCTGATCCGCGCCCTGGGCGAAATGAGCTCGACGCCGGCCGCGCGGACGGGTGGACTGAGCCCATGACGACACCTCAGGAAGAGCTGCTGCCCGGCACCCGGCGGGCGCTGCTGCACCGGATCGCCGTGGCCCAGGCCGAAGGGCGGGCTCCGTCGCTCGTCGCCGCGGTCGTACGGGACGGGCGGGCCGTGTGGCACGGCGCGCGGACCTCGGTCGACGGCCACGCACCGGACGAGAACGTGCAGTACCGGATCGGCTCGATCACCAAGACCTTCACCGCCGTGCTCGTGCTGAGGCTGCGCGACGAGGGAGTGCTCGACCTCGCGGACCCGTTGGAGAAGTACCTGCCCGGAACCGGTGCGGGAGAGGCCACGGTGGCCGAACTGCTCGCCCATACCGGCGGGTTGGCGGCCGAGCCGCCCGGGCCGTGGTGGGAGCGGACCCCGGGCTCGCTGCGGCCCGAGCTCGCCGACATCCTGGGCGACCGGGCCGCTCCGCATCCGGTCGGCCGTCGTCACCACTATTCGAACCCCGGCTACGCGCTTCTGGGCGCCCTCGTGGAAGAGCTCCGCGGTGCGCCCTGGGACGAGGTACTGCGGCGAGAAGTGCTCGAACCTCTGGACCTTGATCGCACAACCATGCGATCGCAGGCTCCGGCCGCGGGTGGCTGGGCGGTGCATCCCTGGGCCGACGTGCTGCTCCCCGAGCCCGCCGAGGACTTCGGAGGGATGGCTCCGGCGGGCCAGCTCTGGTCGACGTCCGGCGACCTGGCGCGATTCGCCGCCTTCCTGGCGCGGGGCGACGACCGCGTACTGGGCGCGGATACCCTGCGCGAGATGTGGACGCCCGCGGCTCCGGCCGGGCTGACGGATGTGGCGGACGGTGCCGCCTATGGACTGGGGCTACAGATCCAGCACCGGGAGGGCCGCTTGCTCGTGGGCCACTCCGGTTCGGTTCCGGGATTCCTGGCCACCCTCACCATCGGTGTGGCGGACGACGTCGCCGCCGTGGTGCTCGCCAACTGCACGTCCGGGCTTCTGACATCCCAGGTGGCCGCGGATCTCGTACGCATCGTCGCCGAGGCGGAACCGCGGATTCCCGAGCCGTGGCGCCCGCTTCGCGAGGTGGACCCGGCAGTTCTGGAGTTGGCGGGCCAGTGGCATTGGGGGACCAGCCCCGTTGCCCTGCGGGTGACGGCCGACGGGCTGGTCTCCCTGGGGCCGCTGTCCGGCGGGGGCCGAAGCTCCCGGTTCCGGCCGAACGGGGACGGCACCTGGACCGGCCTGGAGGGCTATTACGCCGGAGAGCTCCTGCGGGCCGTACGACGGCCGGACGGGAGCGTGGACCACCTGGACCTCGGGTCTTTCGTGTTCACCCGTCAGCCGTACGAGGAGGGGGCTGCCGTGCCTGGTGGTGTCGACCCGGAGGGGTGGCGGGGCATCCGCTAGCCGCCCACCAGGAGGGAGCGCTCTGTTTCACGTGAAACAAGGCGCTTCTCTTTTGGGAACCACCGGACGGGCCGGGCCGAGTGCCCCGCACCGGAGCCTTCAGAGTTGCAGCTTGAAGCCCACGTGGGAGGCGACGAAGCCGAGACGCTCGTAGAAGCGGTGGGCGTCGGTACGGGCGTTGTCGGAGGTCAGCTGCACCAACTGGCAGTTCTCGCGCCGTGATTCCTCGATCGCCCACTCGATGAACCGGGAGCCCAGACCGCTGCCGCGCTCATCGGCGTGTACCCGCACGCCTTCGATGATCGACCTGGTCGAACCACGGCGCGACAGGCCCGGGACGATCGTCAGCTGGAGTGTGCCGACGACACGTCCCTCGCGGACGGCGACGACGACACGCTGGTTCGGGTCGGCGCTGAGTCGTTCCAGTGCGGCCAGGTAAGGGCTGAGATCGTCCGGTGACTCGCGCTGCGCACCCAGGGGGTCATCCGCGAGCATGGCGACGACTGCGGGGATGTCCTCGGCGACGGCGGCCCGTATTTCAAGATCTCCCATGCCCCAACCCTAGGCTCCCGTAGCGGCGGGTGTCTTCAGTGACTCCACGACCCGTACCAGCGGGGCCAGTTCAGCGTTTCTGGCGGCTTCGTCGAGTGCCTCGCGCAGGGCGGCGTCGTTGGTGGGACGGGCTTCGGCGAGCAGTTCCAGACCGGCCTCGGTGACGTTGGTGTAGATGCCACGGCGGTCGGTGGGGCACAGGTAGCGCTCGAGCAGTCCCCGGTCCTCGAGCCGGGTCACCAGCCGGGTTGTCGCACTCTGGCTGAGGACGACCGCGTCGGCCACCTGCTTCATCTGGAGATGTCCCCCGTCGCCGTCGTGCTGCCGGCTGAGCACGTCGAGCAGGGAGTACTCGCGCACGCTCAGGTCGTGCCGGGCCTGGAGTGCGCGCTCGATGTGGGCCTCGATCCTCCCGTGCAGCAGGGAGAGCGCGCACCAGCCCTGGGCGAGAGCGGTGAGTGCGGGGTCCGTCGCAGTCATGCGGGTTCTCCTCCGTCCCGGAGCGGCTGTCACCAGGATAGGGCAAGCATGCAATAGACGGCGCTTGCCTATAACCCGCGTCTGCAACTATTGTGGACGCACGCTAAGCGCATCTGCAATTGTCTGGAAGGTACTACCCCCATGCCTCTCGCGCTTCTGGCCCTCGCGATCGGGGCCTTCGGAATCGGAACCACCGAGTTCGTGATCATGGGCCTGCTGCCCGAGGTCGCGGGTGACTTCGGTGTCTCGATCCCCACAGCAGGCTTCCTCGTGACCGGCTACGCGCTCGGTGTCATGTTCGGCGCGCCGCTGATGACCGTCCTCGGCACGAAGGTCTCCCGCAAGCGGATGCTGATGCTGCTGATGGGTCTGTTCATCGTCGGCAACCTGCTCTCCGCCGTCGCCCCGTCGTTCGCCGTCATGCTGATCGGCCGTGTGGTCGCCTCGCTCGCACACGGCGCGTTCTTCGGTATCGGCTCGGTCGTCGCCGCGGATCTGGTCGCCCCACAGAAGAAGGCCGGGGCCATCGCGATGATGTTCACCGGACTCACCGTCGCCAACGTCGTGGGCGTACCGCTGGGCACCCTCGTCGGACAGAGCGTCGGCTGGCGCGTCACCTTCGCCATCGTCGCCGCGCTCGGCGTCGTGGGCCTGGCCGGCATCGCCAAGCTCGTGCCCGAACTGCCCCGGGCCGAGGATGTGCGCCTGCGGCACGAGCTGGCCGCCTTCAAGAACGCCCAGGTGCTGCTCGCCATGGCGATGACCGTCCTCGGCTTCGGCGGCGTCTTCGCGGCCATCACCTACATCGCGCCGATGATGACCCACGTCGCCGGCTTCGCTGACGGATCCGTCACCTGGCTGCTGGTCCTCTTCGGGCTCGGCATGGTCGGCGGCAACCTCGTGGGCGGCAGGTACGCCGACCGCGCGCTGATGCCGATGCTGTACGTCTCTCTGGGAGCCCTGGCGGTCGTTCTGGCGCTCTTCACGCTGACCGCCCACAACAAGGTCCTGGCGGCCGTCACGATCCTCCTGATCGGCGCCCTGGGCTTCGCCACCGTTCCGCCGCTGCAGAAGCGCGTCCTGGACCAGGCCCACGGTGCGCCGACGCTGGCGTCGGCGGTCAACATCGGCGCCTTCAACCTCGGCAACGCGCTGTCCGCCTGGCTCGGCGGTCTCGTCATCGCCGCCGGGCTGGGCTACACCGCCCCGAACTGGGTCGGCGCCGCCCTTGCCGCGGGAGCCCTGCTCCTCGCCCTCGTCTCGTCCGCGCTGGAGCGCCGCGACGACACCGCCGCTGTTGCCGGCGCCCCCAGCGCCCCCGTCGGCGGCGGCAAGCCCACCGAGCGCCAGACGGCCGTCCAGCGGTGAATCCCGCCGGTCACCCCGCTGGGCCGGGGCTGCCCGGGCGGGGTGACCGGCGCCCGACCGTCCTCCGCGGCGACCTCGACCACACCGATCCCGATGACTCACCACTTCGAAACGGCCTGCGAAGCCGATACGGCCTGCGAAGCCGATACGACCCGCGAAGCCGGAACCCCGTCAACCCGTCAACCCGTCAATCCCGCAAGGAGAAGTCCCCCTCATGAGCACCACCACCGTCGTGCCCCTGACCATCCATGACGCCGAAGCCCTCGTCACGGCCGCCTGCCGTGCCGCCGAGGCAGACGGCGTCACGGTCAGCGTCACCGTCCTGGACGCGGGTGGCCATCTGCTGGCGTTCCGGCGCGATGACCGGGCCGTACTGATCTCCGGGGAGACGAGCACGCGCAAGGCGTACACGGCACTTCAGCTGAACGCCCCCACCGCCGACCTCGTCGATGCCGTGCAGCCCGGCGGCCTCTTCCACACCCTGCCCACGGCGCTCGACCGGCCGCTGCTGTTCATTGCCGGGGGTGTGCCGGTGCGTCGAGACGGCCGCCTGATCGGCGCGATCGGGGTCGGGGGCGGCTCCCCGGAGCAGGACCACGGCTTCGCCACGGCCGCCGTGGAGACGCTCGCCTGACCCGGCGAGTGCGCGAAGAACGCCGGTCCCGACCATCGAGTCGAGGGAACCGGCGTTCTTCCGTGTCTCCCGGCTTCAGCCGGCCGCCACGGTCAGTGGAGCGAACCGGCGGCGCCAGTCGCCCGGCAACTCCGCGATCCCGTGGGCCATCACGGCGTTGAACGCGACGGATTGCAGGCCCCGTGCCTTCACCCACGTCAGCAGTTCCTCGTGCCGTACGTCGATGTCGGTGCGCAGCGGCCGGTCGGTGTGGGCGGCGAGGGAGGCCAGCAGGGCCTTCGCAGTCTCCGTGTCCCTCGCGATCAGCGGACCCACGACCTGCGTGTCCATGTTGGGCCATGCGGCCGCGTAGCCGGTGATCCGGCCCTCGTCCTCGGCGACCCGCAACCGGTCCGCGAAGGCGGGGAGGCGGGTGATCACGTGCGTGCGATCGCTCCCGAAGACCTCCTCGTCGAGCCGGAGGATCGCGGTGAGGTCCTCGGCCGTGGCCGCGCGGGTGACGACCTGCGAGGAGGGTTCTCCCGGCGTGAAACGCCCACGCACCATTTCCGCCCGGCCGATGGTCTTGAAGCCCAGCTCCTCGTAGAGCGGACGGCCGTTCGGCGTGGCGTGCAGGGTCAGCGGGGTGGTGCCCATCAGGGTGACGACATGCCGCATCAGCCGCCGGCCGATGCCCTGCCGGGCATGCCGCTCGGCGACCAGCACCATGCCGATGGCGCCGAGGGCGGGGCGCCCGGGCGGGCCGTACGCGGTGACGACGCACGCGCTGACGAGTCCCCCGTCGGGGTCGTCGATGCCGTAACCCGTTCCGGCCGAGAGGAGGAAGCCCCACTTGTGCTCCTCGCGCGGCCACCCCCGGTCCTCGGACAGGTCGGCGCAGGCGGTGAGATCGCGGTGCGTCAGACGACGGACGGGGAGAGCGGCGAGGGAAGGAGTCGGCACGCGGGTCAGGCTGTCCGACCGGTGCCGTCGGCGTCCACCTGTTTCCCCCGGACGTACGTGCTTTTGGCCATCCTGTAGCGCACGCACAACGCGTCGGCAGCGAGGCGCTGTTTCACGTGAAACAGCGGCGGACGGCAGTGTGGGAGAAGGACTCTCGGAGAGGTGACAAGGCTCCCCGTTAGCCTCGGGTCATGGCGAGACTTCACCTCTTCGACCTTGACGGCACACTCCTGCACGGGACCTCAGCGCCGTTGGAGATCTCACGTCAACTCGGCCTGGAAGCCGAGACGATGGTTCTTGAGCAGTCGATCTCGGCGGGGCTGATCGGGCCGCCGGAGTACGCGACGCGGGTGTGCGACCTCTGGACGCAACTCACTGAGGAGCATGTGACGGCGGCGTTCGAAGGCGCACCGTGGCTGACACGCATCCGTGATGTCTGGGCGGAGATCAGACGCAGCGGGGAGTACTGCGCCGTCGTGTCGCTCTCGCCTTCCTTCTTCGTGGAGAGACTCACCGGGTGGGGCGCCCATGCGACCTATGGATCCCGTTTTCCGGTGCTCCCTTTCACCGAGCCCGTGGACCCGGCGGGAGTGATGAGCGCGGCGGCCAAGGTGCTGATCGCCGACCGGCTGTGCGCGGAGTTCGGAGTGTCCCGGGACGACTGTGTGGCGTATGGAGATTCGCTCTCCGACAAGGATCTGTTCGCGACCGTTCCCGTCTCCGTGGCGGTCAACTCGGACCTTCATCTGTCGGGCCTCGCGACCCACTCCTATGTGGGGCGGGACCTGTGGGAGGCCTATGAACTGGTGCGCTGCGACAGCTGATTGAAGGAACCTGCAGCTCGTGTGCCCAGCGCGGCCCGGGGCCGGGAGGGGGCAATCGTGGGGCGGGCGGCGCCCGGTATGGTCGACTCCGGTTCTCTTCCGGGACGAAGTGCGCGAGGTGTGGTGTACACATTCCGCGCGAGCCGAGAACAGGGCAATGCAGCCTAACAGGACGGAGTGATCGAAGAACCGCATTTGCGGTCATGTGGCCGAGGTGCCCGTACAGGATGGGATGCTGCGTGAGATTGGCGCCCTCTTTCACGCACGCGCCTCATGTGCGCGTGCGCAGAGGGGATGCGGATGGACCGCGGCTGTCTCGGTGGTGGAACCGAACGGAAGAACAAGCCGTCTGCGGGGAAGCAGGCACCTTTCGATCCAGTAAGTGCGCAGACCGACCGAAATATGTTCGAGGCGAGGCACACCATGGACGCTCCGACCAGCAGGTCGGCCGACAACGGCACGTCCGGCGGCGGGGACGGATGGTTCACACCGCGCAAACAACCGGAGCCGGAGCCGGTGCCGCGGGGTGAGCAAGGGGCTTCAGAGGGCCGTCGTCTGGCAGCGCTGCGGCCGGTGGGGCGGCACACGGTCGACTCCCAGGAGGGTGTGCCCCAGGACGGCAGCAGGGACACAGGGCGCCGAATACAGCCGGAGCAGGCGGCCCCAGACGTGACGGCGGCCGCTCCTGAGAGCGCCCTGCCCCAACCACCGGCCTGGCCGGAATCCCTCATCGAGGCCCAGCGCCCGGTCGAGATGCCCCCGTCCGGGCGGCCCGGCACAGCCGCCCCGCCCGGACCGGCGGCCCCGCCCGAGGCGCCCGCCGCCGCTCAGGGCCGCGCGGAGCCTCAGGTACTCGTAGAGCCTCGGGTACGCGTCCAGCAGCAGACACCCTCCGAGACACCCACGCGGCCTCAGGCGTCCGTCGAGCCGCAGGCACCCGCAGAAGCGCCCGCGTCCCTCCGGCAGAGCGCGCCGGCCGAATCCGGTTCGTCCCTGCAGCGGTTATCGGCCTCGCCCGTCGATTCGCTGGTGCCCGTTCGGCGGTCGGCGCCGGTCAGGGACGCGTCGCCGGACGCCGTCCTCGTCCGGCGGACCATGGCCGAGGTGGCCCCGGTGGCCGACAAGGTCACGTCGTACTTCTACGCGTTGCTCTTCGTCCGCCACCCCGAGCTGCGCTCGCTCTTCCCGCCCGCGATGGACGCCCAACGGGACCGGCTTCTCAAGGCACTGCTCACCGCCGCCGAACACATCGACAATCGCCCGGTCCTCGTCGAATACCTCCAGAACCTCGGCCGTGGTCACCGCAAGTACGGGACCCGGGCCGAGCACTATCCGGCGGTCGGCGAGTGCCTCATCGGCGCGCTGAGCAAGTACGCGGGCACGGTGTGGAACGCCGATACGGAGGCCGCCTGGGTCCGGACGTACACCTCGATCTCCCAGGTCATGATCGACGCAGCGGCCGTGGACGAGCTGCGCGCACCGGCCTGGTGGTACGCGGAGGTCGTCACGCGCGACCTCAGAACGCCGGACGTGGCGGTCCTCACCGTCCGCGCGGACCAGCCCTACCCCTTCCGCGCCGGGCAGTACGCGAGCCTGGAGACGCCGTGGTGGCCACGGATCTGGCGGCACTACTCCTTCGCCTCGGCTCCCCGTTCCGACGGCCTGCTGGCGTTCCACGTGAAGGCCGTCCCCGCGGGCTGGGTCTCCAACGCTCTGGTGCACCGGGCCCGGCCCGGTGACGTCGTTCGACTCGGTCCGCCGGCCGGTTCGATGACCGTCGACCACACCAGGGACAGCGGACTGGTCTGCCTGGGCGGCGGAACCGGCATAGCCCCCATCAAGGCGCTGGTCGAGGACGTCGCCGAGCACGGCACGCGGCGTCCGGTCGAGGTGCTCTACGGCGCGCGCAGCGACCTCGACCTGTACGACATCGACACGCTGCTCAGGCTCCAGCGGTCGCACCCCTGGCTGGAGGTCCGCCCGGTGGTCGACCGGCACGGTCGGCTCCAGCTGCCTGACGCGATACGCGCCTTCGGGCCCTGGGCCGGGTACGACGCCTATGTCTCCGGTCCACCCGGCATGATCCGCAGCGGGGTGGATGCCCTGCGGGGCGTCGGCATCCCCTCGGAGCGCATACGCCATGACTCGGTCGAGGAACTGGTCGCTGCCGGGAGCTGAGGTCCGGAGCCCCGCAGACAGTCCGTGGAGCACCCGGTGACCGGGCTCCGGGCCTCAGCCGAGGTCCGGAGCGTGCATGGCGCGGACGCCCTCGATGTTGCCGTCGAGATAGTGCCGCAGAGACAGTGGCACGAGGTGGACGGAGGCGATCCCGACCCGAGTGAACGGCACGCGGACGATTTCGTACTCGCCGGCGGGTTCCTCGATCTCGGGGCCGTGCCGCAGGGCCGGGTCCATCGACTCCAGACGGCAGACGAAGAAGTGCTGCACCTTTACGCCGGTCGAACCCCCGTCCGCACCGATGTGCTCGACGGTGTCGACGAAGCAGGGCACCACGTCAGCGATCTTGGCGCCGAGCTCCTCGTACACCTCGCGGTGCAGGGCGTCCACCACGGTCGAGTCATCCGGTTCGACCCCACCGCCGGGCGTGACCCAGTAGGGATCCACACCGGGCTTGGTGCGCTTGATCAGGATCAGGTTGTCGCCGTCCAGCAGGACGGCTCGTGCGGTGCGCTTGACCACGGGTCGGACGGTCATGGGAGAAATGTGGCCCCGCTGGTTCCACGTGAAACATCGCGAGATGTCCCCGGACGAGATCATTCCGCGCAACCGATCGAAAACAGGGGTCAGTACCAAGCGGCGGCCGCCCCCAGCAGCCACTCGTGGGCCCGCGCGACATGCGGCATCGCCAGCGTTCCGGTGCGCACCACCAGGACGTAGGTCCGTAGCGGTGGCACGGCCGGCTCGTGCAGCTCGACGACTTCACCGCGTTCGAGAGCGGCAGCGCACAGATAGCGGGGCAGGACCGCCAGACCGGCGCCCGCGACAGCACACGCGAGGACCGCGCGCAGGTCGGGAACGATGACGGTGCCCGAGGCGGCGGGGCGGGAGTCGAAGACGGAGGCCCAGTAGCGGGAGACCAGGGGCAGCGACTCGTGGACCTCGACGACCGGGAGGTTCTCCAGCGCGGAAGCGCCCTTGCGGCACAGCTTCCCGGAGTCGATGCGCTCGTCCCACTGCGGGGCGGCGACCAGGACGTGCTCCTCGTCGCACAGCGGAGTGGCCGTGAGCAGTGCCCCGCGCGGTCGGGCCGTACTGATGGCCAGGTCGTGGTGCCCGGCGGACAGGCCCTCCAGGACCTCCTCGGCGTTTCCGAAGGAGGCACGCAGGGCGAACCCCTGTCCGTCGCCGCCGGCCAGCTCGGTGAGGGCGGGAAGGGCCCGCTCGGCGGTGAACTCGGGGGGCCCGGCGAGGTGCAGTGTCCGCCCGGTGGAGTCGTCGTCGAGGCCGGTCTCGGCGATCTCCACCAGGGCGTCGAGATGGGGCGCGGCCTTGTGGGCGAGCTCGTCGCCGATGCTCGTCGGCGTCACGCCGCGGGCCTGCCGCAGGAACAGCGGACGGCCCAGCTGCCGCTCCAGCGTGCGGATCTGCGAGGTGACGGCCGGCTGGGACAGGCCCAGCAGAGCGGCTGCGCGAGTGAAGGAGCCGGCCCGGTGCACGGTCACGAAGGTCCGCAGCAAGGCCAGATCCATGGAGCGTCCTCCCTCTTCCCTGCCCTTCTTCCAGCTCCGGGGCAGGGCCCAACTATAAATATGTCGATAGGTCTCTGTCGCTACTGTGATTGGACACTGACACAGAGTCAACTAGCTTTGTTCGCGCGGTTCTTCGCGTGCGGAACCGAGGGCGGTCCGAGCCACGAGGGGGGAGGCTCGGACCGTCCGTTGTGCGTGGCGGGACCGCCCTCGGGGTTCCTCGAGGCGGTCACCGTGCCGACTCCTCCAGTGCCCGCAGCACATCCGGCACCAGGTCCTCGGGATCCTCGGCACCGACGGACAGCCGAATGAAGCCCTCCGGCACCGCGTCCCCGCCCCAGCGCCCGCGCCGCTCCGCCGTGGAGCGCACTCCGCCGAAGCTCGTCGCCTCCTCCACGAACCGCAGTTCCTCGAGGAAGCGCTCGGCACGCGCGCGCGTGGACAGCGTGAAGGAGATCACGCACCCGTAGCGGCGCATCTGCTGCGAGGCGACCTTGTGCGACGGATCGTCCGGCAGCCCCGGGTACCGCAGCCCGCTCACCTCGGGCCTCCCCCGCAGCGCCTCGGCCACAGCCATGGCGGTGGCGCTCTGCCGCTCGACGCGCAACTGGAGCGTGGCGATCGACCGGTGCGCGAGCCAGGCCTCCATGGGCCCGGGGATCGCCCCGACGATCTTGCGCCAGCGCCGTACGGCCGTCATCGGTTCACCGGCCGGCCCGGTGACGTAGCCGAGGAGGACGTCGCCGTGGCCCGTGAGCTGCTTGGTGCCGCTGGCCACCGAGAAGTCGGCGCCGAGTGCCAGCGGACGCTGCCCGAGCGGGGTGGCGAGCGTGTTGTCCACGGCCACCAGGGCGCCACGCGCGTGTGCCGCCTCGACGAGCCGCCGGATGTCGCACACGTCGAGCCCGGGGTTCGACGGGGTCTCGATCCACAGCAGCTTCGCGCCGTCCAGGACGTCCAGCTGGGCATCGCCGCCGGTCGCCGCGGTACGTACCTCGATGCCGTAGGCCTCCAACTGCGCGCGCACCAGTGGAAGCACCTGGTAGCCGTCGTCGGGCAGCACGACGGTGTCCCCGGCCCGCAGCTGTGAGAACAGCACCGACGAGATGGCGGCCATGCCGGAAGCGAAGACGAGCGTCTCGACGCCGTCCCGGCCCGGCGCCTCGAGCTCACCGATGGCCTGTTCCAAATGGGTCCAGGTCGGGTTCTCGTCACGGCCGTAGGTGTACGGGCCGGTGGGCTCGCCCGGCAGGTGGAAGTGCGCTGCGAACACCGGACCGGGGAGGGTCGGCTCGTGCTTCACCGGCTCGGGCAACCCCGCCCGCACCGCGCGCGTCCCCTCGCCGGGGCCCGCGGGGAGCTCTCCCTCGGTGGATTCGTTCATGCCACTCGTCCTTCCACGTCGTCACGTACGGCGGCGAGCAGGCCGGTGCTCGCCTCCTCCACCATCTCAAGGCACTCCTCGAAGCCGTTGCGGCCCCCGTAGTAGGGGTCGGGGACGTCGAGGTCCTCGTCGGCCGGACCGGCGGGGGCGAACGGAGAACGCGTCGAGGGGTGGTCGGGTGACGGGCGGGCGTACGACCGCAGCAGCCGTACCTTCGCCGCGTCCTCCTCGGTGGGTGCGAGGAGGCGCAGGGCCTCGAGATGGCCGGAGTCGAGGGCTATCACCAGGTCGAGGCGGGCGAACCAGGACGGCTCGAAGCGCCGGGCCGTGTGGGCGAGGGTGTATCCGTGCTCCTCCAGGACCGAGAGTGCGCGCGGATCGGCGTTCTCGCCCTCGTGCCAGTCGCCCGTGCCGGCGCTGCCGACGTCGATCAACCCGTCGAGGCCGGCGTCGCCCACGCGCGCGCGAAAGACCGACTCGGCCATCGGCGAGCGGCAGATGTTGCCGGTGCAGACGAAACAGACGCGGTAGGTCATCGCAGGCTCAATCGCCGTCGGGCATGGCGACGTTGAGTGCCCAGGAGACGACGGAGATGATCAGACCGCCGAGCACCGCTGTCCAGAAGCCGTCCACGTGGAAACTCAGGTCGAGCTTGTCTGCCAGCCATGAGGTCAGCAGCAGCATCAGGGCGTTGACCACCAGGGTTATCAGGCCGAGCGTGAGGATGAACAAGGGGAAGGTCAGCACCTTGAGGATCGGCTTGACCAAGAAGTTGACCAGGCCGAAAAGCAGTGCGACGACGATGAGGGTGCCGATCTTCTTGCCCGTGCTGTCACCGGTCAGAGTGATCTTGTCGAGCAGCCAGACGGCGACCGCCAGGGCGCCTGCGTTGGCGATCGTCTTGACTACGAAATTCTTCATGTGTCTGATCGTGGCAGAGAGATCGCGAACGAGCACCGGACGAGGGCGGACAAGGTCGATGAAGGCATTCCGGTTGGATGAACTGGAGGCGGAACGAGCCGCCAACGATGGCGCGTACCTGCAGTTTCTGCGTGAGCGGAACATGTCGGTCGGGCTGTACGCGCTCGACGCGGGCGCACATGATCCGCAGAACCCGCACAACCAGGACGAGGTGTACTTCGTCGTGAGCGGGCGCGCCTCGATCACCGTCGGTCTGGAGACCACTCAGGTGGCGCGTGGCAGCGTGGTGTACGTCCCGGCCGGGGTCGCCCACAAGTTCCATCACATCAGCGAGGACCTGCGGGTCCTGGTCGTGTTCTCGCCGGCCGAGGGCTGAAGCCCTCCGTCAGGAGCGTCTCCGACTGGCGGTCGACCAGCGGTCTCGGGGTTCCCTAGGGGTTCGGTCAGGGAAGGACAAGGGGCGCGAGGCCCCCGTCGGGCCCCTCTACGGCCCTAGCATCGACGGCAGGACATCGAAACGTTCCGGCCCGACAGGGGTGCCGGACATCGACCGAAGAGGATGAGGACAAGGGCGATGCGAGAGATCTTCGCGGGACTGCCGTGGTGGGTGAAGTGGGTCGCGGTGCCGGTCATCGCCCTGGTCGTGTTCGGCGGCCTGATAGCCAGCGTCGTCGGGTTCGTGATCGGCCTGCTCTTCAAGCTGCTGGTCTTCGTGGCGCTGGTCGGCGGACTGGTCTACGTCGTAAGGAAGTTCACGTCGAGTTCCTCGTCGCGCAGCGACTGGTGAGCGGTGCGGGAGGCCGGTGATCGGTAACAGGAATCACCGGTTCCCTCGGCCGGGGGAAGTTTCCCCGACAGGCCGTCTGCAAGCGGTGGCAGGCGGTTAAAGTCCGGAACTCGTCGCGGGGACGACCCCGCGAGTGGCGTACCCCCCTCCCGTGTTCCCCGCACGGGCCGCCCCCTCGCGCTTCGGGAGTGACCCTTGGCCATGGTTGACACCGCATCCGCAGAACCGTACGCACCCCCCACCCGGCCGCGTTCCTCCGCACCCCCGCTGCAACGCCCGCCGAACACGGCCGTCTCCGAGCATCCACACCCGGCGGCCACCCTGATCGGCTCCGTCCAGCGCGCCATGCGCCTGCTGGAATCCGTCGCGGAGCACGAATTCGGGGCTCCGGCCAAACAACTCGCCCGCGAGACCGGCCTCGCGCTGCCCACGGCTTACCACCTGTTGCGCACCCTGGTGCACGAGGGCTATCTGCGCCGGGAAAAAGGGCTGTTCTTCCTCGGCGAGGCGGCCGAGCGGCTCGGTACGAGCGGAGCCGCGCAGAAACGTCGCAGCACCGTCGCCGACACCCTCGCCCAGTGGCGCGATTCGATCGGTGTGCCCGTCTACTACGCCAGGTACCGGGACGGCGAGATCGAGATCATGTGCGTCTCCGACACTCCGGGCAATCCGGCGGTCGAGGAGTGGGCCGACTTCCGCGAGACCGGACACGCGCACGCCATCGGGCAGTGCCTGCTCTCCCAGCTGGACGAGGACACCCGCCGGGACCACCTTGCCCGCTACCCGGTGCAGTCGATCACGCCGTACACCGTGCGTGACGACCGCAGTCTGCTGCGGCGCCTGGAACGGATGCGGCGTATGGAACCGGTGGTCGAGCGGCAGGAGTACGCGGTCGGGACGGTGTGTGCCGCCATCCCGATCACCGTGGGCACCACGGCGGCCACGATGGCCATCTCCCTCCCCGCCCATCATGCCGACCGGCTGCTGCCCGCGGCCCGCAAACTGCAGAGCGAGGTCGGACGGCTGCTGGGATCACTGGCGATCTCTATCAGTATCTGAAAACTCACTCCTTGTGATCTGTTGTGTACGTTCAGCAAGATGCGTGCAGTGTCAGAAGGTCCATTCCCGGCCAGTCGGCGGCAAATGACGGGGTAAGGCGATGCGCGAGTCCGTGCAGGCAGTACAGGCAGAGGTCATGATGAGCTTCCTCGTGTCCGAAGAGCTCTCGTTCCGCATCCCGGTGGAGTTGGGTTACGAGTCGTGCGATCCCTACGCGGTGCGACTGACGTTCCACCTGCCCGGCGATGCCCCGGTGACCTGGGCCTTCGGGCGCGAGCTGCTCATCGACGGGGTGGGCAGGCCGTGCGGCGAAGGGGACGTCCGCGTCTCGCCGGTGGACACCGACGTGCTGGGGGAGGTCCTGATCCGGCTTCAGGTCGGCGCCGACCAAGCGCTGTTCCGCTCCTCGGCGGCCCCGCTCGTCGCGTTCCTCGACCGCACCGACAAGCTGGTCCCACTGGGCCAGGAGGGTGCACTCGCGGACTTCGACACGCACTTGGACGAGGCGCTGGACCGGATCCTTGCGGAGGAGCAGAGCGCCGGCTGACGTGATGGCGATGAGTGGCGGCGAGTGGTGGTGGAACGCTCCGCCGTGGTCGGTGTCGTGCAGGAACGCTTCTTCTCAGCCGAGGCGGGCGCCTGCACGGCTTCTCGAGGCTCCTGGAGGCCTTCCAGGAGCGGCGCCGGCCCGCTCGAGTGTTCCGGTCGGGAGAGTGGGGCGCGCCCGGGTCAGCCGGATTCCCGGCACTCGGGCGCCCTCTCGCCTCTGCTCCGCGCTACGTCCGCCTCAGCGCTTGCGCCGTCGGCCCCGGCCGCCCCGGGTCTGGGGGGTATGTGCGGCCGTCGTTCCCGACGGAGCCGCAGGAACCGCTTCGCGGGCCACCGAGGGCGCCTTCGCAGGGCCTGACCGGTCGGCGGAGACCACCAGGGCCGCCAGGGCCGTGGTGACGGGCACGGAGGCGACCAGGCCGATCGAGCCCACCAGCGTGCGCACGATCTCCTCGGCGACCAGTTCGCTGTTGGCGACGGCGCCCACGCTGCTCTGCGCGATCGAGAAGAGCAGCAGCAGCGGCAGCGCGGCACCGGCGTAGGCGAGGACGAGCGTGTTGACCACGGACGCGATGTGGTCGCGGCCGATACGGATGCCGGCCCGGTACAGGCCGCGCCAGCCCATCGAGGGGTTGGCCTCGTGCAGCTCCCAGACCGCCGACGTCTGAGTGACCGTCACATCGTCGAGGACACCGAGCGAACCGATGATGATGCCGGCGAGCAGCAGGCCGCTCATGTCGATCGACGGGTACAGGCCATGGATCAGGCCGGTGTTGTCGTCCGTGTTGCCGGTCAGCGCGGCCCAGTCGATGAACAGCGAACCCAGGATGCCGATCAGCAGCAGCGAGATCAGGGTGCCGAGCACTGCGACGGATGTGCGGGCCGAGAGGCCGTGACAGAGATACAGGGCGATCAGCATGATGGCGCTCGATCCCACCACGGCCACGACGAGCGGGTTCGATCCCTGGAGGATCGCGGGCAGGACGAAGAAGTTCAGCACCATGAAGCTGATGGCCAGCGCGACCAGTGCCATGACCCCCCGAAGCCGCCCGACGACCACGACGGCGGCCGCGAAGATGAGGGCCAGGACCGTCATGGGGATCCGACGGTTCACGTCGGTGACCGAGTACTGGAGGTCCTTCGGCGCGGAGGGCTCGTAGGCGACCACGACCTTCTCGCCCTGTTCCAACTGCCGTGACTGGTCCGGCTGGACGATCTCGGTGAACGTACGGCCCTTGTCGCTGCCGGTGTCCACGCGGATCGTCGCCCGCTTGCAGGTACCGCTCGCCTGCTGTTGCGCCGATGAGCCCTCGGCCGTGGAGGTGTCGCCGGTGGGAGCGTCGCCCGAGGCGTTCACCGACGCACAGCTCACGCTCACCACCTTGGTGACGGTGGCCTGCTGGGTCTGCCGGTCGAAGCCGACTCCGGTGCGCTCGTGCGCCGGGGCGCCGCCGGGCCACAGCACCACGAGCCCCACCAGCACCGCGGCACCGAACGGGATGAGGATGGCCGCGATGACCTTGCGCAAGTGCCGGGAGACGGGGGTGGCCGGGCCGTGGCTGTGGCTGTGACCGTGCGCATGTCCGTGCCCGCCACCTGAACCGGAGCCGTCTCCGCCCCGCGGACCCTCGCCGTGACCGCCGCCGTGTCCCACGCCGGGACCGTCACCGGGGCCGCCACCATGACCACCGTCGTGGCTCATCTCATGACCGTGTTCGCGGTCGAAGCCATATCCGTCCCCAGGGCCGGCACCGGGACCCGGCCCAGCACCGGTACCCGGCCCGGGACGAGGACCGGCCCCGTACTCCTGCCTGCGTGCGGGGCCGGTCCCGTACTCCTGCCGGCTTCCGTATCCCTGGTCGTTCCCGGGTCCCTGCCCGCTTCCGCGTTCCCGGTCGTTCTCGGGCCGTTGCCCGTTTCCGTGACCGCGGTCGTTTCCTGGCCCCGGTCCTGGCCCTGCCGGCCCCGATCTTGGCCCCGGCGCCGATCCGGGCCCCGGGCCTTCGCCGGAGCGCGGTGCCTGACCACTCGGGGTTCCGACACGCCTCAGGCCGCCGAGCCCACCGGCGTAGCCCGGACCCTGGCCGGAACCACGCGGGTGATCGTGACCGTGGCTGAAGTCGCGATCGTCCCTCGGGCCGCTGCCGGACCCGTTGCCGGAGCCATTGCCGGAGCCATTGCCGGAGCCATTGCCGGGGCCGTCGCCGGCGCCCGGTCGGCGGGGTGGTTCAGGCGGCGGGTACGGAGGCTGGTGTGTCGTGGTCACCGACCGATCATCGCAAGAACGACAGGGGCCCTCTGTTCACCGCGCCAGAATTGACGCTAGCGTGGAGGCAACCTTTGCACACGCGGGAGCTCGGAGCACCGGGCTGAGAGGGCGCTGACCTCCGTCTTCGCGATGTTTCACGTGGAACGTCTCTCCTATCGAGTGATGTTTCACATGAAACGTCGGCAGGCGGTAGCCGCTGCGTCGACCGCCGAACCTGTTACCGGGTAATGCCGGCGTAGGGAGTAGGTCTCATGACCAACAAGGACGCACGCACGCCTGCCTTCACGCAGAACGCGACCAGCGACAGCGGGGTCGACGCGAACGCATCGGAGGCCGGGAAGTCCATCGGCTGGCACAAGGGTTATGTCGAGGGCGCTCGCCCCGACGTACGGGTGCCGGTCCGTCAGGTGCATCTCACCAACGGGCAGTCGGTCACGCTGTACGACACATCCGGCCCGTATACCGATCCACTCGCCGACACAGACGTCCGCAGGGGCCTGTTGCCGCTGCGCGAGAACTGGATCATCGGCCGGGGCGACACCGAGGAGTACGCGGGTCGTCCTGTCCGCCCCGAGGACGACGGGGTCAAGCACACCTCACCGCGCGGCGGTCTGCGCAACCTCGATGCGGTCTTCCCAGGTCGCCCGCGTCTGCCGCGCCGGAGTCGGGACGGCGAGGCGGTCACCCAGCTCGCGTACGCACGCCGGGGGGAGATCACTCCCGAGATGGAGTTCGTGGCCATCCGGGAGAACGTTTCTCCCGAGGTGGTGCGCGAGGAGATCGCGGCGGGCCGTGCCGTGTTGCCGGCCAACGTCAACCACCCGGAGATCGAGCCGATGATCATCGGTAAGCGGTTCCTGGTGAAGGTCAACGCCAACATCGGCAACTCGGCAGTGACGTCCTCCATCGAGGAGGAGGTCGAGAAGATGACCTGGGCGACGCGTTGGGGCGCCGACACGGTCATGGACCTGTCGACGGGTCGCAACATCCACACCACCCGCGAATGGGTGCTGCGCAACTCCCCCGTCCCCATCGGCACGGTGCCGCTGTACCAGGCACTGGAGAAGGTCGACGGCCGCGCCGAGGAACTGACCTGGGAGGTCTACAAGGACACCGTCATCGAGCAGGCCGAGCAGGGCGTGGACTACATGACGGTCCACGCCGGTGTCCGCCTGGCGTACGTTCCGCTCACCGCCAACCGCAAGACCGGCATCGTGTCGCGCGGCGGCTCGATCATGGCGGCCTGGTGCCTCGCGCACCACAAGGAGTCCTTCCTCTACGAGAACTTCGAGGAACTCTGCGAGATCCTCGCCGCCTACGACGTCACGTACTCGCTGGGCGACGGGCTGCGTCCGGGTTCCATCGCGGACGCCAACGACGCCGCGCAGTTCGCGGAGTTGAGGACACTCGGGGAACTCAACCGGATCGCGAAGCGTTTCCATGTTCAGACGATGATCGAAGGCCCGGGACATGTCCCGATGCACAAGATCAAGGAGAACATCGACCTTCAGCAGGAGATCTGTGATGAAGCTCCGTTCTATACGCTCGGCCCGCTGACCACGGACGTCGCGCCGGCGTACGACCACATCACCTCCGGTATCGGCGCCGCGATGATCGCCTGGTGGGGCACGGCCATGCTCTGCTACGTCACGCCCAAGGAACATCTGGGCCTGCCCAACCGTGACGACGTCAAGACCGGCGTCATCACCTACAAGATCGCAGCCCACGCAGCCGACCTCGCCAAGGGGCACCCCGGTGCGCAGGAATGGGACGACGCGCTGTCCGACGCCCGCTTCGAGTTCCGCTGGGAGGACCAGTTCAACCTCGCCCTCGATCCGGACACGGCACGGGAGTTCCACGACGAGACACTCCCGGCGGAGCCGGCGAAGACGGCGCACTTCTGCTCGATGTGCGGGCCGAAGTTCTGCTCGATGAAGATCAGCCAGAGCATCAACGAGCGGTTCGGCGCCGGGGCGGCGGACGGGGCCTCGGCGGAAGAGATCGCGGAGGGCATGTTGGAGAAGTCGAAGGAGTTCGCGGCGAGCGGAAACCGGGTGTACCTGCCGCTGGCTGACTGACGTCCGGATCGGCGCTGTCCCCTCAGGTTCGACACCGGGGACAGCGTCCTGAGCCGCCGTCATCAAGGGGGAGAACGTCGGTGTTGTTGTCGGGGGGAGAGGGACCTTGGAGCTGTTGAAAGTGACGGCGCCGGTCCGGTCGTTGGTCTGGCAGGGCGGTGAGCTGGTGGATGTGCTGGGCGGCCGCGCGTGGAGTTCCGACGGTGTGCAGCGCCGGACGGCCACCAGTCACGGACCGGGGCTCGTCGGTCCCGGCGGATGGGACGGATCCGATGGATTCGACAGGTGCGTCGTCTCGCCGTCCGGCCGGTACAGCGTCGTGTACGCCGAACGGGGAGCCGGCGCGCTGGTTCTGGAGGGGACACGCCCCCTTCGTGAACTGACCCGCGACCCCTACCACTTCGAGGAGTTCGACTACCCCGTGGCTCTGGGAGTCCTGGGGGACGGTCGGGAGATCCTGGTCCACTGCCCGCAGGAGTACGGCGTGCTCCAGATCGAGGACGTGGCGTCAGGACAGCGGCTCACCGGGGGAGCGCGCGAAGCGAGGGACGTGTTCCAATCCCGGTTGTCGGTGACCGGGGACGGCAGACATCTGCTCGTGGCCGGCTGGGTGTGGCATCCGTACGGAATCGTCGAGGTCTTCGACCTGGAGGGCGCCCTGGCAGACCCGGCCGTACTGGACGGCGAGGGGGTGCTGCCGAGGCAGTCGGGGATCGATGCCGAGGTGGTCTCGGCATGCTGGCTCGACGACGACCGGCTGGCGGTGGCGACGGGAGAGGACTTCCTCGAAAACGAGGAGGGCCTCGGCCTCGGACCCCGCCGGATCGGAGTGTGGTCGCTGTCCCGTCGCCAGTGGCTGCATCGGAGCTCTGTCGGTTTCGAGGTCGGCACGCTGCTCGCCGGGGGCGGTCGCGTCCTCTCGTTGCACGGGCATCCTCGGCTGATCGACGTCAGGACCGGTGAGGTGCCGGCGGAATGGCCCGAGGTGCAGGTGTCCCGCTGCGAGGGGGCCTACGGAGTCACCCACATACCGACACCGGTCGCGGCACTGAGCCCTGACGGCACGCTCCTGGCGGTCGCCCAGGAGGAGAGCATCGCGCTCATTCGGTTGCCTTCGGACGCCGGCTCGGCAGACTTGCCTCCATGACAGCGCGATCCATGAGCAAGGGTGCCAATCTGCCGGTCGACGCGCCCGACGTACTGGTCGAACTCAGCTGGGCGGAGGGGGTGGGCGCACCGGACATCGATGCCTCGGCGCTGCTGCTGGCGCAGGACGGACGGGTTCGTGACGACGGGGACTTCGTCTTCTACAACCAGCCGCTGCACGCGTCCGGCGCCGTGCGACACATCGGCAAGCGGAGCGATGCCGGTGTCATGACCGACACCGTCCAGGTGGATCTCCGCTCGCTGGAGGGCGCCATCACGCGGGTGGTGCTGTGTGCGTCGGCCGACGGCGGGGCCTTCGGCCAGGTGACCGGCCTGACGCTGAGACTGCTCGGCACGGGCGGGCGCTCCGAGGTGGCGCGCTTCGAGATGCAGGCCGACACGGAGACGGCGTTCATCGCCGGCGAGCTGTACCTGCGCGAGGGGCGCTGGAAGTTCCGGGCGGTCGGACAGGGGTACGCCTCCGGGCTGGCGGGGGTGGCCACGGACTTCGGGATCACGGTCGACGAGGAGCCGGAGGAGGCAGCCACGTCGCTGAGCGCACCTCCGCTCAGCTCACGGGGGCTCACTCCGCCGACGTCACCGGCGCTCACTCCGCCGACGTCTCCTCCGCTCAGCCCACCGGCCATCGCCGCGCCTCCGGTCAGCCGACCGGCGGGTGCCCGTCTGACCAAGGGGGAGGAGCGGCTTCCCGTCGACATGCGCAAGCGGTTGTCCCTGCGCAAGGAGCAGGTCGCTGTCAGTCTGAGCAAGCGTGGCGCGGTGGGAATCAGCGCGCGGGTCGTGCTCGTCCTGGACGCCTCCGGGTCCATGGCTTTCCTGTACTCGCGGGGAGTCGTGGCGGACGTCGTGGAACGCATGGCGGCCGTGGCGGCTCAGCTCGACGACGACGGCGAGATGCAGGCCTGGACGTTCGCCAGCGAGTCCGCCCGCCTGCCCGATCTCCGGTTGGGCGAACTCCCCGAGTGGCTGCGGCTGCATGTGCGGGTGGGTGAGATGAGTCTGTTCCGGCGTAGCAAGAAGCCCCGCAGGGGGATGGAACCGGGTCAGGTCGACATGCGCACGGTCGGCATCCAGAACGAGGAGCAGAAGGCGATCGCCCAGGTCAGATCGTATGTGCGGGAGAATCCGGCGACCGTACCGACCTTGGTGCTGTTCTTCTCGGACGGAGGGGTCTACCGCGACGCAGCGATCGAGCGGGAGCTGCGGGCAGCGGTCGAGGAGCCGATCTTCTGGCAGTTCGTGGGGCTCGGCCGGTCGGACTACGGGGTCCTGGAGAGGTTCGACACACTGCCCGGACGCCGCGTCGACAATGTGGGGTTCTTCGCCGTGGACGACGTCAGTACCGTCCCGGACCAGGAGCTCTACGACCGGCTGCTGTCCGAGTTCCCCGACTGGATCACGGCAGCCGGCCGGGCGGGCATCCTCTGACCGACGTACGACCGCAGCTCCCCGAACCGGTGATCCCGAGCAGCACACGGCAGTTCAAGGCAGCACAGCACAGCATCAGAGCCGCAGCCTTTACTGCGGGGTGGCCTCCGCACCCGGGCCGCCCGGCGCAGGCGGCCGGTGTGGGTGGGGGCGTACGGCTTGCGCTTCCCTCGGTGGGTCCGTGGGGGCGCAAGCCGAGTGCCTATTCCGGCTGGTGCTCCGGGCCGCCGAAGTCCGGGCTGGTGTAGTCCGGGCTGCTGAAGCTCGGGCGCGGACCGGTCGAGCGGCCGTCGTCCGGGCTGCTGAAGCCCGGACGGTCGTAGCCGATCTTCGGGAGGCGGCCCGTGGGAGCCGGTGGGGCCGGGGCGGTGTGCAGGGCGGTCGCCGTGCCGGGATCGGCGAGAGCCTCCCGGAGAAACGGCAGGATGCCGCGTTCCAGCAGGGCTTCTCGCCAGGCTTCCCTGGCCTGGTCGACCTCCTCGCTCAGTTCGCTGTACGGTCCGGCCTCCAGGGAGGGCCGGTTGCGCAGGGCCGTGAGCAGCAGCGCGACGGTGGCGACGAGGATCGCGGCCACGGCCACGGCCCCGAACGTCCAGCCGGCGGCCAGCATGGTCCGGGCGAACGCCTGCTCGGGGTCGAGCACCCTGAGTATGTAGCCGACGAGCAGGAAGATCACCGCGGCGGTCCCGGCGAGAACGGGGGTGAGGACGGCGGCGACGGCGCCCGCCCCGGCGGCCTCGGCGGCCTGGGCCGCCTCCCCCACGGTGGTGGCGAGCCCCATCGCGGCCGCGCCCGGCTCCGCGGAGCCGGTCTCGGACGACGGGGTGGACGGCGCGGGATGGCGCAGTTCCTCGCGGACCTTCACGTAGTGCTGGTACTCGGCCGCCGCCGCCACCGTGATGAGTGCGGAGGCGTTGAGTGCCATGGTGCGCAGTTGTTCGGGGTTGAGCCGCTGTCCGACAGCAGCCAGTTCCGGGTGGTGTGGGGCGGAGCGCAGCGCCTCGTCGAGGATCCGCTCGTACTCTTGGCGGTCCTCGCTGTTCAGGTGCTGCGGAACGCTGTTCATCTGCATCCCCCGATGCTCCGTAGGGCTTGGGGCTCGCATGCCAACGAGCCGTCGGGCAGAAACGGAGGGGAGCCTGCTACGGATAACCCGATGGTAGAGCGGCGACGGCATGGGGTGACAGGGGGTTTGCCGAAATTGGCCCTTGGCCTGCGGTGTCTTCGACGGGCCCGAAGTGGGGAACTTCTGCCCCGGAAATGCTCAAACTTCCAGGGGCAGTTGCTGGACCAGCAGTTTTCCGGCCATCGTCACGCCACCGTCCATCGCGATGGCCAGCCCGTCCGCGTAGACGTGCGGCCCCTCGACGTGCGGGCCGCCGCTGTCCTCGCCCTCCTCGGAGCCGACTTCGCCCAGCAGGTAGGGAATCGGGCTGTGGCCGTGAACGATGCGGGTGCCGCCGTACGTATCGAGCAGGGAGCGCACGGCGTCGGCGCCGCCCTCGTCGCGGAAGGAGAAGCGCTTGGTGAACTTGCGGAACAGGTCCCATACCTCGTCCGCGTCGTTGCGCGTGATCGTCTCGCGGACGGTGTCGTTGACCGCCTCGATCGAGTCGCCGTAGTCGAGGTAGGCGGTGGTGTCGGAGTGGACGAGCAGATGGCCGTCGACCTCCTCGACCGCGTCGAGGCGGGCCATCCACTGGAGGTGGTGGTCCTGGAGACGGTCCATGTCGTACTTCTGGCCGCCGTTGAGCAGCCAGGCCGCCTGGAAGGTGGCGGTGCCCGCGCCGGAGTTGACGGGGGTGTCACCGAAGCGTTTGGCGCCGAGCAGCAGCAGTTCGTGGTTGCCCATGAGGGCCTTGCAGTACCCGCCGGCCGCGGCGGCCTCGGCGGACAGCCGCATGACGAGGTCGATGACGCCGATGCCGTCCGGACCGCGGTCGGTGAAGTCGCCGAGGAACCACAGCCGGGCGGTGCCCGCGCACCAGTTGCCCGCGGAGTCGACCAGGCCCTTCTCCTGGAGTGCGGCCACCAGTTCGTCGAGGTAGCCGTGGACGTCGCCGACGACGAACAGCGGTCCCGGGCCGGTCGCGGGCAGCGGGGCCTGGGCGGTCGCCGGGTCCACGGCCACCTGGAGGGTGTCGCCGCGCCGGCTGATGACGGGCAGGTCGCGCTGGGTGGGCGTGTAGCCGTCCGGATGCTCCAGCGGCTCCTCGAGGGGCGGCGCGGCATTGCCGGGGTCTGTGCCGTGATCGTACGGACCGGTCTCGTTGACGTACGCGGGCACCCGGAAGTCGCGCAACGTCGCCGTCCGCTCCACCTCGGGTCCCTGACCGGCCCCCTGAGTCATCAGACCCCTCCACCATCGCGCCGCATCTGCACCCTTCGGGCTGCCTGGTCGCAGCGGCCCGCGGTGCCGTGCGTCCATCATAGGAATGCGGATCGTGCCGTGTGATGACCCAGGGGTGGTGAATCGGAGCAAGGCTCCAGTTCATCGCGGCTTTCGCCCCGATTGGGCCGGGGTTCGGCAGTCCGCGCTCACCCGGCGCACACCCTGCCCACACCCGCACACCACCCCGCCGTCGGCTCCGCCGGCTCGGCCGGGACGTGCTGTCGGCCGTGGAGAGGGTGGCTCCGGTGGTCGGAGCGAGGACGACGCGGCGGTCGGCGCCGAGGTGACGACGGTCGTATCCGGCGCCGCCCGAAACCGCCCGTACGTGCTTCCCGCTGACTCGTGTTGACGCGAACCGCCCGTTCGGCCGCGACCGCCGTGGCCGGACCTCCCCTCCCCTTCGCTCTGCTCCTCCGCCCTCCGACAAGCCGCGAGCCGCCGCTCCCGACGATCCGCGCCCTGGCGTGGGCGTGGTGCGTGGGGAGCGGCGGCTCGGGCTACTTCTCCTCCGGCGCCCGTGGTGGGCTGACCGTGGTCCGAGGGGGACGCCGCTGGGAGGAGGTCCGTACGAACAGCTCGGTCGGTATCACCTGCTCGACCGGACGGTCCGTCTCCTCGCCCTCGATCGCGTCGATGAGGAGTTGGATCACCGCTGTGCCGATACGGCGCGGCTTCAGCGAGAGGGTCGTGACGGGCGGCTCGGTGTTGGCGTACACCGCGGACTCGCTGCAGCACACGACCAGCAGGTCCTCGGGGACTCGCAGCCCGTAGCGGCGGGCCGCGGCGAGCAGGTCGGTGCCGTTGGGGTCGAACAGGCCGTAGACGGCGTCGGGGCGGTCGGGGCGGGCCAGCAGCCGGTCGGCGGCCACTGCGCCCGCGCACGGGTCGTGCGCGGGGTAGGCCTCGTAGACCGGGTCCTGACCGACCCGCTCGCACCACCGCAGGTACGCACTCGTCGACAGGTGTGTGTACGTGTCGGTGGTGGTGCCCGTGAGCAGGCCGATGCGGCGGGCGCCGGCATCGGCGAGGTGCTCGAGGATGTCGAGGACGGCGGCCTCGTGGTCGTTGTCCACCCACGCGGTGACCGGGAGCGCGCCGGCCGGACGGCCGTCGGAGACGACCGGTAGGCCCTGCCGGACCAGCTCGCTGACCACCGGGTCCTGGTCGGAGGGGTCGATGACGACCGTGCCGTCCAGGGCTACGTTGGACCAGACGTCGTGGCGCGAGGTCGCGGGGAGGATGACGAGCGCGTAGCCGCGGGCGAGTGCGGCCGAGGTGGCGGCGCGCGCCATCTCCGCGAAGTAGGCGAACTCGGTGAAGGTGAAAGGTTCATCCCCGTAGGTCGTCACGGTCAGGCCGATGAGGCCCGACTTGCCGGTACGGAGGGTTCGGGCCGCCGCCGAGGGGCGGTAGCCGAGTCGGTCGGCGACCTCGCGGACATGGCGGCGGGTGGCGTCCGGAAGCCTGCCCTTGCCGTTGAGGGCGTCGGAGACGGTCGTGATGGAGACTCCGGCGGCGGCGGCCACGTCCCTGATGCCCGCCCGGCCCGGCCGGCTGCCTCGGCGTGAGGTTTCCGCGCGGCTCACCTGGTGCTTCCCTGCTGCTGTCATGGCGAGCCGATAGTAGGGCTCATTCGGTGGGGTAGGGCGGACGCATATGCACGCATTGACAGGCACGTTTCTGCAAGGCTGGTGAGGGTCAAATGCCTGGGAAATTAAGGTAGTTGATGGCTCCTATGCCAGGACGTGGCGTGTCGGCACGGATGAGCCTGGCGAGGCACCGATGTTTCGAAGAGGTCTCAACTCACCTGCACGAGGGATGCGCGCCACGGAGTGCACTACCGGCGCGTAGATATATGTACAGCGCGCCCCCTGACGCGTACGCCTTCGTGCGACTTCGTCCGCAGAAGTCTCGGAGGTCCCTCCGTTTCGGCGTGACGGTCTCTGCCCACCTGTACGCACCCGCGCCGAATCCTCATAAGGTGAGCAGTATTGAAGCCGGTGGTGGTCACGAGGAGGACTGCGGTGAGCGAGACGAGCCCCAAGCTGCGCGCCGAGCTGGAGGGGATCCCCACCTACAAGCCGGGCAGGCCGGCCGCGGCCGGTGGTCCCTCGGCCTACAAGCTGTCCTCCAACGAGAACCCCTATCCGCCGCTGCCGGGCGTGATGGAGACGGTGACGGTGGCGGCCGCCTCCTTCAACCGTTATCCGGATCTGGCCTGCACCGTCCTCGTCAACGAGCTGTCCGAGCGGTTCGGCGTCCCCGCCTCCCACCTGGCCACGGGCACCGGCTCGGTCGGTGTCGCCCAGCAGCTCGTCCAGGCGACGGCGGGCCCGGGCGACGAGGTGATCTACGCCTGGCGGTCCTTCGAGGCCTACCCGATCATCACGCAGATCAGCGGCGCCAAGGCCGTGCAGGTGCCGCTGACCCCCGGGGACGTGCACGATCTGGACGCGATGGCCGACGCGATCACCGAGCGGACCCGGCTGGTCTTCGTCTGCAACCCCAACAACCCCACGGGCACCGTCGTGAAGCGGGCCGAGCTGGAGCGGTTCCTGGACCGGGTGCCGCGTGACGTGCTGGTCGTACTGGACGAGGCGTACCGGGAGTTCATCCGCGACCCCGAGGTACCGGACGGCGTGGAGCTGTACCGGAAGCGGCCCAATGTCTGTGTCCTGCGGACCTTTTCCAAGGCCTACGGTCTCGCCGGTCTGCGTGTCGGCTTCGCCATCGCCCATGAGCCGGTGGCGGAGGCCCTGCGCAAGACGGCGGTGCCGTTCGGGGTGAGTCAGCTCGCGCAGGAGGCCGCGATCGCCTCGCTGCGCGCCGAGGACGCGCTGCTCGGCCGGGTCGGCTCCCTGGTGTGCGAGCGCCTGCGCGTGGTCGAGGGGCTGCGTGCGCAGGGATGGACGGTGCCCGAGACCCAGGCCAACTTCGTGTGGCTGCGGCTGGGCGAGCAGACGGTTGCCTTCGCCGCCGCGTGTGAGCGGGCCGGCGTCGTGGTGCGGCCGTTCCCGGGCGAGGGTGTGCGGGTGACGATCGGGGAGACCGAGGCGAACGACATCTTCCTGAAGGCCGCAGAGGGGTTCCGCGAAGAGCTGTAGCGAGCCGTCGCACCGGTTTCCGCTGGTCGGAGGCGGTCGAAGGGGGGTTCCCGCAGGTAGCGGGGACCCCCCTTCCCTTATCGAAAATCGGTGCGGCATACTTGCTTGTGAATGTGAACGCTTTCACAAGCGTGATCCACGAGCGTGAGGTAAGGAGTGACGACGTGGACCTGGCTCTGGCGCCGGAGACCCTGGCGCGCTGGCAGTTCGGCATCACCACCGTCTACCACTTCCTCTTCGTCCCCCTGACGATCTCCCTCGCGGCCCTCACCGCCGGGCTGCAGACCGCCTGGGTGCGCACGGAGAACGAGAAGTACCTCAGGGCGACGAAGTTCTGGGGCAAGCTCTTCCTGATCAACATCGCGATGGGTGTCGTCACCGGCATCGTGCAGGAGTTCCAGTTCGGCATGAACTGGTCCGACTACTCACGCTTCGTCGGTGACGTCTTCGGCGCCCCGCTGGCCTTCGAGGCTCTGATCGCCTTCTTCTTCGAGTCCACCTTCATCGGCCTGTGGATCTTCGGCTGGGACAAACTGCCGAAGAAGATCCACCTGGCCTGCATCTGGATGGTCTCGATCGGCACGATCCTGTCGGCGTACTTCATCCTCGCGGCCAACTCGTGGATGCAGCACCCCGTCGGCTACCGGATCAACAAGGAGAAGGGCCGGGCCGAGCTCACCGACTTCTGGGCCGTGCTGACCCAGAACACCGCGCTCAGCCAGGTCTTCCACACCATGTCCGCGGCCTTCCTCACCGGTGGCGCCTTCATGGTCGGCATCGCCGCCTTCCACCTGTACCGCAAGAAGCACATTCCGGTGATGAAGACCTCGCTGCGGCTGGGCCTGATCACCGTGGTCATCGCGGGCATGCTCACCGCCATCAGCGGTGACACCCTCGGCAAGGTCATGTTCAAGCAGCAGCCGATGAAGATGGCCGCCGCCGAGGCGTTGTGGGACGGCGAGGCGCCCGCGCCGTTCTCGGTCTTCGCCTACGGCGACGTCGAGAAGGGGCACAACAAGGTCGCCATCGAGATCCCGGGCCTGCTGTCCTTCCTCGCCAACGACGACTTCAGCTCGTACGTCCCCGGCATCAACGATGTGAACAAGGCCGAGCAGGAGAAGTACGGTCCCGGCGACTACCGGCCCAACATCCCGGTCGCCTACTGGGGCTTCCGCTGGATGATCGGCTTCGGCATGTCGTCCTTCGCGATCGGCCTGGCCGGACTCTGGCTCACCCGCAAGAAGTTCCTGCTGCCGCAGCACCTGAGGGTCGGCGAGGACGAGGTCCCGCACGTGGTGCTGTTCAGGAACAAGGCGCTCAGCCCCAAGCTCACCAAGCTCTACTGGCTGGCGGCGATCTGGACCCTGGGCTTCCCGCTGATCGCCAACTCCTGGGGCTGGATCTTCACCGAGATGGGCCGCCAGCCCTGGGTCGTCTACGGCGTCCTCCAGACCCGCGACGCGGTCTCCCCCGGGGTCTCCCAGGGCGAGGTCCTCACGTCGATGATCGTCTTCACGGCGCTCTACGCGATCCTCGCCGTCATCGAGGTCAAGCTGCTGGTGAAGTACGTGAAGGCCGGCCCGCCCGAGCTGACCGAGGCCGACCTCAACCCGCCCACGAAGATCGGCGGCGACTCCCGGGACGCCGACAAGCCGATGGCCTTCTCCTACTAGGCCGAGGGAGCTGCACAGTCATGGAACTGCACGACGTCTGGTTCGTCCTGATCGCCGTCCTGTGGACCGGCTACTTCTTCCTGGAGGGCTTCGATTTCGGGGTCGGTATCCTCACCAGGCTGCTCGCCCGCGACCGGCCCGAGCGGCGGGTGCTCATCAACACGATCGGGCCCGTCTGGGACGGCAACGAGGTGTGGCTGCTCACGGCGGGCGGCGCGACCTTCGCCGCCTTCCCCGAGTGGTACGCCACACTCTTCTCGGGCTTCTACCTGCCCCTGCTGCTCATCCTGATCTGTCTGATCGTGCGGGGCGTCGCCTTCGAGTACCGGGTGAAGCGGCCCGAGGAGAACTGGCAGCGCAACTGGGAGACCGCGATCTTCTGGACCTCGCTCCTTCCCGCGTTCCTGTGGGGCGTCGCCTTCGGCAACATCGTGGGGGGCGTCAAGATCGACCGCGACTTCGAGTACGTGGGCACCGTCTGGGATCTGCTCAACCCGTACGCGCTGCTCGGCGGTCTGGTGACCCTGACGCTGTTCACCTTCCACGGCGCGGTGTTCACGGCCCTCAAGACCGTCGGCGAGATCCGGGAACGTGCAAGGAAACTGGCGTTGAAGGTGGGGCTTGTGACCGCCGTGTTCGCCCTCGTCTTCCTGCTGTGGACGCAGATCGACAGCGGTGACGCCAAGAGTCTGGCCGCCCTGTTCGTGGCGGTCGGCGCCCTGCTCGCGGCGCTCGTGGCGAACCGGGCGGGACGCGAGGGCTGGTCGTTCGCGCTCTCCGGCGTCACCATCGTGGCCACCGTGGCGATGCTCTTCCTGACGCTCTTTCCGAACGTCATGCCTTCCTCGCTCAACGAGGACTGGAGCCTCACGGTGACCAACGCCTCGTCGAGCCCGTACACCCTGAAGATCATGACCTGGTGTGCGGGGATCGCCACGCCGCTCGTGCTGCTCTACCAGAGTTGGACCTACTGGGTGTTCCGCAAGCGGATCGGGACCCAGCACCTCGCCGAGGCCACGCACTGAGTCTGATATGGGGTGTGTTTCACGTGAAACACACCCCATGAGGAGTGGGAGCGTGTTTCACGTGAAACACGCTCTTTGAGAAGAGGGTGTTTCACGTGAAACCGATCGACCCGCGTCTCCTCCGGTACGCCCGCGCCACGCGCCTCTTCCTGGCGGCGGTCGTCGGCCTGGGCGTCGTCGGAGCGGCCCTGGTCATCGCTCAGGCGATGCTCATCGCCGAGGTCGTGGTAGGGGCCTTCCAGTACAGCCTGTCCCTCACCGAACTGCGCACCCCCCTCTTGCTGTTGGTGGCTGTGGCGGCCGGCCGTGCGTCGGTCGCCTGGCTCACCGAACTCGCCGCGCACCGCGCGAGTGCCGCCGTCAAGTCGGAGCTGCGGGGGCGGCTGCTGGAGCGTGCCACCGCGTTGGGGCCGAACTGGCTCAGTGGCCGGCGCACCGGTTCGCTGGTCGCCCTCGCCACGCGGGGCGTGGACGCCCTCGACGACTACTTCTCCCGCTACCTGCCGCAGTTGGGGCTGGCGGTGGTCGTACCGGTCGCGGTGCTCGCGCGCATCGTGACCGAGGACTGGGTGTCCGCCGCGATCATCGTCGGCACTCTGCCCCTGATCCCGGTCTTCATGATGCTGATCGGCTGGGCCACGCAGTCGCGGATGGATCGGCAGTGGCAGCTGCTGTCCCGCCTGTCCGGGCACTTCCTGGACGTCGTCGCAGGGCTGCCCACGCTCAAGGTGTTCGGGCGGGCCAAGGCGCAGGCCGAGTCGATCCGGCGCATCACGGGCGAGTACCGGCAGGCGACCATGCGGACGCTGCGGATCGCCTTCATCTCGTCGTTCGCGCTGGAGTTGCTGTCGACGCTCTCGGTGGCCCTCGTGGCCGTAACGATCGGAATGCGGCTCGTACACGGCGAGATGGACCTGTACACCGGCCTGGTGATCCTCGTGCTGGCGCCCGAGGCGTATCTACCGCTGCGGCAGGTCGGCGCGCAGTATCACGCGGCCGCCGAGGGGCTGGCTGCCGCCGAGGAGATCTTCGCGGTGCTGGAGACGCAAGCCCCGCAGTCGGGCACGGCTGTGGTGTCCGACGGAGGAGTGACCTTCGAGAACGTGACCGTGCGCTACCCCGGACGGTCCACCGACGCGGTCACGGACGTGTCGTTCACCGTCGAACCCGGCGAGACGGTCGCGCTCGTCGGACCGAGCGGCGCGGGCAAGTCGACCCTGCTGAACGCGCTGCTGGGCTTCGTGCGGCCGGACGAGGGCCGGGTGCTGGCCGGGGGAGTCGACCTCGCGGCGGCCGACCTGGAGCAGTGGCGGTCCCGGATCGCGTGGGTGCCACAGCGCCCGCACCTCTACGCCGGGACGATCGAGGAGAACGTACGGCTGGCGCGTCCCGACGCAGACGACGCGGCCGTACGCCGGGCGCTGGCGGACGCGGGGGCGCTGGAGTTCGTCGAAGCGCTGCCCGCCGGGGCCGGCACCGTGCTCGGCGAGGACGGGACCGGGCTGTCCGCCGGGCAGCGACAGCGGCTGGCGTTGGCCAGGGCGTTTCTCGCGGACCGGCCCGTGCTGCTGCTGGACGAGCCGACGGCCGCGCTCGACGGGGAGACCGAGGCGGAGGTGGTGGCGGCCGTGCGGCGTCTCGCCGCCGGTCGCACGGTTGTGTTGGTCGTGCACCGGCCGGCCCTGCTGGCGGTGGCGGACCGCGTGGTGCGGCTGGCCGAGGCCGAGACACATACGCCGGTGGAGTCCGCGCCCAAGGACCCTTCGGCCCCGCCGGAAGAGGCGGCGGCTGAGACCGTCACCGGTGGGTCCGCGACGGGGCCCGCCGTGAGCGGCGGCAGCGTGCTCGCCCGGGTCCGCGCCATGGCCGGTGCCCGACGGGGTCGTTTCGCCCTCGCGTTGCTGCTCGGCAGCCTTGCCCTCGGCAGTGCCGTGGGTCTGATGGCCACCTCCGGATGGCTCATCTCGCGGGCCTCGCAGCAGCCGCCGGTGCTGTACCTGATGGTGGCCGTGACGGCGACCCGCACCTTCGGAATCGGGCGGGCGGTCTTCCGGTACGCGGAGCGGCTCGTCTCGCACGACGCCGTGCTGCGGATGCTGGCCGACACCCGGGTCGCCGTCTACCGGCGGCTGGAACGGCTGGCACCCGCCGGGCTGCGCTCGGCCCGGCGCGCTGACCTGCTGACGCGGCTCGTCGCCGACGTGGACGCCCTCCAGGACTACTGGCTGCGCTGGCTGCTGCCCGCCGGTTCCGCCGTCGTCGTCTCGGCCGGGTCCGTCGCGTTCACGGCGTGGCTGCTGCCCGAGGCCGGGGCGGTACTCGCCGCCGGGCTGCTGACGGCCGGGGTGGGTGTTCCCCTGGTCACCGGCGGCGTGGCCCGCCGGGCCGAGCGCCGGCTCGCTCCCGCCCGGGGAGTGCTGGCCACCCGCACGGCCGACCTGCTCACCGGTACCGCCGAACTGACTGTCGCGGGCGCGCTGCCCGTCCGTGCCGCAGGGGTGCGCGCGGCCGACTCCGTGCTCACCCGGATCGCCTCGCGCGCCGCGACCGCCACCGCCCTCGGGGACGGCCTGACGGCGCTCGTCTCCGGGCTGACCGTCACGGCCGCCGCACTCGTGGGCGCCCAGGCGGTCGCCGACGGACGGCTGAACGGCGTGACCATGGCTGTGGTCGTCCTCACCCCGCTGGCCGCATTCGAAGCCGTTCTGGGTCTCCCCCTGGCCGCGCAGTACCGTCAGCGGGTGCGCAGGAGCGCGGAGCGGGTGTACGAGGTCCTGGATTCCCCCGATCCCGTCCGTGAGCCGGAACGGCCCCGTCAGGCGCCCGCGTCGCCCTTCCCGCTGGTCCTCAGGGGGCTGGCCGCCCGGCACGCGGGGCAGGAGCGGGACGCGCTGGCCGGAGCCGACCTCACCCTGACCCAGGGACGCAGGGTCGCCGTCGTCGGGCCTTCCGGCTCCGGCAAGAGCACGCTCGCCCAGGTGCTGCTGCGATTCCTGGACGCCGACGCGGGCTCGTACACGCTCGGCGGGGTGGACGCGTCCGCCCTGGACGGCGACGACGTACGCCGGCTGGTCGGACTGTGCGCGCAGGACGCGCATCTCTTCGACAGCTCGGTCCGCGAGAACCTGTTGCTCGCGAAAAAGGGGGCGGGCGAGGAGGAGCTGCGGGACGTGCTGGCCCGAGTCCGGCTGCTGGAGTGGGCCGACGGGCTGCCCGACGGACTCGACACGCTCGTGGGTGAGCACGGGGCCCGGCTTTCCGGCGGGCAGCGGCAGCGGCTCGCGCTGGCCCGCGCACTGCTCGCCGACTTCCCCGTCCTGGTGCTCGACGAGCCGGCCGAGCATCTGGACCTGCCGACCGCCGACGCCCTCACCCAGGACCTGCTGGCCGCCACCGAGGGCCGGACGACCCTGCTCATCACCCATCGGCTGGCCGGTCTCGAGGCGGTCGACGAGGTGATCGTGCTGGACGAGGGACGGGTGGTGCAGCGGGGGACGTACGCGGCGCTGGTGGCCCCGGAGGGCCCGTTGCGGAGGATGGCCGAGCGGGAGGAGGCCGCGGAGCTGCTGGTGGGGGCGCGATGACCGCCGAGGCCTGTGCGATGACCACCGAGCCCTGCCGAACGCTCGGCAAGAGCCTCGTCGCGACCCTTCGGGATGCCCTTGCCCCGCGCCGAGGCGCTCGGCGGTGACGGCGCGCACGGCCCGGGCATCGGACGGACGGCGCGGGTTCCACCGTCCTGTGCCAGGTGCCGTGCTGAGCCCTCGGGGCGGGGCATCCCCCAGGCGTACGACTTGAAAGGAACCGGGACCGGGGCCGGGCGGGCGGGTCACGAGCGTTGACCGGCCTCGGTGCCGGTCGGCTACTGCCGCGGTGCCTTGCGGTTGGAGCGGCAGCGGCCGCACTTCGTGGTCGACCGGGTCACCCCGGACGAGGCGTACATCCCGGTCCGCGGTCTTCGGCAGCGGAGGTGCGCGCCACCGGCGCATCGTGCTTGTTGCTCCACCCAGTGCCATGGCCGGTGGCCCGCGAAGCACGACGTCACGCTCACCGCGGACCACCCGCAGGCGTACCTCCCCGAGAAGACCAACGGAATGTCCGGGGTACCGACCCAGCCGCCCAGCGTCCGCAGGCATCCCGGGGAGTCGCCCGCCGCCCACGGCATCCGCGGGCCGAAGCACCTCCCGCGCACCCGACTCGATCGGGCACAGGATGTCGGGTGAGGCAGGATGGCCGCCGCCTAGCGTGGTGAGCGCAACAGCGGAAGGAGACCGGTAGTGCTGGAGCGGCTCAACCAGGCCATGGACCACATCGAGGGTCACCTCGACGAGTCGATCGACGTGGCGGGGTTGGCGCGCGGCGCGGCCACCTCCGAGTACCACCTGCGCCGGATGTTCTCCGCCCTGGCGGGCATGCCCCTGTCGGAGTACATCCGCCGCCGACGGCTCACCGTCGCGGGCGCCGAGGTGCTCGCCGGAGCCGAGTCGCTGCTGGAGATCGCGGTGCGCTACGGCTACGGCTCGGGGGAGGCGTTCGCGCGGGCCTTCCGGGCCGTGCACGGCGTGGGGCCCGGCGAGGCCCGGCGCACCGGCGCCGCGCTCGTCTCACAGCCCAGGTTGACCTTCCGCCTCACCGTCGAAGGGAGCAGCAGCATGCGTTATCGCGTAGTTGACCGGCCGGCCTTCGCCGTCGCCGGCCTCAAGGCCCGGGTGCCCTTGGTGCACTTGGGACCGAACCAGGCGATCATCGACTTCGTACGCGGGATCGACCCGCAGACCCTGGAGCGCCTGGAGAGACTGTCGGACCAGGAGCCGCAGGGCATGGTGGCGGTCTGTGACGACCTGGATCCGAGCCGGGCCGAGGGCACCGAACTCGACTACTACCAAGGGGTGATCACGTCGGCGGCCGCCCCCGAGGGCATGGCCGCTCTGGCCGTCCCGGCCGGCACCTGGGCCGTCTTCACCGCCTCGGGGGCTGCGCCCCAGGCCATCCAGGAGCTGTGGCGGGACGTGTACACGCAGTGGTTCCCGTCCAATCCGTACCGCGGCCGCCCGGGTCCGGAGATCCTGCGCACCCGTCTGTCGCCGGACGGGACCGAGGCCGACGCCGAATTGTGGCTGCCGGTGGAGCGGGAGCAGGACTGACGTTCCTCGGGGTGGCTACTCCCGCTCGGCGATCAGCCGCTCGATGACGACGGCGACCCCGTCGTCGTTGTTGGCGACGGTCCGCCCGGAGGCAGCAGCGAGCACGTCCGGGTGCGCGTTTCCCATCGCGTACGACCGGCCGGCCCAGGTGAGCATCTCGACGTCGTTCGGCATGTCCCCGAACGCGACGACCTCCTCGTGGGAGATGCCGCGTTCCGCGCAGCACAGGGCGAGCGTGCTCGCCTTGGAGACGTCGGGGCCGCTGATCTCCAGCAGGGCGCTGGGGCTGGAGCGGGTGACGTTGGCGCGGTCCCCGATGGCGAGCCGGGCGACGGTGAGGAAGGCGTCGGGGTCGATCGTGGGGTGGAACGCGAGTATTTTCAGCACCGGCTCACCGGCCCCGGGCGCGTCCGGCGCCAGCAGCCGCTCGGCCGGCGCGAGGGTGTCGGGGATCTCCATGTGCATCTTGGGATACTCCGGCTCCTGGTAGAAGCCGTACGTCTGCTCGATGGCGTACATGGTCCCGGGCGCCGCCTCCCGCAGCAGTCGCACGGCGTCCAGCGCGTTCTCCCGCGCCAGCTCGCGAACCTTCACGAACCGATGGGCGCCGGGGCCGCCGTGCAGGTCGACCACGGCCGCACCGTTGCCGCAGATCGCCAGGCCGTGTCCGTGGACGTGGTCACTGACGACGTCCATCCAGCGGGCCGGGCGGCCGGTGACGAAGAAGACCTCGATGCCCGCCTCCTCGGCGGCGGCGAGGGCGGCGACCGTGCGCGGGGACACCGACTTGTCGTCGCGCAGCAGAGTGCCGTCGAGATCGGTGGCGATCAGCCGCGGCGGGAGGGCGGCGGCCGGGGTCTCGGGCTGTCGAGTCGCTGAGGTCACCGGGCCATTCTCCCGCATATGCCCGCACGCTCGTGGGCCAGCCCGCGCACACGAGGCCCCGGCGGGCGCGAATGACCGGATGCCGAGGTCAGCGCAGCTGTGCCGGGGCCTCCATGGCGATCTGCTCGAAGATCTTCTCGTCCGTGGCGAAGACGGAGTCGGCGATGGGCCAGTGGATCACGATGTCCGTGAAGCCGAGCTCCCGGTGCCGGCCGGCGAAGTCGACGAAGGCGTCGAGGGACTCCAGCGGACGGCCGCGGTCCGGGGTGAACCCGGTGAGCAGGATCTTGTCCAGCTCCTGCACGTCCCGCCCGCGCGCGGCGCAGGCGTCGGTGAGCTTCTCGACCTGGCCGCGAATGGCCTGAACCGACTGCTCGGGAGTGCCGTCCTCGTACAGCTTGGGGTCGCCGGTGGTCACCCACGCCTGTCCGTACCGCGCCGCGAGCCGCAGCCCGCGGGGCCCGGTCGCGGCGACCGCGAAGGGCAGCCGGGGGCGTTGGACGCAGCCAGGGATGTTCCGCGCCTCGTGCGCCGAGTAGTAGTCACCCTCGTACGACACGGAGTCCTCGGTGAGCAGCCGGTCCAGCAGCGGTACGAACTCCGCGAGGCGGTCGGCCCGCTCGCGCGGGGTCCACGGTTCCTGGCCGAGGGCGGTGGCGTCGAAGCCGGTGCCGCCCGCGCCGATCCCCAGAGTCACCCGGCCGCCGCTGACGTCGTCCAGGGAGATCAGTTCCTTGGCGAGGGTCACCGGGTGCCGGAAGTTCGGCGAGGTCACCAGCGTTCCCAGGCGCAGACGGTCGGTGACGGCCGCAGCGGCGGTCAGCGTCGGGACCGCGCCGAACCACGGGCCGTCGCGGAAGGTGCGCCAGGACAGGTGGTCGTAGGTGTACGCGGTGTGGAAACCGAGCTGCTCGGCCCGTGTCCAGGCGGAACGGCCCCCCTGGTTCCAACGCTGGTACGGGAGGATCACGGTGCTCAGGCGCAGATTCATGGCATCGAGCGTATGCGGCCGAGCGTGTTTCACGTGAAACAGTCACCGTGCGCGGCGGCCCAGCCACGGGCTGAGGCCGACGAGGATGAATTCCTTGTGCACCCGGTCCTGCGGCAGCGGCACCATCAGGAAGTTGCCGGGAGGGAAGCGCCGGACCTTCACCCAGGCATGGCCGTCGTAGAGAGAGCGGAGAAAGGCGGGGACGTCGTCGCGGTCGATGTCGGGGCACTCCACGCCGTCGACGGTGATCAGGGCGTCGTCCTCGGGGAAGAGCCGCACGCTCACGCTGGGGCGGCCGCCGAGCTCGACGAAGGCTTCGTGCGGCAGCGAGCCGTCCGGGTCGGTGGTGACGCCCACACCGGCTGAGGTGCGGCGGGAGGTCCGGTCGGCGCCGATGTCATGGGAGACCTCGATGTCGAGCGCGTACTCGGCGGCGATCGCGCGGAGGGCTGCGACAGCGGCCTCGGTGGAGGAGAGATGGTCCATACCTGTGATCATGCCGAAGAGAGACGCGGTGCGGCAGCCGAAGGCCTGTGTCAGTGCCGCTCCGGGAAGCGCAGGTAGGCCGCAGGCACGGCCTTCGTCAGCCACACCCCGTTCGCGCTGACGCGGAAGACATGGCCGTCCCGGTGCATGGCCTCCGCGTCGACGGCGAGGACCACCGGGCGGCCTCGACGCGCTCCGACGCGGGTCGCGGTCTCGCGGTCGGGCGAGAGGTGCACGTCATGCCGGTTCATGGGCCGCAGGCCCTCGGCCCGGATCGCGTCCAGCCAGCGGTCCACGGTCCCGTGGTAGAGGTGCGACGGCGGGGTCGCCGGGGGCAGTCCCAGATCGACCTCGACGCTGTGGCCCTGGCTGGCGCGGATCCGGGTGCCGTCGATCGCGAAGCGCTTCTTGTCATTGGCGGCGACCACATGGTCAAGCTCGTCACGGGTGAAGTGGAAGCCGTGAGCGGAGCATGCCGCGATCAGCTCGTCGATCTCCACCCAGCCGGCCTCGTCGAGAGTGAGGCCGATGCGTTCGGGCTGATGCCGCAGGTGCTTCGAGAGGTACTTCGACACCTTCACGGTGCGTCTCTCGTCCCTGTCCTTTTCATTCATCCGCTCAGCATGACGTGAGAGACACGGATCACGCATTTCGTTTTGGAGGGGAGGTTTGATCCACAACCAACTGTACTTATCCACAGGCAAGTTGGCGTTTCTGTGGACAACTGGCCGTCGCGTCGGCACTCTTCGCCAACGTCATGTGCCGGAGAACGACTTGTGGTCAAGCGGTCCGAGGGCCGTGCAGGCACGACGTGTTCGGACGCCGGCGCGACGAAGCCGACAGCCCGCTCCGGCCCAACCAGTGCTCCTACGGCCCGCATTGTCTACACCGGAAGACCGCCCAGCCCGAGGTGACGACGCTTGTCATGGTCGACCAACAGACCTACAGAGCCAACCAGTTCGGCTTCCATGGTTCGACAGGCCGTGCGGCCCTTCGAGGCGGCACGTGGAGACACGCTCGGCCGTGTGGTGAACTCCGGTAGGGAGCCTGAGACCTGCTCAACCCGATTCCCAACTCCCGCAAAGACGCCGGACGTCGACCGTGCCGCGGCTCACAGCGACGGCCCCAGCCGCGCCAGTGCCCTCAACGCCCTTGGCAGGAAACGCGCCAGCGCATACGCGCCCCGCGCCTCGACGGTGACCGGAACAACCGCCTCGTTGAGCGCCACCGCTCGCAAAATCGCCTTTGCGACCTTCTCCGGCGGGTAGTTGCGTATCCCGTACACGCGCGTGGAGCGTTTCTGGCGGCGTCGCTCCTCCTCCGCGTCCACCCCGACGAAGGTCGCGGTGGCGGTGATGTTGGTGTTCACCAGGCCGGGGCATATCGCCGTGACGCCGATGCCCTGGCCTGCCAGTTCCGCGCGCAGGCACTCGCTCAGCATCAGGACCGCCGCCTTGGAGGTGCTGTACGCGGGGAGCACCTTGGACGGCAGGTAGGCGGCCGCCGAGGCGGTGTTGACGATGTGACCGCCCTGTCCGCGCTCGGCCATCTGCCGGCCGAAGAGGCGGCAGCCGTGGATGACGCCCCACAGGTTGACGTCCAGGACCCTGCGCCAGTCCTCGGGCGTCGTGTCGAAGAACGAGCCCGACAGCCCGATGCCCGCGTTGTTCACCAGCACGTCCACCACGCCGAGTTCCGCGTGAACCTTCGCGGCGAATTGCTCCATCGCCTGCTCGTCGGAGACGTCGACCGCCTCCGCCCAGGCCTCGGGCGCGCCGATCAGCCGGGACGTCTCGGCGGTGCGAGCAGCGCTCTCCGCGTCCCGGTCGACGGCGATCACACGTGCTCCCGCCTCGGCGAACGCGAACGCCGTGGCCCGTCCGATGCCGCTGCCCGCCCCGGTGACCAGCACCAGTTGACCGCCGAAGCGCGCGGCGTACGGGCTGTCGGCCGCCTTGCTCACCGGCCCGTCCACGCCGTTCTCCCGCCCCTCTCCCGCTGCCCCGCGCTTCCGTTGCCGCTCGACCGACGTGACGAAGTCGTCGATCCAGGAAGCCAGTCGGTCGGGTCGGGTGCGCGGGATCCAGTGCCCGGCCGGGAGGGTGCGCCGGGTCAACCTCGGTACCCATTGCTCCAGTTCGTCGTACAGCCGCTCGGACAGGAACCGGTCCGCCGAGGGCGTGATGAGCTGCACGGGCGCGTGGGCGTACGCGTCGGGACGCGGGCGGCGCAGCCGGGTCCGTACGTTGTCCCGGTACAGCCAGGCCCCGTTCGCCGCGTCCGACGGCAGCGACGGTGTCGGGTAGTCGCCGGCGGGAACCTTCTCGATGCGCCGCAGGATGCCCGGCCAGCGCTTGCCGAGCGGGCCGCGCCAGGCCAGTTCGGGCAGGGCGGGGGTGTGCAGCAGGTACACGTACCAGGACTTGGCGCCCTGGCCGAGGAGTTGGGCGACCCGGCGCGGAGTGGGCTTGGCCAGACGCTTGTTGATCCAGTGGCCGAAGTGGTCGAGGGAAGGCCCGGAAATCGAGGTGAAGGACGCGATGCGGCCCCTGGTGCGCTCGACCGTCACGAACTCCCAGGACTGCACCGAGCCCCAGTCGTGCCCCACGAGATGCACCGGCCGGTCCGGGCTGACCGCGTCCACGACCGCCAGGAAGTCGTCCGTGAGCTTCTCCAGGGTGAACCCGCCCCGCAGCGGCTTCGGCGCGCCGGAACGACCGTGGCCCCGGACGTCGTACAGCACCACGTGCAACCCGCGGTCCGCCAGTCGGGAAGCGACCTCGGACCACACCTCCTTGCTGTCCGGGTAGCCGTGCACCAGGACGACCGTCGGCTGTTCGCGGTCCCCCAGCTCGGCCACGCACAGCTCGATCCCGCCGGTCCGCACCCGCCGCTCACGCACGCCCTCTGGCAACGTGTCTTCCCCTCCGTAGATCTCGCGCGGCGACCGCCGCTCGCGCCACCTCGCGCCGGATCGGCTCCCGGTGCGTCTGCGGATCGGCCGTCCCCCGGCACCGGAGGTCGCCGAGCAGCCCGCCCTGGCAGCCGCTGTCTGCCGTGTACCCCTCGTACGCCGGCGCCCGATCAAGGACGAACGGCGTCTCCCGCCATCCGGTCCAGGTCCACAGCGCTACGCGTCCGTCACGTGGCATCGCCGAATGTGACAGTTGTTAGAGGCCGCGTCAATAGGACGGTCCCGCCCCTGTCGAGAAGCCCGGACAGCGCCCCGTAGCTCTCAGGCACTGCATCCCTTACGGTCCCGTACATCTGAGGTCTGAGGTGAAGACGGCTCTGAGGTCTGACGATTTCCGTGGCGTGCGTCACTACTTTCGATGACGTGACTGTGATCGCGACCGAAAGCCTGAGCAAGCGGTTCCCCCGGGTGACCGCTCTTGACCGGCTCTCCCTGGACGTCGGGCCCGGTGTGACCGGCCTCGTCGGAGCCAACGGGGCCGGCAAGTCCACACTGATCAAGATCCTGCTGGGTCTGTCGCCCGCCACGGAGGGCCGAGCCGAGGTGCTCGGCCTCGACGTCGCGAGCAGGGGCGCCGACATCCGCGAGCGGGTCGGCTACATGCCCGAGCACGACTGCCTGCCGCCCGACGTCTCGGCCACCGAGTTCGTCGTGCACATGGCACGCATGTCCGGCCTGCCGCCCACCGCCGCGCGCGAGCGCACCGCCGACACCCTGCGCCACGTCGGTCTGTACGAGGAGCGCTACCGTCCCATCGGCGGCTACTCCACCGGCATGAAACAGCGCGTGAAGCTCGCCCAGGCCCTCGTCCACGACCCGCAGCTGGTCTTCCTGGACGAACCGACCAACGGCCTCGACCCGGTCGGCCGGGACGAGATGCTGGGGCTCATCCGCCGTATCCACACCGACTTCGGCATCTCGGTCCTGGTCACCTCCCACCTGCTCGGTGAACTGGAGCGGACCTGCGACCACGTCGTCGTCGTCGACGGTGGCAAGCTCCTGCGCTCCAGCTCCACCACCGACTTCACGCAGACCACGGCCACCCTCGCGATCGAGGTCACCGACACCGACGACCACCCGGACGGCACCCGCGCCGTCCGCGAGGCGCTGCACGCCCGCGGGGTGGACGTGCTGGACGCGAACAGCGGCCTGCCGGGCGCCGGCCACGTTCTGCTGCTGACCGCGCAGAGCGAGGAAACGTACGACGTCGTCCGGGACGTGGTCGCCGACCTCGGCCTCGGCCTGGTGCGCATGGAACAGCGCAGGCACCACATCTCCGAGGTCTTCACGGACAGCGACGCCAGCAACGACCAGCCTCGGAAGGAGACCGTCGGCCATGGCAGTTGAGCACCCGGTCACCGCCCCCTCGGGTGACCAGACCCGCATCCACAACATCGGCTACCGCAGCTACGACGGGCCCCGTCTGGGCCGCGCCTACGCCCGCCGCTCCCTTTACTCGCAGTCCCTGCGCGGCGCCTACGGCCTCGGCCGCTCGGTGAAGTCCAAGGTGCTGCCGATGCTGCTCTTCGTGGTGATGTGTGTGCCCGCGGCCATCATGGTCGCGGTCGCCGTCGCCACGAAGGCCAAGGAACTGCCCGTCGACTACACGCGTTACGCGATCATCATGCAGGCCGTCATCAGCCTGTACGTCGCCTCGCAGGCACCCCAGTCCGTCTCGCGCGACCTGCGCTTCAAGACCGTGCCGCTGTACTTCTCGCGGCCCATCGAGACCGCGGACTACGTGCGCGCGAAGTTCGCCGCGCTGGCCTCGGCGCTCTTCGTGCTCACCGCCGCCCCCTTGCTGGTGCTGTACATCGGCGCGCTGCTGGCGAAGCTCGACTTCGCCGACCAGACCAAGGGATTCGCTCAAGGACTCGTCTCCGTGGCCCTGCTCTCGCTGCTCTTCGCCGGCCTCGGCCTGGTCATCGCCTCGGTGACCCCGCGGCGCGGCTTCGGCATCGCCGCCGTCATCGCCGTCCTGACCATCTCCTACGGCGCCGTCTCCACGCTCCAGGCCATCGCCGACGCGCAGAACAGCACCGGGTCCATTCCCTGGATCGGCCTGTTCTCGCCCGTCACCCTCATCGACGGTGTGCAGTCCGCGTTCCTGGGCGCCGCCTCCGCCTTCCCGGGCGCCGTCGGCCCGTCCAACGGAGAGGGCGCCGTCTACGTCCTCGTCGTGCTCGGCCTCATCGCCGCGAGTTACGGCCTCCTGATGCGCCGCTACCGAAGGGTCGGACTGTGACCACGCTCAGCATCGACCACGTCTCCCGCTGGTTCGGCAACGTGGTCGCCGTCAACGACATCACCATGACCATCGGCCCCGGCGTCACCGGCCTGCTCGGCCCCAACGGCGCCGGAAAGTCCACCCTCATCAACATGATGGGCGGCTTCCTGGCCCCCTCCACCGGCACCGTCACCCTCGACGGACAGCAGGTCTGGCGCAACGAGGCCATCTACAAGCACATCGGCATCGTCCCCGAGCGCGAGGCGATGTACGACTTCCTCACCGGCCGCGAATTCGTCGTCGCCAACGCCGAGTTGCACGGACTGGGCGCCAAGGCCGCCCAGAAGGCGCTCGCCACGGTCGAAATGGAGTACGCGCAGGACCGCAAGATCTCCACGTACTCCAAGGGCATGCGGCAGCGCGTGAAGATGGCCAGCGCCCTTGTCCACGAGCCGTCGCTGCTGCTGCTCGACGAGCCCTTCAACGGCATGGACCCGCGGCAGCGCATGCAGCTCATGGACCTGCTGCGGCGCATGGGCGACGAGGGCCGCACCGTGCTGTTCTCCTCGCACATCCTCGAAGAGGTCGAGCAACTCGCCTGGCACATCGAGGTGGTCGTCGCGGGCCGGCACGCGGCCAGCGGTGACTTCCGCAGGATCCGCCGTCTGATGACCGACCGCCCGCACCGCTACCTGGTGCGATCCAGCGACGACCGCGCCCTCGCGGCCGCGCTGATCGCCGACCCGTCGACGTCCGGAATCGAAGTCGACCTCGCCGAGGGCGCGTTGCGCGTCCAGGCCGTCGACTTCGGCCGGTTCACCGCTCTGTTGCCGAGGGTCGCCAGGGATCACGGGATCCGGCTGCTGACGGTCTCGCCGTCCGACGAGTCCCTCGAGTCCGTCTTCTCGTATCTCGTCGCGGCGTAGGAGGCCGAAAGATGTACGACCCCACAGTCGCCCGGCTCACCTATCGAGCCCTGCTCGGCCGCCGCCGGGCCCTCATCCTGGGCGCCCTGCCCCTCCTGCTGATCGCCATCTCCGTGGTGGTGCGCGGCCTCGCCGGCGCCGACGACCAGACGGCGTCCGACCTGCTCGGCGGGCTCGCGCTCGCCACCATGGTGCCGATCATCGGCGTCATCGCGGGCACGGGCGCGATCGGCCCGGAGATCGACGACGGTTCGGTGGTGTACCTGCTGTCCAAGCCGCTGAAGCGGCCGACGATCATCTTCACCAAGCTGATCGTGGCGATCGCCGTGACGATGGTGTTCTCGGCGCTGCCCACGCTCATCGCCGGCTTCATCCTCAACGGCAACGGCCAGCAGATCGCCGTCGCCTACACGGTGGCCGCGCTGGTCTCCTCCATCGCCTACGCGGCGGTCTTCCTGCTGCTGGGCACGGTGTCCCGGCACGCGGTGGTCTTCGGCCTGGTCTACGCCCTCGTCTGGGAGGCCCTGTTCGGCTCCCTGGTGCCGGGTGCGCGCACGCTCAGCATCCAGCAGTGGTCGCTTGCCGTCGCCCACAAGGTGGCCGGCGGAGACCTCGTCACCTCCGACGTCGGCCTGACCACGGCGACGGTGCTGCTGGTCGTGGTGACCGCACTGTCCACCTGGTACGCGGGACAGAAACTGCGGGCGCTGAAGCTCGCGGGTGAGGAGTGATCGGACCCGGCGGGTGCCGGACCGGTTGTTCTTGACGGCGGCTTCACCTGGGCCCCGGCACACTGGACGAAGCGGATATGGCTAGGAGGGCGGGGATGGCGGACGACGATCCGGTGAGCGGCGGTCGCGAGCGGTCCGAGGGCGAGGTCTGGAACGACCTCGTCCTGGACGAGGAGTTCATACGGGCCGCCGGGACGTCCGAACCGTCCGCCCGGGCCCGGATGCTGGCCGCACGCTGGCGCGCGGAGGAACCCGAGCCGCAGCCCTGGCGGTCCGACGAGCCGCCCGCGGGCTGGTTCTTCAGCAAGGCACGGCGCCGCAGATGGCGCCGCCGGTAACTCGCGCCTGCAGCTCCGCCCGGTAGCTCGGTTCGGCCTCGGTGTTCGCACGGCTGTTTTATTCGGTGGCGCCCAAGTCGTCCCGCGGGCACAGTGGTTGTACCCGCAGGGCCGGAAGTGATCCGGCGTCACAGACCGGGAGAGGAGCTCGACGATGTCCATGCACGACAGTTCGTCGAGTTCCCTTCAGGGCAGCCGACGGCGGGTCGCGGAGTAGTTACCCCTCCGTCGAACCCGCACCGCACAGGGAGCTGCCCGGGGCGGCCGCTTCGAGCACGCGACGTCGCTCTCGCGTGGGCCGCCCACCCGGAGGATTGGCCGAGAGGCAAGGCACCGGCTTGCTAAGCCGTGGTCGGGGATTTCCCCGCGCACGTTCGATCCGTGCATCCTCCGCGAGGCGTTGTCACTGGGACTTGGCGGGGTTGTGCCGGTGGGCTTTTCGGGTGCGGTGCGTGTGCGGGTGCGTCGTGGCTGGTCGCGCAGTTCCCCGCGCCCCTGATCGCCTACGGCGATCGGTGCGGCCCCGTGGGCTGCGGTGGCCTACGTTCCTGGTCGTCTACGTTTCTGGTCGCCCACGGCGATGGTGCGGCCCGGCGGCCCCACGCTTCTGGTCGTCCACGGCGATCGGTGCGGCCCCGTGGGCTGCGGTGGCCTACGTTCCTGGTCGTCTACGTTTCTGGTCGTCTACGTTTCTGGTCGCCTACGGCGATGGTGCGGCCTGGCGCCCCGCGCCTCTGGTTGTCCACGGCGATGGTGCGGCCCGGCGGCCCGCGCCTCTGGTCGGCTGCGGCCACCGGTGCGTCCCCGCAGTCGTGTGTGCCTGGTCGCCTGGGGTGTGTTTCTTGTCGGCGGGTCTCCCCCGTGCCTCCGCGTTCGAGATCGTCCACGGCGGTCGGTGCGTCTCTTGCGGCGCAGGACGCGGTGCCTTGGGGTGGAGCGGCTGCGATGCCTATGCGGGGAGCAGGTGCTCCAGTGTTGAGGCGATGCCGTCCTCGTCGTTGGAGGCTGTCACCTCGTCCGCCACGGCCTTCAGTTCGTTGTGGGCGTTGGCCATGGCTACGCCTCGGGACGCCCAGGCGAACATGGGGATGTCGTTGGGCATGTCGCCGAAGGCGATCGTGTCGGCGGCCTTCAGGCCCAGGCGGCGGGCTGCCAGAGACAGGCCCGTGGCTTTGGAGAGGCCCAGGGGGAGCAGCTCCACGATGCCCGCGCCGGCCATCGCGACCGTGACGAAGCCGCCCGCGGCCCGCCGGGCCGCCTCGGCCAGCGCGTCGTCCGAGAGGTCCGGATGCTGTATGTAGATCTTGCCCAGCGGGGCGGACCAGAGATCGGACGCATCGGTGAACGGCGTCGCCGGCAGCGTCCCGGCGAGCGCGTAACCGGGGCCGACGAGCACGTCCCCGTCGAGGCCGTCACGGCTCGCCGCCAGGTGCAGCGGGCCGACCTCGGCCTCGATCTTGGCCAGCGCCACCCCGGCCAGCTGCCGGTCCAGGGTCACCGAGGTCAGCAGGCGGTGTGAACCGGCGTCGTAGACCTGGGCGCCCTGACCGCAGACCGCGAGGCCGTCGTAGCCGAGGTCGTCGAGGATGTGCCGGGTCCAGCGGACCCCGCGGCCGGTCACCACGATGTGCGCGGCGCCCGCCGCGGTGGCCGCGGCGAGGGCGTCACGGGTGCGCCGGGAGATCGACTCGTCGGAGCGCAGGAGTGTTCCGTCGAGGTCGGTGGCGATGAGGCGGTAGGGGAAGGCGGTGGTCACTTGGCCACCGGCTCCAGAACCTCACGGCCGCCGAGGTAGGGGCGCAGCACCTCGGGCACGTACACGGAACCGTCGGGCTGCTGGTGGTTCTCGAGGATCGCGACGATCGTGCGCGGGACGGCGCACAGCGTGCCGTTGAGCGTGGCCAGCGGGCGGACCTGCTTGCCCTCCCGGACCCGGATCGACAACCGGCGGGACTGGAACTCGGTGCAGTCCGAGGTCGACGTCAGCTCGCGGTACTTGCCCTGCGTCGGGATCCACGCCTCGCAGTCGAACTTGCGGGCGGCCGAGGAGCCGAGGTCACCGGAGGCGACGTCGATGACCCGGAACGGCAGCTCCAGCGAGGACAGCCACTGCTTCTCCCACGCCAGCAGGCGCTGGTGCTCGGCCTGCGAGTCCTCGGGCGTGACATACGAGAACATCTCCACCTTGTCGAACTGGTGGACGCGGAAGATGCCCTTGGTGTCCTTGCCGTGCGAGCCGGCCTCGCGGCGGAAGCAGGGCGAGAAGCCCGCATAACGCAGCGGGAGCTTGTCCGCGTCGATGATCTCGTCCATGTGGTACGCGGCGAGGGGAACCTCGGAGGTGCCGACCAGGTAGAGGTCGTCCTTGTCGAGGTGGTAGACGTCCTGTGCCGCCTGGCCGAGGAAGCCGGTGCCCGCCATCGACTGGGGACGGACCAGGGCGGGCGTCAGCATCGGGGTGAAGCCGGCCGCCGTGGCCTGGGCGATCGCCGCGTTGACCAGGGCCAGCTCGAGCAGGGCGCCGACGCCGGTGAGGAAGTAGAAGCGCGAGCCGGAGACCTTGGCGCCGCGCTCGACGTCGATCGCGCCGAGGATCTGGCCGAGCTCCAGGTGATCCTTGGGATCGAAGCCCTCGGCGCCGAAGTCGCGGATCGTGCCGTGGGTCTCGAGGGTGACGAAGTCCTCCTCGCCGCCCACGGGCACGTCGGGGTGGACGAGGTTGCCGAGCCGCTGGAGGAGCTCCTGGGTCTCGGCGTCGGCGGCGTCACGCTCGGCGTCGGCCACCTTGACGTCGGCGGCGAGCTGGCTCGCCTTCTTCAGCAGCTCGGCCTTCTCGTCCGCGGAGGCCTTGGGGATGAGCTTGCCGAGCGACCTCTGCTCGGCGCGCAGCTCGTCGAAGCGGACGCCGGACGACCTGCGCCGCTGGTCGGCGGAGAGGAGGGAGTCGACGAGCGCGACGTCCTCTCCACGGGCGCGCTGGGACGCGCGCACACGGTCGGGGTCCTCACGGAGCAGGCGAAGGTCAATCACGCGGCCAAGGCTACCCGTGTGGGGTTGCGGCTCACGACACCATTACCCACCAGGCGCGGACGGTTCCGAATCACGGCTTACGTTGCGTTATGAGTGAATTGCCCAGCGTGTCAAGGAAAAGTGTCTCACTCCCTGGGACGGGGCATGTGGCGGGCGTCTCATTGACCCGATTCCCTTGCGGGAGAGGGGACTTGGGGCAGGTGTTGTCCACAGGCACCCGCATGCTCGGAATAGTTATCCACAGGGTGTGCGAAAGATCTGTGGACATTGGAATTGATCATTCCGATACGGCCTTGCCGGGCGATGAATTCCTTGCCCAAACCCGCCTCGGACCCACTTTCGGGTGGAAATGGGTCCCCCAAAGGAATGATCGAAGGAAACAGATGGACGAAGGGTGACGCGGGGCGTGGGGGTCATGCGGGGTGCCGTAGGGCGATTTGTCGACTTGACGGCACTTCGTTGTCGACTTGTCCCCAGGTCGAGAACCATGCCTGTGGATAACTTCTGTGGATAACGAAGATGTGCAGATAAGACCAGCTGTGAGGGCAGGCCGCCACGGCTCTCAGGAGGTCCGCTACGGCCCTCAAGACCGTCCGATACCGCTGCCGGGCTCGGTCGCAACAACTGCCGTAGCCGGTCGCCACGATCCCCGAGACCGGCCGGAACCGCTCTCGGAGTCGGCAAGGACCGCTCCTAGAACCGGCCGTCCTGGCAGCGTGCCACCCAGTCCGCCGCCGCCACGAACTCCTCGTCCGAGGTCCCGGGCAGCGCAGCCGCCACGTCCGCCACGCTCACTTCCGCACGCGGGTACGAGCCCAGGAAGCGGACCTCTCGGCAGATCCGCTTCAGGCCCATGAGCGCTTCGGCCATCCGGCGGTCGGAGATGTGCCCCTCGGCGTCGATGCAGAAGCAGTAGTTGCCGATACCGGCGCCCGTCGGCCGCGACTGGAGCAGCATGAGGTTGACGCCCCGGGTGGCGAACTCGCCCAGCAGGTCGCGCAGGCCGCCGGGATGGTCGTCGCGCTGCCACAGCACGACGGACGTCTTGTCCGCGCCGGTCGGTGCCGCGGGCCGGGCGGGCCTGCCCACCAGCACGAACCGGGTCTGGGCGTTCTCTGCGTCGTGGATCCCGGTCTCCAGGGCGGTCAGCCCGTACCGGGTGGCCGCGAACTCGCCCGCGAAGGCGGCGTCGTAACGGCCCTCTTGGACCAGCCGGGCGGCGTCCGCGTTCGACGCGGCCGATTCCCAGACGGCTTCCGGCAGATTCGCCCTCAGCCAGTTGCGCACCTGCGGCTGCGCGGCCGGATGCGCGGAGACCGTCTTGATGTCCGCGACCTTTGTGCCGGGCCGGACCAGCAGCGCGAAGGTGATCGACAGCAGCACTTCGCGGTAGATCATCAGCGGTGTGCCCGCGACCAGCTCGTCCAGGGTCGTGGTGATGCCGCCCTCGACGGAGTTCTCGATGGGCACGAACGCGGCCTCGGCCTCACCGGTGCGCACCGCGTCGAGCGCGGACTGCACCGACACGTACGGGATCAGCTGCCGGGTGGCCGCCTCCGGAAGCGTGCGCAGGGCGACCTCCGTGAAGGTGCCCTCGGGGCCGAGATACGCATAGCTCGCTGGCATGACCTCACCCTAATGGCCCTTGCCGAAGCAGACGTACGTGTCTCACGACTGCCCCTCGCAGGAATGAATCCGCACGACTGGGCGTAACTTCACGCCTCCAGCAGCCGCTGCCCCACGTACTCCCCCTCAGCGGCCCCGCCCGGCACCGCGAACAGGCCGCTCGATTCGTGGCGGATGTACTTCGACAGGGCGTCACCGCGGTCCAGCTTGCGTTGCACGGTGACGAAGCCGCGCAGCGGATCCGCCTGCCAGCAGACGAACAGCAGACCCGCGTCCGGAGTGCCGTCCGGGTCGATGCCGTCGTGGTAGGAGAAGGGCCGCCGCAGCATGGCCGCTCCGCCGTTCTGGTCGGGGCGGGTGATGCGGGCGTGCGCGTTGATCGGGACGACCAGATCGCCGTTGGCGTCGGTTTTCTCGAGGTCCATGTCGGTCGTCTCGGCGCCGCCGGTCAGCGCCGCCCCGTCGGACTTGCGGCGCCCGATGACCTGCTCCTGCGCCGTGACCGACAGCTTCTCCCAGTCGTCGAGGAGCATGCGGATGCGGCGTACGACGGCGTAGGAGCCGTCGGCCATCCACGCCGGGTCCTTCGTGGTGTTCGCCGGAACGAAGATGCGCTGGTCGAAGTCGGAGTCGGCCGGCTTGGGATTGCGGGTGCCGTCCATCTGGCCCATGAGGTTGCGGGCCGTCATGGGGTGGGCGGTGGCGCCCGGCGTCCGGTTGAAGCCGTTCATCTGCCAGCGGACCTTCGCCGCGCTGCCCGCGTCCTTCTGGATCGCGCGCAGGGCGTGAAAGGCGACCAGGGCGTCGTTCGCTCCGATCTGCACCCACAGGTCGCCGTTGCTGCGCGTCTTGTCGAGGTGGTCGGAGGAGAAGTCGGGGAGCGGATCCAGGGCGACCGGGCGCTGCTTCTCCAGGCCGGTGCGGGCGAAGAAGCTATTGCCGAAACCGAAGGTCACCGTCAGCGAGGAAGGTCCGGCGTCCCGTGCCACGTCCGTGTCGTCGTGGCCGGCGGCCTCGCCGGCCATCAGCCGCCTGGCCGTCTCCGACCAGCGGCGCAGCAGTGCGGCGGCCTCCTTGCGACCCGCGCCGGCCGCGAGGTCGAAGGCGATGAGATGGCCGCGGGCCTGAAGGCCCTGGGTGATCCCGGGCTGATGTTTCACGTGGAACATCGCCTCGTCGGCGCCGATCGAGGACAGCGGCGTCGCCTGCGAGGGCGCGGCCGTGTAGCCGACGGCACCGCCGACCGCGCCGAGCGCGAGCCCGGTGGCACCGGCGGTGCCGAGCAGCCTGCGCCGCGTCAGACCCTCGGGGGAGGGGGTCTGCGAGGGGACGCCCTCTTCTGCTTCCAGGGGGGTACGGGCCTCGGGAAGGGACTGCGGAATGGACTGGTCGGGCATGGTGCGGTTCAGCCGATCTGCGCGTTCTTGGAGACGGTCACCTGGTCGATGTCGGAGGTCCGCACGGTGACGGCGACCTCCCACTCGCCGGCCATGGGGATCTGCACGCCGTTCGCCGACCAGTGGCCGGTGGCGATGTGGTCGGGGACGACGGGCAGTGGCCCGATGCTCTTCGCCTCGAGGGTGAAGGCGACCTTGACCTCGGGCACGTCGAAGGCGCGGCCGTTGGGCCGGGTCACATAGACGTGCATCTCGTTGGCGCCGGTACGTGCCGGGTCGAGGTCGACGCTGACCACGCCCTTGCCGTCCGTACCGCCGGTGTCGAACGACATGTCCAGTGTCAGGGCGCCCGAGGCGGAGTCCGCCGCGGAGGACGAGGACCGGGTGGCCTTGGCGGCGTCCTGCTCCGTACGGCCGGGTTCGGTGGACGTCAGGACGGTGGTCACGGCGAGCACCACCACGGCGACGCCGGCCTCGGCGAGCACCGAGCGACGCAGGCCGAAGCGGCGGGGGTCGGAGTCCCGCAGCCGCTTCTGCCGGGTGGCGTCGACGGCGGCCTGCTGCCGGGCGAGCTGTGCGGCCCGCTCGGTGCTTCCCGGGCCGGCCTCGGCGCTCCCGGAGTCGGACTCGGTGCTCGCGGAACCGACCTCGGTGTCGCCGGACGCCTGCTTGGCGGTGTCGCCGGCGCCTGCCGATGCCGCGACGCGTTCCTTCTCGGGTGCGGACGTCCGTACCGCTTCCTCGGCCGTCGTGTCCGCCAGCCGTGCGGTCCAGCGTCGCGAGATCCACGCGATGCCGACGAGCAGCGCCACCAGTCCGATCTTGACGAGCAGCAGTTGGCCGTAGCGGGTGTCGGTGAAGGCGGACCAGGAGCCGAGCTGGCGCCAGGACTGGTAGGTGCCGGTGGCGACCACGACGAGGACGCTGCTGAAGGCCAGCCGGGAGAAGCGGCGCGCGGCGGAGGTCTCGACGGGCCGGTCGGCGGGCGCCCGGTACAGGGCGACGAGCAGCGCGGTGAGTCCGCCGAGCCAGGTCGCGACGGCCAGCAGGTGCAGCACGTCGACCGGCATCGCGATGCCCGGCTGCAATCCGGTCGAGGCGTGCTCGGCCATGGCCCAGCTCGCCGCGAGCCCGGCGGCCACCACGGTCCCGCCGATGGCGAGTCCGAAGGTCAGGTCCCGCTTCTCGTCGCCCTCGCGCTTGTCGTACGCGCCGAAGAGCACGGCGATGAACAGCGCGGCCGCGGCGAGCAGCAGCAGCCGGGACACCAGGGCAGCGCCCGTCTTGGTCTGCAGGACCTCCCCGAGGAGGTCGAGGTCGAAGACGTCGCCGACCTTGCCGGAGGTCGTGTAGGAGCCGCGCAGGAGGAGCAGGAACAGGGTGGCCGCGGTCATCGCGAGCCAGCCGGAGACGACGAGCCGTTGCAGGGCCCGAACGCCGGTGCCGCGCTGCCAGCAGGCCAGCACGAAGGCGGCCCCGCCGACCAGCACGATGAAGCCGGCGTACGACACGTACCGGCCGAAGCCGTAGAGCCCGCCGACGACTCCGCCGCCGGCCTTCCGGTCGGACACCGAGACGCTGGTCTTGGAGGGGGAGCCGATGGAGAAGGTGTAGGCGCCGGCGACGGGGTGGCTGTCGGCGGACACCACCTGATAGGTCACCGTGTAGGTGCCGTCGGGCAGCCCCGAGTGCAGCTGTACGGCGTAGGTCGTGCCGCTGATCCCGGACGGCTTGCCGGTGTCGACCCGGGCGCCCTTGGGGTCCAGGACGCGCAGCGAGTCGTCGTTCATGGAGACGGTCTCGGAGAAGGTCAGCGACACCTGTGTGGGCGCCTCGTCGACCACCACTCCCTGCGCGGGGTCGCTGCCGGTCAGCGCGGCATGCGCGGATGCGGGCCCGGCGCCGGCCAGGAGTGCGCCGGTGACCGCCAGGAACAGCAGCACGAGCATCCGGACGCGGGGGGCGATGGTCTGCGTCAAGGTGGTCCCTCCCTCAGTGGCCGGTCTTCGGGTTGTACGTGGCGGACTCCACCGGAATCTCGACCTCGACGGGGTCGGACGTGGCGAAGTGCAGTTCGACGGTCACTTTGTCGCCCTGCACCGGCCTGCTCTTCAGCTTCTCGAACATCAGGTGGTTTCCGCCGCTCTTGAACACGAGTTGACCGTGTGCGGGCACGTCCAGGGATGTGACCTCCTCCATCGACGACCCGACGGTCTCGTGGAGGGTGACGCTGCCCGCTGCGGCGCTCGTGACGGAGGTCAGCTCGTCCTTGGCGCCGCCCTTGTTGACGATGGTCAGGAAACCGGCGGCCATGGTGTCGGAGAGCGGCTGCGGGATGTAGGCGGCCCGGACGGACAGTTCGGCTTGCCCGTCGGAGTCCGACCCGCACCCCGCGAGCAGCAGCGCGCCGGTGATCACTGCGGCGGGCACGGTGAGCAGCCGCGCGGGCCGCACGGGCTTCGGACGCCTCACGGGTTCTCGCCCTTGACGATCTTGGGGAGATCCTTGGTGTAGTCGTCGACGGTGGCGTCCTCGCCGTACAGGAGGTATCCGCCGTCCGTCTTCGGGGAGAAGGCGACGACCTGGGTGCCGTGGGTGGAGACGATCTTGCCGTTCTTGTCCTTGTGCGGTGCCTCGACGGAGATGCCGAGGGTGCGCGCGGCGGCCTGGATGGCCGCGAACTTCCCGCTCAGGCCCACGACCTGCGGGTCGATGCCCTTGAGCCACTTGCCGAGGGCGGCCGGGGTGTCGCGGTCCGGGTCGGTGGTGACGAAGACGACGCGCAGTTCGTCCTGCGCGGCCTTGGACAGCTGCTTCTTGGCGACGGCGATGTTGCTCATCGTCAGCGGGCAGACGTCCGGGCAGTTGGTGTAACCGAAGTAGATCAGCGTCGGGTGGCCCGCGGTCTCCTTGCGCAGGTCGTAACTCTTGCCCTGGGTGTCGGTGAGCACCAGGTCGGGCTTGGTGAAGGGCTGGTCGAGCACGGTCGCGGCCTGCTGCTTGCCGTCCTCGGAGACGACGGCGACGGGGCTGCTGCTGTCGCCGGTGCCGCAGGCGGAGAGGGTGAGGGTGGCGGCGGCGAGCAGCGCGGCCACGGCGAACGTCTTCTTGCGCATAGAAAAATGTCCCAGATGTGTGAACTCGGGCGTGCACCGGGGTGCGCGGGGCGGGATGTCCGACAGGGCGTACGGGCCTCGGCGCGCACCGTCGAGGAGCATGCGCCGGGCGACTGCGGTGGCCCGGCGCGGGGGTGGGTTCAGGCGTCGGCCGTGGTCCGACGGCGGCCGGCGAGCACGCCGTACGCCACACCGGCGGCGCCGACGACGATGCCGACCACGCCGAGGACCCGGGCGGTGGTGTCGCTGTTGTCGGAGTCGGAGGCCGCCTCGGTGGTGCCGGCCGCCTCGGCGTCGTCGGACTTGTCGGACGCCTCCTCGGCGCTCGCACCGTGGTGACCGCCCTCGGAGGCGGCGGCCAGGGCGAGCACCGGGGCCGGGTTCTCCGGCTCCTCCGCGCCGTCCTCCTGGACCTCGATCCAGCGCACGACCTCCTTGTTGGAGTACGTCTGGATCGCCTTGAAGACGAGTTCGTCGGCGTCCTCGGGGAGCGCGCCGATGGAGACCGGGAACTTCTGGAAGTAGCCGGCCTCGACACCCTTGCCGGTGGCGGTCCAGGTGATCTTGGAGACGGCCTCGGAGATCTGCTTGCCGTGCAGCTCGATGGGCTTGGCGAGCTTCGCCTTGGTGACGTCGATCTTCCAGCCGTTGATCGGCTCCGGCATCGCGGAGGCCAGCGGGTGGTCGGTCGGGAAGGCGACCTCGAGCTTGGTGGTCGAGGCGTTGTCCCGCTCGTTGGGAACCTTGAAGTCGACGACCGCGTAGCCGCCCTTGGCGGCGCTGCCCTCGGCGGCGACGCTGACGTGCGCGAAGGCGGGCGACGACAGGACGAGAACGGCGGAACCGGCGACGGCGGCGGCGGCGACGCGGGAGGCGATACGAGAGGCCTTCATGACAGCGAGCACTCCACTCTGAGTGAATCTGCGGGTGAGGAGAGGCGTGGGCACGAACGTGCGCACGCGCGCGTGCCGCACGACAGCGGCCGCCCCCCCCGGTGGAGTGCTGGTCGTGTCGCGTCAGGCAGCGAGGACGAGAACGGGTACGGCCGGTGGTCCGCGTCTGATCACCGAGTGCTCGAGTGCGGTGGTACGCGGTGCGGGCGCCGCGCGCAGGGCGGTGCGCGGGAGGCGCGGTCCCGCTCCGGGAGCGGCGGGCAGCCCGGCGAGCAGGGCGCGCACCAGCGCGAGCGCCCCGCGCAGGGAGCGTACGAGCGCCCCCTCGGCGACGCCGTGGGCCGACAGGGCGAGCAGCCGCAGCAGGGCCGTGTCGCCGCGTCGCAGCAGCCATCCGGCGGCGACGGCCGCGAGCACGTGGCCGAGCAGCATGGGCAGGGACGGCAGCAAGGACATCGACGAGCCGGCGGTGGCCAGCGCGTCGGCGGGATGGTGCGTGGAACCCATCCCGCTCATGCCGCTCATGTCCATGTCGCCGCCGGCGTTTCCGGTGCCGCCGGTGCTCGTGTAGAGCCGTGCGTCGACGAGGATCTTCTGGGCCTGGGCGGGGCTGATCGCCGCCGCCGTGGCTCCGCACACCAGCCGGGCCGCGCGTTCGACGAGCGTGGCGTCGGACATCACCGACGACGCGGTGGAGACGGAAGCGGAGGCCGAAGAGGACATGGAGGCGGAGACGGCGGCGGTGTGCTGACCGAGTCCGAACAGCGTGTGCAGCACGGTCTGTCCGACCGCGAGCAGCACCGCCATGCCCGGCAGCGACCGTTCGCGTCCGGCGAGCGGTACCACGACCGCGAGGACGCCCAGGAAGCCCGCGCCCAGTGTCCACAGCGGAACCGTGGCGCAGGAGGCCATGGTGTGCCCGGCGGCGGCCAGCACGACGCAGACCGCGGCGAACACCGCGGCCCGCGGCAGTCGTAGATCGCGAATGGAGCGCTCGCTGTGGGGGGCAGACATGGCGGGCTCATCATTGCACTGGCTTCACCGCGGTCGTACGGCAGGTCCACAAGGTTTGCGTACGATGCGGAAGATCACCTTCTGTGATGACTGGTGCGACTGATGACCCCTGAGTCCTACATACACCGATTTCGGGTCTGAGGGCATCCCCCATATGGGCGGCATCACGTGGAATTCGTGCTTACACAGGGTCTCCAGGGGCAATACGTATCGGTATGTCGAGCCGCGGCCAGGAGGCTGGAGCATGAGCATCTGGTGGTCACTCCATCTGCGGCGCGAAGCCGCGAGCGTTCCGCTCGCCCGCCGCCTGTTGCTCGGCACGATGGAGACGGCGGGCGTCGATCCCGACGTCAGTTACGACCTCTCCGTCGCCCTGAGCGAGGCCTGTGCCAACGCCGTCGAGCACGGCGGGGACACCACGCACGGCGGCTGTTCGGAGGCGTACCGCGTCACCGCCTACCTCGACGGCGAGACGTGCCGCATCGAGGTCGCCGACTCGGGACCGGGGTTCACCGGCGGGCGCACACCCCGCGTCGACCGCTCCGTCCACGCCGACACCTATGCCGAGCAGGGCCGCGGCCTCTACCTCATCCGGGAGCTCGCCGACCACGTCCACATCGGCAACAAGCCGGGACGAAGCGGCGCGGTGGTGAGCTTCGACAAGATCCTCAAGTGGCGCAAGGACGCTCCCCTCATGGCCGTCTGACCACGCGTCAGCGCCGGTCGCCTCCGGTTTCCCCACGGGGCGGGGATCATGGCCGGTCAGGGCGGGTACGAGCCGTCAGGGGAGCGGGAGTTCAGCTTCCTCAGCACTCACAGGTTCCTCTCAGCCTTCCCCCATGCCGCTGACGGGTGGCGTTCCTACGTTCCTGTTCATGACGGGAGCCCACAAGGACACCACCATCACCCGGCGCCGCGCCCTCGCGGTGACCGGCGGCACGGTCGCGGCCGGCGGCCTCGCCGTCGCCGGTTATCAGTCGGCCTTCGCCGACACGGTCACGGACGACGGTGCGAGCGCGTCGGCGTCCGCCACCTCCACCTCGACGAGCGGCAGTTGTATGACGCTGATGACGAGCGTCACGGAAGGGCCCTACTACCTCGATGGTGCCTTGGTGCGCAAGGACATCACCGAGGGCAAGAGCGGCGTGCCGCTGACCCTGCGCCTCACCGTCGTCGACGCCACCGACGGCTGCACGCCGGTCTCGGGTGCCGCCGTCGAGATCTGGCACTGCGACGCCTGGGGCTACTACTCCGGCTACACCACCGCCAACCCCGGCGGTTCGGCCCCGGCGGAGAGCGAGGACGGCTCCACCGCCGACGACAGCACGTACCTGCGGGGCTATCAGATCGCCAACGCCAACGGGGTCGTCAAGTTCGAGACGATCTTCCCCGGCTGGTACACCCCGCGCACCTGCCACATCCACCTCAAGGTGCACACCGGCGGCCAGAAGGAGGACGGCACCTACGAGGGCGGCAAGGTCAACTACACCGGCCAGCTCTTCTTCCCCGACGACATCGCCGAGGAGATCTTCACCCTGGAGCCCTACTCCAAGCACTCCGGCAGCTACACCACCCTCGACAACGACATGGTCTACGGCGGCGGCGGCACCTCCAGCGGCCTGCTGACCCTGAAGGCCGTGCACAAGGCCGACCCCTCCAAGGGCTACAAGGGGTCCATCACCCTGGGCGTCGACCCCGACGCCGAGAACACCGGCGCGGGCGGCGGCGGAGGCGGCGGCACGCCCCCGAGCGGCGCCCCGAGTGACGCGCCGACGGGCACTCCGCCGAGCGACGCCCCGTCGGCCTCCGCCTCCTCATAAGGTCGGTACATGACAAGCCGTGAGGACGAGGCGCTCGCGCAGGCCGCGGTGGCCGCGCTGACGGGGCAACTGGCCCTGGCTCCCAAGCCGGGCCTGCCCGACCCACGCGACCTGGCCGCCCGTGTCACCCGCAGGGACCACCGCGGGCTGCGCTGGTCGGCCAAGGCGCTCGCACCCGGCCTCGCGGCGATGGCCGCGGCCGCCCGCCGCACCGGCGAACCCACGCCCCGGCTCCGCGCGGAGCTGGGCGCCATCGGGAGGTGCACCGAGCACTCGGTGGGCCTCGCCGGCGGCGGGCACAGGGGTGCGCTGTGGACGCTCGGCCTGCTGGTCGCGGCGGCCGCCCTCGACACCCGCGCGCGAGGCGCCGAGGTCGCCGCGACCGCCAAGCGGATCGCCGCCCACCCCGACCGGGCCGCCCCACGACGCCCCTCGCGGGGCGCGACCGTCTCGGCGAAGTACGGCGCGGCCGGCGCCCGCGGCGAGGCGCGCGCCGGATTCCCGCACGTACGACGGGCCCTGGACGCGCTCGCCACGGCCCGCTCGGCCGGCGCGCACGAGCCCGAGGCCCGACTCGACGCGCTGCTCACCGTCATGTCCACCCTCCAGGACACCGAACTCCTGCACACCGCGGGCCCTCTGGGCCTGCGCCATGTGCAGGCCGGCGCCCGCGGCATCCTCGAGGCGGGCGGCACGGCGACCCCGGCGGGCCGCGCGGCCCTCACCGACCTGGACGCCGACCTCCACACGCGCGCGTGGAGCCCACGCGGCAGCGCCGGTCTGCTGGCGGGCGCACTCTTCGTGGACTCCCTGCCGGTGCCCGCACTCACCCGGGCGGCCTGAGTACGCCGGCGGCCCGGGGGTCCGGGGCGAGCCGCTCGACGCGGCTGAGCGCCGGTCCCGGTCGGCGCGCGGTGCCGGAAGACCGACGGCGGGCTCCGTCCCTCGCGCCCGTGTGCATGCGCCTGCGCGAGGGCGTCTGCGCGAGGGGCGTGCCCGGCCGCCCGGCTGTCTTCGTCGCGCCGTGCCCGCCGCAGGCGCAGCGGCGGGGGGCGTCGGTCACGCGGTGCTCAGGTGCCGGGCCCTCGGCACCTCCCCCTCGGGCAGCTCCGCCCACCCCCGGGCCGTACGCCTCCAGCAGGTCCGGGGACCATGAAGGCGTACGCCTCGAGCAGGTCCGGGGACCATGAAGGCGTACGCCTCGGACCGCCTGCCGCACGTGCCGCTCCGCGGTGGTGCTGTCAGCCGACCGGGATCAACGCCGCCGTCGGCTCCGGCCGCCGGACGGCGGCGGCCCGCCGGGCCGCCGGACCCATCGCGTACGACGCGGCGACCATCGCCGCGCCCAGCAGCAGCCAGCCCGGCGTGCCCCACTCGACCAGCAGCCAGGTCAGGACCAGCGGGCCGAGGGTGCGGGCCACCGTGACGCCGGTGCCGAACAACCCCTGGTACTCGCCGACACGGTCGGCCGGGGCCAGGTCGAAGGAGAGCTGCCAGGAGCCCGCGGACTGCCCCATCTCCGCCGCCACCTGAAGCACCGACCCCAGCACCAGCACGCCCGCCGCCACCCACGGTGAGGCTCCCGCGGACAGGGCGAACACCGCGCACGCGGCGCACATCACCCAGCCCGCACGACGCACCGCGCGCGTGGCGCTCGCCAGTCCCGTCACGCCACGCGCCGCGCGCACCTGGAACACCGTCACCGCGGCGGTGTTCAGCACGAACAGCGCGGAGACCAGCCAGGCGGGCGCCCCGGTCCGCTCGGTGATCCACAGCGGCAGCACGAGACTGAGCAGCGGCATCCGCAGCAACAGCACGGTGTTCAGCAGCGCCACGAGGGCGTACGGCCGGTCCCGCAGCACACCCAGGCCGCTCCCGCGCGGGCGGACTCCCCCGGGAGCCACCCGGGGCAGCCCGGCGAGCAGCAGCGCGCACACCAGGAAGCTCATCGCGTCGACCACGAACACCCCGAGGTACGCCGCCCGCGTCCCGGAGTGCAGCGCGAGCCCGCCGAGTGCCGCGCCCACCGCCAGACCCGCGTTCAGAGCCGCCTGGAGCCGCGCGAGCAGCCCCGTCCGCTCCCCGGCGGGCACCAGGCCGGCCAGCAGGGCCTGCCGGGCCGCCGCGAGCCCCGACTGCGCGGCGGCGTACCCGCACGCCACGACAACGAACGGCACGAACCCGCGCACGAGCGTGAAGGACGCCACCGCGAGCCCGGTCGCGAGCGCCAGCAGCACCGCCGTCCCGCGCGCCCCGCGCCGGTCGGCCAGTCGCCCCAGTGGCACCCCGGCCAGCGAGCCGACCGCCCACCCGAGGGTGAGCCCGAGCCCCACGCGCGCGGGGGCGAGACCGATCACCTGGGTGAAGTACAGGGCCGACGTCGTGTAGTACGCGCCGTCCCCGACCGAGTTGCTCAACTGGGCGAGAGCGAGCAGACGCCGCGGGGAATCCCGCCGCGCGGGACTCTGCCTCGGGGGAGTCTTGCTCGGGGGAGTCTTCGTCGTCATACAGAGGACGCTAGGGAACCGGTGGGCCGCTCGACAGCACCACTTCAGCGGCTTTTCAGTGGTCCAATCCGGCGCCTTGTCCAGGCGTCGACTCAGCCGCCGTCCAGCACCTTCACCAACACGTCGAGTGCCTCCGGATACTTCCGCTCGCCGGGAGTCCCGTAGCCCACGACCAGCCCCTGCGGACGTCCGCCGGGGCCCTCGCCGGGTTCGTGCCAGTGCTCGCCGAGACGGCCCACCGCCAGCCCCTCCGCCTCCGCGCGCGCCAGCACCTCCGCCTCGTCGCCGACCTCCACCAGGGCGTGCAGGCCGGCCGCGATCCCGCGTACGCCCCGGCGCGCCCCGACCCGGTCCAGGAGCAGGTCCCTGCGGCGGCGGTAGCGCAACCGGCACGCGCGCACATGACGGTCGTAGGCGTGGCTGTCGATCAGCTCGGTGAGCGCGAGCTGCCCGATGGACTCGGTGTGGTGGTCGCTGTGCAGCTTGGCGTCGGCGACCGCGTTCACCAGCCTCGGCGGGAGCACCATCCAGCCGAGCCGCAGCGCGGGCCCGAGCGTCTTGGAGGCGGTGCCCAGATAGACGACCTGCCCCGGCGCCATCCCCTGGAGCGCGCCGACCGGCTGCCGGTCGTAGCGGAACTCCCCGTCGTAGTCGTCCTCCACGATCAGCCCGTCACGCGCGCGTGCCCACTCCGTCAGCGCCCGTCGCCGCCCCGGGTGCAGCGTCACGCCGGTCGGGTACTGATGCGCGGGCGTGACGACCACGGCTCCCGCATCGCCCAGTTCTCCGACGCGCACCCCGCGCTCGTCGACCGGCGCCGGCGTCACGGTGCCGCCGTTGCGTCGTACGACCTCGCGGTGGAAGGGCAGCCCAGGGTCCTCCATCGCGATGCCGGCGCTGCCCAGCACGCGCGTGAGGAGCGCGAGGCCCTGCACGTATCCGGAGGTGATCACGATCCGTTCCGGCGGCGCGATGACGCCCCGCGCCCGCCCCAGGTACCCCGACAGCGCGGTGCGCAGTTCGATGCGGCCGCGCGGGTCGCCGTAGTCGTACGCCGGCGAGGGCGCCGTCGCGATGGCCCGGCGCAGCGCGCGCAGCCAGGCCGCGGCCGGGAACGCCCCGACGTCCGGGCTGCCGGGCCGCAGGTCGAAACGCGGCTCACGCGCGCGTGCGGCCGCGTCCGGCGGTTCGGCGGCGAGGGACGGCAGGGCCGCGACCCGGGTGCCCGAGCCCTGCTGCGCCGTCAGATAGCCCTCGGCGACCAGCTGGTCGTAGGCGGCCTTCACCGTGTTGCGCGAGATACCGGTCTCGGCCGCGAGCCGCCGGGTGGCCGGCAGCCTGCTCCCGGGCGCCAGCCGCCCCTCCCGTACGGCGTCCCGCAGAGCCCGCTCCAGGCCGGCCCGCCGCCCCTCGGCGGCATCCGGCTCCAGGTGCAGGTCGACGCCGACACCGGACCAGAAGTCGTTCACGCAGTCCCCCTGGACAGAAGCGTCACCCGGGCATGTGAGTGGCCGGGCACCCACCAGTACCCGGCCATCGATCGCCGATGTCAGCCCTTCAGCGAAGCCATCCAGGCCTCGACCTCGTCGGAGCGGCGCGGCAGACCGTCCGACAGGTTCCGGTTGCCGTCCTCCGTGACGAGGATGTCGTCCTCGATGCGGACGCCGATCCCCCGGTACTCCTCGGGCACCGTCAGGTCGTCGGCCTGGAAGTACAGCCCGGGCTCGACCGTCAGCACCATGCCGGGCTCCAGCGTCCCGTCGACGTACGACTCCACGCGCGCGGCGGCGCAGTCGTGGACGTCCATGCCGAGCATGTGACCCGTGCCGTGCAGCGTCCAGCGGCGCTGCAGACCGAGCTCCAGGACCCGCTCGACCGGGCCCTCGACCAGGCCCCACTCGACGAGCCGCGCGGCCAGCACGCGCTGTGCGGCGTCGTGGAAGTCTCGGTACTTGGCGCCCGGCCTGACGGCCTCGATACCGGACTCCTGGGCCTCGTACACGGCGTCGTAGATCTTCTTCTGGATCTCGCTGAAGCGGCCGTCGACCGGCAGCGTGCGCGTGACGTCGGCGGTGTAGTACGTGTGCGTCTCGACGCCCGCGTCGAGCAGCAGCAGGTCGCCGGAGCGGACCGGGCCGTCGTTGCGCACCCAGTGCAGCGTGCAGGCGTGCGGGCCGGCGGCGGCGATGGTGCCGTAGCCGACGTCGTTGCCCTCGACACGCGCGCGGAGGAAGAACGTGCCCTCGATGTAGCGCTCGCTGGTCGCCTCGGCCCTGTCGAGGACCTTCACGACGTCCTCGAAGCCGCGGACGGTCGAGTCGACGGCCTTCTGGAGCTCGCCGATCTCGAAGTCGTCCTTGATCAGCCGGGCCTCGGAGAGGAAGACGCGCAGTTCGGTGTCGCGTTCGGCGGTGACCTTGTCGGTCAGGGCCGCCTCGATGCCCGCGTCATGGCCGCGCACGACCCGCACCGGGCCGGTGGCCTCGCGCAGCTTGTCCGCCAGCTCGCGCACGTCGGAGGCCGGGATGCCGTACAGCTCCTCCGCCTCGGTGAGCGAGTGCCGGCGGCCGACCCACAGCTCGCCCTGACCCGACAGCCAGAACTCGCCGTTCTCGCGGTCGGAGCGCGGCAGCAGGTAGATGGTCGCCCTGTGGCCGTCGGCCTCGGGCTCCAGGACGAGGACGCCGTCCTCGGTCTGGTTGCCGGTCAGGTACGCGTACTCGACGGAGGCGCGGAAGGCGTACTCCGTGTCGTTCGAGCGGGTCTTCAGGTTGCCCGCGGGGATCACCAGGCGTTCGCCCGGGAAGCGCGCGGAGAGCGCGGCGCGGCGGGCGGCGGTCTCGGCGGCCTGGGCGATCGGCTCCAGGTCACGCAGCTCCGTGTCGGCCCAGCCGGACTTCATGCTCTCGGCCAGCTCGTCGGACACGCCCGGGTACAGACCGTTCTTCCGCTGCTTGATGGGCTCCTCGGACTCAGTCTCCGGGCCCGCTGCGGTAGCAGCATCATCCGGCACAGCCGGGGTGAGCTCGTCGGCCACGGTCATCCTCCTTGATACGGCACTGGACCCCCACCATCGTACGGTCGTACGTAAGGGGGCCCAGTGGCGACGGACCTGTTGCCAAGCCGGTCACCCGATGTCACCGCCGCGCTGCTCGAAGCGGGGCGGGGACACCGCCGCGCTACTCGAAGCGGGCCGCCAGCAGCACCACGTCCTCCTCGCTGTCCCGCTCGGCCGCTCCGTCCGGCAGGAGGGTGCGCAGCACGTGGTCGGCGATCGCGCCCGGGTCGCGCCGCAGGGGCTTCGGTACCCCGGCGGCGGCCGCGTGCAGCCGGGCGAAGGCGCGGTCGGCGGGGTCACCGGTGCGGTGCAGCAGGCCGTCGGTGTAGAGCAGAACCGTCTCGCCGGGCTCGGCCTCCAGTTCGACGCTCGGCGCCTCCCAGCAGGCCAGCATGCCCAGCGGGGCGGAGACGGAGGTCTCCACGAACTCCGTGCGCCGCTCGCCGAGCAGCAGCGGCGGGCAGTGCCCGGCGCCTGCCAGGGTGATCTTGCGCAGGGCGGGTTCGCAGTAGGCGAACAGCGCGGTGGCGGACCGCGCGGGCTCGGTCAGCCGCAGCAGCAGCTCCAGGTCGGACAGGACCGCGACGGGGTCCTCGCCCTCCATCACGGCGTACGCCCGCAGGGATGCGCGCAGCCGGCCCATCGCGGCGACCGCGCTCGCCCCGGACCCGGTGACGGACCCGACGGCGAGACCCAGCGCCGCGTCCGGCAGCGGCAGCGCGTCGTACCAGTCGCCGCCCCCGCGCGGGCCGGTGTGGTGCCGGGCGGCGAGCTGGACGCCGGGCACGCGCGGCAGGCGGGAGGGCAGCAGCTCCTCGGCCATCGTCTTCATGCACGCGCGTGTGCGTTCGATCTCCAGCAGCCGCGCCAGGTGTTCTGCGGCGTACCGGACGTACAGGCCGACCAGATGGCGCTGGCGCTCACCCGGCTCTGCGGGCTCGTCGTAGAGCCATACGGCCGCGCCCAGGCGGCCGTATGCACCCTCCGCCTCCAGGGGCAGCGCGTAACTGGCGGCGTAGCCGAGGCGGGCGGCCACCTCCCGGTGGCGGGGGTCCAGGCCGTCCTCCGCGAACAGGTCGGGCTCGGCGATCTCCCCCTCGCCGCCGGGCAGCCCTTCGAGGATGCGGCCCAGTGCCAGGGCACTGCGCGGCACCGTCTCGATGTGTCCGAGGTCGGCGCGGCCGAGACCCAGGCCGATCATGGTGTCCGGCCCGAGCCGGTCGGCGGGCTCGAGGACGACGAGACCGCGCCGGGCGCCCACGAGGGCGGATCCGGCGCGCAGCAGCTCCTGGAGGGCGTCCGGCAGTGCGTCCGTGCGGGCCAGGCGTTCGGTGAGTTCGTGGAGGGTGGTGAGATCGGAGACCCAGCCGGCGAGCCGGTCGGTCAGCAGAGCCCCCGGCCCCGAGGAGCCGGAGGAGGCCGCAGGGACCGTCGGGGTGCCCGGGACCACGGGCGCGGGCGCGACAGTGTGTGCGGGTGAGGGAACCGTTGAATCGATTCCAGCCACTTTCGGAGGGTGAGGGGCGTTCATGGCGTCCGGCTCTCGGACCGGAGCGTATTGCTCAAAAGCATCGCAAACCCCCATGTCATTCTGCGCCGCTAGCGGTGTCTCCACATGTACACGCACTCGTGAGGGGATGTCCAGCATTGTCCTGCTGGGCTTGCTGGTGTCCGTGGGGTCTTTGGGAGAATCGGGCACAGTTCTTCCGGCTCCCTTGCGTAACTGTAAACTTGGCTTAAAACTGCCTCGGGTAACGGGTGATTGCGGTCGACTGGGCTTGCTCCACGGAGCGTCACAACGGTCGTGATGGGTACGTACTCGGTAAGGGCCAGGGGTCGTTGGGAGCTCGTAGGGAGCCTCCCGGAACCTGGTGACCGGCCCGGGCGTCATAGTCATCGACGACCGTGCCCCATCCTCCCGTGGCGGAGGCGAAGAGAAATACGTGCGACGTTAAACGCCAGACTTCGCCACCCCACGCCACGCCCAGGCATTAGATGGACGCAAGTCGGACGAAGTGGCCGCGGAAGCGGCGACCGCTCGACCCTGACGGGTTCCCCTTGTCCTGTACAGGGGTGTGATGCGCCAACAGGTACGCACAGTGAAGTGATCGACACATGATGTGATGTGGCCCACGGTGTTGCCAGCGGTGCAACGGAAAGGAACGAGCGCTCATGCGCGAGATCCTCGGAAAGCGACGCAGGCTCCTGTCCCAGTCCAGCGACAGTGGACCTGAGTTGATCGACTCGGCCCTGACCTTCGCGACGGAATGGCAGTGGCCCGTCCTCCCGGGCGTGACGGCGGACCCGCAGGGGCGTTCCCGCTGCGGCTGTCCCGACCCGGAGTGCACGGTCCCCGGTGCTCACCCCTTCGACCCCGGCCTTCTCGCGGCCACCACCGAAGCGCGCATGGTGCGCTGGTGGTGGACCAACCGGCCGGCCGCACCGATCATCCTGGCCACCGGGGGTACGGCCCCCTGCGCGGTCAGCCTCCCCGCCCTGGCCGCCGCGCGGGCCCTCGTGGCGCTCGACCGGCAGGGCATCCGCCTCGGCCCGGTCGTCGCCTCGCCCACCCGCTGGGCGGTCCTCGTCCGGCCGTACACGATGGAGCAGCTGGGTGAGTTGCTCTATGCCAAGGACTTCGTCCCCGGCTCCCTGCGCTTCCACGGCGAGGGCGGCTACATCGCCCTGCCCCCGTCCGAGACGGGCCGCGGCGACATCCGGTGGGAGCGCGCGCCACTGCCCGGTTCGGCCTCCCCCTGGGTGCCCGACGTCGAGGCCGTGGTGGACGCCGTCGTCGACGCCCTCACTCGTACGGGTGTGAGCGCACCCGAGTTGTAGGGGTGTCGGGCGCGCGCCGGACGGGACGCCGGCGTTCGCCCTCTATCTTCCGCTACATGAACCTTCGTCTCCTCGCCCTCGGGGGCGCCGTGGCAGGCGCGATCGCGCTGCCTCTGGCCATGGCGTCCGCGGGGCCGGTCGGCGACGAAGGACGTACGGCCGACGTGGCCGAAGCGGCCCGTACGCGTGCTGCCGCCGAAGCGGCCGGTACGCGCGCCGCCGACGGTACGGATCCCAAGGCGCCCCCGGTCGCGCCCTCCCGGTCCCCGCTGCTGCTCGGCCTGGGGCTGGCCACCGCCGCCCACTGCGGTCCCGAACTCACCTCCTCGGACGGCGTGGAGGCACAGACCTGCGTGCTGTCCCAGGGTGAGGACACCTGGGCGCGCACCTACTACCGAAACGTCACCGGGCGCGCCCTGGAGGCCTTCCTGAGCCTCATGGGGCCTGCGGGCCGCACCGTGCAGACGCGCTGCGCGGTGGGCTCCGAGGACGAGCCCGGAACGTGCGAGACACCCCGTGAGCCGACCCGGGGCGGACCGGCGGCGTACACGGCGGTCACGGAATTCGCCCGAGCGGCCGGCAATGGACCGCTGCTGCTGCGCTCCGGGAGCAACTCGCAGTCGGACACGGGCAGTTGACACGCAGGCGCAACGTGTGAACGCGGCCGGACATGAAAGTACCCGGTTGCTGGCGACGGGGGATGCACCAGCAACCGGGCAACTCGAACGGTAACAAGAGATCCCGCTTACGCAAATTCGATCTCTTGTTTTCATCGGTATTCCGGACACCGCCGAAACGGCGCTTTCTGGCTCCGACTCACCTTGCGCGTACGGCAGTTGTGAGCGGTGTCACGCCGTCCGACGAGTCGGGCAGAGCCGACCGATCGGTCAGTCCCGCCGGGTTCCCGACCCTGTGCGTCAGCTGAGCGTGACCTGCCGGTTGGTCAGGCCGCCTCGCGCGCGACGCTCGTCGGGTGTGAGCGGAGCGTCCGAGGCAAGGGCGACGGCGAGCCGCTCGGCGAACTCGGTGGCCGGCTTCTCCACGTCGTCCGCGGTGACCGCGCTCGGCAGGTCCCAGACCGGCACCGTCAGGCCGTGCGCGCGGAAGGAGCCCACCAGACGCGTGCCCTCCCCGAGGCTCGAGCGGCCCGCCGCGTGCAGCCGCGCGAGGGCGTCCAGCAGCTGCTCCTCCGGGTGCGGCATGACCCAGCGCAGGTGGTTCTTGTCCGGCGTCTCGCACCAGTACGCGGCATCCACGCCGGTCAGCTTCACGGTCGGGATCGCCGCGGCGTTGGCCCGCTCCAGGGAGGCGGCCACCTCAGGCGCCGCGTTCTCCGGGTCCGGCACCCAGAACTCGAAGCCGCTGTGCACAACTGGCTCGAACGTGCCTTCGGCGTCGAGCAGATCCTGCATACGCGGGCCGTCGGCCGGGGCGCGGCGTGCCTGCACCGGAGTGCCGGGGTCCGCGGCCAGGGCCCGCCGCAGGGTGTCGGCCAGGTCCCGGCTGATGTCGCCCGACGGCGTGTCGTTCTGCAGACCGAGCAGCACCGAGCCGTCGTCGCGGCGCAGGGCGGGCCAGGCCATCGGCAGCACCGTGGCGAGCGTGACCGACGGGACGCCCTCGGGCAGGCCGCCCTTCAGCGTCAGTTCGACCGTGGCGGCGGGCACCAGCTCGCGCAGCGCCACCCAGTCGCCCTCGCCCGGCAGGCCCTCGAAGGGCCGCTGCACCAGCTCGGTCACGGCATGCGCGGCGGCCCGGCCGTGACAGGCCTTGTAGCGGCGGCCACTGCCGCAGGGGCAGGGCTCCCGCGCGCCGACGACCGGGATGTCCGCGTCGGTGAGCTGCGGCCGCTTGGCCTTCGTCTGGGGTCGCTTCTTGGCCACTGGGTGTCTCCCGGGTACGGCTCGTCTGGTACGGCGGGAGCCTAGCCGTTCCTACGCTCCGTCACGGGAACCTGTGGACAACGCGTGGGCCGTGCACGACCCGAGGGCCCCGCGCGGACGGCGGGCGCCGTCGGAAAGCCACACGCGCGCGGCCATGACTGGCGCCCCGGGATGACGCCGGGCGAACGGTGCGGGGGCTGCGGACGACGCGGAGGCTGCGGACGGTGATCCCGCCGTCCGATTCCCTCCGTTTCCGTCTGGCGCAGTTCCTCGCCGGCCCCTTTCCTGGCCGTCTCCTGGCCCTTCGCGGCCGTCGCCGGTACTTGCCCCGCGCCCTCCGGTCAGCCGCCGGCCGTCGTCGGCTCTTCCCGGGGCCTGCCCCGGCTGTCGCCGGGGTGGGTGGTGATCGTGGGTGGTTCCCTGCCCGGCCCTCCCCGGCCCGCGTCGGCCCTGGTCCGCCTACGGGACAACCCTCAGTCCAGGTCGTCGAACGCGTCCGCGAAGTCCAGGCCGGGCATCGATGCCACCGACGGGGCCGCGACCCGGGACGCGAAGTCGTCGCGTCTACAGCCGGCGTCGGGGTCGTAGACGTCCGTGTGGACGACGACCCACACCGTGACCTCGCCACGGGCGTCGTTGCGGACGCCCCAGTCGTCGGCCAGCGCCGTGATGATGTTGAGCCCGCGGCCGCCGTGCGCGGTGACGGAGGGGGTGGCGGGGGCCGGGCGGGTCGGGCCGCCGCCGTCGGTCACCTCGACCAGCAGCCGGCCGCCCGGATCGACACGCCAGGCGGCCCGGACGTCGCCGTCCCCGGCCAGGGCGTCGCCCAGTGGCCTGCCGTGCTTGCACGCATTGCTCAAGAGTTCGGAAAGGATCAGTACGGCGTCGTCGATGACCGATTCCGACACCCCGCCACCGCGCAACTGATCGCGCATGCGGTGTCTCGCGTTCCCCACGCCCGCAGGGCCATGGGGTACGGCCATGCTCGACGACGCGGGCACATCCTGTGCCACCACCAACGCCACCCCCGAGACCTCCTTCGCCCCACGCCACGGTGTGGATGCCCCATTGGCCTGTACCGGAAACCGGCCAATGCGGCCCCGGCGACGCATTCGTAATGATCGAACACGGACCGAACGCGCCGGAGCACTCCCTGTGAGGGGCCTGTCAGTGAGTGGCTAAATTTCGACGGTATGGCTGAGAACGGAGGATGCTGTAGCCGCGCTGTGTGGTCAAGAGGTGTGGATGGGACTTCTGTGACTTCTGTGACTTTCTCCGGTCGCGGCTCAGCGGCCCAGCCGGCGAAGTACCTCGCGCGGGCGGTTGGTGATGATGGCGTCGACGCCCAGCTCCAGGCAGAGGTCGACGTCCTCGGATTCGTTCACGGTCCACACGTGCACCCGATGGCCGGCGCCCTTCAGACGCTCGATGTACGCCGGGTGGTTGCGCACGATCCGGATGGAGGGGCCGGCGATCCCGACCCCCGCGGGCAGTCGCCCGTCACGCAGCCGGGGCGAGACGAACTGCATCAGGTAGACCGTCGGCACGGTGGGCGCGACGGCACGCACGCGATGCAGGGAGCGGGCCGAGAAACTCATGATCCGAACCGGGGACTCGGCCGCCGAGGCCGGCGCGTCCAGGCCGAACCGCTTCAGCAGCACCAGCAGCCGCTCCTCCACCTGTCCGGCCCAGCGCGTCGGATGCTTGGTCTCGATGGCCAGCTCCACCCGGCGCCCCGCGTCGGAGACGAGCTCCAGCAGGCGCTCGAGGGTCAGGACGGAGGTCTCCGCGCGGTCCTCGGGCCTGACCTCCCAGTCGGGATCCTCCTCGCGCGCGTGCCAGGCCTCGCGGGCCTCCCGCGTCTTCCAGGAGCCGAAGTCCAGCGCCGCGAGGTCGGCCAGTTCCAGGGCGGACACCGCCCCGCGGCCGTTGGACGTACGGTTGACGCGACGGTCGTGGACGCAGACGAGATGGCCGTCCGCCGTCAGCCGTACATCGCATTCGAGGGCGTCCGCCCCGTCCTCGATCGCCTTCTTGTACGCGGCCAGGGTGTGCTCGGGGGCCTCCTCGGAAGCTCCCCGATGGGCGACGACTTGAATGTGGTGCTGCCGTGCGTGGGTCACCGCGTCATGGTGCCACCGGCGCCCCGTCGTCTGAGAACCCTCTGAGATGTTTCGACGATGCGTGCTTATTGTTCGTAATGACCCATATAAGGAATGGCCAAGGACCCACAGCCACCGCTTATGGTGCTCTGACGGCCCGTGGGAAAAGCTGAGACGTGCAAAAGCACACGCACAGCTTCAGCGCGCCGGGTCGACGAGAAAGCGTGCGAGAAAGCGCGACGAGCGCGGACAAGCGTGACCCAGTGTGACCGACGACAACAGCCGTGGATCGAGGAGAAGAGCTGTGAGCACCGAGAACGAGGGCAAGAGCGAGGGCACCCAGGTACCCCCGGCCCCGTCCGCACCCCCCGTGCCGGTGGAATCTCCCTCGGCCTCCCCGCAGGCGGCCGCGCCCGACGCCGGCGCGCCCACGACTCCGCTGCCGGCGACGCCCGCGCAGGCACCGGAAGCCGGCCAGGCCTCCGCGGCGGCCGCACCCGAGGGCCACTGGCCGCCGCCCACCGCGCCCCAGGGAGCCCCGGCCCCGGCCGACGGCAACTGGCCGCCACCGACCGCTCCGCAGGCATCCCCCGCACCGCAGGGGGCCCCGGCCGCGGCCGACGACTGGCCGACCCAGGTTCCCGCGACACCGCTGTACGCGGACTCCGGCGCGGGCACGCACGCGTACGGCGCCGGCGGCCAGGCCGCCGGAGAGGTCGGGTCCGGCGGGGCCGGTGGCCCCGGTGGCTTCGGCTTCGGTGGCCCGGGTGGTCCCGAGGGAACCGCCTGGGGCGCCTCCTACCAGCAGCCCCAGCCCAAGTCGGGTCGCGGCCGCGGCGGGCTCGTCGCCGCGATCCTGGTCGCCGCGCTGGTCGCGGGCGGCCTGGGCGGCGGCCTCGGCTACACGCTGGCCAAGAACGACGACGACACCGGCTCGACCACCGTCTCCGCCTCGACCGACGGCGGTGCCGTCAAGCGCGACCCGGGCACGGTCGCCGGGGTCGCCGCCAAGGCGCTGCCCAGCACGGTCACCATCCAGGCCGAGTCCAGCAGCGGCGAGGGCGGAACCGGCACCGGCTTCGTCTTCGACACCCAGGGTCACATCGTCACCAACAACCACGTCGTCGCGGACGCGGTGGACGGCGGGAAGGTGACAGCCACCTTCCCGAACGGCAAGAAGTACGACGCCGAGGTCGTCGGGCACGCCCAGGGCTACGACGTCGCCGTCATCAAACTCAAGAACGCCCCCTCGGACCTGAAGCCGCTCGCCCTCGGCGACTCCGACAAGGTGGCGGTCGGCGACTCGACGATCGCGATCGGCGCCCCCTTCGGCCTGTCCAACACGGTCACGACGGGCATCATCAGCGCGAAGAACCGCCCGGTGGCCTCCAGCGACGGCACCAGCAGCGCCGCCTCCTACATGAGCGCCCTTCAGACGGACGCCTCGATCAACCCGGGCAACTCCGGCGGCCCGCTGCTGGACGCCTCGGGCAATGTCATCGGCATCAACTCCGCGATCCAGTCCACCGGCAGCGGCGGCCTGGGCGGCACCGCCCAGTCCGGCTCGATCGGCCTCGGCTTCGCCATCCCGATCAACCAGGCCAAGTACGTCGCCCAGCAGCTGATCAAGACCGGCGAGCCGGTGTACGCGAAGATCGGCGCGTCCGTCTCCCTTGCGGACTCCTCGGCCGGCGCGAAGATCACCGAAACGGCCGAGGGCGGCGCCTCCGCGGTCGAGTCGGGCGGCCCGGCGGCCCAGGCAGGCCTCAAGCCCGGTGACGTCATCACCAAGCTCGACGACATGGTGATCGACAGCGGCCCGACCCTCATCGGCGAGATCTGGACCCACCAGCCCGGCGACAAGGTGGCGATCACCTACGAGCGCGACGGCAAGTCCCACACCGTCGACCTCACCCTCGGTTCCCGCAAGGGCGACAGCTGACACCCAGCACGACCCGAGCCCCCGCCCCTCCGACCCACGCGCGCGTACCTCCCCGGTCCAGCTCCGACTGACCCCCACGCGCGCGTGCCCACCCGCCACTCCTGCGCCCGCGCCGCCGATCACCGGCGGCGCGGGCGGCCAGCCCGGGCAAGGCGGGGTTCCGGCCGCGGGAGGGCGGCGGTAGAACGCGGCATGGTCCCTCGCACCCGAGCAGCGCCCACGCCCGGTACGCTGTACCCGCTCCGCCCCAGGTGGGCCGGGGCGCGGGTGGGTTGCCCGAGCGGCCTAAGGGAACGGTCTTGAAAACCGTCGTGGCAGCGATGTCACCGTGGGTTCAAATCCCACACCCACCGCAGGTGAACGGCCCCTGACCAGGTGCATCGGTCGGGGGTCGTTCTTGTGAGCGTCGTTCACCCGTGACCGCTGTTCCCCGCTGTCCCGACCGGACGCGTGCGGGGGGGCCACGTCGACTGGGCCGCCTCTAGAAGGCGAGCAGCCCGGCGAGCGCCAAAGCCGCCACCGCATAGAAGACCCGCAGCTTCCTCCAGCCCGGACCCGAAGCCTGGCGGGTCAGTTCCCAGATGCCCACGAGGCTGCCACCGAGGCCCAGCACGCTCCGCAGCAGGAAAACGGTGGTGTGCACAGGGCACCCTCCAGGGGCCTTCGAACGGAGGGGAAGGCTACCCCCTGAGTGCGGTCGCGTGGATGGCCGGCCCGAGTTTGAAGGCCGGTGCGGTGCCCCGCAGCGATTTCGTACGGCCGCCTTGTACAGGGCGTACGAGGTCACTACGGGGCTCTCCGAGGCCGCCGTTCCCCGTCGATCCCCGAATGCATGGAGTCGTCATGTCTGCCCCAAGTGGCGATGCGCTGTCATCAGGCGCTACAGGAGTGTGGCAGGAGGGAGTGGACCGGGCTGCGGCCCTCTCGACGCGAACTGCCGGCAGGACGGTCGCTGGGGTCTGACCACCTGGTCAGTCGGTCATCCGGGGCTGGTGGTGGGCGGCTGCGGTTGGTGGGGTCGCTGTACCTGGCTGTGCTGTACTTCCCGCGTAGTAACTGCCGTTACTCGCCTGGTGGGATCCGCACGAAACCCTCGGTCCAGGTGTCTTCGTCGAGTTCGTAACCCTCGAGGACGAAGCACTCCGGTTCCTCCTGGAAGCCCGGCAGCAGCCTGGCTCGCTTCCTGCGCTCCTCTGCACGCTCCCGTGTCGAGTAGATGCCGAGCAGTTTCACGTCGTCGCCGTCCTGCTCGTCGACGAAGACGCCGCCGTCGTCGACGTGGACGGTCGACTGGTTGTCGCCGGCCTCGTTCTGGTGGCCAACATGCCAAAGCGGGTACACGATCACGTTTCCGAAGCTATCAGCGCTTGCGTTGAGTCAGGTCCTCAGCGATCTTGAAACCGTCGTGGCAGCGATGTCACCGTGGGTTGAAATCCCACATCCACCGCACGTGAACGTCCCCTGACCAGGTGAATCGGTCGAGGGGTCCTGTCTGCGCACCGGCGGAGCACGTGGCACGACGCCGGGTCGGAGCGGGTCCTACAGCTTGTCGTCGCGTGCCAGGATCAAGCTGATCGAACCGTCCTCGAGGTTGAAGCCGCTCTCAAGGTGCTCGTGGTAGCCGTCCTGGAGTTCGGGAGCGGCGAGGCCCACGAGCCGCTCGGCCAGGTCCAGCAGCCCGGCGGCGTTGCCCGCGACGGTGATTTCGGTGGCTGAGCCGTACACCTTGATCCGAGGTTCATCCATGTGGTCACGCTACGCGGCAGGCGGCAGGCGGCAGGCGGCAGGCGGCAGGCGGCAGGCGGCAGGCGGCAGGCGGCAGGCGGCACGCGGACGCGTCCGTTCTGCGCGTGAGCGCTCCGCGTCGGCGCGGGCGCGCCGGGGTGCTGTCACGGGTCAGGGTGGTGTGTGGTCATGCGTGCGGCCGACGCGATCGTCCCCTGTGCCTCCCGTGTCGTGAGGCCGGTTCGTACGGCGGCGTCGATCAGGTCGTCGGTCAACTCCGGTCCGATGCCGTCCTCGTAGGCCCGGCACGCCGCCCAGAACAGTCGTGTGTTGCGTTGCCCTTCGTGCGCGGCCAGGACGAACTGGACCAGGCCCCGGCCGTGCGCGCCGCCCGCCGTGGAGCCGGGCCCGGGGCGGGGGGAGCGCGGCGGCGGCAGCAGCAAGCCCAGGAGGGAGCGCGGGCAGGGTGCGGGGATGAGGTGGTCGGTGCCGGGGGCGGTGGCGTAGACGCCGTGGGCGGTGCGGGAGCCGGGGCCGACCAGGTAACCGCCGGCGCCCCGGATGTCGATGCCGGGGGCCAGGCGGCCGGCCGAGTTGGGGACGACGACGTCCGGCGGGCCGGTGAGCCAGAGGTGACGGCCGCCGGACGGGGTGAGGACGACGACCGTGGGCGGGATGGTGAACAGATGGCGCAGGGCCAGTTCGCGCAGGGCGGCGGTGGAGTCCGTGTCCGACTTGGTGTCGAGGTCGACGCCGATGAGGTGGTGCGGGGACAGGCCGCAGGCGATGCCGTAGCCGGTGGCCCAGGGCGCCGCGGCGAACAGTTCGCGGATGCGGACCGGGTCGGTCGAGGCGTCGTACACGCCGTGGCCGAAGCGGCCGCACTCGCCGTGGCACGGCGGTCCCGCCGGTTCGGGGGCGTCCCGGTGGGGGGAGCGCAGGGCCGGGAGTTTCGTCCGGGACAGGGGGATGACGGCCAGGCCGCGTTCGGCGGCCGACAGGGCGTGGGCGAGGGCCAGCATGGTGGCCTGCCGGGAGTACCGGTCGGTGGTGGCCATACCTCCATGGTCGTACGCATGTTCGAAAAAGGGAAGGGCGGGTGCGGTTCGACGCGCCGAGGGCAGGGTCGGCGGCCGGAAAAATGCCGTAACGCTTCGTCACTTGCGGGGCCCGGCGGATCCGTGCCTGACTTGCCGGGGATTGTGGTGTACCGGGCAGGAAAGGTGATGCTAGGGGTTTATCTACTTGTCATCACGCTTGAGTGGGAATCACGGCTTGCGGGGTGGTTCGCCGGGGATTCGGTGGGCAACCCTGGTCTCGCGACGTCGTGACCAGCGCCGGGGCGGTCGGCCAACTGCCCAGGTAAAGCCGTACTTCATGCGCTTCGGGTACTCACTTACTTCCGTTCTGGAGGAACAACATGGCAAGCATCCGTACCGCTCGCGCCATCGCCGCCGTCTCCGCCCTCCCGCTGGCAGCCGCCCTCTTCACCGGCGTCGCGGTGGCGGACAACGCCGGCTTCGCGGACGACGGATCGAACGCGGGTGTAGCGAGCATCACCGGCAGCGGTGTCGGGCGCGACAACAGCGGCAACTCGGCCACCACGCAGCAGAACGCCGTCGGATCCGGTGCCTCGAACCAGAGCAATACCGCGCAGGTCAACGGGTCCGCGTTCACCGCGGTCAACCAGGGCAACAGCACCGTGGCGGTCGCCTTCACCCCGCTGTGGTGGTGAGCTGACAGGGCCGGCGTCCGGCGCCGGCCCCGGGGGGAGTTGCGCGCCGGATGGGCTCTGTGGGGTGGGGACGCGTCTGCGCGGTGGTGCTTCGGTACCGCCGCGCAGGCGCTTTTCGTACGCGGAAGTGACCTTGACAGCCGTCCGTATCTGACGGACAGTCAGAAACTGTTCCCGGTAAGCCCTGTGAGCCCTTTCCGCGGAAGGAGTACGGCCGTGGCAGACGAGCTCCACGCGCGGCTCAAGGCCTACGAGGATTGCCCCGCGGCGGTCGCCGGCGTCGGCCGCGACCCTGTCAACGCGCCCATGATCCGGCACTGGTGCGAGGCCATGGGCGACCGGAACCCCGCGTACACCGGCCCCGGCGCGATCGCCCCGCCCACCATGCTCCAGGCGTGGATCATGGGCGGCCTGAGCGGTCATGAGGGGCGCGCGCAGGCCTATGACGAGTTGCTCTCCCTCCTCGACGAGGCGGGCTGCACCTCGGTCGTCGCCACCGACTGCGAGCAGGAGTACGCGCGTCCTCTGCGGCCGGGTGACCAGGTCGCCTTCGACACGGTGATCGAGTCGGTCTCGCAGCGGAAGACCACCAAGCTCGGTACCGGGTACTTCGTCACGACCCGGACGGACGTACGCGTGGGCGAGACGCTGGTCGGCACCCACCGCTTCCGCATCCTCAAGTACGCACCGACCGGGCCGACCGGGCGGAGTCAGAAACCGCAGGGGCCCCCACGAGCCCGGGAGCCGCAGGAGGCGCAGGAGGCGAGGGAGAGGCAGGACACGCCAGAGACGCAAGAGAGGCAGGAGGCGCAGGAGACGAAGGCGGTCGATGAGGCGAAGGGGGGCGACGAGGCGAAAGGGGCCGGGGCGTCGGAGCGGCGGCCACGTCCCGTCGTCAACCGGGACAACGCCGGTTTCTGGGAGGGAGTGCGGCTCCACCGTCTCCTCATCCAGCGCTGCACCGCCTGCGACACCCTCCGTTTCCCGTGGCTCCCCGGGTGCAACGCCTGCGGCTCGGCGGAGTGGGACACCGTCGAGGCGGGCGGCGAGGGCACGGTCTTCTCGTACGTCGTCATGCACCACCCGCCCTTTCCGGCCTTCTCCCCGCCCTACGCGATAGGGCTGATCGAACTCGCCGAGGGCGTCCGCGTCATCAGCAACGTGGTCGACGTGCCCTACGACAAGGTGCGGATCGGCATGCCGGTGGAGCTGGAGTTCCGGACCTACGACGACGGGAGCGGTGGGCACGAGGGGCACGTCGGGGGCGACGAGCTGGTGCTGCCCGTCTTCCGGCCGCGCGCGACGGAGGTGGCCGCGTGAAGGCCGGTGACGAGCTGCCGCCGCTGGAGATCGAGGTCACCCGCACCCTGATCGTCGCCGGCGCCCTCGCCTCGCGGGACTACCAGGACGTCCACCACGACCCCGAACTGGCCCGGCACAAGGGGTCCCCCGACATCTTCATGAACATCCTCACCACCAACGGCCTGGTCGGCCGCTACCTCACCGACCACTTCGGCCCCACGGCCGTGCTCCGCAAGGTCGCCATCCGGCTCGGGGCGCCCAACTATCCGGGAGACACCATGGTGTTGAGGGCCAGGGTCGAGGAGGTCGACGGAGACACCGTCGTGGTGCGGGTCACCGGGGACAACGGGATCGGCAGACACGTCACCGGCACGGTGACGCTCGCCGTCGCCGCTGCTGTCACCGTCCCGCCGGGAGGCGCGGGGTGAGCGTACGGACGCGGGACTCCCTCGGCGGCCGGGCCGCGATCGTCGGCATCGGGGCCACGGAGTTCTCCAAGGACTCGGGCCGCAGCGAACTGCGACTGGCGGCGGAGTCGGTGCGGGCGGCCCTCGCCGACGCGGGACTCACGCCCGCCGACGTGGACGGGCTGGTGACGTTCACGATGGACACCAGCCCGGAGATCACCGTGGCGCAGGCCTGTGGCATGGGCGAGCTGTCCTTCTTCTCCCGGGTCCACTACGGCGGCGGGGCGGCCTGCGCGACCGTGCAGCAGGCGGCGCTCGCCATCGCGGCGGGTGTGGCCGAGGTCGTCGTCTGCTACCGCGCCTTCAACGAGCGGTCGGGGCGCCGCTTCGGCTCGGGTGTGCGGCACCGCGAGCCGTCGGCGGAGGGCACGGCGCTCGGCTGGACGCTGCCGTTCGGGCTGCTGACCCCGGCCTCCTGGGTGGCGATGGCGGCGCAGCGGTACCTGTACGCGTACGGGCTGACCCCGGAGGACGCGTTCGGGCCGGTCGCCGTCACGGCCCGGCGGCACGCGGCGGGCAACCCGGCCGCCTACTTCCACGGCCGGCCGATCACCCGCGCCGAGCACGCGGCCTCCCGCTGGATCGCCGAGCCGCTCAGGCTGCTGGACTGCTGCCAGGAGACGGACGGCGGCCAGGCGCTGGTCGTCACCTCGGTGGAGCGGGCCCGTGACCTGGCGCATCCGCCCGCCGTGGTCACCGCGGCCGCCCAGGGCGCCGGACGGGCCCAGGAGCAGATGACCAGCTTCTACCGCGACGACCTGACGGGCCTGCCGGAGATGTCCGTGGTCGCCCGGCAGCTGTGGCGCAGCTCCGGGCTGGCGCCCGCCGACATCGACGTGGGGATCCTGTACGACCACTTCACGCCGTTCGTGCTGATGCAACTGGAGGAGTTCGGCTTCTGCGCCCCCGGTGAGGCCGCCGCCTTCGTCGTGGAGGACCGGCTGCCGATGAACACCCACGGCGGCCAGCTCGGGGAGGCCTACCTCCACGGGATGAACGGTGTGGCCGAAGCCGTACGGCAGCTGCGCGGCACCTCCGTGAACCAGGTCCCGGGGGCGGCCAGGACCCTGGTGACGGCGGGCACGGGGGTTCCGACGTCGGGCCTGGTCCTGACCTCGGACGGATGAGCACCCGGTCTTACTGACTGCGGACGGATGAGCACCGGTCCTGGGCGACCTCGGACGGATGAGCACCGGTCGTGAGTGACCTCGGACGACGGATGAGCACCGGTCCTGACCTTGGGCGGACGAGCATCGAGGACCAGCACCCAGGACAGGCGCCGAGGATGAGCACCCAGGGGTCATCCCGTAGTAGTCGCCGCCCTCTCCTCCACCTTCAGGAGGTGGGGCGGGCACCACCCCTACAACCTGAGAGGGACTTCGCTTCGGGACCTGCGGCCGATCCGCCCGAGCCGGCCCCGAACCTAGCGTGGAGTCATGACCACACCCGTCTGCACCAGCGCTTCGTACGGAATGACGCGGCCCTCTCCGTACCCGTCCTTCGCGTCGTACGTCAGGGCCCGTCAGCCGGTGCTGCTGCGCACCGCACGGTCGCTGACCGCGAACCCGAGCGACGCGGAGGACCTCCTGCAGACCGCGCTCACCAAGACCTACGTCGCGTGGGAGCGGATCGAGGACCACCGGGCGCTCGACGGCTATGTCCGCCGGGCCCTGCTGAACACCCGTACGTCGCAGTGGCGCAAGCGCAAGGTCGACGAGTTCGTGTGCGACGAGCTGCCGGAGCCGGAACCGATCGCCGAGGCGGACGATCCGGCGGAACGGCAGGCGCTGCACGACGCCATGTGGCGGGCGATCATGAAGCTGCCCGCGCGGCAGCGCGCGATGGTCGTCCTCAGGTACTACGAGGATCTCAGCGAGGTCCAGACGGCCGAGGTGCTCGGCGTCTCGGTGGGCACGGTGAAGTCGGCTGTGTCGAGGGCGCTCGGCAAGCTGCGTGAGGACCCTGAGCTGGTGCTTGTTCGATAGCGCGCCGACATGGTGTTTTGACCCGGGCTTCAACGTGACCTGATCGATCATCGTCACCTAGTGACATACCGCGCGGTATGTGCGCAGAATCAGCACAACCGTTACCACCGCGTAGGCAATGTCGCCGCCCTGGGAGGACGCCGTGCTGAGCACCATGCAGGACGTACCGCTGATCGTGACCCGCATCCTCGAGCACGGTGTGCTGGTGCACGGACGGTCCCAGATCACCACCTGGACGGGCGGCGAGCCGCAGCGGCGCAGCTTCGCCGAGGCCGGTACCCGGGCGGTGCAGCTGGCGAACGCTCTGCGCGACGACCTCGGCGTCCGCGGCGACGACCGCGTGGCCACCCTGATGTGGAACAACGCCGAACACGTCGAGGCGTACTTCGCGATCCCCTCCATGGGCGCCGTGCTGCACACCCTCAATCTGCGCCTCCCGGCCGAGCAGCTGGTGTGGATCGTCAACCACGCCGCCGACAAGGTCGTCATAGTCAACGGATCGCTGCTCCCGCTGCTCGCGCCCCTGCTGCCGAAGCTGCCCACGGTCGAGCACATCGTGGTCTCGGGTCCGGGTGACCGCTCGCTCCTCGACGGCGCCCACGCGCGCGTGCACGAGTACGAGGAGCTGATCGCGGACAAGCCGAAGACCTTCGACTGGCCCGAGCTGGACGAACGCCAGGCCGCCGCCATGTGTTACACCTCCGGGACCACGGGCGACCCCAAGGGCGTGGTCTACAGCCACCGTTCGATCTACCTGCACTCCATGCAGGTGAACATGGCCGAGTCGATGGGCCTGACCGACCAGGACACCTCGCTCGTCGTCGTCCCGCAGTTCCACGTCAACGCCTGGGGACTGCCGCACGCGACCTTCATGACCGGCGTCAACATGCTGATGCCGGACCGCTTCCTGCAGCCCGCCCCCCTCGCCGAGATGATCGAGAGCGAGAGGCCCACGCACGCGGCCGCCGTCCCCACGATCTGGCAGGGCCTGCTGGCCGAGCTCACCGCCAAGCCGCGCGACGTCTCCTCCCTCACCCAGGTCACCATCGGCGGATCGGCCTGCCCGCCCTCCCTCATGACCGCGTTCGACGACCTGGGCATGCGGGTCTGCCACGCCTGGGGCATGACGGAGACGTCCCCGCTCGGGACCATCGCCCGGCCGCCGGCCCACGCGATCGGCACCGACGAGGAACTCGGCTACCGCCTCACCCAGGGCCGCTTCCCGGCCGGCGTCGAGGGCCGCCTCACCGGACCCGGCGGCGAACGCCTCCCGTGGGACGGCGAGTCCGCGGGCGAGCTGGAGGTGCGCGGCGGCTGGATCGCCGGCGCCTACTACAACGGCCCCGACGCCGAACCCCTGCGCCCCGCCGACAAGTTCAGCGAGGACGGCTGGCTGAAGACGGGCGACGTCGGCACCATCTCCCCCGACGGCTTCCTCACTCTCACCGACCGCGCCAAGGACGTCATCAAGTCCGGCGGCGAGTGGATCTCGTCGGTGGACCTGGAGAACGCGCTGATGTCCCACCCCGACGTCGCCGAGGCCGCCGTCGTCGCCGTCCCGGACGAGAAGTGGGGAGAGCGTCCGCTGGCCACGGTCGTCCTCAAGGAGGGCGCCACCACCGACTTCGAGTCCCTGCGCGCCTTCCTCGCCGCCGAGGGCCGGATCGCGAAGTGGCAGCTCCCGGAGCGCTGGACGATCATCGAGTCGGTCCCGAAGACGAGCGTGGGCAAGTTCGACAAAAAGGTGCTGCGCAGGCAGTACGCGGAGGGGGAGCTGGACATCACCCGGCTCTGAGCACCGTCGCGGCTCCGCTGTGGATGCGGCAGCCCTCGCGGCAGCCCTTCGGCCGCCGCCGCTGCCGCCGCCGCTGCCGCGACGGCCGGCGCGTCCGTTCGCGTGAGTACGCCGGGCGGGGCAGCACCTCGCGGCCCCTGCCCGGCGTACGCCGTCCTCACCGTCGTACGGCCGTGGTCGTCCACCCGAGGATCAGCCACACCCCCGCGACCGCGACGACGCCTCCCCAGCCGAAGTGGGTGAAGGCGAGGCCGGCCAGGGCCGAGGCGGTGGCGCCGCCGGCGAATCCCGCGACGACATAGGCGCTGTTGGCGGTGGCCGGGGCGGAGGTGGTCGTCAGGGCCAGGGTCTGGTTGGCGACGTGGGAGGCGACCAGAGCCGCGTGGATCACGATCGCGGCCGCGAAGAGCGCCACGAGCACCTGCCCGCCCAGCCAGAACAGCGGGACCGAGACAGCGGCGAGAAGGTACGCGTTGCGTACGACCTTCGCGGCGCCGAAGCGGTCGACCAGGCCGCCCGCCAGCGGTGCGACGACGCTGGCGGCCAGTCCGAAGAGGCCGAAGAGTCCGGCGGTCGCGGTCGACAGGCCGTACGCCTCGCCGGTCAACAGCAGCGCGAGAGAGGTCCACAGAGCGCTCCAGGCGCCGTACATCCCGGCCTGTCGCACGCAGGCCCGCCACAGGTCGGGTGAGCGCCGCACCAGACCCGGCATCGCGGTGAGACCGGCGAAGAGGTGGCCCTCGCGCGGACGGCGGTGTTCGGAGGGAAGGGCGGCTGCCGTCAGCAGGCCCAGGAGCGTGGTGAGGGCGGCCGCGCCCACGAACACCGTCCGCCAGCCGAAGGCCTGTCCGGCCAGTCCGCCGAGGACGCGGGCGGCGACGATGCCGGTGAACAGCCCGGCGATGACGGCGGCCACGTGCCGGGCGCGCCGGTCGGTGGGCGCGCGCTCGGCGACCAGCGGCACGAGGAGCTGCGGGACGACGGTCGCGGCCGAGGCGAGGAGCACGGCGGCCGCGAGGGCGGCGGTCCCGGTGGCCATGGCCCCGGCGACCAGGGCCGCCGTGGTGACCAGGGAGAGGACGGCGACCAGCCGGCGCCGGTTCACGCGGTCGCCGAGCGGGGCGAAGAAGAGCAGCCCGGCCGCGTAGCCGAACTGGGCCACCGAGGCGATCCAGGCCACCGCCGAGGGCGTCGAGCCGAAGTCGTGGGCGATGAGGGGGAGCAGCGGGGCCGCGAGGTAGATGTTGGCGGCCGTCACGGCGGTGCAGAGAGCGATGAGGACGAGGAGGAGGTTCCCGCGGCGGTCGGTGGCGGCCACCGAGGGGACGCGCACCTCACCGGTTCGACCGGACCGTTCCGTCCGACGGGACCGTTCCGTTCGACCGGAGCGTTCCGTTCGACCGGCCCGCCCGGACTCTGTGGCTTTCCGGGTTTCCCGGGTTTCCCGGGCTGTCCGGTTTCCGTGGTCTCCGAGGTCTTTCCGGGCTTCGTGAGTCTCTGTGGCTTGGGACGGCATGGCGGGCGGTACTCCTTCGACCGGCTCTGACAGCTGGCTACCCGGCAACTAACCAGTTGGTTGGAACGGAGGGGGAACAGTCTGGGGCGAGCCTGAATTCCCTGTCAACCAACTAGTTGGTTACTTCCCTCGCTACGATGTCCCCATGGCAACCACCAGGGATCCCGAGGCCACCCGAGCCCGGATCTTCGACGCCGCCGTCACGGAGTTCGCCCGCTACGGCATCGCGGGCGCCCGCATCGACCGCATCGCCGCCGAGGCCAAGGCGAACAAGCAGCTCATCTACGCCTACTTCGGCAACAAGGCCGAGCTGTTCTCCCAGGTCCTCGGCCGCCGCATGGTGGACCTCGCCGCCGCCGTCCCCGTGGACCCGGACGACATCGAGGGCTGGCTCGACCGGCTGATGGACTACCACGCGGCCCATCCCGAGCTGCTGCGCCTCCTGCACTGGGAGGGCTTCGAGTACGGCGTCGCCGAGCTGCCCGACGAGGCGGAACGGCAGGAGCACTACGCGCTCAAGGTCGCCGCCATGCAGGACGGCCAGGACCGGGGAGTGATCTCCGACGCGATCCCGGCCCGCGACCTCTTCTTCCTGCTGATCGCGATGGCCAACTGGGCCGCCTTCGTGCCCCAGATGAGCCGCATCCTGGCGGGCTCCGAGGACACCGACCGCGACCGCCTGCGCGCCTCGATCAAGGAGGCGGCACGGCGGATGGTCGCGCCCTAGCGACGGCCGGCGCCGGCTCGTGAAGGTCCTGGCCGGGACGCGTCCCGGCCCGCAGTCCTGATGGGGCCCGACCCCGGCCCGCAGGTCCTAGTTGGTTTCGATCCCGGCCCGCAGGTCCTAGTTGGTGCCGATCCGGGCCAGCAGGTCCACGATCCTGCTCTGCACCTCCGCACTCGTCGACCGCTCGGCGAGGAAGAGGACCGTCTCCCCCGACGCCAGCCGCGGCAGGTCCGCCTGGTCGACGGCGGCCGTGTAGACGACCAGGGGAGTGCGGTTGAGCTGGCCGTTCGCCCGCAGCCAGTCCAGGATCCCGGACTGGTGCCGGTGCACCTGCATCAGGTCCATCACGACCAGGTTCGGCCGCAGCTGTCCGGCGAGCGTGACGGCGTCCGCGTCGCTCGCCGCACGCGCCACCTGCATCCCGCGCCGCTCCAGCGTCGAGGTCAGGGCGAGGGCGATCTCGGCGTGCTCCTCGATGAGCAGCACCCGCGGCGGATGCTGCTCGCTGTCGCGCGGCGCGAGCGCCTTCAGCAGGACGGCGGGGTCGGCGCCGTACGCCGCCTCGCGGGTCGCCTGCCCGAGCCCGGCCGTGACCAGCACCGGAACCTCGGCGGCCACCGCGGCCGTACGCAGCGACTGCAACGCGGTACGTGTGATCGGCCCGGTCAGCGGGTCCACGAACAGCGCGGCCGGGAAGGCGGCGATCTGCGCGTCGACCTCCTCGCGCGAGTGCACGATCACCGGCCGGTAGCCGCGGTCGCTGAGCGCCTGCTGCGTGTTGACGTCCGGCGCCGGCCACACCAGCAGCCGACGGGGATTGTCCAACGGCTCCGGCGGCAGCTCGTCGTCCAGCGGCTGCGGGCGCGGGTGATCCGCCACCTCGACGGCCCCACCGGGCCCGTCCAGCGGCTCGGGCCCCTCGGCGGCGTTCTCGTCCGGGGCTCCTATGGCGTACGACCGCCCGGCACCCTCGGTCCCCGGCCCACCGGGCACGAGCCGCGACTGACCCGCGAGGGAGGGATGCGGCACGGGCGTCGACCCGGGTGTGGGCGTGGGCGCCGCGCCCGGCGGTGCCGGGGCCGCGACGGGCTGCGCCGCCACCGGGACCTGCGGTACGACGGGCTGCTCGGCCGACGGGTGCGGACGTGCCGCCTGCTCGGGGCGCGTCGCCGGGTCGGGCGGAGTGCCCAGCTTGCGCCGCCGCCCGGACCCGCCGGGAGTGTGCGGGGCGGGGGTCGCCGAGGACTGCGCCGTCGGCAGCGCCGGCTGTGAGTGACGCATCGCTTGCGCCTGCTGTGCCTGCTGTGCCTGCTGGGTCTGCTGAACTTGCAGTGCCTGCTGAACCAGTTGTGCCTGCTGTGCCTGCTGCACCTGCGCGGCCTGCCGGGTGAAGGGCACGCCCTGACCCAGGGTGCGCACGCTGATCGCCCGCCCCTGCGTCGAGTTGGGGTCCATCGGCTGGCCGGCCGCGGCCTCGGCGGGCAGCGGCTGTGCCACCCGTGGCTGTCCCACGGCTTCGGGCGGAAGCGGGGTGCCTCCACCGGGCGTTGCCGCCGCCGGTGCGGGCTGCGGGGCAGCGGAGGCCGGGGCCGCTTCGGCCGGGAGCGGCAGCCTCTGACCGGACGCGTTCGGTACGGCGCCGGCGCCCGGGTGGACTCCAGCGGCCGGCTGACCGGGGGCCGCCTGCGCGGGGATGGGCTGACCCGCGGCCGACTGTCCGGGGACGGGCTGCCCGGGAACCGGCTGACCAGGGACGGGCACGGGTGAGAAGGCGGGCGCGGGCGCGGGAACCGGCTGAGCAGCGGCAGCGGCAGGCTGCTGGGCTGCCCCACCCTGCACAGGTACGGCCTGGCCGCCATTGCCCTGCGGCTGCGTCTGGGCTGGGGCGGCTGCCTCCGCAGGCTGAGCGACGGCCCGTCGACGGCGGCCCGTGGGGGCGCTGGTGGGGTGCGGCTGGGGCGGAGTGTGGTCGTCGGCCTGGTCGTGCGGCACGGCGTCGTGGCGCCCGTGATCGATCGCGGGAACGTCCGCGGAACGCTGCACGGGTGCCTGAGCCTGAACGGGCCCCAGAGCCTGCGCGGGACTCGGAGCTTGAACGGGCGCCTGAGCTTGAGCGGGCACCTGAACCGCTCCAGGACCCGGAATCGGACCCGGACCCGGAATCGGACCGGGAGTTGATGCCGGTACCGGGATCGGCCCCAGTGCCCGGGCCTGGCCGGCCGCACCCGTGCCGACGGGACCGTCCGTCACCCGGTCCGCCTCCGCGGGCGGCAGGGCGAACACCGCACGGGGGCCCGCCTCCTGCGCGGCGGCGCGCTCGTTCGCGGCGGCCAGGGCACGCCGTCGGCGCCCGGTCGGCTGCCCGTCCTCGGCCTCCGCCTCTGTGCCGACACCCGTACCCGCATCCGTACCCGGGCTGGTCGCCGTACCGTTACCGTTTCCAGGCCCCGAGGCCTCGGCCGACGAGCCCGCGAGCGCCGGCAGCGCGGGTGGCAACGCGTTCTGGGGCTGCTGGACGGCCGGGGCATGCGGGGCCCGCCGGCCGTCCGGCGCCGGTACTCCCTGCGGCGGAACGGTGCCGCCAAGTCCCGTACCGGAGGCCGCGGTCCCCGCCGCGTGCTCGGCGGCGGTGACGACGGCGCCCTCGCTCACCCCCGCGTCGGCGCCCATGACCATCCCCGCGTCGGCCCCGACGACGGCGACCTCGGCCGATCGCCCACGCCGCCGCCCGGTGCCGCCGGAGCCCTCCGTGCCGTCCGAGCCCTCCACCTCGTCGGGGGCGGGCGACCCGTCGCCCGGCATCTCCTCCGCCGCGGCGACCGCGGCCCGCCTGCGCCGCCGTCCGGTCGGAACCGCGGCCTCCGCGTCGGCGCCGGCCTCGGCGCCGGGGACGTCGCTCTCCAGGAAGGCGTCCACGGAGGACCGCCGGGCCCGCCGACGCCCACCGGCGCCGTACTCGCCCGGAACTTCTTCCATCGAGGCCGCCGAGGACGCCGGAGCGGCGTCCGTACCGGCCGCGAGAGCCGGCAGGGCCGAGGAGACCGCCGGGGCCGCCATGGCTCCCGCACCACCGCCCAACGGCACCTCGAGCACGTACGCGCTGCCGCTCATGCCCGGCACCTCGTGCGTCTGCAGCACGCCGCCGTGCGCCCGCACGATTCCCCGCACGATCGGTTCGTGCACGGGATCGCCGCCGGCGTACGGGCCGCGCACCTCGATGCGTACGACCTCGCCCCGCTGGGCGGCCGCCACCACGACCGTGTTGTCCATGTAACCGCCCGCCGAGACGGGCGCGTTGCCGGTGGCGTCGACGCCCGCGACGTCGGCCACGAGATGCGCGAGCGCGGTCGCGAGGAGCCGCGCGTCGACCTCGGCCTCGATGGGTGGCGCGTGCACGGCGAACTGCACCCGCCCCGGGCCGATGAGTTCCACGGCGCCGTCGACACCGGCGGCGACGACGGCGTCGAGCATCACCTTCGTGCGGGCGATGACCTCCGACCCGGTGTCGAGACGCTGGTAGCCGAGGACGTTGTCGATGAGCGTGGTGATCCGCGAGTAACCGGCCGACAGGTGGTGGAGCACCTGGTTGGCCTCGGGCCAGAGCTGACCGGCGTCGTCCGCGGCGAGCGCGGCCAGCTCGCGGCGCAGCTCGTCCAGAGGGCCGCGCAGGGAGCCCCCGAGCAGGGTGAGCAACTGCTCGTGCCGCCCGGCGAGCGCCTCGTACCGGTCCTTCTCCCGTTCCGCGAGCGCGGCGTAGCGCTCCTCGCCGGCCGCGAGCGCCTCCTCGTGCCGCTCGCGCAGCTCCTCGAGTTCGGTGACGTGCTGCTGGCGCAGCGCGGTGAGGTCGGAGGCGTGCTCCTCGGAGAGCTTCTCCAACTCCTCCGTGTGCCGCTTCTCGACGACGTCCTTCTCCTCGGCGAGGGCGTCGAAGGGCCGCCGGTCGGTGAAGGTCATGACGGCGCCGACGAGCTGGTCGCCGTCCCGCACGGGCGCGGTCGTCAGATCGACCGCGACCCGGTCCCCGCTCTTGGACCACAGCACCTGCCCGCGCACCCGGTGCTTGCGCCCGGAACGCAGGGTGTCGGCGAGCGGCGACTCGTCGTACGGGAACGGCGAGCCGTCGGCGCGCGAGTGCAGCACGAGGGTGTGCAGCTCCTTGGCGCCGAGATCACTCGCCCGGTAACCCAGTATCTGGGCGGCGGCCGGGTTGACGAGGACGATCCGCCCGTCGGTGTCGGTACCCACGACGCCCTCGGACGCGGCCCGCAGGATCATCTCGGTCTGCCGCTGCGACCGCGCCAGCTCGGCCTCGGTGTCGACGGTGCCGGACAGGTCGCGTACGACGAGCATCAGCAGTTCGTCGGAGGCGGAGGAGTAGCCGTAGCCGTCGTAGGCCTGCTGGCCGTTCTCCAGGTTGGCGCTGGTGACCTCGACCGGGAACTCGGAGCCGTCGGTGCGGCGCGCGACCATCCGGGTCGGCTTGGTCCGGCCGCGCGGATCCATGTGATCGGGCCGCCGCATGGACCCCGGGATGAGCTTGGAGTCGAACTGCGGCAGCAGATCCAGCAGCCCCCGCCCCACCAGAGCCGTACCCGGTGTCTCGAAGGCCTCGAGCGCGATGGTGTTCGCGTTGACGACGGTCCCGTTGGCGTTGACCAGCACCAACGCATCGGGGAGCGCGTCGAGTATGGCTGCGAGGCGAGCAGCGCCTCGGGATGGCCTGCTGCTCACGAGTCGCTTCCTCCCTGTTACCGCACCTTGCCGACCGTTCGGGCCATCTTGCCAACCGGCCCGCAGCGTGTCACGCGAGGGAGTCTAAGGGCTGGGGTCCCGTCGGCGGCGCCGGATGAGAGGGAGCTCGCACGACGAAGTGACACAGAACGTATGTCCTCACCTGTCGTAGCCCGTCCCTGCGCAGGCCGACCCCCTTCTGCGCCTGCCCCGCCGCCCCCTCCGACTGCGCGAGACCTTCGCGCGACCTTTACGGAACCGGTGCTTCCGCCACGAACCTCCTGTACCCGCTCGACCGGAGTGGAAAGGAAGCCGTAGACCGGAACGGGAACAGGGAAGGGAACGGGGCCGGGAACAGGGACACGGGCCGGGAACAGGGACACGGGCCGGGACGGGAACAGGGGCCGGAGCCGGCGCCAGGGCCGGGGTCGGGGGCGGAGACGAAGACCGATACGGGTCGTGTCGGGCGGCGGGCGGCGGGCGGCGGGCGGCGGGCGGCGGACGCGCGTCAGCGGGTGGCCGGACGCAGATCGGGCAGCAGCGGCACGAGCCGGTCCCACCGCTCGATCTGGCAGCCGTTGCTGCGGTCGTACGTCGCGTCGACCGGGCGCCCGGCCCAGCGGCCCGTGACATGGGCGGTGGCCGGCCCGCCGTACTGCATGGTGCACACACCGCCGCTGGGCGCGGGCGCGAAGGCGTCTCTGCCCCACCGGGTGTTGCGGTCAACGGTGCGACAGGCGCTTCCCGCGTCCGGGTGACTGCCACGCTCCGGGTGGCAGTACACCTCGAACGTCCCGTCCGCCCGCCCGCCGGCATGGCGGACCGTGACCGTGAGGTGATCACCGGAGACCCGGTCCTCCTCCCGGACGGGCGGAGGCGCGAGCGAGGCGCTGCTGCCGAGCGGGGTGAGAGGAGTGACGGCGGTGCCGGAAGCGAGAGCTGTGACGGCTTCGGCTGTCCCGGCGTACGCGGTGACGGGCCCGGTGGCCGAAGAGGCGACCACGACGGTGCAGGCGGCGGAGGCGGCGACGGCGAGCCTTCGGAGCGGGGTGACCTGAAACATGACAGGACTAACGCCACACGCCCGACGACGTTGCGCCATGACAAGCGCTTTGCCCTGCGGCCCACCTGCCTAGTACCGTGGACGGCGATTGGTGACACGCCGCTCGACTGTGTCATCATCTGCACGCACCACTCGCACACACGCGAGCGGTTGTGCTGGAGGCGTCGCCTAGTCCGGTCTATGGCGCCGCACTGCTAATGCGGTTTGGGACTTCAATCCCATCGAGGGTTCAAATCCCTCCGCCTCCGCGTGATCACCGAAGCCCCGGTCCACCCGACCGGGGCTTCGTCGTTCCCTCCGCTCGGCGTGCCGGCCCCTCACGGACCCTCAGAGAGGCGTTTCCGCAGCTCACAAGCGGTATGGCAAACGGATTTCACATGTCGGCGGCAGTCATGTAATGTTCTTCCTGTCGCCGCGAGCGGGCCGGAAGGGCCGAGAGCAAAGACAGAAAAACCGAATAAACAAGCACTCGTAGCTTAACGGATAGAGCATCTGACTACGGATCAGAAGGTTGCAGGTTCGAATCCTGCCGAGTGCACAGCAGACCAGAGGCCCTAAGGATCAATCCTTAGGGCCTCTGGTTTTTGCGTTGACGGCAGTGTTTGACGGCAACCGGGTTCGGGAGCGAATCAGACGGCTACCGGGGCACCGGCCGCGCCGTCGTCTTCGTCAGGGTCGTTGCCGTCACTCCTTAGGGCATCCCCGACGCGATCGAAGGCCGAGCGCTGCGAGTCGAGCCGTACGAAGGTGTAGATGTCCATGGTCACGCGGATCGAGCTGTGGCCGAGGACTTCCATGATCATGCGGGCGTCCGCGCCCTGTTCGTGGAGGAGCGACGCGCAGGTGTGCCGCAGGTCGTGAAAGCGGACCTTGCGGACGCCGGCCCGGACGGACAGCGCTTCGAAGGATCGGTTCAGGTTGCGCGGCTCGATGGGGGTTCCGTTGCGTGTGGTGAAGACCAGGCCCTGGCCCGTCCCCTTCCAGTTGTTGCCTGCTCCCTTCCGGTCGGCGATCTGCTGGGCGCGCTGAGCCCGGAGCGCGGTCACGCACTCGGCCGGTAGAGCCACGCGACGGGCCGAGCGCTGCGTCTTCAGGGCGACGATCAGCAGCTCTCCGCCGACTCGCTGAAGGGCCTGCCGCACGGTGAGGACGCCTTCAAGGAGGTCCACGTCTGACCAGCGCAGCCCGAGCAGCTCCCCGCGTCGTAGGCCGATGCGGACCGCCAGCTCGTACGCGGCCCACAGCCGGTTCTCCCGAGCCGCCGTCAGGAGCTGACGCCCTTCCTTGACCGTGAGCGGTTCGATCTCCCGCTTCGTTCCCATGCTCAGCTCCACGTTCCGGGCCACGTTGCGGGGCAGCTCGTCCTCACGCACGGCGTGCTGGAGAACGGCACGCATGATCACCAGCAGGAAGCGCACGGTCCGGTCAGACGGGAGCTTCTTGCAGCACTTGCCGAGAGCGCAGCAGCGACGCTTGTGCTCCGGACGCTTCTTGTCCTTGCCCTGTGCGCAGCACTGGCAGGTGACTGCCGTCTTCGCGAGGAAGGCGCGTATGTCACGAGCGGTGAGCCGGACCAGCTTCTTCTTGCCGAATTCCGGGGTGACGTAGTTGCGGACGAGGGACTCGTAGTTGACGTAGGTCGTCCTGCGGACCTTGCCTTGGGCGATGTTCGTCAGCCAGTACGTCAGGTACTCGGCGATCGTCATCTTGTTGGTGGCGACCGGGAGACCGCTGAGGGAATCGGCCTTGAGCTTGGTGAGCTTCTCGTGCGCCTCTTCCCATGTCTTGCCATAGACGCTGCGTCGCTTGTACGTGCCGTCCGTCGTCAGGACGTAGGCACTGCCCTCCCAACGGCCGTCCTTGCGCTGGTAGATGGTGCCTTCGTTGTTGGGGTTCTTCTTCGGCTTGGCCATCAGGCGGCTTCCTGTTCGGTGCGGAGGGATATGTACGCGTCCACGGCCGCTTCGCTGATACGGCGGCAGCGGCCGATCTTGAAGGAGGCGAGCTCGCGGGAGCGGATCAGGTCGTGGACCTTCCAACGGCTGATGCCGAGACGCTCGGCGACCTGGTCCACGGTGAGCACGGCCGTCGTCATGCAGGCAGCAGCCCTTCTTGCTTGGCGCGTTGGGAGTGGGCGATGTCGTGACGGACTTGGGCGGCTAGGAGCTCTTCGCCGGGGCGGTAGCCGCTGCTGAGGTAGGTCCACGAGGAGGCGGTGACGAGGGTGGTGTTCTCGTCGTCGACGGGGAGGCCGGCGCGGATGCGGGCGGCTTCGGCCTGGGCGGTGCGCCAGGCACGGCGTACGTCGCGGAGTGCGCCGAGGGTGGTCGAGTAGGCGCGCGATTTGCTGGAGAAGTGGCCGCGGAAGCCGAGCATGTGCGCCCACTTCCAGAGCTTGAGATCAACGAACTCGGGGAGGTGGCCTAGGGCCCACGCGGTGCGGATCATCTGCCGTGCGTGCTGCTGTACCGGGAGGGCGGCGAGGAGTTCGGCCTGCCCCGTGCCGTCGCAGTCGGCGCAGAGGTCGCGGAAGCCGTCAGGGCCGCGTACGTGGCCGCGTCCGGCGCAGGGACGGCATACGAGGGTGCGGTCCACGGCGCCCGCGCCCTCAGCGTTCTTGGTGGCGTACTTGGCCACGTATCCGGCGACCTTGGCGTCCGTGAGTTCGCCGTCCCCGAGGGCGGAGATCTGATCCACCTTGAAGCGGTCGCCCCACCGGATGACGCGTTCGCCGACGGCGTCCGACTCGACCGTGAGCCGGGCGCGCTCTACCGCCAGGCCGACGGCGACTCGGAGGGCGTCGAAGGTGGCCCAGGCCGGGGGCGAGGTGGTGTGACCGTCGGGACCGTCGAAGCGGACGACCGCGTGGAAGTGGACCAGGCCGCGTTGCTGGTACTCGGCGACCTTGGCGAAGGAGACGCGGAGGGCGGCATTGAGCGCCTTCTGTGTCATGCCGAGGTGCTCGGCGAGAGCGCGGCGCAGATAAGTGGTGAAGCGTGCCCACAGCGCCCCGGCGTGAGCGTTCCACAGAACGGCGCCGGTGTAGTCGTAGCTTGCCGGACGGAGCGGAGTGCCGAGCTCGGGAGCGTCCTGAGGATGGACCTCGCCGCACGCGCAGGGGCGGATCTTGCCCGCGCCAGTCGTCGGGCGGTTGTGGACGGGGCCGAAGGACGGGGCTGTGAGCGTGACGAAGGCCCGGGGATGGTCGCGGACCGCTTCGGCGACGTTCTTTCCGCCGGACAGTCCGGCCTTGATCAGGTGGTAGGTGTCGGCGGCGTACAGGCGTGAGCAGGCGGGGCAGCGGGAGGCGCGGCGGTTGCCGCAGGTGGTGAGGAGGCGTCCGGAAGGTTCGTCCTCGGAGCGGTAGGAGCGGACCACTTGCTTGGTGGTCTGGTCGGTGGTGACCGTCCAGCCGTGCAGGTTGACGGGGCTGGTGCAGCCGCGAAGGTCGCGGACCTGTTCCGTCACGCGGTCGAAGTCGTCGGTGTTGGCCAGTTCGACCAGGTCCCGCAGGCCGGGACTGATGACGTGGCGCAGGTCGAGGGGGCGGCGCATGGGTGGCGGGGTGTCCCTTCTGGCACGAGGGTGAGACCTGCGGGCAGCAGCGATTCAGTGCGCTCGGGCTGCTGCCCGCAGGCATGGCAGATCGGGCCCAGGAGCGGGCGGCGGTGGGAGGTGCCGGAGAGGCCGGCGGAAGGGTGGAGTTCTACAGAGCGGCGTGCAGCGCGGTGGCCATGGGCAGGCCGATCCCGAGTCGCGTCTTGAGCTGGGCCGCCGTAATCGGTTCGCCGTGCTCGGTGTGGTGGGACGTCGCGATGGAGCGTGCTTCGGTCAGCAGCGGCTCAGGGACCTTGACCGCAGGCGCAGCGGGAGCCGGGGCGATCTGAGGAGCGATCAGGGCCGGGGCCGGAAGAGTGAGGGGCACCGCAGGGCGGGAGGCCTCGGCTGCCGTCTCGGGCTGCGAGTCGATCTCGTCCAGCACGGGAGCCGGTACGGCGGGGCGCGCAACGCTATGGAAGGCGCGCAGGAGCTGCGGGCCGACGGAGCCCCAGCCAAGGAGGAGCAGCGGGGCCACCGCGTCGACGGCGGCACGGCCGTAGTGTCCGGCGACGATCGGTTCTGCGACGTTGAGGGCCAGGGTCAGCAGTCCGGAGAAGTGCATGAGGTGGGTGGCAGCCGTCATCTGGTCGGCGGGCAGGCCGCGCAGGGAGAGGTAGCGGAGCGCGACCAGGAGGCCGACCACGGACAGGTCCACCATCGGGGCGATGAGCGGTGCGATCGGGCCGGGGACGCCGAGGCGCAGGGCGAGGGACCAGACATTGCCGAAGGAGAAGACGAACGCCAGCGCGGCAATGACGATCATGACGGCGGTGATGATGCGCTGAGTGATCCGGTCTTCTGTCATGAGTGTTCACCTCCTCTCCGAGGCGACGGGAGCGGGCGAGGGCGGTAGGGCGGTCTGCTCAGACGTCGAGCTTCGTGAGGTCCACGTCCGCCAAGTGAAGGCCGAGGAAGGCTTCCAGGAGTACGGAGGGGTCGGCGGTGAGGTACGCAGTCTGCTCGGCGACGCGAGCGGCTTCCGCGTCGGGCACGTAGGGCGTGCGGATCCGGGTGAAGCCGGGTTGCGACTGATGGTTCATCGACGCGACGCCGACGTAGGTGGGGTCCTGGAGGTTGATCGGGTTGGCGTCCGGCCATTCCCGGATCTCCTCGCCCAGTGCGGCCACGGAGGCTTCGGCGGTCTTCTGGGCGAAGCTCAGACCCACGGGGCACACGTCGCGGATAAAAGTCGGGATCGCGTCGCCGGTGGACTTCTGAGTGGTGAGGATGACGAGCAGCCCGACGGACCGTCCCTTCTTCACCAGGTCTTCGACGAGCCGGGCGTTCTCGGCGGCGAGCGCGGCCAGCTTCTTCGTCTGCTGATCGCTGCCCTTGTGGTCGCGGAAGTAGGTGTGGGCTTCGTCGACGATCAGCACGACCAGGGGCCAGTGCTCGGACGGGCCGACGTCCCACATGGACTTCACCCCGAGCATCTGGCGCACCGACGCCGAACGGGCGCGGCGGAGCTCCACCAGGTGCCGGAACAGCTTGTTGGCTTCCTCCAGGTCGTCGCCCACGAAGGCGAACATGCGTTGGACCCAGTCCGCGTAGTCACCTTCGTAGGCAGCCGACACCTTGCCGTCCGCGCAGGCGAACTGCACTGCGGGCGAGGGTGCCCAGTCGGAGAGGAGCCGGTTGATCAGGCTGGTCTTGCCGAAGCCGGGGAGGCCGGCCACGGTCACGCCGGGAACCTGCGTGAGGTTCACGGACACGGGCTGTGCGTACTCGTCCAGGCCGAGATCCCACCGGGCTGTTTCCTCCGGTGGCTCACCCGTGGGGTGGTGCTCAGTGGGGAACTTCAGCGGGTCCAGTCGCACACCCCGGATGAGGACCTGCCCAGGCTTGTCCTGGGTGACCGCCACTCGTGTGCACCGCCAGGCGTCCGCCAGGTGCGGGCCCGCCTTCTGGAACTGCTGGAGTCCAACACCAGGCAGGCACTGTGCCCGCGCGATCACTCCGTACGCGTCGTGCCTGACCTTCAGGGAGGGGATGAGGACGCGCGGCTTGATGGGCTTGCCGTTCGTGTTTGCCAGCGACGCCAGCGCGGTCGGGGTCTTGTCCGTGGCCGCCAGCTTGAGCATCGGCGCGAGCCGCCTCCATCCCCACCGCACTCGTATGGCCTGCCGTATGGACTGCCGCGTCATGGCATCGGCGCGAACGTAGCGGACGACCCACCAGGCCGCCCATCCGACGAGCACGGCGAGCGGCAGGGCGACGACGAGGGGGACTTGACCAAAGATCCCTTCCGCCGGGGCGTTCGAGTCCTTCATCTGTGGCTCTCCAACGGGTTGTAGAGGAAGGCCGCCAGGGCCGATTCGAGGGCCGCCCGATCCGCCGACGCGTCGAGGCGGGGATAGCCGTAGCCGACGAGCACAGCCGCCACCGAGTTCACGAGTGATTCGGTGAACCGGGCATCCGGCCCGGCGTGAGGCAGCGGGTAGCTGCGCTCAGCGCCGGACCGGGAGGTGGTGACGCTCACGCCGCCTCAGCGGCCGGGGCCGCCAGGTCCAGGCGAGCCGCGCGGTAGGCGATGCCGTCCGAGAGCGAGCCGTTGAAGATCCGCGCCCACGGGGTGGCGAACAGCTCCACCGGCATGACCGGGACACCCGGCCGGAGTCCGTTGGGCAGGCCAGTCTCCGGAACGGTGATCTTCAGAGCTTCGGCACGGTCCTCCTCCATGAAGAAGACGGTGATCGTGTAGAGCTTCGCGCCGGTCTCACGGTCGGTGGCGAACTGCGTCTTCTCCTGGTCCGCGTACTTCGGCACCGGCAGGGTGCCGACCATGAACGACGAGGTGGGGAGCAGGCCAACACGGATGCGTGCCATGGGAGTTGATTCCTTTCGGTTGCGCTCCACCAGAGCGGTGGGGCGTGATCACCATTGAACATAGCTGACCTAGCAGTGTCAAGTGAATCGGGTGAGCTAGGTATCAGCTGACATAGGCCACCTATGTCAGTGGGGTGTGCTAGGGGTGCTAGAAATCGCTACTCTTGGGCCATGAGCCCCGCGCCAGAGAGCAAGCAGGACCGCCGGCCGCCGTATCAGCACGCTGCCGACGAGCTTCGGCGCGACGTCTTGCAGGGGCGGATCAAGCCGGGTGAGCAGATGCCGTCCATTCGCGAGCTGCAAGAGCGCTTCGGCGTGGCCAACATGACTGCGAGGTCCGCACTCAATGTGTTGCGTGATGAGGGCTTGATCTACACGATCCATGGGCGTGGCAGCTTCGTCGCAGACCACAGCGCCGGCGGGGAGCTCTCGGCGAACTACACCGCTCCAGCTTGGTACCTGGCGAACCAGGACGAGAAGCCCGGCCAGGCAGGGCAGGGGGAGGGCGGGCCCGACGCCACCGAAGCGGCCGAAGACGCCGGGACCACCCTTGCTGAAGTACTCACCGCACTACGTGACGAAATCCGTGTTCTCAGCGTTGATCATCAGGAACTGCGACGTGAGGTCGAGGAGCTGAAGGCAGCTCAGCAGCCGAAGCCGTAGTCCTGATCTGGGCCACTTCCTCTCGCAGCTCCCTGGTCTCCCTGCTGAGGCGGACGACCATGGCCCGCATCTCCTCGATCAGCGCGACTACCTGATCCGTGTCCCCGACGTGAATGCTGGTCGACCCCATTTCGTTGTCCGGTATGTGCTTGGTCATCGCTCCCCGCTTGCTGCCGTGCCGTCGTTCCGTGCCGCACTTGCTCGAACCGCCGGGACTTGCCCACGGCATCCGCGCCTCTCCCAGGTCGATCGACTACTGCGCTGCGGTGCTGTTCAGAGTTTCTTTACTGGATCAAGGCGGCCCGCCTACGGCGGTCCGCGCGCGCTGGCGGCCACGGGCCGCCGCCGCTCCCTGTCTCCGCCACCGCTGCGCCGGCCCCCGGCCACTCAGCGCGCAACACCGCCAAGGCAGGCAGCCAGACCAGGAAGCAACTCGCCCAGCTCGGGCACCAAGACGACGGCCAGGTCCGGGCTGAGCCCGAGCAAGCACGACCCCGCCGATTGGGTGGCCGCCGTTTCGGAAACGGGAAAGCGTGGCTGATGCCGGTACGGGGTTGCTGGAGGCATACGTGACGGGTGCTCGTTCGGCGCACGCGCCGCCGTGGCTGACTTTCGGGGGCACAGGTCAGAACCGCGCTTCCCATGGTTGGGCTTCAACCGCTCTCCTCTCCAACTCGACGACAGCCGACAGGGGTTGTAGCCGCACCCGAATCCGAGCACGCCGACCGCCCCGGTACCATCGGCACCGGGGTCCTGATCAGGGCTTCCACGACCGGACCACCCGGAATGCTGTCCAGGCTGAGGGTGGTCCGGTCTTCTGTTGTTGGCGTCCGCGCACGTGACGCGAGACGAGCTGGGGCTTCGGGATCAGATCAGCGCTTTGCCCACCTCGTAGATGGAAGGCCGATCCCCCGGCGAATGGCTGAGCATCGCGTCGACCAGTTCGCCCAGCTCACCGGGCACCTTCACGGGCCGACGTCGACCGTTGGCCACTGCCTCTCGCTGCACGGGGCGTGGAGCGTCGTCCGGGTACTCGACCGCCCGCCATCCCGTGGCGGAGATGAGCAGCGAGGCCCCGAGCGCGTAGATATCGGCTTCCGGCGTCGGCTCCGCTTGCCCGGTCTCGAGCACGCTGCGCGCGATCTCCGGTGCCTCGTAGTGGACGAGGCAGCCGCGGAATGGGAAGTCGTACCCCTTGGGGACCTGTCCGCCCTGGGCCAGGGCGAGGTCAATGAGGTGCGTTCGCTCCGGCCCGACGATGAAGTGCGCGGGCTGCACATCACCGTGAGCCCAGCCCCGCACATGCAGATCAGCCAGGGCCTCCACACATCCCAGCGCCACGCTGGTGTGCGGCTTGATGGACGAGCCCGCCTTACGGCATGGCTCCCACAGCCTGTAGAGGTCCGGCCCTTCGTGCCACGGCTGAAAGTTCCACGTACCGCGCTCCCATTCGCCGTACGCGACCTGGTCGAGCCCGAGGCGATGCAGGACGGCGCCCTCGCGTGCGGGCGCGAGCGCGGTCCAGGGCTGGGCGGGCCACTCGGCCGTGGCCTCGATCGGGTAGCCGAGCTTCACCGCGAAGTGGCCCCGATGGCTCTCCACCTCCCACACCGAGGAGCCTCGACGATTGATGACCATGCGCTGAGTCGTGGGCATGAGCGCGTCGAGCACCACGATCGGCAGTTCAGGGGTTGGGCCGGACAAGGTCTCTTCTCCTTCCGGGCGAGCGCGGCCGACCACGAGTCGAGGCCGGCCGCGTCGCTGGTGTCGTGGGCTACGCCTGACCGTACGGTCGGCCGCAGTCCGAGTCGCACTGCGCGAGGTTCGTGCCGTCCACGGTCCACAGGTCCTCGAAGACCACGAACCCGGCCGCCTTCATGGCACGAGCCGAGGCAGCGACCTTCTCCAGGTCGCGGCTCCCTCCACCTGGCTTCGGGTTGTGGTGCAGGAAGCGGCCCGCGTACCGCTCGCACAGTCCGGCGTACTCCTTCGTGTGCAGGATGAGCGCGTGAAGGCCGAAGTCGACGTCGTCGGACGGGACCATGGGAACGGTGGCAGTGGCCGCCGTGACCAGGAACGCGACCGCCTGATCCGCGATCCGCTCAGCGCGCTCGGGAGACTGGCCGTCGTGGATGACCACGAAGCGGGTCAGGCTCTCGAACAGCTCTTCACCAGCCACCGCGCGACCGGTCTTCTGATCGTTCGCTGTTGCCGTCATGTGCGATCTCCTCAGGTGAGGTGGTGCAGGACACGAACAACCCGCCCTGATCGGCGAGCTCGGCTCAGAGACGATCGGGAAGCGGGCTTGGAGGCCAGCCCCGGACGGGGACGGGGAGCCGGGCGGATCGGCACCCGTCCGAGGCGGCCGGTCTACTGGCCGGTCCCCAGGGCCATGCCGATCACCAGACCGCACGAACCGCTGATGCAGATGATGAACAGGACCCCGGCATACCGGCCGATGGCGCGCATCACAGCGGGACCTGACTGTCGTTGTTCCGCACGGCCAGGCGTGCGCTCAGTTCCTCCCGCGCACTGGGTGCCACCACGCTGCCCGGCATGGCATCCCACTCCTTGCCGCCACGGACCGGCCGCATCTGCACGCGGCCACCGATCTCACCCATGACAACGCCGATGCGCCCGGTGACACTGTCTTTCGCCAGTTCACCGATGACTGGTCTGGTCTGCTGATTGCTCGCCATGCACACGAGCATCGCGATCCGGCTACCCCTGCCAAAAGGTCAGGCTGATTACCCAACTTGGGTAATATCGCGGGAAGTAGAGAATCCGCGACGTTGCGTAGCCCTCGCAGTGTGGGAGCTTGCCCAATGCCCGACGCCGACCGGCCGCAGGAGTTACCTGCCCGGCTGCTCACCGATCCCGAGATGATCAACGCGTGCCGGGTACGGGACTTCGGCAGGATCTTCCAGCTCGTGAAGACCAGAGCGGGCATCTATCCGTCGATGATCGCGAGACGATGTGAGCTGACGCCCAGCCGCGTCGGTGAAGTCATTGCAGGCCGCCGCCAGTTGCTCCACATGGACGTCGTCGAGCGGATCGCCGACGGCTTGCGCATCCCAGGGCACATGCTCGGGCTTGCCCGGCGCCCGTGGGAGACGCCTCAGGCTCTCATCGTCACCGAGCGCGAAGCACCCCAAGTGCCAGAGCCGGAACAGCAGGCCCCCGCGTCTCTGCCGGGCCCCGATGTGGACAGCATCCTTGCGCTGACCACGCGAACCAACCTCAGCGCAGCGACACTTGCTGCTTTCCGGTCTTCCATTGAGGACTACTGGCGACGAGACGACCAGCACGGCGGGGAGGCTCTCAGGCCGGCCGTCGTTGGGCAGCTTAGGTATGTGGTCGGACTCCTCAAGGAAAGCCGGCTCCCTGCAATCCAAAACGGCCTGTACGGAATCGCGGCCGAGCTTGCACGCCTCACCGGCTGGACCTACTTCGACGCCCGCCAGTACAACCAGGCCCGCGCCTACTTCACCGAGGCCCTGCAACTCGCCAAGGCCATCGACGACCGCCAGTTCATGGCCAACGTCCTCGCCTGCATGAGCTTGCAGGCGACCTACCAGGACAAGCCCGCGGACTCCCTGGCACTCGTGACCGCCGCCCAGGACCAGGCCCGCTCAGCCGTCGACACCACCCCGCGCGTTCTGTCGATGCTCTCTATGCGGGAAGCCTTCGCCCACGCCACGCTCGGCAGCCAGACGTCCACTCACCGGGCGATCACGGAAGCGCACCACCAGTTCGAGCAGATCCAGGCGACCGACCCAGACCCGTCATGGGTGGCCTACTTCGACGAACCGAAGCTCATCGTGGACACGGGCATTGCACACGGCCGACTGGGTGAGGCCGCGACCGCTGAACCGCTGATCGCGGACGCCCTACGCCGAGAAGCCCGCAACAACCAGCGAGGCCGCGCGTTCCATGCCTTTTGGCTGGCTCGCACGCAGCTGCACCAAGGCAAGCTCGACCAGGCGTGCCACACCGCCACGCAAGCCCTGGAGTCCGCATCGGCGGTGGCTTCGGAGCGGGTGTCAGGCCACCTCAGGGAGTTCTACGACCAGTTGGCCCCACACAGGCAGGAGCCCGTAGCCCTGGCCTTCGAGGCGCGGCTACGGGAACTCCTCCCACCGGTCAGCGGATCGCTTCGTCCATGAGCACGTACAGGAGGCCGACGAGGGATCCGCTGCTCACGATCTCGCGGCGGTCGATCATCCCCCGTATCTCGCTGAGGGGGATCCACTCGATGCGGTCGGACTCGTTCTTCTCCGTGGGCGGACCCTCGTAAGTCGCCCCGTCCGCACGGTAGACGTGATGCTGCGAGTCGGTGATCCCGTTGGCCGGCTCGGCGTAGATCAGAGGCTTGATGGGACCAGGACGCCAGCCTGTCTCTTCCAGGACTTCGCGCACTGCTGCCTCCTCGGGAGTCTCGCCCTCCTCGACCAGGCCCATGGGCAACTCCCAGGCCCAGGAGTCCGTGATGAAGCGGTGCCGCCACATCATCAGCACCTCCTGGCGGTCGTTGACCACGGCAGCCACGGCCAGGTGCCGCAGGCGAACGACGTGGTACTCCCACCTGCGCCCGTCAGGCTGTTGGACGTCGACCAGACACAGATTCACCCAAGGGTTGGTGTAGATCTGTCGCTCACCATGGGTCTTCCACTGCATGAACGCCGCCCCTTTCGCGTGATGCACCTAGCATCTCAGACCAAACCAAAGACACGTACTAGATTCATGTCCAAGTGACGAAATGCTCACGCCGCAACTCGATGCGGAGAGTTCGGCAGCCTGCGCCGTTACCCGGGCGATCGTTAGCCACTCGGCATGGCATTCACGCATCAAGCGTTTCATCTAGATCATCAGCAGGCACCCATGGGCCGTCTGCAGCTTCGGGCCGTCCCGCCTGGCAGCGGTAACCCGAGCTCGACTCTCTGGCAGTGATTACGCAGAGCGGTTACAGAGAGGAAGCGACCGCAGCTGCTCCATTCGGTGGGCAAGCATCACACGCGTCATTCGATTGCAGTAGCGGCTTTAAGGAAACGGTTACAAATCTTGAACGTAGTGGAACGATCGTCGTATGCCTGAATCCATTGAAAGGGTAGCGCCGGAGTCATTGGGCGACTTCGAGGTGGGGCGTACGACTCGCTCGTGGCGTCGACTGGCAGGGAAGAGAATTATCACGCTGCGGAACCTGGCCAAGGAGATCAACGAGGAATCGGCAAAAGGTAAGAATCGGCGTGAAATCTCTCAGGCAATGGATCACCTTGATCAGGCAACGCGTGAGGTCGAGGGTAGCGACGAGTGGATGTGGTCCCGGGCGTTGACCGGGAGGTCTCAAGAACATGTAGTGGCACTCACTGACGCCGCCGAGATTAACCTTCTTCATGCAGCTAGTGACGATAGATTCGAATCCCTCGTTCCCGAAATTACTTTCCGGGTGCGCAAGAACCTATCCCCGATTGAACCTCTCCGAGAATCGTTCAATGAAATGCTGAACGAACGCCGCATTCGAAAGGTTCCTATCGATCGTGAAATTGCGATCACGGCGCTGCGCGGAGCAAATGATTCACGCCTGCGCCGTTACGCATCTGTGCGGACTTTTAATCGATTGCTACAGACCATGCTTCTCCTCCTGACGCTGACGATCTGTGCTATTACACTGGTAGGTGTATTACATCCCAGTATCTTGGACTTCTGTTTCGAGTCCGAGGGTCGTATCGCCTGTCCAATTAGCAGTGTTCCTCGCGCAGGTGATATCGGAGTGGTGGAAATTGCTGGCGTTGCCGGGGCCATGGCACTTGTGCCTGCCTCACTCAGGCGTTTTCAAGGAACCGTGCAAATTTCCATGCTGCCATTCACGTGCACCGTTCTCAAAATTCCTATGGGTGCTCTTTGTGCCATCCTGGGGTTGATGCTAATGGAGGCTGACTTCATTCCGGGGTTTGGAGGGCTGAATCAAAGGAGCGAAATTATTGCCTGGGCAGCGATCTTTGGTTGCTGCCAGGAATTCGTGACTGGAAATTTGGACAGGCAGGCACAACGGATTACCGAGAAGGCCGTAGAGCCGTTTGTCCTATTCCAGGAAGCGGACCAATGGTCCGACATCATGGATCAGCGACTGAGAGAGGCTGAAGCTAATCTCTCCGAATCCGTAGGAGGTGTGGTAGAGCGCAAAATTGCTCAGAGCTTTCGAGGCGCGGAGTTCTTTGGGCTAGCGGGTCTCATCGCCACTACAATCGGCGCCAGTGTTAAACAATCTCTCCAAGGTCCAGAGAATATTGCATTCAAAGGCTATATTGAGGTGGCAGTTCATAAGGTAGAGGGCAATAGATTGGAGGCCGACCCGTGTGGAATTACGCTGAATCCAGGGACGAATTACACATTGCGTGTCCGTCTGAGCACCGACGAACCTGAAAACAGCGTCTCCCGGTGGGAATTGATGTCAGTTGCAGGAAAGGCTGGTCAGCATGCCAGATTTGCCGTGATCCCGGAAATTGATGGTTTAATTGCTAGCCCAAGTCGCCAAGAGGTGCCGATTCAGACAGAACAGGGTGCTGCGGTATGCGACTTTGAACTTCACACTCCCTCTCGCACGGGGAATTACCCAGCCTGGGTGGCTATCTATCAGCACACGAAATTGGTGCATGTCGTTCGATTCCATCTAATCGTCAGTGCTGAGGAATGACTATGTTGCCGCCTGCCGGCCCTTCCATTGCTTTCGAAATCTGTTCGGGCGCCGAACCTATGCTGTACGTGCGCCGCAGTATCGGCGATGAAGACGTGGAGATTGCTAGATTTCCGCTCAGACACAATGCTCTCCTTGAGGCGCGTGAGCGATTTCAGGAAGCTGTGAATAAAATGCGCAGGAATCTGCACTTCAAGTTGGAGCCTGAGTGGGTTGAGGTCGAGGCCGGTCTATCCGAAGTGTACACAGCAGGCGTGAGTTCTCTCCGCATCCTGTTTGGGGGCCAGGTAGTGGAATTCATGAACATCATGCATCAATTGTTGCCAGCCGTTAGTGAAAATAGCGAAATTACCCCAGACGTTCAATTGGTATGCGACAAGGATGCTGTGCTTCCCATGGAGCTAATGCCGATTTTCCGGACGGCGGACCCCCGCCCTCCTGTCACCGATGATGATTCTTTAACCGAAACAGTTGGACGCTTCCTGGGGTACGCGACGAACGTACGACGCCACATTAGAGGCGCACCCGTGGCCTGTCTTCCGCTTTGCCGAAAAGGAGAGTCAATGATTAGTTGTCTTCCCAACTCGGCAGGATTGAAGGTGGGGGTGTTCCAGGAAGTTTCACTTACCGAGACAGCTGCGGAGAAAATGGAACTGCAAAGTCATGGCTCACGGTTGACTTTGCTCGGGACCTGGCCGTCTAGTGAGGTTGGTAGTCTCGACCAGATTCTTGCAGAGATTTTGCGTGAGCGGTGTCCACCAGGTGAGTTCGATGCTCACGTACTGCATTTTGCCTGCCATTGTTCGAGTAACGTGAACTCTCCGTCAGACGTAACCATTCGTCTTAGGGGAATCCAGATGGGGCGCATCGATGTGACTCTGGGAAAACTTATGGAGCGATCAGTAGTCCTGAGTCTACGTAGACCCGTTGGAGCTGCACCTAATCTTCCTCTTATCTTTCTTAATGCCTGCTCAAGTGCTGCTGTTGAGCCATTGACTGGAGCGTCACTCCCCGAATTCTTCCAAAGTGAAGGATATGCTGGGTTCATTGGTACCGAAGCTGCTGTGCCTGATGCTGTGGCCGCCTTCTTTTCCAAGGAGTTTTACAGGTGCTTTCTGTCGGGAGGTTCCTTAAGCGGATCCCTCCGACATAGCAGGAAGGCCTTGCTGCGCAAATATAAAAATCCACTCGGATTGATTTACGTTGCTTATGCTGACGGGGATATCTGTGTGGAGTACCCAGCTTCAGAAGGGATCTCGTGATGACAGAGGAGCGCACAGTCTCGGTTATCGGTGCCGCCGGAGAAGAGCGTTCTTTCCGATGGCGTGGCGACGTGGAGTTGGTACGAGAAGACATTCCGGTCAGCGCGCTAAGGGAGCGAATCAATGCGTTCGTAGACGCGTTGGAGGAGACACTCTCAAGTGCGCGACAAAAGGTCGGGAACTATAGACTCGAGCAAGTTGAGGTAGCAGCGGAGGTGAACGCAAAGGGTACCGTTAGCATTCTAGGAAGCGGTGGAGAAGTCGGCGGCAGTGGCGGTCTGACATTCACTTTCATTCGTAAGGATGAGGGTGAACAATAGGTCGGCAATGAATTCAGCGGTGCAGCCCGGCCGTCGGGCGGGTGCCCGTGCCTTCCCGTTGGCAGGCGAGGCTGTCCCCCTAAGTCAGTCAGAACAGGCCAAACAGAGGGCTGTGGTCGCCCCAAGCTATTCATACAGCTCAGGGTTGTGTCAGCCAGTTCACAACGGTCCCGAAAGCTGGCAGCTGAAATCGCGTCAACGTTCGAGCTTTGACGGCAGCTCTGACGGCAACGACGACACACACCGACTGTCATCCGCCCTCGACAACGATCACCACGGTCGGAGGCGGAGCGACCTTCCGGCGCGTTGCCCGATCCTACGGATCAGAAGGTTGCAGGTTCGAATCCTGCCGAGTGCACACACGTCAAAGGCCCCGGATCACTCCGGGGTCTTTGTTGTTTCGAGGGCGTACAGCAGCGAAGTACAGCAACGGTTGATGTCAGAGGCTGATGTCAGCCCCCTTCGCCGGCACCCATCGCTGCGGACAGCTTGCCGAGCGCGGCGGGCGCACCTCCTCTTCGCTCGCCTCCGCGTAGACCTCCATCGTCATGGCGATCTGCGAGTGGCGGAGGATGCCAGGTGTTCCGGAGCGGGATGACCCGGAGGCCGGCGCGGCGGGCCCGCAGGGCGAACATGCGGGTGAGGTTCCCCGGCTCGATGGGATTGATGTCGACGGCGGGGAGACCATGCACGAGGTACGGGTGGCGGGCCGGTGAGCGGCGCGGCAGCGGCCAATGGTCGGTCGTCCGGCCGAGGAGGGGGCTACGCGAACGACGAGTGTGTGGAGTGACCGACTCCCAGACGACTTTCCGGCGGGCTGGTGAGCGTGCGGGTGAGTGCGCTGGTCACCTGGGGGCTGCGTCTTGCCGGGTGGGGAAAGCCGCCGGGGGTGCGGCTCCGGTCGGAGTGGGGGATGCGGGTCCGGGGCCCGTGGGCCGGGGGCGGGCACCCGGGATGCGTCGGGCGTCGGCTCGCGGGGCGCGCCCGAGGTCCTGTCCTGTCCGTGTTGTCAGTGCCCGGGCCTACCGTGGTGGGTGATGGCACAGGCATGGAAGTGCGCGGGGCTGCGGTGGTCGGCGGAGGGGCCCGAGCTGATGTGGGACGGGGGGCGTCGTAGCCCGTTGTCCTGGGGGAAGCGGGTCTCCTTCGGCGTGGTGGAGGGGGGCGTGCGGGAGTGCGCGGGAGCTCGGGGGCATGCGTGTCCCCGGCGGGTGGTCGTGCCCGGGAGGAGCACGGGCGGGCGCTGCGAGGAGTGCGCGCGGCTGGACCGGGCGCACTCCGTCGCCGCGGACCGGGTGGCCGACGACCCGCGGCCTTACCGCGTGTACCTCGCGTGGTTCGGGCCCGGCCTGGTGAAGGTCGGGATCACTGCGGCCGAGCGGGGCTCGGCACGGCTGCTGGAGCAGGGCGCCGTCTGTTTCAGCTGGCTCGGCAGCGGGCCGCTGATGGCCGCGCGGCGCACCGAGGAGCTGCTGCGGGCCGCTCTGCGGGTGCCGGACCGCATTCCCTACGCCGAGAAACGGGCGGTGCGGGCCACGCTGCCCGAAGCGGAGGAGGAACGGGCCGGTGAGATCCGCGAGGTGTACGGGCGGGCCGTGGAACTGGGCGGCTGGCCCGAGTCGTTGGAGCGTGCGCTGTTCCGATCCGTCGATCACATGCGCGTGTTCGGGCTCGCCGGGGCACCGGCGGCCCTCGGCGAGGTGCGCGAGCTCGTCCCCGGGGGCGCGGTGAGCGGGGAGCTCGTGGCGGCCGCCGGTCCCGATCTGCATCTGGCGGCCACGGGCGGGGTGGTCGTACTCGACACACGGTTGATGCGGGGATGGCGGCTGGTTCCGGTGGAGGGCGGCGAATCAGAGCTTCGGCCCGCCTTTCCCGTACGGGCCTTCGAAGTTGCGGAGGAGCACCGTCAGGACGGGTTGTTCTGAGAGGGCCGTGCGGGGAGCGGACAGCCAGGGAAAGGGCGCAGCCTGCCGACGACTTGGGCCGGGTGGGCCGTCGGGCCGGGTAAAGAGTCGGATCCCTCCGGGATCCCTTTCGGCAAGAAGGCTGGACCGGGGCAAGGCGCCCGGCCGATCGTGGATGACATGAGCGAACAGCGCACTGCACCTGTTGCCGCACATCAACCCCCTTACTACGCCGTCGTCTTCACGTCTGTGCGCACCGAGGAGGACGCCGGATACGGCGAGACCGCCGAGCGTCTGGGTGAGCTGGTGAAGGACATCCCGGGGTTCCTGGGTGAGGACTCGGCCCGCACCCCCGGCGGACTGTCGATCACCGTCGCGTATTTCCGCGACCTCGACGGGATCGAGCGGTGGCGGGCGCACGCCGAGCACCGGGCGGCCAAGGAGTACGGGCGGGCGCACTGGTACGAGCGTTACTGCCTGCACATCGCCAAGGTGGAGCACAGCCACGGGTTCGAGCGGACGACCCAGGCGATTCTCACGGAGCGCGCGTCCTGAGGGCCGCACAGCAGGCCGTACCGGGCAAACCTTCCGCCGAAGTCGATGCGGAGCAAGTGCTTCCCAGGTGTTGCCTGAGAGGCGCCTGTGCGTTTCTCAGGTAAATCACAGATTAGTGAAAGAGTGCTCTCAGGGGGCCCGGCCAAGGTGTTCACCATGACCACGACCTCGCCCCAGGGGCGCACCGAACTGCTGAGGCCGGACGGGAGCCCCGTCCGAGTGCTTGTGGTGGACGACGAGCTGTCGATCACCGAACTGCTGTCCATGGCGCTGCGCTACGAGGGATGGCAGATCCGGAGCGCGGGAGACGGCACGGGTGCCATCCAGACCGCCCGGGAGTTCCGTCCGGACGCCGTCGTCCTCGACATGATGCTCCCCGACATGGACGGGCTGACCGTCCTGGGGCGGCTGCGTCGTGAGCTGCCGGACGTTCCGGTGCTGTTCCTGACGGCCAAGGACGCGGTCGAGGACCGTATCGCCGGCCTCACCGCGGGCGGCGACGACTATGTCACCAAGCCGTTCAGCCTCGAGGAGGTCGTGGCGCGGCTGCGTGGACTCATCCGGCGCTCCGGCGCCGCCGACCGGCGCTCCGACTCCGTGCTCGTCGTCGGGGACCTCACCCTCGACGAGGACAGTCACGAGGTGTCGCGGGCCGGGGACAACATCCATCTGACCGCCACCGAGTTCGAGCTGCTGCGCTTCCTGATGCGCAACCCGCGGCGCGTGCTCAGCAAGGCCCAGATACTCGACCGGGTCTGGTCGTACGACTTCGGAGGCCAGGCCAATGTCGTCGAGCTGTACATCTCCTACCTGCGACGGAAGATCGACGCGGGACGCGAACCGATGATCCACACCCGGCGCGGAGCCGGATACCTGATCAAGCCCGCCGTCTCATGAGCGGGCGACGACGGCCGCGTGCGCAGAAGAGACGAGCGGGACAGCCGCGCACCCTGCGGACGCGGCTGGTCGTCGTGTCCGTGACCCTGATCGCCGTGGTCTGCGCCGTGATCGGCACCGTGACCACCCTGGTGCTGCGGGATCACCTGTACGGCCAGCTCAACGGCCGACTGGGTGAGGTCGCGGCGCGTGCGGCGCCTCGCGGCGACCTCGGAGGACCGCCCAACCAGCAGAAGAGCGGCGTCGGCACGCCCAGCCAGCAGCAGGCCAGGGCGCAGGCGCCCGGCCTGGCGCAGTTGGTTCAGGGCCCCCAGTCGGACAGCACCATCGCGGCCAAGGTCGTGAACGGCACCATCACCGAGGCCGAGCGTGGCGTGAAGTCCACGGACTTCTCGATGAGCAACAAACCGCTCACGGAGGCTCAGATCAAGGTGCTCAACTCCGTCTCCCAGGACGGAAAGATGCACTCGGTGGAGATCCCCGGTCTGGGCGACTACCGCGTCAAGTACGCCAGCAACGACACCTCCAGCTACTACGTGGCCATCCCCACGGCGGAGGTCGACAACACCATCAACACCCTGATCCTCGTCGAGATCAGCCTCACCGTCGCCGGTCTCATCGCCGCCACCCTCGCGGGCACCGTCATGGTCAATGTCGCCACCCGCCCCCTCCGCAGGGTCGCCGCCACCGCCACCCGGGTCTCCGAACTCCCCCTGCACACCGGCGAGGTCAACCTCAGCGAGCGCGTCGCGGAGGCGGAGACCGATCCGCACACCGAGGTCGGGCAGGTCGGCGCCGCGCTCAACCGGATGCTGAACCACGTCCACGGCGCCCTGCACGCCCGCCAGGAGAGCGAGATGCGGGTCCGCCAGTTCGTCGCGGACGCCAGTCACGAGCTCCGTACGCCCCTCGCCTCCATCAGGGGCTACGCCGAGCTGACCCGGCGTGGACGGGAGGAGGTCGGACCCGACACCCGGCACGCCCTCGGGCGTATCGAGTCCGAGGCCGGGCGGATGACCTTCCTCGTCGAGGATCTGCTCCTGCTCGCCCGGCTCGACGCGGGCCGCCCGTTGCAGTTCGAGCAGACCGACCTGGTCCCCCTGGTCATCGACACCATCAGCGACGCCCGCGCCGCCGGACGTGACCACGTCTGGCGCCTGGAACTTCCCGACGAGCCCGCGCTCGTCTCCGCCGACGCCGCACGGCTTCAGCAGGTCCTCGTCAACCTCCTCGCCAACGCCCGGACGCACACCGCACCCGGTACGACCGTCACCGCACGCGTGCAGCAGCGCGGGCCGTGGCTGTGCGTGGACGTCCAGGACAACGGCCAGGGCATCCCGGCGGATCTGCTCCCGCACGTCTTCGAACGCTTCGCCCGCGGCGACACGGCGCGCTCCCGCACCACCGGTTCGACCGGGCTCGGCCTCGCCATCGTGCAGGCCGTGGCGACCGCGCACGGCGGCGCCGTGACGGTGGACAGCGTGCCCGGGCAGACCGTGTTCACGGTGCATCTGCCGGCCCTTGCCCCCGCCGTGCCCCAGCCCGCGCCCGAAACGAACTGGCAACTCGACTCACAGGTCGAGCACAGTGCCACCACATGGGTGCAACAGGGCGCTTGACGAAAGTCGTTGCCATGCGAACCGACTCTTCTCCCGGCACCCTGCCGGCGCGGGAGCACCTCCCGGCCGCCACAGCCGGTACGCCTGTCCTGGACGTAGTGATCCCCGTCTACAACGAGGAGAAGGACCTCCAGCCGTGCGTCCAGAGACTGCACGACCATCTGACGCGTACGTTCCCGTACTCCTTCCGCATCACGATCGCGGACAACGCGTCGACGGACACCACCCCCCTGGTGGCGCAGCGGCTGGCGGCGCGGATCCCGGAGGTGGAGAACTTCCGCCTCGAGCAGAAGGGCCGCGGCCGCGCGCTGCGGACCGTCTGGTCGGCGTCGGACGCCCCGATCCTCGCGTACATGGACGTGGACCTGTCCACCGACCTCAACGCACTGCTGCCGCTGGTGGCGCCGCTGATCTCCGGCCACTCGGACCTGGCGATCGGCTCCCGGCTGGCGCGCAGCTCCCGCGTGGTGCGCGGGCCGAAGCGGGAGTTCATCAGCCGCGCGTACAACCTCATCCTGCGAGGCTCGCTACAGGCCCGCTTCTCGGACGCGCAGTGCGGGTTCAAGGCGATCCGGCGTGATGTGGCACAGATTCTGCTCCCCCTGGTGGAAGACACCGGCTGGTTCTTCGACACTGAGATGCTGGTGCTCGCCGAACGTGCCGGCCTCCGTATCCACGAGGTGCCGGTCGACTGGGTCGACGACCCGGACTCCACGGTGCACATCGTGAAGACGGCGACCGACGACCTGAAGGGGGTATGGCGCGTGGGCCGGGCGCTGGCCACCGGTTCGCTCTCCCTGGACCGGCTGACCAGGCCGTTCGGCGACGACCCCCGCGACCGAGACATCATGGACGTACCCAAGGGCCTGGCCCGCCAGCTCGTCGGCTTCTGTGTCGTGGGTGGTCTCTCCACCCTCTTCTACCTGCTGCTCTACACCGTCTTCCGCCAGTTCGGCGGATCCCAGGTCGCCAACGCGCTCGCGCTGCTGGTGTCGGCCGTCGCCAACACCGCCGCCAACCGCCGGCTCACCTTCGGGGTGCGTGGCCGCGGCGGGGCCGTCAAGCACCAGGCCCAGGGCCTGGTCGTCTTCGGCATCGGCCTCGCGCTGACCAGCGGCTCGCTCTTCGCCCTGAACACGGCGACGTCCAGCCCCGCGCACTCCACCGAGCTGGCGGTGCTCATCGCCGCCAACCTCGCGGCGACCGTGCTGCGCTTCCTGCTCTTCCGGGTGTGGGTGTTCTCCGACCGGCGCGAGGGCGACGAGCCGACGACGACCCGCGTGCCGGCCTCCGCCGACGCCTCCCACGGCGCCCATGGTCCCCACGTCCCGCCCGCTCCCCACGGCGCCCATGGTCCCCACGTCCCGCCCGCTCCCCATGCCCACCACGCCTCCGCGCCGACGTATCCGACCGGTACTCCGGGGACCGGCGGCCCGTCCGCGCAGCAGCAGCAGCAGTCGCAGCAGCAGTCGCAGTCGTTGCCGCTGCCGCAGCGGCACATCGTGCATCCGCACGACCACGACACGACCACTCAGTTCCGCGCCGGCGAAGCCGCGGACGGCACCTGGAGGGACGCCACCATGCAGTTGCAGCCGGTGCGCCGCCCCCACGACACCGACCCGGGGGACGCCCGATGACCACCGAACTCGATCAGACGACGACCTGGGATCCGCGGCCGACCACGGCGTCGGCCGGCACCGACCCCGACGCCCGGGAGACGGCCGTCCCGGCCCCCGGATCGGGTGAGCCGAACCAGCCCCTGCACCGCAGACTGTGGCGCGGCCGCCCCGAGGACCCCCGCTGGGCACGCCCGGCCTTCCTCGGCCTGCTGGCCGCCACCCTCTTCCTCTACCTGTACAACCTGAGCGCCTCCGACTACGCCAACTCCTTCTACTCGGCGGCCGTCCAGGCCGGCAGCCAGAGCTGGAAGGCGATGTTCTTCGGCTCGCTCGACGCCGGCAACGCGATCACCGTCGACAAGCCCCCGGCCTCGCTGTGGCCGATGGCGCTGTCGGTCCGGATCTTCGGCCTGAACACGTGGGCGATCCTGGTCCCCGAGGTGCTGATGGGCGTCGGCACGGTCGCCGTCGTGTACGCCTCCGTGCGTCGCCGGTTCAGCGCCGGGGCCGGTCTGGTCGCGGGCGCCGTGCTGGCGCTGACGCCCGTCGCCGCGCTGATGTTCCGGTTCAACAACCCGGACGCGATGCTGGCCCTGCTGATGGCCGTGGCCTGCTGCACGGTGGCCCGCGCGCTGGAGGACGGCCGGACGAAGTGGCTGGTGTGGGCGGGGGTCGCGATCGGCTTCGCGTTCCTCGCCAAGACCCTCCAGGCCTTCCTGATCCTGCCGCCGCTGGCGATCGTGTACGCGGTCTGCGCCCCGGTGAGCCTGAAGAAGCGGTTCGGGCAGCTGGCCGTGGCCACCGGAGCGCTGATCGTGTCCGGCGGCTGGTGGGTGGCGATCGTCGAGCTGTGGCCGGCCTCCTCCCGCCCCTACATCGGCGGCTCGCAGAACAACTCCTTCCTGGAACTGACCTTCGGCTACAACGGTCTCGGCCGCCTGAACGGCGAGGAGACCGGCAGCGTCGGCGGTGGCGGCGGCGGTGGCAACACCGGCCAGTGGGGTGAGACCGGCTGGGACCGGATGTTCAACTCCGAGATCGGCGGCCAGATCTCCTGGCTGCTGCCGGCCGCGCTGATCCTGCTCGTCGGCGGCCTGGTCGCCACCCGGAAACTGAAGCGGACCTCGACGACCCGTGGTCTGTTTTTGGTGTGGGGCGGCTCGCTGCTGATCACCACCCTCGTCTTCAGCTACATGGCGGGCATCTTCCACCAGTACTACACGGTGGCCCTCGCCCCCTACATGGCGGCCGTGATCGGCATGGGCGCCGGGCTCCTGTGGGAGAAGCGGTCCGAGATCTGGGCCTCGATCACCCTCGCGGCCTCGGTCGTGGCGGCCGCGGCCTGGAGCTATGTCCTGCTCAACCGCACCTCCGACTACCTGCCGTGGCTGAAGTGGCTGGTCCTGATCGGCGGCCTCGCCGCCGCGCTCGGCCTGACCTTCGCAGGCCGGATCAACCGTCAGCTCGCCCTCGCGGCGGCCTCCGTGGGCCTGCTGGCCGCGCTGGCCGGACCGACGGCGTACACCGTCAGCACGCTGCAGGAGGGCCACACCGGCTCCATCGTCACGGCGGGTCCGGCGGGCGCGTCCATGATGGGCGGCGGCGGTCCGGGCGGGGGCGGCGGCCGAGGCGGCTTCGCCGGCGGCCCCGGCGGCCAGACCCAGAACGGCAACGGCGGCACGCAGGGCCAGAACCAGCAGGGCGGCGGCACGGGCGGCTTCCCCGGCGGGGGCATGCCCGGCCAGAACCAGCAGAACGGCAACGGCGGCACCCAGAACGGCAACGGCGGCACCCAGGGCCAGGGCCAGAACCAGCAGGGCGGTCCCGGCGGCCAGACCGGCGACGGCGGCGGAATGGGCGGCGGAGGCGGGGTCGGCGGTCTGCTCAACGGCGCCTCGGTCACCGACGAGGCCAAGAAGCTGCTGGAGGCCGACTCCGGCGAGTACACCTGGGCGGCTGCCGCGATCGGCGCGCAGAACGCCGCGAGCTACCAGCTCGCCACGGGTGACGCGGTGATGGCGATCGGCGGCTTCAACGGCACCGACCCCTCCCCGTCGCTGGCCCAGTTCAAGCAGTACGTGGCCGACGGCAGGATCCACTACTTCATCAGCAGTGGCTCCGGCGGCGGCATGGGCGGCAGCAGCAGCGGCACGTCCTCGCAGATCAGCTCATGGGTGGAGGCCAACTTCAAGAAGGTGACGGTGGGTTCGGCCACCTTCTACGACCTGACACAGAAGGCGAGCAGCTGACGTACCGCGCGTAGGCGAGTACGCGAGGAAGGGCGGTGACCACGGTCGCCGCCCTTCCTCGTGTTTCCCGCACGCCCCCGAACAACTTTATTGTACACCGTATGGGAGTAGATCTACGGTGTAGACCATGACTACGCCCCCGTCCCCCCAGGGCAACTCCCCGGGCCACCCCCAGCGCTGGCTGATCCTCGGTGTCATCTGCCTGGCGCAGCTCACCGTGCTGCTCGACAACACCGTCCTGAACGTCGCGATCCCCTCGCTCACCCGGGAGCTCGACGCGTCCACCGCCGACATCCAGTGGATGATCAACGCGTACTCGCTGGTGCAGTCCGGTCTGCTGCTCACCGCCGGCAGCGCCGCCGACCGATACGGCCGTAAGAAAATGCTGGTCGCGGGCCTGGCGCTGTTCGGCACCGGCTCCCTGGCGGCCGGCTTCTCGCAGACGACCGCCCAGCTGATCGCGGCGCGGGCCGGCATGGGAGTGGGCGGGGCGCTGCTCTTCACCACCACCCTCGCCGTGGTGATGCAGGTCTTCCGGTCCGAGGAGCAGCCGAGGGCGATAGGCGTCTGGGCCGCGGTGAACTCGCTGGGCTTCGCGACCGGCCCGCTCATCGGCGGCTTCGTACTCAACCACTACTGGTGGGGCGCGATCTTCCTGATCAACCTGCCGGTGGCCGCGCTGGGCCTGGTGGCCGTGGTCGCCCTGGTCCCCGAGACGAAGAACCCGCAGGGCGACCGTCCCGACCTGCTCGGCGCGTTCCTCTCGACCATCGGCATGACCTCGCTGGTGTTCGCGATCATCTCCGGCCCCTCGCACGGCTGGACGTCGTCACGGGTCCTGGTGAGCGCGGGGCTGGCGATCGTCGTCCTCGCCCTGTTCGCCCACTGGGAGAGCACGATCCGGTACCCCATGCTCGACCTGGCGTTCTTCCGCGACCGACGGTTCACGGGCGCGGCCGCCGGCACGGTACTGGTCACCTTCGGGATGGGCGGCGCGCTGTTCCTGCTCACCCAGCATCTCCAGTTCGTCCTCGGCTACGGCCCCCTGGAGGCGGGGCTGCGGACCGCGCCGCTGGCGCTGACCGTGGTGGCCCTCAACTTCACCGGACTGTCGGCGAAAGTGCTGGCCAGGCTGGGCGGGCCGGTGTCGGTGCTGGTGGGGATGGCGCTGATGGCGACGGGCCTGGTGTCCATCGCCACGCTCGCCTCCGGCGGTTACGCCGGGACGCTGCTCGGGCTGCTGCTCATCGGCGCGGGGACGGCGGTCGCCGGCCCGGCGATGGCGCACGCGATCATGAGTTCGATCCCGCCGGCGAAGGCCGGCGTGGGCGCCGGGATCAACGGGACGCTGGGCGAGTTCGGCAACGGACTCGGGGTGGCCGTCCTCGGCGCCGTGCTGAACGCGCGGTTCGCGGCGGTGTCCCTGCCGGTGGCGCTGGCGGCGGCGACCTCGGCGTCGGAGAAGACACGGCTGATCGACTCGTTCTCCTCCGGCCTTGAGACCAGTCTGCTGCTGGGGGCGTCGGCCGTGCTGCTGGGCGGGGTGGTGGCCGCGGCCCTGCTGAGCCGTGCCGAGCGCAAGGAGGAGCCCCCGGTTCTGGCGGCCCCGTAGAAGAGACCAGCACCTGTTCGGGCGGGTGGAGTCGCATGTCAGGGCGGTCCCCGACCCGCGCCCACCGGCCGCCGCGGCCTAGCATCTTCCCCAGTTACCGGAAGGAAGGTGCCCTGCCATGGCCGAGACCGCCAGGGGCGCCGCACATCACAGTGTGTGGCTGGAAGGCAAGGCACGTCGGCGTGGCCGTGGCGGGGGGCAGCCCTCGGGGCTCGACCGGGACCGGATCACCGAGACCACCGTGCGGCTCCTGGACGCGGAGGGGCTCGCCAAGTTCTCCATGCGGCGGCTGGCCGCCGAGCTGAACGTGACGGCGATGTCCGTGTACTGGTACGTCGACACCAAGGACGACCTGCTCGAACTCGCCCTGGACGCGGCTTTCGGCGAGCTGACGGAGCTGCCCGACCCGGAGGACGAGGAAGCCGACTGGCGCGAGCAGCTGCGCGCGCTGGCCTCGGCGTACCGCGGGCTGCTGGTTCGCCACCCCTGGCTGTCCCCGCTCGCCGGCCACTACCTCAACATCGGCCCGAACTCGCTGGTCTTCTCCCGCACGGTCCAGCGGATCGTCCGCCGCACCGGCCTGCCCGCGCACGGCATCACCGGCGCGATCTCGGCCGTCTTCCAGTTCGTGTACGGCTACGGGACGATCGAGGGCCACTTCTTCGCACGGGTCGCCGACACCGGCCTGACCCCGGACGAGTACTTCCAGCAGGCCATGACCGCGACCGCCGGCGCCCCGCAGACCGCCGAGATCATCGAGGAGTCGAAGAGCCTCATGGCGGCCCGCGGTGGCGACACGGTCGCGGAGATGATGGGCCGCGACTTCGCCTTCGCCCTCGACCTGCTGATCGCGGGCATCGAGGCGATGGTGGAACGCGGCTGAGCCCGAGGACTTTCGCTCCGCGGCCTCAGGACTCCCCGGCTCGCGGGCTTACGGCTCTGGCCGTGGCCTCCGGATTCCTGCGCGCGGCCTCAGGACTCCCCGGCTCGCGGGGCTTACGGCTCTGGCCGCGCCCCCTGACTCCCGCGGCCTCAGGACTCCTGGTCGGCGACCAGCCGTGCCGGGAAGCCGCCGGTCGCCACCGGCCCCCACCGCTCCGGCGTGACCCGGATGATCGACTTGCCCTGCTTCAGCATCGCCTGCCGGTACTCGTCCCAGTCCGGGTGCTCGCCGGCGATGTTGCGGTAGTACTCCACGAGCGCCTCGACGGAGTCCGGCGCGTCGATCACCTCGGCCGTGCCGTCGATCTGGACCCACGGCCCGTTCCAGTCGTCGCTCAGTACGAGGACGCCGACCCGCTCGTCCCGCTTGGCGTTGCGCGTCTTGGCCCGCTCGGGGTAGGTGGAGACGACGATCCGCCCGGAGTCGTCGACCCCGCAGGTCAGCGGCGAGGCCTGGGAGCTGCCGTCGGCGCGCCGGGTCAGCAGGATCGCGCGGTGCCGGGGCCGTACGAAGTCCAGCAACTCGTCCAGGGAGACCTTGGTGTTCGTCGCGATGTTCGGTGCCATGGAGCCAGCCTAGGCGCAGGGCCGCCCGTTCCGGCTGACCCTGCCGTGCCTACGCCCACGTCCGGCCCCACCCTCCTGCAAACCCACCCTTCTGCAACCCCGTCCTCCTGCAGCCCCACCCTTCCTGCAGCCCACCCCTGCTCCCAGCCCCATCCCTACGGCTGTCCCTACGCCTGCGGCAGTGCGTCCCCCTGCACCGCCTGGACGTCCAGTTCCACCTTGAGAGTCGTGCCGATGGCCGCGATGCCCGCCTGGACGACCTGGTTGTAGTTCATCGCGAAGTCCTCGCGGTGCAGTTCCGCCGTGGCCCGGAAGGCGGCCCGGGTGCCACCCCAGGGGTCGGAACCGGTGCCCAGGTAGGCGAGGTCCAGGTCGACCGGGCGAGCGACGCCGTGCAGGGACAGGTCGCCGTGGACGGTCCAGCGGTCGGGGCCGGCCGGGGTCAGGCCGGTGGAGCGGTAGGTGATCTCCGGGTACGACTCGACGTCCAGGAAGTCCGCCGAGCGCAGGTGGGTGTCGCGCATGGCGTTGCCGGTGTCGATGGAGGCCGCCCGGATCACCGCCTCCACGCGGGACCCGGCGACGTCGGCAGGGGCGATCTCGATCGCCGCCGAGAACTCCGTGAACCGCCCGCGCACGCTGGAGATGCCCAGGTGCTGGGCGACCGCGCCGACGGCGGAGTGCGCCGGATCGACGGTCCAGGGACCGGGCGGGGGCAGTTCCGTGCCGCCCCGCCGGGCCAGGGTCACGCTCCCCACCTCCGCGCGCCCACTGGCCGTCACGATCGCGCTGGAAGCCGCCGGAGCGTACCCGACGGCCGTGACGATGACGGTGTACGCCCCAGGGGCGAGCGCGGTCGCGTCCCGTACGGCTCCTTCCCCGTCCGCCTCGGCGCGCAGCACCTGGCCGCCCGCCATGTCGGTCACCGTGACGACCGCGTGCGACACGGCCCACCCGTCCCGCGTACGGATCTTCGCGGTCAGTCCCATCTCACGTACTCCTCAGAACTGGAACCGGCCCGGTGCGGGGGTTCGCCCCGCACCGGGCCGGAGCCGACAACTGTCCGAACTACTCGCCGGGGTGGGCGAGCTCGATGTCGTGTCCGTCGACGCCGGCGCCCGCCAGGGTCAACGCGGTGGCCACCGGCGGGTAGCCGGTCGCGATGACCGTGTACTCGCCGCCGTCGAGGTCGGCGAAGGCGTACGCCCCGTCCGCGCCGGTGGTGGCCGTGCCGACCACGTTGCCCGCCGCGTCCACGAGCGTCACGCGCGCGTCGGCCAGTGGCCCGTACGGCGCCCGGACGACGCCCTGGAGCTGGGCGCCCGCGTCGAGGACGACCTCCGTGCGGGTCACACCCGTCACGCCGATCTCCACGGGCAGGGCGCGCGGCCGGAACCCGACGGCGTTCACCGCGACGGTCACAGCACCCGGCACCAGCTCCGTGAAGGAGAACTCTCCCTGCTCACCGGTGGCCGCGGTGGCCAGCAGATCGCCGCGCACATCGGTGACGATCACCATCGCGTCCTTGACGGCCTCACCCGACTCGGCGGCGCGCACGGCACCGCTGAGCCCGCTGGTCCCGCTGAGCAGGATGTCGTACGCGACCGGCTCGCCGTTCACCACGATCGTGGACGCCTGCGGCTGGAAACCGTCGGCGGAGGCGATCAGCACATACGAACCCGTACCCGGCGCGTCCAGGGCGTAGGAGCCGTCGCCCTGCGCGACCGACCGGCCGAGCTGGCGCCCGGCGAGCGAGATCAGCGTGACGGCGGCCTGCGGGACGGGCGCGCTCTCCGCGCCGCGGACGAAGCCGTGCACCGGGATGCCGCCCGAGGGCGCCTGGGGGGCTTCGGCGGTGGCGACGGCGGCGAGCCGCTGCATGCCCTGGAGACCGGCCTCCTGACCCGGCTCGGCAGCCGTCTCGGCCACCGCCCAGCTGGGGACGTTCTCCTCGGCGCGAGCCGTGGCCGTGGCCGTGGTGGCGGTCGCAGCCGTGGTGGCGGTCACACCCTCGACGGGGGCCGTGGCCGGCGTCTCCGCCGCTGTGGCCGCCTGCGCCATCGCGCCCTTGGTCCGCAGCGGGACCTCCTTGATGAACAGGGTGATCAGGAAGGCGAGCAGGGCCAGGACGGACGCGATCAGGAACACGTCCGCGATGCCGTGGCCGTACGCGCTCTCCATGACCGTGCGCAGCGGCGCGGGCAGCTTGTCCATGTCCGGGATCTCGCTCGAGGAGCTCGAACCGGAGGCGAGGGAGGCGTACTTGGGACCGAGGTCGGCGATGCCGTCCTGGGCGTAGTCGGTGATGCGGTGGGCCATCACGGCGCCCAGCGCGGAGACGCCGACCGCACCGCCGAGGGAACGGAAGAACGTGACCGTGGAGCTGGCCGAGCCGAGGTCGGCCGGGCTCACCTGGTTCTGCGTGGACAGCACCAGGTTCTGCATCATCATGCCGATGCCGAGACCCAGCAGGGCCATGAAGACGGCCATCTTCCAGTAGTCCGTGTCATACCGGACGGTGCCCAGCAGGCCGAGGCCCGCCGTCACCAGCACGCCACCGCTGACCAGCCAGATCTTCCACTTACCGGTCCGGGTGATGAACTGGCCGGAGACCGTGGAGGAGATGAACAGACCGCCGATCATCGGGATCGTCATGACGCCCGACATCGTCGGCGACTTGTCCCGGGCCAGCTGGAAGAACTGGCTGAAGAAGACGGTGCCGGTGAACATCGCGACACCCACGAAGAGCGAGGCCAGCGACGACAGCGTGATGGTGCGGTTGCGGAACAGCCGCAGCGGGATGATCGGCTCGCTGGCCCTGGACTCGACCAGCACGAACAGCAGGCCGAGCAGGATCGAGCCGCCGACCATCGTGTACGTCTGCCACGACACCCAGTCGTACTTGTCACCGGCGAAGGTGACCCACAGCAGGAGCAGGGAGACCGCGGCGGAGATGAAGAACGCGCCGCCCCAGTCGACCTTGACCTCGCGCTTGACGACGGGCAGGTGCAGGGTCTTCTGCAGCACGATCAGCGCGATGACCGCGAACGGCACACCGACGTAGAAGCACCAGCGCCAGCCGAGCCACGAGGTGTCGGTGATCACACCGCCGAGCAGCGGGCCGCCGACGGTGGCGATGGCGAAGGTCGCGCCGAGGTAGCCGGAGTAACGTCCGCGCTCACGCGGGGAGATCATCGCGGCCATCACGATCTGCGCGAGGGCGGAGAGACCGCCGACGCCGATGCCCTGGACGACACGGCAGGCGATGAGCATGGCCGGATTCTGCGACAGACCGGCGGCCGCGGATCCCAGCACATAGATGACGAGCGCTATCTGGACGAGCGCCTTCTTGCTGTACAGGTCGGAGAGCTTGCCCCACAGGGGCGTGGCCGCGGTCATGGAGAGCAGCGCGGCGGTGACGACCCAGGTGTAGGCGGACTGGCCGCCGCCCAGGTCGCCGATGATCTCGGGCAGGGCGTTGGTGACGATCGTGGACGACAGGATCGCCACGAACATTCCGAGCAGCAGCCCGGAGAGCGCCTCCATGATCTGCCGGTGGGTCATCGGAGCGGCCTCGGCGGAGCCGTGGGACCCTCCGCCGTGCTTCGCGTGAGCCCGCACACCGGCTGGTGTGGTCGTTGCCATGGGCTTCCTTTTCTTACGTTGCTGCGGGTGTACGGGTGGTCTGCGTCTGTTCGCTTACGGGAACGGGAGGCGGGGGCGTGGGCGGGGGCGGCGGCCGGTGCGCGATCGTGCGGCAGTCGCCGAAGCTGGCGCGCAGCCGGGTCAGCAGTCCGATGAGCTGGCCGACCTCGGTGTCGGTCCAGTCGCCCAGCCGCTCCGCGAGCAGCTCGGTGCTCCGGCGTGACAGCTCGACGAGCATCGCGTGACCCTCGGGGGTGAGGTGCAGGATGCGGGAGCGCTTGTCCGCCGGATCGGGGGAGCGTTCGATCCAGCCCCGGTCGGCGAGGTGCGCGGCATGTCGGCTGGTCACGGACATGTCGACGGCGAGCAGCTCGGAGAGCGCGCTCATGCGCATGTCGCCGTGGCGGCCGAGGAGGGCCAGCACGCCGGCCGAGCCCGCTGAGCAGTCGTGCGGCAGGATCCGCCCGAGGTCCCGCTTCACCGCTCCGACGGCGCTGAGCTGACGCGCCAGCTCCTCGTACTGCGCCTGCCCCGCCATCACACCTCCCAAGTTGTTGCTTAGGGCAACCATAAGAGCGGTTGGTTGCTACAGGCAAATAAAACGGCGGCCGGTCCCGCAAAAAGTTGGCAAAGGCAAGTATTGCGGCGGTAAATGTCCAGGCAGGAGTGCTGCTGGCGGTCCTCGGGGCTCGGGTCGGCGCTGCGGGTGCCCCTGCCCAGGGGGTGGTGCGGCTGTTCGGCCGGACGGACCGGGGGCTGACGACGGTCTCGCGCATGCTGGGCCAGGCCGTCGCCGTCGCCTCGGCCCTCGCTCAGGCCGTCGCCCTGTCCCTGGTCGCTCGCCCTCTCCCTGGCTCTCGTCCTGTCCCTGGCTCTCGCAAGGTGGCCGGATGGGGCGGTGCGGGCAAGGCGACCGGTGAGGCGCCGGGCATGCCCGGACCCCGGGCGGTCGGTCGCTTCCGCAGGGTCCCCGGTCGTCCGGACTCGAGACCCCCACTTGGGCCGCCCCGCGCATTTTCGCTAGTGTCTCGGCCCATGGCTAACACGCAGGGCCCCCAGGGCAACCACGACCCCGCCGGCAGCACCCAGATGTTCCGCGCGTTCGTCGACGACGGCGCCCCCCGCGCCGCTCAGCCGGCTCCTACTCAGGCCGGGCCCCGCATCGGCCTGATCGTCGGCATCGTCGCCGCGGTCGTGATCGTCGCGGCGGTCGCCTGGCTGGCGCTGAAGTAACCGCAGGCCCACACCGGACGCTGTGACCGGGTGCGTCAACGGCCGTGTTCACCACGGCGTTACGGCGCACCCGCCACCGTTCGTCCCCTTCGCCACCGTTCGGTCCCCTCTTCGCCACCGTTCGGCCCCGCCGGTGCTGGTTCCTCATTCCCACCGGACCGAGACGTCCCGCGTCTCGATGTGCATGCCCAGCGGTACGCGCCAGGCGTCGACGCAGACCGTCCAGCTCTTCTCCTTGCGCGTGCCCGCGGCGATCGGTGTCGGGAGCGCGGCCGTCGACTCGCGCGTGGCCCAGTCGATGCCGAGCGCGTCGACGACATGCGTCCCGAAGGTGACCGTGCCGGAACGCACCGCGGTGCCACCGGAGTTGCGGAAGGTGAGGGTCACCGCCTCGCACCACCGCTGGTCCGTATCCGCGCGGACGGGATCGCTCACGGCCAGGGAGGCCGGTTCCGCGGGCGCGCTGCCCGACGGGGCCGTGGGCGCCGGTGCGGGCGAGCCGGGGGGCGTACCTCCCGTGGAGCCTGCGCTGCCGGTGGAGCCTGAGGCGCCGCCTTCGGCGGCCGGGGAGCCAGAAGGGCCCGAGACACCCGGGGCGGCGGTCTGGGAGGCGGCGCCGGGCTCCACGCCCCCCGCCGCTGTGCCCCCCGCCCCGTTTCCGGCCGTGCTCCCGGCCGTCTCTCCCGCCGTGGCGCCGGGGGAGGATCTCCTCTCGGGGGAGTCACTCGCTCCGTCCAGCGGGACGAGTCGCACCCCGCCCGTCGGGTCCGCCGAGGCACCCGGGTGCGAACCCGGCGGTGCCGTCTCGCCGGCCGAGCCGACGGCGACGTAGCCGCCCTTGTGGCCGTCGCCCCCGCAGCCGGCCAGCAGACCCGCCGCCACCACGACGGCGGCCGCCGACGCGCCCCACAAGGCGCCCCGGCGGCCACATGCCCGTGTCGGACTTCGCATCGCGTCAGTGTGTATGACGCCCCGTCAGGAAGGAAGCCCTGGACCCGATCCGGCCGATCGCTGCTCGCTAGTCGGAGATGAGGCCCTCGCGCAGCTGCGCCAGGGTCCGGGTCAGCAGACGGGAGACGTGCATCTGGGAGATGCCGACCTCCTCGCCGATCTGGGACTGGGTCATGTTGGCGAAGAAGCGCAGCATGATGATGCGGCGTTCGCGCGGCGGGAGCTTGGCCAGCAGCGGCTTCAGCGACTCGCGGTACTCCACGCCCTCCAGCGCCGTGTCCTCGTAGCCGAGGCGGTCGGCCAGGGAACCCTCGCCGCCGTCGTCCTCCAGGGCCGGGGAGTCCAGCGAGGAGGCCGTGTAGGCGTTGCCGACCGCGAGGCCGTCGACGACGTCCTCCTCGGACACGCCCAGTACCGCGGCGAGTTCGGCGACCGTCGGAGAGCGGTCCAGCTTCTGGGAGAGCTCGTCGCTGGCCTTGGTGAGGGCCAGGCGCAGCTCCTGGAGGCGGCGCGGGACGCGCACCGACCACGACGTGTCGCGGAAGAAGCGCTTGATCTCGCCCACGACCGTCGGCATGGCGAACGTCGGGAACTCAACGCCCCGTTCGCAGTCGAAGCGGTCGATCGCCTTGATCAGGCCGATGGTGCCGACCTGGACGATGTCCTCCATCGGTTCGTTGCGCGAGCGGAAGCGGGCCGCCGCGTAGCGCACGAGGGGGAGGTTGAGCTCGATGAGGGTGTCCCGGACGTACATGCGCTCGGGGCTGTCCTCGGCGAGGGTGGCCAGTCGCAGGAACAGGGAGCGGGACAGGGTGCGGGTGTCGATGGCCCCCGTGGCCGTGAGGGCCGGGGCCGGAGTGGCCTCGGGTGCCGTGACGTCGTCGAGCACGTCGAGTACGACGGGCTCCACAGGCGCGCTGGGCGCGGACTCGCTCTTCGTGAGCGTGAGCACCTTCGAGCTGCCCTGATCTGCGGACATGCCACCCCCTTTGGGTCGCGGGACGGTCGCGGCGAACATTCCCGCTTGAGGAACGTCAGCCTTCACCTGAATACCGGAGCCGAAGCCTCGGCAAACGCGCTTCCGGCAGAATGTCACATGTCGGCAACACGCTGTAGTGACATGTCGACATGTGAGTTACGAAACGGCCCTGGAAAAAGGGGGTCTGACGGTATTTCAGCCCAGATCCGTCGGAACGGCGGCTTTGAGTGATTCGCTCCCAGGGGTGACGTCTCGGTCAGGCTTGCGATCCCGGATCGAGTGACGTGTCGGAGCGTGTCAGCGTGTGCCCGCGTGGGTCCGCGTCACGCCTCGATGCGGTTCGCCGAGCGAAGCCGCTGGAAGCTACGCGCGAGTAGCCGGGACACGTGCATCTGGGACACGCCGAGTTCCGCGCTGATCTGGGACTGCGTGAGGTTGCTGTAGTAGCGCAGCAGGAGGATCCGCTGCTCGCGCTCGGGGAGTTGGACCAGGAGGTGGCGCACGAGGTCGCGGTGCTCCACGCCGTCCAGCGCCGGATCCTCGTAGCCGAGACGGTCCAGCAGGCCCGGCAGGCCGTCGCCCTCCTGGGCCGCCTCCAGCGAGGTGGCGTGGTACGAGCGGCCCGCCTCGATGCAGGAGAGCACCTCGTCCTCGCCGATGCGCAGTCGCTCGGCGATCTCGGCCGTCGTCGGGGTGCGGCCGAAGGCGGTCGTCAGGTCCTCCGTCGCGCTGTTGACCTGCACCCACAACTCGTGCAGCCGGCGCGGTACGTGGACCGTGCGGACGTTGTCGCGGAAGTAGCGCTTGATCTCGCCGATGACCGTCGGCATGGCGAACGTCGGGAACTGCACGCCCCGGTCCGGGTCAAAGCGGTCGATGGCGTTGATCAGGCCGATGGTGCCGACCTGGACGACGTCCTCCATCGGTTCGTTGCGGGAGCGGAAGCGGGCGGCCGCGTAGCGCACGAGCGGGAGGTTGGCCTCGATGAGCGCCCCGCGCACGCGGTTGTGCTCCGGCGTGCCCGGCTGGAGCTCCTTCAGTTCACCGAAGAGCAGCTGGGTCAGCGCCCGGGTGTCGGCCCCTCGGCGCCGCTCGGGCGACGGGGCGGTTTCCGGCTCGGTCTCCGGGACGGCCGCCGGAACGGCTTCCAGGGCGGGCACGGGAGCCGGTGCCGGGGTGGACGCCGGCGCGGGCGCGGAGGCGGCTTCCGAAGCGGGTGCCGGGGCGGGTGCCGGGGGTGCCTCTTCCTGAGGCGGCGCAGTACTGGCCGACACGGTCAACGCCACCTCTTCGTCAGGTCAACATCGGTCAACTCATCCGTCAAAAGCGGTCATAGCATCACAAGACATGTGCACTGTGTGCAAGCACCCCATAACCCCGTGTTGAGGGTGAAGTTGGGCCGTCGCCCCGGTTCCGGACGTGAGAAAGCCCCCCGCTGTCCGGCGGAGGGCTCCGTACTGCCGATGCGGCGTGCGGGAGGAGCGGCTCAGAACTCGTAGTCGGCGACCACCCAGGTGGCGAACTCCCGCCACAGTGCGACGCCCGCCTGGTGGGCCGGGTGCTCGAGGTAGCGCTTCAGCGCGTCCACGTCCTCGACCGCCGAGTTGATCGCGAAGTCGTAGGCGATGGGCCGGTCGCTGATGTTCCAGCCCAGCTCCCAGAAGCGCAGTTCCTCGATGTGACCGTCGAGTGCCCGGAAAGCCGCTTCACCCTGCACGACCCGGGGGTCGTCGCGCTCGACGCCCTCGTTGAGCTTGAAAAGGACCAGGTGGCGGATCATGGGCACTCCCAGCGCGTGCTACTTGGCCCCGTCGGCGAGCCAGGTGAAGAAGTCACCGACGGCCTTGGCGGCGTCCGATATGCCCTGGAAGCCTATCTGGACGTAGTCCGCCGCCTTCGCCGGGTCCGTGATGATCACGTAGAGCGCGAAGACCACGAGTACGTAGACGGCGATCTTCTTGGCGTTCACCGCCACCTGGCCTCCCCTGTATGCGCCCACTCGGGCCTGCTGCCGGCGGCGAGTGTAACCGGAAGTGCGATTTTCACACCGCTTTTTGAGTGTCCCGGCGCGTTCGTGAACCGTTCGCGGGTCCTCATCCGATGAAGGGTCGAGCGCCGACAGGCGGCGAGCGAAAACGAACAGAAGAGAAGGGAAGGGGAGGGAAATGCTGGAACTGCTGCCCGTCGTCCCGAGGACCCTGATGGTGATGCTGTCCGTCGTCCCGATGGTCCTCGTGACGTTGCTGTGCGTGAGGGCGTTCTTCGACTGCGTCCGTACTCCCGGGCAGCGCGTCCGATATCTACCGAAGCTGCTCTGGCTGCTCTTCATGCTCGGCGCCCCGGTCGTCGGCGCGCTCGCCTGGACGTACCTGGGCAAGCGACCCGAGCCCCGCGAGCGCCCGGCGAACGAGCGAAGGGCCCGGCTCATAGAGCCGGACCCTTCGTCCACAAGCGGTAGCGGAGGGATTTGAACCCTCGGTGACTTGCGCCACACTCGCTTTCGAGGCGAGCTCCTTCGGCCGCTCGGACACGCTACCGAGGGAGACCTTACAGCAATGCGGGCCCCGGTTTGAAATCGGTATTCGGGGCGGATCACCGGTCCCGGAAGAACTCCGTGAGGAGTCCGGCGCTCTCTTCGGCGAGGACGCCTTCGACGACCTCGGGTCGGTGGTTGAGCCGTCGGTCGCGGACGACGTCCCAGAGGGAGCCGGCCGCGCCCGCCTTGTCGTCGCGGGCCCCGTAGACGACCCGGTCCACCCGGGACTGCACGATCGCGCCCGCGCACATCGTGCACGGTTCGAGGGTCACCACGAGCGTGCAGCCGGACAGCCGCCACTCGCCCAGCGCGGCCGCCGCCCGCCGGACGGCGAGCACCTCCGCGTGGGCCGTCGGATCGCCGCCGGCCTCACGTTCGTTGTGGCCCCTCGCGAGCACCGTCGTGCCGTCCGGAGCCAGCACGACGGCGCCGACCGGGACGTCCCCGCCCCGGACGGCCAGCCGTGCCTCGTCCAGGGCGAGCCTCATCGCGGCCCGCCACCGGTCGCGCAGGGGATCGGGCGCCGTTCCTGGTGCGGTCAGCGGACGGTCTCCAGGACCTCCGAGGCGCCCAGGGCGTCGGCGATCTCGGTGACCGCGTCCGCGGACAGCGACCTCAGTTCCTTCTCGCCGACGCCGAGGTCGTCGAGGATGCCGGCGTCGCCGACCGGGCCGTGCGGCACGGCCTCGGCCGAGCCGTTCACGGTGCTGACGGCACCCTCGTCCTCGTCCTCGTCGTCGTCCTCGTTCTCACCGTCCTCGGTGCCGTCGAGGTCGAGGGCGTCCAGGTCGACGTCATCACCCGGGTCCCTTCCGAGCAGTTCGTCGGTGAGCAGGATCTCGCCGTACGAACTGCGGGCGGCGGCGGCGGCGTCGGAGACGAAGATGCGAGGGTCCTCCTCGCCGTCGATGCGGACGACCCCGAACCAGGAGTCCTCCTGCTCGATCAGCACGAGCACCGTGTCGTCGTCGGGAGAGGCCTCCCGGGCCAGCTCGGCCAGATCCGACAGGGTCTCCACATCGTCGAGCTCCGTGTCGCTCGCTTCCCACCCGTCTTCGGTGCGCGCGAGCAGTGCGGCGAAGTACACCGTGACTCTCCCACTGGTCTTAGGCGTGCCGGTTGGGGGTCCCCCCGGCGGAGGTTACGGGCGGAGAGAGCTCAGGCTCCGAGCCCCACCCACCCGGAATCGTGGCAGAAACAAGGCGTCCAGGGGACATCTTCGGCTCCCTGTGTCCGGTGGTTTTGATCGCACGTCCATGAGCAGGGCCATGACTACGTCCGCGAGTGACTCACCAGCGCACTCGTTGCCGCCATCAGCGGATCGTACGCGGCTTTCCCGTGCGCCACGCATGTCCACCCCACGTGACACCCGTGACGGTGGCGATCTTCCCCGTATGCCCCAAGTCCCGTACGGCCACCGCTACCAGCGGAAGGTGCGCATACGCATCGCGCGGCGCAGGCGGGCGGTCTTGGCGCGGCGCGGCTGGACCCGGTCGCGCAGTTCGCGGGCCTCGGCCAGCTCGCGCAGGAACCGGGCGCGGCGCCTTCGGCGCTCGGCGTCGGTCTCGGCCATCCGCGCCGTTTCCGGCGAGTCGTTGTCGGGCAGGTTGGGCAGCTCAGGCATCAGCACACCACCCCGGGTACCCCGGTCCGTCTCCATATCCTGCTCCCACTTTCCCTCCGACGGGCGGTTTGACGCCAGCCAACGGCCTAAGTCGGGGGGTGAGGTGCACTGTCTGTGCGGGCGTCGGGCGGGTTCGGCCCGGTTACTGTTGTGGACATGCGTCTCCACGTCGTCGACCACCCTCTGGTCGCTCACAAGCTCACCACGCTGCGCGACCAGCGCACGGACTCCGCGACCTTCCGCCGGCTGGCCGACGAACTGGTCACCCTGCTCGCCTACGAGGCCACGCGTGACGTGCGCACCGAACAGGTCGACATCAAGACGCCGGTCGCCTCGACCACCGGCGTCAAGCTCTCCCACCCCCGTCCGCTGGTCGTGCCGATCCTGCGCGCGGGACTCGGCATGCTGGACGGCATGATGCGGCTGCTTCCGACGGCGGAGGTGGGCTTCCTGGGCATGATCCGCAACGAGGAGACGCTCGAGGCGTCCACGTACGCCACGCGCATGCCGGAGAACCTCCTCGGCCGCCAGGTGTACGTCCTGGACCCGATGCTGGCCACCGGCGGCACGCTGGTCGCCGCGATCCGCGAGCTGATCCGGCGCGGCGCCGACGACGTGACGGCCGTGGTGCTGCTCGCGGCCCCGGAGGGCGTGGAGCTCATGGAGCGCGAGCTCGCCGGCACCCCGGTCACCGTCGTCACGGCAGCGGTGGACGATCACCTCAACGAGCACGGCTACATCGTCCCGGGCCTGGGCGACGCGGGCGACCGCCTGTACGGCGCGGCCGAATAAGTCGAGCAAGCCGAGCAAGCCGAGCAAGCCGCAGAAGTCGAGCAGCAGAAGAAGTGGAACAGGCCGAGTAGGCCGGACAGCCGGACGGTGCGGCGAGGGTGGAGGGGGAGGGGCTGCTCGCAGCCCCTCCCCCTCCACCCTCTTCGCGTTCTAGCAGCCCTTCTTCGTGGACGCCGTCGGCTGCGGCGCGGCCAGCGCCGTCAGTGCCTTGACCGAGGCGGCCTGGCTGGTCAGCGCCTTGAAGCCGTTGCCGATGATCAGGTCGACGGCCGCCCCCGTACGGGCGGCGTCGGTGCGGCGCTCGGCGGCGGTGAGCTGGGTGGCGAGCACGGGCAGCGAGGTGTTCAGCGAGGCCGCGGGGCCGAGCAGTATCCCGGTGCCGGTGACCTTCTTGTCGTACTGCTTGGCGGCGTTGCCCACTTCGCCGATCTTGAAGCCGCGCTTCTTCAGCTCGTCCGCGGTGGTCTTGGCGAGACCGCTTCGGGTGGTGGCGTTGAAGACGTTCACGGTGATCTGCGCGGGCTTGGGCACCGCGCCCGCAGCGGCCGCGGCGACCGACGCGGAGGCCGCGGGGCTCGCCTTGGTCGCCTTGGTCGAGCAGCCGGTTCCGGCGGCCGTGGCCGTTCCTCCGCCGCCCGTGAAGACGTCGATGAGCTGAAGGGTGCCCCACCCGGCCACGCCGAGCACGGCACCGCAGGAGACGACCACGACGACCAGCCTGCCGCGGCGTCGGTGGGGGCGCATGCGGGGGTACTTGTCCCCCGTGATCCGGTACTTGCCGCCCATGCCGGGGGGAGTCAGCATGCTCATGAGCGCAGCGTAGTGCGCCCGGGCGGCCGTGACGAATAAACGATCATCCGACACCGCTCGGGGCGCGGGAAAGCACCCGAAAGGGTCAACCGAAGGCTCGACCGGGGCGGGTGACGGGGGTTCTGGCGGAGGGTCAGTCCAGCTCGAGCACGCGCGCGTGCAGGACCTGGCGCTGCTGGAGTGCCGCCCGCACCGCACGGTGCAGGCCGTCCTCCAGATACAGGTCGCCCTGCCACTTCACGACGTGCGCGAAGAGGTCGCCGTAGAACGTGGAGTCCTCCGCGAGCAGGGTTTCCAGGTCGAGCTGCTGCTTCGTGGTCACCAGCTGATCGAGGCGGACCGGGCGCGGCGCGACGTCCGCCCACTGCCGGGTGCTTTCCCGGCCGTGGTCGGGGTACGGCCGGCCGTTTCCGATGCGCTTGAAGATCACACGGAAAGCCTACCGGTCCAGACGTTCCGGGCGCAGCCATGGAGCCGGAGTGCGACGTTGGAAAAGATGTGACGAACGTGGGTAAAACGGAACGATGGTCTGCGGATGAGCGAGTCGACGAGCACCGCCGACATCGCCGCCGGGCACGCCTTCACCGGGCCCGCCCTCACCTGGGCGCACCGTTGTGGGACGGGAAGTGGCTGCTCCAGGCTCCGGTCCGCACCCTCCTCCGCCTGCTGAACAGGCACGGCCTGATCGCGGGCGCCACCGGCACCGGAAAGACCGGGACGCTCCGGATGATCGCCGGGCGGTTCTCGGCGCAGAGGGCGCCGGTCTGCCTCGCCGATGTCCAGGTCGATCGGTCGGGTGTCTCGGCGCCTGGGGCGGCGAACGGCCGGGTGCGGGAGTGGGCGGCAGAAGTCGGCCAGAAATGGACGGCGCCCGGCTTCCCGACCGAGGTCTACGCCCTCGCGCCCTCGCCCCTTCGGCCCCTCGCGCCCTCGCCCCTTCGGCCCCTCGTGGCCTGGTGTCCTGGTGGCCTCGCGCCCAGGCGCCCAGGCGCCCAGGCGCCCAGGCGCCCGGGCACGCCGGTCGCGGCGAGCCGGTTGGGCGTGCCCGAGTCGCTGATGGACCTGGGTCGACGGGCCGGCCCTCGGCCGGGCGGTGCGGGGGTCCCCGTTCCACGAGCGCTGTGCACAGGCTGTGGACAGCGGATTCGCGTTCGCCGCGAGATCACCCACCCCCTCTCGGCACGGCACGGCACGGCACGGCACGGCACGGAACGGCGGAGGCGGTGGGCCCGCCTCCGCCGACCGGTCAGCGGCCCCGGTGCTCCGGAGGCTGCTGCGGTTTCGCTTCCTTCGCCTGCGGTTTCGGTGTGCTGCGCACGGCCTCCGCGCGCAGCAGGGCGCGCAGGATCGCATACGGGTCTGTGGGCATGACTCTTTCCCTCACATGTTCCTCGCGTGAGTGTGATCGCCGGACGGGCCTGGGGGCGGCGTCCGTCAGCAGCGCAGGACCACGGTGCGCAGGGTGTGCAGGGCGTACGGAGGCCGGGGCGGCGCGGGGTGCGGTCGGTCGGCGGGGACACCGGGCGCCGGGGTCGGCAGTGGTGCGGGCCGCAACGGCACGGCGCGACGGTGGGCGCAGGGAGCCGGTCGGAACGCCGTGTCGAAGACGTCGTATTCGACGTGTTCGACGGCGGCGACGGGTGCCGCCGTCGCGACTTCGGCGGCCGAACCCGGCATCAGCAGGGCGAGCAGCAGCACGAGCGTCCGCAGCCGGGTGCGGCTGCGGGGGAGGCGCGCTGCGGGACTCATGAGAGGTCATCTCCCCGCGACACGCCCCGTCTTCAGCATGCCGGGGCCGGATACGCCCGTTCGGCGGACAACGGGCTCACACGGTGTGCGACACCGTCCGGGTCCGGCCCCGGACGCGCGGCGAGCGTGACCGAGAGGGGCCGGTCGGCGGCTCGGTCAGGCGGCTCGGTCAGGCCCCCGGCCGGGACCGGGCGGCGCCGGCCCGCCACCCGGGGTGGCCACCCGCCCTACTTCTCGGCGGCCTCGGCGGCCTCGGCGGTCTTCGGCGCCTTCGCGGGGTGTCCCGCCTTCGCCGTCTTGGCGGCCTTCGCCGCCGCCTTCATCTCCTGCTTGTGCGCCCGCACCTTCACCAGCGACTCCGGACCGGTGATGTCGGCGACGGACCGGAAGGACTTCGGCTCGCCGTAGGAGCCGGCCGCCTCCCGCCAGCCCGTGGGCCGCACGCCGAGCTGCTTGCCCAGCAGCGCGAGGAAGATCTGTGCCTTCTGCCTGCCGAAGCCGGGCAGTTCCTCGAGCCGCCCGAGCAACTCCTTGCCGCTGCTCACGTCCTTCCAGACGGCGCCGGCGTCACCGTCGTAGTGCTCGACGAGGTACTGGCAGAGCTGCTGGACGCGCTTGGCCATGGAGCCGGGGTAGCGGTGCACGGCCGGCTTCTCGGAGAGCAGCGCGGCGAAGGTCTCCGGGTCCTGGGCGGCGATGTCGTGCGCGTCCAGGTCGTCGGCGCCGAGCCGGTCGGCGATCGTCCGGGGTCCCTTGAACGCCCACTCCATCGGAACCTGCTGGTCCAGCAGCATCCCGACCAGCGCGGCGAGCGGGGACCGCCCGAGGAGCTCGTCGGCCTCGGGGTCCTGGGAGAGGTGAAGGGTGACGTCCATGCGTCGATGATCCCGCCTGTGCCGTCAGCTCGCGCGCCAGTACCCCAGCGCGTTGAGCCGCTCCTTGGGGACGCCCAGTTCCTTGCGCAGGTGGGACGACAGCGTCCTGGTGGTGCGGGTGTCGCAGGCGATCCAGACGTACGGGTCGGGGGTGGCCGTCAGGAGGGCGGGCAGTTCGGCCTTCACCCGCTCGACCAGGTGGGCGCCGGAGTCCACCCTGGGCACGTGGCGTATCTCGTGGCGCGCGGGGTCGGTCCGGAAGGGCAGACCGTCCGCGCCGTCGGCCGAGCCCTCGAACCAGACGGTCGCCGGGGCGGAGCCGAGCGCCCCCTCGCCCCCGCCGAGCAGGGAGTTGATGGCGGGCAGGGAGGCCGGGTCGCCGATCACGAGGACGTGCGAGGGGGCCGGGACCGGTGCTTCGAAGGCGGTGCCCTGGACGGTCGCGTCGATCGTGTCGCCGGGCTTCGCCGCTCGTGCCCAGTCGCTGGCCGCGCCGGCGTGCAGCGCGAACTCCAGGGCGAAGGCGCCGGCCGCCGGGTCGGGGTCGACCAGGGTGTAGGCCCGCTGGTGCGGCCGGCCCGCGTTCTCGAACCAGAGCCGGATCCAGATCGTCGGGTGGACGCCGGTGGCGGCGAGCAGCCCGCCGTCCGAGAGGTGCAGCCGGCGGTACTCGCCGGTGACCTCCTCCACGTCCGTGACCGTGAGCGTGAAGTCCTTCGCACGCATCAGTCTGAGGACCGTGCCCTCCCAGCCCCGCCCCTGCGCCATGACCTCTGCACCCCTCGCGTACGATTTCGGCGTAATTACTTAGGCAAGCCTAACCTAAAACGAAAAGGGGTCAGAGGGTGACCACCGAGATCTACCGTGACGCCTGGGGCGTTCCGCATCTGCGCGCCGGCGACGCCCACGCCCTCGCCCGCCTCCAGGGATCGGTCACCGCCCGCGACCGCGCCTGGCAGCTGGAGGTCGAACGGCACCGGGCGCGCGGCACCTCGGCGTCCTTCCTCGGCCCCGACGCCCTCCCCTGGGACCGCTTCGTGCGCCGCGCCCGCCTCGACGACACGGCGAGACGCTGCTTCGACGAACTGGGGAGACGGGACCCGGAGACGGCGGCCTGGGTACGGGCGTACGTCGACGGGGTCAACGACGGGCTGACCACCGCCGACGCGCCCGAGTTCACCCGGACCGGCCTCGCACCCGGCCGCTGGGAACCCTGGACCCCGCTCGCCGTCTGGCTGGCCACGCACATCCTGTTCGCCGGATTCCCCGCCAAGCTGTGGCGCGAGGAGGCAGCCCGGCACCTCGGCCCCGAGGCGGTCGGCCTGTTCGCCACCGACGGACCCGGCACCTCCGGCAGCAACGGCTGGCTGCTGAGCGGCGACCGGACGGTCACCGGGCAGCCGGTCATCGCCGGCGACCCGCACCGGTTCGTCGAGGACCCCGGCGTCTACCAGCAGATCCGTCTGGCCTGCGACGAGTTCGACGTCGTCGGGCTCGCCGTCCCGGGTGTCCCCGGCATCGCCCACTTCGGCCACACGGGCACGGTCGCCTGGGCCATCACCAACGCGATGGCCGACTACCAGGACCTCTACCGCGAACGGCTGCGCCGCACCGGCGCGGGCGTCGAGGCACTCGGCCCGGACGGCGCCTGGCGGCGGGTCGCCCGGCACACCGAACTGGTGCGGGTGGCGGGCGAGGAGACCGTCGAGGTGGAGGTGCTGGAGACCGAGCGCGGCCCGGTGATCGCGGGCGGCCCGGAAGGTCTCGACGACGGCACCCCGCTCGCACTGGCCCTGCGCCACCCGCCCCGCGTCACCGCCGACCTGGGTTTCGGGGCCCTCCTCCCCCTGCTCCGGGCCCGCCGGGTCGCCGACGTGGACCGGGCCTTCGACCGCTGGGCCGAGCCCGTCAACGTCGTCCAGGCCGCCGACACCGAGGGCGGCCTGCTGCACCGGGTCGCGGGCCGGGTGCCGCTGCGCGCCGCGGTGAACGGGACCCGGCTGGTGCCCGCCTGGGAACCCGGCCACGAGTGGACCGGCTGGCAGGAGACGCCCCGCGCGGGACTGACCGACGGCCTCGCGGTGATGGCCAACCAGCGAGGCCCCGCCACGGGGCTGGGCGTCGAGTTCGCCCCGCCGCACCGCGCCGACCGTATCCGCGCGCTGCTCGGTGAGCGCCGGCAGTGGTCCGCGTCCGACATGCCGGCCATCCACACGGACACGTATCTGGCCTCCGCCGCGCCCCTGCTGGACCATCTGTCCGCCCTCGACGACCTGACCGGCCCGGCCGGTGAACTCCGCGACCGCCTGCTGCGCTGGGACCGCCGGATGGACGCCGACAGCCAGGAGGCGGCGCGGTTCGCGGCCCTGCGCGGCGCCCTGGTCCGCCGCCTCGCCGCCCACCCCGCCTTCGCGGCCCTCACCACCCCGCCCGCCTACCCGGAGGTCCTCCTCCCCTGGCTGGCCCTGGTCCCGCGCATCGGCTTCGCACTCGAACACCTCCTGCGCGCCGAGGAGCTGTACGGCATCGACCGCCGGGCGCTGGTCCGGGAGGCCGTCGAGGAGGTGGCCGGGCAGCCGGCCGGCCGCTGGGGAGACACCCACCGCCTCACCCCCTGGCGGGCGCTGCCCGACCCCTCCCGGGAGGCCCCCGCGCTGGCCGGCGACCACGACTGCGTGCTGTGCACCTCGGCCGTGCCCGGCTGGACCGACCTCGCCGCACGCGGCCCGGCCGCCCGTTACGTATGGGACCTGGCCCGCCGCGAGGACAGCCTGTGGGTCGTCCCGTTCGGCGCGTCCGGCCTCCCCGGCCACCCCCACCACCACGACCAGCTCCCCCTGTGGCTCAAGGGCGAACTGGCCCCGGTCGTCACCGACTGGGCACAGCTGAAGAAGGAGAGCGACGATGACTGACCGCCAGGACCTCGAGGACTTCCGGGACGGCCGGGACTTCCGGGACGGCCGGGACCTCCGGGGCACGTATGTGTATGAGCGGGTGGTCGACGGGTTCGGCACCTTCGGTATCCGGCCCCTGGACGCAGAGGGTGACGCGGACGTCGTCCACGGCTGGGTGAGCGAGGAGCGGGCCGCGTTCTGGGGCATGAACGGTCTGACACGCGACCAGGTCGCCGGGATCTACGCCCACATGGCGGGCCTCGACACCCATCACGCCCTCCTGGCCGAGCTGGACGGCGACCCGGTCGCCCTCCTCCAGACCTACGAGCCCACCGAGGACCGGGTCGGCGCGTGCTACCCGGTCGAACCCGGGGACATCGGCGTCCACCTGCTCATCGCGCCGGCCGGCGGGCGAGGGGCCCGGCCGGGCTGGTCGGCGGCGCTGATGGGCACGTTCGCGTCGTATGTGCTGGTCGGCCTGGACCGGCCGCGCGTCGTCGTGGATCCCGATGTGCGCAACGAGAAGGCGGTCGCCCGCTTCCTCCGGCAGGGCTTCGAGCCGGGGCCGGTCGTCACCCTGCCGGAGATCGATCTGCCGGACGTGTACCTGCCGGAGAAGAAGGCGCAACTGGCGTTTCTGCGCCGGGAGGTAGCGTTCCCCGGGTGACCTCACCGCTCACCCCCGAAGATCTCGTCGCCCACTACGGCCTGGAGCCGATCCCCCGCGAGGGGGGCCTGTTCCGCCGTACCTGGGCGGGTCCGGAGGGGCCGGACGGCCGCCCCGCCGGCTCCGCGATCGTCGCGCTGCTCACCGCCGACGACTACTCGGCCCTGCACCGCCTGCCCACCGCCGAGGTCTGGCACCACTACCTCGGCGACCCGCTCCGGCTGCTCCTCCTCGCCCCCGACGGCGCCTCCCGTACGGCGGTGCTCGGTCCGGACGTCCTGGGCGGACAGCAGCCGCAGCTCACCGTGCCCGCGCACACCTGGATGGGTGGGCGGGTGGTCGCCGGGGGCGCCTGGACCTTCTTCGGCTGCACGATGGCCCCCGGCTTCACCTACGGGGACTACGAACACGGGGACGCGGCCGTCCTCACGGCGCGTCATCCGGACCGGGCCGCCCTCATCGCGGAACTGTGCCGTCCATGACGTTGCTGACGGGCCGGGTGGCCCTCATCACGGGTGCGGGCGGCGGTATCGGGCGCGGCATCGCGCTGCGGTTCGCCCAGGAGGGCGCGTCTGTGGCGCTGCACTGCCGTACGCGGACCGAGGCGGCCCGGGCGCTCGCCGAGGAGATCGCCGACGAGACCGACGCGCGGGCCGTCGTCCTGCCGGGCGCCGACCTGACCGTCGAGGACGAGTGTCGCGAGGTGGTGGCCCAGGCCGCCGAGTGGGGCGGCGGACGGCTCGACGCGCTGGTGAACAACGCGGGCGTACAGCCGGTGCGGGCGCTGCCCGGGATGACGGCGGCGGACTGGCGGGCGGTCGTCGACACCAATCTGACCAGCGTCTTCGCCTGCACCCAGGCGGCGGCGGAGGTGATGCGGGAGCGCGGTGGAAGCATCACGCACATCGCCTCCGTCGAGGCGGGGACGCCGGCTCCCGGTCATGCCCACTACGCCGCCTCCAAGGCCGCGGTCGTGATGCACGCGCGGGCGGCCGCACAGGAGTACGGGGCGTCCGGCATCCGTGTGAACACGGTCTCGCCCGGGCTGATCGACCGCGAGGGCCTGGCCGAGGCGTGGCCGGACGGGGTGCGGCGGTGGCGGGAGGCGGTCGCGGTCCGCCGGCTGGGCCGCCCGGAGGACGTCGGCGACGCCTGTGTCTTCCTGGCCTCCCCGCTCGCGTCCTGGATCACCGGACACGACCTGGTGGTGGACGGCGGGGTGTCGGCGCGGCCGACGTGGTGAACCGGATGCCCTGTGCATGCGTACGTATCTCCGAGCACACGAGTCTCGAGTCTCAAGCAAGGCGGAGCGGTGACGTGAGCGAAGGGCGCGATGGCGGACGACACGGTCGGGGGCGCTACGCCGACGGGCGACCCGGCGGCCGACGGACGCTTCAGGGGCTGGTGCTGCTGGGCACCGTGCTGGTCCTGCTCCTCCTCGGCGGCGGACCGGCCTCGGCGCACGCGGCCCTCCGCAGCGCCGACCCCGCCGACGGAAGCGTCGTCAAGACGGCCCCCGAGGCCATCACGCTCACCTTCACCGAGTCCGTAGGCCTGCTCGACGACTCCTTCCGCGTCTTCGACCCCGACAACCATCAGGTGGAGACAGGCGACACCGGCCATGCGGACGGCCGCGCCGACACCGCGCGGGTCGAGCTCCCCGGCAAGCTCGGCACCGGCACGTTCACCGTGGCCTGGCGCGTGGTGTCGGCGGACAGCCATCCGATCGCCGGCGCCTTCACCTTCTCCGTGGGCGAACCGTCCGCGATCCCGCCGGCCCTGCCCAGCACCTCCGTGGAGAACCCGCTCACCGGAGGCCTCTTCAACATCGGCCGCTATGTCGCGTACCTCGCCGCGGCGCTCCTCATCGGCACGGCCGCCTTCATCGCCGTGTGCCGGCCGCCGGACGTCCGGCCGCTGGGCAGGCTGCTGCCGGCCGGCTGGTGGGCGCTCGTGGGCTCGACGGTGTTCCTGCTGCTGCTCCGCGGCCCGTACGAGACCGGTACCGGCCCCGCGCAGGTCCTGGACCCGTCGGGGCTGACCCGCACGCTGGGCACCCGGCCGGGGCTGGCCCTGGTGGCGCGCCTCGCACTGCTCGCGGTGGTCGCGGTCCTGCTCCTGAGGCAGCGGAAGGCCCTGCGGGAACAGAAGGCCCTGGGGGAACAGAAGGCCGGACAGCAGGGGAAGGCCCTGCCGGACGGCAGGCCTCAGGGGCCGTCGCGCGCGACCCTGCTGACGGGCGCCGCGCTGACGGTGGGCCTGGCCCTGACCTGGGCCGCCGCCGAACACGCGTCGGCCGGTATCCAGGTCCCGGCGGCGATGACGTCCTCGGTGCTGCACCTGCTGGCGATGTCGGTGTGGCTGGGCGGCCTGACGGCCCTGCTCACCCTGTTCTACCGCGCGTCCGTCCCGTCACGCGTGGTCGACCGCTTCTCGCAGGTGGCGGGTCTGTCGGTGACCGTCCTGGTGGTGACGGGCCTCTACCAGTCCTGGCGTGGCCTCGGCTCCGTGTCCGCGCTGACCGACACGACGTACGGGCGGGTCCTGCTGGCCAAGCTGGCCGCGGTGACGCTGCTGCTGGTGGCGGCGGCGCGGTCGCGGCGGACGGTGACCAGGGAAAGGACGGCGAGGAACGTGACGGTGGAGACGGCCGAGGACCGGGAGGCGCGGGAAACCCGCGTACCGGCGCCGGTGGGCGGACGGGCCGTGAGCGCGGCGGACGGCCTCGCGGGAGGCACGGCCCACGGCACGGCCCAGAGCACGGCCCACGGCTCGGTGGACGACACGGTGGACGGCTCGGCGGATGGTTCGGCGGGGGGTTCGGCACTGCCCGAGGAGCCCCGGCCGTCGGCCGGACCGGCCCTCACCCCGGCCGAGGACGCCCAACGCCGGGCGCTGCGCCGGTCGGTGCTGGCAGAGGTCGTCGTCTCCGTCGTCGTGCTCGTTCTCACGACCGTCCTGACGGGCACCCTGCCCGGCCGGGCGGCGGCCGAGGCGGCGACGGCGGAACAGTCCGCCGGGCTGCCCGTGGCCTCCGTGACCAATATCCCCTTCACCATCGACTCCGGCGCCCCCGGCGTCCGCGGTGTCAGCGGCAAGGTGCAGGTCACCCTCGACCCGGGCCAGGTCGGTGACAACGGGCTCCAGGCGGTGGTCTACGGCTCCGACGGCGGCTTCGTCAGCGTCCCCGAACTGCGCATCTCCTTCAGCCTCCCCGACCAGGACATCGGCCCCCTCGACGCCAAGATCACCAACCGGGGCGGCTACTGGGCCTCCGACGCGGTCAACCTGCCCATGCCCGGCACCTGGGAGTTGAAGGTGACGGTAAGGGTGACGGACATCGACCAGGTGAGCGAGTCGAAGCCGGTACGCATCGAGCGCTGAGGCTGCTGAGGCCGCGCCCTCCCTGAGGCGCGGCCGGTCAGCGGGCCGGCTCCGGAGTGGCGTGGCGGGCCGCGAGGGCACGTTCCTCCTCCTCGAGCCGGCGCGAGCACCGGGCGTCCGGGTCGTAGGCGACGGCCGTGCTCACACAGGTGCAGAACACCCGCGCGTCACGTGTGACACGGCTGGTGACGCGGAAGGTCGAGCGGCGCAGGTCACCGATGGTGGTGGTGATGGTGACCGGTTCCGGCTGGAGCACGAGGGGTTCCATGTAGTCGAGTTCATGGCGTGCGTAGACGAACCTGGGGCGGATCTCCTGCCCGGGCAGTCCGGGACGCAGATAGAACATGTCCATGTGGGCGTCCTGGATCATCTCCAGCAGCCGGACGTTGTTCACATGGTTCATGGAGTCCAGGTCGCTCATGCGTACCTGGCGGAGGTAGCGGTGCGGCCGACAGTCCGGCGCCTCCAGGGACGTGCGCCCGGTGCTCGTGCGGCGGATGTCGGACGCCAGGGCTTGGCTCAAGATGTCACTCCTCGGAACATCGGAACGGGGTCCCGGCACAAGGCCCGGCCACCTGGCCGGTACGCGGACCGGTGCCGGGCTGCGGGGACCGCGCGGCTACAGGGCCCGCTCGATCAGGTCGGCCGCCGCCCCCGCCCCTCCGGCCGCCTCGATCTCCCGGCGCATCGCCGACACGCCCGCGCGGATGTCCCGGTCGGACGAGACGCGCAGGACGGCCTCGCGCAGCGCCTCGGGCGTGACGCTCTCGCGCGGCAGGTGGACGCCCAGCCGGAGGCGTTCGATCCGGTCGGCGTTGACCCGCTGCTCGGCCATCTGCGGGACCGCCACCAGCGGGACGCCGTAGTGCAGGGCCTCCATCGTGCCGCCCATTCCGGCGTGGGTGACGAAGGCGTCCGCATGGGCGAGCACCGCCAGCTGGGGCACATGGGGATGCACTTCGACGGTGTCGGGCAGCGGCCCCAGCAGGTCCGGCGGGACGGCGGGCCCGACGGACATGACCACATGCCAGGGCAGCTCGGCGAAGGCCTCGACGCAGGACCGGTAGAACTCCGGCCGTCGGGTGAACTGCGAGCCCAGCGAGACGAGCAGGACCGGCAGGTCGGGCCGGGGCGGCTGCCAGGAACCCTGGTAGGAACGGTCCCCGAGGGCCGGTCCGACATACGCGATGCGCTGTGCCGCGACGGTGTCCGCCCTGCGCTGGAAGGCCCGGGGGAAGAACGCGACGGCGTGTTCGGGCCGTACGAGGTCGTGGATCCGCGCGCTGTCGATGCCCTGTTCGGCGAAGGCGGCCGCCAGTCGCCCGAAGCCCGGCAACTGGGGGAGCCCGGGCACGTCGAAGAACTCGGGGACGATGCCGTCGTAAGCGAGATGGGTGGGCGAGGACACGACGGTCGGCACCTGCCAGCGCGCCCCCAGCATCAGGCCCGCGAAGGCGTAGATGTCGCACAGCACCAGGTCCGGACGGTCCCTGCCGAACGCCCGGGTCAGCACGGGCAGGGACGCCAGCGCCACCTCGACGACCCGCGCGAACCCCTCGCCCATGTCCTCCGGCGCGTCCGAGCCGTCCCCCGGGTCCGGGTACAGGACCGGCTCGGCACCGGCCGCCTTCACCTGGTGCACGAAGTCCTCGGTGACGGCGTAACTGACCCGGTGCCCCCGCCGTACGAGCTCCTCGACGACCCCCAGCGTCGGATTGACGTGCCCGTGCATCGGAACGTTGAACACGGCGATGTGCGCGGGAACGGGCGCGGGAATGTGCGCGGGATTCCGATGAGTACCAGGCACGACACGCAACTCCTGTCCGGCATGGAGCCGGGGCGGGGGACTGGGGGGCGGTGCGCCCGAACGGCGGACGCGGAGTCCCGATTAAAGGCGCACCGACACCGTTCGTGACCGCAAACCTGCGGCAGTGTCACCCCATCAGGGAGCCTCCAAAGCCGCGCGTTGACAGTTGCGTGACCCGTGCGGGGCACCTGCGCGGCAACGGGGGAGGGTCGGCGACGCGGCGGACGTGACCGCCGGTCCGATCGGCCGTTGGGGGTACAGGACGTCGTCCCCCGGCAGCCGGCCCACTACAGGACCGGCCCACGGCGGGGACGGCTCATGACAGGAGCAGTCTCATGCCCGGATCGCATCTGCCCTTGATGGAAGAGGGGATGGCCCGCTGGCCGTTCGGCCCGCCCAACGCCGGGATCGCCCTGGACTTCGTGGGCGCCCCGCCCGCGCTGGAGGAGCTGCGGGCCCTGGTGGAGGAACGCTGGAAGGCGCTGCCCAGGCTCACCCAGACCCTGGTCGCCCCCGGCGGCGTCCGGGCCGGCCTGGCCTGGTGGGCCGGCCGGCACCGCTGGGCGCGGCGGGACGGTCACGGCCTGGCCCAGCAGGTCGGCAGCGCGGACAGCACCCTCCGGGAGGTGGTCGGCCAGTGGTTCCACAGCCCGTTCCCGGCCGACCGGCCGCCGTGGAGCCTGCACCTGCTGCGCGGGGCGGCGGAAGGGGAGTTCTCCCTGCTGTTCCGGATGCACCACAGCCTGCTCGACGGCCGTTCCCTGACGACCCTGCTGCGCGCCCTCTTCGACGACGGCCGGCCGCTGGACGAGGCGGCGTCGCTGGCGGTGCCCGGTCCCCGGCGACGGACCGTACGCCCCGGCCCGACGGCGGGCGGCCCGCCGGGCCTGCTGACCGCGGGCCGTGCGGTGCCCTTGCCGCACCGCGGCACACGGGAGCCCGCGTACACCGTCGTACGACTGCGGGCCGACGTCCTGCGGGCGGCGCGCGAAGCCGTCCTCGTGGGGGCAGCCGGTTCCACGCGCCCGGCGACCACCAACGAGGTGTTCCTGGCGACGGTCTCCGGAGTCCTGCGCTCCTGCCTGTCCGCCTCGGCCTCAGCCGCCGGATCCGCCTCCCCCGGTGGTGACCGGGGTGCGGAGCCGAGGCAGGTGTGGCTGTCGGTTCCGGTCGACGAGCGGCCCGACGACTGCGGTGAGTTCCTCGGCAACGCGTTCGCCAACGTCCGGGTGCCCGCGCCGGTGACGCTGTCCGACCCGGCGGCCCGCCTGAGCGCGTGCACCGGCCTGCTGACCACCGTCACCCGGCCCCGGCGCACCGCCGAGAAGCTGATGGAGAGCACGCTCGCGGTGCTCCCCGGGGCGGCCCTGGCGCTGGCGGGCGGAAAGATCTTCGCGCCCGCGTACGCCCCGGCGGCCTGCTCCTACGTCCATCTGCGCGAGCGGGGCCAGACCCTGGCCGGACGACCGCTGCGCCACCTCACCATCGTCCCCATGGTGCCCCCGGCCGACACGGCCACCTTCGCGCTGGGCGGCTGCACCCCCGGCCACACGCTCAGCGTCGCCACAAACTCGGGCGGTCAGGACGCCGGCCTGCTGGCGGAGGCTTTCCTCGACGAGCTGACACTGCTCGCCGACGAGGCCCGCTGACCCGCTGACCCGCCGAACGGGCGTCGGTCGCCGCCACGGAGCCGGCCGACGACCGAGACCGACACCGGTTCCGCGCGTGCAGAAGGGCCCCACCGCTCACCGTGGGGCCCTTCTGCGCGCGCGGAACCGCAACGGCCCGTGGCCGACCGCGAAGCCGCTGTCACCGGCCGGAGCTAGCTCGCCTTGCGCTGAGCCGCACCCGTGCCGGAGAGGGATGCCTGCCCGTCCTCGAGCAGGAAGATCTCGTCCTCCCCGAAGTCCGGGGCCTGGAAGGGGTTCGTCGTCGGAGGCGGCGATGCCGCGCTGGCATGGCGAGTCGCCCCTTCCGGAGCGGAGAACAGCGAGGTCGGGTCGATGAGAGGTCTCCCATTCGTTACAGGCCCGTGCAGGGACCTGGCGTGCCGTGGCCGGGCACAGCGGTCCTAGAGCTTGCTCATCTTGCTGTACGGGCTCAGGATCCGCATTTGCGCCGAACCGAAATCCACGAGCGCGGCGATTCCATCCTCGATGCCGATCACCCGGCCGAGGCCGTACATGTCGTGCGTGACCTGGTCGCCCACCTCGAAGTGCTTGGGAGACGGTGCGGCCGGGGCCTTGAAGGGACTGGTAGGCAAGTACCGCTTCGGTGCAGTTGGCTTTGTCATTGCCTCCAGTATGGGCCTGCATGTGCCACTCGTAGCGGCCGTCCGCCCTCCCTGTTCGTCACAGACCCGCTCAGTGAGCACCGCTCCGGACGGAATCCGGGCCCCCGTACGCCGCTGACCTGGACATTCGGCGAACCGGCCCGCTGATGCCCCGACCCAACCGTTATCTCCGGAACCAACTTCTCCGGGGGACGGATCCGTCCTCCCGGACATCCGGCGCGTAGTGCTCCGGCTTTCCGCGTTCGGACAGCGGCGGAAGGTTCCGTCGCGGTGTCGCCACCGGCTCGGCGTCCGGCGCGAGCTCACCGCGGGAGCGGCGCCAGCCCGCCCGGGCCCGCGGGTGGTAGCGCCGGTCGTGCGGGACAAGCCTGCACACGGCGCTGATCACCTGGCAGGCCCGGCGATGCCGCCGGGCGTCGTGGGGCGACCAGGTGAAGCCGAGCAGGTCGCGGACCTCCCGGTCGAACAGTCCGACGGTGAACCAGAGGAAGGCCCGCCCGAGCAGCGCGCCGACCGGGCGCCACAGCGCGTCCGGCAGCAAGGGCAGGAACGGCGGACTGGCGATCCCGGAGATGTCGAGCACGTCCCGGGTGGCCCTGTTGTCCTCCAGCACCTTTGTGCACATGTGCTTCCAGTAGAGCTGGAAGGCCTCCCAGCTCTCCGGGACCGGCCGCATGCTCACGCCGTACATCCGGTACCACTGCACGTGCTCGTCGAACAGCCGGCGCTTCTCCGTCTCACCGATGCCGCCCGCCAACCGGTCCGCGATCAGGATCGTGGTGACGAAGAACGTGGCGTGCGCCCAGTAGTAGGTGTCGGGATCCAGCGCGTGGAAGGGGCGGCCCCGGGCGTCGACGCCCTTGATCCGGGCGTGGTAGCCGCGTACCTCGAGCGCGGTCCGGTGTGCGCGCGGACCGTCGTAGACGACGCCGTTGATGGGATAGAGCGAGCGGAGCAGCCGCTGCCAGCGTTCCTCGAAGAACCGCGAGTGCTGTTCGACGCCCGCGCCCAGCCCGGGATGCATGTTCTGCATCGACCCGGCCCACAACGCGGCGAGAAGCCCGCGCCAGTCTCCGAAGTACTTCCAGGTCAGCGAGTCCGGCCCGAGCGGCTCCGGCGCCGCCCTGGCCGCCCACCCCCGCTCCTCGTCCGGCACTTCACTGACCGATTCCATGCTCAGAGCCTGCCCCGCAGCGCCGCGTTCCGGAAGGCCGCGCCGCGACACCGAGGTGACAGTGGCGGAAAACGAGGCGCCACGGCCGCCCACGACGCCGAGGGAACACGGAACGACGAAGGGCCCCACCGCGAACGGTGGGGCCCTTCGACATCGTGCCCGGTGAGGCACTGGCGGAGGATACGAGATTCGAACTCGTGAGGGGTTGCCCCCAACACGCTTTCCAAGCGTGCGCCCTAGGCCACTAGGCGAATCCTCCGCGGCAAACAATACAAGACGTTGAGGAGTGCTCGCGAACTCGTTCCCCCCGCTCAGATCCTGTAGCCTGTGCGCAGCCCCTCACGCGGCGCTATCTGACTGAACTCCCCCAGGGCCGGAAGGCAGCAAGGGTAGGTCGGCTCTGGCGGGTGCGTGGGGGGCGCTTGCGTTCGCGGCGGGAGCCGGGCGGGCGGGTGCGCACGGCGACCTGATGTCAGTGGTCGCCTATAACCTCGTATGCGTGTCGTCTCTCGCGCTGTACCGCCGCTATCGCCCGGAGTCGTTCGCCGAGGTCATCGGGCAGGAGCATGTCACCGGCCCGCTGCAGCAGGCGCTGCGGAACAACCGGGTCAATCACGCGTACCTGTTCAGCGGGCCGCGTGGGTGCGGGAAGACCACCAGCGCGCGGATCCTGGCCAGGTGCCTGAACTGCGAGCAGGGGCCCACGCCGACCCCCTGCGGGGAGTGCGAGTCGTGCAAGGACCTGGCCCGGAACGGACCGGGTTCCATCGACGTCATCGAGATCGACGCCGCTTCGCACGGTGGTGTGGACGACGCCCGTGACCTGCGGGAGAAGGCTTTCTTCGGGCCCGCCCGCAGTCGCTACAAGATCTACATCATCGACGAGGCCCACATGGTCACGCCGGCCGGTTTCAACGCGCTCCTCAAGGTCGTCGAGGAGCCGCCGGAGCATCTGAAGTTCATCTTCGCGACGACCGAGCCCGAGAAGGTCATCGGGACCATCCGGTCGCGGACCCACCACTATCCGTTCCGGCTCGTGCCGCCGGGAACGCTGCGCGACTACCTCGGCGACGTGTGCGGGCAGGAGGCCATCCCCGTCGAGGAGGGTGTGCTGCCGCTCGTCGTGCGCTCCGGCGCCGGTTCCGTGCGTGACTCCATGTCCGTCATGGACCAGCTGCTCGCCGGAGCGACCGAAGCCGGTGTGACGTATGCCATGGCCACCTCGCTGCTCGGGTACACGGACAGCTCGCTGCTCGACTCCGTCGTCGAGGCCTTCGCCACCGGTGACGGCGCCGCCGCCTTCGAGGTCGTCGACCGGATCATCGAGGGGGGCAACGACCCGCGCCGCTTCGTCGCCGACCTGCTGGAGCGGCTGCGGGACCTCGTCATCCTCGCCGCCGTCCCGGACGCGGCCGAGAAGGGGCTCATCGACGCTCCCGCCGACGTGATCGAGCGCATGCAGGCCCAGGCCGGCGTCTTCGGCGCCGCGGAACTGAGCCGGGCCGCCGACCTGGTCAACGAGGGCCTCACCGAGATGCGCGGCGCCACCTCGCCGCGTCTCCAGCTCGAGCTGATCTGCGCGCGCGTGATGCTGCCCGCCGCCTACGGCGACGAACGGTCCGTCATGGCCCGCCTCGACCGCATCGAGCGCGGCGTGAACTTCTCAGCGGGAGGCAGTGCGCAGGGGGCAGGGCAAGGGGTGCCCGCGATGCCGACGATGGGTTACGTGCCGGGGCCGGAGGTGCACGGCGGTGCCGCCGTGGCCGGGGGCGCGCCGGTTTCGCCCGGCGGCGGCGGGGCGGCCGCCGCCCGCGCCGCGGTACGGGGTCCGGGCCCGGGGCAGAGCGCCGGTCCGGGTCAGGCAGGAGCGGGCCAGGCGACCGCGCCTGCCGCCCCGGCGCCCGCCCAGCCTCCGGCCGCGCCGATCCATACGCCCGCTCCCGCTTCCGCTCCGGGTTCCACTCCCGCTCCGGCCGCGGCCTCCGCCCCGCCGACGGAGGAGGTTCCGTCCGCGGGCCCCCAGGCTCCTGCCCAGCCCGCTCCCGGCTCCTGGCCCACCGCGACCGCGGCGGGCAGCGGGCGCCGTCCCGGCGGCTGGCCCACGGCCGCGGCCGCGGGCGGCGGCGGACGGCCCCCGGCGACCCCCGCCTCCGGTCCCGCCGCCTCGGCCGGCCCGTCGGCTCCTGCCCCGGCCCCGGCCCCGGCAGCCGCTCCCGCTACCGCCGCCGGCGGGTACGCGCCTCCCTCCGGCGGCCTCGACCCCCGCATGCTCTGGCCGAACATCCTGGAGGCGGTCAAGAACCGCCGTCGCTTCACCTGGATCCTGCTCAGCCAGAACGCGCATGTGGCGGGCTTCGACGGCACGACGCTCCAGCTCGGTTTCGCCAGCGCCGGCGCCCGCGACAACTTCGCGAGCAGCGGCAGTGAGGACGTGCTGCGGCAGGCGCTGGCCGAGCAGTTCAGCGTCCAGTGGAAGATCGACGCGGTCATCGATCCGTCCGGCGGATCGGCGCCCCCGCCGACCGGTGGCTTCGGTGGTGGCGGTGGCGGCGGTGCGTCCGGCGGCTACGGCGGCTCCGGGGGCAACAACCCAGGGAGCTACGGCGGTGGCGGCCCGACGGCCCCGTCGGGCACGGCTGCACCCCAGGCACCGGCTGCCCCCGGCGCCCCTGCCCAGCAGGCAGCCCACCCGACATCGGCCCCCGCCCACACGGCCCCCGCCCCGGCGCCGCCCCGTCCACCGGCCCCGGAACCCGTGGCCCCCGAGGACGACACCCCCGAGGACGACGACCCCGACCTCAACGAGTCGGCCCTCTCCGGCTACGAACTGATCGTGCGCGAGCTCGGAGCGACCGTGGTGGAGGAGTTCACCAACGAGTAGACGGGCAGGCGGGCGAGCGGCGGACGTACAGAGGGGCAAGGAAGGCGACTCCCGCCCCGACACCCGCCCCGGCGTCGGGCTCGCTCATGGAGGCGCGCTTGGAGGAACACACGAGGTCCTCGGCGCCCCGCTTTCGGAAGCCCGCACAAAGCACCCCGGCCTCGGCCCGTTAGGCTGACCCCCGTGAACGTCCTCGTCATCGGCAGCGGCGCCCGCGAACACGCCCTGTGCCGCTCACTGTCCCTCGATCCCGCCGTCACCGCGCTGCACTGCGCCCCTGGCAACGCCGGCATCGCCGAGGTCGCCGAGCTGCACCAGGTCGACGCCCTGGACGGCAAGGCCGTGTCCGCGCTGGCCGTCGAGCTCGCCGCCGAGCTGGTCATCGTAGGTCCCGAGGCGCCGCTGGTCGCCGGGGTCGCCGACGCCGTGCGCGAGGTGGGCATTCCGGTGTTCGGCCCCTCGAAGGAGGCCGCGCAGCTCGAGGGCTCCAAGGCGTTCGCCAAGGACGTGATGGCCGCGGCCGGCGTACCGACGGCCCGCTCCTACGTCTGCACCACCCCCGAGGAGGCCGCCGAGGCCCTCGACGCCTTCGGCGCACCGTACGTCGTCAAGGACGACGGTCTGGCCGCCGGCAAGGGCGTCGTCGTCACCGACGACCTTGAGGCCGCCGCGGCGCACGCGGCCGGCTGTGATCGCGTCGTCATCGAGGAGTTCCTCGACGGCCCGGAGGTCTCCCTCTTCGCGATCACCGACGGCACGAGCGTCGTCCCCCTCCAGCCCGCCCAGGACTTCAAGCGCGCGCTCGACGGCGACGAGGGCCCCAACACGGGCGGGATGGGCGCCTACTCGCCGCTGCCCTGGGCCGACCCGAAGCTGGTGGAGGAGGTCCTGGAGACCGTGCTCCAGCCGACCGTCGACGAGATGCGCCGTCGCGGCACCCCCTTCTCCGGTCTGCTCTACGCCGGCCTCGCGATGACCAGCCGCGGTGTCCGGGTGATCGAGTTCAACGCCCGCTTCGGCGACCCCGAGACGCAGGTCGTCCTGGCCCGTCTGAAGACCCCGCTGGCCGGTGTACTCAAGGCCGCCGCCACCGGCGACCTCGCCGACCTGCCGCCCCTGCGCTGGAGCGACGAAGCGGCCGTCACCGTCGTCATCGCCTCGCACAACTACCCCGGCACCCCGCGCACCGGTGACCCGATCACCGGTCTCGCCGAGGTGGCCGCCGAGGACGCCCCGCACGCGTACGTCCTGCACGCGGGGACGCGGTACGACGGGGAGGACGGCGACACGGTGGTCAGCGCCGGCGGGCGCGTGCTGTCCGTCACCGCGACCGGCACCGACCTCACCGAGGCCCGCGAGCGCGCGTACAAGGCGGTCACGCGCATCGGACTCGACGGTTCCCAGCACCGGACGGACATCGCGGCGAAGGCGGCGGCGGGCGAATAGAGCGCGTTTCGGACGGGTGTGCACACACCCGTCCGGGCGGACGCTTCCGTCTCGCTGGACGTCGGCGGGCAGCCGCAGACCTTCGGGACATCCGCAGCCACCTCTGCAGCCGGGCTGCCACCTCGGCAGGCATCAGGCAGTCATCAGCAGGCATCTCTCAGGCCCCGGGCCACCATGGAACTCCGTACGGAGAGCCATGGAACCCGGGGCCTGATCGTTGCTCAGCGTCATCCACCTTTCCCCTGAGCCATTCCATCGTGTGAGCGCTGAGCTATCCGGCTGACGTGGGCCGGAGCGCCAACTAGGGTGCGGCGCAAGCGTTCCGGTACTCGTTTCCGGCACTTGGCCCACCGGCATTGCGATGTCAGTGGTCGGTGCCACAGTGGGGGAGTGAGCACTGCGAAGACAGCCGGGGGAATCAGGTCGGCAGAGAGGGGGTGAGGTCCGGACGTGACCGGTATCGGTGTGGAGATGGGCGCGCAGGCCGCGCGTGCCCGGGCGCTGGCGGTGCTGCGCATCCGCAGCCGGGCGCTCGCCGTCGCGCTGCTGCCCGCGGCCGCCGCGGTGATCCTCCTGGCCGGCGGTTCCACCGGGCACTTCGTGGGTCCGGGGTGGGACGCCGCCCGCTGGGCCGTGTCCGTCGTCGCGCTCGTCGTGCTGCTCGCCGCCGGTGTCATCGCTCTGGTCGTCGCCCGCGCGCGCCCCGCCGTCAGTCCCACGGTCGCCGTCGCCGAGGAGGCGGCTCCCGACCTGTACCGGCTGGTCCGCGACCTCGCCGACCGTCTCGACGTCCCCGCGCCCTCCGCGATAGCGCTCACGCCGGACTGCGACAGCTGGCTGGAGGACCGCACCCACCGGGCCCACGGCCCGTCCCCGTCCCGCGGCGGTGACGAGATAGTCGGCCCGGGCGGCTCCCACGGCCGCCTCCACCGCCGTCCGACAGCCGCACCCGTCCTCGTCATCGGGTCCCCGTTCCTGTGGTGGATGCGCGTCGGCGAGCTGCGCGCCGTCCTCGCCCCGGTCGTCGCCGGTACGGGCCCTTCGGCGCACCCCGACATAGCGGCGGCCCGGCGCTTCGTACGCGGGCTGGACGCCGCGGTGGCTGTCTGTGCCTACCGCGGCGACCGGTATCCCGTGCTGCGCCCGGCCTGCTCGGGCATCGGCTGGGTGGCGCGCGTGATGTTGCGCGGCTGTCAGACCCACGCCGGCGAGATGGAGCGCGGGGTGGCCGCGGCGGCCGCCGAGCGTGCACAGACCGTGGATTACGGGCTGCGCATCGTCGCCCAGGAACAGGTGGGCCTGGCGTACGCGGGCTGGGACCGTCTTCTGACGCGCGTGGCGCTGCCCGCCTGGCGGATGGGCCGCTGGCCCTCCCGGCTGGACGCGGGCGTCGTCGCCGCCCTCACCGAACTGTCCCGGCGCGACCGGCTGGCCGAGGGATTCGCCTCCCGCCTCGGTGAGCGCCCCGCCTGCGACCTGCTCGAAGAGCCGGGCACGATCGACGAGGCCGCCTCGCTGCTCGCCGCCCGCCTCTTCCACGGCGGCCCCGCGGACCCGGGCCCGGACTGGTCGCCGGTGGCCTGGGAGGACTACCCGGACGAGGTGGTCGACCGCAAGTGGCGTACCGACGCGGCCCGTCTCCACCGGGTCCTCGACACCCTGGGCGTCCGCCCCACCCCCGGCCTCACAGCCACGTCCCACCCGGGCGGCTCCAGCGGCCCCACTCTGGCCCGCGTCCTGGACCACCTGACGGACCGGCCCGACGACGCGGACGGGCCCCACCCGTCCCACTCGGCACCGACCTGCGAGTCGGCGAAGGACGCGAGCACGAGCACGCCCTTCGCCCCCGAATCCGGGCCCACACCATCCCTGCCTCCCACCGGCTCCCCGGCCGCCACGAACCCACCCCCGCACCCCGGCACCACCCCGGTCCCCGGCACCACGGCGGACCCGGGCACCGCTCCGGTCCCCGGCCCCCCGGCCGACCCCGGCACCACCCCGGTCCCCGGCGCCATGGCGGACCCGGGCACCGCTCCGGTCCCCGGCACCCCGGCCGTCCAGGGCGCCACGGCCGACCCCGGCGCCGCCTCGGTCCCCGGCGCCACGGCCGACCCCGGCGCCATCCCGGCCCCCGACGCCACGGCGGACCCGGGCGCCACCCCAGTCCCCGGCACCACCCCAGTCCCCGGCACCACCCCGCTCACCGGCGCCACGGCCGACCCCCGCACCGCCGCCGACCCCCGCACCGCCGCCGACCCCCGCACCGCCCCCGCCCCCGAGCCCGCCCTCCTCTCCGAGGATGCCGAGGACGACGAGGATCCCGTGCCTCCGAACCCTCGCAGCGTCGCTCTCGCCGCCGGGCTCGGTGCCGAGCTGGGGCGGGAGGAGGCCGCGGCCGCGGCGGCCGCGCCTCCCGTCCCGGCCGGTCCGACGCCGGGGCAGGGGCCGGACACGGCCCTCTGGGACGAGGGCGTCCCCCTGTTCCCGCTCCAGCCGCCGCGCACCGACCGCGAACTCCTGGCCGACCACGTCACGGCGATGGTCTGCTGCGCCGCGATGGACACCGTCGGCGCGATCCCGGGTCTCGACTGGCTCGACGGCCCGACCCTCCTGGTCGACGGTGAGCGCGTGGCCGACCTGACCCTCCGGGTGCTCAGTCTCGTCGAGGACGGCGACGCGCTCCCCCTGCGCACCTGGCTGGTCGAGCGCGGCATACGACCGGAGAAGCCGGTACGACTCTGCTGAGTGAGGCGAAGCCGGCGCCGTGCCGGAGCTGCCCCACCCGGCCCCCGGGACTGTCGGCGCCCGGGCTGAACGCCCCCGGACCGGCCGACCCCCCGACCGGCCGACCCCCGACCGGCCGAGTCCCGGACCGCCCTCGTGGCCCCGAGCCACCCCCGGCCGCCCCCTGCATGCGTCCCGTCACCTGTCCGACCACCACCCCCTCCAGCCAAGCCGACAGCCCTCTGCAGGCCGTCTGCCAAGCCTTATCGGAGCCCCCGATTCCACTTTCGGCCAATTCGCAACGAATAGTGACTGCCTGCGCGCGTTATGTGATGTGCTGGGATCGATCGAGCCCATGGCAAGGGCTTGCGACATAGGCCAGACGCGCAGGACGGTCACGTACGCACGATCCATCACGGGGGCACGAGGGAGGGGAGCACCATGGGACCCGGACCAGGACCAGTACCAGGACCGGAACACATCCGCCGATGGGAGTCGGGAGCACTGGCCCACGCCGTGACGGACCCCTTCGGACAGGGCCCCGTCCCCTGGCTGCGCGGCAGCGAGACGTACTTCGACGACACGGGCCAGGTCGTCCCCTGGTACGTGGACCAGGCCCCCGCCCCGTCCCGGGACGGCGCCCCCCGCGTTCCCGCCCCCCGTACCGCGCCCGCGGCGGGCGGCCCCCGCTCGGCCGACGACGTGCGCCGCCAGATCAAGGGCTTCATCTCCACCGGCGCGGTCGCCCCCGGAGACGCCGTCGACTTCCACATCACGGTCGACCCGCCCCAGGAGTTCAGCGTCGACATCTACCGCATCGGCCACTACGACGGCGACGGCGCCGCGAAGATCACCACCAGCCCGCGTCTCTCCGGCATCGTCCAGCCCCCGCCGCTGACGGCCGACCGCACCGTCTCCTGCCACCACTGGTGGCTGTCCTGGCGCCTGCAGGTCCCGTCGTACTGGAACGTCGGCGCCTACGTCGCCGTCCTCACCACCGTCGACGGCTACCGCTCCCACGTGCCCTTCACGGTCAGCGACCACCACCCCGCCGACCTGCTCCTGCTCCTCCCCGACATCACCTGGCAGGCCTACAACCTCTACCCCGAGGACGGCCGCGGCGGCGCCAGCCTCTACCACGCCTGGGACGAGAGCGGCCGCCTCCTCGGCGAGGCCGATGCGGCGACCACGGTCTCCTTCGACCGCCCGTACGCCGGTGCCGGCCTCCCGCTCCATGTGGGCCACGCCTACGACTTCATCCGCTGGGCCGAGCGCTACGGCTACGACCTCGCCTACGCCGATGCCCGTGACCTGCACGCCGGTCGCATCGACCCCACCCGCTACCGCGGCCTGGTCTTCCCCGGCCACGACGAGTACTGGTCGACGAACATGCGCCGCACCGTGGAACTCGCCCGAGACAGCGGCACCTCACTCGTCTTCCTGTCCGCCAACTCCCTCTACTGGCAGGTGGAGTTGGGTCCGTCCCCGTCCGGGGTCCCCGGCCGCCTGCTCACCTGCCGCAAACGCAAGGGGCCCGGCAAACCCGTTCTGTGGCGTGAGATCGACCGCGCCGAGCAGCAGTTGCTGGGCATCCAGTACGCGGGCCGGGTGCCCGAGCCGCACCCGCTGATCGTCCGCAACGCCGACCACTGGCTGTGGGAGGCGACCGGCGCGCTCGACGGCGACGGCATCGAGGACCTGGTGGCCGGCGAGGCCGACCGCTACTTCCCGCGCACCCCCCTCCCGCCCCACGAGAACCGCATACTCCTCGCCCACTCCCCGTACGCCGACAGCGAGGGCGTCCAGCGCCACCAGGAGACCTCCCTCTACCGGGCCCCCTCCGGCGCCCTGGTCTTCGCCTCCGGCACCTTCGCCTGGTCCCCGGCCCTGGACCGCCCCGGCCATGTGGACCCCCGTGTCCAGCGCGCCACGGCCAACCTCCTCGACCGCATCTGCAAACGCGACTGACGTCCGCCCGCCCGCTCGCCCCACCCGCTGTCCTTGACCGATCCCGATGTACGGGACAATCGACCCACTAGGACAGAACCACGGGGAGGAACCGTGTCCGGATTCGTAGAAAAGCCCGAGCCCCTTCAGGTGCCGGGCCTGGTGCATCTGCACACCGGCAAGGTGCGTGAGCTGTACCAGAACGAGGCGGGCGATCTCGTGATGGTCGCCAGCGACCGCACGTCCGCCTTCGACTGGGTGCTGCCGACCGAGATCCCCGACAAGGGCCGCGTCCTCACCCAGCTCTCCCTGTGGTGGTTCGACCAGCTCGCCGACCTGGTCCCGAACCACGTCCTGAGCACGGAACTGCCCGCGGGGGCCCCCGCCGACTGGGCCGGCCGCACCCTGGTCTGCAAGTCGCTCCGGATGGTCCCCGTCGAGTGCGTGGCCCGGGGGTATCTCACCGGGTCGGGCCTCGTCGAGTACAAGGAGTCCCGCACGGTCTGCGGCCTCGCCCTCCCCGAAGGGCTGGTCGACGGCAGCGAACTCCCCGCCCCGATCTTCACCCCGGCCACCAAGGCCGCCGTCGGCGAGCACGACGAGAACGTCTCCTACGAGGAGGTCGCCCGCCAGGTCGGCGCCGACCCCGCCGCCCAGCTCCGCCAGGCGACCCTCGCCGTCTACGGCCGCGCGCGCGACATCGCCCGCGACCGGGGCGTCATCCTCGCCGACACCAAGTTCGAGTTCGGCTTCGAGGGCGACGACCTGGTCATCGCCGACGAGGTCCTCACGCCGGACTCCTCCCGCTTCTGGCCGGCCGACCAGTGGCAGCCCGGTCGCGCGCAGCCCTCGTACGACAAGCAGTTCGTGCGTGACTGGCTGACCTCGGCCGAGTCCGGCTGGGACCGCGCGAGCGAGCAGCCCCCGCCGCCTCTGCCCCAGCACATCGTGGACGCGACCCGAGCGAAGTACATCGAGGCCTACGAGCGCCTGACGGGCACCAGCTGGACCTGACGCGAAAGGCCCCGGTCGATGACCGGGGCCTTTGCGATGGAGCGGACGACGAGGCTCGAACTCGCGACCTCAACCTTGGCAAGGTTGCGCTCTACCAACTGAGCTACGTCCGCAGTGCGCCGTGGCGCGAGGCCAACTATACCCAACCCCGCTCCCGCGCGAGCCGTACCGCCGCGTGCCGGTTCTCCGCCCCGAGCTTCGAGACGGCCGACGACAGATAGTTCCGTACGGTCCCCTGGGACAGCGCCGCCCGCTCGGCGATCTCCGCTACGGGCGCACCGTCGGCGGCGAGTTCGAGTACCTCCGCCTCACGCGAGGTCAGCGGCGAGTCACCGGCGGCGATCGCGTCGGCGGCCAACTCCGGGTCGACGTAACGGTTCCCCGCGTACACCGTCCGGATGATCTCCGCGAGCCGCTGCGCGCTCACCGTCTTCGGGACGAACCCACGCACCCCCGCCGCGAGCGCCCGCTTGAGATGCCCCGGCCGGCCGTGACTCGTGACGATCAGTGCCTGGCAGTCGGGCAGTTCGGCACGCAGGGATGTGGCGACCTTCACACCGTCGGCGCCCGGCATCTGCAGATCCAGGACGGCGACGTCGGGCCGGTGTGCCCGTGCCATCGCCAGCGCCTCCGGGCCGGTGGCCGCCTCGGCGACGATCACCAGGTCGTCCTCCAGGGAGAGCAGCGCGGCTAGCGCACCCCGGATGAGGTGTTCGTCGTCGGCCAGGAGCACCCGCACGGTCATGAAGTGACCTCTCTCACAGCAGCCTTCCCGCTCAGCGGCACCTCGGCGACGACCCGGAAGACGCCGGCTCCGACGAACCCGGCGTCCAGTGTCCCGTCGACGCCCCGCAACCGCTCCCGCAGCCCGGTGAGTCCCGACCCGTCGCCGCTTTCGGGGGCGGAGGTCCCGGCGCCGTCGTTCTCCACCGTCAGCACCACGCATCCCTCCGGCATCCGCAATGTCACCGAGCACCGCCCGGCGTCTCCGTGCCGCAGCACGTTGGTGGTGGTCTCCCGCACCACCCAGCCGAGCGCCGACTGCACCTCGGCCGGCAGCCCGCCGGTCTCCCCGCTCACCTCGCACGCGATCCCGGCCGCCCGCAGCACCCCTTGTGCCCCGGCCAGTTCGACCCCGAGGTCCACCTCCCGGTATCCCCGCACGACAGCGCGGACCTCCCTCTGTGAATCCTGCGCTATCCGCTGGACCTCGATCATCTGCTCCACGGCCTCCGGCCGCCCACGCCTTGCCAACTGCACGGCCAGCTCGCTCTTCAGCGCGATCACCGCCAGGTTCCTCCCCATCACGTCGTGCAGATCCCGCCCGAACCGCAGCCGCTCCTCCGCGACGGCGAGCCGCGCCTCGACCTCCCCGGCCCGGTCCGCCTCCCACAGCACCGCCAGGTTCCAGGCGCTGCAGCGGCAGGCGAACAGCGAGAAGCAGGTCGCGAAGGCGGTCAGGAACCCGACCATGAAGATCCCCGCCGTATCCGGTTCGGCCCAGCCGAACACGGCCATGAGGGCCAAGGCGAGCAGGGCGGAGTGCCACAGGAACCGCCGGATGGGCACCACGAGTCCGTACAGCATCCCGAAGGGCAGCAGCGCGGCTCCTATACAGAGCCGGGTCGTCACCGGGTCGGCGCCGCCCACCACGGAGAGCGCGAGGGCCAGCGCCAGTCCGAGGGCCAGCAGCCCGGCCGCGGGATACAGGGCGCGGGGCGGGAGCTCGGCGCGGTGCAGATAGTGGTCGAGGACGGGCCGCGTGAGCCGGTTCGCCTCGGCGCACTGGAGGGCGCTCGCCAGCAGGAGCAGCCCGCCGATGAGGAGCGGCCCGGGACGCTGTTCGAGCCCGCCCACCAGGGGCAGCGCGAGCCAGGCGAGGGAGAAGAACCAGGTGGTGAAGTACCAGGTGCCCAGGGTCTGCAACTCGACCCGCTCGGCCTTGCTGCGGTCCCGCCAGTGACGCCGCTGCCACCCCCGAATACGGCCCAACATCCATGTCCTCCCCCACCGTTCGACCCGCCACGATCCCGGCTCGGCCCCCTGCGGTCCCGGCTGGTCAGCGCCGGGGCTCCCAACGGAACCACCGCCGTACAGCAAACACCGCCAGCAGGGTCCAGGCCAGTGCGGTCGCCAGGGCGCCCAGGGCCTCGTACACCGACAGACTTCCGGTCCAGCCGCCGCGTATCAGGGTGATCACCGGGGACAGCGGCAGCAGTTCGCAGACGAAGGCGAGCCGGTCGGGCAGCATTTCCAGGGGGACGGTCACACCGGAACCGGTCATCGACACGAGCACCAAGGGCATGGTGGTGACCTGTGCGCTCTCCACGGTCCGGGTCACGGCCGCCGTGACGGCGGCGAGCGCCGCGCACATCGCCAGGCCCAAAAGCAGCCCCAGGAAGGCGAGATGGGGGGCCTGGGGGGCCGGCACATCGAGCAGGACCGTGCAGCCGGCCACCAGCACCAGGGACTGCACCAGCCCCGTGGCGAGGACGGGCAGCGCCGATCCGCCGAGGATCTCCGGGTCCCGCAGCTCACCGGTACGCAGCCGCTTCAGCACGAGCTCCTCGCGCCGGGCGGTGTAGATGGCCGTCAGTGCCGAGTACACCCCGAACAGCAGCGAGAAGCCGATGGCGGCGGGCAGCAGCACCAGACCGACGCTGAGACCGACGTCCTCCACGTCCATGTCCTCGACCACCGTCGCCAGGCTCACCGGCAGTACCAGCGGCACGAACACGGCCGCGATGATCGTGCTCCTGCTCCGCCCGAGCAGCTTCAGCTCGGCGCGTGCGAGGGCGGCCATCCGGCTCGCGGGGGTCGTGACCGAAGGGTTGCCCGCACGGGTCGCCGCGTCCTTCACCGTTGCCCCGCTCATGCCGCGACCTCCTCGGTCTCGTCGCTGTTCGACGCCTCCCGGGCGATCCCCAGGAACGCCTCCTCCAGCGAGGCGGACCGCACATCCAGCCTCCGCAGTTCGACCTGGGCCCGCTCGGCCCACACCAGGAGTCCGGTCGCCGCCCGCTGGAGCTCGCGGGTGCGCAGCCGTATGACGCGTCCGTCGATCTCGTGACCGCATACACCCAGTTCGCCCAGCGGAGGCAGGTCGCCCACGAAGTACCCCTCGGGCAGTTCGAAAGTGATCCGGGACGGCTGGGCGCCGGTCACCTCGGCGGGTGTCCCGGCGGCCGCGATACGGCCTTCGTGCAGGATGGCCAGCCGGTCGGCGAGGTTCTCCGCCTCCTCCAGGTAGTGCGTGGTCAGCAGCACCGTCGTACCGGCGTCGCGCAGCGCGCGCACCAGGTCCCAGGTGTCCCGGCGGCCCTCGGCGTCCAGGCCGGTCGTCGGCTCGTCCAGGAACAGCACCTCGGGTTCTCCGAGGACCGCGAGCGCCAGGTCGAGGCGCCGCCGCTCGCCTCCGGACAGCTGCTTGACCCGGACGTCGGCGCGTCCGGCCAGCCTGACGAGGGCGAGCACCTCGTCGATCGGGCGGGCGCCGCTCACGCAGCCGGCCCACATGCGCGCGGTCTCGGCGACGGTCAGCTCGGAGGGGAAGCCGCCCTCCTGGAGCATCACGCCGGTACGCGGTCGTACGGCGGCCCGTTCGGTGTGCGGATCGTGGCCCAGGACTGCGATGCGCCCGCCGTCGGGGCGCGCGAGTCCCTCGAGCAACTCGACCGTCGATGTCTTTCCGGCGCCGTTGGTACCGAGGAGCGCGAAGATCTCACCGCGGTCGACGTGGAAGGAGATCCCACGGACCGCTTCGAACCCGCCCCCGTACACACGCCGGAGGTCGGTGACCTCGATCACGTGTTCATTCGTGTTCATGCCTCAAGCCTTCCTGGGGAAGGAGACCGGCAGCAGTGCGAGGTGTCATCACTCCGCATGACAAATGTCAGACGACCGCTCGCGCGACGCCCACGATCGCGGGCCCACGATCACGACCACACGGTCGCGACCACACGGTCGCGCGCACAAGATGAAGGCACAGGATCAAGGCACACGAAAAGACCCCGGTCCATAGGACCGGGGTCTCATTCCCGAGCGGACGACGAGGCTCGAACTCGCGACCTCAACCTTGGCAAGGTTGCGCTCTACCAACTGAGCTACGTCCGCATTGCCTCCGACCGGCTTTCACCGATCGGCGCGGGCACCAGCCTACCTGATCCACAACAGTGGTCAGATCGGTGATGCAGAGCGGGTGACAGGGATCGCACACTGCGCCTTCCCCCTGGAAGGGGGATGTTCTACTACTGAACTACACCCGCATGTACTCCGTGAGCTGGGCTTTTCGGCCTGGCCCCTCGGCGTGCTCCAGACTCTAGCTGACCAGGAGGGGTGCAGCGCAAGTCGGTTCGTTCGAGGGGTGGGTGACCGGCCGTCGGCCCTCGGCTCACGGGGACTTTCAGCGGGTGCGGCTCACTGGGCGTCGGTGAACGCCTCGTAGATCTTCTTGGGGATGCGGCCGCGGGCCGGTACCTCCATCTTGTTGGCCTGGGCCCAGGCGCGGACGGCCGCGGGGTCGGGTGCGACCTCCGTCTGCTTGTACGCCTTGCCCGACCTCGACCGCTTGCGGCCGGCGTCCACGTAGGGCGCGAGAGCCTTACGCAGTTCTTTGGCATTGGCTTCATTCAGGTCGATCTCGTACGACTTGCCGTCGAGCCCGAAAGCGATCGTTTCCGCCGCTTCCGAGCCGTCGATGTCGTCAGAGAGAGTGACCACGACCTTCTGCGCCACGAATATCGGTCCCTTCGTGCGACAGCTCTGCGATGACGTGCCAAGACGTCACGGAGATGTCGACTGTCCGCCTGTTATGGGGCAAAGTATCGGCTATTGCCAATTCATTTGTACAGTGCCTGGCATTGCAATGTGAAGCCCGACTAAATCTGCCCGCGTGTCCCGGGGCAATAGGGAACGTTGGTGCACCCCGGATCTTTCCCTGAAATTTTCACGAAGGCACTGGTCCGATACCTGATCGTGATGGCGCTCACGTAGTTTCCTACAACTCTACCCGCGTAGAAATTTTGTGCGGGTAGTCTGAAGACACCTGTTGGAGACACCCGCAGGAACCTGCTCAGCACCACACCACCGGGAGTGCCAGTGGCACGCGTCGTAGTCGACGTCATGCTCAAGCCGGAGATCCTCGACCCCCAGGGCCAGGCGGTGCAGCGCGCACTGCCGCGACTGGGTTTCGAAGGCATCTCCGACGTACGTCAGGGAAAGCGATTCGAACTGGAAGTTGACGGGCCGGTCGACGAGGCCGCCCTCGCCCGCATCCACGATCTTGCGGAATCCTTCCTCGCGAACACCGTGATCGAGGACTTCACCGTCAAGGTCGAGTCGGAAGAAGCAGTCGCGGGAGCCGCGAAGTGACCGCTCGTATTGGCGTCGTCACTTTCCCGGGCAGTCTCGACGACCGGGACACCCAGCGCGCGATCCGCCTCGCGGGCGCCGAACCCGTCGCTCTCTGGCACAAGGACAAAGACCTTCATCAGGTCGACGCCGTGGTGCTGTGCGGTGGTTTCTCCTACGGCGACTATCTGCGGGCCGGTGCCATCGCGCGCTTCTCGCCGGTGATGGAGACCCTCATCGAGCAGGCGAAGGCCGGCCTTCCGGTCCTCGGTATCTGCAACGGCTTCCAGATCCTCACGGAGGCCCACCTGCTGCCCGGCGGGATGCTCGGCAACGACCACCTCCACTTCATCTGCCGCGACCAGAAGCTGCGGGTGGAGAACGCGGAGACCGCCTGGACCGTCGACTACGAGGCGGGCCAGGAGATCCAGATCCCGCTGAAGAACATGGACGGCCGGTACGTCGCCGACGAGTACACCCTCGACAAGCTCGAGGCCGAGGGCCGCGTCGCCTTCCGGTACCTCGTGCAGGGCGACGGCGCCGACGGCTACGGCAACCCGAACGGCTCGCTGCGCGACATCGCCGGCATCACCAACGAGGCCGGCAACGTCGTGGGCCTCATGCCGCACCCGGAGCACGCCGTCGAGCCGCTCATCGGGTCCGGCCGCACCGACGGCCTCCCCTTCTTCACCTCGATTCTCAAGAAGCTGGTCAACGCATGAGCCGGACGCCTCTGGACACGGTCGAGCACGCGACCGAGACCCCCGACGTCGAGCTGCCCTGGGCCGAACTCGGCCTGAAGAAGGACGAGTACGAGCGCGTCGTGGAGATCCTCGGCCGCCGTCCCACCGGCGCCGAGCTCGCCATGTACTCCGTCATGTGGTCCGAGCACTGCTCGTACAAGTCCTCCAAGGTGCACCTCCGCCAGTTCGGCGAGAAGGCCCCCCAGTCCGACGCGCTGCTCGTGGGCATCGGCGAGAACGCCGGCGTCGTCGACGTCGGCCAGGGCTACGCCGTGACCTTCAAGGTCGAGTCGCACAACCACCCCTCGTACGTCGAGCCCTACCAGGGCGCGGCCACGGGCGTGGGCGGCATCGTCCGCGACATCATCGCGATGGGCGCGCGTCCGGTCGCGGTCGTGGACCCGCTGCGCTTCGGCGCCGCCGACCACCCCGACACCAAGCGCGTCCTCCCCGGAGTCGTCGCCGGGATCGGCGGCTACGGCAACTGCCTGGGCCTGCCGAACATCGGCGGCGAGGTCGTCTTCGACGCCTGCTACCAGGGCAACCCGCTGGTCAACGCCGGTGCCATCGGCGTGATGCGGCACGAGGACATCCACCTCGCGAAGGCCTCCGGCACCGGCAACAAGGTCATCCTCTACGGGGCCCGGACCGGCGGTGACGGCATCGGCGGCGCGTCGATCCTCGCCTCCGAGACCTTCGACGACGCCAAGCCGTCGAAGCGCCCGGCCGTCCAGGTCGGCGACCCCTTCCAGGAGAAGCTCCTCATCGAGTGCACCCTGGAGGCCTTCCAGGAGAAGCTGGTCGTCGGCATCCAGGACCTCGGCGCGGCCGGCCTGTCCTGCGCCACGTCCGAGCTGGCCTCCAACGGCTCCGGCGGCATGCGCGTCACCCTGGACGACGTACCGCTGCGCGACTCCACGCTCTCGCCCGAGGAAATCCTCATGAGCGAGTCGCAGGAACGCATGTGCGCGGTCGTCGAGCCGGAGAAGGTCGCCCGGTTCCTGGAGATCTGCGACAAGTGGGACGTCATCGCGACCGTCATCGGCGAGGTGACCGACGGCGACCGGCTGGAGATCTTCTGGCACGGCGGCAAGATCGTCGACGTCGACCCGCGCACCGTCGCCCACGACGGCCCGGTCTACGAGCGCCCCTACGCCCGTCCGGAGTGGCAGGACGCCCTCCAGGCGGACGACGCGAACAAGCTGCCCCGGCCGCAGACCGGCCAGGAGCTCAGGGACCAGGTCCTGCGGCTGGTCTCGTCCCCCAACCAGGCCTCCAAGAAGTGGATCACGTCCCAGTACGACCACTTCGTGCAGGGCAACACCGTCCTCGCGCAGCCCGAGGACTCCGGCATGATCCGGATCGACGAGGAGAGCGGCCTCGGCGTCGCCATCGCGACCGACGGCAACGGCCGGTACGCCAAGCTCGACCCGTACGCGGGCGCCCAGCTGGCCCTCTCCGAGGCCTACCGGAACGTGGCGACGACCGGCGCCAAGCCGCTCGCCGTCTCCGACTGCCTGAACTTCGGCTCGCCCGAGGACCCGGCGGTGATGTGGCAGTTCGCGGAGGCCATCCGCGGCCTGGCCGACGCCTGCCAGCAGCTGGGCACCCCGGTGACCGGCGGCAACGTCTCCCTCTACAACCAGACGGGCGAGGTGGCCATCCACCCGACCCCGGTGGTGGCCGTGCTGGGTGTCATCGACGACGTCGCGCGCCGCACGCCCGTCGCCTTCCAGGAGGAGGGCCAGCTGCTCTACCTCCTCGGCGACACCCGTGAGGAGTTCGGCGGCTCGGCCTGGTCCCAGGTCGTGCACGACCACCTCGGCGGTCTGCCCCCGAAGGTCGACCTGGAGCGGGAGCGGCTGCTCGCCGAGATCCTGATCTCCGCCTCCCGTGACGGCATGATCGACGCCGCGCACGACCTGTCGGACGGCGGGCTCGTCCAGGCGGTCGTCGAGTCGGCGCTGCTCGGCCGCAAGGGCGCGCGGCTGGTCGTACCGGACGGGCTGGACGCCTTCACCCTCCTCTTCTCCGAGTCGGCGGGCCGCGCCGTGGTGGCCGTCCCGCGCTCCGAGGAGCTCCGGTTCAACGACATGTGCGGGGCGCGCGGCCTGCCCGTCACCCGCATCGGTGTCGTCGACGGCGACACGGTCGAGCTCCAGGGCGAGTTCGAGCTGTCCCTCGAGGAACTGCGCGAGGCCCACGAGGGGACCATCCCGGCGCTGCTCGCGTAGGCACCCTCAGCCGTGGCACCCGCGTCCGCGCGGGCCTCTCCGCGGCCCGGCGGTCGCGCGGCATCCGTACGACGGTGAAGGCCTCGTCCGTTCCCACGGGCGGGGCCTTCACCGTGACCGTCACACGTTCGCCGGTCCCGCACCGGCATCGGCGTGCCCGCCGCCGGGCAGGACCCTGACAACAGGACCCTCGGCACCACGCATGCCGCCGTCAGGCACGCCGTCGTCAGGCACACGCCATAAGGCACGCCGTCGTCAGGCACACGCCATAAGGCACGCCGTCGTCTGGCACGCCGTCGTCGGATCCGCCGACGGCCACCGTGCCGCGACCGCGATCCATGCCCCACGCCGCGCACGGCCCGACGGTCACGGTGTCCCCGGCGGCCACTAGGCTCACCGCCATGCCTCCGGCCAGGAAACGCACGCGCGCGTACGACCCCGCCAAGATCCGGGCCGCGGTCACCGCGCAGTTCGGCAACGTACGGCGGGCCGTGGGCACCCTCACCCCCGAGCAGCTCGCGCTGCCCACGCGGCTGGCGGGCTGGACCGTGCGGGACCTGGCCGCGCACGTGGCCATGGCGGTGGCGACCGTCAGCCGCAACCTGGACCGGGACGAGCCCCCGAAGGCGGAGCTCACGCTCCTGGAGTGGCCCTTCGCCACCGCCGCCCGGGCCGCCGACATCTCCGACGGCACCCGGGACCTCGCCGCCGCCAACCCCAACCTGGACGCGCTCTTCGCCCGCACCGAGGAGCGCGTCACCGAGGACCTCGCCGGCGCCCCGGGCGATCGCCTCCTGGCCACCCGCACCGGCGCCATGACCCTCGCCGACCACCTCGTGACCCGGACCGTCGAACTCGTCGTCCACACCGACGACCTGAACGCCGCCGTCCCCGGCCTGGACATCCCGTACGAACGCCAGGCGCTCGCCGCCGCGACCCGGCTCCTCGCCGACGCCCTCGCCGCCAAGGCGCCCGGCGGCGCGACCGAGGTGCGGATCCCGCCGTACGCCGTCGTGCAGTGCGTCGAGGGCCCCCGGCACACCCGGGGCACCCCGCCCAACGTCGTCGAGACCGACCCGCTGACCTGGATCCGGCTGGCGACCGGCCGGGTGAGCTGGGCGGACGCCGTCGAGCAGGCGAAGGTCGCCGCCGGCGGCGAGCGGGCCGACCTCACCTCGCTTCTGCCCCTGATGTCCTGAATCCGACCCCAGGTGGAACCGATCGCCCCACCTGTCCCGTCGAATCCGCATGTACAGGCAGAGGCACAGCCCTACGCACACGTACAAGCGCCGCCTGACGCTGACCGCGGCCGTTCTGCTCGTCCCGCTCGCCGCGGCCTGCGGCGGTGAGAAGGCGGACGGTGAGCAGCCCGGCAGCGGGGCCGTGAGCGCCGAGCAGCCCGTCACCGGTGTCCGCTGGAACGTCGCCAGCGTCACCGTGGACGGAACCATCCATCGCGCCCCCACAGGTGCGCACCTCGAGATCGAGGACGGCAAGGCGGCGGGCAGTTACGGCTGCAACAACTTCACCGCCAAGGTCACCGTCGAGGGCGACCACATCCGGTTCAGCGAATCCAGGTCGACCAGGATGGCCTGCACGGGCCGGCCCATGGACTTCGAGCGCACGCTGGCCGGCACCCTCGCCGAGGGCCCCCTCGGCACCGAGGTCAAGGGCTCCACGCTGACGCTCACCACGGCCGACGGCGACCAGGTCCGGCTGACCAGGAAGTGACTCCCGGACGCCGACCGGAAACGACATCCGAGCGGCCCCCGCCTCCGGTGAACCGCACCCGCCGAGCCCCATGGTGTGCGACACCTCACTCGTCCTCATGGAGCGGCTCGCCAGCACCCGCCTCCGCAGCCCGCCCAACCGCCTATTGGATCATCATATCTGGCGGCTGACCTGCGTAAATGAGTCGATCGAGGGCGCGGTGGCCGACAGGTGATCCAGTTACCGGCGGGTATCCCCAATTCGGACCAGTGGTCGATCTCGCCTACACTCGGAGGCGTGCCACGTGGTGACGGTCGACTCAGTCATGATCTGCTCCCCGGCGAGAAAGGCCCCCAGGACGCTTGCGGCGTCTTCGGGGTCTGGGCTCCCGGTGAAGAGGTCGCCAAGCTCACTTACTTCGGGCTCTACGCCCTCCAGCATCGAGGTCAGGAATCCGCGGGAATCGCGGTCAGCAACGGCTCCCAGATCCTCGTCTTCAAGGACATGGGCCTCGTTTCCCAGGTCTTCGACGAGACCTCGCTCGGTTCGCTCCAGGGTCATATCGCGGTCGGTCACGCCCGCTACTCGACCACCGGCGCCTCCGTGTGGGAGAACGCCCAGCCGACGTTCCGTGCCACCGCGCACGGCTCGATCGCGCTCGGCCACAACGGCAACCTCGTCAACACCGCCCAGCTCGCCGAGATGGTCGCCGACCTGCCCAAGCAGGAGGGCCGCTCCCCGCGTGTCGCGGCGACCAACGACACCGACCTGCTCACCGCGCTCCTCGCGGCCCAGGTCGACCAGGACGGCAAGCCGCTGACCATCGAGGAGGCGGCCCACCAGGTCCTCCCGCAGGTCAAGGGCGCCTTCTCGCTCGTCTTCATGGACGAGCACACCCTCTACGCCGGCCGTGACCCCCAGGGCATCCGCCCGCTGGTCCTCGGCCGCCTGGAGCGCGGCTGGGTGGTCGCCTCCGAGTCCGCCGCCCTCGACATCTGCGGCGCCGCCTATGTCCGCGAGATCGAACCCGGCGAGTTCATCGCCATCGACGAGAACGGACTGCGGACCTCCCGGTTCGCTGAAGCGAAGCCCAAGGGCTGTGTCTTCGAGTACGTGTACCTGGCCCGACCGGACACCGACATCGCCGGCCGGAACGTGTACCTCTCCCGCGTGGAGATGGGCCGCAAGCTGGCCAAGGAAGCGCCGGTCGACGCCGACCTGGTGATAGCGACCCCGGAGTCCGGCACCCCGGCCGCCATCGGTTACGCGGAGGCCTCCGGCATCCCCTTCGGCGCGGGTCTGGTGAAGAACGCGTACGTCGGGCGGACCTTCATCCAGCCCTCGCAGACCATCCGCCAGCTCGGTATCCGGCTGAAGCTGAACCCGCTGAAGGAAGTCATCAAGGGCAAGCGCCTGGTCGTCGTCGACGACTCGATCGTGCGCGGCAACACCCAGCGAGCCCTGGTCCGCATGCTCCGCGAGGCGGGCGCGGCCGAGGTCCACATCCGGATCTCCTCGCCGCCCGTGAAGTGGCCCTGCTTCTTCGGCATCGACTTCGCCACGCGCGCGGAGCTCATCGCCAACGGCATGACCGTCGACGAGATCGGGACCTCCCTGGGCGCCGACTCCCTCGCCTACATCTCCCTCGACGGCATGATCGAGGCGACCACGATCGCCAAGCCGAACCTCTGCCGCGCCTGCTTCGACGGCGAGTACCCGATGGACCTCCCGGACCCCGAGCTGCTCGGCAAGCAGCTCCTGGAGACCGAGCTGGCGGCCGGTCCGGCAGCCACGGCCGCGGCCGACGCGATCCGTCGCCCGTAAGTCCCGCACGTATCACCAACCCGAAAGATCCCAGGCAATGTCTGCTGCATCTGATCAGTCGACTGCGTCGACGGGCACCTCCGGCGTATCCGGAACCGGTGCTTCCTACGCGGCTGCCGGCGTCGACATCGAAGCGGGCGACCGCGCCGTAGAGCTGATGAAGGAGTGGGTGAAGAAGACGCAGCGCCCTGAGGTCCTCGGTGGCCTCGGCGGCTTCGCCGGCCTCTTCGACGCCTCCGCCCTCAAGCGCTACGAGCGTCCGCTCCTCGCCTCCGCCACGGACGGCGTCGGCACGAAGGTCGACGTCGCTCGCCAGCTCGGTGTGTTCGACACCATCGGTCACGACCTGGTCGCGATGGTCATGGACGACATCGTGGTGTGCGGCGCCGAACCGCTGTTCATGACCGACTACATCTGCGTCGGCAAGGTCCACCCCGAGCGGGTCGCCGCGATCGTCAAGGGCATCGCCGAGGGCTGTGTGCTCGCCGGCTGCGCCCTGGTCGGCGGCGAGACGGCCGAGCACCCGGGTCTGCTGGGCGAGGACGACTTCGACGTCGCCGGCGCCGGTACGGGCGTCGTGGAGGCCGACCGGCTGCTCGGCCCGGATCGTATCCGCACGGGTGACACCGTGATCGCCATGGCGGCCTCCGGCCTTCACTCGAACGGGTACTCCCTGGTCCGGCACGTCCTGCTGAAGCAGGCCGGCCTGTCCCTGGAGGCGCGGATCGACGACCTCGGCCGCACGCTCGGCGAGGAGCTCCTGGAGCCCACCAAGATCTACTCGCTGGACTGCCTGGCGCTCACCCGCACGACGGACGTCCACGCCTTCTCGCACATCACCGGCGGCGGCCTCGCGGCCAACCTCGCCCGTGTCATCCCGGACGGCCTGCACGCCACCGTGGACCGCTCCAGCTGGACCCCGGCCCCGATCTTCGACCTGGTCGGCAGGACCGGCTCCGTCGAGCGGCTGGAGCTGGAGAAGACCCTGAACATGGGTGTGGGCATGATGGCGATCGTGCCCGAGGAGGCGACGGACGTGGCCCTGGCGACGCTGGCCGACCGCGGCGTGGAGGCCTGGGTCGCCGGCGAGATCACCGAGCGCGGCGAGCACCCGACCGGCGCGGAGCTGGTCGGGAACTACGCCCGCTGAGGACCGCGCGGGCCTGCGTCCGCGCGGGGCCATGACCGGACAGGCAGCACAAGACCCGGTCGGTGACCGAAGTCACCGACCGGGTGGGTGCTCAGTACAAGGTCAAGCGCCGCGACGGTGTTGCGAGGAGTCCTCGCCGTCATCCTCGTCGTCGTCCCCGTACAGCTCGGCGTACCGTGCGTACGGGTCGTCGTCTTGCTCATCGTCATCGTCATCGTCCTCGAATGGCTCACCATTCGGCGGAATATTCGATGGCGATGCGCCCAGCTCTTCGGCCAGGCGTGAGAGATCTGTCCCGCCGCTGTTGTACTTCAGCTGGCGGGCGACCTTCGCTTGCTTGGCCTTGGCCCGGCCGCGCCCCATGGCTCGACCCCCTCAACGACGGGGCTCGACGGCCCCAGGTTGACACGCGTTCATGATCCAGGACGGTCCCTCCGTGGAGAGCCCGTCGTAGGGCTCCCACGGTACCTGAGCCCACGCCCGTACGGTACGTCGCCCGTCGTACGCGCGTGTGCGCGGCACCTTTGGGTCGCCCCGTCCTCGCTGGTCAGTGGCGATTTTAACCACTTATCGGCGGCCGACCCGCCCGGAGGAGTGAGAGTTCTCTCCAACTTTCCACCGGCCGGTACCGCCGAAACCCCCGGACGGGGCGCCGCGGAGCCCTACCGGAGCGTCACCAGCCGCGTGCCTGGGCCGCCTCGTGCATCCGCTGTTCGGCGATCCGGTCGGCCGCCGCGGCCGGTGGAATCCCGTCCTCCTTCGCACGTGCGAAGATGGCCAGCGTGGTGTCGAAGATCTTGGCCGCCTTCGCCCGGCATCGCTCGAAGTCGAAACCGTGCAGCTCGTCGGCGACCTGGATGACCCCGCCGGCGTTCACCACGTAGTCCGGCGCGTAGAGGATCCCGCGGTCGGCGAGGTCCTTCTCCACGCCCGGGTGGGCGAGCTGGTTGTTGGCCGCGCCGCAGACGATCTTCGCCGTCAGCACCCGCACCGAGCGGTCGTTCAACGCCCCGCCCAGTGCGCAGGGGGCGTAGATGTCGAGCCCGTCGACCTCGATCAGCCGCTCGGTGTCGGCGACCACACCCACGGAAGGGTGCTTGTCGACGATCCGCCGTACGGCTTCCTGGCGGACGTCCGTGATCACGACCTGGGCGCCCTCCTCCAGCAGATGCTTCACCAGGTGGTGGCCGACCTTGCCCACGCCCGCGATGCCGACCGTGCGGCCCCGCAGCGACGGGTCGCCCCACAGGTGCTGTGCGGAGGCCCGCATGCCCTGGTAGACGCCGAAGGCGGTCAGCACGGACGAGTCGCCGGCCCCGCCGTTCTCGGGCGAGCGGCCGGTCGTCCAGCGGCACTCGCGCGCCACGACGTCCATGTCGGCGACGTAGGTGCCGACATCGCAGGCGGTCACGTACCGACCGCCGAGCGAGGCCACGAAACGGCCGTACGCGAGCAGCAGCGCTTCGGACTTGATCGTGTCGGGATCGCCGATGATCACAGCCTTGCCGCCGCCGTGGTCCAGACCGGCCATGGCGTTCTTGTACGACATCCCGCGCGCGAGGTTCAGCGCGTCGGCGACGGCCTCCGCCTCGGTCGCGTACGGGTAGAAGCGGGTACCGCCGAGGGCGGGGCCCAGAGCGGTGGAGTGGAGGGCGATGACGGCCTTGAGGCCGCTGGCGCGGTCCTGGCAGAGGACGACTTGCTCATGACCGCCCTGATCCGAGTGGAACAGGGTGTGCAGTACATCAGCAGGTGCGCCGGAAACGTCGGTCACTGTGGTGACTCCCGGGTGTCTAGCGGCGGTCGGGGCGTGGGCACCGTAAGGGTGGCGGGGCCTGTGGTCCGAGAGTAGAGCCTGCGTGGCCCGCCGATCACGCAGTGTCGGGGATCACCTTCTCCCGGAGTACCGCCGTGGGACGATTCGCAGGGTTTCCCGGTCGGACCAGGGGGGAGGGAGCAGGCGTGCCCAAGGTGTCCTCGGTGATCGTTCCGTACGCGGTCTATCTGCGCGTGTACGAGCCGCTGGCCGCCTTCTCCGAGCCCGAGCGCAGCCACTGGGCGAGTTACGCCCGCCGCCCCGACCGTCCCTCCTATCAGGACGAACTGCGCCGCTCGCTGGCCGACCTGCTGCCCACCCCGCCGGTCGCGGTGCCCGTTCACGAGAGCGGCGACGCGTTCGTGGCCGAGGTGGACGGGGTGCTGTGCGTCTGTCCGTGGCGCACCCGGCTGCGCGGCTGGCTGGCCCTGGCGGACCTGGACGACGAGCTGCCCCGGACGGTCCTGGAGGCGGCGCTTCCCGAAGTCGTGCGCCAGGAGGCCGCCAAGGACCACGAGCGGTGGCTGGAACGCAACCCCGACGCCCGCCCCTGGATCCGCTCGGCGGCCTGGCAGGTGCCGCTGAACTGGTTCGTGCTCGTCTCCGACGAGGAGCGGGAGTACGAGAAGGGGACGGCGGAGCCGGCCCCCGTGCTGCGTTACCGCACGCCGATGGTGCAGGCGCGGCGCCGGGTGGCCCGGTCGCTGCGGACGCTGAAGGACGCCATGGACGAGGGCCCGCTCATCGACGGCCTGGTGGACGTGGGTCGCTGGCTGGAGGAGTTCCACCCGCGTTCGCTGGTGGAACTGGATTACGGCGGTCTGGTGCATGTGCTGCCGGCGGGTGATCTGGAGGACGATCACTCGGCGAAGGACGTGGCCGAGGGGATCGAGGCGCTGCGGACCGGGGACGGCGCGGCGGCGGGCGAGGCGTACGCGCGGCTCGTGGAGCGGTGGCGGTCCGTACGGGACCGGCGCTCGGCCAACTGACGGCGGCTCACAGGTGCTGTGAGCTGACGATGTGACAGACGCGACAGCGCTTTCATTAGTGACCTGGGTCACGGCCGTGAAGTGGCTGGACAGCGTACGGTCAACCGCACTTCACGGAACTGACGGGACGTAGGTCCCCGATCCGGGCTTATGTCGCAAGGGTGATGGAACGCACGTACACGACCCTTGCGCCGCTTGCCCCTCCTCGTGCCAAAATAGGACAAGGAGTCCGGGGAGGGCTCCGTCCGCCTGCTTATGTTCCACTGTGGGGGGAAATCTCAGCATTGCAACGCTTTGGGAGGTCTGATGCCTCCTGATCGTCCTGTGACTGATCGTCACAGTGGCGTGACTGTCCGCTATGGCATGGTCCATCGGCTTCCGTCGCCGATGAACACCTGGGGGGCAATTCCATCGGTTTGGCCGACGCGGCTGGACGGATGGTGTAGTTGTAGTGCCGAGGACAAGCCGTTCGTCCTATAACCGACTCGACTCGCGTCCGCCATTTCGGGCAACGCGGGTCAAGGTGCAGAATTTAGAGGAAAGAACCGAGAAGGTTCGGTTCTCCCGAGGAGGCCGCTCATGACCGCTCGCACCCCTGATGCTGAGCCGCTGCTGACCCCGGCTGAGGTCGCCACCATGTTCCGCGTCGACCCCAAGACGGTCACGCGGTGGGCGAAGGCCGGCAAGCTCACGTCGATTCGTACGCTCGGCGGACACCGCCGTTATCGCGAGGCAGAGGTCCGCGCACTGCTTGCGGGTATCCCGCAGCAGCGCAGCGAGGCCTGAACAAGTGAATAACCGGGCAACACGTCAGGTCCCCCAACTTGTTCGGACGCCCGAAACCTAGCTACAAGCGACGTGGGTCCTGCCCCAACAGGCCCCTCGCCCACGGGAACGTCGTCGATCGCGCTGGACTCCGCCGAGTCCAGCGCGATCTTTTTTGTGCGCTTGAGACTGATCGACGCCGCCTGACCGGTCGTATCAGGTGGCTCTGTGAGCGTCCTTGTCGGAGTCTGGGGAGGCTCTGGGAGGGTTCCGGGAGGCATCCTCCTGAGTGGTGCAATTGCACATATAAAATTGACCAGTTGTAGGAGACTGGTAAGAACCCAGGTTTTCAAAACTCATGCAGTGACACCCGTCACATGCTGGGAGTCTTGTTGCCTCCGGCTCGTGTGCGTTAAAGGAGGCTCGTGCTCCAGCGTCCCACGCGAGTACGGCGGTTGGGGAGGGCGTCGGCGTGACGGGCGGCGTGAGTACGCGGGATCACGCCGTGGAGGGGCTCTCGCCCTCCACGGTCGCGTCAGGGGTTGCCGTACCCCGTGGGGCGCCATCCATCGCCAGCCGCTGTAAGCGGTGGCAGATCGGGCAGTGGCGGGTCAGATGCCGGTAGGGCGTCGCGGCCGACAGGTGTGCGCGAAGCAGCGCCCGCGTCTCGTGCCTGACCGACTCCCCCATGTCCCACCTCCGTCGGGGCCACGCGGAAACGGCCCTGACTTCTGGGGTACCGGCGGAAAGCGGCGGCGTCAAGAGACCGGCCGGCAACGCGGAGAGCCCGGATCCGGGGATCCGGGCTCTCCATGATCGCGGTCATGACGGGATGTGCCGCACCCGATCGCGGCTGCGTCGCGGGCGCGGTCTCCACCCTGGCCGGGTGGCAGGCGGGTTGATGCAGGTCATGGAACGAGCGAGGCCCGCATCCCTTGACGGGAAGCGGGCCTCGCTCATTCACTGCGGTCCTGACGGGATTTGAACCCGCGGCCTCCACCTTGACAGGGTGGCGAGCACTCCAAACTGCTCCACAGGACCTGGAGCCCCGCCCAGGCCCTTGAGGCGCTGGGGGAGTTTTGCGGCACTTGATGTTGCGTTGCGCTGCGAGAAGGACTGTACAGGAGGGTGAGCCCGCCGGTCGAACTCACCCTCCGTACGGGAGCCGTTACGGCGCGGCCGCGTCGATCGCCTTCACGATCCGCTTGTCGGAGACCGGGTACGCCGTGCCCAGCGCGTGGGCGAAATAGCTGACCCGGAGCTCCTCGATCATCCAGCGGATGTCCAGGACCTGCTGGGGAACCGGCCGGCCCGGGGGCAGCTGCTCCAGCAGCCACGCGTACTCGTCCCGCATCTCGTGGACCTTCTCCATGCGGCTGGTGTCCCGCTGTACGCCGGTCGGCATCTGCTGGAGGCGCCGGTCCGCGGCCACCAGGTAGCGCATGAGGTCGGGCAGCCGGCGCAGCCCCGCCCAGGTCACGAAGCCGGGCTTCACGAGGGCGTCCAGCTGCCCCCGCACGTCCGCCAGGTTGGCGAGCAGCACGGGGCTGCGTACGCCCTTCAGACGGCGCTCACAGGCCTGCCAGGCGGCCAGGACCTGCTGCACCTGCCCGACCGTCCGCACGGTCGTGTCGACGATCTCCGCGCGCACCTTCTCGTAGAGCTTCCGGTACGACTCCTCGTCCCAGGCGGGACCGCCGAAGTCGGCGATCAGCCGGTCGGCCGCCGCCATCGCGCAGTCGTCGAACAGAGCCTGGATCGAACCGTGCGGATTCGCGGACAGCGCGAGCTTCTGGGCGTTCGTCAGCTTCTCGGATGCGAACTTTGCCGGGTTGACCGGGATGGTGCGCAGGATCAGCCGACGCGTGCCCTTCCACATGGCCTCCGCCTGCTCCGCCTCCGTGTCGAAGAGGCGTACGGACACGGTGTCCCCGTCGTCGACGAGCGCCGGGTAGGCCTTCACCGGCTGGCCCGCGCGGCGGGTCTCGAAGACACGGGTGAGCGAGCCGATCGTCCAGTCCGTCAGGCCCGAACGCTCCAGCGCCTCGCCGCCCTGCCGTTCGGCGGTGGCCGCGGCCGCCTGCGAGATGGCCTGCCGGGCCTTCGGTTTCAGCCGGAGCTTCAGGGCCTCGAGGTCCTTGTCCTCGGCCAGGTTGCGGCGCCGCTCGTCGACGATCCGGAAGGTGATCTTCAGGTGGTCGGGGAGCCTCGACCAGTCGAAGTCCTCGGCCTCGAACGGGACGCCGACCATCCGCTTCAGCTCACGGGCCATGGCGGTGGTGAGCGGCTCCTGCGAAGGCGCCCGCTGCTCCAGGAAGCGCTTCGCGAAGTTCGGCGCCGGTACGTAGTGGCGGCGGATCGGCTTGGGAAGGGAACGGATCAGCTCCGTCACGACCTCCTCCCGCAGACCCGGGATCTGCCAGTCGAAGCCCTCGTCCGTGACCTGGTTGAGGACCTGCAGCGGGATGTGGACGGTCACGCCGTCCGCGTCCGCGCCCGGCTCGAACTGATACGTGACCCGGAACTTCAGCGGGCCCTGCCGCCAGGAGTCCGGATAGTCGGCCTTGGTGACCGCCTCCGCCGACTCCCGGATGAGCATCTCCCGCTCGAAGTCGAGGTGATCGGGCTGCTCGTGCCGCTTGTGCTTCCACCACGAGTCGAAGTGCGCGCCGGACACGACGTGTTCGGGCACCCGCTGGTCGTAGAAGTCGAACAGCGTCTCGTCGTCCACCACGATGTCCCGGCGCCGGGCGCGGTGCTCCAGCTCCTCGACCTCGCTGAGGAGCCGGCGGTTGTCGGCGAAGAACTTGTGGTGCGTGCGCCAGTCGCCCTCGACCAGCGCGTTGCGGATGAACAGGTCGCGGGAGGTCTCCGCGTCGATCCGGCCGTAGTTGACCTTCCGCTGCGCGATGATCGGGACGCCGTACAGCGTGACCTTCTCGTCCGCCATCACGGCCGCCTGGTCCTTCTCCCAGCGCGGCTCGCTGTACGTCCGCTTCAGCAGATGCCCGGCGAGCGGCTCGACCCACTCCGGCTCGATCCGCGCGTTGACGCGGGCCCAGAGGCGGCTCGTCTCCACCAGCTCGGCGGACATCACGAAGCGCGGCTGCTTCTTGAAGAGGGCCGAGCCCGGGAAGAGCGCGAACTTGGCGCTGCGCGCGCCCAGGTACTCGTTCTTGCTGCCGTCCTTCACGTCCTTCATGCCGATGTGCGACAGCAGCCCGGCGAGGAGCGAGACATGGACGCTCTGCTCGGGCGCGTCCTCCTCGTTCAGATGGATGCCCATCTGCTTGGCGACCGTGCGCAGCTGCGTGTAGATGTCCTGCCACTCCCGGATGCGCAGGAAGTTCAGGTACTCCTGCTTGCACATACGCCGGAAGGAGGAGGAGCCGCGCTCCTTCTGCTGCTCGCGGACGTACCGCCACAGGTTGAGATAGGCGAGGAAGTCGCTCGTCTCGTCCTTGAAGCGGGCGTGCTGCTGGTCGGCCTGGGTCTGCTTGTCGGCCGGGCGTTCGCGCGGGTCCTGGATGGACAGCGCGGCCGCTATCACCATGACCTCGCGCACACAGCCGTTCTTGTCGGCCTCGAGGACCATGCGGGCGAGCCGCGGGTCGACGGGCAGCTGGGCCAGCTTGCGGCCGGTCTGCGTGAGCCGCCTGCGGGGGTCCTTCTCGGACGGGTCCAGCGCGTTCAGCTCCTGGAGCAGCTGCACGCCGTCGCGGATGTTGCGGTGGTCCGGCGGGTCGATGAACGGGAACTTCTCGATGTCGCCGAGACCGGCCGCGGTCATCTGGAGGATGACGCTCGCCAGGTTCGTACGCAGGATCTCCGCGTCCGTGAACTCCGGGCGGGCGAGGAAGTCGTCCTCGTCGTACAGCCGGATGCAGATGCCGTCGCTGGTACGGCCGCAGCGGCCCTTGCGCTGGTTGGCGCTGGCCTGCGAGATCGGTTCGATGGGCAGGCGCTGGACCTTGGTGCGGTGGCTGTAGCGGCTGACGCGGGCGAAGCCGGGGTCGATGACGTACTTGATGCCCGGGACCGTCAGGGACGTCTCGGCCACGTTCGTCGCCAGAACGATCCTGCGGCCCGTGTGCTGCTGGAAGACCCGGTGCTGCTCGGCGTGCGACAGACGGGCGTAGAGCGGCAGGACCTCGGTGAACCTGAACTTCTTCTTCTCCAGCGCGTCCGCCGTGTCGCGGATCTCCCGCTCGCCGGAGAGGAAGACGAGGATGTCGCCCTTCCCCTCGCCCATGAGCTCTTCCACGGCGTCGGTGATCGCGGTGATCTGGTCGCGGTCGGAGTCCTCGGAGTCCTCTTCGAGGAGCGGCCGGTAACGGACCTCCACCGGGTACGTCCGCCCGCTGACCTCGACGATCGGGGCTTCGCCGAAGTGCCGGGAGAAACGCTCCGGGTCGATGGTCGCGGAGGTGATGACGACCTTGAGGTCCGGGCGGCGGGGCAGCAGCTGGGCGAGATAGCCCAGCAGGAAGTCGATGTTGAGGGACCGCTCGTGGGCCTCGTCGATGATGATCGTGTCGTACGCGCGCAGCTCACGGTCGGTCTGGATCTCCGCGAGGAGGATGCCGTCCGTCATCAGCTTCACGAAGGTGGCGTCCGGGTTCACCTGGTCGGTGAACCGCACCTTCCAGCCGACGGCCTCGCCCAGGGGGGTGGCGAGTTCCTCGGCGACCCGCTCGGCCACGGTGCGGGCGGCGATACGACGGGGCTGGGTGTGCCCGATCATGCCCCGGACACCACGCCCCAGCTCGAGACAGATCTTGGGGATCTGAGTGGTCTTGCCGGACCCGGTCTCACCGGCCACGATGACGACCTGGTGATCACGGATGGCGGCCGCGATCTCGTCCTTCTTCTGGCTGACGGGGAGCTGCTCGGGGTACGAGACCGCGGGCACACGGCCGCGCCGCAGCGCCATCCGCTCCTCGACCTGTGCGACCTCCCCCTCGATCTCGGCGAGGACGGCGGCACGGGCCTCCGGCTTGCGGATCTTGCGCGCGCCTTCGAGCCTGCGCCCGAGCCGGTGCGCGTCGCGCAGTGACAGCTCGGTCAGACGGGGGGCGAGGGCGCCGAGGGCGGGAGTACCCGGAGCGGGGGTGCCGGGGGCGGGGTGCGTAGACATACGGGAACCAGGATCTCACCTCGGCGAAATCCGTGGCGAGCCCTTTTGCCCGGGACCTCTGCCCGGGACCTCTGAGCGGGACTTCTGAGCGGGACCTCTGAGCGGGATTTCTGCCCGGGGCCTCTGAGCGGGGCCTCTGAGCGGGCCTCTGAGCGGGACTTCTGACCGGAGCGGTCTTCGGGCGGCCGACGGGCGGGGCGGGCGGGTGTTCGCGGGGTCCCCGCCGACGAGGTTCGCGTACGTCGCGAATGCCCTGCGACGCGTACGTACCGGCCACTACCCTGCCAACGCGTCCACGGTGAGCCGACCGGGGCGGCGGGGGCGGGAAGGGGTTCGGCGTGGGCATCCCACTGCTCGCTCCCCGCCCCGGTCCGCGGCTCCCAGATCATCCAGCGCCACGGCACGCCTGACGCTCAGCACGGCGATCTGCACGTCCAGCCGGGCCCGCTGATAGGCGGTCAGGTTTCGGGCTGGCGCGCAACGACCGGAAGTCGGCCAGGGCCTCCTCGACGTCGTCCACGCCTCCGCGCACGGCTCGCCGGCCCGTCACCGCCCGCGCCCGGGCCAGGGACACCAGGTCCGCGGTCCGCCCCGAGGCGTCGTCCGTGTCGGCCAGGGCGGCCCGGGCCCGGTCCAGATGCCGTACCGCCGCTGCGTACGAGGTGTGCGCCCCGCTGCCGCGCACCCCTCTCAGCCGCGCGGTCCCGGCTATCAGCCCCAGAGTGGCCCGCCAGTCGCCACCGTCCAGCGCGCCCACGGCCGCGCCGTGTGCAGCTCGTCCGACGCGGGGCCGGCTCCGTCGTGGTCGGCGAGCAGCATCAGGATCGCGGCGGCCGCCATGGCGTACCGAGGGTCCTCGGGGTCCGTCCGCCGCCACCGCGCGTACGCCTCCGCGAAGCCGTGGGCCAGCCGGTGCGCTCCGCCCACGTCGTGCACGATCGCCCCTTCTGCCCACGTGTTGTGGTGGACGAACGTCGTGCCCTCGTCGATCTCCCGCTGAATCTGGAGGTAGGCGCGGACGAGCGTGTCGTTGCGCTCGGGGTCCGGCTCGGCCATGCCCCGCTGGGCCAGCTCGCTGTGGGCCGAGGCGGCCGCGCACAGCGCCAGGCGTCGGACCTCGGCGTCGGTGCCCGGTCGTACGGCCAGGCTTTCCGCGAGAAGAGCCCCTCTCCGCCGAGGGAGAGGGGCTCCGGGCCCTGAAGGGCGATGGTGGCTGGGGCCGGGGTCGAACCGGCGACCTATCGCTTTTCAGGCGATCGCTCGTACCAACTGAGCTACCCAGCCACGAGGTTTACGAGAAACCTCAGCGGTCCTGACGGGATTTGAACCCGCGGCCTCCACCTTGACAGGGTGGCGAGCACTCCAAACTGCTCCACAGGACCAAGCTTTGTGTACGACAGTGTCGCACACGGTGTTGCGTGCCCCCAACGGGATTCGAACCCGTGCTACCGCCTTGAAAGGGCGGCGTCCTAGGCCGCTAGACGATGAGGGCTATCGGCCCGCCTGGCGCTTCTCAGCGCGTCGGGGACGTGTGAAGCATATGGGATGGCAGGAGGTATCGCCAAAACGGTTTACCGGGCCGTCCCGAGGCCTGTCCCGGGGCCCGTCCTGGAGGGAGCCCCGGAGGGGCTGACGGCCGGGCTCGGCGGCGGGCTGGGCGAGGGGGTGGGTGAGGGGGTGGGTGAGGGGTCGGGGGGCGGACTGGAGAAGGGGCTCGGGGACGGGGCGGCTCCGGGGAGGTTCTCCTTGGGGAGGTGGCGGCTCACCTCGGCGGTCGTCAGGCCCAGGCCGCCGAGCTTGATCTCGTCCCAGGCCTGGAGGCGGCGGGTGTCACGGTCGAAGTAGAGGATCGACGCCTCGATGGGGTCGGGGTACTTGCCCTCGACGGCCCGCAGGCCGCTGCCGCCCGTCGAGCCCTCCACGCGCAGGCGCGTGCCCTTCTTCATGACCTCCATCTCCTCGTGGTGGAGATGGCCGGCCAGCACGAGGGGCACCTCGCCGTCCGTGCCCCGGGCGGCGGAGGGCTCGTGGGCGACGGCCACGTCCGCGGGGGCGCCGGCGGCCCGCTGGGCGCGCAGGGCGTCGGCCAGGCGGGCGCCCGCCGTCTCCTGGGACTCCTCGGCGCCCGGCGCGGAGGAGCGGTCCGGGGTGAACTGGGGGTCGCCGATGCCGGCGAAGCGCAGCCCGGCGACCGTGACCGCCCGGCCGTCGTCGAGGACGTGCACGTTCTTCATGCCCTCCAGGTAGCGCTGGGTGACGAGGGAGTCGTGGTTGCCCCTGACCCAGACGTACGGCGCGCCCAGGGTGGCGATGGGGTCCAGGAAGCCGTTCTCCGCGGCCGAGCCGTGGTCCATCGTGTCGCCGGAGTCGACGATCACATTGACCTTGTACTGCTCCACGAGCGAGGCGATGATCTTCCAGCTCGCGGGGTTGAGGTGGATGTCGGACACGTGCAGGACGCGGACGGTCGTCGGGTCCGGCTGGAAGGCGGGGAGCGTGGAGGTGACGTCGTAGAGCTTGGTCACGTTGGTGACCAGGCGGGCGAGTTCCTGCTGGTAGACGTCGAACTCGGTGACGATGCTGCGTGCGTTGCCGACGAGCGAGGGCGCGGAGGACAGCAGGCCCGAGAACCGCGGTTCCAGGACCGACTTGGGGTTCCAGGTGGCGTAGGCGGTCACGCCCGAGGCGGCCAGGAGGGTGAGGGCGAGGCCGCCGGCGGCGAGGGCGCGGCGCGGGCGGCGGTAGACGGCGAGGCCGAGCGCGGTGGCGCCGGAGACGACGGCGACGCAGGAGCGGACCGCGAGATCGAGGGTGCCGTGCTCCACATCGCGGGCGACCTCGTCCTGAAGTCCGGAGAGCCGTTCGGGGTGGTCGACGAGGGCCTGCGAGCGCACGGGGTCCAGTTGGTCGACGTTCACGTCGAGGCGGACCGGGGCGATGTGGCTGTCCAGGCTCAGCGCGCCGAGCGGGGAGATGTTGATCTTCGTGCCGCCGGTGAAGGACGGGCGCAGGGTCATCGTCGTGTTCATGGGGCCGACGGGCGTGCGGACGTCCCCGACGACCAGCAGGCCGAGCCAGGCGCCGAAGAGGACGACGGCGGTCAGACCGAAGGCGCGGAGCCACGGGTTGGGCCGGGCGGCGAGTTCGGGAACGGGGCTCCGGCGCTTGACCGGCTCGACGGGTTTGACGGGCTTGAGACGCCGCAGGGCTGCGGTGGGGAGGCGGGCGCGGACCATTGATGCCGTATGCCCGGATCCGCGAGTCGGTATGCGGACGGTTCGTGACCTCCGCCCGGCTGTGTCGTACCGGACAATGGGCCTGTGCTGGAGATGACGCGCGAGGAGTTCGAGGAACTGGTCGCCGAGGCGCTGGACCGGATTCCGCCGGAGTTGACGCGGCTGATGGACAACGTCGCGGTGTTCGTCGAGGACGAGCCGCCGGCGGAGGATCCCGAGCTGCTCGGGCTGTACGAGGGGACTCCGCTGACGGATCGCGGGGAGTGGTACGCCGGGGTGCTGCCGGACCGGATCACGATCTACCGGGGGCCGACGCTGCGGATGTGCGCCACGCGTGAGGAGGTCGTCGCGGAGACGGAGGTCACGGTGGTGCACGAGATCGCCCACCACTTCGGCATCGACGACGCGCGGCTGCACGCCCTGGGCTACGGCTGAGCCGTCCGGCACGGGGGCGCGCGTCGGCGCGTGTCTTCTTGCGGGCGCCGGGAGTTGGACACGTCGACTTCTTACGCCTGCCCCGGAGGTGGCCCCGTGCGCCCGTTGTACGTACCCGTTCGACTGGCCGCGACGGTCCTGGCCGTCGCCGCGGCAGCCGGCTGTATGAGCGTGGGGGACGAGGAGGGCGGCCGGGCCCGGCCTTCGCACTCGGCGGGGCAGCGGGGCGGTGAGGCCCCGGACGGGGATTCCGCGGGAGCGGGGGGCGGCTTCGGCATGGGTGCGGCGGGCGGTGACGGCAAGCACGGGCACGGGAAGCGCGACGGGGGGAGGGCGAGCGCCTCGGCGTCCGCCTCGGCCTCGCCGTCGGCGGGCCGGAGCGCGCCGGCCTCGGCGCGGGCGGTGAAGCCGGGGCCGAGTGAGAAGCCGGGAGCGCCGACGCCGACCGGGGCGCAGCCGACGACGCCCACGCGTGCCCCGGACCCGGAGCCGCCCGCGCCCACGCCGGAGCCTCCGTCGCCCACGCCGGAGCCGACGGTCGCCGAGCCGTCGTCCTCGGCCCACGAGGGTGACGGCGGGGCGGCGGCGCAGCTCGTGGACCGGGAGCCGGCGCCGGAAGCGGCGCCGGAGGCGGATTCACCCGTCTAGACAGGCCCTGTGTCTGGGGCCGAGACGCTGCTGAGCTGCGGTGATGGGGCTCGGTTTGCCTTCGGTGGCCCAGGTGCTTATAGTGGTAGATCGTTTGATCCCATTTGCCCGGCGCCACCGCAGAGCGCGCCGTGTGGCGCGTACTCTCCCTTGCCGTGGCTGACCGCATAGAGGCGGTCGTAGTGCAATGCGAACACGGAGTTGACGGGCGCGTGCCGACTTGAGACTCCGGAAGGTTTCGCATTCGCATGTCCATTTCCAGTACTGATCACTCCGTCGTGTCCGAGAACAACGACGAGCCGATCACCCTCGAGGCGATCGAGGTCACCGAGACCGTCGAGACCGCTGAGGCCATCGAGGCAGCAGTCGCGGCGGCCGTCGAGGCGACCCCCGAGACCCCCGAGACCCCCGAACTCACCTTCTCCGACCTCGGCCTCCCCGAGGGCGTGGTGCGCAAGCTCGCGCAGAACGGTGTGACCAGCCCCTTCCCGATCCAGGCCGCGACCATCCCGGACGCCCTGGCCGGCAAGGACATCCTCGGCCGTGGCCGCACCGGCTCCGGCAAGACCCTCTCCTTCGGTCTGCCGACCCTGGCCTCGCTGGCCGGCGGCCACACCGAGAAGCGCAAGCCGCGCGCCGTCATCCTCACGCCGACCCGTGAGCTGGCGATGCAGGTCGCGGACGCGCTCCAGCCCTACGGCGACGTCCTCGGCCTGAAGATGAAGGTCGTCTGCGGCGGTACGTCGATGAGCAACCAGATCTACGCCCTGGAGCGCGGCGTCGACGTCCTCGTCGCCACCCCGGGCCGACTGCGGGACATCATCAACCGCGGTGCCTGCTCCCTCGAGAACGTGCAGATCGCCGTCCTCGACGAGGCCGACCAGATGTCCGACCTGGGCTTCCTGCCCGAGGTCACCGAGCTGCTCGACCAGATCCCGGGCGGCGGTCAGCGCATGCTGTTCTCCGCCACGATGGAGAACGAGATCTCCACGCTGGTCAAGCGCTACCTGAGCAACCCGGTCACGCACGAGGTCGACAGCGCCCAGGGCAACGTCACGACCATGTCCCACCACATCCTGATCGTGAAGCCCAAGGACAAGGCGCCGGTCACCGCCGCGATCGCCTCCCGCAAGGGCCGCACGATCATCTTCGTCCGCACCCAGCTCGGCGCCGACCGTATCGCCGAGCAGCTGCGCGACTCCGGTGTGAAGGCGGACGCGCTGCACGGCGGCATGACCCAGGGCGCGCGGACCCGCACGCTGGCCGACTTCAAGGACGGTTACGTCAACGCGCTCGTCGCGACCGACGTCGCCGCCCGCGGCATCCACGTCGACGGCATCGACCTGGTGCTCAACGTGGACCCGGCCGGCGACCACAAGGACTACCTGCACCGCGCGGGCCGCACCGCCCGGGCCGGCCGCACCGGCACGGTCGTCTCCCTCTCGCTGCCGCACCAGCGCCGTCAGATCTTCCGTCTGATGGAGGACGCGGGCGTCGACGCCGGGCGTCACATCATCCAGGGTGGCTCCGCCTTCGAGCCGGAGGTCGCCGAGATCACCGGCGCCCGTTCGATGACCGAGGTCCAGGCCGAGTCCGCGGGCAACGCGGCGCAGCAGGCCGAGCGTGAGGTCTCGGAGCTCACCAAGGAGCTGGAGCGCGCGCAGCGGCGTGCGACCGAGCTCCGCGAGGAGGCCGACCGTCTGGTGGCCCGCGTGGCGCGCGAGCGCGGCGAGGACCCGGAGGCGGCTGTCGTCGCGGCCGCCGAGGCGGTCGTCGAGCAGAACGCCGTGACGGAGGCGCCGGCCGTGGCCGCGGTCTCGGAGCAGCCCGCCGAGCGTCCCGCGTACGAGCAGCCGCGTCAGCGCCGTGACGAGCGGGGCAACTACGAGCGCCGTGACGACCGTGGTGGCCGTTCCTTCGAGCGCCGCGACAACGACCGTGGCGGCTTCAACCGTGACGACCGCGGTGGCTTCAACCGTGACCGTCGTGACAACGACCGTGGCGGGTTCCGCCGGGACGACCGTCGTGACGACCGCGGTGGCCGTTCCTTCGAGCGTCGTGACGACCGCGGTGGCTTCAACCGCGACCGCCGTGACGACCGTGGCGGCGCCGGCCGTGACGACCGTGGCGGCCGTTCCTTCGAGCGTCGTGACGAGCGTCCCGCGGGCGGCTTCAACCGTGACCGTCGCGACGACCGCCGTGACGACCGTCGTGACGAGCGCCCCTCCGGCGGCTTCCGCCGCGACGAGCGTCCCGCGGGCGGCTTCAACCGCGACCGTCGTGACGAGCGCCCCTCCGGCGGTTTCCGCCGCGACGACCGTCAGTCGGGCGGCTTCAACCGCGACCGTCGCGACGAGCGTCCGTCCACCCACCGCGGCAGCGACCGTCCGTTCAACCGTGACCGTCGCGACGACCGCCCGGGCTTCCGCTCCGGCGGCCACGACCGCCCCTTCGGTCGCCGTGACGACCACCGTGGCACCGGCACCGGCACCGGCACCGGCACCGGCTCGGGCACGACCGGCCGCCGCGACGAGAAGCCGCGCTGGAAGCGCAACGGCTGACACGAAGCCTGACGTCGGCTCATCCGCATGAACGCCGTGGCCCCCACCGAACACCGGTGGGGGCCACGGCGTTTTCGCGCTGTACGCGGCGGCCGTACGGGCCGAAACCCCTTTCTCCGACGCTGTGAAGTGACTGTAGGATCAGCCGACTTGTGAGACGGATGCGAAGGCCGGGGGGCCGCAGGCGCCGCAGCGCGTCCAGCCCGTCTCCGTTCCCGGGGAGGGACTCTCTTGGCTCGCCATGGCTCCGCACGTCTGCGTCTCGTCGCCGCCTCCGCCGTCCTGGCGGCCGGCCTGACCCCGCTGCTGCCGTCGACCGCGGTCGCGGACACGCCGCAGGAGACGGTGGTGCCGGCGACGCTGCGCAGCACCTACACCGGGGCGGCCGTCTACGGAGGGTCGTCGTACTCCGGGCGCGACGGGGCCGGCGCCCAGGGCGTGTTCCATACCCTGGAGGGCTCCGGCCTGGTCTGGACGCGCTATGCGGACGGCACGTCCGTCAAGGTGGTCCATCCGACGGGCTACACCAACTACGCCACGACGGGCGGCGACGTCCTCGCCTATCACTACGCCGGCGGCCGGGTCGACCTGTGGAACGCGGCCGACGGCACCACGCGCACGATCCGGACGCCGGAAGGGCTGACGCTGCTCACCGTCTACGCCGACCTGGCGGTCGCCTACCGGACGGTGAAGGACGAGAACGGGACGACGGTCGACCGGGAGATGCATCTGCTGTCGCCCGAGGCCGACGGCAGCACACGGGACGTGCCGGTGACCGGAGCGCCCGAGGGGTACATCCTCGGACAGCCCAGGGGCGGGGACGCGGACGGGCTGCTCTTCAGCGCCGGACGGGCGGGCGGCCCGTACGTGTCGGTCATGGTCGACCGGAGCACGGGCCAGGTGCGGGGGTGGACCCCGCCGCGCACCAAGGTCTACGCCAATGCGCAGGTCACCACCGATCACGTGGTCCTCTTCGCGGTCGGCGACCCCGTCGTCCAGGTGTTCTCCCGCTCCGACCTGTCCGCCGCCCCCGTCGAGGTCACGCTGGCCGGCGGCGGCGCGGACCCGACGCGGGACATCGCCGTGGTGGGCGACTGGCTGGTGACCCGGCCGGATACCGCGGTGATCGCCCAGCCCGTCTCGGGCGGCCCCTCGAAGACCCTGCTGCCCGCGTCGAACCCCCGTATCTCCGCGGTGTCGGACGGCAGTGCGGTGGCCGTCGGCCGCACCGCCGCCGCCGAGGACGACTGGGGCGTCCAGCGCATCCACCCGGGCGCGGACGGCACCCCGGTCGTCACCCGGCTCAAGGCACTGCCGAGGCCGCCGTACAGGATTCAGGGGATCTCCCTGGACCAGGGGAAGCTCGTCGTCGCCGATCCCAGCTACGCCGGATTTCGCGACACCTACGGGCGGACCGTCGCCGCGACCGGGACGCCGACGTTCGGGGCGCGCTCGTCGTACGACGGTACGGACATGCTGGTGGACAACTGCCCGGTGGCGGACGTCGGATGCTCCCAGCTGTTCGGTACGGCCGGCGGGCAGGCAGTCTGGCTGGACCGCGAATCGGAGTCGTACGACCGCATCAGAGCCAACGGGCCGGCGGCGTACGACAACTGGGAGGTCGCCGTTCCCGCCGGCGGGCGGATCACGGAGGTGTCCGGGGCGTACGTGCTCTACACGACGTCCGCCCAGCAGTACGTCTACCGGATCGACGGCGGCAGCCCGGTCGTCACCCGCCCGCCGGGCCCCGCCGCCGTCTCCGGCGACGTCCTGTGGACGGCCGGCGCCACCCCCGGCACGCTCACCGCTTACGACCTGACGTCGAAGAAGACCACCGAGACGCTGACCACCGACGCCGACTGCACGCCCACCGAAGTGCAGGCACTGGGCCGCTGGCTCTACTGGAACTGCGGTGACAGGGCCGGAGTGTACGACCGTACGGCCAAGAGGTCCGTGGCCGTCCCGGCCGACGAGGCGAAGCTCGGCGACGGGTACGTCGTCACGCACGACAAGCGGGCCGGGAAGCTGACGTTGACGACGTTCGCCGACGGCACCCCCGCCGGCCGGGTGATCGGCGACCTGCCCGACACCGGGGTCTCGCAGCGGGACGTGCGCTGGACGGTCGACGAGTCGGGCGCGAACGCGGCCTATGTGGACGACAAGGAGCAGGTGCACCTCGTGCCGTCCGGGGTGGATCAGCAGCCGCTGGGGCTGCTGGAGGCCCAGCGGACCACCGACGCGATCTGGGCGCAAGCGGACAACGGCGCACTGCTCACCGAGAACGACACCCTGCTGTCGAAGCCCGTGGCGAGCTGGCAGTTCACGATCCGGAGCAAGGCGAGCGGCAAGACCGTCGTCAGCCGCGGCGGCGGTCCGGTGCGCGGCGCGCTGCCCCGGCTGGAGTGGGACGGCACCACCGGCGGCACGTACGCCCCGAACGGGCTGTACGACTGGACGGCCTCGTTCACGCCCGCCGACGGCGTCGGGGCCGCGCTCACGGTGAAGGGCACGGTCCGGCTGCAGCAGGGCGGCGCGGTGCACCACGACTACGTGGGCACCCCGAGTCTGCTTCCGGACGGGGTCGGTGATCTGGTCACCGTCGACTCCGGGGGCCTGCTGAACTTCCACCGGGGCACGGGCAGCGGCACCTTCTCCGGACGGGTCGGGGGCTGGGGCTGGGGGTCGCCCATCACTCCGGTGCCCGTGGGGGACCTGAGTGGAGACCGCTGCAACGACGTGCTGCTGCGGATGGGCAACGGGGATCTGTACCTGTACCGGCTGCCCTGTGTCCTGACGTCCACGGTCCTGACGTCGTACACGAAGATCGGCACCGGCTGGAACCAGTTCGACACCCTCACCGCATCCGGTGACGTCACCGGCGACGGCCGTCCGGACCTGATCGCCCGCAACGCCACGACCGGAGCGGTGTACCTCTACAAGGGCACGAGCACGGGCAGGCTGGCGACCGGCGTGAAGCTGTACGCGAACTGGAAGGCGTACAAGAGGGTCGTCGCGGCCGGCGACCTCAACGGCGACGGCGTCGGCGACCTGCTCACCCAGGACAAGGCGAACAACCTGTACCGGTTCTACGGGACCGGCAAGGGGACCTTCGGCCCCGGGGTGAAGCTGTTCGCCGGCTGGGGCGCCCCGTACAACGTGGTCGTGGGCGTCGGCGACATCACCGGGGACGGGAAGGCGGACCTGATCGCGCGGGACACGGCCGGGGCGCTGTACCGGATTCCCGGCAACGGCAAGGGCTCCTTCACCTCGCGCGTGAAGATCGGCACCGGCTGGCAGAACTACAAGGGCATTTTCTAGCCAAGTTGTGACGTGTGTCACGCCCCCGGTAAGGGAATTGCTGGGGGCATGACAGATGACGGCATGGTGAGTGGGCGGTCTCCCGGGACTCTCTCGGACGAAGAGCGGCTGGCCCAGCTCGGCTACACCCAGGTTCTGGCCCGCCGCATGTCGGCGTTCTCCAACTACGCGGTCTCCTTCACGATCATCTCGGTCCTGTCGGGCTGCCTGACGCTGTACCTGTTCGGCATGAACACCGGCGGACCGGCCGTGATCACCTGGGGCTGGGTCGCCGTGGGGCTGATGACCCTGTTCGTCGGCCTGTCCATGGCCGAGATCTGTTCCGCGTACCCGACGTCGGCAGGCCTGTACTTCTGGGCGCACCGGCTGGCGCCCCCGCGGTCGGCGGCGGCCTGGGCCTGGTTCACGGGCTGGTTCAACGTACTGGGCCAGGTGGCCGTGACGGCCGGCATCGACTTCGGGGCCGCGTCCTTCCTCGGCGCCTACCTGAACCTCCAGTTCGACTTCGAGGTGACGCCCGGCCGGACGGTCCTGCTCTTCGCCGGGATCCTGGTGCTGCACGGCCTGCTCAACACCTTCGGGGTCCGCATCGTCGCCCTCCTCAACAGCGTGAGCGTGTGGTGGCACGTGCTGGGCGTCGGCGTCATCGTGGGGGCGCTGGCCTTCGTCCCCGACAAGCACCAGTCGACGTCCTTCGTGTTCGGCGAGTTCGTCAACAACACGGGCTGGGGCAGCGGGGTGTACGTCGTCCTGCTCGGCCTGCTGATGGCCCAGTACACCTTCACCGGCTACGACGCCTCCGCCCATATGACGGAGGAGACGCACGACGCCTCGACGGCCGGACCCAAGGGCATCGTGCAGTCCATCTGGACCTCGTGGATCGCCGGCTTCGTCCTCCTGCTCGGCTTCACGTACGCCATCCAGTCCTACGACGCCGCGCTCGCCTCCCCGACCGGCGCGCCGCCCGCCCAGATCCTGCTCGACGCGCTCGGCGCGACCGCCGGCAAGCTGCTGCTGCTCGTGGTGATCGGCGCCCAGCTGTTCTGCGGGATGGCGTCGGTGACGGCCAACAGCCGCATGATCTACGCCTTCTCGCGCGACGGCGCGCTGCCGTACTCCCACGTCTGGCACACCGTCAGCGCGCGCACCCGTACCCCCGTCGCGGCGGTCTGGCTGGCGGCCGGCGGCGCGCTGGTGCTGGGCCTGCCGTATCTGATCAACGTCACCGCGTACGCGGCCGTCACCTCCATCGCCGTCATCGGCCTCTACATCGCGTACGTCATCCCGACGCTGCTGCGCATCCGCAAGGGTGAGGCCTTCGAGCGGGGGCCGTGGCACCTGGGCCGCTGGTCGAAGGCGATCGGCGTGGTGTCCGTGGCGTGGGTGGCCGTCATCACCGTCCTGTTCATGCTGCCCCAGGTCTCCCCGGTCACCTGGGAGACCTTCAACTACGCCCCGGTCGCGGTCCTCGTCGTCCTGGGCTTCGCGGGAGTGTGGTGGCAGGCCTCGGCCCGGAACTGGTTCCTGAACCCCGAACACGAACGGACCATCGCCCGCGAGGCGGCGCGGGCGAAGTCACCTGTCGGACCACCGCACAACTGAGCGGTGTCCGCCGGGTTCCGTGACCGATCCGGATCGCTTCGAGTCCCTCGGCGCGCCCGTGTCTCCGATACCCGATCGGAGACACGGCCACGTCCGGCTATGCTCGGGGAGACAACATCGCCTGGGCCCTTAGCTCAATTGGCAGAGCAGTGGACTTTTAATCCATTGGTTGTGGGTTCGAGTCCCACAGGGCCTACGGTTCGCGGGTGGGGTACCTCCTCTGACCTGCGGTGCAGCGTCCGGGTCGGCTTCGGCTGACTCGGACGCTGTCTTGTTTGGGGGCCCTGCGTGCGCGAGCGTGCTGGTGGCCTGCGAACCGGCTGCGGCCGATGCGCTGAAGAGTCCCCGGGCCGATCACGGGCCGGGGACTCGCCGTTTCCATCGCTGGGCCATTCGCTCGCTGCGGTCCTTCGCTCCGTGCCGGGTCAGCCGGCGTCGTCCGCTGTCCTGCCGGACGCGAGTCTGGTGATGCTCTGGCGGAGGCGGTTGGCATCCAGCGAGGCTACGGAGGTGACGGCTTGGAGGTGGGATGTGAAGAGGGCGTGGTACGGGTGCAGGGCGCCGGCAAGGTCGTGGTGAGACTCGGCGAACTCGGTCAGGTCGGCGAGGTCTCTGGTGGCGGCGTCGGAGAGGAGGCTCAGGTCGTCGAGCTGGGAGAGGAGGTCGCCGAGGTGGCCGCCGGCGGTGGCGCCGGCCAGGGCGAGGGTCAGATCCCGGGGGGAGCGCGGAGGGTGGGTGATGAGGCGCTCCACGGCCAGGGTTTGGTGGCGGTTGCGCCAGGGAGTGGGCGGAAGCCAGTGGAGGGCGCGGGACACCGACGGGGCGTCGGCGATGAGGGGTTCGCGGGCCGGCCGAACGCTGACGTTCCGTACCGGGAAACCGGCTGTCGACAGGGCCTGGCAGGCGTGACCCACTTCCCGCCACATTGCCCGGTCGTCGAGAACGATCTCGCGGGCCAGCAGGGTGACGATCCGGGCGTTGACGGCTGACGCGACCGTACCGGCATGGTGGGGCTGCAGCCGTGCCGCCAGCTGCAGCAGCAGGACTGCCGAGGGCAGGTCGACGTGTTCGACCACCCTGGTCCAGCCGGTCTCCCTGAGCGCGTCGAGCATGGCTGACGCCTTGTCATGGCTGAGGAGGCTCGTCAGGAGGGCAGCGAGTCCGATGGCCGGTTCCAGGTCGGCGACCAGGCCCAGCCGCAGCCGTCGTTCCAGCTTGCCCGGGTCGATCTTCGGGACCAGTTCGAGCGCCCACCGCCGTTCCCACAGCGCCATGGTGCGCAGGATGTCGCGGATGACCCGCGGGCTGGAGACGGTGGCGATGATGAGTCTCTTCAGCTCGTACGTCGTACTGGTCCAGTCAGCGTTGAGCGCCTGTTTGGGCCCGATCCCGATTCGGGAGAGGTTCAGCGCCGCCATGTACTGCTCGGAGGGGTTCTGCAGTAACTGCAGTTCCTCGGTGAAGATCCTCATCAGCAGGGCGTCGCTCGTGAGCCCTCGGTAGACAGGCTCACCCAGCCCGGCGATGTCCTCGAGAGCCGCGAGCAGACCCGTGGCCGCGACCGGGTTCTGGTACATCGCGGAACGGGTTCTCCAGGCCAGACGCGATTCGTCCGCCGAGCGGACGGTGCGCAGCGTGAGATTGCCGTACTTGGTGAGCTCGCGGCCCACGAAGCCCCGGTTGACGTGACTGAGGATCCGCAGGACCTGCGTGAACTCCTCGCCGGTCTTGGCAGTGTCGAGCCGGTCGACCCACACGTTCGGCCGCCCGATGATCCTGCTCGTCTTCTGCAGCAGGGTCGCTCCGGAGATTCCGTCGGTGTGCCGCATCGTGCGGGCCACCTCCCGGCAGGCTTCCGCGACGGGGATGGTCGGGGCGTTGGCCAGGCGCTGTGCCAGCTCTCGGACGTCGAACGTCTGGGCGTATCGGCGTGGGGCGTTGGGATAGAGGGCGCGAGCCAGCCGGTGGAATTCCGCCTGCGCGTCCGGAGGGGACCACACGCTCATGCCGTTCAGCAGGTCGTCGATGCCGACCCTCTCGCGCAGGCTGTGCAGGAAGCCCTGCCCGAATTCGGGGTCTTCTCCGATCCGCAGGGCGAGCCGGGGACCCCAGACCCGGCGGGACGTCGTGAGCGCCTGCTTGACGATGTCGACCATCAGTTCCAGGCCCGCCTCGCGGTACGAGACCTGCGCCTCCCACAAACCCTTGACCACGTAGTACTTCACGGAAGGCCGAGGGTCGCTCTGCAGCCAGTCCGTCACGGTCTGATCGCCGAACTCGTCTCCCAGCCGTTGGGCGAAGGTCTCGCCGTTCTGGTGGTAGGGATCCTCTACCGCATACGTCACCGACAGCAGCATGCCGGCGGCCTTGGGATCGTTCTTGGCCGCGCGAGCCAGGCTCCGGACGAACTTGTCGTCGGGCGTGAGGTCGGCAGCACTGCGCACCCGGCCCTTGGTGGGAGCCGAGAGCAGCAGACAGGCGCACCAGGCGTGGAGGCCCTGAACGACGCGCAGGAGCTCCACGACCTCCATCGGCGTGGCGCGTCGTAGGAGGTCACGGAGGGCGTTCAGGTAACGGCCCTGGTCCCAGCGGGTGTCGACAGCCCTTTTGAGGATCTCGTTGCGGTGCATGCCGGACGTCCGCCGCAACTCCCGCAGTGCGGAGATGACATCGCGTGGGCTGCTGTTGTCCAGGGCGGGTTGGAGGAGGTCCTGGTAGTCGTCGATCATCGGGGCCCACTCGGTCCCCTCTACCTGACGACGCAGCATCATCCCGGCGAGGATGACGGCGAATCCGTCCTCCGCTCTGCCCCGGTAGTCGACCAGCAGCTCTGGACCGGGCTCCTGGTCGACCGGGTGGTATCCGGCGGCGTCCTCGTAGTGGACGTCGCTGTCGTCCGCCACACGCCGCCACAGCCGGCGCTGCAGACGGAGGGCACGCAACACGAGGAAGTAGTCCGCGGGGCGGGCGGGAACCAGGTCGGTGACGACCTCCGCAACCCGTAGGACGATGATCTCGTTGAGATCGGCGTCCTGGAACCACTCGATCAGGCTGAGCAGGTGCAGGCGTTCCTGAGCGGTGCCCTCGCCGCGCGTGATCAAGGCGTTGACCTGCGTCTTCAGCCAAGATCTGGCTTCGTCCAGGGCGAGCGCGCCGGTGGACATGGCATGGCGGATGCCACGGATCACATGCACCAGGTCGTGCAGGCGCAGTGGTGAGGGGTCTTCCTTCAGCCGCTGGACGAACTTCAGGATGAAGTCCTCGGTGATCTCCTCGTTCAGTGAACTCCCCAGCGCTGTCAGGCCGCGTGCGAGTTCGGTCGCTTGCGCCCCTTGCAGCCAGTCGTCGAGTGCGCCGCTGCGCCGGGTGTGGTCGAGCAACTCGGCCGCGACCCGGGCGCGGTAGAGCCGGGCGCCGAGCAGCCGCGGCAGGACGTCTCGGGGAGCCTGGCGCATGAGCGCCTCCACACGCGGCAGCACGAGCTCGACGACCTTCGACATCACGCGCCGCTCACCCACCGAGGGGATCAGGTCGGGTTCGTCAGGATCTTCCTCGAGCTGCAGAACACGGCGCAGGATCCGGACGCTGTCCTCGGTGCTCGCGATCCTGACCAGGTCCTGTCCCGCCAGTGACTGGACGGACAGGACCTGCCGCTCATCCTCCGTGAGGTCGGTGAGTGTCTCATCGGGCACTCCCGAACGGATCACTGAGGCCGCCGCGGCCTCGGCCACCGCCTGCCTCTCCTGCAAGCCGAGTTCGTCGAAGCAGGCGAGGACGGGGTCCTTCCCTCCGCCGGTGCGCATGACCCGGATGAGGACCGCGAGATCCCGGGTGCCGTCATCCCGTTCGAGTTCCTCCAGCCCGGCCCGGCGGCTCAGGATTCCGGGGCTCTTGCTGGACATCCGCTCGACGAAGGTCTTCAGGCGCGGCTTGCCCACGCACGCCGGGACGACATCGATGCTTTCCGTGCTCCATTCGAAGGCCGCGGAGAGGTTGTACTCCAGAGCCGCGAGCACGCTCACCCGAAGGGACTCCGACACAAGAGGCAGCAGCGCGTCCACCGCGTTGTTGCCGCCCTGCAGCGGAAGGAGGCCGTCCAGGATCAGCAGGCAGGGCTTGCTCTTGTCACGGTCCAGCAGCGCGATCGCGCGCCGGCACGCCTCGATCAGCGGGTCGCGGTCGGGCAGCTCCCCGTCGAGGGACCTGATCGTCTGGACCTGCCAGTCCTGATCCCGCAACCTGCCAGCCAGCAGCCGGGCGATCGTGCTCTTGCCGCTGCGTGCGGTGCCGCCGATGACGGCCACGCGTCTGGATTGCTCCGCCAGCTTCCGGCCGGCGGCCTTCGGCTTCCCGCCCGAGCCCGTCTGCCCTGGTGACGGGGACCCCTGGAAGATCGTCTGGAGGTCGGCCACCTGGCTCACCACAATGTCGTCGGACCGGGGAGCCATCGGGTCGGGCATCCAGCCCAGGCGGCGCAGCTCGGCGCTGTTCCGGTTGTACTTCCAGTCGGCCCAGCGGCCACCCCAGACAGCGGTGGCGGCGGCGTCCAGCGTCGACGCGATCGGCACGTCGGACAGCGGCGCCCTCAGGTTTCCAGGGCCGGCCTGGACCCAGCCGCGCGCCGTCGGGGCGAGGACAACGGTGACGCCGACCAGCGCGAGCGCCTCGACCCGGCCGGCCAGATCTGCCTCTGTCATCGGTGCGAAGCTCTGCCCCTGCGTCGCGGTACCGACGGCCAGGACGGCCGGGCGGGGCAGTCCGGCGGCCTCCGCGAGCATGTCGAGCGCGTAGCCGAGCCCGATCGCCGGGTCGTCGGCGGGCTGCGAGGCGGGCCATACTCCCGCCGGAAGGGGGGGCCGTCCTCCCGCGCCGACCACTCCGAAGTCCTCGAGCAGCTTCGCCACCGCTTCCCATGCCGCCATGACGTGCGGGCCGGCCCATTCCAGAGGCCTGAGCCACCCCGGCGCGCCTGCCGAGAACGGGCCGTCCGACACCGTCCCGGCCATGGACGGCCCGTCGGCCAAGGTGATCGCGATGCGCCCCCCGGGCCCGTCGAGCACCGCTGCGTGCGCCGGGCCGCTACGAGGTTGTTCTCCGCTCGCGCACGAGGACTTCACAGGGCATTCGGCCCACAGCTCCGAGAGCTGTTCCAGGATCTCGTCATCCAGCTCGTCGATGAGCCGGTTCATCGACCCGTGCGCCTGCGCGGGGCCGCCCGGGACCCGCTGTGTCGTTCGTGCCCCGAAGCAGATGTCGACGAGGAGGGCGAGACCGCTGTTCTCGGCCACGGTCAGCCAATCGGGCAGAGAGGCGAGGGCGGCTTCGCCGGCCGGTCCCTTCTGCAGCTCGCCGACCCATCCGCCAACGAGGTCGAGCTCCGCCAGGGCGGTGGTGAGTTCCTGCTCGTCGATGTCCTGGCCGGCCGCAAGGTTCAGCAGCAGGAGGAGCCCGACCAGCCGATCGCGGACGAACGCGTTGCCGGGCGTGTGGGCCGGGGGGTGTGGCGATGCTGCCATCTGGGTTACCTCCTGGGGCCGTTGAAGCGGCATGCCGGGCTTCCTTGGTTCTGATGGGGCTCGGCGTGCAGCAGGGAGAGCGCGCGGGACGTCGCGACGATCAGTCCGTGTGTTCCGTGCGAACAGACTCCGGCCGGCAGTGCGTCGAGCGGCCAGCGGGCGCCACTGCCGTCGGTGACACTGCGGGTTTCCAGCCAGCTGCCGTCCTTGTCACCGCCGGCGAGGACGAACCAGTCGGCCGTCAGGTGGACAGCCCGCAGGTTGTGTTCGAGCGCCGGGACAGTACCCGCGAGCGGGGCCGCACCCCCCACGAACGTGCAGGTGCCGCCAGCGTCGACGATCACGGCCGTCTCGCCGTCGGCCGAGACCGCCAAGCGCACGGGGTTCGGGCACAGCGCGACTCTTCGAGGGGCGGCCCGGTGGGCCGGGGACCATCGGCGAACCACTCCGTCGAGGGTGGCCACCCAGACGACGGGATCGTCTCCCCGGCCGGCCATGGCCAGTGCGACGACGGGCTGTCGGAGCGCTTCGAGGTGTATGGGAGCGGCGCCGGATGCGGCCAGTACCTCGACGGCCGGGCCGTGACCGAGGGCGAGGAGGCCGGCCGGGTGGGACGCCGAGGGGCCGGGCAGGTCACCGGATCCCGTCCGCAGGATCTGCTCCTCGTCGACGTCCGGGGAGCACCGGAGCACCGAGCCGTCCGAGAGCACAAGGAGTGCCTGAGCACCGTCGGAGCCCGCGATCGCGTGCAGGTCGCGGACAGGACCGAGGCCCAACCGCGATGTCGACCTCTCACCGTTGGCACCGTCCCACCAGATCACCGTGCCGTCGTCGTGAGCGGTGATGAGGGAGCGGGGTCCGGGTTCCCCGGCCGCAGACACTCGTGTGGTCGTGTGGTGTTCACGGACGGCGGGGTTCGCCCAGCGCACTTCGAGTGAGCCGGGGGGAGCGACGACGGGGCCGACGGCGCTGGCGAGATCGGTGAGGCCCCTGCGGGTGGCGGTGAGCGCGAGGGCGAAACGGCGCTGGTGCACCTTCCCGCGGCGGGGCTGGTTGTTCCATACGGCGGTACGTGCTGCCTGGTCCGGGCCGCGCAGGGCCTTGACCGTTCGTGTCATGGTCAGGCGTGGCAGCGCGAGCAGGAAGTCCGGGTCGTCCATCAGGTGGCCCATGCCGCTGGTCGGGTCGGCGGCCGCGGCGGCGAGGATGTCGAGCAGGTGGGGCGGGACGTTCTCCCAGCGGCGGCGGGCCGCATCGAGTTCGTCGTACAGGTGACGCAGCACGGTACGGCGTGCCCCGCGCCCGTTCGCCGGTGCGGGGTGGGACGGCCGCCATTCGCCGTGCGGGTTCCCCGGCTCCCCACCGGTGGCGCCCCGCTGCACGAGGAATGTGCGGCAGGCGGGAAGGCAGGCCCCCAGCTTCTGCGGGGAGAGCGGGGTGCCGCCCAGGCGGGCGGCGACGGCGGCCCAGGTCCGCAGATCGAGGAAGAGGTCGTCGCCGAAGGAGCACAGCGTGGTCAGGGTGTCCGCCACGGCGTTTGCGGTGGCCGGGGGGAGGAACTCCTGAAGCGTCCGGTGGAGCAGGCCGTCGAGCCGGTCGGCGGCGGCCTCGCAGGCGTATTCCAGGGAGTCGGTGTTCTCCCGGAGCATGACGTCCGCCGCGGTGACGGCCGCCGTGAAACAGCCTCCGCAGATCTGTTGCAGGGCGGCGGTCGAGGTGGAGGCGCGCCCGCCGTAGGCGAAGCGGGTCTGCAGGTAAATGCCTACGGACGGGGGCCCGTGGTGTCCTGGTTCGTCGAGATCGACGATCGGCCGGGGCGGTTGGTCCGGCGGCTGTCGGGTGGCGCCCACGACCACCCGGACGTTCGGTAACGCGGCCAACGGTTCGACCAGTCGGGTCAGTACAGCGGCAGGCTCACGAGCTTCGTCCAGGTGATCGACGATGATCCCGCGGACGGCCCCGCCGCTCTGCCGCCTGAGCTTGGTCAGCAGGTCGGAGGCGGTCTCGTCGGTGAGCCCCAGCGACCTGGAGATGTCGGCGGCCAGCCGGTCGGTGGTCCGGCCGCGGGCATCGACCGGGGCCAGGATGAGGTCGTCGGCGGGGAGTACGCCGCGCCGGGCCACGACCGGGAGCGCGGCGCGCAGTTCGGCGGTCGCGGTGGTGACGATACGGGCCAGGACCGCGGTCTTGCCGCTGCCGTGGGAGCCGGTCAGCCACAACGGCGGTGCGGACCCGGCGCCGGTCAGGTGATCGATGACGGTGCGCAGCGCGCGTTCGCGTCCGGTGAAGTACCAGCCGGGGGTCTCCTCGTTGACGACGCCGCGGGAGGCCGGACTCCAGCCGGGCGGCAGCCAGTTGGGTGGGTCGGGCGGCATGTACATCGGGTTGGGCAGGGCCCGGCAGCGCGGATCGCCGTGGCCGGCGACGATCCTTGCCTTCTGCGAGGTGTTGCGCAGGGTGTGCTGGACGGATTCCATCACCTGCGTCAGATCCAGGTGCCGTTGGTCCCGGGAGGGAACGGCGGCGTCGCGCAGCGCGGTGATCAAGGCGTTGGAGAACACCGTCTCGAGAGCCTTCTCGGACCGCCGGGCCGCGGCCACGACCCAGAGGTCGAGCTGGTTGTCGATGGCTTGGTAAGGCGCCTGCGCGATAGTGTCCAACAACGTCTGCTCGCCGCCGGGAGCGGCGCCGCAGGCGTCCAGGACCAGCAGGACCTGGGCGAGGTCTGCGCGCTGACGCGACGCCTCGATCAGATCGGCCGGTCTGGTGACGGCCTTGGGGTCCATTTTCCGTGGGTCTGCCGGGAGTTCGTGCTCCGGCGGAACGAGTACCCAGTCCTTTCCCAGCGCGTAGCCGTGGCCCGTTGCGTAGATGACCAGGGTCGCCGTTCGTTCACCGGGATACTCACCATCGTGCTGACTCCAGTTGAACAAGGCGTCTCTGAGGCCGCTGTGGGTGAGCGCGTCGCCGTCCTCACCGGGGAACAACTCGGTCAGACCAAGGGCGTTGAGACTGCTGCGGACGGCTCGGACCTCATCCGGCAATTTCTTCAGGTCCTCGAACGATCCGCCGTAGGTCGGGCGCCCGGAAATGCAGAAGTACCCCGTGTGGTCAGCCAAGAGCTGCCTTTGCTGACTGGGCGGTGCGGACGTTCTTCAAGTAGGCGCCGGCGTCATGGGCGGTGGCACGGGAGTTGGACGCGGGAAGGTCGCGGATTTTCCCTGCGAACAGTCCGTCCAGCTTCTTGACCGTGGCGACGACGTCTTCTTTCGCGGCGACGTTGACCCAGGTGTCGATGCCGACGGGCCAGGGGGCCTGACAGGCGTCGATGTGCGGATGTAACTCGCGGAGAATGGGGCGGAGCCCCAGGGGCGAGCCGAGGGTGATCAGAGTCGACGCGGATGTCGCCGGGTGCGATCTCAGCCAGTCGTAGGCCACGACGCTGCCCAGCGAGTGAGCGATCACCAGGCGGGGCTGCGTCTCCATGGCGGCGCTGAACTCGGCGCGCACCAGCTTCTTGAATTCCGTGTCCCGCAGATAGCGGGCCACCTGCTTGATGAAACCGATGATCGCGCCGACCGTGCCGCCGAGGAACTTGCGTGACTGAAGCAAATCAATCGCCCACTGCACGCTCCGCGGCGCGTATCCCGCCTTGCCCGCCATGTCGCGCGAAGGGTCGTCGACGCCGTCGGCCAGGTCGGCCAGGAGATCCTCTTCCAGATCGGACGTCAGATCTCCGACCTCGTACTGCCAAGCGAGGCCTGCCTTGCCGTCGTTGTACAGGTGCCCGTAAAACGCGCATTCGAGCGTGAGATCTTCGACTTCGGGGAACCGCACGTTCCACAAGCCCTCACGCAGAGCGGCCAGCCAGGAATCGTGCATCTCTTCGCGGCTCGACCTGTTGGCGAGAATGCCGTGCACTGCGACAACGTCTGCCATCAACCCCCCCGGATTCGTCCTCTTGCCGCGATTATGGCAAGGGCCATGGCATCACTGTCTCCGTCTTGCCCAAATTGACCGCTGGCGCTCACCGCCTCGGCATCGGGGAGGTCGCGCGCCTGGTTCAGCCACTAGGGCGCCCAGTAGGGCGCGAGCCGGCGCCGGCCGCGAGCGGGAATGCGTCCTCACGGTCACCGGGACCTGCAGTGACACGAGGGAAGGAGCTTCCCGGAAGAGGCATTTCCGGAGACCGGTTCAGTATCCGGAACCACCCACCACAGCCCTACCAGGACTTTTAACCCATTGGTTGTGGGCTCGAATCCCACAGGGCCTACCGAAACGCACCCGGCTCAGGAGTGGTTGAGCCGGGGGCGTTCGTGATCATCCGGTGCGACGGTGGGTCAGTGGTCCGAGTAGCTGAAGTCGCCGATGGTCCAGGCGCTGACGTCCTCGATCGCCACGCGGTACATCCCGCCCGTCTCCGGGATCCCCACCGTGCCCTGCAGGATCCGGGCGACGTGGAAGTGCAGGTGTGTGGGCGGTCCCTCGTTCTTCGCGGAGGTGTCGAAGACGGCGGAGAAATCGCCCAGCTGGGCGGAGTTCGTCAGCACCTCCGACACCCTCTGCCGCCACATGGCCTCGGGGGCCAGTCGACCGGTGATGACGGCACCACCGGTGACCACGGTCAGGGGCATCTGATTGCTCTGCCCGGACTCCACGAGAGTGGCGAGGGCAACGATCAGCTCGTCAGGCTTCGGCATGAGATCGGATTCTATGTACCGGCACGCCCGAGCGGACCCGAGGGTCGAGGGCGAGGTGGCGTTTTCCGGCCCCTCGTGAACATTCTGACCGCTGTGACGCGGTCCCGCGCATCGGGGGCCCGTCGGAGGGGGCGGACCGGATGGTCGAGCGGGCCCGCGCCCGGGGCAACCGGACCTACGCCGACCTCACGGACCTCGCCGACCTCGTCGACGTCCGTGAGGTCCCCGAAGCCCGGGACGCCCGTGCCGTCGACGTTTCACGGCGCCCGCCGCAGGCCGCCGATGACCGAGCACGTCATGCTGCTCCAGTGGGCCGCGCTGGACGGCCCGTTCGGGCCGTCGGCGGTCAGCCCACGTTCAGCCCGGTGAGGTCCGCGAGCGGCAGCGTGTGCTGGGTCTGGAGGACCTTGGCGCGCAGGTAGCGGACGTTGTGCGGGGTCGTGAAGACGCCCGTCGGGACCCGGTCCTGGACGTCGATGCCCAGGTCCCGCAGCTGGTCGGCCTTGTCGGGGTTGTTGGACAGCAGGTCCAGGCCCGTGATGCCCAGGGCGCGCAGCATCTGGGCGGCGGCCGTGTAGTCCCGGTCGTCCTCGGGCAGGCCGAGCGCGGCGTTCGCCTCGTAGGTGTCCAGGCCCTGGTCCTGGAGGGCGTACGCGTCGAGCTTGTTGTAGAGGCCGATGCCGCGGCCCTCCTGGCGGAGGTAGAGCAGGACGCCGCCGGTGCCGGCTATGCGCTCGACCGCCTCGCGCAGCTGCGGCCCGCAGTCGCAGCGGGCGGAGCCGAAGACGTCACCGGTCAGGCACTCGGAGTGCAGCCGGACCAGCGGGGTGGCACCGGGCGCCGACTCGCCGAGGACGACGGCGACGTGCTCCTGGCCGTCGGTGAGGCCGTGGAAGGTGACGAGTTCGGCGTCGACGGAGTAGCCGTCGGGGAAGCGCAGCGGTACGCGGACGCGGGCGCGCGGGGTGGCGGCGGGGGTGTCGGGCATGCGGTCTCCCGGGTCCGGAGGACGGTGACAGAGCGACGCCGGGCCGCCCTGTGCTTCAGATTTGAAGCAGATCCAACGATTCGAGACCCTACCGCATGCTTGAAATTTGAAGCAACTGCTTTGTGGTGCGGCTCACGACGATGCGGCTCGTACGCCAGCGGCTGGGTTCCGGGGGGCCGAGGCTCGCGCGCCCGCCGCCGCGGCTCGCGAGGTTGCGGTTCGCCGGGTCGCGGTCACGGGGTTCCGGAGCAGGGCGAGGAGCGCCGGCGCCACGGGAGGTCCTCGGGTGCCGCCTCGCCTTCGTCGTTCTCCTGCAACCCGCGCGCGACCTGCGTGAAGATATCCTCCAGCTGGCCCACCTGCTCGGGGGTGAGCCGGTCGAAGAGGGAGGCGCGGACCGTCTCGACATGGCCGGGCGCCACGCTCTCCAGGACCGTCATGCCCTCGTCCGTCAGGACCGCCACGCTCCCGCGCTTGTCCCACCGGCACTCCTCACGTCGCAGCAGCCCGTCCTTCTCCAGCCGGGACACCGCGTAGGTCAGCCGGCTGCGGGTGATCTTCAGCCGCTCCGCGAGGTCGGTCATCCGCAGCCGCCGCTCCGTTGTCTCGGAGAGGTTGGCGAGGATGGAGTAGTACAGGTGGGGCATGCCGGCCTCCTGCTGGAGCTGCCGGTCGATCGCGTCCTCGAGGAGGAGGTAGCCGGCCACGTAGGCGCGCCAGGCGCGCTGCTCCTCGGGGGTGAGCCAGCGAGTCGTCATGCGCCCAGTGTAGGTTTGTTTCAAACTTGAACCAAGACCACTTGAACCAAGACCACCACCGTCGGACCGGCGACCGGACCGCGTCGAGGCACGTCGGACCGCGTCAGGCCGCCGTCGGACCCAGCCCGGGGAGTCGCGTCGATGCCGTACCCGTACGTCCTGCTGTCCGCCGCCGTGTCCCTCGACGGCTACCTGGACGACACCACGCCCGAGCGCCTGCTCCTCTCCGGCCGCGCCGACTTCGACCGCGTCGACGAGGTACGGGCCTCCGTCGACGCGATCCTCATCGGCGCCGGCACCATCCGCGCCGACAATCCCCGGCTCCTTGTGAACTCCCCGGAGCGCCGCGCCGCCCGGGTGGCCGCCGGACTGCCGCCGTACCCCCTCAAGGTCACCGTCAGCGCCTCCGGCGAGCTCGACCCGGCGGCGAACTTCTGGCACACGGGCGGCGAGAAGGCCGTGTACACGACGGAGAAGGGCGCCGAACGGATCCGGGCGCTCGGCATCGCGGCCGAGGCGGTCCCGCTCGGACCCGAACTGGACTGGCGCCGCCTCCTCGAACACCTCCACGACGTGCGCGGCGTACGGCGCCTCATGGTCGAGGGCGGTGGAACCGTCCACACCCAGCTGCTCCGGCAGGGCCTCGCCGACGAACTCCAGCTCGTCCTCGCCCCGCTGTTCGTCGGAGACCCGCGTGCGCCCCGGCTCTTCGGGCCGGGCGGCTACCAGGGCGGACGGCTGCGCCTGGTGGAGACCCGGCGCATCGAGGACGTCGTCCTGAACCGCTACGAGCCCACCGCCCCCGGCGCCGGACCGCTGCCCGTCGCGGCCGACCGGCACTGGCTCGCCCTGGCCTGCGCGCTCGCGGCCGACTGTCCGCCGTCGCGGACCGCCTTCAGCGTCGGTGCGGTGATCGTGGCCGCCGACGGCACGGAGCTGGCGCGCGGCCACTCGCGCGAGGGCGACGACCCGGTCGTGCACGCCGAGGAGGCCGCCCTCGCCAAACTCGACCCCGCCGACCCCCGCCTCCCCACGGCCACCGTCTACAGCAGCCTCGAACCGTGCGCCCGCCGTTCCTCCCGTCCGGCCCCCTGCGCCCGGCTCATCCTCGACGCGGGCGTGCGCAGGGTGGTCACGGCCTGGCGCGAACCGAACACCTTCGTCACGGACGCGGACGGCACCGGTCTGCTGACGGCCCAGGGCGTCGACGTCCTTGTGCTCCCGGGGTACGAGGAGCGGGCGAAGGGCCCCAACCGTCACCTCCTCTGAGCCCGCCGAGGCCCCGCCGAGGCCCCACTGATCAACCGATGTGCTTTCCGACCCGCTGATGGCGTACAGTTGTGTTCATCGCCGCGGGGTGGAGCAGCTCGGTAGCTCGCTGGGCTCATAACCCAGAGGTCGCAGGTTCAAATCCTGTCCCCGCTACTGATAGGCCGAAGGCCGGAATCCGAAAGGGTTCCGGCCTTCGGTGCGTTCACCGACCACTCCCTCACTCTTGGTGACCGGATGACCGCCCAGCGCATAACGACTGAGTCACCATCAAAACCTGTGTGACTGCTGATGCGTTTCCGGGGTATGTCGAGGCGCGGTCGGCACGCGGTCAACTCGCCCGTTTTTCACCACTGGTGGGCCGAAAGTCCAGGCCGGAAAAGTTGTTGATCAAGCAGAACAGCTTGGAATCCCGCCCCCGTGTCTATTAACGTTCGATAACGCAGCGCGGTCGTCCCAGCCGACACAAGAGTCGGCTCCGTGCGGCACGTGCCGAATCCCGCAAGGGAACCGGGGAACCATCACCTTGGGGTGAATCACGCGGAAGCCGTCGTGAGCTCGCAGAGTCCACGTCCGGTATACGCGCGTAGGAGACCTTCCCGCTCCGAACCCGTCAGCTAACCCGGTAGGCGACGGAAGGAAAGGAGCACGCCCGCGTGGCGTCCAACCCGCCTGCCCCCGAGGCCCCGCACGCGCCGGCCCAGCTGCCCACCGAGACCTTCGGCTACGGCGGCTACCGCACCGACGAGGGCCCCTGGGAGGAGTGGAACCCCACCGCGGACTCCATTCGCCCGGTACGCGGCAAGCACCGTGTCGCCAAGCAGCGCGGCGGCGGATTCGCCCGCAGCTCCACCGTCCTCGGCGTCGGCGTCATAGCCGCCGTCAGCGCGGGCGGCATGGCCAGCGCCAACACCGGCAAGGCCCCGGTCTCCATCTCGATGCCGGACCTGCCCAACGTGGGCTCGCTCATCTCCGACGACGAACCCGTCCAGGAAGCCGCGCCGGCCCTCGCCGGCTTCGGGTCCGAAGCCGCCGTGGACACCGACGAGAGCGTCGCCGACGCCGGTGAGGCCCTGCGCAGCCGGATCATGGCGCAGGCCGAGTCGCAGCAGTCCCAGGTCGAGGTCAAGGCTCTCGCCGCGGCGGCCAAGGCCGAGGCCGACGCCGTCGCCCAGGCCCAGAAGGAGGCGGAGGCCAAGGCCGCCGCCGCGAAGAAGAAGGCCGCCGAGGAAGCCGCCGCCAAGGCCGAGGCCGCGCGCCTGGCCGAGCTGGCCAAGCAGTACACGCTGCCGACCTCCTCGTACACCATCACCTCGACCTTCGGCCAGGCCGGATCCCTCTGGTCCTCCGGCTACCACACGGGGCTCGACTTCGCCGCGCCCACGGGCACGCTCATCAAGGCCGTCCACAGCGGCACCATCACCGAGGCCGGCTGGGCCGGTTCCTACGGCTACCGCACCATCCTGACCCTGGACGACGGCACCGAGCTGTGGTTCTGCCACCAGTCGTCGATCAGCGTCAGTGTCGGCCAGAAGGTCGCCACCGGTGACGTCATCGGCCGGGTGGGCGCGACCGGGAACGTCACCGGGGCCCACCTCCACCTCGAGGTCCACCCGGGCGGCAGCGCCGACGGCATCGACCCGGCGGCGTGGCTGCGCGGCAAGGGCCTCAACCCCTGAGCCGTCCGTCCCTCAGGACACACTGATCCACCCCGCAGCCCTGACGAGGAGAACCCGCGTCAGGGCTGCCGGTCTGTCGCGGCCCACCGGTGCGGAAGATTCGTTCGGTGCGGGTGATGCCTCGCGGCTCCTGGCGCGGGCGGTCCGTCGCGGCCTACGGGTGCGGGCGGGAGGCGGGATACGGCCCGGTCGGGTACCCGTAGGTGTGTCCTGCCGGGTTCCCGTACCCGTGGACCGGCCCTGCCGGGTTCCCGTACCCGTGGACCGGCCCTGTCGGGGCCCCGTACACCGGCCCCGCCCCCGCCTGGTACCCGGATCCGCCGCCGTGACCCTGGGCGGGCCCCGGTCCCGGCCCGTACGTCTGTCCCTGGCCGTACGCAGGTCCGGGCCCGTACCCGTACACGCCGTGCATGGGCCAGGGCGGCGCGACCACCCGTACCGGCGGGGCCGTCATCCGGGCCGCGTGGTCCAGCGCGGGGCGGGCGACGTCCTTGCGCCGCCACAGCTCGTTGAGCAGCTCTCGTTCGCGTACCAGGAAGTCGGCGTTCGCCCGTCCCCGGCGGCCGCGGTGCCGCAGGAACGCGAGGGACGTCGCGTACGCCTCGTAGCGCGCCACCTCCCGCTCCGCGGACTTGCCCAGGTGGCGGCCGGCGTACTCCCGGGCCAGCCGCCGGGCCCGCATCGAGCCGAGCGCGAACGGCTCGGCCGGTGTCAGCCAGCCCGCGGCCGCGTAGGCGGGCAGCTCCTCGCGTACGGTGCGCAGCTCGCGTTGGCGCGTCCACACCACCAGCCAGGTCAGCAGCCCGAACGCGGGCACCATGAACGCCGCGTACACCGCGAAGAACCCGAACTCGCCGAACGACGAGGAGCCGTTCCACAGGGCGTGCATGCCCATCGCGAGCAGTAGCCCGCACAGCGGGAGCAGCACGCGCCGCAGCTGCTGACGGTCCCCGGAGAGCGCGGCGACGCCGAAACCGATGCCGGTCAGCACGGTGAACAGGGGGTGCGCGAACGGCGACATGACGACGCGCACGAAGAAGGTCGCGGCGGTGACGGACGCGATGCCCGTGTCGCCCGTCAGCTGGTCGGTGCCGAAGGCGGTGCCGAGATAGAGGATGTTCTCGGTGAAGGCGAAGCCGGTGGCGGTGAGCCCGGCTATGACCACGCCGTCGACGATCCCGGTGAAGTCCCGCCTGCGGAAGAGGAACACCAGCAGGACGGCGGCGGCCTTGGCCGACTCCTCGACGATCGGCGCTATGACGGTCGCCCCGAGGGTGTCCGCGCCGGACGGGTCGGCGGTCGCGGTGGCTATCCATCTGGTCGCGAAGCTGTTGGCGATGATGGCTATCAGGGCGGCCGCGCACGCGCCCCAGGCGAAGGCGAAGACCAGGTTCCGCCAGGGGCCCGGCTCGACCCGGTCCAGCCACCGGAACGCGGCGACCAGCAGCGGTACGGGCAGCACGGCGAGCCCGAGTCCTACCAGGAACCCCTCCGTGCCGGTCTGTTCGCGCACCAGCGCGAGGATGACCAGGCCGGACAGCGCGAGCAGGGTGATCAGCGCCCCGTACCGCACCCTCAACCAAGCCCTCGGCCGCGCTCCGCCCCGGGGGGACCCCCACCGCTGCCACCAGTGAGCGTGCCGGAGCACACCGTCCTCGGGCGAGCCGCCGGGATGCGGCGGACAGGGCGGAAACGGAGGACTGATGGCCACGGTATCGACCCTAACGAGGGAGGGGACTGTGGTGGAGGGGAGACCGGTCGGTGAGCCCTTGGGTCCCTTGGTCGAACCCTTGACCCGGTCAGCGCTCCCCGGGCCGGACGCGATGCTGTACGCGACGGAAGAGCAGATCGTTCACGACGTGACCCTTGTCCAGCCCCTGCCCCTCGAAACGGGTCAGCGGCCGGAAGTCGGGCCGGGGCGCGAACCCGCCGTCGGCGTGGGTGTTCTCGAAGTCGGGGTGCGCGGTCAGCACCTCGAGCATCTGTTCCGCGTACGGTTCCCAGTCCGTGGCGCAGTGCACGATCGCGCCCGGCTTCAGCCGCGTCGCGGCCAGGTCGAGGAACTCGGGCTGGATGAGGCGCCGCTTGTGGTGGCGCTTCTTCGGCCAGGGGTCGGGAAAGTAGACGCGCAGCCCGTCGAGCGAGTTCGCCGGCAGCATCTCGCGCAGCAGGATGATCGCGTCGCCGTTGGCGACCCGGACGTTGGTCAGACCGGTGCGGTCCGCGAGGTTGAGCAGATTGCCCTGGCCCGGCGTGTGCACGTCCACCGCGAGGATGCCGGTGCCCGGGTCGGCGGCCGCCATCTGTGCGGTCGCCTCACCCATGCCGAAGCCGATCTCCAGCACGACGGGACGGTCCGTGCCGAACAGCTCGGCGAGGTCCACGGCATGCCCGTCGATGTCGAGCCCCCACTTGGCCCACAGCCGCTGCAACGCGTCCGCCTGCCCGGCCGTCACCCGGCTGCGCCGGGGCTGGAAACTCCGGATCCGCCGCTCGAAGTGCGACCCGGCGGGATCGGCCCTGGGCCCGTCGGGGAACCGGGGCTCCCCCTTGGCACGGGTGTGCCGAACGGACTCGCCCGGGTGGTGCTCGCCACCGGGAAAGGGCTGGGGGACTTCGGGGCTACTCACGGAATCAGACACAGTGCCGTCGATTTTACGGCGCGGTTCCACCTGCCCGCCGCCCCCGTACGAGGGCCCGCTGTCCGGCCGCTCACGCGCCTGCCAATGCTCCCAGGGCCCGTCGCGCCACCTCCCGTCCGATCGGCAGCGAGGCGGTGGCCGCCGGGGAGGGTGCGTTCAGGACGTGGACCGCCCGTGGCCCCTCCCGTATCAGGAAGTCGTCCACCAGCACGCCGTCCCGGAGCACCGCCTGGGCCCGTACCCCGGCCGTCGCCCGCACCAGGTCGGCCTCCTCCACCGCCGGCAGCAGCCGGCGCACCGCGTCCACGAACGCCCCCTTGGACACCGACCGCCGCAGCTCCCCGACCCCGTACCGCCAGTGCTGCCGGCCCATCCGCCACACCCCGGGCCAGGCCGCCGTCGCCATCGCCTCCCGGGGCCGTACGACACCCCACCCGTACCCCTCCCGGGCCAGGGCCGGCACGGCGTTCGGTCCGATGTGCACGCCCCCGTCGATCCCCCTGGTCAGATGGACGCCGAGGAACGGGAACGCCGGATCGGGCACCGGGTACACCAGCCCGCGCACCAGCTCCGGCCGCGCCAGCTCGTAGTACTCGCCCCGGAACGGCACGATCCGCGCCTCGGGCTCGTCCCCCGTCAGCCGGGCCATCTCGTCGGAGTAGAGCCCGGCGCAGTTCACCAGTACCCGCCCGCGTACGACGTCCCCGCGCGCGGTGAGCACGGCCACTCCGCGATCCGGCCGCCGGTCGATCCGCACGACCCGCGCGCCGTACCGGATCTCCGCCCCGGAGGCCTGACCCAGCTGCCGTGCGACGGCCGTGTAGTCGCAGATCCCCGTCGACCGCACGCGTATGGCGGCGAGCCCCCGGACCTCGGGCTCGTACTCCGCGATCTGGGCGGCGCCCAGCTCCCGGACCGGGATCCCGTTCTCCCGGCCGCGCTGCACGAGCGCGTGCAGCCGGGGCAGCTCCGCGCGGTCCGTGGCGACGATCAGTTTGCCGGTGACGGTGTGCGCGATGCCGTACTCCGCGCAGAACTTCGTCATCTCCGCAGCGCCCCGCACCGCGTACCGCGCCTTCAGCGACCCAGGCCGGTAGTAGATCCCGCTGTGGATGACCCCGCTGTTGCGCCCCGTCTGGTGCCGGGCCACCCCCGGCTCCTTCTCCAGCACCGTCACCCGCGTACCCGGCGCGGCGCGCGTGATCGCATACGCCGTGGACAGCCCGACGATGCCCCCGCCGACCACGAGCACATCACAGTCGTAAGCGATCTTCGGCACGTGCACCACCTCCCGGCTTCGATAGTGCACTGCGCCACTGACAGTGCCTTCAAACCCGGGGCAGGCGTCCTGCCGACCAGGGGCGGGGCCGTGCCGGTGTGCGGCTGCGCCGCGGCTCGTCCTACGCCGGGGTCATCAGCAGGGGCCGAGCCCGCTCCCGCAGTTCCACCACCCTCGGTTCGTCGCCGTAGGGCTCCAGCCGATGCAGCAGGTCCTTGACGTACTCCGTGGTGCGCGCGGAGGAGATGCGCCCGGCCACCTCCACGGCCCGCACGCCCTGCGCACAGGCGGCGTCGAGGTTGCCCGACTCCAGCTCGGCGACCGCCGAGACGACGAGCCGCAGCCCGTGCGACCGCACGAACTCCTCCGTCGGCTGCGACAGCGCCTGCTCGGTGAACCTCCGCACCTGGCGCGGTGCCTTCAGGTCGCGGTAGCACTCGGCGGCGTCCGCGGCGAAGCGGTCGTAGGAGTAGAAGCCGAGCCAGGACGGGTCGTGGTCCCCGTCGCGGGACCGCTCCAGCCAGCCCTCGGCGGCCTTCAGCGCCGCGCCGGCCGCATGCGCGTCTCCCGCGCGTGCGTGTGCGCGTGCCTCGACGAGCCGGAAGAAGCTCATGGTGCGGGCCGTGGCCAGCCCCCGGTTGCGCTCCAGGGCCGCCTGCGCGAGATCGACGCCCTCGTCGCCGAAGCCGCGGTACGTGGCCTGGAGGGACATGGAGGCCAGGACGTAGCCCCCGAGGGGTACGTCGGCCGCCGCGCGGGCCAGCCGCAGCGCCTGGATGTAGTAGCGCTGCGCGGCCTCCTGCTGACCGGTGTCGAAGGCCATCCATCCGGCCAACCGGGTCAGTTCGGCGCTCGCCCCGAACAGGGCCCGGCCGACCTCGTCGGAGTACGAGCCGAGCAGCAGCGGAGCCGCCTCCACCCGCAGGCACTCCGGCACCATGGACGAACGCCAGTCACCGCCTCCGTACTTGGAGTCCCAGCGCCTGGCGTCCTCGGCGGCCTCCCGCAGCTTCTGCACGTCGCTGTGGCCGACTTTGAGCGGTGCGCCGGAATCCTCCACGAGGTGTACGTCCCGTGCCACCGAACTGTCGGCCGGGGTTATCAGCCACCGGGAGGCGGGCGTCGCGTACGCGCTTACTGCGAACGATCCGGCCAGCGACTGCCAGATGCCCCCGGTACCGGCCCGGCGGCCGGCGAGGTCGAGACGGTAGAGCTCCGTGGCGGAGCGCACGGCCTGGTTGACGTCCCTGGGGAAGGCGAGGCCCACCTCGGGGGCGGGATCCGCGTCCGCCAGGCCGATCTCGTGGAGCGGCACCGGACGGCCGAGCTTCTGACCGATGGCGGCCGCGATGAGGTGCGGCGCGGCGCCCTGCGGCACCATGCCCTTCGACACCCAGCGCGCCACGGACGTCTTGTCGTAGCGAAGAGTCAACCCGCGTTGAGCGCCAAGATCGTTGACGCGTCGCGCGAGTCCTGCGTTGCTGATTCCCGCGAGGGCGAGAACGGCGCCGAGTTTTTCGTTCGGCCCGCGTTGCTCCCTGGACATTGCGCCACCCCTCGACACAGACGGCTGCCGCGCTGGCATAACCATGCGGCATTCGTAAACCCAGCGTAGTTCGCCGCATCCCAAGCGTTAAGGGGCATTCTTCCGGTTGGCGGGATTGTGGTCCGTACGAAAATCCGGGCGCAGGCACGGACCGTCGCGCCGTGCCCCCGCTGTGTGGCCGTGCGCCCGGCCGTGCGCTCTTCTCCGGCCATCGCGGGAGCGGTTCCATGGGCCGTGCGTGGGTCGGCCCGCTGTACTGGATCCAGTGGGCTGGGGGACACCGCCGCCTTCATCCCCGCGGGCGGCGGAACGGTCCGGGGGGCGTACCGCGCCTCCCGGGCCGACGCGAGTGTTCAAGGGCACGCGCGCGGGCACGGAGCGTGTGCGGAGCCTGCGCGGGACGCTCTCGACGCGGGGCGCGCGACGGGGATTTGGCCGAAAATCGACCCTGTGTTCTGCGGGGGACAACGCCTCCCACCATGGAAATCGAGGGCGTACAGGGCGTCTTGGGGGAGCGTACCGGGGGCGCATTCACGTCGCAGACACCGGGGTACGCATGGACGTCCCAGGAGGCGCCGGTGCGTTGACGCGGGCGCAGTCCCCGGATCGCAAGCGGCGCCGCCTCCTTCTATGGCGCGTTCTTCGTGGCAGCATGGTGAACCGTTCGTACGGTGCACTCGGTTGTCCACAGCCTGTGGAGGCGTCCATGCGGTGGTTGGTGGGATGGAGCAGCACCGCCGCGGGGGCGCTGGGCGGATCCGTCGGCTACGACGGCCGTCCCGACGACGGTGCTTCGTACGGGGGCCGGGTCGGCCACGACGGCGAGACGCTGCACCCGGTCGGCTCCCAACTCCTGTGGGGCGACCCCGATCCCCTCTGGGCCGTCGGCGACTGGCGCCCCGACGAGGTGCGCATCGTGAAGGCCGACGCCCAGACCCGGGTCGCGGTCCTCGGCACCTGCGGTGCGACCGACGAACAGCTGCGCGTCGGCCTGTTCGCCGCGCGCGGCGGGGCACTTCGGCACCTGACGGCCTGGTCGGGCAGTTACACGGCGATCGTCCAGGTCGGCCGGCGCATCACCGTCTGCGGCGATCTGGCGGGCGCGCGCCCCGTGTTCCACACTCCCTGGGCCGGTGGCACGGCGTACGCGACGGCCGCGCTGCCGCTGGCCGACCTCATCGAGGCCAACCTCGACTTCGGCCACCTGGCGGCCCTCCTCGCGACCCCCGACGTACCGGCCGCCCTGCACGACTCCACCCCGTACGACGGCGTGCGTCGCATTCCGCCGGGGCATGCGCTGATCCTTCGCGCCGGGGCACGCGAGGTCGCCGGGTACGAGCCGGTCGCCTCACTCGCCGTGGCGGCGCCCCCGGCCGACCCGGACAGCGCGGTCGGAGCCGTACGCGACGCGCTCATCGAGGCGGTACGCGCGCGTCTGTCCGCGCCCCGGCACGTCCCCGACATCGACCCCGGGCCCGTGCCCGGCATGGGACCGGCGGAACGGCGCGCCGCGCGCGGGATGCCCGTTCCCGGCATCGGCGCCGACCTCTCCGGCGGACCGGCCTCCGGCACGCTGGCGCTCCTCGCGGCGGGCCTGCCCGGCATGCCCGGCACGCTGCTGGGCCACGGCACGGGCGCGGGGGAGCGGCTGCTGGCCGTCACCTTCAACGACCTTGCCGTCGGCGGGCGCGAGGCCGAACTGGAACGGGCCGGCGCCCTCGCGGCCAACCCGCGCCTGCACCACGTCGTGGTGGCCGGCGGCGAGGAGACCCTGCCGTACGCCGACCTGGACGGCCCGCTGACCGACGAACCCGGCCCGAGTCTGGTCACGGCCGCCCGCCACCGGTCGCGCCTCGCCGCGGGCAGCGCGGACCACTTCACGGGCTACGGCGCCCGGCAGGTGCTGGACGCCCACCCGGCGCGGCTCGCGGACCTGCTGATGGACCGCAAACGCCGTCATCTGGTCCGCCCGGTGGCGGCGTTGACCAAGGCCGACGGCTCGGTACTCGTCCCCGCGCGCGTGTACGGCGCGGCCCGCCGGCTGGCCCGCACGCCGTACCGTGCGGGTTTGGAGGGCCTGGCCGAACACATCCTGCACCGCAGCTTCAGCTTCGACGACCCCGCAGGCGCCGTGGGGGCGTCCCTCGCGGCCCTCACCTGGGGTGGGGCCGGTCCCGCCGCACGCTGGCTGACAGGGGAGGCGCTGGCTGAAGTATCGGTTCGCCTCCAAGGAGCCGCGCACCGCACCGGCGCGGGTCCCGGGCAGCGTCCGGGCGACTACCGCGCGCGTGCGGCCCTCGCCCGGCACGCCATGGACCTCCGCGTCCTGGAGCAGGCCGCCGAGATCCGCTCCCAGCGACTGCACGCGCCGTTCCTCGACAACCAGGTCGTCCGCGCGTGCCGCGCGCTCCCCGAGACCCTGCGCGTGCAACCGGGGGCGCGCGCCGCGATCCTGCGCACGGTCCTGAAGGGCGCCGGCGTCACCGATCTCCCGGGCGGCTGGGGCGCCCCTTCCCAGGCGTCCGCGACCGCGGCGGCCCGGGCCGGCCTGCGGATGGCCATGGACCCGCTCCTCACCCTCTTCGAGGCCCCCCTCCTCGCGGAAGCCGGCCTGGTCGAGGCGAGAGTGGTCCGCAAGGCCCTCAGAGCCGCCGCAGCGGGCGAACCCCTTCCCCTGGACGGCCTCGCCGACCTGATCTCCCTGGAACTCTGGCTCCGCCGCCTCCTGTCCCGCAGAGGCACCTGCTGGACCGGCACACCGGCACGCGCGCGTGCGGTACCGGCGGGCATCGCGCCCCAGAGACGGGCCGTGTCCTCAGGGGGATGAGAAACCCCACCGCTCCCAAATCCCGTGCCCCACACCTCACCGCCGGTGACAATGAACCTGTGCGGTACAGAATCCTGGGCGTCACCCAGACAGCGGACGACCAGGGCACCGCCGTACCCGTCCCCGGGGCTCGCCTGCGTTCCCTCCTCACGGCCCTGGCCCTCCGCCCGGGCCGCCTCACCGCCCCGGGAACCCTCATCGACGAGGTCTGGGCCGAGACTCCGCCCCAGGACGCCCCCGCCGCGCTCCAGGCCCTGATCGGCCGTCTGCGCCGCGCCGTCGGCAAGGACAGCGTCACCTCCGCCCCGGGCGGTTACCGGCTCGCCGCGACCGAGGACGACGTCGACCTCTTCGTCTTCGAACGACTCGTGGGCCGGGGCACCGAAGCGCTGCGAGAAGGCGACGCCTCCGCCGCCGCCCGCGCCCTGGACGACGCCCTCGCCCTCTGGCGCGGCCCCGCCCTCGCCGACCTCCCCGACCGCACCGCGGCCGCCCGCCCCGAGGCCCTCCGGCTGGAGGCCACCCGCGCCCGCGCCGAGGCGGACCTCCTCCTCGGCCGCGCCCGCGAAGCCGTACCGCGCCTGACCGAACTGACCGCGGCGCACCCGTACGACGAGCCGCTGCACGCCCTCCTCATCCGCGCCCTGCGCGACTCCGGCCGCGACGCCGACGCCCTCGCCGCGTACGAGACCGCCCGTCGCACCCTCGCAGACGGCCTCGGTACCGACCCGGGCCCGCACCTGCGCGCCCTGCACACCGAACTCCTGAACGGCCCGGCCCCGACACAGGGCCCCGCATCGGTCCACGGCCCGGCCCCGACACAGGGCCCCGCATCGGTACCCGGCCTCGCGTCCGCCCACGGCTCCGCATCCGCCCATGGCTCCGCATCCGCGCATGGCTCCGCACCGGTCCATGGCGCCGCACCGGTCCAGGGCCGCGCGTCGGCTCCCGGTCCCGAGCCGGCCGATCCGCAGACGCCCCGGATGCCGCTCCAACTCCCCGAGCGGACCGGCAACCTCCGTCCGCGTCTTACCTCCTTCGTGGGGCGGGAACCCGAGCTCGGCGCCATCCGTTCCGCATTGCACAGGGCCCGTCTCGTCACCCTCACCGGACCGGGCGGCTCCGGGAAGACCCGCCTCGCCGAGGAAGCCGCCGCCGGGCTCCCACAGGCCTGGCTGGTCGAGCTGGCGCCGCTCGACCGGCCGGAGGCGGTACCGGGCGCGGTGGTCAGTGCCCTCGGTCTGCGCGAGACCGTCCTGATGACCACCGAGCTGGCGCCCCCGCAGGACGACCCGGTCGCCCTGCTCGTCGAGTACTGCGCCCCGCGCAGCCAGCTCCTGATCCTTGACAACTGCGAACATGTCATCGGCGCGGCCGCCGCTCTCGCCGAGACCCTCCTCACCCGCTGCCCCGGGCTCACGATCCTCGCCACCAGCCGTGAACCCCTGGGCGTCCCGGGCGAGGTCGTCCGCCCGGTCGAGCCCCTACTCCCCGACCAGGCGCACCGCCTCTTCACCGAGCGCGCGGCAGCCGCCCGCCCCGACGCGGCCGCCGTCCCGCGCGACGAGGAGGAGATCGCGGAGATCTGCCGGCGACTGGACGGACTTCCACTCGCCATCGAACTGGCCGCCGCCCGGCTCCGGTTGCTCACCCCGCGCCAGATCGCCGACCGCCTGGACGACCGCTTCCGCCTCCTCACCTCGGGCAGCCGCACGGTCCTGCCCCGCCAGCAGACCCTGCGGGCGGTCGTCGACTGGTCCTGGGACCTGCTCGACGAACCCGAGCGCGCGCTGCTGCGCGAGCTGTCGGTGTTCGCGGGCGGCTGGGACCTGGAGGCGGCGGAAGCCGTGTGCACCGGCCCGGTCGCGGACCTGGTCGGCGCGCTCGTCGACAAGTCCCTGGTCGTGGCGGCGCCGTGCGAGCGGAGCGGCGCGAGCGACATGCGTTATCGCATGCTGGAGACCATCCACGAGTACGCCGCCGAACGCGCCGCCGAGCTCCCCGGCTGCCGCGCGGCGGCCCGGCGGCGGCACCGCGCCTGGGTGCGCTCGCTCGTCGAGCGGGCGGACCCGCTGCTGCGCTCCGCCGAGCAACTCCCCTGGATCTCCCGCCTGGAGACCGAACTGGACAACATCCGCGTGGGGATCCGGCGCGCGCTCATGGCGGGCGACGAGGACGAGGCCGCCGCCCTCTGTCTCGCCACGGGCTGGTTCTGGTGGCTGCGCAACTACCGCCACGAGGGCGCCGAATGGACCGACCGGACCCTGCGCCTGGGCGCCGTCCTGGACACCCTCCGAGGACCTGCACCCGGTGCGCGCACCGACCCCGCCGACCCCGCCGACACCACGGCCTCCACGGCCGCTACCGATCCCACGACCTTCACCGATCCCACGGCCGCTACCGATCCCGCGGCGTCCGCCGATCCCACGACCTTCACCGATCCCGCGGCCTCCGCTGATCCCACGGCCGCTACCGATCCCGCGGCCTCCACCGATCCCACGACCTTCACCGAGCCCGCGGTACCCATCGATCCGACCCTCTCCACCGATCGCACCGTCCCCGCCGACCTCGCCGACCGTATGGCCGCCCTGGACCCCGTCGAGGCCTTCCTCAGGACGCCCGCCGCCACGGAGGAGGCCCACCCCCGGCACGCGCAGCGGATGAACCTGCGGATGTTGCACCTGTTCCTGTTGTCGGAGTCCGAGCCGAAGGGCGTCGTGGCGGACCCGCGCTACCAGGAGTACCTGGTCCGGCTGCGCGCCGACTATGAACCGGGTGGCCCGCGAGCGGCGCGGATGCCCGGCCTGCTCTGGCCGCTGACCGCCTTCCAGATGCGGGACATGGTGGACGTCCGGGGAGTCCTGGACGTGGCCGTCGCCAACTGCCGTGTGCACGGCGGCGACTGGGAGCTCGGCTGCGCCCTGATGTTCCGCACCCACATGGTCGTCGACTCGCCCGGCGGACTGCACGGCGTGGACGACGACCTGGCGGAACTGCGGGTGCTCAGCCTGCGCGTCGGCGACCGCTGGATGCGTGCCCAGGTGTGCGGCGCGGTGGGTGAGGCGGAGATGGCGCGCAGCCGCTTCGCGGAGGCGGAGCGGGAGTACCGCGAGGCACTGCGCCTCGCCTATGAGGTCGGGGCGTACGCCGAGTCGCCGTTTCTCATCGCCCGGCTGGCGGAGATCGCCTACCGCTCGGGTGACGTCGACGGCGCCATGGCCGCGCTGGACGAGGCGAACAGCGCCGCGGACCGCTACGGCGTGCCGGACGTCCGGGCGTTCGTCCTCCTGCTGCGCGGTCACATCGCGCTGCAGGAGGGGGACGTGGCCCACGCGCGCGTGTGCTGCGACGAGACCCGCGCGGCGGCCGGGGCGGGCACCCCGCCGCCGCAGTTCACGGCGGCGCTGAACGCGCTCGACGCGGGCCTGACCGCCGTCGAGTCCGGCCCGGAGCACGGTCTGCGGATGTTCGCCGACACGCTGCGCCAAGCGGTGGCCGACCAGTGCGCCGAGGCGGTCACCTCGTCGATCCTGGACGGCGCGGCGGAACTGCTGGTCCAGCTCGACGACTTCGCGCGCGCGGTCCGACTGCTCGCGGCCGCCGACGGCCTGCGCGGCCCCCATCCGCGCCCCAGTCCGCAGCGAGCCGGGGCCGAGCGGGCCGAGGCCGCGGCCCGCGACGCGCTCGGCGCCCAGCGCTACGCGGCCGAGCGGCTCCGGGGCACGCCCCTGACGGTGACCGCCGCCCTGGGCGAACTCACGGAGAGCGTGCGCGACCACCCGGCCGGAAGGCCGGTGGAGACCACTGAGGCGCCTACGAGCAGGTGAACCCGGACTCCGCCCAGTCCGCGAGCGCCACCGAGTCGAGGCCGCTGTGCGGCTCGGTCACCAGACGCACCGTGGTGCGGCCGGTCAGATCCACATGGACCGGGACGGCCGGGTCGCCGCCCTCGATCACCCCGGACGACCAGAGCCGGTTCCCGTCGGCGTAGACGGCGAAGGAGACCTTGCCGAGCTTCATCGTCAGGTCGTCGACGCCGACGAGCGCGTCGTAGGACGTGCACGCCCGGTTGAGATCGACGGTGACGGAGGAGTCGCCGTGCACGGTCACCCCGCGCTCGTACCGCCGGTCCGCGATGGACAGCCCGTACCGCTGCCACAGCCAGCTGCTGGCGCGCAGCCGGATCTCCGGTCCGGTCCCGTCGCCGGCGACGTCGAAGGACAGCCCGCTCAGCGGATAGACCGTCGGCGCGGGTGGCGGAGTGGGCGTGGGCGTGGATGTCGGAGCGGGCGGCGGAGTCGGGTCGGCTTCAGGGGGGAGAGCGGAGGTCGGGGTCGATGTCGGTGTGGGTGTCGGTGTCGGGCTGGGCGTCCGTCCCGGGACGGGGGCCGACGTCGGGGCGGCCGCCGGGACGATCACCGGCGGTGCCGGTTCGCGCTCCTTCGACGGCGTCGGCGTGGGTGTCGGCTCCTCGGGCCGCGCGACCGGGGCCGGCGCGGACGCCGAAGGTCCGGCCTCGGGCCGCCCGGCCGGGGCGTCGTGGCCGACGAGGGCGAGGGCCACCGCCGCGGCCGCCACCGCGACCACACCGGCCGCGATACCGGCCTTCACGGGCGCGCCCAGCCCCTCCGCGGCCGGCGCGCCGCTCCCGACGCCCGCCCCGCCCGAGGAACCGCTCGCGGCCGCGGCCGCGCCCGCCGCCCCGGCACCGCCGGCGATGAGCGCGACGGCCTTGGCGTACCCGGCGGCGCCGAACCAGCCGATGACCGCGAGCGGCACGACGGCGGGGATGCTGCTGGCGACCTCCTCGATCTGCAGGGCGGCCAGCCTGCACTTGGCGCACTCCTCCAGATGCTTGCGCAGGCCCCGTTCGGCGCGGGTGCGCAGCCGGCGGCGGGCGTAGCCGCCGAGCTGGTCGGCGTAGCGTGCGCACTCCTCGTCGTTGGTGAGGGTGGCGCTGACATGGGCCTGGAGATAAGCCTGCTTCAGGCCCTCACGGGCGCGGCTGGCGAGCACGCGCGTGCCGTTGGCGTCGAGGCCGAAGAGCATGGCGACCTCGCTCGGCGACTCGTCCTCGACCTCGGTGTGCCACAGCACCGCCTGCCAGCGTTCGGGCAGCGAGCGGAAGGCCTGCATGGCCATGGACTGCTCGGCCTCGTGCATCGCGCGGACGTCGGCGCCCAGGTCCAGGCCCGCTCCGAAGGAGCCGCTGGAGCCGGTGTCGTCGGCGACTTCGGAGGAGCGGGACTGCGCGGCGAACACCGCGAAGTCGTCGACGAGCTGCTCGCGCTTCGCCGACCGGGTCCAGCCGGCGGCCACCCGCCGGACGCAGGTGAGGAGGTAGGCGCGGACGGCGTACTCGGGTCCGGAGCCGCCGCGCACCGCCTGGAGCATGCGGGCGAAGACCTCGGCGGTGAGGTCGTCGGCGGTGTGCGCGTCCCGGCAGCAGGTGCGGGCGTAGCGGCGCACGGCGTCGGCGTGACGCCGGTAGAGCTCCTCGTACGCCGTGTCGTCACCCGAGCGCATCCGGCCGATCAGGTCGGTGTCGGCGGTCGGCATGTCCCGCGGCGGCAGGACGCCCTCGACGCGCCGCTCGCGCTGCGCCGGAACACTGCCCTCGGCCGGGCCGGCCGGCTGACGGGCCGGTGGACGGGCCGTCGGATGGCCCAGCGGGCTGCCCGGAGGACCGCCCGGCCGGCCGCTCGCGCGTCCACCCTGGTTCGGCACCTGCGGTGCGGCCAGGCCGTCGGCCTCCGTGTCACCGTCACCGTTCGAACCGGGTGACTCGTCCCCGCCGTCGACACTCATCGCGGAAAGCCCCCGCCGCCTGCCCCACCAGTCCTGGCCACCGGGTCAGAGTGCCATATTGGCTTTTGGTCAGGACCCCGCGCGACGAGCCATCCACTCGTCCGTGGGCAACTGACGCAGACCAGTACTGGCGGTCACCCGTACGGGGTAGGTTCAACTGCCTTGTTCTGGGCAGCAGTTGAGGATCATGACTGAAATGCCGAAGATGTCCGGCGTCATGGGTATGGGGTGAGGGCGCCGCGCCCCCACCCCACAATCACCCTTTCGAGCCACCCGCCCGGACACCGCCGACGGCGCCGGTCCCGGCCCTCACGACGAGGGACGCGACCGCAAGCCTTCCAGCAGGATGTCCAGCAGCCGCGCCGAGGCCGCCGCCTGCTGGGCCGGATCCGGCAGCGAGGGGGCCGCCGTCGCGATGACCAGCAGCACGTCCGACACCGACACGTCGGTCCGCAGCTCACCCGCCTCCCGCGCCCGTTCCACGAGCCGGCCCACGACCTGGAGCAGCGTCGCCGCCCCGGCGTCGTCGACAGCGGCCGTGGTGCCGTCGCCCGCGACGAGCCGCAGCTCGCCGCCACCCGACTGGGTCCGCTGCTGCGGCACCCGTGCCTCGTCCGCCGGCACCCCCTCGGCGCCGTCCTCCGAGACCCCGACCCGCAGCACCTGCGGCGGCAGCAGCCGCCCGGCGCCGGACGACACGGACGTCCGCAGGAAGCGCGACAGCGCCGACCACGGCTCGTCCTCCTGGCCGAGCGCCGCCCGCGCCTGATCGGTCAGCCGGGACGTCTCCTCCTCGGCTATCCGCCGCACCAGGACGTCCTTGCTCGGGAAGCGCCGGTACACCGTGCCGACCCCGACCCGGGCGCGCCGCGCCACGTCCTCCATCGGCGCGCCGTAACCCAGCTCGCCGAACACTTCGCGTGCCGCCCGCAGTACGTGTTCCAGATTGCGCTGTGCGTCCACGCGAAGCGGCGCTGTCCGCGCGCCCTCTCCACGTCCGATGCCCATCGTCGCACCGACCGCGCCGCCGGGTGGCAGTGCGGACGTGGACGACCAATGCGAGTTCTGAATGTGCATGAATGATCCCCCGGTAATGACGTCTCCCCCCGGAGACTCTCCCCGCCATCGAAAGTCGGGGGCGTGGAACACAGGGGACGGCATCCCGGGCCCGCCCGTCGCAGACCCGCAGAGCACTCCCCCTGACACCCCGTCGACACACGAACATAGTTGAGAGGGAGTCAATTCAGAAGGGGCAGGTTCCGCACGGAGCGCCCCCCGATCGGAGTACGGGTCTTATACGTCCCGATTGCGCCCCATCCCGCACCCCGGCGCACAGCCGCTGACCTGCACTCCTGCCCAGTACGCCGGTGTTTCGGCCAACCCTGCGCCCGCCCGGCTCGAGGTCACACAAATTGCCGGGGCTGTGGACAAACTCCGGCGTCCGGTGCGTCATGGGATGGTGAAGGAACGTGCGCGCATTCTCGTTGTCGGCGGCGGCTACGTCGGGATGTACACGGCCCTGCGGCTCCAGCGGAAGCTGAAACAGGAACTCGGCCGGGGCGAGGCCGAGATCACGGTCGTCACACCCGACCCGTACATGACCTACCAGCCCTTCCTCCCCGAGGCGGCCGCGGGCTCCATCTCCCCCCGGCACGTCGTCGTGCCGCTGCGCCGCGTCCTGCCGCACTGCCGGGTCGTGGTCGGCGAGGTCACCGCCGTCGACCACGCCAAGCGCACCGCCACCCTCACCACCCTCGCCACCGACGAGGAGGGCACCGGCCCGCAGCAGCTGACGTACGACGAACTCGTCCTCGCGCCCGGTTCCGTCTCCCGCACGCTCCCCATCCCGGGCCTGGCCGACCACGCCATCGGCTTCAAGACCGTCGAGGAGGCCATCGGGCTGCGCAACCACGTCATCGAACAGATGGACATCGCCTCCTCCACCCGCGACCCCGCGATCCGCGACGCGGCACTCACCTTCGTCTTCGTCGGCGGCGGCTACGCGGGCGTGGAGGCGCTCGGCGAGCTGGAGGACATGGCCCGCTACACCACGCGCTACTACCACAACGTCAAGCCCGAGGACATGAAGTGGATCCTGGTCGAGGCCTCCGACCGGATCCTGCCGGAGGTCGGCGCCGACATGGGCCGCTACACCGTCAGTGAGCTGCGCCGCCGCAACATCGACGTACGCCTCGACACCCGCCTGGAGTCCTGCGCCGACCGGATCGCCGTCCTCAGCGACGGCGCCCGCTTCCCGACCCGTACGGTCGTGTGGACCGCCGGAGTGAAACCCCACCCGCTGCTCGCCGCCACCGACCTCCCGCTGAACGAACGAGGTCGGCTGAAATGCACCCCTGAGCTGACCATCGACGGCGCCACGCACGCGTGGGCGGCCGGAGACGCCGCCGCCGTCCCCGACGTGACGGCAGGCGAGCCCGGCAAGGAGACCGCCCCGAACGCCCAGCACGCCGTCCGCCAGGCCAAGGTCCTCGCCGACAACATCGTGCGCTCCCTGCGCGGCGAAACCCTCCGGACGTACTCCCACAAGTACGTCGGCTCGGTCGCCTCGCTCGGACTCCACCAGGGCGTCGCGCACGTGTACGGGCGCAAGCTCAAGGGCTACCCGGCCTGGTTCATGCACCGCGCGTACCACCTCAGCCGCGTGCCCACCTTCAACCGCAAAGCGCGCGTGCTCGCCGAATGGACCCTCTCCGGGCTCTTCAAACGGGAGATCGTTTCTCTGGGATCCCTCGAACATCCCCGCGCGGAGTTCGAACTCGCTGCCGGTGGAAAGCCTTCTGACGAGTCTTCCGGCGACCCGAAGGGGTCGTCCTGACCCGAACCAGGAACTCCACCGGCCGCCCCCACGTCTGACGAATGTCGGCCGGACGGCGGCCACACTGCCAGACTGCTCCGTGCCCCAGCCCCTCCCGAGCCCTTCCCGCCGGGCCACCACCCGCCCCCCGACCCAAGAGACTGCTCCCCGTGCTCCACATCCCGGGTGCTGCAACAATGTGCGGTCACCGCCGCGCGGCCCCCGGAGCCCAGGCAGGGCCCGGAGCCGGCCGCCGACGACTACACGAGGCAAGGATTCGTGAACTTCACGCGCTGGAGCGCCCGGCTCCCCGGAACGCAGCGCCGCGCCGCCGCGCGAGCCGAGCACCCGGTCACCACCACGGACCGGCGGAGCGAAGGCTCCGTACCCGCGGCCCGCGCCGAACAACTCACCGACGAGCCGCCCCCGGTGCCCGCCGTCGACGAACTCCCGGTCCGTGAGGTCCTCGACCGCGTCCCGGCCCTCGTCGCCCTCGTGCACGGCCCCGACCACCGCCTCGCCTACGTCAACGACGCCTACGCGGCGGCCTTCGGCGTGCGCGTCTGCGGCGAACCGGCCGCCGAGGCCCTCCCCGAACTCCGCGACCTCGGCCTCATGCCCCTCCTCGACCAGGCCCTGCGCAGCGGCAAGCCCCGCACCCTGAAGTCCCGCAAGGCCCCCGACGGCCGCTCCTACACCTTCACCTGCACCCCGGCCGCCGAGGACAACGGCAAGGGCACCGTCCTGATCTTCGCCACCGACGTCACCGACCACGCCGAGGCCGCCGAACGCCTCAGAACCAGCGAGCGGCGCCAGCGCGAGACAGCCGTCACCCTCCAGCGCTCCCTCCTGCCCCAGGAACTCGAGGAGCCGGACGACCTGCGCATCGCCGCCACCTACCAGCCCGGCGGCACCGAGGCGGCGGTCGGCGGCGACTGGTACGACGTCATCACCCTCGGCGGCGGCCGCACCGCCCTCGTCATCGGCGACGTCATGGGCCGGGGCGTCCGCGCGGCAGCCGTCATGGGCCAGCTCCGCACGGCGGTCCGGGCGTACGCCCGCCTCGACCTGCCGCCGCACGAGATCCTCCAGCTCCTCGACGGCCTCGCCGCGGAGATCGACGCCAACCAGATCGCCACATGCGTGTACGCCATCCACGACCCCAACGAGGGCCGACTGGTGTACGCCTCCGCGGGCCACCTGCCCATCCTGGTCCGCGACGACAGCGGCACCGTCCTGCGCGCCGACGAACCCACCGGCCCGCCCCTGGGCACCGGCGGCTGGATGCACGCCTCCGGCTCGATCCCCCTGGGCCCCGGCTCGACGGCCGTCCTCTACACGGACGGCCTGGTGGAGCGCAGGGACGAAGACCTCGACGAGGGCATCGCGTCCCTGGAGCGCGCCCTGTCCGGCGCGACCGGCACCCCCCAGGTCGTCTGCGACCGCCTCGTCCGCTCGGCCGGCGTCACCGCCGACCACGACGACGACGTCGCCGTCCTGGTCCTCCAGCACCCGGCCCGCACCGGCCCCGAGGGCGAGCTGTTCCGCAACGCGGCCCTGGAGCTCCTCGGCGGTGTCGAGGCGGCCCCACGCGCGCGTGCCTTCGCCTCCGGTGTCCTGACCAGCTGGCGCTTCCCGCCCGACCTGCACGACCTCGGCGTCCTCGCCGCCAGCGAACTCGTCGCCAACTCACTCCAGCACGGCACCCCGCCCATGCGGCTGCGGCTGCGCCGCACCGACCGCCGCCTGATCATCGAGGTCACCGACGGCGACGACCACCTTCCGCGCCGCCGCCGCGCCGAACCGGGCGACGAGTCCGGCCGGGGAATCGCCATCGTCGCCACGATCGCCTCCCACTGGGGCAGCCGCCGCACCCCGGGCGGCGGAAAAGCGGTGTGGTGCGAGTTCGTCCTGCCGAAACCGGCCGACTGAGCGCAGGCCGAGAAAGGACCCGAACACCCACTTCCCCGCGCGCGGCACCTAGGCGAACACGCCGCCCGGTGCTAGTAGCTCCCCATGGCAGACGCAACGGGCTTCGACCTCAAGGGAAGCGCTCCCGAGCGCTACGAACACTACGTCGCGCCCCTCATGGCGCCCTTCGTCACCGCACTCGTGGACGCCGTGGACCTCTACCCCGGCGCCACCGTCCTCGACCTCGCGTGCGGCACGGGCTTCGCGGCCCGCTCAGCCGCCGCGCAGGCCGGCCCCTCCGGCCGGGTCGCCGGCGCGGACGTCAACGAGAGCATGCTCAAGATCGCCGTGGCGTGCCACCCACGCCTCTACCCGGACATCGAGTTCACCGCCGCCCCCGCCGACAACCTCCCCTACCCCGACGCGACCTTCGACGCCGTCCTCTGCCAACAGGGGGCCCAGTTCTTCCCCGACCTCGACGCGGCCCTGACGGAAACGGCCCGCGTCACCCGCCCCGGAGGACGCTTCGCCGCCACCGTCTGGGCCCGCCTGGACGAGTCCCCGTACTTCGTGGCCCAGCACCGGACCCTCGAACAGTTCGACGGCCGGGAGGCGGCGGACACCTTCCGGGCCGCCTTCGCTGCCGCGGACCGCCTGACCGCCGCCCTCGACCGCGCCGGCTTCCACTCCACGACCCGCCGCGACCTCACCTTCGCCATCGACCTGCCCCCGCTGGAGGACTACGTCGCCGGACACCTCTCCGCGATCCCCTGGGGCCAGGCGCTCGTCGACGCCGGAGGCGACGACGCCCTCGCCCGCGCCGCAGACACGATCCGCGCCCAGCTCCCCGACGCGACGACCACCTTCCCGTTCACGGCGACCCTGGTGACGGCGATCCGCTGAGCGCATGAGACGAGAGAGGCGGCCGTCGCCTTTCGGACGACGGCCGCCTCTCTCCGTTCGATGCGCTCGGTCTGCTCGGGAGCCCTCAGGCCTCCGCCGCCACGGGCTCCACAGCGGTCCCACCGCGGGCCACCACCCGCTGCCGCACCAGCCACGGCTGGTCCTGGACGGCGGTCAGCTGTCGCCCGAGCCGCAGCGCCAGGTAGGTGATCCCCAGCGAGAACAGCAGGAACGTCACGATGTACGGCGCGTGCAGCGAAGCACCCATCGGGCCGCCCACCGCCGGCCCGACGGCCAGCGCGAGCTGCTTCACCAGGGCGAACGCCGAGTTGTACTGTCCCGCCAGGCCGGCCGGCGACAGGTCGGCCACCAGCGGCGCGACCGTCGGCGACAACATCGCCTCGCCCAGCCCGAACAGCGCGTACGTCGACACGAACGCGGCCGTCGCCATCTCCCGACTGCCATGGCCCAGCCCGGCGTACCCGGCGACGACCCACGCGACGGCCCAGATCAGCCCCACGGCCGCGATCACCCGGGACCGCTTCTGGCGCTCGACGAACTTCAGCACGGCGAACTGCGCGACCACGATCATCGCGGTGTTCGCGGCGAGCGCGGTCCCGAGCGCGGACGTCGAGATGCCGGCGGCCTCGACCCCGTACGCGCTCAACCCCGACTCGAACTGCCCGTAGCAGGCGAAGAACAGCACGAAGCCCAGCACACACAGCTGCACCATGGCCCGATTGCCGAGCAACTGCTTCCAGCCCCCCCTGGCGGACCGCGGGGCGTCGCCGACCCGCGGAGCGTGCGGCAGACGCACGGTCGACATCACCACGGCCAGCAGCAGGAACATCGCCGCCTCGATGGCGAACAGCAGCGTGAACGAGGACACGCGCGTGGTGTCGACGAGATGCCCGCCGATCAGCCCACCCACCCCGAGCCCGAGGTTCTGGAGGAAGAACTGCGTCGCGAACGCCCGCGACCGGGTCTCCGCGGTCGAGCAGTCCACGATCATCGTCGCCAGCGCCGGCTGCATCACGGCCTGCCCGGCTCCCAGCGCGGCCGCGGCGGCCAGTACGGCGGTGGCGTTTCCGGCGAGCCCCAGGCCCAGCGCGCCCAGCGCGGCGGTGACCAGGGCGGCGAGCAGGACCGGCAGTGGACCGCGCCGCACGATCGCCCGGCCGGCGAACGGCAGCACGATCAGCGCGGCCACGGCGAAGACGGCGAGGACGAGCCCCGCCGTCATGGCACCCAGTCCCCGCACCTGCGCCACATAGACGTACAGGTAGGGGACGGTGAAGCCGAGCCCGAACGCGCTGAGTGCGTTACCCACGTGGATCCGGCGCATCGCCGCGCCCCTCGCCCTGGTCACGTTCACCTCTCTCAGGTATGTCGTCGTCATCGGTACTGGTGCGGCGTCAGTACTTCCGCTACCTCAGTACTTAGCGCCGAAGACTTCGAAGCTAAAGTTAGAAGCTAAACTGTACACCTCGAAGGACTTCAATGCGAACGAGCTCCGTGCGATACTCGGTCCATGGGCGACACCCCCGGCACGGTCGGCACCGGCATCGGCGGCGAGCCGACCCTCGAAGAGCAGATCGCGGCCTATCAGCGCGAGTTCCAGGACCTCGACCCCCAGGTCGAGAAGATCGTCTCGGCGCTGTCCCGCCTCAACCGCCGGATGAACGTCGCCTATGGCCGCCAGACCGCGGACCTCGGCATCAGCAACGCCGAGTGGGAGGTCCTCAAGGCCCTGGTCCTCTCCGGTGCCCCCTACCGTCTGGGGCCCGGCGACCTGGCCAAGCGTCTCGGCCTGACGCCCGCGGCGATGACCCACCGGATCGACCGCATGGTCGCCGAGGGGCTGGTGACCCGCGAACGGGACGAGTCCAACCGCGTTCGCGTGATCGTCGAGCTGACGCCCGAGGGCCGCGAGAAGTGGCTCGAGGCGATGCACATGGCAACGGTCTTCGAGGAGGATCTGCTCCAGGACCTCTCCGCGGACGAGCGGACGGTCCTGGGTGAGGTCCTGACCAGGCTCCTGCGCCGGGTGGAGCACGCTCAGCCGGACGCCGGCGGCCGCCTCAGTGACCTGGACTGAGCTGCCCTCCACCCGGCGGGCCAAAAGATCTTGACAGGGGTGGTTGACACCCCCCTTGGGGAGCCCGTAGAGTTCTTCGGGTTGCCGGGGAGCTGTAACGGTTCTTCGACAGCACCTCCGCCGCAGTAGCGGCACCACAAACCACAGCACGATCTCCCAACGGGATTGAATTCGGCGTGCCCGAATTCAATTCGATTTGGGGCCGGCAACCCGATTAGGAGCTGCCGGGCGGATCCGCTAAGGTTTGAGACGTTGGAACGGCCGAACAGCCGGGAAGACAAGCCCCCTCTGACTGGGAATCAGCGCCGAAAGGATCTGATAGAGTCGGAACCGCCGGAAAGGGAAACGCGAAAGCGAGAACCTGGAAAGCACCGAGGAAATCGGGTCGAGAAAAGATCTGATAGAGTCGGAAAC
>NZ_JBIUSU010000006.1:0-341299 GCF_044741545.1 Streptomyces sp. NPDC088157
CCCCCCCCCCCCCCCCCCCCCCCCCCCCCCCCCCCCCCCCCACCCCCCCCCCCCCGCCCCCCCCCCCCCGGGGGGGGGGGCCCCCCCCCCCGCTGCTCGGGGCTCTTCATCCGGATCATCCTAGGCGGAGTTTGTGACGCGGGTTCATCGGCGGTGTCCGTCGTGGGTACGGCGTCTGTGCGGGTACGGGGTCTGTGGGCACGGGCGTCAGTGGGTACGGACGTCGGCGTTCCCGTGTTCACCGTGCTCGGTCCCGCGGCGGGCGGTGGCCCGGTCACTCCTCGTCGGCTGTCACGCCCGGTTACTATGCTGACTTCGTGCCGGAGGCTGGAAGCAACAGTGGGGCCTTGGAAAATGCTGAGAGAGGTCACCGCAACCCGCTACCTCGAACCCCTGCGGTCCGGCGGCTCCGTCCCCGGCATCGTCGAGGCCGACGACCTGGGCACCTACGTCGTGAAGTTCACGGGTTCCGCACAGGGCCGCAAGGCGCTGGTCGCCGAGGTGATCGTCGGTGAGCTGGCGCGAGCTCTGGGGCTGCGCTTCCCCGAGCTGGTCCTGGTGCACTTCGACCCGGCCATCGCGGGGCACGAACCGCACCAGGAGGTACGGGACCTGCACGCCGCGAGCGCGGGGCTCAACCTGGGAATGGACTTCCTGCCGGGCGCGAAGGACTTCACCCCGGAGGTCGCCGCGGCCTTCCCGGTGGATCCGCTGGAGGCCGGAAGGATCGTCTGGCTGGACGCCCTGACCGTGAACGTCGACCGCACGGTCCACAGCTCCAACCTGATGGTCTGGCCCACGTTCGGCACCGTCCCGCCACGGCTGTGGCTCATCGACCACGGCGCCGCCCTCGTCTTCCACCACCGCTGGGACGGCGCCGACCCCGAGAAGGCGTACGACTTCCGCCACCACGCGCTCGGTCACTCCACCCCGGACACCCGCGCGGCCGACGCCGAGCTGGCGCCCAGGGTGACCGAGGAACTGCTGCGCCGGATCGTGGCGGAGGTCCCGGACGCCTGGCTGACCGCCGAAGAGGGGTTCGCCACCCCGGACACCGTCCGGGAGGCGTACGTGCGGTACCTCCACGCGCGCGTGCGGGCCTCCGCGGACTGGCTGCCCACCGACTTCCCCGCCCCGGAGGAGCTCGCCGCCGACGAGGCCCGGCGCGCGGCGCGGACCCGGCAAGGACGGCCCGACTGGCTCAAGCGGGTCCCCGACCTGCACGGCAAGCCGGCCGCGGAACAGGATTGGTCGGTACACCTCGGATGAGCGACCTGAGCGACCTGAGCGACCTGAGCGACTGGGCGGACTGAGTGACGTGGGTGACATGAGTGACACGAGCGGACCGAGTGAGCCGAGTGGGTCGAGTGACCCGAGCGAGTCGCGTCGGCGGGTCGAGATCGAGTACTGCACCCAGTGCCGTTGGCTGCCCCGCGCGGCCTGGCTGGCGCAGGAGCTGCTCACCACGTTCGAGGCGGAGCTGACGGAGCTGGCCCTGAAGCCCGGCAAGGGTGGGGTCTTCGTCGTCCGGGTGAACGACGAGGTGGTCTGGGACCGCCGTGAACAGGGCTTCCCGGAGCCCACGGCGGTGAAGAAGCTCGTACGCGACCGAGTGGCCCCGGGGAAGTCCCTGGGCCACTCGGACAAGTGAGCGTTCCGGTTCGCGCGGGGACTCAGCCCTTGAGCTGCTCGTACGCCGGCAGGGTGAGGAAGTCCGCGTAGTCGTCGTCGAGGGAGACCGTCAGCAGCAGGTCGTGGGCCTGCTGCCAGTGGCCGGCCGAGAAGGCCTCCTCGCCGATCTCCTCGCGGATCGCCGCCAGTTCCCCGGCGGCGACCTCGCGGGCCAGCTCGCGCGTTGCCCTGACCGTATGACCGGCGTGCTCGAACTCCACACCCGCGTTGATCCACTGCCAGATCTGCGAGCGGGAGATCTCGGCGGTGGCCGCGTCCTCCATGAGGTTGAAGATGGCGACCGCGCCCAGGCCGCGCAGCCAGGCCTCGATGTAACGGATGCCGACCTGCACGGCGTTGACCAGACCCTCGTATGTCGGCCTGGCCTCCAGCGAGTCGACGGCGATCAGGTCGGCCGCCTTGACGTCGACGTCCTCGCGCAGCCGGTGCTTCTGGTTCGGCCGGTCGCCGAGCACGGCGTCGAAGGAGGCCATGGCGATCGGCACCAGGTCCGGGTGGGCCACCCACGAACCATCGAAACCGTCGTTCGCCTCGCGGTCCTTGTCGGCCTTCACCTTCTCGAAGGCGACCTTGTTGACCTCCTCGTCGCGGCGGGACGGGATGAAGGCCGCCATGCCGCCGATGGCGTGCGCGCCGCGCTTGTGGCAGGTGCGGACGAGGAGTTCGGTGTACGCCCGCATGAACGGGGCGGTCATCGTGACCGCGTTGCGGTCCGGGAGGACGAACCTGGGTCCGCCGTCACGGAAGTTCTTGACGATGGAGAACAGGTAGTCCCAGCGGCCGGCGTTCAACCCGGAGGCGTGGTCGCGGAGTTCGTAGAGGATCTCCTCCATCTCGTACGCGGCCGTGATCGTCTCGATGAGCACGGTGGCGCGGACGGTGCCCCGCGGGATGCCGATGTGGTCCTGCGCGAAGACGAACACCTCGTTCCAGAGGCGGGCCTCCAGGTGCGACTCCGTCTTCGGGAGGTAGAAGTACGGCCCCTTGCCGAGGTCGAGGAGACGCCGGGCGTTGTGGAAGAAGTACAGGCCGAAGTCGACGAGGGCGCCCGGCACCTGACCGCCGTCCGCGTCGACGAGGTGCCGCTCGTTCAGATGCCAGCCGCGCGGGCGCATGACGACCGTGGCGAGTTCGGCCTCGTCCTTCAGGGCGTACGACTTGCCGGACCCCGGGTCCGTGAAGTCGATGCTCCGGGTGTACGCGTCGGCCAGGTTGAGCTGACCGACGACGACGTTCTCCCAGGTCGGCGCCGAGGCGTCCTCGAAGTCCGCGAGCCAGACCCGGGCGCCGGAATTGAGGGCGTTGATGGTCATCTTGCGGTCGGTCGGCCCGGTGATCTCGACCCGGCGGTCGTCCAGGGCCGCGGGGGAGGGGGCCACCTTCCAGGAGTCGTCCGCGCGGATCGCGGCGGTCTCCGGGAGGAAGTCGAGCGAGGAGGTGCGGGCGATCTCGGCGCGGCGCTCCGCGCGCCGGGCCAGGAGCTCGTCGCGGCGCGGTGTGAACCGCCGGTGCAGCTCGGCCACGAAGGCGAGCGCCGCCTCGGTGAGGACCTCCTCCTGCCGCGGCAGGGGCTCGGCGTCGACGATGGCCAGCGGGGACGGCGCTGGTGCGGACATGAGCGGTCACTTCCTTCAGCGGTGGCACCGGGTGCCAGTCGAACCGGGTACGGCGAGCGGGGTCCCGAACGGGCCGGACCCTTCTGAGCAGTGGATACTAGTTTCCTCATCGTGGAACTTCAATGATTTGTTGATGTCGAGATTCTCCGCGTCGAGGGAAGGTGGCGCCCGGTGCCGGGCGGCTCACTCGAGGTGGGCGAGATCCTCGTGGGTGTCGATGTCGAACGGGCGGGCCACGTCCGCGCACTCGACGAGCGTGATCGCCTCCTCGTGCTCCTTCAGATAGGCACGTGCCCCCCGGTCGCCGGTGGCAGTCACCGCGATTCCCGCCCAATGGGCGGCCCCGAAGAGGACGGGGTGGCCGCGTACGCCGTCGTAGGCGGCGCAGACGAGCGAGGACTCGTCCTCGTACGCGGCGAGCACCCGGGCCACGGCCTCCGGCCCGATGCCGGGCTGGTCGACGAGGAGGACCAGCGCGGCGCGCGCTCCGGTCCCGGGGAGCGAGTCGAGCCCGGCCCGCAGCGAGGTGCCCATGCCCTGCTCCCACTCCGGGTTCGGCACGATCACGCACCCCTCCAGCCGTGCCCGCTCCCGTACGGCGTCGGCGGCGGCCCCGAGGACCACGTGCACCCGTGCGCAGCCCGCCGTGCGCAGAACCCCCACCGCGTGTTCGACGAGTGGTCGATCCCGGTGTTCGAGCAGCGCCTTGGGCTGTCCGCCGAGCCGCCGGCCCCCGCCCGCCGCGAGGAGCAGGCCCGCCACCTGGTCTGCGGCCCGGTTTCCCTTTCGTGTCATGCGTCCTGCATACCTGACCCGGCGGTGTCCGCACGGTTTCCAGGGGCTGAATTTCGGTCCGCGCGGTGGCGCACGCCGTGTCGGGTGGCGTTTACTGACCCGCGCGTCCTGCGGTGCCCGGTCGGCGCCACGCGGATGCGGGGCGGGTGAAGCGCGCACTCGCGCTCGGCGGAGCGTGAGGGGGGAGAGCTGTGTTGCGGAGCTTGGGGCAGAGGGCAGTGACCGGCGGCGACGAGGATCAGAGGGTGGCGGAACTGCGGACCGCGGTCTCCCGGCTGCGCCGCGAACTCGCCACGCACCCGGCCGAGTTCCCGGACCGGGTCATCGCCGAGGACGAACTCGCCGACCTCGCCGCGATGGTGACCCACGGTGTCCCCGAACTCCCGCGGTTACGCCGCTCGTTGCTGCTGATCGCGGGGGCGATCGGCTCGGTGAGCGCACTGGCCCGGAGCCTGTCGGACGTACACCGGGCCGTGGAGCAGTTCGGGGAGACGCCACGCCGCTGAGCCGCGGCCGGCGCCGGTGTCCCGGGCCGTCCCCGGGGCGAGGGCCTGCCCTAGGCCGTCGGGCCGGGGCTCGCCAGCGCCTGCGACAGTTCCACCGCCACCTGCTGCAGCACCGGCACGATCCGCTCCGTGGCCGACTCCGTGACGCGGCCGGCCGGGCCCGAGATGGAGATGGCCGCGGCCGTGGGTGAGTCCGGAACCTGCACCGCCAGGCAGCGGACGCCGATCTCCTGCTCGTTGTCGTCGACCGCGTAACCGGCGTGCCGCACCTCCGCGAGGGCCGCGAGGAAACCGTCGGGGGTGGTGATCGTCTTGTCCGTGGCGGCGGGCATGCCGGTGCGGGCGAGCAGAGCGCGCACCTCCCCGTCCGGGAAGCCCGCGAGCAGCGCCTTGCCGACGCCCGTGGAGTGCGGCAGGACCCGGCGGCCGACCTCGGTGAACATCCGCATCGAGTGCTTGGACGGCACCTGCGCCACATACACGATCTCGTCGCCGTCGAGCAGCGCCATGTTCGCCGTCTCGCCGGTCTCCTCGACCAGGCGGGCCAGATAGGGGCGGGCCCAGGTGCCCAGCAGCCGGGCGGCGGACTCGCCGAGCCGGATCAGCCGAGGGCCCAGCGCGTAGCGGCGGTTCGGCTGCTGGCGGACGTAACCGCAGGCCACCAGGGTGCGCATCAGGCGGTGGATGGTGGGCAGGGGCAGCCCGCTGCTCGCGGACAGCTCGCTCAGACCGACCTCGCCGCCCGCGTCCGCCATCCGCTCGAGCAGATCGAAGGCGCGCTCGAGGGACTGGACCCCGCCGCTTGCGGACTTGGCGGAGTCGGTGGTGCTGGCGCTGGACGTCGGCACGGCGCGTTCCTTTCGAAACTGGCGGGAAGGGCTGAAGCCTACCCGGCGGTCGGTTGACTCCTCGTTTGTGCGTAGCTACGTTCTGCTGGTCGGAATATTAATTCCATTATGTGGAAACGTCCAGAGGGGCGGGGATGGGTGCACTGTGGGGGAGTGTGCTCTTGACGGCGCGAAGGCGGGAGGTGAGACTCCTTCAACAGAACGTTGAATTCCGTTGCGTGGAAGTTTCCGCCGAGTAAACGGAAGAGAGGGGACCGGGTGTCCGACGCTGAACTGGTGCTGCGCTCGACGCGCGTCATCACTCCCGAAGGTTCACGGCCGGCTACGGTCGCGGTCGCCGGCGGCAGGATCACGGCCGTCCTGCCCTACGAGGTGCCCGTACCCGGCGGAGCCCGCCTGGAGGACCTCGGCGACGACGTCCTGCTGCCCGGACTGGTCGACACGCACGTGCACGTCAACGACCCCGGCCGCACCCACTGGGAGGGCTTCTGGACCGCCACGCGCGCGGCGGCGGCCGGCGGCATCACCACGCTCGTCGACATGCCCCTCAACTCCCTCCCGCCGACCACGACGGTGGACCACCTCCGGGTCAAGCAGGAGGTCGCCGCCGACAAGGCGCACGTCGACGTCGGCTTCTGGGGCGGCGCCCTGCCCGGCAACGTCAAGGACCTGCGCCCGCTGCACGACTTGGGCGTCTTCGGCTTCAAGGCGTTCCTGTCCCCGTCGGGGGTGGACGAGTTCCCGCACCTCGACCAGGACGGGCTCGCCCGCTCCCTCGCCGAGATCGCCGGATTCGACGGCCTGCTGATCGTGCACGCCGAGGACCCGCACCACCTCGACGCCGCCCCGCAGCAGGGCGGCCCCCGGTACGCGGACTTCCTCGCCAGCCGTCCCCGCGACGCCGAGGACAGCGCCATCGCCCACCTCATCGCGCAGGCGGCACGCCTGCACGCACGCGTGCACGTGCTGCACCTCTCCTCCAGCGACGCGCTGCCGCTGATCGCCGCCGCCAAGGCGGACGGCGTCCGCATCACGGTCGAGACCTGCCCGCACTACCTGACCCTGACCGCCGAGGAAGTCCCCGACGGCGCCAGCGAGTTCAAGTGCTGCCCCCCGATCCGCGAGTCCGCCAACCAGGACCTGCTCTGGCAGGCCCTGGCGGACGGCACGATCGACTGTGTGGTCACCGACCACTCACCGTCCACGGCCGACCTCAAGACCGACGACTTCGCGACGGCTTGGGGCGGCATCTCGGGTCTTCAGCTGAGCCTGTCGGCCGTGTGGACGCAGGCCCGGCGCCGGGGCCACGGCCTGGAGGACGTCGTGCGATGGATGTCCGCCCGCACGGCGGCCCTCGCGGGCCTCTCCCACAAGGGCGCGATCGAAGCGGGCCGTGACGCGGACTTCGCCGTCCTCGCGCCCGACGAGACCTTCACCGTCGACCCGGCCTCCCTCCAGCACCGCAACCGCGTCACGGCGTACGCCGGAAAGACCCTGTACGGCGTGGTGAAGTCCACCTGGCTGCGCGGCGAACGGATCGTCGCCGACGGCGAGTTCACCGAGCCGAAAGGCCGACTCCTCACCCGCACCCCCTGAACCGAGGCAGCGGCCCGGCCGCGCTTCCGGCTCCACCCGCACCCGCACCGGCCGACTCCGAAAGGCAGACCTGATCACCGTGACGGCGATAGAGAGCTTCACCGGCGACGCGAACCCCTACGGCGGCGGCGACCCGTACGCGGACTACCGCACCGCCGACTTCCCCTTCACCCGGCACGCCAACCTCGCCGACCGGCAGCTCGGAGCGGGAGTCGTCGCCGCCAACGACGAGTTCTTCGCCCAGCGCGAGAACCTGCTGGTCGCCGGTCCCGCGGAGTTCGACCCGGAGCACTTCGGCCACAAGGGCAAGATCATGGACGGCTGGGAGACGCGCCGCCGGCGCGGCGCCTCCGCCGACCACCCGTGGCCGACCGACGAGGACCACGACTGGGCGCTCGTCCGGCTCGGCGCGCCCGGGGTGATCCGCGGCATCGTCGTCGACACGGCCCACTTCCGCGGCAACTACCCGCAGGCGGTGTCGGTCGAGGGAGCCTCGGTGCCGGGCTCGCCGTCCCCCGAGGAGCTCCTCGGCGACCACGTGAAGTGGACGACGCTGGTGCCGCGCACACCGGTCGGCGGCCACGCGGCGAACGGCTTCTCCGTGTCGGTGGAGCAGCGCTTCACCCACCTGCGGGTCAACCAGCACCCCGACGGCGGCATCGCCCGCCTGCGCGTGTACGGGGAGGTCGTGCCCGATCCCGGCTGGCTCACGGTGCTCGGCACCTTCGACGTCGTCGCCCTGGAGAACGGCGGCCGGGCCGAGGACGCCTCCAACCTCTTCTACTCACCCGCGGGCAACACCATCCAGCCGGGCCGCTCCCGCAAGATGGACGACGGCTGGGAGACCCGCCGCCGCCGCGACCGGGGCAACGACTGGATCCGCTACCGCCTGGCGGCCCAGGCGCGGATCCGCGCGCTGGAGATCGACACGGCCTATTTGAAGGGCAACAGCGCCGGCTGGGCCTCGGTGTCGGTCAGGGACGGCGAGAGCGGCGAGTGGACGGAGATCCTCCCGCGCACCCGCCTCCAGCCCGACACCAACCACCGCTTCGTCCTGCCGGCCCCGGCGGTCGGCACCCACGCGCGCGTGGACATCTACCCCGACGGCGGCATCTCCCGCCTCCGCCTGTTCGGCTCCCTCACGGAGGCGGGCGCGGCGGCGCTGGCCGCCCGCCGGCAGGAGCTCGGCGACTGAGCCGGCCGCCGTCGCCGCGCACATCCCGGCGGGAGACGGGGCGTGCACGGCAGCGGAGCGACGGCGGTCCTGCCCCCTGGAAGGTCCCGGCCCTGTCCCGGCCCGGTCCTCAGGCCGCGTGCCCGCCGTCCACGGCGAACTCCGCGCCGGTGACGTACGCGGCTCCCGCGAGGTGCGCGACCGTGGCGGCCACCTCCTGCGCGGTGCCGAAGCGGCCCAGCGCCGTCATCGTCGCCTGACCGGCCGCGTACGGGCCGTCCGCCGGGTTCATGTCGGTGTCGATCGGGCCCGGGTGCACGAGGTTGGCCGTGATCCCGCGCGGGCCGAGCTCCCGGGCGAGCGCCTTGGTCAGACCGACCAGGGCCGCCTTGCTCATCGCGTACAGGGTGCCGCCGGGACCGGGCACCCGCTGGGTCATACAGGTGCCGATCGTGATGATCCGCCCGCCGCCCGCCATCCGCCCGGCGGCCGCCTGCGAGGCCAGGAACACCCCCCGCACGTTCACCGCGAGCACCCGGTCGACGTCGGAGAGGGCGAGCCCCTCCAGTGGGCCGAGGACGCCGACGCCCGCGTTGTTCACCAGCACGTCGAGGCCGCCCAGCGCCCGGGCCGTACGGTCCACCGCCCCGGCCGCCTCGTCCGGGTCCGCAGCGTCCGCGCGCAGGGCCACCGCCCGCCGCCCCAGCGACTCCACCGCCCGTACGACCTCCTCGGCCGCCTCCTTGCCGTTCACGTACGTCACCGCCACGTCCGCGCCTTCGCCGGCGAGCCGCAGGGCGGTGGCGGCTCCGATGCCGCGGCTGCCGCCGGTGACGAGTGCAACCTTGCCGTTCAGGGTCTTCCCGTTCGTTGTCATGGGTCCATCCCAGCGGCCGGCACCCCGTCCTGCTGGCGGTGAACGGACGTCGAGTGTCCGGCCCGGCGCCCGGTACGCCGTCCGAGGAGACCGGAACTCTTTCCTCCGCCTCCCGCGTTCTCCTTCTGTGACCCTTCAGCAAGAGATCGTCGGCAACGCCATGCAGATGGCGGTCGTCAGCCTGCAGCCCGGCCAGACCGTGTACTGCGAGGCCGGAAAGTTCCTCTTCAAGACGACGAACGTGACCATGGAGACCCGTCTGGGCGGCCCCTCCGACGGCGGTCGGCAACCCCAGGGCGGCGGGGCCGGAGGCGGCGGCATGGGCGGCATGCTGCGCCAGGCCATGGGGACGGCCATGCAGGCAGGTCAGCGCGCCCTCGCCGGCGAGTCGCTGGCGTTCCAGTACTTCGCGGCCCAGGGCGGCGAGGGCACGGTCGGCTTCGCGGGCGTGCTCCCCGGTGAGATGCGTGCCCTCGAGTTGGACGGCACACGTGCGTGGTTCGCCGAGAAGGACGCGTTCGTGGCCGCCGAGTCCACCGTCGACTTCGGCATCGCCTTCCAGGGCGGCCGCACCGGCATGAAGGGCGGTGAGGGCTTCGTGCTGGAGAAGTTCACCGGCCGCGGCACGGTGATCATCGCGGGGGCCGGCAACTTCATCGACCTCGACCCGGCCGACTTCGGCGGACGCATCGAGGTCGACACCGGCTGCGTGGTCGCCTTCGAGGAGGGCATCCGGTACGGCGTCCAGCGCGTCGGCGGTCTCAACCGCCAGGGGGTCATGAACGCCGTGTTCGGCGGCGAGGGTCTGTCCCTGGCCACGCTGGAGGGCAGCGGCCGGGTCATTCTCCAGTCCCTCACCATCGAGAGCCTCGCCAACGCCCTGAGGAAGGCCCAGGGCGGCGACAAGCAGGGGCCGACGGGCGGACTGTTCTCGACGAACGCCGGCTGAACCGATGAGCTGCGGGTGCCCGTCGGGTCCGAGCTGGCTCGCCTGGGCCTGTTCGTCGAGGGCTCGCCGCGCACGGCCTTCCGGCACATCGGCGGCCTGATCACCGCGGCGGGCGTCTCCGTCCAGACGTACGACCTCGACGGCCACCCGCGCTACGGCTCCTGCGCACTCCCGGACGACGCCCCAGCCGTGAGGTGACCCCCGGTGACCCGGCCGGACGTGCCTCGCCCCGCGGCCGGCAGAGGTGGGGGGACCGCGGGGCGAGAGTCTCGGATCGGTCGAGCCGCGAACGGTCGAACAGGGTCGCTCAGCAGCCGTAGTTGATCAGCTTGAAGGTGACGTAGTGGTCCGCGGTGTAGTAGTCCTCGGCGGTCTTCTTCCCGGTCACGACGCGGCGTGCTCCGCGCGTCGAGGAGCCGGGCGTCTTCACCGTGTACTCGTGGTAGTAGCCGGACGTCTGGCCGGGCAGGACGCCTTCCCGGTTCTGGAAGACGGCCCCGTCCTGCGAGTACGGGAACGGCCCGCCCTGCTCGATCAGTTCGAGCGTGTCGTACGCCTGGGAGGGCAACTTCGTGTAGCAGACGCTGCCGACGGCGGCGTGGGCGGTGGTGGCGGAGACGGCGCCGCCGACGAGGAGGGCGGTCAGGGCGGCGGCCGAGACGCCGGTACGAGTGATCCGTGGGGGGAATCTCATGGCTTCATGATGACGCGCGTAGACAGTGTCATGTCAATGACAAGGTAAGGGAATTCGCTGTCGGTCCCGAGAAGTTTTCACGGCGTTAACGGCGCTCCGGCCCCGCCCGCTCAGTCCGGCTTCCGGCTCTCCGAGGCGGCGAACAGGGCGAACGCCAGCACGATGAGCGCGACGCCGGCGTACACCTCGTAGCCGTCGAGGACGCCGAGGCGCTGCACGAGGCCCACGTGCCAGCGGGTGAACTCGTGCAACAGGGCCAGGACGCCCTGCGCCAGAGCGAGAAATCCGAGTACTCCCAACAGTTCCCTCATGCTCGGGACCCTCGCCCCGCGGACCCTCCGCGCGCCATCGGCCACGGGTCGGGACCTGTCCGACGGAAGACTGCGGACCGCGGGTCCGGCCGAGCCGAAAGTAGGCGGCGGTGCGACCTGGGTCGGTCGTTCCCGCCCTTTGGTAGAGGTTCCGTCGACGGAGAGGTGTCGCGGCCCTCGGCTGCATAGATTTGTCGACCATGAGGGCAGACGACAGCGCGGCCCCGGCGGCGCCCGAGTTCACGGAACGCCGATGGCTGATGCCGTCGGCCGTGATCGCGGAACTCTCCCCGGACGCCGAGCACCCCGGCCGGCCGTACCGGCGCACCGCACGTGACTGGGCCGTCGACTTCTGCTGCTTCCTCGTGGCCGTCGCCGTCGGTCTGGCGGTCGCGGACTCCTTCCCCGGCGAACGGGACCTCCCGGACGTCGTCGCCGCGGCCGACCAGCTCCTCGGCGCCCTCGCCTGCGCGGCGATCTGGCTGCGCCGCCGGTGGCCCGTCGCCCTGGCGATCGCGATGGTCCCCCTCGGCTTCCTGGCGACCACCTCGGCCGGCGCCTGCACGGTCGCCCTGTTCAGCCTCGCCGTGCACCGGCCGTTCCGGTACGTGGCCTGGGTGGGCGGCGCCCAGCTCGGCCTGATCCCGCTGCTGGCCTGGGCCCGCCCGGATCCCACCCTGGCGTACGGGCCCTCGGTGGCGTGGAGCGTGCTGTTCACCGTCACGGCCATCGGCTGGGGCATGTTCGTAAGGTCCAGGCGGCAGCTGATGCTGAGCCTGCGCGACCGGGCCCGGCGCGCCGAGACGGAGGCGCGGCTGCGGGGCGAGCAGGCGCAGCGGCTGGCCCGCGAGGCCATCGCCCGCGAGATGCACGATGTGCTCGCGCACCGGCTGACCCTGCTCAGCGTGCACGCGGGCGGGCTGGAGTTCCGCCCGGACGCGCCCCGCGAGGAGATCGCGCGGGCGGCCGGTGTCATCCGCGAGAGCGCCCACGAGGCGCTCCAGGACCTGCGGGAGATCATCGGCGTGCTGAGGGCCGGTGAATCCGACGAAGCGGGCCGCCCCCAGCCGACGTTGGCCGCCCTGGACACGCTGGTCGCCGAATCCCGCGAGGCGGGCATGAAAGTCACCCTGGACCAGCGCGTCACCGACGCCGCGGCCGTTCCCGCCTCCGTCGGCCGCACCGCCTACCGCATCGCCCAGGAGTGCCTCACCAACGCCCGTAAGCACGCCCCGGGCGCGGAGGTCGCGGTCACCGTCACCGGCGGCCCGGGCGAGAGCCTCGCCGTGACCGTCCGCAACCCGGCCCCCGAGGGCGACGTACCGCCCGTCCCCGGCTCCGGCCAGGGCCTGATCGGCCTGACGGAACGAGCCACCCTGACCGGGGGGCGACTGGAGCACGGGGCGTGGGGGCAGGGGGGATTCGAGGTACGGGCGTGGCTGCCGTGGCCTGCGGCACCGTGAGGCGGCCGGGCGCCGAAGCCACCACCGCCCGCCCTGCGCGACACCCGTCGTCCGCGGCGCGACCCGACTCCCGCGAACCGTGAACCCGGCCACTCGCCACCGTGATTACGTAAGGGCCATGACTGCGATCAGACTCCTCCTCGTCGACGACGATCCCCTGGTGCGGGCCGGTCTGGCCTTCATGATGCGGGGTGCCGACGACATCGAGATCGTCGGCGAGGCCGCGGACGGCGGCGAGGTCGAGGAACTGGTCGAGCGCACCCGGCCCGACGTGGTCCTGATGGACATCCGGATGCCCGCCGTGGACGGCATCACCGCCACGGAACGGCTGCGCGGGCGCCAGGACGCCCCGCAGGTCGTGGTGCTCACCACCTTCCACGCCGACGAGCAGGTGCTGCGCGCGCTGCGCGCGGGTGCCGCCGGGTTCGTCCTCAAGGACACCCCGCCCGCCGAGATCCTCGACGCCGTGCGCCGGGTGGCGTCCGGCGACCCGGTGCTGTCGCCCACGGTCACCCGGCAGTTGATGGACCACGCGGCGGGTGCCGCGGCCGACACCCGGCGCTCCCACGCGCGCGTGCGCCTCGCGGCCCTGGGGGAACGCGAACGCGAGGTGGCCGTCGCGGTCGGCCGCGGACTGTCCAACGCGGAGATCGCCGCCGAACTGTTCATGAGCGTGGCCACCGTGAAGGCCCACGTCTCCCGGGTGCTGGCCAAGCTCGGACTCGACAACCGTGTGCAGATCGCCCTGTCGACCTACGACGCGGGGCTGCTGGACGAAGCGCAGGACCGGGCGGGACGGGCGGACGGCGAAGAGCGCGAGCGCGGCGGGCACTAGGCGGGACCCCCGCTCGTTGTGGGTGTGACGGAATGGTCGCGGAGGGTGACCGGGGAGGGGGAGTGTCATGACCGAGGTGATCGACCTGGGGGAGTTCGGCGACGGTTTCCGGAGGAACCCGCATCCGGTGTACGCGCGACTGCGCGAGCGCGGCCCGGTGCACCGGGTGCGGCTGCCCGAGCCCGACGCGCACCATGTGACCTGGCTCGTCGTGGGCCACGAGGAGGCGCGCGCGGCGCTCGCCGACCCCCGGCTGGCCAAGGACTCCGCACGGGCCGGCACCACGTTCCTCGACGAGGAGCTGATCGGCAAGCATCTGCTGACCGCCGACCCGCCGCAGCACACGCGCCTGCGCTCCCTGGTCTCCCGCGCCTTCACCATGCGCCGGGTGGAGGAACTGCGGCCGAGGATCCAGCGGATCACCGACGACCTGCTCGACGCGATGCTGCCGCACGGCCGCGCCGACCTCGTGGAGTCGCTGGCCTACCCGTTGCCCCTGACGGTCATCTGCGAGCTCCTCGGCGTCCCCGAGACGGACCGCACGGAGTTCCGCGCGCTGTCGAACGAGGCCGTCGCGCCCACCAGCTCCCAGACCGAGTACGACGCGTTCGTGCGACTCGGCGCCTATCTCACCGACCTGATCGAGGACAAGCGGTGCGCCGGGCCGAGCGGCGACCTGCTGGACGACCTGATCCGCACCACCGCGCAGGACGGCGACCGGCTCTCACCCGGTGAGCTGCGCGGCATGGCGTTCATCCTCCTCATCGCCGGACACGAGACCACCGTCAACCTGATCGGCAACGCCGTCCACGCCCTGCTCACCCACCCGGACCAACTGGCCGCCCTGCGCGCCGACATGACGCTCCTCGACGGCACGGTCGAGGAGGCCCTGCGCTACGAGGGGCCGGTGGAGAACGCCACGTACCGGTTCGCCGCCGGACCGCTGGAGATCGCCGGCACGGCCGTCGCGCAGGGCGAGGCGGTGATGATCGGCCTGACCGCGGCCGACCGTGACCCGGCGCGTTATCCGGCCCCCGACGACTTCGACATCCGCCGCGACAGCCGGGGCCACCTGGCCTTCGGGCACGGCGTCCACTACTGCCTCGGCGCCCCGCTGGCCCGCCTGGAGGCGCGCACGGCGATCCGCTCCCTGCTCGACCGCACCCCCGCCCTGGCGCTCGACGGCCCGCCCGGCGAGTGGCTTTCCGGCCCCCTGATGCGCGGAATGCGCAGCCTTCCGGTGCGCTGGTAGCCGGCGGGCGCGGGCGCGGGCGCGGGCACGGGCGGACGGGCGGACCGGGCCACGGCCCGCCGGCCAGGCGCTCCCCGGATCAGCATGTGCTCCCCGGGCCGGGCACCGCCTGCCGGGTGCTTCCCGGGACGGTCGTGCTCAGCTCGTCTCCAGGGCCGCCGGGATCTCCGCGAGCCACACCGCCCTGCGGTCCTGTCGGGAGACCTCGCAGGCCTCGGCGATCCGCAGCGCCTGAAGCGCCTCGCGGCCGTCGCAGGGGTTGGCCCGTCCGCCCCGCACGACGTCCACGAAGGCGTTCAGCTCCGCCTCGTAGGCGGGCTCGAACCGTTCCAGGAACCCCGTCCACGGTTTGTCCGCGGCCGGTGGACCGGTGGGTTCGGTGGACGCGATGGGGGTGCGGTCGTCCAGACCCACGACGATCTGGTCGAGCTCCCCTGCCAGCTCCATGCGGACGTCGTAACCCGCCCCGTTCAGCCGCGTCGCCGTCGCCGTGGCGAGGGTGCCGTCGTCGAGGGTGAGCACCGCGGCCGCCGTGTCCACGTCTCCCGCCTCGCGGAACATGGCGGGCCCGGCGTCGGACCCGGCGGCGTACACCTCCGTCACCTCGCGCCCGGTCACCCACCGCAGGCAGTCGAAGTCGTGGAGGAGGGCGTCCCGGTAGATCCCGCCGGACACCGGCAGCCAGTCGGCCGGCGGCGCCGACTGGTCGGACGTCAGCGCCCGCACGGTGTGCAGCCGTCCGAGCCGCCCCGACCGCACTGCCTCCCGGGCCCCGGTGTAGCCCGCGTCGAAGCGGCGCTGGAAGCCCATGTGAAGGATCGTTCCGGCGGTCTCCACCTCGGCTATCGCCTGTAAGGTCCCCGCCAGATCCAGGGCGATCGGCTTCTCGCAGAAGACCGGGAGCCCGGAGCGTGCTGCCCGACCGATCAGTTCGGCGTGGGCCGAGGTCGCCGTCGTGATCACCACGGCGTCCACGCCCCAGCGGAAGATCTCGTCCACCCCTGGGGCGGCCGTCTCACCCAGCCGGTACGCGAGCTCCTGGGCCCGCGTGTGGTCCGCGTCCGTCAGGATCAGGGATCCGACCTCGCGGTGACGGCTGAGTGTGTTCGCATGAATGGTGCCTATGCGGCCCGTCCCGATGACCCCGATGCGCATGAATCAAAAGTGACGTCGCAGGCCGCACGCTGTCAATGCGTATGTCCGGACAATCGAACTACACGACTTCCCGTCAACCGGTCACGGAGCTACGCTCGGCCCGTGCCGAAACCAGAAGTGGACCCGACTGTGCAGCTCGAACTCCGTGTGGACCGTAGCTCGCCGGTGCCGTTGTACTTCCAGCTGGCCCAGCAGTTGGAGGCCGCTATCGAGCACGGATCGCTCACCCCCGGCAGTCTGCTGGGCAACGAGATCGAGCTCGCGGCGCGGCTCGGCCTGTCCCGGCCGACCGTCCGCCAGGCGATCCAGTCGCTGGTCGACAAGGGTCTCCTGGTGCGCCGCCGAGGCGTCGGCACGCAGGTCGTGCACAGCCAGGTCAAGCGCCCACTGGAGCTCAGCAGCCTCTACGACGACCTGGAGGCCGCCGGGCAGCGTCCGGCGACGACGGTCCTGGTCAACACCATGGTCCCGGCATCCGCCGAGGTCGCGGCCGCGCTCGCGGTGACCGAGGGCAGCGACGTCCACCGGGTGGAGCGGCTGCGGCTGGCGCACGGGGAGCCGATGGCGTACCTGTGCAACCACATCCCCTCCGGCCTGCTCGACCTGGACACCGGGCAGCTGCAGGCCACCGGCCTGTACCGGCTGATGAGGGCCGCCGGGATCACCCTGCACAGCGCACGCCAGTCCATCGGCGCCCGCGCCGCGACCACCGCCGAGGCCGAGCGGCTCGCCGAGGACGAGGGCGCCCCGCTGCTGACCATGCAGCGCACGACCTACGACGACACCGGCCGGGCGGTGGAGTTCGGCGACCACATCTACCGGCCGACCCGCTACTCCTTCGAGTTCCAGCTGCTCGTGCGCCCCTGAAATTCCGAGCGGGCGTTCCTGGTCGTATTGTCCGGACAAGGTGAGTCCATGTCGGACAAGGTGAGCGATGGGCGGTCCCCGGCCAGGGGCGCGTGGGCGCACGGGGACGCGACCGGCCGCGACACACCCGCGCGCCGCGCAAGCCGCACGCCCCCTCCGCTGCCCGGCTCGGCGTCCGACGGGGCGGTGAGGCAGAATCGGCGACGATGAGCACCTACGGCACCTTCACCGCCCCCATCGGCTCCCGCCGCGCCACCGCACTCCGCACCGTGGGCACGAGGGAGCGCCGATCGCACCTCACCGCGCCCCGCGTGCCGACGGTCGGCATCGACATCGGCGGCACCAAGGTGATGGCGGGGGTCGTCGACGCCGACGGCAACATCCTGGAGAAGCTGCGCACCGAGACGCCGGACAAGTCCAAGAGCCCCAAGGTCGTCGAGGACACCATCGTCGAACTCGTGCTGGACCTGTCCGACCGGCATGACGTGCACGCGGTCGGCATCGGTGCGGCCGGCTGGGTCGACGCGGAGCGCAACCGCGTCCTGTTCGCGCCGCACCTGTCCTGGCGCAACGAGCCGCTGCGCGACCGGCTCTCCGGCCGGCTGTCGGTTCCCGTCCTCGTGGACAACGACGCCAACACCGCCGCCTGGGCCGAGTGGCGTTTCGGCGCGGGCCGCGGCGAGGACCACCTGGTCATGATCACCCTCGGCACCGGTATCGGCGGCGCGATTCTGGAGGACGGCCAGGTCAAGCGCGGCAAGTACGGCGTCGCCGGCGAGTTCGGCCATATGCAGGCCGTGCCCGGCGGTCACCGCTGCCCGTGCGGCAACCGCGGCTGCTGGGAGCAGTACAGCTCGGGCAACGCGCTGGTCAGGGAGGCTCGCGAACTGGCCGCCGCCGACTCCCCGGTCGCCTACGGGATCATCGAGCACGTCAAGGGCAACATCGGCGACATCACCGGCCCGATGATCACCGAGCTGGCCCGTGAGGGCGACGCCATGTGCATCGAGCTGCTCCAGGACATCGGCCAGTGGCTCGGCGTCGGCATCGCCAATCTGGCCGCCGCCCTCGACCCGTCCTGCTTCGTGATCGGCGGCGGCGTCTCAGCCGCCGACGACCTGCTGATCAGCCCCGCGCGAGACGCGTTCAAGCGCCAGCTCACCGGCCGCGGCTACCGCCCCGAGGCCCGCATCGTCCGCGCCCAGCTGGGCCCCGAGGCAGGCATGGTCGGTGCCGCGGACCTGGCCCGCCTGGTCGCCCGCCGTTTCCGGCGCGCCAAGCGCCGCCGCGTGGAGCGCTTCGAGCGTTTCGAACGGTTCACGGAGGCGGCCCGCCGCACCCAGGACACGGCATGACCTCCGTATCGCTCCGTCCCCAGGACACCGCATGACCCAGGACACCGCATGACCGCCGCACCACCCCGCACGACCCAGGACACCGCATGACAGCATCGCTGCCCCGCCAGGCCGCAGCCCCCGACGAGCCGCCCCGTCCGCCGGAGGACCGCCGGCACGTGATCCGCCGCAGGGCGCTCACCCTGCTGATCATCGTGCTGCTCATCGGTGTCCCGGCCGGCTACCTGGTGATCTCCGCGAACCAGAGCCGTGACAGCGGCAAGGACAAGGAGGCGAAGTACTCGGCGACCGGCCTGACCGAGGGCTGGCCCTCGAAGATCCAGCGCCGCCTGTACCAGGTGCCGATCCCGCACCCCTCGAACCAGGTCGCCTACTACGAGACGAACAACTGGAAGACCAGCCGTCTCTACACGCAGTTCCAGACCACGCAGGTCGGACTCGACCAGTTCCTCGCGGACATCGGCGTCGGCAGGGCCGACCTGAAGAAGGACGACATCACCATCAGCGCCCGCGACCGAGAGATCACGGGCTGGAAGTTCACGGGCCCCGGCTCCCGCCCCGGCGACTACTTCGGCATCGTCCACGAACAGAAGAAGCCCATGCCGACGCTGGACGTCGTGGTGAACACCGGCAACGCGGTCTACCCCTTCGTCTACGTGGTGTCGCGCACGGTTCCCTGACCGGCCCCGGCCAGGTCACGGCCCGACCAACGACGCGACGGCCCGGCCGGCCGCCGGGACCGATTGTCAGACCCCGCCCGTAGAGTCGAAGACGACTGATCCGACACGCGGGGCGGAGGTGGACACAAGGCATGAGCGTCATGGCCGAAGGCACGGCCGCGGCCGACCCCGGTCGCCTCTGCGTGCGACTCGCCGCCGTCTTCCTGCCCGCGGCGCTCCCGCGCGAGGGCCGCGTCGCCTTCTGGGACCCGGCGGACGGCCCGCTGCCTTCCCCGGCGGACGCGGAGCACACGGAGCTCGGCGTGGTCCGGCGCCACGGCTCCTCCATCCGCCGCGCACGGATCCCCGCCCTGTCCCTGCCGCTCGACAAGGCCCTCCCGCTGCTCGTGCGGGCCCGCCGCGACCCCGCCGCCCACCCGGCGACCGCCTGCTGGGGCGCGGCCGCGCTGCACGCGCTGCGGCTCACCGCCCGCGGCCGGCTGCTGCCCGGGCTGACACCCACGGGACACGACGCCTGGCGGGCCGGCCCCCTGGACCCGGAGGACATCGCACACCTGCGCGCGATCGCCGCCGCGCTGCCGTACGAGGGCCACGCGGTGCCCCTCCCCGGCCCCGGCGCGCTCCACCTGCCCCGGCCCGAGGCCCTGATGCGGTCCTTCCTGGACGCCGTGGCGGACACCCTGCCCCGCACCCCGGCCGCGCCGCACGCGTGCGGGAAGCCCTTCGCGGACCGTCGGCCCCAGCGGCTGCCCGGCGCGCACGACTGGGCCGCCGAGGTCGCCGCCGGCATGGACGCGGGCGTGCGGGTCTCGCTCCGTCTCGACCTCTCGGCGTACGACATGTTCGACCGGCCCGACGACGGCGAGCGCGCGCGCCGGGCGGGCGCCGCGATCGTCCAGGTGCACAGCCTCGCCGACCCCACGCTGATGACCGACGCGGCGGCCCTGTGGGCGGGCGAGGCCGACGCCGCCTTCGGGGCACGCGCGCGCGTGGACGCGGCCCTCGCCGTACGGCGCGCGGCCCGCGTCTGGCCGCCCCTCGCCCGGCTCGCCGAACAGGACACTCCGGATGTCCTGGCCCTGTCCGAGGACGAGCTGAGCGATCTCCTCGGCGTGGCGGCCACCCGGCTCGCGGCGGCCGGGGTCGCCGTGCACTGGCCGAGGGACCTGGCGCAGGACCTCAGCGCGGCGGCGGTGGTGCGGCCCGCGCCCGGCTCGGCGACCGACGGCACCGGCTTCTTCGAGAGCGAGGACCTGCTCCAGTTCCGCTGGCAGCTGGCGCTCGGCGGCGACCCGCTCAGCGAGGGCGAGATGGACACGCTGGCGGAGGCCCACCGCCCGGTGGTCCGGCTGCGCGACCAGTGGGTGCTGGTCGACCCGGCGCTCGTACGCAAGGCCCGCAAGCGGGAGCTGGGCCTGCTTGACCCGGTCGACGCCCTGTCCGTCGCCCTCAGCGGCACCGCGGAGGTCGACGGCGAGAGCGTCGAGGCCGTCCCCGTCGGCGCCCTGGCCGCTCTGCGCGACCGTCTCACCACCGGTGTGCAACCCGCGCAGCCGCCCGCCGGCCTGCACGCCACCCTGCGCGACTACCAGCTGCGCGGCCTGGCCTGGCTGGACCTCATGACCTCCCTCGGCCTCGGCGGCTGCCTCGCCGACGACATGGGTCTCGGCAAGACGATCACCGTCATCGCCCTGCACCTGAAGCGGGCCCGCGCCGAACCGACCCTGGTGGTCTGCCCGGCCTCCCTCCTGGGCAACTGGCAGCGCGAGATCAACCGCTTCGCGCCCGGCGTCGCCGTCCGCCGCTTCCACGGCCCCGACCGCAGCCTGGCGGACCTCTCCGGCGGCTTCGTCCTCACCACGTACGGCACGATGCGCTCGGCGGCGCCGACCCTGGCCGGACAGACCTGGGGCATGGTCGTCGCGGACGAGGCCCAGCACGTGAAGAACCCCTACTCGGCGACGGCGAAGGCCCTGCGCACGATCCCGACCCCCGCGCGCGTGGCACTGACCGGCACGCCCGTCGAGAACAACCTCTCCGAGCTCTGGGCCCTGCTCGACTGGACGACCCCGGGACTCCTCGGCCCCCTGAAGTCCTTCCGCGCCCGGCACGCGCGCGCGGTCGAGAACGGCGAGGACGACCAGGCGGTGGAGCGCCTGGCCCGGCTGGTGCGCCCGTTCCTCCTGCGGCGCAAGAAGTCCGACCCCGGCATCGTGCCCGAGCTGCCGCCCAAGACCGAGACCGACCACCCGGTGCCGCTCACCCGTGAACAGGCCGCGCTGTATGAAGCGGTGGTGCGGGAGTCCCTGCTGACCATCGAGACGGCGGACGGTATCGCCCGGCGCGGCCTGGTCCTGAAGCTCCTGGGCGCGCTCAAGCAGATCTGCGACCACCCGGCGCTCTACCTGAAGGAGGAGGCCGCCTCCGTCGGCGACGCCCTGGCCGCCCGCTCCGGCAAGCTCGCCCTGCTGGACGAGCTGCTGGACACCCTGCTCGCCGAGGACGGCTCGGCCCTCGTCTTCACGCAGTACGTCGGCATGGCCCGCCTCATCACCGCCCACCTCACCGCCCGCGCGGTCCCGGTCGACCTGCTGCACGGGGGCACCCCGGTACCCGAGCGGGAGCGGATGGTGGACCGCTTCCAGGACGGCGCGACCCCGGTGCTCGTCCTCTCCCTGAAGGCCGCAGGCACCGGTCTCAACCTCACCCGCGCGGGCCACGTCGTGCACTTCGACCGCTGGTGGAACCCCGCGGTGGAGGAACAGGCCACCGACCGCGCCTACCGCATCGGCCAGACCCAGCCGGTCCAGGTGCACCGTCTCATCACCGAGGGCACGGTCGAGGACCGCATCGCCGAGATGCTCCAGGCGAAGCGCGCCCTGGCCGACGCGATCCTCGGCTCCGGAGAGTCGGCCCTCACCGAACTGACGGACCGCGAACTGTCCGACCTGGTCAGGCTGCGGAGGGAGGCGTGATGGGGGAGACGGAGAAGGACGAGACCGCGGCGGAGACCGCCGTCCCGGCCGAGGCACCCCGGGATAAGGCCTCCAGCCCGGCCGACGAGGCACGCCGTGCGCTGCGGGCGGCTCGGGAGCGGTCGCAGGAACACCTGCGGAGGCAGACGGAGCCGCAGAGCCACTCACCGCAGCCGCCGCACAGGACGCCACTTGAACGGGCGCCGGAACAGCCGCGGCAGCGGCCCTCCTCCGCCCCGTCGCGCGAGTCCGTTGCCGCGGAGGGCTCCCCAGCAGCCGCTGCCGACCCCTCCGGGGCGGCCCCCACTCCACCGCCGGAAGCCGCCCCACCGAGGGACGTCTCGCCGACGGGTACGTCGCCGCAGGACGCCTCGCCGGCGGGTACGTCGCCGAGGGACGCCTCCTCGCCGGCGTCTGCCTCAGCGCAGGACGTCTCGTCGGCCGCTCCCTCGCCGAGGGACGCCTCCTCGCCGACGGGCACATCGCCGCAGGACGTCTCGCCGGCGGGTACCTCGACGCAGGACGCCTCGACGCAGGGCGTGCCGTCGGGGATCGCCGAGTCGGGCGGCACGCGGGCCGCGGCCGGCTCGCGGCCCGGGGACGTCGCGCGGGAGGCGCTGCGTGCGGCACGCGCGCAGGCTCGGCAGGGCACGGCCGAAGGCCCGGCGCAGGCCGGGCACCGGGCAGGTCACAGGACAGGGCGCAGCGGCCTCCGCCCCCGTACCGACGCCCGTACCGACGCCCGCCTCGCCGAAGCCCGGCGGCCCGACCGCGCGCGTGACCCTGTCGCCGACGAACGGGCGCGCGTAGTGAGGGAGTTGCTCGCGGGCGCCTTCCAGATGCCGTCGGAGGATGCGGGGGAGCCCGAGGCAGACCCCGGCGACGCGGGGGCGGTGGAAGCCGGTGCGCCCCCGCCGATCGCTCCGGAACGCGCGCCTTCCCTGCCTCAGCCCCAGGAACCGCCCCACACGCCCCGCTCCATGGCCGCCCCCGCACGGGACGGCGACCACCGCCGCACCTTCCCCGCCTTCCCCCCTCGCACCGGCGGATCCTTCGCCGGGACCTGGTGGGGCAACGCCTGGGTCACCGCCCTCGAGGAAGGCGCCCTCGATCCCAAGCGCCTGGCCCGCGGACGCGGTTACGCGGAGCAGGGAAACGTCGACGCGATCACCGTCACCCCCGGGCTCGTCCTGGCGTACGTGCAGGGCAGCCGCCCCCGCCCCTACCGTGTGCAGGTGCGGCTGCGCACCCTGGGGAACGAGGACTGGGAGCGCTTCCTGGAAGCGGCCGCCGAGCGCCCCGGGCACATCGCCGCGCTGCTCGACAAGGAGATGCCCGAGTCCCTCGCCGAGTGCGGGGTGCCGCTGCTGCCCGGCCCCGGCGACCTCGAGCCGCAGTGCAGCTGCCCCGACCGCGGTCACCCCTGCAAGCACGCGGCCGCCCTCTGCTACCAGACCGCACGTCTGCTCGACGCCGACCCGTTCGTGCTGCTCCTGCTGCGCGGCCGAGGGGAACGAGAGGTGCTCGACGCGCTGTCCCGCCGTAACGCCACCCGTGCGGCCCGCGCGGCCCAGGAACAGGAACCGGAACCCCTGCCGGGCGTACGGGCCGCCGAAGCCCTCGCCGAACGCCGGCTCCCGCCGCTGCCCGCCCCGCTGCCCCTGCCCGCGCACCCCGAACAGCCCCCGGCCTACCCGTCCGCACCGGGTGGCCCCGACTCCTTCGCGCTGGACCACCTCGCGACCGACGCGGCCGCCCGCGCCCACGCCCTGCTGACCACCGGCCACGACGAGATCGGCGAACTGGACCTCTGGCGGGACGCCGTACGACTGGCCGCGTCCCGCCCCGGTTCCGGCCTCACCGTCTCCACCCGCGCCCTCTACGCCGCGCTCGCCTCCGCCGTCGGCCGAACCCCGTCCGAACTGGCGCGAGCGGTGGCCGCCTGGCGACAGGGCGGCCCGGACGGGCTCACCGTCCTGGAGGAGACCTGGGACCCGCCGGCCGGCCGCTTCGACCGGGCCAGGCCGCTCCTCCTCGCCGCCGACCTGCCCGCCTTCCGCCCGAGCCGCAACCACCTCACCCACCCCCGCGGTCATGTCCAACTCCGATTCGGCCGCGACGGGTTGTGGTACGCGTACGAGTCGGAGCCGGGCCATGACGACTGGTGGCCACGCGGCACCCCGGACCCGGACCCGGTGGGCGCGCTGACCGGTCTGGGCGGCTCGGACGCGTTCTGAACCCGTCGGTGCGAAGTGCGCCCGAGGGGCGGCCGACGCCGACCCCGGCCGGCCGCTGCCCCCGACCCCGGCCGACCGCTGCCCCCGACCCGGCGGCCCGGCGGCCGCTGCCCCCGGCCGGGCCGATGGCCGTCGCTCGCGGTCCGCCCTCCCCGACTCCCGTGGACGCGTTCTGAACCCGTCGGTGCGAAGTGCGCCCGAGGGGCGGCCGACGCCGACCCCGGCCGGCCGCTGCCCCCGACCACGGCCGACCGCTGCCCCCGGCCCGATGGCCCGGCGGCCGCTGCCCCCGGCCGGGCCGATCGCCGTCGCTAGCGGTCCGCCCGCCCCGAGTCCCTGAATCCTCGCCCCCGTTCGCCGTCCGCCTCGTACCATGGCGCCCGTGATCCTCGACGACCACCGCCCCGCCCCGCGGTCCCGCGCGCTGCTCTCGCGCGGCTGTTGTTGATCCTCACTCACCCCACTCCTCTCCACCCTCCTGCCGTGGACGCGCCGCGCCTTCTGACGCCCTGATCGCGTCCCGGCCCAGGCACCCCGCGTCCGGAAAGGCAGACCCATGCCCATGTCTCCCCCGCCCGAATCCGCCTACGACCGCCGCAGACTGCACCAGTGGCTGGCCGGCGAGGCCCGCGCCGACGGCGTCGCCCGGCGCGATCTGCTGCGCCTCGCCGCCGCCGCCGGACTCACCGCCGCCGCGGTCCCCGCCTTCTCCGCACAGGCAGCCGCAGCGACGTCGCCCGGCATCGTCAAGGCGCTCCCCGACGACTGGTTCGCCGTCCGGGGCACCAACGCCGAGACGAAGTTCGCCTCCCTCGCCGGGACGGGCTACCACACCCCGGTCGACCACTTCTTCGTCCGCAACCACACCTCCACCCCCGTCATCGACGCAGCCGACTGGACGCTCACCGTGCACGGAGACGGGCTCTCCCACGCCACGCCCGTCGAGTTCACCCTCGCCGACCTGAAGAAGTTCCCCGCGGTCACCCGCACGGCGTTCGTGGAGTGCGCGGGCAACGGCCGCAGCTTCTTCACCTCCCAACAGGGCCAGAGCGTCACCGGCACGGCGTGGACGCTGGGCGCCATCGGCACCGCGCGCTGGCGCGGAGTCCGCCTGGCCGACGTCCTTCGGCGGGCCGGGCTCGCCCGAGGCGCCGTCGACGTCCTGCCCCGTGGCCTCGACCCCGACTACGTCACCGCCGACGGCACGAACCTCGGCCGGGTCCGCCGTCCCCTGCCGGTGTCCAAGGCGCTCGACGACGTCCTCCTCGCCTACGAGATGAACGGCGAGCCGCTGCCGTACGACCACGGCTTCCCCGTACGCGTCCTGGTGCCGCACTGGATCGGCATCGCGTCGATCAAGTGGGTCGGTGACATCGAGGTGTCCGCGAGGCCCCTCTACTCGCCCTGGAACACCGACTTCTACCGGCTGTTCGGCAGCGCGCACCCCGACGGCGGCAGCGCCCCGCTGACCCGGCAGACCGTCAAGAGCGCCTGGGAGCTGCCCTGGGACGCGAGCCTCGAGGCGGGTGCCGCCCACCGTCTGACCGGCCGCTCCTGGTCCGGCGCGGGGGGCGTGGTACGCGTCGACGTCAGCACCGACGGAGGCGCCCACTGGCGGCGCGCCCGGCTGCACGACGCGCCGCGCCGCGCGGGCTGGGTCCGCTGGTCCACCGACTGGCGCCCGTCGGCCCCGGGCGCGTACACCCTGCTGGCGCGGGCCACCGACAGCGCCGGCCGCACCCAGCCGGACACGACCGTTCCCAACACACAGGGCTATCTGTTCGACGCCGTCGTCCGGCATCCCGTACAGGCGGTGTGAGGGGAGCGAACGAGCGTACGGCAGGACGGCGTTTCGGGGGGTGATGTCGCGGAGGCCTCGGGGCGTGCGGGCCGCGTCTGTACGATGCTCGAGGCCGCAGAGCGGCATACGGAGTCCGTCCCGAGGATCTTCGCGATGCCGCCACAACGTGGGAGGGACTGCGCAGCGGTTCCACCCGACGTCGTGAGAGAACGTGAGATGTGAGAGCGTGAGTCGAGTGAGTGAGACGACTGCCGCACCCCTGCAATACCGCTTTGACGGGCCGGAAGACGCTCCGGTGCTGATCCTGGCTCCCTCACTGGGCACCACCTGGCACATGTGGGACCGTCAGGTTCCCGAGCTCGCCCAGCAGTGGCGGGTGTTCCGGTTCGACCTGCCCGGGCACGGCGGCGCCCCGGCCTACCCGGCGGCTTCGGTCTCCGACCTCGCCGGGCGGCTGCTCGCCACCCTCGACGTGCTCGGTGTGCAGCGCTTCGGTTACGCGGGCTGCGCGTTCGGCGGCGCGGTCGGCGTGGAGCTGGCGCTTCGGCATCCGGAGCGCGTCGCCTCGCTCGCGCTGATCGCGGCCTCACCGCGGTTCGGCACCGCCGACGAGTTCCGGCAGCGCGGCGTGATAGTCCGCACGAACGGCCTCGACCCGATCGCCCGCAGCTCGCCCGACCGCTGGTTCACCAGCGGTTTCGCGGCCGCGCAGCCCGCGATCACCGAGTGGGCCGTGCAGATGGTGCGCACCACCGACCCCGGCTGCTACATAGCGGCGTGCGAGGCGCTGGCCGCGTTCGACGTACGGGCCGAGATCGGCCTGATCGGCGTGCCGACGCTGGTCCTGGTCGGCTCGGACGACCAGGTCACCGGCCCCGCCGAGGCGCGCACCCTGGTGGCTGGCATCCCGGACGCGCGGCTGGCCGTCGTGCCGGGCGCCTCGCACCTGGTGCCGGTGGAGCAGCCCGCGGCCGTCACCGACCTGCTGGTCCGCCACTTCTCCACGGCCTGGCAGCCCGCCTACGACTCCGCCACCGGGCAGACGGCCGTCCCGGGCATTCCCGTCAGAGCGGTGCCGGTGGCGCCCCAGCAGCCTCCGCAGCCCGTCGCCATCGCGGAGATCGCGCCCGCCCCCGTCCTCGAACCGGTGCAGGTCATGGGTCGCCCCGATCCCTACGACGCCGGTCTCAAGGTGCGCCGGGAAGTTCTCGGGGACGCCCATGTCGACCGGGCGCTGTCCCAGGCCGACGACTTCTCCGGGGACTTCCAGGAGCTCCTCACCCGCTACGCCTGGGGCGAGGTCTGGGACCGGCCCGGCCTCGACCGGCGCTCCCGCTCCTGCGTCACCCTCACCGCGCTGGTCGCCGGCGGCCACCTGGAGGAGCTCGCCTTCCACGTCCGTGCCGCGCTGCGCAACGGCCTCACCCCCGGCGAGATCAAGGAGGTGCTGCTCCAGGCGGCCGTCTACTGCGGCGTACCCGCGGCGAACAGCGCGTTCAGGGTGGCGCAGCAGGTGATCCGCGAGGAGACCACCCCCACCGAGTGAGTCCCCGGCCGGGTGGGTCTCCGGCCGGTCCCCCCCCGGCCGGGTGAGCCCCGTACCGGACGCGGGGGCAGGATGGACTCCATGACGGCTCTGACACTCACCAAGAAGTCGCACGCGTGCGTGCGTCTGGAGAAGCACGGGCGCACGCTCGTCCTCGACCCCGGCGCGTTCAGCGAGGCGGACGCCGCTCTCGGCGCTGACGCGATCCTGGTCACGCACGAGCACCCCGACCACTTCGACGAGAACCGGCTGCGGGCCGCCCTGGAGGCCGACCCGGCAGTGGAGATCTGGACGCTCAGGTCCGTCGCGGAGAAGCTCTCCGCCGCGTTCCCGGGCCGTGTGCACACCGTCGGCCACGGCGACACGTTCACCGCGGCGGGCTTCGACGTCCAGGTCCACGGCGAGCTGCACGCGGTCATCCACCCCGATCTCCCGCGCGTCACCAACGTCGGTTTCCTGGTCGACGGGGGACGCGTCTTCCACCCCGGTGACGCGCTCACCGTCCCCGAGCACCCGGTGGAAACCCTGCTGGCGCCGGTCCAGGCCCCCTGGAACAAGATCTCCGAGGTCATCGAGTACGTCCGCGAGGTCCGGCCGCAGCGCGTCTACGACATCCACGACGCCCTCCTGACCGACCTCGCCCGCCCGATCTACGACACGCATCTGGGCAACCTCGGCGGCGCCGAGCACGGCCGGCTGGCGCCGGGAGCGTCCGCGGAGCTCTGAGGGCCCGCGTTGTCGGACCCGCCGGGTAGGTTGTGGGACATGCGCATCGCGACCTGGAACGTGAACTCGATCACCGCCCGCCTGCCGAGGCTCCTTGCCTGGCTGGAGAGCAGCGGCACCGACGTGCTCTGCCTCCAGGAGGCCAAGGTCGCCGAGGCGCAGTTCCCGCTCGAGCAGCTGCGCGAACTGGGCTACGAGGCGGCGGTGCACGCCACGGGCAGGTGGAACGGCGTGGCGGTCATCTCCCGCGTAGGCCTGGAGGACGTCGTCAAGGGCCTGCCCGGCGATCCCGGCTACGAGGGCGCGACGGAGCCCCGCGCCGTCTCGGCGACCTGCGGTCCGGTCCGCGTCTGGTCGGTGTACGTACCGAACGGCCGCGAGGTCGACCACCCGCACTACGCCTACAAGCTCCAGTGGTTCGAGGCACTCAGGGCGGCCGTCGCGGGCGACGCGGCGGGCAGCCGCCCCTTCGCGGTGATGGGCGACTACAACGTGGCGCCGACCGACGACGACGTCCACGACCCGGCTGCCTTCGAGGGCCTCACCCATGTCACCCCGGCCGAGCGCGCCGCCCTGGCGTCCCTGCGCGAGGCCGGCCTGTCGGACGTCGTCCCGAGGCCCCTGAAGTACGACCGTCCCTTCACGTACTGGGACTACCGTCAGCTCTGCTTCCCCAAGAACCGAGGCATGCGCATCGACCTGGTGTACGGCAACGAGCCGTTCGCCAAGGCGGTCAAGGACAGCTATGTCGACCGTGAGGAGCGCAAGGGCAAGGGGGCCTCGGACCACGCTCCGGTCGTGGTCGACCTCGACGTGTAGCCGGAGTCTGAGCCCGGGCCCGGGGCCCGTCCGTCCACGCGCCGGTGCCCGTCCGGGCCGGGCATCGGCCGTGAGCGGGTGCCCGCGCGCCTGTGGTGTGCACGCCGGTGCGAATGTCACGCTGGGCTTATGAACATCCCTTTCCTGGGCAACAGGAGCAAGAAGTACCGTGCGGCGGTGCTGGCCGAGGAGGACTCCGAGGGGATCGCCGAACTCCTCTCCGAATGTGAGCTGTTGCGTTCCCACGCGGCCCGGGAGGGGATCGGGCTCGACGACACGGCCGCCTCGTTGGAGGCGTTGGACCAGCTCCCGCCGCGCTGGCGCGAGGACGAGGAGACCCTGCCCTGGTTCGGTCACGACGCCGGGCTCTACCTGGGGACGGTCGTCGTGCGCACCGTGCCCGGTGCGGTCTGGGTGGTCTGGCCCGACGGGGAGCCGGTCGTCCGGCTGCGGTCCGGCCGGGAGGTCGACGTGGTCAACGCCGGGCGCGAGTGGGCCGCGAGCGGCACTCCCGAACTGTCCCAGCTGTACGCCGAGGTGGCCGAGAACTGAGGCCGGGAACCGAACAGGGGAGCGTAAATACGGCTAATGGCGGAAAGGTGCGTGTCTTCCCTTAACGCCGACCTTATGTGGATAGTTTGCGGCAACCACGACACAGCTGAGAGTGAGTAGGGCTGCGCATGGCCGTCGATCCGTTGATCGAGCTGCGTGACGTCAACAAGTACTTCGGGGAGCTGCATGTCCTCCAGGACGTCAACCTCACCGTCGGCAGGGGGGAGGTGGTCGTGGTGATCGGCCCTTCGGGGTCGGGGAAGTCGACACTGTGCCGCGCGATCAACCGGCTGGAGCCCATCCGGTCCGGCTCGATCACGCTCGACGGACAGCCGCTGCCCGAGGAGGGCAAGGCGCTGGCGGGACTGCGTTCCGAGGTGGGCATGGTCTTCCAGTCCTTCAACCTCTTCGCCCACAAAACGGTCCTGCAGAACATCTCGCTGGGCCAGGTGAAGGTCCGCAGGCGCAAGAAGGACGAGGCCGACCGGCGTTCCCGCGAACTGCTCGACCGCGTGGGCCTCGCCGACCAGGCCGACAAGTTCCCGGCGCAGCTCTCCGGAGGCCAGCAGCAGCGTGTGGCCATCGCCCGCGCCCTCGCCATGGACCCCAAGGCGCTCCTGTTCGACGAGCCCACCTCCGCCCTCGACCCCGAGATGATCAACGAAGTCCTCGAGGTCATGCAGCAGCTCGCCCACGAGGGCATGACCATGGTCGTGGTCACCCACGAGATGGGCTTCGCGCGCTCGGCCGCCAACCGTGTGGTCTTCATGGCCGACGGCCGCATCGTCGAGGACCGTAGTCCCGAGGAGTTCTTCACGGCGCCGCGCAGCGACCGCGCCAAGGACTTCCTCTCCAAGATCCTCAAGCACTGATCGACGGCGCCAGCCGCAGAACCCACCCGCCCGGCGCCAGCCGCAGAACCCACCCGCCCCGGCGGCGGCCGGAGATCACTGTTCGCGCAGCGGAACCGACACGTACGACGGGTCGTTCGCCGGCGAGGAGAAGGTCAGCCGCGCGCCGGACGGGTTGTGCTCGATGTAGAGCGGGTCGACCGTGTCGACGACCAGGGCGAGCCGGTGCCCTGCCGGGACGTCGTAGGCCGTGGAGAACAGATCCAGGTCGAGGCCGAACGGCTCGCCGGGCGTGCGCCCGTGGAAGGTGTACGGCGCGTGGGCGACCAGCTTGCCGATGCCGAGCGGCCCCACGTCGTAGAGATGGGCGACGAGGGTGCCGCTCTCCTCGGTCGGGGTGACGGTGGTGTGCAGCTTCGCGGTCCCGCGCACCCGCTGGGCGGTGGCGTACTTCCCGGACTGCCACACGGCGGCCCAGCGGCGGGGGAGCAGGGGGACGGCCGCCACCGGGGGCAGCTTCGCCACCTGGTCGAGGATGCTGGACAGGAAGACGATCCCGCCGTCCGCGCCCGAGTCCACGTTGGTGTGGATCGTGGCGGAGCCCGGGAGGGCGACCTTCGTCCGGTTCGCGTTCACCGACTTCCAGTCCGGATAGCCCTCGTAGCCGCCGGTGGAACGGGACTTCAGTCGGACGGGCTGTTCGCGGTCGATGCCGTTGTCCGCGCCCTTGAGGTAGTGGTCGAACCAGCGCCCGGTGTCGGTCCACACGTCGTTGGGAAGCCCGAACAGGCCGGTGAGCTCGGCGGTCGCGTGGTCGCCGGGGCGGAACTCCAGCCGCTTCGGGCCGGTCAGCTTCTCGTAGAAGGCGGCCGACTGGTTGGGCGGGAAGATCGTGTCGCCCCAGGAGCCGGCGAGCATGATCGCCGCCCCGTTCTTGTTGAGCTGGTCCAGGTAGGTAGCGGGGGAACGTTTCTTCCCCCAGGCGACGATGTCCTTCTCCTTCGACAGGTCGGAGGAGTAGAAGGCGGAGAACACCTGCCGGGACTCCGCGCTCTGACGACCGACCACCGTCCCCACGGTGTCGAGCACGGCGGCGGCCTGGACGTGCTGGGTGCGGCCGGAGTAGATCGAGTCGATCAGATCGCCCCAGCCGCTGAGCGAGGCGACGGCCTTGACGCGGGAGTCGTGGGCGGCGGCCAGCAGGCTGATCCCGGCGCCGTAGGAGACGCCCGCCATGCCGATGTTCTCCGGGTCGCTGGGGGTGTTGGCGAGCGCCCAGTCGACGACCTTGGCGGCGTCGGCGACATCGTGCGGTCCGGCCACGTCGATGTCGCCGCCGGACTGCCAGAAGCCCCGCACGTTGTAACTGAGCACGACATACCCGGAGTCGGCGAGCCGCTGCGCCTGTACGAGGTACTCGACCTGCGGGAAGCCCCAGCTCGTCGGCAGCACGATCAGCGGGTGGCGGCGCGTGCCGTCGGCCGGGGTGACCACGTTGGCCTTGAGGACCGTGCCGCCGTCCCCGGCGATGTCGACGTACCGCACGCTCCCGGCGGCGGCCTGCGCGGCGGGGGCGAGGCCCAGTACCCCGCCGGCGACCAGGGTCGCGGAAACGGCGCCCATGGCGGTCGTGCGAAGGGCCATGCGGTGCGGTCGTCCCACGGGTCACTCCTCAAGCCTGCGCCATCGCAAAGTGACCCGACGGTAACCTCCCGGTCCCATCGGCGGTAACCTTCGGTAAGTTACGTGGGAGTAACGATTGGCTCGGGCGGCAGCGGAGCCTGCGCCGTGCGGGTCACGTCCTCGACCAGTTCGACCACGTCGGGGCCGTACGCCTGGGAGTTGATCACCTTCAGGAGCAGGACGAAGGAGCCGTTCCCGTGCTTGCGGGCCAGCCGCTCGTGGTTGCGGACGAGATAGCGCGTCGCGGCCTGGTTGTTGATCGCGCGCTGGCCGCAGAACAGGAACACCGGTCGTCCGCCGCGTCGTTGGCCGGCGGTGAGCCGGGCCAGCAGGACGTACTCGATGACGCCCGGGTCCATGCGGTGGTGCTCGTCGCCGATCCGGAACGCCAGTCGGTCCGGGCCGGGTTCCCGGTCGGTGTTGACACGCACGCCGGGCAGCATGGCCTGGATGTGGGCCGCCATCCGACGGTTCGACCCCGGGCCGCCGACACAGAACTCGGTCCGTTCCCCGAATCCCTGCCGGGCCGCCTCCTGGGTGACCACCTCGGCGCCCGCGCCGCAGTCCTTGATGAGCGCGGCGAGTTCCAGGAGCGCGAACACGTCGTGGCGGTGCACCGCGAGGTCCGGGCTGCCCGCGTCGCGGTTGACGACGAGCAGGCACTCCGAGTTCTCGGGCAGCCCGAAGAAGGCCTGCTTGCGCCGGAGTCTGCGCTTCCACAGGTACGTGCGGGTCAACCAGCCGAGCGCGGCACTGATGCCGGCGGCGACCACGCCCAGGACGATGTTGCGCACGTCGTCGTTCATGGGCGCGCATGGTAGCGGGCGAGCACGGCCGGGGCGTACCCGTGTTCGAGGTGTGGCAGTCGTATGACACTGCCCGGAAGGAGGCTGTCGGGGCCCCGGGAATCTGGTTACGCTGCGCGGACTGTCCTGGCCTGGAGGTACGGATGCGTCGCCCAGTCGCGCGGAAACTGTCGGTCCTGGCGGTCTCGGCCGCCGTGGTCACGGTGGGGGCCGCCGCGCCACCCGCCGCCGAGAGAGCCACTGTTGCGAAGGTACCGGTCGCCGTCGGCTACGGCGGTGCCGTGTCCAGCGTCGACGCGGACGCCTCCGCGGCCGGCATCGAGGTGCTGCGCACGGGGGGCAACGCCGTCGACGCGGCCGTCGCCACCGCCGCCGCCCTCGGCGTCACCGAGCCCTACTCCGCCGGCATCGGCGGAGGCGGCTACTTCGTCTACTACGACGCCCGGTCCCGCACGGTGCACACCATCGACGGCCGGGAGACCGCACCGCTGACGGCGGACTCCGGTCTCTTCCTGGAGAACGGCAAGCCGCTCGCCTTCGCCGACGCCGTGAGCAGCGGCCTGGGCGTCGGTACGCCCGGGACACCCGCCACCTGGGCGACCGCGCTGAACGAGTGGGGCAGCGAGAAGCTCGGCACGGTCCTGAAGCCCGCCCAGCGCATCGCGCGCGACGGCTTCACCGTCGACGACACCTTCCGCACCCAGACCGCGGCCAACGAGACCCGGTTCCGCTACTTCCCGGACACGGCGAAGCTGTTCCTGCCCGGAGGACAGCTCCCCGTCGTCGGCTCGACGTTCAAGAACCCCGACCTCGCCCGCACCTACCGGGAGCTGGCCCGCAAGGGCGTCGGCGCGATCTACCGCGGCGGCCTCGGCAAGGACATCGTCGCCACGGTGAACAAGCCACCGGTGGACCCGGGTTCGGGCTGGAACGCCCGGCCGGGCGAACTCTCCGCCAAGGATCTCGCGGCCTACCGCGCCAAGCTCCAGGCGCCCACGAAGACCTCGTACCGCGGCCTGGGCGTCTACTCCATCGCGCCCTCGTCCTCGGGCGGAACGACGGTCGGCGAGGCCCTCAACATCCTGGAGGGGACCGACCTGTCGAAGGCGAGCGAGGTCCAGTACCTGCACCACTACCTCGAAGCCAGCCGGATCGCGTTCGCCGACCGCGGGCGCTGGGTCGGCGACCCCGCCTTCGAGGACGTGCCCACCAAGCAGCTGCTGTCGCAGAAGTACGCCGACTCGCGCGCCTGCCTCATCAAGGACGACGCGGTCCTCACCAGCCCGGTGGCGCCCGGCGACCCGCGCGATCCGGCCGCCTGCGGCACGGGCGGCACGGCGGCGCCGACGACGTACGAGGGCGAGAACACCACGCACCTGACCGTCGCCGACAAGTGGGGCAACGTCGTCTCCTACACGCTCACCATCGAGCAGACCGGCGGCAGCGGCATCACCGTGCCCGGCCGTGGCTTCCTGCTCAACAACGAGCTGACGGACTTCTCCTTCGCCCCCGCGAGCCCGGCCGTCCACGACCCGAACCTGCCCGGCCCGGGCAAGCGGCCGCGTTCGTCCATCTCGCCGACGATCGTGCTCGACGAGCACAACAAGCCGGTGGTGGCGCTGGGTTCGCCCGGCGGCGCGACCATCATCACCACCGTGCTCCAGACCCTGACCGAGTTCCTCGACCGCGGACTGCCGCTCGTCGACGCCATCGCCGCACCGCGCGCCAGCCAGCGCAACGCCGCCCAGACGGAGTTGGAGCCCGCGCTCTACAACGACACGAGCCCCGCGGGGCTGCGGGCCCGGCTGGAGGCCATCGGGCACTCCTTCAGGCTCAACGCCGAGATCGGCGCGGCGACGGCTGTGCAGCGGCTGCCGAACGGCAAGTGGCTGGCCGCCGCCGAGACCGTACGGCGCGGCGGCGGCTCGGCGCAGGTGGTGCGTCCGGCGCCGTGACGCCCTGAGCGCACAAGGACGGGATCAGAGTTCAGGGGCGGGCGGTTCGCCGGTGTGCGTACGGAACGCGAGCCGCCCGTCCTCGACCTCCACCGTCACCCGGTCGCCGTCGGCGACCCGCCCTTCGAGCAGCAGCCGGGACAGCTCGTTGTCGACCTCGCGCTGGATGGTGCGCCGCAGCGGCCGGGCGCCGTACTCGGGCTGGTAGCCGCGCTCGGCGAGCCAGCCCGTGGCCGCGTCGGTGAACTCGACCGTGATGCCCCGCGCGTGCACCAGCCGACGCGTCTTCTCCAGCAACAGGTCGGTGATCTGCCGCAGTTGCTCACCGGTGAGCTGGCGGAACACGACGATCTCGTCGATCCGGTTCAGGAACTCCGGCCGGAAGTGCTCGCGCAGCGGCCGCAGGATCTGCTCGCGCCGCGCCTCCTCGTCGGCGTCCGCTCCTCCCGATCCGAAGCCGATGCCGGCGCCGCGCCGGTTGATCGCCTCCGAACCCAGGTTGCTGGTCATCACGATCACCGTGTTGGTGAAGTCGACCGTGCGGCCCTGGGAGTCGGTGAGCCGGCCGTCGTCGAGGACCTGGAGCAGGATGTTGAAGACATCCGGGTGCGCCTTCTCCACCTCGTCGAGCAGCAGCAGGGAATACGGGTGCCGGCGGACGACCTCCGTCAGCTGCCCGGCCTCCTCGTGTCCGACGTAGCCGGGCGGGGCGCCGACCAGACGGCTGACGGTGTGCCGCTCCTGGTACTCGCTCATGTCGAGCCGGACCATGCGGTCCTCGCTGCCGAACAGCGACTCGGCGAGCGCGCGGGCCAGTTCGGTCTTGCCGACGCCGGTCGGGCCGAGGAACAGGAAGCTGCCGATCGGGCGGTCCGGACTGGCGAGCCCCGCCCGTGAGCGCAGCACCGCGTCCGCGACGACCCGTACGGCCTCCTCCTGACCGACGACCCGCTCGTGGAGGTGCTCCTCCAGGGCGAGCAGGCGGTCCTTCTCCTCCTGGGTGAGGCTGGCGACCGGGATGCCGGTCTGCCGGGACACGACCTCGGCGATCGCCTCCGCGGTGACCTCCAGATGCCGGCCCTCGTCGGAGGTGTTCTCGCCGCTCGCGTCCGCGATGCGCTGCTTCAACTCGACGATACGGTCGCGCAGTCGGGTGGCCTGCTCGTAATTCTCGTCCGCGACCGCCTGGTCCTTGTCGCGGGCCAGCTCCTCGGCCTCGCGCTCCATGGCCCGTACGTCGGTGCCCTTCGTGCGGGCGCCGAGCCGGACCCGGGCGCCGGCCTGGTCGATCAGGTCGATCGCCTTGTCGGGCAGACGGCGGTCGGTGAGGTAGCGGTCGGACAGCTCCACGGCCGCCACCAAGGCCTCGTCGGTGTAACGGACCTGGTGGTGGGCCTCGTAGCGGTCGCGCAGCCCGCGCAGGATCTCCAGCGCGTCTCCGGCGGACGGCTCCGGGACGAGGATCGGCTGGAACCGGCGGGCGAGCGCCGCGTCCTTCTCGATCCGCCGGTACTCCTCCAGCGTCGTCGCGCCCACGATGTGCAGCTCGCCGCGGGCCAGGGCCGGCTTGAGGATGTTCCCGGCGTCCATCGACCCGCCCTCGCCACCGCCACCCGCGCCGACGACGGTGTGCAGCTCGTCGATGAAGACGATCAGCTGGTCGGAGTGCGCCCGGATCTCGTCGACGATGCCGGTCAGGCGTTCCTCGAAGTCGCCGCGGTAGCGGGTGCCCGCGACCACTCCCGTCAGGTCCAGGGCGACCACGCGCCGCGCGACGAGGACGTCCGGCACGTCCCCGTCCGCGATCCGCTGGGCCAGTCCCTCCACGATGGCGGTCTTGCCGACGCCGGCGTCACCGATCAGCACCGGGTTGTTCTTGCCGCGCCGGGAGAGCACCTCGATGGTCTGCTCGATCTCGTCGTCCCGCCCGATCACCGGGTCGATCCGGCCCTGGCGGGCCTGCTCGGTGAGATCGCTGCCGTACTTGTCCAGGGTGGGGGTGCCGGTGGGCCGCTGACGGTCACCGGCGCGGGCCGTCTGCGCGGTGTCCGGCGGGTCCGGCGGCAGACTCGCGGCGGCGAAGCGGGCCGCGTTGAGGATGTGCCCGGCCGCGGAGTCCGGGTTCGCGGCGAGGGCGCTGAGCACGTGCTCCGGGCCGATGTAGCCCACGCCGCGGGAACGGGCCAGGTCGTGCGCGTCCAGCAGGGCGCGTTTGGCGGCCGGGGTCAGCGACAGCGACGTGGGCGGTGGCACCTCGCCCGGCGGGTGCTGGACGGGGCCCGACCGCTCGTCGATCTCCGTCGCGAGGGCGTCGGGGTCGGCGCCGGCCCGGCTGAGCAGACCGCGGGTCGGCTCCGCGGAGAGGGCCGCGCGCAGCAGGTGCTCGGTGTCCAGGTCGCGGCTGCCGTGCTCGGCGGCGTACTGGGCCGCGCCGCGGACGAGCTCCCTCGCGGGGCGGCTGAGGAGCTGGCCGATGTTGATCTGACGGGGGCCGGGGCGGGGCCCGCCGAAGAAGCGGGCCAGGAACTCGCCGAAGGGGTCGCCGTAGCCCTCCGGGCCGGTGAAACCGCTGGTCATGGCGTTCCGTTCGATCGACGTGCGATGCCGGTGCCGGGTGCCCTCGGCTGGGGGCGGTTACACCCACCTTCGCACGATCGTTCCCCGTGGGCATGCGCAGGAAGGCCCACGGATCGAGGGTCGTGGCGCGCTGCCCGGCGCCCGGGTGGGCGTGCCCCTGCGCACACGCCGCCCGGCGTCCGCGAGTTGCTGTGCAGCGCTCGGGCCCACGGGGCGCGGGGCGGGGCGTGGGGCGGGGGTGGCGCCGGTGCCCCGGCGGGGCCGTCGGTCGGCAGGGAGTCCCGCGTCGTTCGGCGTTGCTTGTGCCCGCGGGGCGGGGCTGCCGGTCGGCAGGGAATCCGCGCAGCTGGGCGTTGCTCGGCCTGCGGGGCGGCGCGTGGGTGGCGCCGGTGCCCCGGCGGGGCCGTCGGTCGGCAGGGAGTCCCGCGTCGTTCGGCGTTGCTTGTGCCCGCGGGGCGGGGCCGCCTGTCGGTTCGGCCCCGCGCCCCGTGGGGGGACGTTCCTACCGTCGTTCGGTGAGGACCCTGGGTCCTGCGTCCGTGATCGCCACCGTGTGTTCCGCGTGGGCCGCCCTCGAACCGTCGTTCGTCCGCAGGGTCCAGCCGTCCGGAGCCTCGTGGTAGCCGTCCCCGCCACCGGCGATCAGCATGGGTTCGATCGCGATGGCCATGCCGTGGCGCAGCGGGTAGCCGCGCCCCGGGCGGCCCTCGTTGGGGACCCCCGGGTCCTCGTGCATGTGGCGGCCGATCCCGTGGCCTCCGAAGCCGTCCGGGATGCCGTAGCCCGCCGACCGGCACACCGTGCCGATCGCGTGCGCGATGTCGCCGATGCGGTTGCCGACGACCGCCGCCTCGATGCCGGCCGCGAGGGCGCGCTCGGCGGTCTCGATCAGCCGGACGTCCGCCGGGCGGGCCGTGCCCACGGTGAAGCTGATCGCGGAGTCGCCGACCCAGCCGTTCAGCTCGGCGCCGAAGTCCATGGAGACGAGGTCGCCGTCGCGCAGCCGGTAGCCGGTGGGGATGCCGTGCACGATCGCGTCGTTCACGGACGCGCAGAGCACCGCGGGGAAGGGCGTCGCGGCGAAGGACGGGCGGTAGCCGAGGAAGGGGGACGTCGCCCCCGCGGCCCGCAGTACGTCATGCGCCAGCTCGTCCAGTTCCAGCAGGGAAACGCCCACGTCGGCGGCTTCGCGCACGGCCGTCAGCGCCCGCGCGACGACCTGTCCCGCCTCGTACATGGCCTCGATCGATGTGTCCGTCTTCAGTTCCACCATGCCAATTACTATACCGGTATTAGAATGGCCGCATGGTGCGTACCCCCCTGACCCCCGAAGAGCGCGAACGCGGCGAACGGCTCGGCCGGCTGCTGCGCGAGGCCCGCGGCGGCCACAGCATGGCCGCGATCGCGGCGAGCGCCGGCATCTCCGCCGAGACCCTGCGCAAGATCGAGACCGGCCGCGCGCCCACCCCGGCGTTCTTCACCGTCGCCGCGCTCGCCCGCGTGCTGGGCCTGTCGATGGACGAGATCGCGGGGCTGTGCGTGCCCGCCCCCGCGTGACACCCTGGGGTCGCTGTCCGCGCATGGTCCGGATCACGCAAAAACCCGCCGTCGCGTCAGCTTCGCAAACCGGCCGTAGCAGCGCTGTAACACGGCTGGTGTTTTCTACGAACCGGAAGTGTCCGGTCTGGGCGGGAGTCGAGCGATGGCTGTGGATCAACTCCCGGGCAGGGTGCGGGAGTTCGCGAGCTACCTGAACGGACTGCTGTCACGCCTCGACCAGCGCGCCGGCTGGTGCGCGGTGTTCTGGCAACGCGATCCCGACGGTATGCAGGCCTGCCTCGAAGGACGCGAGGTGCCGCCCTGGGACGTGGTGGAGGCGGTGCTCCAGGACCTCGCCGCCGAGTACGGCACTGCGGTCGCCGCACAGCAGGCGGAACACGTCAGGCCCCTGCACGCCGCCGCGCTCGCCGCCCACGACGCCCGGCCCGGCGGCCGCGACGCCCTCGCGGACCGGCTCGACGTGATGCTCCGCGAACAGCGCTACGCCGCCGAACGGCTGGCCGAACTGGGCCGCCGGCTCCCGTCCGCGGCCACCCAGGAGCAGGCCGACGCCATCCGTCTCGATCTGGCCTGGGCCCACGACGACCACGAACGGGCCACCGCCCGGTGCGCCGAACTCCGTTACCGGATAGCGGAGTCGGACCGGCTCCCGGCCACCGGCACGAACCCGGCACGCGCCCCGCACGCCGCCGCCCCGGGCACGCACTCCGGCCCCGCCCGGCGCACCACCGCCCACTCCGCGTACGACGCCCCGGCCGCCGGGCCGACGGCGGGCCCGACAGGTGACGCGTACGACGCTCCGGCCGGTCACCGCGCCCCCGAGCCCGCGGTCGGCCCCGCCGGCCACGCGTACGACGCCCCCGCCGGTCACCGCGCCCCCGAACCCGCGGCCGGCCCCGCGTACGACGCCGAAGCGCCGGTTGCCCACGTTCCCGCAGCCCGGCCGACTCCCGTCGAGGACGCTCCCGCCCCGGCCGCCGTCCCCAAGCAGCGCAAGCGCCGGCGTGGCAGCGCCCGCTTCGCCGGCCTGGCCGAGGACGACGAGGCGGCCACCGTCGCCGTACCGCCCGACGGCCGGCCCGCGGTACCCGTGCCCGCCACGACCACGCGTCGCACCCCGCGCGGCGCCCGCTTCGCCGGAGCCGCAGCCGAGAAGGCCGAGCGGCCGTCCGAGCCGCAGCGCGAGCCGCTGGACTCGGTGGCCCGGCGGGAGACCGTCGAGACGGTGGAACGGCTCGTGCGACTGCGCGGCGAAGGCCGCAGCGGTGAGGCGCACGCCCTCCTCGTCGAGCTCGCGTACTGGCCGGCCGCCCGCATCCCGCTGCTCGCGGCCGAACTCCAGCGCGCCGGACTCACCGCCGACTGGACCACCCTGCTCTGGGAGGCCGCCTCCCTTCCCGCCGACCGGCTCGTCGCCGCGGCCGACGCGCTGGTCGCGGTCGGGCGCGCGGCCGACGGCGAACAGATCCTGCGCCAGGGCGTCGCCCGGCCGGCCGCCGAGATCGGAGAGGCCGTCCTCGGCCTGGTCGAGGACGGCCGACGACGCGAGGTCCGCGCGCTGCTCGACGCCTACGTCCGGGTCCGCACCCCCGAGGAGGCAGCCCGCAGCGTCGCCCCGGCCCCGCAGACCCTGGTCCCGCTGCTGCTGGAGGCCGCCAGGACCGTCTCGGAGGAGCGCCACTGGGACCTGGTGCACGCTCTGCGGGTGGCCGGCTTCACCGCCTGACCCGGATCGCCCCCTTACGCCGTACGCCCCGCGACTGCCCCACCGGAGTGTGAAACGCGATCGACTCGGCGGGTTAACGACGATGGTCTTGGCAAGCCCGTCCCGGAGGCTTACGTTCGTCCCTCTACGACCTTCGTCTACGGGCGTAGAGGCTCTGACGTCCCGTCGAAGGAGCAGCTCATGGCCAACGTCGTACGTGCCGCACTCGTCCAGGCCACCTGGACCGGCGACACCGAGTCCATGGTGGCGAAACACGAGGAGCACGCCCGCGAGGCGGCCCGTCGGGGCGCGAAGATCATCGGGTTCCAGGAGGTCTTCAACGCTCCCTACTTCTGTCAGGTCCAGGAGCCGGAGCACTACCGCTGGGCCGAGCCGGTCCCGGACGGGCCGACGGTGCGTCGTATGCAAGAGCTCGCGCGCGAGACGGGCATGGTCGTCGTCGTGCCGGTCTTCGAGGTCGAGCAGTCCGGTTTCTACTTCAACACCGCCGCGGTGATCGACGCCGACGGCTCCTACCTCGGCAAGTACCGCAAGCACCACATCCCGCAGGTGAAGGGCTTCTGGGAGAAGTACTACTTCAAGCCCGGCAACATCGGCTGGCCCGTCTTCGACACGGCCGTCGGCAAGGTCGGCGTCTACATCTGCTACGACCGGCACTTCCCCGAGGGCTGGCGGCAACTCGGTCTCAACGGCGCCCAGCTCGTCTACAACCCGTCCGCCACCCACCGCGGCCTCTCCGCCCACCTCTGGCAGCTGGAACAGCCCGCGGCCGCGGTCGCCAACGAGTACTTCGTCGCCGCGATCAACCGGGTCGGCGTCGAGGAGTACGGGGACAACGACTTCTACGGGACGTCGTACTTCGTCGACCCGCGCGGAAAGTTCGTCGGCGAGGTCGCGAGCGACAAGGACGAGGAACTCGTGGTGCGCGACCTCGACTTCGACCTGGTCGACGAGGTCCGGCAGCAGTGGGCCTTCTACCGCGACCGCCGTCCCGACGCCTACGACGGGCTGGTGCGGCCGTGAGCGAACTTCACGCCCGTCATCGCAGCGTCCTGCCGGACTGGCTCGCCCTGTACTACGAGGACCCGCTGGAGCTCACCCACGGCGAGGGCCGGCACGTCTGGGACGCCGAGGGCAACAAGTACCTCGACTTCTTCGGCGGCATCCTCACCACCATGACCGCGCACGCGCTCCCCGAGGTCACCAAGGCGGTGAGCGAGCAGGCCGGGCGGATCATCCACTCGTCGACGCTCTACCTCAACCGGCCGATGGTGGAGCTCGCCGAGCGCATCGCCCACGTCAGCGGCATCCCCGACGCCCGCGTCTTCTTCACCACCTCGGGCACCGAGGCCAACGACACCGCACTGCTGCTCGCCACCACCTACCGGCGCAGCAACACGATTCTCGCGATGCGCAACAGCTACCACGGCCGTTCCTTCAGCGCGGTCGGCATCACCGGCAACCGCGGCTGGTCGCCGACCTCGCTGTCCCCGCTGCAGACGCTGTACGTGCACGGCGGGGTACGCGGACGCGGCCCGTTCGCCGGCCTCGACGACGCCGCCTTCATCGAGGCCTGCGTCGCGGACCTCAAGGACCTGCTCGGTCACACCCGCGCGCCCGCGGCCCTCATCGCCGAGCCCATCCAGGGCGTCGGCGGCTTCACCTCGCCGCCCGACGGGCTGTACGCGGCCTTCCGCGAGGTGCTGGACGCACACGGGATCCTGTGGATCGCCGACGAGGTGCAGACCGGCTGGGGCCGCACCGGCGAGCACTTCTGGGGCTGGCAGGCACACGGTCGCAGCGGTCCGCCGGACATCGTCACCTTCGCCAAGGGCATCGGCAACGGCATGTCCATCGGCGGTGTCATCGCCCGCTCCGAGATCATGAACTGTCTGGACGCCAACAGCATCTCCACGTTCGGCGGCACCCAGGTCACCATGGCGGCCGGCCTCGCCAACCTCTCCTACCTGCTGGAGCACGACCTCCAGGGCAACGCCCGGCGGGTCGGCGGCCTGCTCATCGAGCGGTTGCGGGCCGTCGCCGCCCAGGATCCGGGCGTACGGGAGGTGCGCGGGCGGGGGCTGATGATCGGCGTCGAGCTGACGAAGCCCGGCACCGACCTGGCGGACCCGGACCGGGCGGCCGCCGTGCTGGAGGCGGCCCGCACCGACGGGCTGCTGATCGGCAAGGGCGGCGGTCACGACACCAGCGCCCTGCGCGTCGCCCCGCCGCTGTCCCTGACCGTGGCGGAGGCCGAGGAGGGCGCCGCCATCCTCGAAGGCGCGCTGAGGAGCACGCAGTAGCGCAGGCCTGAGCAAGGGAACACAACGCCATGACCATCGCCTTGGAGCCCTGGGGGCCCGTAGAGCCCCTGGAACCCGCCCTGTCGGTCCGTCAGGTCCTGGCCCTGGAGAGGGTGCTGGCCGGTGAGCCCGAGGTGGTGGCCGGCGCGGGCCAGCTCGACCGGCCGGTGCGCTGGGTGCACGTCGCCGAGGCCGCGGACGTCGGCGTGATGCTCAGCGGCGGTGAGATGGTCCTCACCACCGGTGTGCTGCTCGCCGGTGACGAGAACGCGCAGACCGAGTACATCCAGTCCCTGCACCGCGCGGAGGCCGCGGCCGTGGTGCTGGGCCTGGGACGGGCGTTCCCCGCCCCGCCGGACGTGATGCGGCGCGCCGCCGAGCGGTGCGGGCTGCCGATGGTCGTGCTCCACCGCCCCTTCCCCTTCGCCGAGTTGACGGAGGAGGTGCAGTCCCGGCTGGTCCGGCGGAAGTTCGCCGCCGTCAGCCTGTCGGAGGCCGTACGGACCGCCCTCACGGGACTGATCACCGCGGGCGCCCCGCTCCAGCTGCTGCTCGACGTGATCGCGCAGCACGCCGCCTGTCCCGTCGTCGTCACCAACCTCGCCCACCGGGTGCTGGCGACGGCGGGGGAGCGGTCGGCCGTCGACGACGTGCTGCGGGACTGGGAGCGCATCGCCCGCCAGGCCGGCGGCAGTGAGGGCGACGGCTGGATCCGCGCCGAGCTGGGCGGACGCGGCGAACGGTGGGGGCAGATCATGCTCTGCGGGCACCGCGGCGACACCGCGGGCGGACGGCTGCTCGCCGACCGGGCCGCCGAGGCCCTCGTCCTGCACCGCATGCTCGGCGGCACCTCCGCCCACACCTGGGAGGAGCAGTCCGCGCAGAGCCTGCTCACCGACCTGATCTCCGGCGTCGTACCGGCCCGGCAACTGCTGCCCCGGGCCCGGGCCGCCGGGCTCCCCGTCAACCGGCGCACCTTCGTCCCGCTGGTCGTCCGCGACGGCGATCCCGCCCAACTCGAACGGATGCTGCGTCTGCTGGGCATGCCCGGGCTGGTCGCCGAGCTCGCCGACGGGGCCACCGCCGTGCTGCTCAGCCTCGCCCGCGACCAGGACGCCGAGGCGCTCGCCGCGCACTTCGCCGCCCGGCTGCGGACCGAGTCGGGGGAGAGCCGTACCGTCGTCGCGGCGGCCGACCCGCGCATCGTCTGGGACGACGTGTCCGCCGGGCTGCGCGAGGCCCAGCATGTCGCGGACGCCGTGGCCGACCACTCGGCCGCTCTCGACCTCCCGGCCGTCGTCCGCCTCAAAGACGTCCATTTGCGCGGACTGGTCCGGCTGCTGCGGGACGACCCGCACGTGCAGTCCTTCGCCGAACGGGAGCTGGACGGGCTGCTGTGCGCGGCCGGGGAGGACCTGCTCGCCGTGCTGCGGACCTACCTGGCCACCGGCCGCAACAAGTCCCGCACCGCCCAGCTCCACCACGTCTCCCGGCCCGCGCTGTACCGCCGGCTGGAAGCGATAGAGGGACGGCTCGGCGTGGACCTCGACGACTTCGAACAGGCCGCCTCGGTGCACATCGCGCTTCTCGCGCACGACGCGCAACAGAGCTGACCGCACAGGGGGGCAACAGCCCCGAAACATGGAACGACCAGGGAAAACGGCGGTGAAACATGGGTCCCGGAAGACGTGACACGGTGGCACGCCGGACGCCCGTAGGCGTGACACCGTGCAACTCAAAGCGGGCTTCCCGGCTTCCTAGGCTCCTCGTACACCGAGCGACCGGAGGTCCCGATGAGCAGAGTGATCCGTGCCGCCGTCTTCCAGACGGCCTGGACCGGCGACAAGGAATCGATGATCCAGGTGCACGAGCAGGCGGTCCGCGACGCGGCCGCGCAGGGTGCTCAGGTCCTGTGTTTCCAGGAGCTGTTCTACGGACCGTACTTCTGCCAGGTCCAGGACCCGCAGTTCTACGAGTACGCCGAGCAGATCCCGGACGGCCCGATCGTCAAGCGTTTCCAGGCGCTCGCCAAGGAGCACGGCATCGTCCTGGTGCTGCCGATGTACGAGGAGGAGCAGCCGGGCGTCCTCTACAACACCGCCGCCGTGATCGACGCGGACGGCTCGTACCTCGGCAAGTACCGCAAGCACCACATCCCGCAGGTGAAGGGCTTCTGGGAGAAGTTCTACTTCAGGCCCGGAAACGTGGGCTGGCCGGTCTTCGAGACGGCCGTCGGCAAGGTCGGCGTCTACATCTGCTACGACCGCCACTTCCCGGAGGGCTGGCGCGCGCTGGGACTGGAGGGCGCCGAGATCGTCTTCAACCCGTCGGCGACCTCGCGCGGACTGTCCGCGTACCTGTGGCAGCTGGAACAGCCGGCGGCGGCCGTCGCCAACGAGTACTTCGTCGGCGCGATCAACCGGGTCGGCGTCGAGGAGCTCGGCGACAACGACTTCTACGGGACCTCGTACTTCGTGGACCCGGAGGCGCAGTTCGTCGGCGAGGTGGCGAGCGACAAGGAGACCGAACTCGTCGTCCGCGACCTCGACATGGCCAAGCTGCGCGAAGTACGCGACCGCTGGCAGTTCTACCGGGACCGCCGTCCCGACGCCTACCCCCCGCTGACCGCTCCGTAGTCGGCCGCAGTCGTCGCCGGTCCGGTGCACGGGGGCCGGACCGGCGGCACCCTCCAGGCACGACACCAGTGTTGAACACGGCAGGAGAGGGAGTATGAGCAGCCGTACCGTCATCCGGGGTGGCCTCGTCATCACCGCGTCCGACGAGATCCACGCCGACGTCCTGATCGAGGACGGCCGCGTCGCCGCCCTCGCCGCCTCCGGCACCCAGGCCGCCGGGGCCTGGAGCGCCGAGAGGGTCATCGACGCCACCGGGAAGTACGTGATCCCGGGCGGGGTCGACGCCCACACCCACATGGAGCTGCCGTTCGGCGGCACCTTCGCCTCCGACACCTTCGAGACCGGCACCCGGGCGGCCGCCTGGGGCGGCACCACGACCATCGTGGACTTCGCCGTGCAGAGCGTCGGACGGAGCCTGCGCGACGGGCTGGACGCCTGGCACGCCAAGGCCGAGGGCAACTGCGCGATCGACTACGGCTTCCACATGATCGTCTCCGACGTGAACCAGGACACGCTCAAGGAGATGGACCTGCTGGTGGAGGAGGGCGTCACCTCCTTCAAGCAGTTCATGGCCTATCCCGGCGTCTTCTACAGCGACGACGGTCAGATCCTGCGCGCCATGCAGCGCTCCGCCGAGAACGGCGGACTGATCATGATGCACGCGGAGAACGGCATCGCCATCGACGTCCTGGTCGAGCAGGCCCTGGCGCGCGGCGAGACGGATCCGAGGTACCACGGCGAGGTCCGCAAGGCGCTTCTGGAGGCGGAGGCCACCCACCGCGCCATCAAGCTCGCCCAGGTCGCCGGAGCCCCGTTGTACGTGGTGCACGTGTCGGCGATGGAAGCGGTCGCGGAACTGGCGCGGGCGCGCGACGAGGGGTTGAACGTCTTCGGCGAGACCTGCCCGCAGTATCTGTTCCTGTCGACGGACAACCTCGCGGAGCCCGACTTCGAGGGCTCGAAGTACGTGTGCTCGACGCCGCTGCGGCCCAAGGAGCACCAGGCCAAGCTGTGGCAGGGCCTGCGGACCAACGACCTCCAGGTCGTCTCCACCGACCACTGCCCCTTCTGCTTCGTGGGTCAGAAGGAGCTCGGCCGGGGCGACTTCTCGAAGATCCCCAACGGTCTGCCGGGCGTCGAGAACCGGATGGACCTGCTGCACCAGGCCGTCGTCGACGGGCACATCAGCCGCCGCCGCTGGATCGAGATCGCCTGCGCGACCCCGGCCCGCATGTTCGGCATGTACCCGAAGAAGGGCACCATCGCCCCGGGCGCCGACGCCGACGTCGTCATCTACGACCCGCACGCCGAGCAGATCATCTCCGCCGAGACCCACCACATGAACGTCGACTACTCGGCGTACGAGGGCAAGCGGCTCACCGGCCGCGTCGAGACGGTCCTGTCACGGGGCGAACTCGTCATCACCGAGCGGGAGTACACCGGACACGCCGGTCACGGCGTCTACACCCCGCGCTCCACCTGTCAGTACCTCAACTAGGAGCAGCGCACATGGACTTCGGACTCGTCCTGCAGACCGACCCGCCGGCCTCGAAGGTCGTCGAGCTGATGAAGCGCGCCGAGGACAACGGCTTCACCTACGGCTGGACCTTCGACTCCGCCGTGCTCTGGCAGGAACCGTTCGTGATCTACAGCCAGATCCTGGCGAACACCAGCAGGCTGACGGTGGGCCCGATGGTGACGAACCCGGGCACCCGCACCTGGGAGGTCACCGCCTCCACCTTCGCCACCCTCAACGACATGTTCGGCAACCGCACGGTGTGCGGCATCGGCCGCGGCGACTCCGCGATGCGCGTCGCGGGCCGCGCCCCGAACACGCTCGCCCGGATCAGCGAGGCCATGAAGGTCATCAGGGCGCTCGGCTCGGGCCAGGAGGCGGACCTCGGCGGTACGGTCGTGCGGTTCCCCTGGATCAAGGAGGACGCGCAACTCCCCGTCTGGATGGCCGCGTACGGGCCCAAGGCGCTCAAGATGACCGGCGAGGAAGCGGACGGCTTCATCCTCCAGCTCGCCGACCTCTACCTCACCGAGTACATGGTGAAGGCCGTCAAGGGCGCCGCCGTCGCCGCCGGCCGTGACCCCGACGAGGTGAAGATCTGCGTCGCCGCCCCGGCGTACGTCACCGAGGACGACTCGCCCGAGGCACTCGCCCACGCGCGTGAGCAGTGCCGCTGGTTCGGCGGGATGGTCGGCAACCACGTGGCCGACCTCGTCTCCAAGTACGGCGAGCACTCCGCCGCCGTACCGGACGAGCTCACCGACTACATCAAGTCCCGCGAGGGGTACGACTACTCGCACCACGGGCGGGCCGACAACCCCGACACCGCGTTCGTGCCCGACGAGATCGTCGAACGGTTCTGCCTCATCGGACCGGTGGAGAAGCACATCGAGAAGCTCGAGGCGCTGCGTGAGCTGGGGGTCGACCAGTTCGCCGTCTACGACATGCACGACGCCCAGGAGGCCACCATCGACGCGTACGGGGCACGGGTGATCCCGGCCGTCAACGGCTGACCCGCGTACCCGGACCGCCGTACGGCACAGGAAGAACCCCCGAGACCGCTCGACTCCCCATCCCCCCACTCCAGTTCTCCCCTCCTCCGGCATCACGGAGGAGGGGGCCGGAGACCCCGCACGGCCTTTCCGGATCCGCCCCTCGTTTGATTGGCCTGCCCATGACCGACACCGCTCCCACGGCCATACCGCCGACCTCTCAAGTCACCCTCGCCGACGGCCGGGTGGAGATCGCCCCTGGTTCGCCGCAGCCCAGCGGCCCCTACGCCAACGAGGACCTGCTTCCGGTCCCCGTGGAGAAGCGCACCTGGACCACGTACAACTTCTCCGCGCTGTGGGTCGGCATGGCCCACAACACGGCGTCGTGGACGCTCGCCTCCGGTCTGATCGCCGTCGGCATGGACTGGAAGCAGGCGGTGCTCACCATCGCCCTGGCCAACCTCATCGTGCTGGTCCCGATGCTGCTCACCGGGCACGCGGGACCGAAGTACGGCATCCCCTTCCCGGTCTTCGCCCGCGCCTCCTTCGGCGTCCGCGGCGCCAACCTCCCCGCCGTCGTGCGGGCGTTGGTGGCGTGCGGCTGGTTCGGCATCCAGACCTGGATCGGCGGTGAGGCGATCTACTTCCTCGCCGGGAAGCTGATCGGCAACGGCTGGTCCGACGCCGGGAAGGTCGGCGGCTACGCCTGGACCATGTGGCTGTCGTTCGCGATCTTCTGGGCCCTCCAGGTCGCGATCATCTACCGGGGCATGGAGACGATCCGCCGCTTCGAGAACTGGGCGGCGCCCTTCGTCCTCGTCGGCGCGCTGGTGATGCTGATCTGGATGAGCAACAAGGCCGGCGGGTTCGGACCGTTGCTCGACCAGCCGTCCAAGCTCGGCTGGGGCGGCGACTTCTGGAAGCTGTTCTGGCCGTCCCTGATGGGCATGATCGGGTTCTGGTCGACGCTGTCGCTGAACATCCCCGACTTCACGCGGTACGGGAAGTCGCAGAAGGCGCAGACGTGGGGACAGGCTCTTGGTCTGCCCACGACCATGACGCTGTTCGCGCTGCTGTCGGTGATGGTCACCTCGGGTTCGCAGGCGGTGTACGGCGAGACCATCTGGGATCCGGTACAGCTCGCCGCCAAGACGGACAACGTCTTCGGTCTGCTGTTCGCGCTGGTGACCGTGCTGGTGGCGACCCTGTCCGTGAACGTCGCGGCCAACCTGGTCTCGCCGGCCTTCGACTTCTCCAACATCGCGCCCCGGAAGATCAGTTTCCGTACCGGCGCCCTCGCCACCTGTGTCCTCGGGGTGCTGATCTTCCCGTGGAAGCTGTACTCCGACCCGCAGGGCTACATCTTCACCTGGCTCGGTCTGGTCGGCGGTCTGCTGGGCACGGTCGCCGGCATCCTCATCGCCGACTACTGGGTCCTGCGCCGCGGCAAGCTCGACCTGACCGATCTGTACCGCACGGGAGGCCGTTACTGGTACGACAGCGGCTGGAACTGGCGGGCCGTGGTGGCCTTCGTGACCGGCGGAGTGCTGGCCGTCGGCGGCGCCAGCTTCAAGCCGCTGATCGACGGCCGGCCGATCCCGGCGCTGGAAACCCTCGCCGACTACGGCTGGGCGGTCGGGCTCGGCACCTCGATGGTGCTGTACCTGGCCCTGATGCTGCTGCTGCCTCCACGGCAGCAACAGGACGCCGTCTGACCGTCGGTGCGGGAACAAGAACGGGAACGAGAACGGGAACGGCCGGAAGAGCGCAGTCGCTCTTCCGGCCGTTCCCGTACCGCGTTCAGCTCTTCTTGCCGGCCGCCAGGGCGGCGACCACTTCCTTCGCCGCCTTGATGGCGCCCTTGTTGATCTCGTCGGTGCTCGGCGCCTTCTTCGTCTCGAAGTCGCTGCCGTTGTAGTTGACGATCACCAGCGCGTTGGACACCTGGGCGATGACGACGCCCTCACGGGTCTGCTGCTTGTCCTGAGTGGTGAGGTTCACCACCGAATAGGCGGCGTCACCCAGCCCCGGGACCGCCCCGCCGCCGCTCTTCTCGCCGATACGCTCCTTGTACGAACTCTGTGCCGTCTCATCCGACTCCGTGATCTCGAAGGAGACGTCGAGCCACCGGTAGTCGTACCCCTTCAGCGCGTTCCAGGAGCAGGTGCGGCGCAGAGCGGTGTCCGTCGACGGGATCTCCTTGCCCGCAGTCTTGGCACCCGGCACGAGTGCGGTGACCGTCTTCGTGGCCACGCTGGTGCAGGGGGCCGGCGCCGCGGAGTACGTCTTGGACACGGCCGTGGAGGAGGGGCCGGACGACTTCTCGGACTGGGTCTTCTGCGTGTCCTTGGCCGCGGTGTCCTGCGTTTCGGTGAGCGGGCCGGACGACAGCGCCCAGCCCGCGCAGGCGAGCACGGCCACGGGGGTCAGGCGCGCGGTGAGGGCGAGCGGCAGTGGGAGTGAGCGCACGGCGCACTTTCGTGGGGGACGGTGGGGACGGAGTCCGCGGTGCGGACAGAAGCGCCAGTCTCACACGACTCCCTGTGGGGTGGAAGCGAAAACTCGCTGCGTGCACGGGTGGTGACGAAGGGCCGCGCCACTTCCCGGGCATTACCGGGACATTGGCGCGTACCAGGGCAAATAGTGCGGACCGCGCCGGTCGTACGATCGCCGGACCGGCTGTCGCGCAGTGAGGAGCGTTCCGTGTTCACCACCCGCCCCACCCTCCAGGGCACCTTCGGCATGGTGTCCTCCACGCACTGGCTGGCCTCGCAGTCGGCGATGGCCGTCCTGGAGGGCGGCGGCAACGCCTACGACGCGGCCGTGGCCGGCGCCTTCGTGCTGCACGTCGTCGAACCGCATCTCAACGGGCCCGCGGGCGAGGTCCCCATCCTCCTCGCCCCGGCCGACGGCGAGGTACGGGTGCTGTGCGGGCAGGGGGTGGCGCCGGCGGGCGCGACGGTCGCCCACTACCGGGCGCTCGGCCTGGACCTCGTCCCCGGCACCGGACCGCTGGCCGCGGCCGTGCCCGGCGCGTTCGACGCCTGGATGCTCCTCCTGCGCGACCACGGCACCAAGTCCCTGGACGACGTGCTGAAGTACGCCATCGGGTACGCCGAACACGGGCACGCTCCCGTGGAGAACGTCGGCGCGACCGTCGAGACCGTGCGGGAGCTGTTCGAGAAGGAGTGGACCTCGTCGGCGGAGGTGTATCTGCCGGGCGGGAAGCCGCCCCGTCCCGGCGCACTGCTGCGCAACCCCGCGCTCGCCGCCACCTGGAAGCGGCTGCTCGCCGAGACCGCCGGGGCGGGCGACCGGGAGGCGCGGATCGAGGCCGCGCGAGAGGTGTGGCGGACCGGGTTCGTCGCCGAGGCACTCGTCCGGCAGGCCGCCCAACCCACCCTGGACACCAGCGCAGAGCGTCACACCGGCACCCTCACGGCTGCCGATCTCGCCTCCTGGTCCGCGTCCTACGAGGCGCCGGCGACGTACGACTGGAACGGCTGGACCGTGTGCAAGGCCGGCCCCTGGAGCCAGGGTCCGGCCCTCCTCCAGCAGCTCGCCCTGCTCCCGCCCGAACTGCCCGCGTACGGCTGCGCCGACTACGTCCATCTCCTGATCGAGGGCTGCAAGCTCGCCATGGCCGACCGCGAGGCCTGGTACGGCGACGCGGCCGAGGTCCCGCTGGGCGAGCTGCTCGACGCCGGCTACAACGCGGACCGGCGGCGGCTGATCGGTGACAAGGCGTCCTACGAGCTGCGGCCCGGCTGCCCCGGCGGGCGTACCCCGCGGCTGAGCACGCACGCGTACACGGTCGCCACCGACGACCCCGCCTTCAGCCCCATGGGCGCCGGCGAGCCGACGGTCGCCAAGAGCCCGGCGTCCCCCGTTCCCGGCGAACCGGAGGTCGGGGCGGAGGGCGCGACCCGTGGGGACACCTGCCACCTCGACGTCGTCGACCGCTGGGGCAACATGGTCGCGGCCACGCCCAGCGGCGGCTGGCTGCAGTCCAACCCGGTCGTGCCCGAGCTGGGTTTCCCGCTCGGGACCCGGCTCCAGATGACCTGGCTGGAGGAGGGGCTGCCGAACTCGCTTACGCCCGGCCGCCGACCCCGCACCACCCTCACCCCCTCGATCGCACTGCGGGCAGGGGTGCCGGTGCTGGCGTTCGGCACGCCCGGCGGCGACCAGCAGGACCAGTGGCAGCTGCACTTCCTGCTCGCCGTCGCCCTGCGCGCGCGGGTACGCGGCGGCCTCGACCTCCAGGGCGCGATCGACGCCCCGAACTGGCACAACGACGGCTTCCCCGGTTCCTTCTACCCGCGCGGCATGCGGCCGGGCAGCGTCACCGTGGAGTCCCGGATGCCGACGGAGGTGGTGGACGAGCTGCGGCGGCGAGGCCACGACGTCACCGTCGCAGACCCGTGGTCCGAGGGCCGGCTGTGCGCGGTCGCCCGCGACCCGGACACCGGGGTCCTGCTCGCGGCCGCGAACCCGCGCGGGATGCAGGGGTACGCGGTCGGCCGCTGACACGGCGGCACAATCGTTTCTCCCGGACGGCTGCGCGGCGGGTCGCCCGCACCCGTGCGTGGTGGCCGCTCTCCTCTTCTTCATCCCGATTCCACCCGGGATGCACCGGGCGGGCGGGGATTGTCAGTGGGGCGTGCTCTCATGGAGGCATGATCGAACACACGGAAACCATCGACGAGTTTCTCGCCCGCCACTCGGCCGACGTGGAGGAGGCGGTCCGCAAGGCCGCCGCGGCCGAGATCATGCCCCGCTTCCGGCAGCTCGCCGCGCACGAGGTCGACCAGAAGAGCGGACCGCACGACCTGGTGACGGACGCCGACCGCAACGCCGAGCTGTACCTCACGCAGGCCCTGTCCGCCCTCCTGCCCGGCTCGGTCGTCGTCGGCGAGGAGGCGGTGCACGCCAACCCGGCCACCTACGAGGCGATACAGGGCGACGCGCCGGTCTGGATCGTCGACCCCGTCGACGGAACACGGCAGTTCGTGCGCGGCGAAGACGGCTTCTGCACCCTGGTCGCGCTCGTGCGGCACGGCGTCCTGCACGCCTCCTGGACCTACGCTCCGGCCCGCGACCAGCTGGCCACGGCCGTCCGCGGCGGCGGTGCCTTCCTGGACGGCGAGCGGCTGTTCGCCGGCCCGCCCGAGCCGGGACGCGACCTGCGGGTGGCCACCTCCCACCCCGACTACACGACCGACGAGCAGAAGCGTGCCCTGCTCGCGCTGTGGACGGACGGGGTCGCACCACGCGCGTGCGGATCGGCCGGACTCGAGTACCTCGCCATAGCCCGGGGCGAGTCGGACGCCACGGCGTTCTCCTGGGAGGCCGCCTGGGACCACGCGGCCGGACTGCTGCTGGTCGAGGAGGCGGGCGGCGCCCACCTCACCCTCACCGGCGAGCCGTTCCGCGTCACGGGCGGCAACTCGCTGCCGTTCACGGCGGCCCGGGACGCGGCCACAGCCCGACGGGTGGTGGGACTGCTCTCGGGCGCCGGGCCCCTGACACGGTGAGGCATCCCGCGGAGCGGCCGCTCCGGGTGGAGGCACCCCCCGGGGGCGGTTCGATCGAGGCGGCGCGCGGTGTTTCGAGGGCCCCGCGCCGCCGGTCCTGTCGTACCCCCGGCATATCCTGCTTGCGGGGGCCACCGGTCTACGGAGGTCACCGGCTGACGAAGGGGTCGAAGTGCCGTCGATGCTCGATGCGGTCGTGGTGGGAGCGGGGCCCAACGGGCTGACCGCGGCGGTGGAGCTGGCCAGACGCGGCTTCTCCGTGGCGCTGTTCGAGGCGCGGGACACCGTGGGCGGGGGAGCCCGCACCGAGGAACTGACCCTGCCGGGCTTCCGCCACGACCCGTGCTCCGCCGCGCACCCCCTCGGCATCAACTCACCCGCGTTCCGCGCACTGCCCCTGGAGCGCTACGGCCTGGAGTGGCTGCACGCCGAGCTGCCGATGGCCCACCCCTTCCTCGACGGCAGCGCCGCGGTGCTGTCGAGGTCGGTCGCCGAGACGGCCGCCTCCTTCGGGCCGCGCGACGCCGGCGCGTACCGCCGTCTGGTCGAGCCCTTCCTGCCCAAGTGGGACACGCTGGCCCGCGACTTCATGTCACTGCCGCTGACCGCGCTGCCGCGCGACCCGGTCACGCTGGCCCGCTTCGGCCTGGCCGGCCTGCCCCCGTCCACCTGGCTCAACCGCCGCTTCCGTGACGAGCGGGCCAAGACCCTCTTCGCCGGTCTCGTCGGGCATGTCATGGCCCCGCTGAGCGGGTTCGCCACCGGCGCCGTCGGACTGGTCTTCGCCCTCGCCGCGCACGCCCGCGGCTGGCCGGTGGCCCGCGGCGGCTCCCAGTCCCTCTCGGACGCCCTCGCCGCCTACCTCGAGGACCTCGGCGGCAGTGTCCACACCGACTACGAGGTCAAGCGCCTCGACGACCTGCCCCCGGCCCGCGCCTACGTCTTCGACACCTCTCCCACCGCGCTCGGCCGCATCGCCGGCTTCGGCAACTACTACGAGGGGTACCGGTACGGACCCGGCGTCTTCAAGATCGACTACGCGCTCGACGGCCCGGTCCCGTGGACCGCGAAGGAGGCCCGCGCCGCCGGGACCGTGCAGATCGGCGCGGACAGCGCGGAGATCGGCGCCGCTCTGCGAGCGGCCTCCCGGGAGGGCCGGGCACCCGACAGGCCCTTCATGATCACGGTGCAGCCCAGCGTCGTCGACCCCTCGCGCGCCCCGGCCGGCAAGCACGTCTTCTGGGCGTACGGCCATGTGCCCAACGGCTGGACCGGCGACCTCACCGACGCCATGGAACGCCAGCTGGAGCGCTTCGCGCCGGGGTTCCGCGACCGGGTCCTCGCCCGTGCGACCGCGGGCCCCGCCGAACTCGCCGCCCGCAACGCCAACTACGTGGGCGGGGACATCGCCACCGGCGCGGTCTCCGGGCTCCAGATCCTGTTGCGGCCCAAGCTGACCGCCTTCCCGTACGCCACTCCGCACCCGGCCGTCTTCCTCTGCTCCTCGGCGACCCCGCCCGGCCCGGGGGTGCACGGCATGTCGGGCCACAACGCGGCGAAGGCGGTGTGGCGCCGGCTGCGGCAACAAAGGTGAGCGGTCGGCCGGTTCCCGTTGGTATACACACGCTCATGACCACGATCACCCTCGTCCAGGGCGACATCACCCGGCAGTCCGTGGACGCCGTCGTCAACGCGGCCAACTCCTCACTGCTCGGCGGTGGTGGCGTCGACGGCGCCATCCACCGCCGGGGCGGCCCCGCGATCCTCGCCGACTGCCGCCGCCTGCGCGCCTCTCACTACGGCAGGGGCCTGCCCACCGGCCGGGCGGTCGCCACGACGGCGGGTGAGCTGAACGCGCGCTGGGTGATCCACACCGTGGGCCCCGTGCACCAGGGGCCCGGCAGCGATCCCTCGCCGCTGGCCTCCTGCTACCGCGAATCGCTGAAGGTCGCGGACGAACTGGGAGCGCGTACCGTCGCGTTCCCGGCCATCTCCGCCGGGGTGTACGGCTGGCCGATGGCGGATGCCGCCCGGGTCGCCGTCGCGGCGGTGCGGGCGGCGGAGACGGCGGTCGAGGAGGTCCGGTTCGTGCTCTTCGACGAGCGGGCGTACCAGGCGTTCGACGAGGCGATGCGCTGAGCCGGCGTGCCGGTCTGTCGGGTGTCTCGCTGAGCCGGCATGCCGCTCTGTCGGGTGTCTCGCCGTGCCGGTGTGCTGCTGTGCCGGTGATCCGCCGATCGGCGGGTCGCCGGGTGGGCTGACCGGCGGGTGCGTGAGGACCGGCGAACGGGGCCGCGGGTAACGCCGGACGGCGTTACCCGCGACCCCCGATGGGTGACAGGATCAGCCCTCGATGCGGTGGGTGGTCCAGAACGACGTCAGGTCCGTGGTCGTGGCGGCCTGGGCGGCCGTCTTGAACTCGGCCGTGGTCGAGACGCCGTACCAGTGCGAAGTGGCGTAGTCCTTCAGCAACTTGGCCATCGCGGTGTCGCCGATGAGCCGGCGCAGGTCGTGCAGGGCGCACTTGCCGTAGCCGTAGACGACGGTGGAGTAGCGGGACGAGTGGGTGTCCCAGTAGGCCATCGAGTTGGTGATCTTCTCCGCCGACGAGGCCCACGAGACGCTGCTCCAGCAGCTGGTGCCCGTCTTGCCCAGCGCCAGGTCGGTGGCGTAGTCGGTGAACGACTCGTCCAGCCAGGGGCTGTTGTACTCGTCGTCGCCGACGATCCCGTACCACCACTGGTGGCCGATCTCGTGGGTCAGCGCGGTCGTGCTGACCAGGTCGAGGACGAAGCCGGGGTACTCCATGCCGCCGAACCAGAAGTTGTTGTCGATGACGGCGTCCAACTCGCCGTACGGGTAGGCGCCGAAGCGGGAGGAATGGGCGTCCACGGCGGTCTTGGCCGTGGTGAGCATCGACTGGGCGTTGGCGGCGCTGATGCCCGAGACGGAGTAGACGTTGATCGGGGTCCCGGCGGTCGAGGTCCCGGAGATCTTGCTGAACGGGCCGGCCGCCCAGGCGAAGTCACGCACCTTGGAAGCGGTCGCCGTGGTGATGGTGCGGCCGCTGGTACCGGCGGCGTCGACCGAGGCGCCGGTGGCCGGCACCAGCAGTGTGGTCGGGTGGTCGAGCGTCACCTTGAAGTCGGCGGCCAGTGAGTAGAACGACTCGCCGTTGTTCGTGTACGGGTCCAGGTGCCAGCCCGCCCCGTCCTTCACCGCCAGTACGGGCAGCGCGTTGCCGATGAAGCTGAACGCCCCGTCGTAGCCGAACCGGTCGGCCCCGCTGGGCACGGTGATGCCCAGGTCGAAGCCGATCGTGGCGCTCTGCCCCTGGGCGAGGGGGGCGGCGAGGGTGATCTGGAGGGCCGTGCAGCCGACCGAGAGGGCGCCCGCGGTGCCGCCGGTGACGTTGCTGACCGCGATCGGCATCGATGCGCAGGTGCCGTGGTAGTTGTCCCAGAGCCGCAGGTACACCTCGGTGAGCGCGGTCGCGGCGGCGTTGGTGAAGGTCGCGCTCTCGTGACCGGTCCAGGCCGTGCCGGCCGTGTTGCCGGTCAGACTGACGGTGTACGACGGTGCCGCCGGGGTGCGGGTGGAGTCGGCGGGCGGTGCGGTGTCGCCCGAGGTGTTGAGCGCGATGTCGTCGAGGACGAAGCTCGACTGGAGGCTGGAGTCCTCGGTTCCGGTGAAGGCGAGGCTCACGGTCTGGCCCGCGAACGCCGACACGTCGAACGACTTCTGGACGTAGCCGGTGTTCTTGTCGAGGTTCGAGTACGTGGCCAGCGTCGTCGTGCCGATCTTGGCCGTGAGCTTGTCGTACGCGGTGGACGAGGTCGTCTCGGCCGTGTCGATGTGCAGCCAGAACGTGAGGGTGGCGGCGGCGCACCCGGACGGGATCGTGACGCTCTGCGCGAGCGTGTCGGTGTGGGTGCCGCCCACGCCGTCCAGCCAGGCGAAGGCGGTCCCGCCGTGCGCGGTCTGGCCGGTGCGGCTGGTGATCACGCCGGTCGAGGACTGGGTCCACGGCGAGGTGCCGCTCTCGAAGCCACCGTTGGTGATCACCTGGGCCGGGGTGCAGGCGTCGGCCGCGGCGGCTGCCCTCCCGGGCGCGGTGACGCCCGCTGGGGCGGTCCCGTCCGGTACGACGGCTGCCGTCGGGGCGCCGGTCCCGGGCGCGACCGCGGCGGTCTTCTCCGGCGCGGCTGTCGCGGGCGAGGCGGGGAGCGAGACGGCGGCCAGCGCGGCGAGGGTGAGTGCGCTCGCGGCGAGGGCCTTGCGGGGGGTGGGTCTCACACGTGGCTCCTTTGCGGCGGCCGGGTTTCCGGCCTGCTCGGTGGCTGTCCCCGACGGCGTGGGTGTGCCGGAGGGCGGTGCGCGACGGCTGCCGGAAGCCTGACAGATTTGACGCGGTCATGCCATCCGGGATTGGCAAAGGGTCACCGCCGGAACCGGACGCAACGCCCCCGCTCGCAGCGCCGACACGAGCCTCGTACGGGCCCGGCGGGCCTCTGCGAGGAGACGGAGGATGCCCCCCCGTACGGCCCGGGGCGACCCGCGCAACGGCGACGGAACGTCCCCCTCACGAAGACCGGAACGTGCCCCGCATGGACACGAAACGTGCCGGTTCACGGCCCCGGGTAGCCTGCCCCCCGCGGGACGGCAGCTGCCCGCTCACACCAGCCCGCCCCCCGCTGTGCGCCGGGCTTAACTCCTGGCGGCCGGTCCGGGAGACACCTGTGTAATGCACGGTTCGTACCGTCGCAGAGGCTTGCAGAGGCTCTCACCAGGCCGATCGTCAGAAGGAAAGGGGCGCCCGTGGCCGCGTTGGACCCGCCGACCGACAGCGCGACCACGACGAAGGTGCGCACGGTCTGCTCGTACTGCGGTGTGGGCTGCGGCATGGTCCTCGACATCGGCAGCGGACCGGACGGGCGCCGTACGGTCCTGAAGGCGTCCGGGGACAAGCAGCACCCGGCGAACTTCGGCCGGCTGTGCACCAAGGGCGCGACCACCGCCGACATGCTCGCCGCGCCCGGCCGGCTGGCCGGCGCCCTCGTCCGCCCGTACCGCGGCGAGGAACCGGAGCCCACCCCCGTGGACGCGGCGATCGCCGAGACGGCACGGCGGCTGCGGGCGATCGTCGACGAACACGGCCCCGACGCGGTCGCCCTCTATGTGTCCGGTCAGATGAGTCTCGAAGCGCAGTACCTGGCCAACAAGCTGGCCAAGGGCTACCTACGCACCAACCAGATCGAGTCGAACTCCCGGCTGTGCATGGCGAGCGCCGGAACCGGTTACAAGCTCTCCCTCGGCGCCGACGGGCCGCCCGGTTCGTACGAGGACCTCGACAGGGCGGACGTCTTCCTCGTCATCGGCTCCAACATGGCCGACTGCCACCCGATCCTGTTCCTGCGGATGATGGACCGGGTGAAGGCGGGCGCCAAGCTGATCGTCGTCGACCCGCGCCGCACCGCCACCGCCGCCAAGGCCGACCTGTTCCTCCAGGTCCGGCCGGGTACCGACCTCGCCCTCCTCAACGGCCTGCTCCGCCTCCTGCACGACGGCGGCCACACCGACCCCGACTTCGTCGCCGCGTACACCGAGGGCTGGGAGGCCATGCCGGAGTTCCTCGCCGACTACGCGCCCGCGACGGTCGCGGAGATCACCGGCATACCGGAGAGCGACCTGCGCGAGGCCGCCCGGCTGATCGGCGAGGCGGGGGAGTGGACCAGCTGCTGGACCATGGGCCTCAACCAGTCCACGCACGGCACCTGGAACACCAACGCGCTGATCAACCTCCACCTCGCGACCGGCAGGATCTGCCGCCCGGGCAGCGGCCCCTTCTCCCTCACCGGTCAGCCCAACGCCATGGGCGGCCGGGAGATGGGTTACATGGGCCCGGGGCTGCCCGGCCAGCGCTCCGTCCTCGTCGACGGCGACCGTGCCTTCGCCGAGGAGCTGTGGGGGCTCGAGCCGGGCACCATCAGGGCGGACGGCGTCGGCAAGGGCACCATCGAGATGTTCCGGAAGATGGCCGACGGCGACATCAAGGCCTGCTGGATCATCTGCACCAACCCGGTGGCCTCCGTCGCCAACCGCAGGACGGTCATCGAGGGGCTGGAGGCCGCCGAGTTCGTCGTCGCGCAGGACGTCTTCGCCGACACCGAGACGAACGCCTACGCCGACGTCGTGCTGCCGGGCGCGATGTGGACCGAGACCGAGGGCGTCCTGATCAACAGCGAGCGCAACCTCACCCTCGCCAGGCCCGCCGCCGACCCGCCCGGCGAGGCCATGGCGGACTGGCGGCTCATCGCGGCCGTCGCCCGCGCCATGGGTTACGAGAGCGGGTTCACGTACGACAGCGCCGAACAGATCTTCGAGGAGATCAAGCGCGCCCACAACGCGCAGACCGGTTACGACCTGCGCGGAGTGACCTACGACCGACTGCGTGCCACGCCGGTGCAGTGGCCGGCCGCCACCGCGGACGGCCCCGACCGCAATCCGATCCGGTACGTGAACGACGACGGCTCGCTCACCTTTCCCACGCCTTCGGGACGCGCCGTCTTCCACCCGCGTCCGCATGTGCCGCCCGCCGAGATGCCGGACGACGACTACCCGTTCTTCCTGAACACCGGCCGCCTCCAGCACCAGTGGCACACCCTGACGAAGACCGCGAAGGTGGCCAAGCTCAACAAGCTCGACCCCGGCCCGTTCGTCGAGGTGCACCCCGAGGACGCGGCCGCGCTCGGCCTCGCCGACGGCGATTCCGTCGAGGTCGCCTCGCGGCGCGGACGGGCCGTGCTGCCGGCCGTCGTCACCGACCGCGTGCTGCCCGGCTCCTGCTTCGCGCCGTTCCACTGGAACGACCTGTTCGGCGAGTACCTCAGCGTCAACGCGGTCACCAGCGACGCCGTCGACCCGCTGTCCTTCCAGCCCGAGCTGAAGGTGTGCGCGGTGTCCCTCACCAAGGTGTCTACGCCGGTCACCGTGCAGCCGCCGCCGTCGCGTTCCCCGGCGCCCGGGAACACGCCGGTCACGGAAGCGCCTGGGGAGGCGCCCGGGACCGTCCTCGTGCCGACCGCCGTCCAGCCGTCCGCGGCCGCGGTCTTCGGTCTGCGGCCGGCCCCGCCGCCGGTCCTGACCGAGCGTGAACGGCAGTACCTGGTCGGTTTCCTCGCCGGTGTCCCGGCCGGGGCCCCCGGCGTACCGGTGCTGCCGCCGGACGCGCCCTTCAGCCCCGAGCACGCGCTGTGGGTCAACGGCACCCTCGCCGGCATGTACTCCCGCACCGCCGCCGCACCCCCGCGGACCCCGGCGCGCCGGGTCGTGATCCTGTGGGCCTCCCAGACCGGCACCGCCGAGGACTTCGCCGCGACCACCGCCGACCGGCTCACCGAGGGCGGTCACACGGCCTCCCTCGTCGCCATGGACGAGGCGGACCCCGCGTCGCTGCCCTCCGACGCCGACCTGCTGCTGATCACCAGCACCTTCGGCGACGGCGACGCCCCCGACAACGGCGCCGGATTCTGGGACGGTCTCGCCGCGCTGGACACCGGCCGCCTGGAAGGCCACCGCTACGCCGTCCTCGCCTTCGGGGACTCCTCCTACGACGACTTCTGCGGGCACGGCCGGCGTCTGGACCGCCGGATGGACGAGCTCGGCGCGGTCCGGCTGGCCCCGCGCGCCGACTGCGAGCCGGACTACGAGACGGAGGCGGAGGCCTGGCTGGACCTGGTGGCCACCGCTCTCCAGGAGGCCACGGAACCGGTGCCCGCGGCCCCCGGCGCGGCCCCCGGCCCCGCCGGGGCGCGGGTGGCGGTCATGGCACCCGCGCCCGCGCCCGCTCCCGTCACGAAGGCCCCGGAGCCGCCCCGCGCCAGGCGCCCCGCCCCCGTCACCGCCCGCCTGACCGGCAACCGGTTGCTGAGCCTGCCGGGTTCCGGCAAGGAGGTCCGCCGCTTCACCTTCGACACCCGCGACAGCGAGACCCCGCTCGTCTACGAGGCGGGCGACGCCCTGGCCGTACGGCCGCTCAACTCCCCGGAAACGGTGGCGGAGTGGCTGAGCGTCACCGGGCTCGACGCGCACACCCGCGTGCACGTGAACGGCGTCGGCGAGATCGCTCTCGGCGAGGCCTTCCTGCGCCACCTCGACATCACCCGGATCACCCCGGCCCTGCTGCGCTTCACCGCCGACCGCACCCGCGACCCGCGTGAACTGCGCAAGCTGCTGCGCCCCGACAACAAGGACGAGCTGGCGAAGTGGTCCTGGGGCCGTCAGGCCGTCGACGTGGCCGCCGAGTTCGGGATCCGGGCCGACGCGCAGGAGTGGGCCGAGCTGCTGGGGCGGCTGCAACCGCGTCTGTACTCCATCTCGTCCAGCCCGCTGACCGATTCCCACCTCGTCTCGCTCACCGTCTCCGTGGTGCGCTACGAGAACCTGGCCGGCCGCCCCCGACAGGGCGTCTGCTCGCCCTTCCTGGCCGACGCCGAGCCCGGCACCGAGGTCGCGGTCCATGTGCAGCGCGCCCCGCACTTCCGCCCGCCGGCCGACCCGGCGACCCCGATGGTGATGGTCGGCCCCGGTACGGGAGTGGCGCCCTTCGTCGGCTTCCTCCAGGAGCGCCGGGCGCGGGGGCACCGGGCTCCCAACTGGCTGTTCTTCGGCGAGCAGCACCGGGCCACGGACTTCTACTACGAGGAGGAGCTGGCCGCCCTCCGCGGCGACGGCACCCTCGCCCGCCTGGACACCGCCTTCTCCCGCGACCAGCGGGCGAAGGTCTATGTCCAGGACCGGATCCGCGAGCACGGCTCGCATCTGTGGTCCTGGCTCCAGGACGGCGCCCACTTCTACGTCTGCGGCGACGCCTCCCGGATGGCCAAGGACGTCGACCTGGCCCTGCGCGACGTCGCCGTCCTGCACGGCGGCCTGAGCGAGCCGGAGGCGGCCGCCTATGTGAAGCAGCTCGCCTCCGACAAGCGGTACGTGCGGGACGTCTACTGACGGAAGTCACCAAAACAACCCGTGGGAGCGAGGGGTACCAAGTGGGCTTGCGCCGAAGAGAGTTGATATTCGGTCATCGCGGCGAGTCTATGTTCGTTTTATCAACAGGAGTGGACAAGATCTGACGCACCCTCCGTCCGTGCGAAGCCGCACGGATCGCCCCGAGGAAGGTCGTGGTCATGTCGCACCCGCACGTGTCGTCCATGGACCGGCCGGACCGCCCCCAGCGGGTGGAACCGGACCACCCGCGGCGGACGGCCGTCAGCCGTCGCCGTCTGCTCGAAGGGTCGGCCGCCGTCCTGGGCGCGCTCGCCCTGTCCGCGCCCGCCACCGCCCACCGCGCCGTCGCCGCGGACGGTGCCCCGCAGTGGGACGGCGCCATCGACGTCTTCCGGCTCGGTACCGAACCCCCGCACACGACCCTCATGCCGTACGCGGACCTCGCGCAGGCCCTGGCCGCCGACCGGACCCGCTCGCCCTACCGGCTGAGCCTCGACGGCACCTGGCGGTTCGCCCACGCAGACCGCCCCGACGACCGGGACCCCGACTTCCACCGGACCGACGTCGACGACAGCGGCTGGGACACCATCCCCGTTCCCTCCGCCTGGCAGCTGCACGGCTACGACCGCCCGATCTACATCAACATCACCTACCCGTGGTGGGGCGCCAACGGACTGGGGGAGGAGGCGCAGCCGCCCACCGCCCCCACCCGCTACAACCCCGTGGGCCAGTACCGGCGCACCTTCACGGTTCCGCGCGGCTGGGCGGGACGGCGGACGTTCCTGCACTTCGAGGGGGTCAAGTCCGCCCACTACGTATGGATCAACGGCGAACTGGTCGGCTACCACGAGGACTCCTACGACCCCGCCGAGTACGACATCACCCCGCACCTCAAGCCGGGCGCCAACCAGATCGCGGTGGAGGTCTACCGCTACTCGGACGGCGACTGGCTGGAGGACCAGGACATGATCCGGCTGAGCGGCATCTTCCGCTCGGTCTACCTGTACTCCACCCCGGCCGTCCACCTGCGCGACTTCAGGCTGGACACGCCGCTCAGCGACGGCCACACCGCGGCCGGGCTGTCGGTCACCGCGAGCGTGCGGGACTACGGCGGACAGGGCGCCGGCCGGTACTCCGTCGAGACCCAGCTCTACGACGCCGAGGGCCACCCGGTGTGGTCCCGGCCGCTGCAGCAGGCCGTCGCGCTCGGCTCCGGCGAGGAGACGGCCGTACAGGCCGCGAAGGCGGTGCCCGCGCCGCGTCTGTGGTCGGCCGAACACCCGTATCTGTACACCGCGGTGCTCCGCCTGCGCGACCCGGCGGGAAAGGTGATCGAAACCCTGTCCCACCGCGTCGGCCTGCGCGAGTTCGCGCTGACGGACGGGCTGATGCGCATCAACGGCAAGCCGGTCTCCTTCCGGGGCACCAACCGGCACGAGATGCACCCGGCCCGCGGCTCGGCCCTCAGCCGCGCCGACCTGGTCGAGGACATCGGCATCATCAAGCGGCTGAACATCAACTCCGTCCGCACCTCGCACTACCCCAACAACCCGCTGTGGCTGGAACTCGCCGACGAGTACGGCCTGTACCTCGTGGACGAGACCAACCTCGAGACCCACGGCATCCGGGGCGAGTACCCCGGCAACCACCCCGAGTGGACGACGGCGTGCGTGGCCCGCGCCCAGAACATGGTCCACCGCGACAAGAACCACGCCTCGGTCGTCATCTGGTCCCTCGGCAACGAGGCGGGCGGCGGCAGCACCTTCAACGCCATGCACGACTGGATCCGCTCCTACGACACCACCCGCGTCATCCAGTACGAGGGCGACGACCGCCCGGGGATCAGCGACATCCGCTCCGAGATGTACGACAGCCCCTCACGCGTCGAGCAACGGGCCAGGGACACCGCCGACACCCGGCCGTACGTGATGATCGAGTACTCCCACGCGATGGGGAACTCCAGCGGGAACTTCAAGAAGTACTGGGACCTGATCCGGCGTCACGACGTGCTCCAGGGCGGCTGGATCTGGGACTTCGTCGACCAGGCCCTGGACTGGCCCACCCCCGGCCGCAAGCTGTTCACCGAGACCGGGCCCGCCGCGCTCCGGGGCGAGCTCATCGCCCCCAGCGGCTCCTTCTCCCGCGACAAGGGCGTCCTCGGCGGAACCGTCTTCGCGCGCGACGCGGCGCTGGACCTCACCGGCTCCCTCACGCTGGAGGCCTGGATCACCCCGCACGTGACCGGCTACCACCAGCCGATCCTCGCCAAGGGCGACACCCAGTACGCCCTGAAACAGACGAACCGGACCCTCGAGTTCTTCATCTACGGCAGCGGCCAGTGGATCACCGCGAGCTGGGCGCTGCCGGACGACTGGACCGGCACCGAGCACCATGTCGCGGGCGTCTTCGACGCGGCGACCGGCACGCTGACCCTTCACGCCGACGGCGCGGTCCGCGCCACCCGGACCACCACGGTGCGCCCCGCGAACAACACCGCGCCGCTGTCCCTGGCCACCGACGTCGACAACCCGACCCGGGAGTTCAGCGGCACCGTGCGGCGGGCACGCGTGTACGCCCGGGCGCTGGGCGCCGCCGAACTGGCCTCCGCGGGGCGTGGTCCCGGCGACGACGGCGTACGGTTCTGGTTCGACGCCGCCACCGTCGGCCTCACCGAGAAACGGCCCCGCGAGAAGTCCTTCCGCGCCTACGGCGGCGACTGGGGCGACAACCCCAACGACGGGGCCTTCTCCGGCGACGGCATCGTCACCGCCGACCGCGGCCTCACCGGCAAGTCCGCCGAGGTCAAGCGGATCTACCAGGCCGTCGCCGCCGCACCTGCCGTTGGCGACCTGCTCGCCCCGGGAGCGGCGATCACCCTCACCAATGAGTACCTCTTCAGCAACCTCCGCGAGTTCGACGGGCGTTGGGAGCTCGTCCGGGACGGGGAGGTGGTGCGGCGCGGAAAGCTGAGCCGGGCCCAGCTGGACGTGGCCGGGCTGTCGAGCAAGGACATCACCGTGCCCTTCGAGCTGCCGGGCGCACCGGCGCCGGGTGCGGAGTACTTCCTCCAACTCTCGTTCACCACCAGGGAGAAGACGAAATGGGCGCGGTCCGGCTTCGAGGTGGCGAGGCACCAACTCGCCGTCGACGCCGGGAGCCCCGCCGTCACCCCCGTGCCGCTGGACCGCGTCCCGGCCCTCAGGCACGAGGACGGCGATGGATCGGTCACCGTCACCGGGAAGGGCTTCTCGGTCACCGTCGACAAGAAGTCCGGCGTCATCACGTCCTACAAGGCCGACGGCGTCCCGCTGATCTCCTCCGGACCGGCCCCCAACTTCTGGCGTGCGCCCACCGACAACGACCGGGGGAACGGCCAGCACACCCGCAACCAGACCTGGCGCGACGCCGGCGTGCGCCGCAAGGTGACCGGCGTGAGCGTGCGGGCGCTGCGCGACCGGGCCGTCGAGATCAAGGTCGCCGGCACGCTGCCCACCACGACGGAATCGACGTACACGACCACCTACACCGTGTTCGGGAACGGCGAGATCAAGGTCGACAACACGCTGCACCCGGGCGCCGCCTCACTGCCCTACATCCCGGAGGTCGGCACCCTGCTGTTCCTGCCCGCCCGTCTGGAGAAGCTCCATTACTACGGCCGTGGCCCCGAGGAGAACCACTGGGACCGCAACGACGCCACCGACGTGGGCCGGTACTCCGGCACCGTCAGCGGGCAGTGGACCTCCTATCTGCGGCCCCAGGAGAACGGCAACAGGACCGACGTCCGCTGGGTCGCCCTCACCGACGGCGACGGCACCGGCCTGCTGGTCTCCGGCGAGCCGCTGCTGGAGGTCAACGCCTCGCACTTCACCCCCGAGGACCTGTCCGTCGGAGCCCGCCACGACTACCAGCTCACGCCCCGCAAGGAGGTCGTACTGCGCCTGAGCCACCGGCAGATGGGCGTCGGCGGTGACAACAGCTGGGGCGCGCACACGCACGACGAGTACAAGCTGTTCGCCGACCGCGACTACGCCTACACCTACCGGCTCCGGCCGTTGACCGACGTCGACAGGGCGACGGCCGCGTCACGGCGGCCGACGTCGACCTCCGGCTGACCGCTTCGCACCGTCACCGGCGGTACGGGTGCGGGCACGGCCGGGTGGCCGGGCCGGTCCCGTACCGCCGTGGCGGTGATCACTCACGCATTCTCCCCGTCGGCGCGCGAGAATCGGATCGGCAGCACGCATCACCCGTGACGCACTCGACGGAAAAGGAAACGAACGCATGACCGAGCAGGACGAACGCTTCGACGTCGTGGTCCTCGGCGCCGGTCCGGGCGGCTACGTCGCCGCGGTCCGCGCCGCCCAGTTGGGCAAGCGCGTCGCCGTCGTCGAGGAGAAGTACTGGGGCGGCGTCTGTCTCAACGTGGGCTGCATCCCCACCAAGGCACTCCTGCGCAACGCCGAACTCGCGCACATCTTCACCCACGAGGCGAAGACCTTCGGCATCAGGGTCGACGGACAGGTCTCCTTCGACTACGGGGAGGCGTACCGCCGCAGCCGCAAGGTCGCCGACGGCCGGGTCAAGGGCGTCCACTACCTGATGAAGAAGAACAAGATCACCGAGATCGACGGCCGCGGCACCTTCGTCGACGACCACACCCTCCAGGTGGCGGGGTACGACGGCGACACCCGCACCATCGGCTTCGACCACTGCGTCATCGCCACCGGCGCCACCCCCAAGCTGCTCCCGGGCACCAAGCGCAGCGCCCGCGTGGTGACGTACGAGGAGCAGATCCTCGCCGACGACCTGCCGCAGTCGATCGTCATCGCGGGCGCCGGCGCCATCGGCATCGAGTTCGCGTACGTCCTGCACAACTACGGTGTGAAGGTCACGATCGTCGAGTTCCTGGACCGGGTCGCGCCCCTGGAGGACGCCGAGGTCTCCGCCGAGCTCGCCAAGCAGTACCGGAAGCTGGGCATCGACGTGCTCACCTCCACCCGGGTGGAGTCGATCGACGAGTCCGGTCCGCAGGTCCGCGTCACGGTCACCGGCAAGGACGGCGCCCAGCAGGTCCTGGAGTCCGACAAGGTCCTCCAGGCGATCGGCTTCGCCCCGAACGTGACGGGCTACGGCCTGGAGAAGACCGGCGTGCGGGTCACCGAGCGCGGCGCGATCGACGTGGACGGCCGCTGCCGCACCTCCGTGCCGCACATCTACGCCATCGGAGACGTCACCGCGAAGCTGATGCTCGCGCACGCCGCCGAGGCCATGGGCGTCATCGCCGCCGAGACGATCGCCGACGCGGAGACCATGGAGCTGGACTACGCCATGATCCCGCGCGCCACCTACTGCCAGCCCCAGATCGCCAGCTTCGGCTACACCGAGGCCCAGGCGAGGGAGAAGGGCTACGACGTCAAGGTGGCGAAGTTCCCGTTCACCGCGAACGGCAAGTCGCACGGCCTCGGCGACACCACCGGGTTCGTGAAGCTGATCAGCGACGCCAGGTACGGCGAGCTCATCGGCGGCCATCTGATCGGCCCCGACGTCACCGAACTGCTCCCCGAACTGACGCTCGCCCAGCAGTGGGACCTCACCGTCCACGAGGTCGCCCGCAACGTCCACGCCCACCCGACGCTGGGTGAGGCCGTCAAGGAGGCCGTCCACGGTCTCGCAGGCCACATGATCAACATGTAGCTCTTCCGCACCGCACGGGGCGGGCCCGTTCACCCGGACGGACCCGCCTCGCTCGCCGCCGCCGCCTGTCCGGGATGTGCTGGCATCCACCGGACCGAACCCGGTCGGACCGACGGCGAGGGAGTGCGCCATGCCGGAAAGCGGTGTTCCCGCCGACGCGGAACTGGAGGCACTCAGAGGCCGCATCGCGGCACTGGAGGCCGAACGAGCCCGTCGCCCCACGCACCACCGCGTCCGCTCGATCGTCGCGGTCGTCCTCATCGTCCTCGGCTGCGTCCTCGCCCCGCTGGGCGTGGTCGCGGCCTGGACCTCCAGCATCGTGGGAGACACCAGCCGTTACGTCGACACCGTCCGCCCGCTGGCCTCCGACAAGGACATCCAGAACGCGGCCGCCAACCGCGTCACGAACGCGCTGATGGAGCGCCTCGACCTCACCGCGCTCCTCCAGGACGCGGCCCCGGCCCAGCGTCCCCTGCTGGAGAAGGCCCTCGGCAAGCTCGGTCCCTCACTCGAGAGCGCCGTCCGCAGCTTCGTGCACGACAAGGCGCAGGCGGTCGTGGCATCCGACGCGTTCGAGAAGATCTGGACCGACGCCAACCGCAGAATCCACAGCTCCGTCGAGAAGGCCCTCACGGGCAGCGGCGGCGGCGCGGTGAAGATCGAGAACGACACGGTGACACTCGACCTCGCACCGGTCGTGGACCGGGTCAAGCAACGGCTGGTGGACTCCGGGATGACGGTCGCGGGGAAGATCCCCGAGATCCACACCGACTTCACCATCGTCAAGTCCGAGGACATCGGCAAGGTCAAGACCTACTTCCGGGTGCTGCAGCTGGTCGGCTTCTGGCTGCCCGTCATCGCGGTCGTGCTGGTGGCGGCCGGCGTACTGCTCTCGACCCACCGCCGCCGCGTGCTGATCGTCGCCGCGCTCTGCTTCGCCTTCGCCACCCTTCTCCTGGGCGTCGCGCTGACCGTCTTCCGGGTCGTCTACCTGGACGCCCTCCCGGCCGGCGTCTCCCAGCCCGCCGCCGGGTCCCTGTACGACACGCTCACCCGGTTCCTGCGCACCTCCGTGCGGTCGGTGGTCGCCCTCGGCGTGGTGATCGCCGTCGCCGCCTGGCTGACCGGACCCGGCCGCCATGCCGCCCTGGTGCGACGGCTGTGGCACTCGGGCATCGGCGCCGTGCGCGGGACCGCCGATCAGGCCGGGCTGCGCACCGGCCCCGTCGGCCCGTTCGTCGACCGCTACCGCACCTGGATCACCTGGATCCTGGCCGCGGGAGCCGTCCTGGCCTTCCTCCTGTGGCCGTACCCGACCGGCTGGGTCGTGGTCGGCCTGGCCCTCGCCCTGCTCTTCGCGATGGGAGTCGTCGACTTCCTCGCGGCCCGGCCCCGAAAGGACAGCCCCGCATGACTTCGCACTCCCCGACCGGAGAGCCGCACGGCGAGGTGGGCACCGCCTGGTCCACGCCGCGCGGCGGCCCGCCCCGGCCCACCGCGCAGGACAGCCGGGCCGGCGGCGTCGTCTTCGCCGGCGTCCTGATGCTGTGCAGCGGTGTGCTCGCCGTGCTCCAGGGCATCGCTGCCCTCGCGGAGGACGACGTCTACGCCCGCGTCGGCAGTTACGTCTACGAACTCGACCTCACGGGCTGGGGCTGGATCCACCTCGTCCTCGGCGTCCTCGCGGCGGCGACCGGCGCCGCCCTCCTCAAGGGCATGACCTGGGCGCGCTTCACCGGCATCTTCCTCGCCGCACTGAGCCTGGTCACCCAGTTCCTGTTCCTGCCCTACGAGCCGCTCTGGTCGATCGTCGTCATGGCGATCGACGTGTTCGTGATCTGGTCGCTGGTGACGTGGCAGGAGAGGGCGGCCCGCGGCACGGCAGGCCAGTGACCGCCGCGGAGGCCCCCCGGCGGCGCCGACGCCGGTGCCGGCACCGCCGGGGCCGACCCGGTGAGCGGTGCGGGCCACCGAGCTCGATGTCGGATTCTCGCCAGCGCCGCGCCCGCCCCGAGGCGATGCTGGACGTATGCAGAACGGGATGTACACCGATCGCGAGCGTTGCGTGCGGGCCGTGCGGTCGAAGGACGCGCGGTTCGACGGCTGGTTCTTCACGGCGGTCCTGACCACCGGCATCTACTGCCGGCCCAGCTGCCCGGTCGTGCCGCCCAAGCCGGAGAACATGGTCTTCCATCCGAGTGCGGCCGCCTGCCAGCAGGCCGGCTTCCGCGCCTGCAAGCGCTGCCGGCCCGACACCACTCCGGGCTCGCCCGAGTGGAACCAGCGCGCCGATCTGGTCGCCCGCGCCATGCGGCTGATCGCCGACGGAGTCGTCGACCGCGACGGCGTGCCCGGACTCGCGGCCCGCCTCGGCTACAGCACCCGCCAGGTGGAACGCCAGCTCCTCGCCGAACTCGGCGCCGGCCCACTGGCGTTGGCACGGGCCCAGCGCGCCCAGACCGCGCGCCTCCTCATCGAGACGACCGAACTGCCCATGGCACAGGCCGCGTTCGCGGCCGGGTTCTCCTCCATCCGCACCTTCAACGACACCGTGCGCGAGGTCTTCGCGCTCTCCCCGAGCGAACTGCGCGCCCGTGTCCCGCGGAAGAACCCCTCGGGCCGCCCGGCCACGCCCGGCACGCTCGCCCTGCGCCTCCCCTTCCGTGCCCCGCTCAACCCCGACAACCTCTTCGGCCATCTCGCCGCGACCGCCGTCCCGGGGGTCGAGGAGTGGCGGGACGGCGCGTACCGGCGCACCCTGCGGCTGCCGTACGGGCACGGCGTCGTGGCGCTCACCCCGCACCCCGACCACATCGGCTGCCGCCTCACCCTCAGCGACCTGCGTGACCTCACGGTCGCGATCAGCCGCTGCCGACGCATGCTCGACCTGGATGCCGATCCGGTCGCCGTCGACGGCCGGCTGCGCACGGATCCGCTGCTCGCGCCCCTGGTGGACAAGGCGCCGGGCCGCCGGGTGCCCCGCACAGTCGACGAGGCGGAGTTCGCCGTCCGCGCCGTACTGGGGCAGCAGGTCTCCACGGCGGCCGCCCGCACCCACGCGGGCCGCCTGGTCACCGCGCACGGTGAGCCGGTCGACGACCCGGAGGGCGGCCTCACCCACCTCTTCCCGACCGTCGAGGCACTCGCCGCCGTCGATCCCCGGACGCTGGGGATGCCCCGCACCCGCCGCACCACGCTCACCACCCTCGTCGGACAACTCGCCGAGGGAACACTCCACCTGGGGGTGGAGAGCGACTGGCCGCAAGCGCGTGCCCGGCTGCTCTCGCTGCCCGGCTTCGGGCCGTGGACGGTCGACGTCATCGCGATGCGCGCCCTGGGCGACCCCGACGCCTTCCTGCCCACCGACCTCGGAATCCGGCGTGCCGCCCAGGAGTTGGGGCTGCCCTCCACTCCGGCGGCGCTCACCGCCCGCGCGGCGGACTGGCGCCCCTGGCGGGCGTACGCCGTCCAGTACCTCTGGGCGACCGACAGCCACCCGATCAACTTCCTGCCCGTGTAAGGAACCTCAGTGAAACAGCACACGATCACCGACAGCCCGTACGGCGCGCTCACCCTCGTAGCCGACGACGGCGTCCTGTGCGGCCTCTACATGACCGGGCAGCGCCACCGCCCACCCGAGGAGAACTTCGGCCCCCGCGACGACACCCTCTTCGGGGACGCCGAGGAACAGCTGAACGCCTACTTCGCCGGCGAACTCGAGGAGTTCGACCTGGAGCTGCGCCTGCACGGCACCCCGTTCCAGCGCTCCGTCTGGACCGAACTGCGGAAGATCCCCTACGGCGAGACCCGGACCTACGGCGAACTCGCCGCGGCGCTCGGCAGTCCGGCCGCCTCCCGCGCGGTGGGCCTCGCCAACGGCAGGAACCCCGTCGGCATCATCGTGCCCTGTCATCGCGTGATCGGGGCCGGCGGCGGCCTCACCGGCTACGGCGGCGGCCTGGAACGCAAACAGCGCCTGCTGGACCTCGAGAAGGGGACACCCGTGTCCGCGCTCTTCTAGCTCCTGTTCAGGGACCGCCGGGCCCCGACCCGAGGAGAGGCGCCGTCAGAGCTCCGTCGCCGTGAGCTCCCGCAGCAGCTTCGGCAGCGCCGTCCCGATCGGCTCCCGGACGACCTCGTCGGCGACCTCGTCGTACGGCGTCGGCTCGGCGTTGACGATGACGAGCCGGGCCCCGTGGTCGGCGGCGACGCCGGCCAGCCCGGCGGCGGGCTGCACCTGGAGGCTGGTGCCGACGGCGACGAACACCTGGCAGGCCTTGGCGATGGCGAGGGACTCGCCCAGCACCACCGGATCGAGGCGTTGGCCGAACATCACCGTGGCCGACTTGAGGACGCCGCCGCACTCCAGGCACGGCGGGTCCTCCTCGCCGGCCTCGACACGGGCGAGGGCGTCCTCCATCGGGCCACGCGCATGGCACCGCGTGCACACGAAACCGCGTGCGGTGCCGTGGAGTTCCAGGACCTTGCGGGCCGGCATCCCGGCGAGCTGGTGCAGCCCGTCGACGTTCTGGGTGATGACCCTGACCGGCACCCCGGACCGCTCCAGCTCGGCGACGGCCCGGTGGGCCGCGTTCGGCTCGGCCTTCAGAGCGCGGTTCCCGCGCCGCATCTGCCAGGAGCGCCGCCGGATCTCCGGGTCACCCATGTAGTACTCGTACGTCACCAGCTTCTCGGCCTCGGGGTCCTTGCGCCACAGCCCGTTCGGACCGCGATAGTCGGGGATCCCGGAATCGGTGGAGACACCGGCACCGCTGAGGATGGCGACGAGAGGCTTGCCCATGGGTCCGAGGGTAGGACGCCCCGCACAGAGAGGCGAACGGTTTCCGCGGGGGTGGGTGCGTTCCGTCAGCGCCTCCGGCGGGCGTTGAGGCGGGCGGCCTGGCGGGTCAGATGGTCGCGCTCGGCCAGGTTGGGCGCCTTCCGGGCCGCCTCGGCGTAGAGCCGTGCCGCCGTCGCCGGGTCGCCGTCGCGTTCGTGGAGGTACGCCGCCACCGCGGTGTGACGGGGCAGCGAGTCGTCCAGTGCCGCGAGCGCCGCCAGACCGGCGCGCGGTCCGTCGGCCTCGCCGACGGCCACCGCGCGGTTGAGCCGGACGACCGGGTTGTCGGTCAGGCGCGTGAGCTCGTCGTACCACTCGACGATCTGCACCCAGTCGGTCTCCTCGGCGGTGGGCGCGTCGGCGTGCAGCGCCGCGATGGCGGCCTGGGCCTGGAACTCGCCCAGCCGGTCGCGGGCGAGGGCCGCCTGCAGGATCCGGACGCCCTCGGCGATCAACGCGGTGTCCCACCGGCCGCGGTCCTGCTCGGCGAGCGGCACCAGGCTGCCGTCGGGCGCGGTCCGGGTGGCGCGCCGGGCGTGGTGCAGCAGCATGAGGGCGAGCAGCCCCGCCACCTCGGGGTGGTCGATGGCGGCCGCGAGCCGGCGGGTGAGCCGGATGGCCTCGGCGGCGAGGTCGACGTCGCCGGAGTAGCCCTCGTTGAAGACCAGGTAGAGGACACGCAGCACGGTGGCGACATCGCCGGGCTGGTCGAAGCGGACACCGGAGACGGTGCGCTTGGCCCGGCTGATGCGCTGCGCCATGGTCGCCTCGGGCACCAGGTAGGCCTCGGCGATCTGGCGGGTGGTCAGCCCGCCGACGGCGCGCAGGGTGAGCGCGACCGCCGACGACGGCGTCAGCGACGGGTGGGCGCACAGGAAGTAGAGCTGGAGCGTGTCGTCCACCGCGGGCGCCGGCCCGGGCGCCGGCTCCTCCTCGGCCCGGTCCTCACGCCGGCGGCGGGCGGTGTCCGCCCGGGTCGCGTCGAGGAACTTGCGCCAGGCCACGGTGACCAGCCAGCCCTTGGCGTCCCGCGGCGGGTCGGCCGGCCAGACCCGGAGCGCCTCGACCAGCGCGTCCTGCACGGCGTCCTCGGCCGCCGCGAAGTCTGCTCCGCGGCGGACGAGGATGGCGAGCACGCCCGGTGTGAGGCTCCTGAGCAGGACCTCGTTCACTGTGGAGGTCATTCCGTGATGGTGGGGTGCGCGGCCAGGAACGGGCGTACCTCGAGCCATTCGTGGATCGGCTTGCCGCCCGCTCCGGGGGCGGCCGACAGCTGACCGGCCAGTTCGACGGCGCGCTCGTAGCTGTCGACGTCGATGATCATCCAGCCGGCGATGAGGTCCTTGGTCTCGGCGAACGGTCCGTCGGTGACGGGCGGGCGGCCCTCGCCGTCGTAGCGGACCCAGGCTCCCTCGGGGGCGAGGCCCTGACCGTCGACGAACTCGCCGGTCTTCTCCAGCCGGGCCGCGAAGTCGTTCATGTACTGGATATGGTCCGAGATCTCCTGCGGACTCCACTGGTCCATCGGGACGCAGTTGACCGGAGCGGGGGCGCCTCGGTAGTGCTTCAGCAGCAGGTACTTGGCCATCGTGGTTCTCCTCGGTACGGGTGCGACCCCTTGCGGTCGCCTTCACAGCGGGGACGGAGCCGGCCACGGGTTCTCGACATCCCCGGCCGAACTGTTTTCTCGGCTTTCGCGGACGGACCCGGCGGACGCGCGAAGACCTCGGAAAATCCGGGTCGTGTGAGCCGAGGCCGGGCCGGTCCGGCCGGTGCTACCGTCCCGGCATGGCCAAGGTCAACGTTTCGCTCGACGCCGAACTCGTCGTCGAGGTCATGGTGCTCACCGGTGTGGGCAACCCCCAGGACGCCGTCGAACTGGTCGTGCGCGACTACATCGAGCGCGGCCACCGCACGGAGGCCCGGACCGCCGTCCGGGACGAGGTCCTGCGCGAGGTGGACGGCACACCGCGCGACGTCCAGGGATGAGCGGAGCGCGGCAGGGCGGTCGGCCCACGGTCAGCGGGCGGGGCGGCCGTTCTCCAGCTCGGCCGTCGTCGAGCCGTCCGCCAGCGCGTCCAGGGCGGCCAGGACCCGGCGGCCCAGCGAGCCGAGCAGATAGTCGGTGATCTCCTCGCGCGGGACCAGCCGCCAGGACAGCAACTCCGCCTCCTGCAGCCGGATCGCCTTGAGGTCGTCCTCGCCGAGGACCCCGCCGTCGTACACGTACGCCGCCAGCGGCGGCCGGTCCGGGCCGAGCGCCCAGTCCACCGCGAGCAGCCGGCCCGGTTCGAGGTCGAGACCGATCTCCTCGAGCGTCTCGCGGCGCGCGGCCCGCCGGGGGCTCTCGCCCTCGTCGGACTCGATCGTGCCGCCCGGCAGGGCCCAGCCCGCCCGGTAGTTGGGCTCGACGAGCAGGACCCGCCCCTCGGCGTCACGGAAGAGGACGGCGGCGCCCGCCAGGACACGGGGCAGTGAGGCGATGTACGCGACGAAGTCGGGCGTGCTGGAGGTGCTCATCCGGAAAGCCTAAGCGGCGGGCGTCGGCGTGGTGGGCGTGTCGGGTCAGTTCTCCTCCGGCCGGTCCCACGTCCCGACCAGCCGGGTCGTCCGTCGCGCCAGTTCGCTGATGCGCGCACCGTCGAAGCCGAACACCGCGCTGCGCACGGTGTCCTCCAGCGGCTCCGTCCACTGGGGCGGGATCGCCGAGGCCCCGGTCAGGACACCGGCCACCGAACCGGCCGTAGCGCCGTTGGAGTCGGTGTCCAGGCCGCCGCGCACCGTGAGCGTGACGGTCCGGGTGAAGTCGCCGTCGCCGTACAGCAGACCGGCGGTGAGGACGGCGACGTTCGGGACGGTGTGGATCCAGCCCGTGCCCGCGGTCTCCTGCGTCACCGTCGCGACCGTGTCCTCCCAGGTCATGCGGGTGTCATGGAGGGAGGCGACCCGGCGCACGGTACGGGCGAGGCGGCTGCTCGCCGGGACGACGGTCAGCGCCTCGTCGAGCGCGTGGCGCACCGTCGGCGCGGTGAAGGCCGCCGAGATCAGCGCCGCCGCGAACATCGCGCCGTACACGCCGTTGCCGGTGTGCGAGAGCACCGCGTCCCGGCGGGCGAGGGAGGCGGCGCGGCGGGGGAGGCCCGGGCAGGTCCAGCCGTAGATGTCGGCGCGGATCAGGGCGCCGATCCACTCCTGGTACGGGTTGTCGTACGTCGCCGTCAGCGGCGGCTTCAGGCCGGCCGTGAGATTGCGGTAGGCGGCCCGCTCGGCGGTGAACGTCTGGAGATACGGCAGCCGCAGCAGCCACAGGTCGCCGACCTGTTCGGTGCTGAAGCCGAAGCCGTGGGTCTCCAGAAGGTGGAGGCCGAGGATCGCGTAGTCGACGTCGTCGTCGCGGCAGCTGCCGTGGATGCGGCCGCGCACGCACTCCCGCCACTCCGGGCGCAGCCGCAGGCAGTCCTCCTCGGTGGCCGGCTCGGGCAGGTAGTCGGTGAGCGGCAGCGCGGCGGCCCGCCGCAGATAGCGGTCGATGCGCTCGCGCGTCCACGAATCGCCCTGCTCGACCGGTTTGCCGAGCATGTTGCCCGCGATCCGGCCCAGCCAGCCCCCGAGGACGCGGTCGGCGAGCTCCGGCTCGCCGCCCACAGAGGTCATGAGTCCGGTCTACCGGATTCCCGGAACACCCGCGAGGGCTCGGGCGGCCACAGACGCCGCTCAGGGTTGTTCCAGGGTCCGGGCACCGCATGACGGCGGGGGCGGCTTGAGGTTAAGGTCGCAGCGGCGCGACTGGCCCTGACGTGCGCGGGGCCCGGAGAGCAAGGGGATGGCAAGGTGACGGACGCTCCAGCGCGGGGCACCCGACGGGTGCTCGTGGCCGCGGACAAGTTCAAGGGCTCGCTGACGGCCGTGGAGGTCGCCGAGCGGGTGACGGCCGGGCTGCGCCGGGCCGTGCCGGACGTCGAGGTGGAGGCCCTGCCCGTCGCCGACGGCGGTGACGGGACCGTCGCCGCGGCGGTCGCGGCCGGGTTCGAACGCCGGGAGGTACGGGTCGCCGGGCCCCTCGGGCAGGAGGTGACCGCCGCGTTCGCCGTGCGAGGTGACACCGCGGTCGTGGAGATGGCGGAGGCGAGCGGCCTGCAACGGCTCCCGGCCGGCGTCTTCGCCCCGCTCACGGCGTCGACGTACGGCTCGGGCGAGCTGCTGCGGGCCGCGCTGGACGTGGGCGTGCGGACGATCGTGTTCGGGGTCGGCGGCAGCGCCACCACGGACGGCGGCGCGGGCATGCTGTCCGCGCTCGGCGCCCGGTTCCTGGACGCGGACGGCGAGCCGGTGGCCCCGGGCGGCGGCGGCCTCGCGGAGCTGGCCCGCGCCGACCTGTCGGAGCTGGACCCTCGGCTGACCTCCGTGGAGCTGGTCCTGGCCAGCGACGTCGACAACCCGCTGACCGGCCCCAAGGGCGCACCGGCGGTGTACGGCCCGCAGAAGGGCGCCTCGCCGGACGACGTCGAGACGCTGGACGCGGCGCTCGCGCACTACGCGGAGGTGCTGGAGACGGCGCTCGGGTCGAAGGCGGCGGAGTACGCCGCCGCGCCGGGCGCTGGCGCCGCGGGCGGCATCGGCTACGGGGCGCTGCTCATCGGCGCCCGGTTCCGCGCCGGCATCGAGGTCATGCTCGACGTGCTGGGCTTCGCGCCGGCGCTCGAGTGGGCCGAACTGGTGATCACCGGCGAGGGGTCGCTGGACGAGCAGACCCTGCACGGCAAGGCCCCGGCGGGCGTCGCCGCGGCGGCCCGGGCGGCCGGCAAGGAGGTCGTCGCCGTCTGTGGCCGCCTCGCCCTGCCGCCCGCGGCCCTGGGCCGGGCCGGAATCCGCCGCGCGTACCCGCTGACCGAGCTCGAGCCGGACATCGCCACGTGCATCTCGGACGCCGGACCGCTCCTGGAACGGGTCGCGGAGCGGATCGGGCGGGACTTCCTGACCTGAGCCGCACAAGCCCTATACGGGGTACAGGGCGCCGTCCTCGTCCCGGTAGTAGCTGCCGCTCGTCAGGCCCTCGATCTTGCCCTTGTCGAGCCAGTGCTTCGTGAAGCGCTGCACGACCTTGGCGTTCCGCTCCCAGACCACGGAGTGTCCCGCGAGGGCCAGCTTGAACATCAGCTTGTCCGGCCCCTTGATGGCCGCGTAGAGGTCCGGGACGGAGAAGTGCAGGACCGGAGGGAGCGTCGCCGAGGTGTTGGCCTGCGTGTCCTGCTCGCCGTAGAGGATGAGCACGGGCACCCGGTCGCCGAGTACGTAGGCGCCTCCTGGGTCCTTGTGCGGGACGGTCCGGTCGTTCCAGCCCCACCAGTAGGAATTCCGGGACCGCGCCACACCCTCGAACACCCCCGGTGACAGCACCGGGCCCCACTTGCTGCCGACGGCATCGTTCTGCATGAACGCGGCCCACACCTTGTCCTCGATGCCGGGCTCGCGCTGCAGCGGGCTGGCCTGCTCCTTGTCCCAGCCGGCCTTGAAGCCGGTCTTGCTGCCGACGTTCATCGGGAAGCCGAACGTGACGGCCGGCAGGGACATGGGCAGGGTCGAGGCTTCCGCCGGGCGCCCGAAGGGATCGGCGGGGTTCGTGGACCAGCGGCCCTGCGGCGGGAAGATCGGGGCGAGCAGCAGCAGGCTCCTGACGTCTGCGGGGTGCTGGAGCGTGTAGGGGCCCATGACGAACGCCGCCGCGGACCAGCCGATGAAGTTGATCGCATGGTCCCTGCCGGGCAGTGCCCTGATGAACCTGACGACGGTCTCCAGCTCCGCCCACTCGCTCTCGGCGTTGCCCAGCTGGTGCGGGTAGGGAGGCGCGCACGTGGCGGCGAGGGGGTTCGGCGTCAGGACGTCCTCCTGCTGCGCCGGGTTGGCGTTGCACGGCGCGTCCATCTGCGGACGTGGCGAGCGCCCGTTGCCCTGGAGGTCCATGAGGAACACGTCGTAGCCGTCGTCGGCCAGGTCCTGCGCCCAGCTGTACCGGGTCCCCGGTCCGCCGGCTCCCGCGGGGAGCACGAGGTCGAACCCCGCAACCACCGGCACACTTCTGCCGTGGAGCATCAGGACGGGCTGGGGCGTGTGGCTCGGCTTGGTGCCGTCGTACTCCCGGACGAACAGCTTCACGGCGGCGCCAGCGTTTGCCGGGATCGTCGAGACGTGCGGGACGAGATGGTCGGTCGGGGTGTGGGCGGGCATGGTCGTCCTCCGGTCCGTCGAACGGGATGAATCCCTGTGAATGCCCCTGATTCCACCGTCCTCTTCCTGCTCACCCACTGCAACTGGGCAGACGTGAGGGGTAGTTGACGGGTCAAGGGCACACGTCTGACGTCCTTGAAAGCGAAACGGGCGTGGCCCGAGCCTCGGAAGGCTCGGGCCACACCCGATGACGCGGGGCGAGGATCAGGGCAGCTGCGCCGCCCGGGCCTCGCGCCGGTTGTCGCGGAAGTTGTTCACCCGGCGGGCCGTGGCGAACAGCGGGATGACCGCGCCCATGACCAACTGGAGCGCACACCCTGTCTGCAGCAGGAGCTGACCGCTCGGGGCGTCGAACGCCCAGGCCGCCAGCAGGCCCATCGACAGCACGATCCAGGCCAGCATCGCGCCCGCGAGGCGGCCCCGCGGCTTCGGGTACTCGACCCGGCTCACCATCAGCCAGGCGGTGCCCAGGATGGCCATCAGGGTCGCCACGAAGGGCAGCTCGAGGAGCACGATCGAGACGACCGTCAGCGCGCCGAACGGGGACGGCATGCCCTGGAAGGTGCCGTCCTTGACGGTGACGCACGAGAATCTCGCGAGCCTCAGCACCACCGCGAGCAGCACGACGATCGCGCCGACCGCCGCCACCCGCTGGTGGGCGTCGTCGGCGACCATGCCGTAGACCAGGACGAAGTACGCCGGGGCCAGACCGAAGCTGATCAGGTCCGAGAGGTTGTCCAGCTCCGCGCCCATCGGCGAGGAGCGGAGCTTGCGTGCGACCAGGCCGTCGAAGAGGTCGAAGACCGCCGCGCAGAGCATCAGGATGACCGCCGTGGCCGCGCTGTGGCGGGCCATGCCGGATTCCTGGCTGCCGGTGAGGTGCGGGATCAGGATGCCGGTGGTGGTGAAGTACACCGCCATGAAGCCGCACGTGGCGTTGCCGAGGGTGAGCGTGTCCGCTATCGACAGACGCAGAGAGAGGGGCATCTCCTCTTCTTCGTCCACCTCGTCGGCCTCGGGCACCCAGCCCGCCTGGGTCTCCGGGTCAATCACGGTCAATGCGAGTCACCCCTGCCACGGTCTTCTGCCCCACCTCGACCGCGACGTCCACGCCCTCGGGCAAGTAGATGTCGACGCGCGAACCGAAGCGGATCAGGCCGATCCGCTCGCCCTGCTCGACCTTCGTGCCCTCGGGGATGTAGGGGACGATGCGGCGGGCCACGGCTCCGGCGATCTGGATCATCTCGATGTCACCGAGCTCGGTGTCGAAGTGCCAGACGACCCGCTCGTTGTTCTCGCTCTCCTTGTTGAACGCCGGCACGAACCCGCCCGGGATGTGCTCGACCGACGTCACGGTGCCGGCCAGCGGCGCGCGGTTGACGTGGACGTTGAGCGGGCTCATGAAGATCGCGACCCGGGTGCGTCCGTCCTTCCACGGCATGATGCTCTGCACCACACCGTCGGCGGGGGAGATGACCCGGCCCGAGGCGATCTCGCGCTCGGGGTCGCGGAAGAACCACAGCATGCCCGCCGCGAGAGCGGTGGCGGGCACGGCGACGGCCTTGGCGGCACCCGAGCGGCGGGCGCGCAGCAGGCTGACGGCTGCGGTGGCGACGGTCGGCAGGAGCCACGGCGATGCTCCGCGCGCGAGGCGTGCGCCTACCAGGCTGTCGCGGTGTGCAGAGGTTTGGCTGTGGGGCATGGATGACCTTCGTAGCGGATGATGCCGCGCTTCGACGGGGGGACGGCGGCTTTACGCGATCGTAGCGGTTCGGGGCCACAACTGGGTAAGCAAGGAAGCGGAGTCGATGGCGGAGGGAAGTTGACAGGGTGTGATCTTCTTCTCGAAGAAAACACCCCCAACTCGGACAATCACCCTTGGAACCGGTACTCCTCGAGCAACCTGCGCCCGATGATCATTTTCTGGATTTCTGCGGTGCCTTCACCGATCAGCAGCATCGGGGCCTCGCGGTAGAGGCGCTCGATCTCGTACTCCTTGGAGAAGCCGTACCCGCCGTGGATCCGGAAGGCGTCCTCCACGACCTCCTTGCAGTACTCGGAGGCGAGGTACTTCGCCATCCCTGCCTCGAGGTCGTTTCGTTCCCCTGAGTCCTTTTTGCGTGCGGCGTTCACCATCATGGCATGCGCGGCCTCGACCTTGGTAGCCATCTCGGCGAGCTTGAACTGAATCGCCTGGTGCTGGGCGATCGGCTTGCCGAACGTGTGGCGCTGCTGGGCGTAGGAGACGCCGAGCTCGAAGGCACGCTGGGCGACGCCGCAACCACGCGCCGCGACATTCACGCGACCCACCTCGACGCCGTCCATCATTTGGTAAAAACCTCGGCCGGTGACCCCGCCGAGCACCCGATCGGCGGGAAGCCGCAGGCCATCCATGATCAGCTCGGTGGTGTCCACCCCCTTGTAACCCATCTTGTCGATCTTGCCCGGGATGGTCAGGCCGGGCTGGACCTGACCGAAGCCGGGCTCCTTCTCGATCAGGAAGGTCGTCATCGACTTGTGGGGGGCCGTGCCCTCGGGGTGTCCTTCGTCACTTCGGACCAGAACGGCCACCAGCGACGACGTGCCGCCGTTGGTCAGCCACATCTTCTGGCCGTTGAGGACGTACTCGTCGCCGTCCTTCACCGCCTTCGACGTGATCGCGGACACGTCCGAGCCGAGAGCGGGCTCCGACATGGAGAAGGCGCCGCGGACGTCGCCGGCCGCCATCCTCGGCAGATAGTGGTCCTTCTGCTCCTGCGTGCCGTGCTGCTTGAGCATGTACGCCACGATGAAGTGCGTGTTGACGATGCCGGAGACCGACATCCAGCCGCGGGCGATCTCCTCGACGCAGAGGGCGTACGTCAGGAGCGACTCGCCCAGACCGCCGTACTCCTCGGGGATCATCAGGCCGAACAGGCCCAACTCCTTGAGGCCGTCGACGATCTGCTGCGGGTACTCGTCGCGGTGCTCCAGTTCGGTGGCGACCGGGATGATCTCCTTGTCCACGAAGTCGCGGACGGTGGAGAGGATCTCCCGCTGGATGTCGGTCAGACCGGCGGTCTGGGCGAGGCGTGCCATGGCTACTTCTCCTGCTCCTCGAGCTGGGGCCGGCCGGGCTGCTCGCCGCCGCGCTCCTTGATGTACGTCTCGGTCGGCACCATCACCTTGCGGCGGAACACGCAGACCAGCGTGCCGTCCTGCTTGTAGCCCTTGGTCTCGACGTAGACGATCCCGCGGTCGTTCTTCGACTTCGACGGCCACTTGTCGAGCACGGTCGTCTGCCCGTAGATCGTGTCGCCGTGGAAGGTCGGCGCCACGTGCTTGAGCGACTCGATCTCCAGGTTGGCGATCGCCTTGCCGGAGACGTCCGGCACGGACATGCCGAGCAGCAGGGAGTAGATGTAGTTGCCCACGACGACGTTCTTGCCGAAGTCGGTCGTCTTCTCCGCGTAGTTCGTGTCCATGTGGAGCGGGTGGTGGTTCATGGTGAGGAGACAGAACAGGTGGTCGTCGTACTCCGTGACCGTCTTTCCCGGCCAGTGCTTGTACGTCGCCCCGACCTCGAACTCCTCGTAGGTGCGTCCGAACTGCATCGTCACGCCTCCGGGATCTCGAACTTGCCGGTGCGCCGCATGCCGGCGGCGCGTCCCTTGCCCGAGATGACCAGCGCCATCTTGCGGCTGGCCTCGTCGATCATCTCGTCGCCGAGCATCGCCGAGCCCTTCTTGCCGCCCGCCTCGGACGTGTAGTAGTCGTACGCGTCCAGGATCAGCTCGGCGTGGTCGTAGTCCTCCTGCGACGGCGAGAAGATCTCGTTGGACGCCTCGACCTGACCCGGGTGCAGCACCCATTTGCCGTCGAACCCGAGGGCGGCGGCGCGCCCGGCGACCTCGCGGTAGCCGTCGACGTTGCGGATCTGGAGGTACGGTCCGTCGATCGCCTGGAGGTCGTTGGCGCGGGCGGCCATCAGGATCTTCATCAGGATGTAGTGGTAGGCGTCCGCCGGGTAGCCGGGCGGCTGCTCGCCCACGACCAGCGACTTCATGTTGATGGACGCCATGAAGTCGGCCGGGCCGAAGATGATCGTCTCGATGCGCGGGGAGGCCTGCGCGATCTCGTTGACGTTGTTCAGGCCCTGCGCGTTCTCGATCTGCGCCTCGATGCCGATCTTGCCGACCTCGAAGCCCATGGTCTTCTCGATCTGCGTCAGGAGCAGGTCCAGAGCGACGATCTGCTGGGCGTTCTGGACCTTCGGCAGCATGATGCAGTCGAGGTTGGGTCCGGCGCCCTCGACCACCGTCACGACGTCGCGGTACGTCCACTCGGTCGTCCAGTCGTTGACCCGGACCACCCGCGTCTTGCCCGTCCAGTCGCCCTCGTTGAGGAACTTGACGATGGTGTGCCGCGCCTCGGGCTTGGCGAGCGGCGCGCACGCGTCTTCCAGGTCGAGGAACACCTGGTCCGCCGGGAGGCCCTGCGCCTTCTCCAGGAAGCGGGGGTTGCTGCCCGGGACCGCGAGACACGAGCGGCGGGGACGCAGACGGTTGACGGTCATGCGGGGACCTCCAGGGGGTCGAGCTTGTTCGCTTTCCGGATCTCGTCGACGATGCGGCCGATGATTCCGGTGATGTCGAAGTCCTTCGGGGTGAAGACCGCGGCCACGCCGGCAGCCCTGAGCTGTTCGGCGTCTCCATTCGGGATGATGCCACCGGCGATCACCGGGATGTCTGTGGCACCGGCCACACGGAGCCGTTCGAGGACGTCCGGCACCAGCTGGGCGTGCGAGCCGGAGAGGATGGACAGGCCCACGGCGTGCACGTCCTCCTCCAGCGCGGCGTCCACGATCTGCTCGGGCGTCAGCCGGATGCCCTGGTACACCACCTCGAAGCCGGCGTCCCGCGCGCGTACGGCTATCTGCTCGGCGCCGTTGGAGTGCCCGTCCAGGCCCGGCTTGCCGACCAGGAAGCGCAGCTTTCCGACGCCCATGTCCTTCGCGGTCACGTCGACCCTGCGGCGGACGTCGGCCATGGCCGAGCCCTCCTCCGCCGGGACCGCCACCGGCGCCGACGACACGCCGGTCGGGGCGCGGAACTCGCCGAACACCTCGCGCAGCGCCCCGGCCCACTCGCCGGTCGTGACTCCGGCGCGGGCGCACTCCAGGGTGGCCTCCATGAGGTTGGCGGTGCCCTTGGCGGCCTCCTTCAGCTTCTCCAGCGCCTTGCAGGGGCGCGGGTGGTTGAAGGGCGGCTGGTAGCGGGTGTCCCGCCAGTTCTGGAGGGAGGCGACGACCCGGGCCTCGACCGCCGGATCGACGGTCTGGATGGCCGTGTCGAGATCCGCGGTCAGCGGGTTGGGCTCGGTCGTCTCGAAGATGTTGACGCCGATGATCTTCTCCTCCCCGGATTCGATCCGGGCCCTGCGCTCGGCGTGCGAGGAGACCAGCTGGGACTTGAGGTAGCCGGACTCGACGGCGGCCATCGCGCCGCCCATCTCCTGGATCCGCTCGATCTCGGTCAGGGAGGCCTCGACCAGCTCGGCGACCTTGGCCTCGATGACGTGCGAGCCCTCGAAGATGTCCTCGTACTCCAGCAGGTCGCTCTCATGGGCGAGGACCTGCTGGATGCGCAGCGACCACTGCTGGTCCCAGGGCCGGGGCAGCCCGAGCGCCTCGTTCCAGGCCGGCAGCTGCACGGCACGCGCGCGTGCGTCCTTCGACAGCGTCACGGCCAGCATCTCCAGCACGATCCGCTGGACGTTGTTCTCCGGCTGCGCCTCCGTCAGGCCCAGGGAGTTGACCTGGACGCCGTAGCGGAAGCGGCGCTGCTTGGCGTCCTGGATGCCGTAACGCTCGAGGGTGACCTTGTCCCAGATGCGGCCGAAGGCGCGCATCTTGCACATCTCCTCGACGAAGCGGACGCCCGCGTTCACGAAGAAGGAGATACGGGCGACGACGTCGCCGAACTTCTCGGCCGGCACCTGCCCGGAGTCCCGGACGGCGTCCAGCACGGCGATCGCCGTGGACATCGCGTACGCGATCTCCTGGACCGGCGTGGCCCCGGCCTCCTGCAGGTGGTAGCTGCAGATGTTGATCGGGTTCCACTTCGGGATGTGGGAGACCGTGTAGGCGATCATGTCCGTCGTCAGACGGAGCGAGGGCACCGGCGGGAACACGTGCGTGCCCCGGGACAGGTACTCCTTGACGATGTCGTTCTGGGTCGTGCCCTGGAGCCGCGTGATGTCCACGCCCTGCTCCTCGGCGACGACCTGATAGAGCGCCAGCAGCCACATGGCGGTGGCGTTGATCGTCATCGAGGTGTTCATCTGCTCCAGAGGGATGTCCTGGAACAGCCTGCGCATGTCACCGAGATGGGCCACCGGCACGCCTACCCGGCCGACCTCGCCGCGGGCGAGGACGTGGTCGGAGTCGTAGCCGGTCTGGGTGGGCAGGTCGAACGCGACCGACAGACCCGTCTGGCCCTTGGCGAGGTTGCGTCGGTACAGCTCGTTGGACGCCTCGGCCGTGGAGTGACCGGCGTACGTGCGCATGAGCCACGGCCGGTCCTTCTGACGCTCAGTCATCTATGACCTCGGGTGTCTCAGATGTTGCGGAAGCGGTTGATGGCGTCGATGTGCTGGGCGCGCTTCTCCTCGTCGCGCACACCCAGACCCTCCTCGGGGGCCAGCGCGAGGACGCCGACCTTGCCCTGGTGGAGGTTGCGGTGCACGTCGTAGGCGGCCTGGCCGGTCTCCTCCAGGGAGTAGACCCTCGACAGCGTCGGGTGGATCTTGCCCTTCGCGACCAGCCGGTTGGCCTCCCAGGCCTCGCGGTAGTTGGCGAAGTGCGAGCCGATGATCCGCTTCAGGGACATCCACAGGTAGCGGTTGTCGTACTCGTGGTTGTAGCCGGAGGTCGAGGCGCAGGTGACGATCGTGCCGCCCTTGCGCGTGACGTAGACGGAGGCGCCGAAGGTCTCGCGGCCGGGGTGCTCGAAGACGATGTCGACGTCCTCGCCGCCGGTGAGTTCGCGGATGCGCTTGCCGAAGCGCTTCCACTCGCGCGGGTCCTGGTTGTGCTCGTCCTTCCAGAACCGGTAGTCCTCGGCGGTGCGGTCGATGATCGCCTCGGCGCCCATGGCCCGGCAGATCTCCGCCTTCTGGGGCGAGGACACGACACAGATGGGGTTGGCGCCGCCGGCCAGCGCGAACTGCGTGGCGTAGCTGCCGAGGCCGCCGCTCGCGCCCCAGATCAGGACGTTGTCGCCCTGCTTCATGCCGGCGCCGTTGCGGGAGACCAGTTGCCGGTAGGCGGTGGAGTTGACGAGGCCGGGGGCCGCCGCCTCCTCCCACGACAGATGGTCCGGCTTCGGCATCAGCTGGTTGGACTTCACCAGCGCGATCTCCGCCAGGCCGCCGAAGTTGGTCTCGAAGCCCCAGATGCGCTGCTCGGGGTCGAGCATCGTGTCGTTGTGGCCGTCCGACGACTCCAGCTCGACGGACAGGCAGTGCGCGACGACCTCGTCGCCCGGCTTCCAGGCGTTGACGCCCGGGCCGGTGCGCAGGACGACGCCCGCGAGGTCGGAACCGATGATGTGGTACGGCAGGTCGTGCCGCTTGGTGAGCTCGCTGAGCCTGCCGTAGCGCTCCAGGAAGGAGAACGTCGACACCGGCTCGAAGATCGAGGTCCACACGGAGTTGTAGTTGACCGAGGAGGCCATGACAGCCACCAGGGCCTCGCCCGGGCCGAGCTCGGGAAGGGGGACCTCGTCCAGGTGGATCGACTTGCGCGGGTCCTTGTCGCGGGTGTCCAGGCCCGCGAACATCTCCGTCTCGTCCTTGTGCACGGTGATCGCGCGGTACGACTCGGGGAGCGGCAGGGCGGCGAAGTCGGCCGAGGTGGAGTCCGGCGACTGGATCGCGTCGAGAATGGCCTGTGTGGTCACGGTGTTGCCTCCGGCGATGAGCGCCCTGAGGGCGGGGCGCTGAGGGTTACGTCGGTGTGCTGCTGAGGGTCTTGGGAAACGCCGTCGGTTCGGCGGCGGTGCTGTTCGGCAGCGCTTTGTGGCGCGGGAGGTTGCCTGTGACGCAGGCGTCCGGGCGCGCAAACCAGTGGTTTGCGGGGACAGCCGACGTACGAATGGTCTCTGCACGCCGGCCGCCCGGACACCTTCAACGTATGACACCGCGTGTCACCTCGCAAGGCACTGAGTGCCAGAACTTGGCCTCAGCTGAAATCTTTACGTAACAAATGAGCGATGATCGATCGAACGGGCTCTGAATTCCGCGCGAAAAGGGGCTCTGACATGCCAAAACGGCCACCCGATGGGGTGGCCGTCGTCACAGCGTGCGAAGGGTTCCGAGCGGTGCTCAGCGCTCCTTGAGGGCCTGCTCGATGGTGCGCATGACCTCGTCCAGCGAGGCGTCGGTGCGGGCGACCGTCACCAGGACCTCGCCCTGCGCGGAGATCGTCGCCGGGGCCTGCTGGGCGGCGCCGGCGCTGCTGCGGCCGGCCCCGATGCCCGTCCCGAACGTCTTGCGCACGATCGCGAAGGCGTGGTCGAGCTGGGTCTCGACGTCGCCCTGGCCGCCGGCTCTGAGCCAGCGCCTCAGGACGTGGTTGTGGGCGGTGACCACGGCGGACGCGGCGACCTCGGCGAGCAGCGGGTCGTCGTTGGCGTCGTCGTCGTGCGCGTGCTCGTCGAAGTGACCGAGGAGATAGCGGGTGAAGAGCCGCTCGTAGCGGGCCACCGACGCGATCTCCGCCTCACGCAGGGTGGGCACCTCGCGCGTCAGCTTGTAGCGGGCGACCGAGATCTCCGGCCGGGCCGCGTACATCTTCATGACCTCCTTGATGCCGCGGCACACCGTGTCGAGCGGATGCTCGTGCGCCGGGGCCGCGTTGAGCACGGCCTCGGCCCGGATCAACGTGTCGTCGTGGTCGGGGAAGATCGCTTCTTCCTTGGAGCGGAAGTGGCGGAAGAAGGTGCGGCGGGCGACCCCGGCCGCGGCCGCGATCTCGTCGACGGTGGTCGCCTCGTACCCCTTGGTCGCGAACAGCTCCATCGCCGCGGCCGCCAGTTCCCGGCGCATCTTGAGCCGCTGGGCGGCCGCGCGGCTGCCCGCGGCACTCTCCGGCGCGTCGGGCGTGGCTGGTGTACGTGAGGACCTGGCGGGCTGGGGCATGACCCGAACGTACTGCATGTGCGCAGCTCGACGTGCCTGTCCGGGGTTTCCCCCGCCCGGGACGGGCGGGGGTGCGCCTGCGGGGTCGAGCAGTCCGCCCCAGTCCTCTTCTCCTCGCAGCCGGTCGCCGACGCCCTCAGCGGCGGGCATATTCGCGGAAGCCGCGGCCGGTCTTGCGGCCGAGGCAGCCCGCGGCCACCAGGTGCTCCAGGAGCGGGGCGGGAGCCAGTCCGGGGTCGCGGAACTCGCGGTGCAGGACCTTCTCGATCGCGAGGGAGACGTCGAGTCCGACGACGTCCAGCAACTCGAAGGGTCCCATCGGGTAGCCACCGCCGAGTTTCATCGCGGCGTCGATGTCGTCCAGGGTCGCGTAGTGCTCCTGCACCATCTTGATCGCGTTGTTGAGGTACGGGAAGAGCAGCGCGTTCACGATGAAGCCCGCGCGGTCCCCGCAGTCGACCGCGTGCTTCTTGATCCGGCCGCACACCTCACGGACCGTCGCGTGGACGTCGTCGGCCGTCAGGACCGTACGGACGACCTCGACCAGCTTCATCGCCGGCGCCGGGTTGAAGAAGTGCATCCCGATCACGTCCTGCGGGCGCGAGGTGGCGCGGGCGCAGGCGACGACCGGCAGCGAGGAGGTCGTCGTGGCGAGGACCGCGCCGGGCTTGCACACCTTGTCCAGCGTCGCGAAGAGCTGCTGCTTGATCTCGAGATCCTCGGCGACCGCCTCGAGGGCCAGGTCGACGTCGGCGAAGGCGTCGTAGGAGCCGGCCGGAGTGATCCGGTCCAGGATCTGGGCGGCGGCCTCGGCGGTCAGCCGGCCCTTGTCGACGGACCGGGAGAGCGACTTGCCGATCCGGGCCTTGGCCGTCTGCGCCTTCTCCTCGCTGCGGGCGGCGAGGACCACGTCGTAGCCCGCCTTGGCGAAGACCTCGGCGATACCGGAGGCCATGGTGCCGGAGCCGGCCACGCCGACCGAGGCGACCGGACGGCCGGCGGCCCCGGCCCCGCCGGAGAGCGGGGTCAGCGCGTCGGGGACGACCGTCGCACTGCCGGGCGCCTCGTACGTGTAGAAGCCACGGCCCGACTTCCGGCCGGTCAGCCCCGCCTCGCTGAGCTGCTTGAGGATCGGCGCGGGGGCGTGCAGCCGGTCGTGGGACTCGGCGTACATGGCCTCCAGGACCGTACGGGCCGTGTCCACGCCGATCAGGTCGAGCAGCGCGAGCGGGCCCATCGGCAGTCCGCAGCCGAGCCGCATCGCCGCGTCGATGTCCTCACGGGAGGCGTACCGGGCCTCGTACATCGCGGCGGCCTGGTTGAGGTAGCCGAACAGCAGGCCGTCGGCGACGAAGCCGGGGCGGTCGCCGACCGCGACGGGCTCCTTGCCGAGATCGAGGGCGAGGTTGGTGACGGCGGTGACCGCGGTGGGTGCGGTCAGCACCGAGGAGACGACCTCCACCAGCTTCATCGCCGGCGCCGGGTTGAAGAAGTGCAGGCCCAACACCCGCTCCGGACGCGCCGAATCGGCGGCGAGCCGGGTCACCGAGAGCGCGTTGGTGCCGGTGGCGAGGATGGTCTCCGGCCGCACCAGCCCGTCCAGCTCGCGGAAGATCTGCTGCTTGATCTCGTACGACTCCGGCGCCACCTCGATGACGAGGTCGGCGTCGGCCGCCGTGCCGAGGTCGGTGGAGACACGAACGCGGGCCAGGAGCGCCGTGCGCTCCTCGTCGGTGAGCCGGCCGCGCTGCACGGCACGGGCGGTGGAGGCCTCCAGCGCGGCGAGGGATCGCGCGGCCTGGGCCTCGCTGATGTCGATGCCGACCACCTCCCGGCCGGCCTTGGCCAGGACCTCGGTGATGCCGGTGCCCATCGTGCCGAGGCCGATGACGGCGATCGTCTGGAGCGGGGACAGAGGGGTGTCGGACAGGGGAGCGGCCATCGCGGGACTCCAGGAATGAGGTGACGACTGGGAACGCGCCCGGTGCGCCGAGCGGCCTTCGCGAGGCCTGGGCGCACCGGGAGCGGAGAAAGGGTTGCGGGTGTTGCCGGGCTGCAAGCGCACACGCCCGGTGCCGTCGCCGCGGGCGCGCACACGCCCGGAGGACGAACGGAGAGATCCGACCGGCCCTGTCCCGTGGCCGGGTCGTACAGCGGTACACGGAGTACCGATGTGGCTTCTCTCGCGGCGACTGCGTCACCAGGCCACCACGAGGAGGTGAGGCGAGTGGGTAACTCGCTCTTATGAGCTTAACCGGTGGGTAACGAGCGCGCCAGCCCCCGTGACTGTGACCTGTTCCGCTCGAACGGCCCCACCCGGCGGGGCGGGCCGGGTGCCCGGTTCGCGCCTGAGCGCCACGGCCCAGCCCCTACGCTCGGCACATGGACGAAGAGTTGCGATCACTCACGGAGCGCTTACGGCGCGAGTCCGGCGCGACGGTGGCGTACGAGCGGCTGGCCCGCACCGCCGACCACGACGAACTGGCCGGTGTGCTCACCGAGTCGGGGCAGCCGCTGTGGGCCCGCGAGCTGGCCGCGTTCCGGCTGGGTCTAGCCGGGGACCGGCGCGCCTTCGAGGCGCTCGTCCTGCTGCTCAACCACCGGGACCCGCCGCGCTGCTCCTCCGCCGCCTACGCGCTCACGCGTCTCGACGACCCTCGCACCGCCCGTGCCGCGGCCACGCTGGCCACCAACGAACTGCGCGTCGCCTATGCCCTGCACCCCGTCCGGCTGCTGGTGGAACTGCGTGCGCCCGAGTCCGTGCCCGCGCTGATCACGACGCTGCGGCGACGACTGCGGCCGCACGACCCCTACCGGCGGGTGGCCCTCGCGTGCGTGGAGGGGCTGGGCACGCTGGGCGACGGGCGTGCCCGCCCGGTGCTCGAGGACGCCCTGGCCCATCCGGTGCTCGCCGAGGCGGCCGTGCAGGCGCTGGCGCGGATCCCCGGCCAGCGGAAGGCGTAGCGGAACCGCGCCGCATGAGCGCGGGCGGTGTCAGACCGGCCGGTGCCTGACGTACCGCACCTCGGGCACCGCGACGCCCTCCACCTCGAAGGGCTCCTCGGCGCCGTCGGCGTGGAACCCGGCGCTCTCGTAGAACCGGCGGGCCTGGGCGTTGCCCTCGAGGACCCAGAGGTACACGCGGGAGCGTCCGAGGGCGTCGGCGTGTCGCACCGACTCCTGGAGGAGGACCCGCCCCACGCCCGTGCCGATGTGCTCGGTGTCGACGTAGAGGGCGTACAACTCGGCGTCCGGCGTGCGGGCCTCCCCGTCCCGGTAGGCCCCGTGGGCGGCCCAGCCGACCACCCTCCCGGCTCGCTCCGCGACCAGGTTCACCACGTCGGCGCCGCCCTGTCCGAAGCGGTTCCGGCGGTGCTCGGCGTCCTCGCTCGCGCTCAGCGCGTCCAGGTACGAACGGGGCAGCAGGCCCCGGTAGGCGGCCTGCCAGCCGCGGACACGGATCTCGGAGACGCGCTCGACGTCGGCAAGCGTCATCTCGCGCACGAGCGGGGTCGGCGCGCGCCTCACCCGCCCGGCACCGCGGACGCCGCGATCTCCCTCGGGAACTCCGGGCGGACCGGGCCGGCGGCCCGCGCGGCCGCCGCGGCGCCTCCAACGGGAGCGGAAGGCCTGGTCGGTTCACTCATGCGTCCATGGTGGACCACGCCCCTGGCAACGCCCCGACGGGTCGGCGTCCCGCACGGCATGCGTGCGTCGCCGTGAGGTTTCACGCTGCGTCCCGCGCGACTGGCCAGGTACGTAAAGGGCGTATGGCCGATCCATCTGCTGAGGGGGCAATATGTGCATTATTTATGGCAATTAGCGGGTCGAGGATTTGTCGCTCATTAGTTCGTGATTCGAATACCTTCACTACGGGAAGATCGCCCTCCGCCGAAACCGCGAAGGCTGGGTACGCCCGTCGGGCTGCCGAAGTGACCGCGGACGAGGCCGAATTGGTCCCGCTATGGAGGGTGATGGACAGTGACCAGTGCGCAACTCCCCGACGAGAGATCCGACCTGGGCGAGAGATCCGACCTGGGCATGCGTGAAGACCCGAACAAGACGTTCGGGCAGTTCCTGGAAGAAAAGTGGACAGCGGTCTGCCACGGCCTGGGGGTGGACCAGTGGGAGACGGAGACCGTGCTGCGGGACCTGCGGGAAGTGATCCACCCGTGGGGCTCACGGCCCGTCGGAACGCGCTGCGATCCGCCCTCGTTCGTCTCGGCGGACGGTTTCCCCGCCGAACTCTCCGTCAGTTGGAAGGGCGGCCGGCCCGAGGTCCGCATCCTGTTCGAGTCGCTCGGCTCCGAACGCACCCCGCTCGGCTGTCAGGAGGCCGGGCGGGAGCTGACGCGCCGGCTCGCCGGAAGCCCCGGGACGGACATCGCGCGCTACCTGAGCATCGAGGACCTGTTCGTCACGGCCGCCCCCGATCGCTACCGGGCGACCCTCTGGCACTCCTTGGCCTGGAGACCGGGGAAGCGGCCCCACTACAAGGTCTACCTCAACCCGCAGGTGCACGGCCTGGACCGCGCGTACGACGTCATGGCGGAAGCCATGCACCGGCTGGGCCTGGCGGACGCCTGGGAGGCGGTGGGGGACCGCGGAGCGGAACTCGCGCGGCGCGGACACGAGTTGGAGCTCATGGCCCTCGATCTGGACGCCGGAAGCAGCCCGCGGGTGAAGGTCTACTTCCGGCACCGGCCGATGCCGATGGATGAGCTGGACACCGTGGCGGCCTTGGCACACCGCTACGAGCCGGCCCGGGCGGCCCGGGCGCGCAGCGTCATCTACGGGAGAGACGGCGGCACCGTGGACAACGAGCCGATGACCTGCCTGGCGTTCCGGGAGGGCACGTCCGGCCCGGAGGAGGCCAACATCTATCTGCGGCTGCCGGACAACACCCGTTCCGACGCGGAGGCGGCCGTACGCGTCGCGCGGCTCATGGAGCTGGAGGGGATCGACCCGCGTCCGCACGCCGAGATCCTGCGGCAGTTGACGGTGGAACCGCCGGAGGACACCGGGGGGCTGCAGGAGCTGTGCAGCTACCGGACGATTTCGCCCGAGCTGCCCGCCCACATCGGCGTGTACCTGCGGTTCAGTACCTATGCCGACCCTCCGGCCTGAACAGGAGGCGAAGCCGCGCGGCCGAGCACACGGCGGTATCGCGTCGGACCTCCTACAGGCTTATGGGCGGCTACAGGCTTGTGGGCGGCGGCCCGGCGTACGAACGCGGCGGCCGTCGGTCCACCACCGCGAACGCCTCGATCTCCATCAGGAACTCCGGGCGGACCAGCGCGGCGACCTGCACGGCCGAGGCGGCGGGGAGGCGGTCGTCGGCCATGTGCGCGGCGCGGGCCGTGCGGATCGCCGGCATGTGGGTCATGTCCGTGACGAAGTAGGTGAGTTTGACGACGTCGTCGAAGGTGGCCCCGGCCGCGGCGAGGCAGCGGCCCAGGTTCTCGAAGACCTGGCGGGCCTGGGCCTGCGGGTCGCCCTCGCCGACCGGTCTGCCGTGTTCGTCGAGCGGGAGCTGACCGGCGACGGCGACGAAACGGCCGGTGCCCATGACGACATGGCTGTACTGGGCCGCCGCGGCGACTCCGTCGGGGGCGGAGATCCTGGTCAGTTCGCTCATGCGTCCATGGTGGACCACGGGTCTGACAACGCCCCCGACGGGTCGGCGGTCACCGCTCAGCCGCGGAACCCCAGCAGCCCGTGCAGCGTCGAGCCGTGGGCGTTGCGGGCCGCGACCTTCGCGGCCGGCGGCTTCGGTTCGGGCTGGGCCTTGCACACCGCGTCGACCTGGCCGCTCCCGCGCGGCACCGTGCCGTCGGTCAGGTATGCCGCGAGGTGCTTGTCCAGGCAGGCGTTGCCGCTGAGCGTGATGCCGTGGTTCTGGCCGCCCTCCTCGACGACGAGGCTGGAACCGCGCAGCAGCGCGTGGACCGTCGCACCGCCCTCGTACGGGGTGGCCGCGTCGTTCGTCGCCTGGAACAGCAGGACCGGCGGCAGCTCGCCGTTGATGACGTTCACCGGTCCCGCGGGCTCGGTCGGCCAGAACGCGCACGGTGCGTTGTACCAGGCGTTGCTCCAGGTCATGAACGGCGCCTTCTCGTACATCGACCAGTTGTCCCTCCGCCACTCGTCCCAGTCGCGCGGCCAGAACGCGTCACGGCACTGCACCGAGGTGTAGACGCTGTAGCCGTTGTCCCCCGCGGCGTCGACGGCGGCGAGGTTCTCGTACGCCTCGACCAGCGGGCCGTCGTCCTTGCCGTTCACGTATGCCGCGAACGCCTCGGCGAGGTGGGGCCAGTAGCCGTTGTAGTAGCCGCCGGGCAGGAAGGTGTCCTCCAGCTCCGAGGCGCCCACCCGGCCGTCGGCCGGCTTCTCGGCGAGGGCCGCCCGCATCGCGTACCACTTGGTCTCGACCCGGGCCGGGTCGGTGCCGAGCCTGTAGGTCTCGTCGTACTTGGCGATCCAGGCCATCAGGGCGCGGTGGCGGTCGTTGAAGGCCAGATCCTGGGCGAGGTTGTCCTCGTACCAGACACCCGTGGGGTCGACGATCGAGTCCAGGACCAGGCGCCGCACCCGCTGGGGGTAGAGCTTGGCGTACACCGCGCCGAGATAGGTGCCGTACGAGTAGGCGAAGTAGTTCAGCTGCCGCGCGCCGACCGCGGCACGGATCGCGTCCATGTCCCGCACGGTGCTGAGCGTGTCGATGTGGGGCAGCACGCTCGCGTACTTCTTGGCGCAGGCCGCGGCGAAGGACTTCGCGCGCGCGACGTTCGCCTGCTCGATCGCCTCGGTGGCCGGCACCGAGTCCGGGCGGACGGAGCCGAAGTGGCCGGGCCGGCAGTCCAGCGCGGGCGTGCTCCTGCCCACCCCGCGCGGGTCGAAGCCGATGACGTCGTACTGGGCCGACACGGCCTTCGGCAGCGCCGAGGCGACGAATCCGGCGAGGCTCAGCCCCCGGCCGCCGGGGCCGCCGGGGTTGACCAGCAACGGGCCCTGGTACGTCTTCGAGGTGTGCGGGACGCGGGACAGCGCCAGCGTGATCTGCTTCCCGCCCGGCTGCTCGTGGTCGAGCGGCACCTCCAGGGACGCGCACTGGAGCTTCGGCTGAGCGGTGGTGGCGCAGCCCTTCCAGCTGAGCGCCGCCGCGCGGGCGGGCTCCGCGGAGTGCGACGGGCTGGCGCCGGCGGGTACGGCCGTGACCGTCCCGGCCACGACGACGGCGGCAGCGCACAGCACGGCTGCGCGTTGGTTCATGGAGTGCTCCCGGGACGACGAAGAGGCCGGAGACGGCCGGACCGCGCAGGTCACGGCCCTCGCCGCATCGTCCCGAGAAGAGCGTCCGGCAGAACCTGTTCCGGCGTTGTTTGACCCGTTCGGGTCGCCGGATCCGCTCGAACGCGCTCAGATCAGCGAGAGCTGGGTCGGCCCCGCCCCGGTCGGCTCCGCCACCGGCTCGGCCTCGGGCGGCGGGATCCGGCGGGGCATCGCCGCGCGCGTGGGGCCGATGCCGTACTCCTCGGCCAGCTCGTGCACCTGACGGGTGATCCGCCGCTGGTACCACTTGGGTGCGTAGGCGCCGTCCGCGTACAGCCGCTCGTACCGGCGCACCAGATGGGGGTGGTGCTGCCCGAGCCAGGCCATGAACCACTCGCGGGCGCCGGGGCGCAGATGCAGCGCGAGCGGGGTGACGGAGGTGGCCCCGGAGGCCGCGATCGCCCGCACGGTGGCGCGCAGCTGGGCGGGCTCGTCGCCGAGGAACGGGATCACCGGCGCCATCAGCACCCCGCAGTCGATGCCGTGGTCGGTGAGGGTCCGCACGGCGTCCAGGCGCCGCTGGGGGGCCGGTGTGCCCGGCTCCACGGTGCGCCACAGCTCGGTGTCGGTGAAGCCCACGGAGACCGAGACGCCGACGTCGGTCACCTCGGCGGCCTGCCGCAGCACGTCGAGGTCGCGCAGGATCAGGGTGCCCTTGGTCAGGATCGAGAACGGGTTCGCGCGGTCGCGCAGGGTGGACAGGATGCCCGGCATCAGCCGGTAGCGGCCCTCCGCGCGCTGGTAGCAGTCGACGTTCGTGCCCATCGCGACGTGCTCCCCGTGCCAGCGGGGCGAGGCCAGCTGGCGCCGCAGCAGCTCCGGGGCGTTCACCTTGACGACGATCTGGGTGTCGAAGCCGATCCCGGTGTCGAGGTCGAGATAGCTGTGCGTCTTGCGGGCGAAGCAGTACACGCACGCGTGCGTGCAGCCGCGGTAGGGGTTCACCGTCCACTCGAACGGCATCCGGGAGGCTCCTGGCACCCGGTTGAGGATGGAGCGGGCCCGGATCTCGTGGAACGTGATGCCGGCGAACTCGGGCGTGTCGAACGTCCTGGTCGTGACCGCGTCCGCGCCGAACAGCGCGGCGTCCGCCGGCCGGTCGTGGCGGGACTCCACGGTGAGGTTCTCCCAGCGCATGACGCCTCCTCGGTAGCACTGCCCCCACAATAGAACATCTGTTCCCATGATCGTGCGACGGACCTTTCGTCAGCCGTTTCCGATCGCCCCGCGATCGCTTCCTAGGCGCTTCCGGGACCCCGATTTGGGCGGCCGTGGACCGGGGTGGTTGGCTTGCCCCGAACCTGAGGAACCCCGAACAACCCTGAGCAACACGGACCTGGAGGAACCCCATGGCGCAGGTCGAGGCCACCACCGAGCGGGTCGTCGCTGCGGACCCGGAGAAGGTGTTCGACACCATCGCCGACTACAGCGGCGCGCGCGGGAAACTGCTGCCCGAGCACTTCAGTGAGTACGAGGTGCGCGAGGGCGGCGACGGCGAGGGCACTCTCGTCCACTGGAAGCTCCAGGCCACCAGCAAGCGCGTCCGTGACTGCCTCCTGGAGGTCGCCGAGCCGACCGACGGCGAACTCGTCGAGAAGGACCGCAACTCCTCGATGGTCACCGTTTGGCGGGTCACCCCGGCGGGCGAGGGCAGGTCCCGCGTCGTCGTCACCAGCACGTGGAACGGCGCCGGCGGCGTCGGCGGCTTCTTCGAGAAGACGTTCGCGCCCAAGGGCCTCAACCGGATCTACGACCTGATCCTCGCCAACCTGGCCGCCGAGGTCGAGAAGTAGACCAACCCCCGTGCCCTCCCCGCGCGTTGGCTCCTTCACCGGTTCGAGTGGATCTCCCTTGTGACCGGGATGGCCCCGTAACTCGTCGCGCTTGCTCGTAGTTGTCGCTTTACGCGGGAATTGTGTGGCAGGTGCGACGAGGGGAGCGGCACATGGGCGGGACCACGCTGGCACAGGACGAGCCGGTCACGGCGGCTCCCGCACAGGACCCGCCTCCGGCGCCGGCCACCGCGACGGAACCCGGCCGACGCCGGGTGCGACTGGTCTTCTTCTCCCTGATGCTCGCGCTGCTCCTCGCGGCGCTGGAGCAGATGATCGTCGCCACCGCCCTGCCGAAGATCGTCGGCGAGCTGCACGGCCTGGACCGGATGTCCTGGGCGATCACCGCCTACCTGCTCACCGCCACCGTCGGACTGCCGGTCTACGGCAAACTCGGCGACCTCCTCGGCCGCAAGGGCGTCTTCCAGTTCGCGATCGTCGTCTTCGTCATCGGCTCCGCGCTCGCCGGGCGGGCGGGGACCATGGACCAGCTGATCGCCTTCCGCGCCGTCCAGGGCGTCGGCGCCGGCGGACTCATGATCGGCGTGCAGGCGATCATCGCGGACATCGTGCCGCCCCGGCAGCGCGGCCGGTTCATGGGCCTCATCGGCGCCGCCTTCGGCCTCGCCTCGGTCGCCGGACCGCTGCTCGGCGGCTACTTCACGGACCACCTCTCCTGGCGCTGGTGCTTCTACGTCAACGTCCCCTTCGGCCTTCTCACCCTCGCCGTCGTCACCGTCGTGCTGAAGCTGCCGAAGCCGACCGCGAAACCCCGGTTCGACGTCCTCGGCGCCCTGTTGCTCGCCGCCGCCTCCACCTGCCTGGTCCTGCTGACGAGTTGGGGCGGCACGGAATACGCCTGGGACTCCGGCGTCATCCTGGGGCTGGGCGGGGGAGCGGCCGCCGCGACCGCACTGTTCCTCGCCGCCGAACGTGCCGCCGCCGAACCCCTCATCCCCCTGCGGCTGTTCAAGGACTCCGTCTTCGACGTCACCGGACTGGTCGGCCTGGTGACCGGCATCGCGCTGTTCGGCGCCGCCAGCTATCTGCCGACCTTTCTCCAGATGGTCGACGGAGCCACCGCCACCGAGTCCGGGCTGCTGATGCTGCCCATGATGGGCGGCATCGTCGTCGCCTCGGTGCTCTCCGGGCAACTGATCACGCACACCGGCCGATACAAGATCTATCCCGTGCTCGGCAGCGCCCTCTCCGTCCTCGGCATGTGGCTGCTGTCCCGGCTGGAGGTCGACACACCCCGGCTCCAGTACAGCCTGTGGATGGCCGTGCTCGGCGCCGGCATCGGCCTGGTGATGCCCGTCCTCGTCCTCGCCGTGCAGAACTCCGTACGCCCCGCCGACCTCGGCACCGCCACCAGCGCCAACAACTACTTCCGGCAGATCGGCGGCAGCGTCGGCGCGGCGGTCTTCGGCACACTCTTCGCCGACCGGCTCACCGACGCCCTGCACGCCCGCCTGCCCGCCCGAGCGGGCGGCGGCCTCCCGGACCCCGAGTCCCTCACCCCGCAGCTCGTCCACGCCCTGCCCCCGGCGCTGCGCGACGCCTACATCCGGGCCTACGCCGACGCCATGCCGAGGATCTTCCTCTACCTCGTACCGGTACTGGCCCTCGGCCTGGTCATCGCCTTCTTCCTCGAGGAGAAACCGCTGGTGTCCCACCACGCCGCCGAAACGCCGACCCCGCCGGAGAGCACGGCGATCCCGCAGGCCCACCCGCTCCGGGCGCCGCACGGCGCGGGCATCCCCGTCCGCGGCACCGTGCGGCACCCGGACGGGACGGCGGTGGCCCGCGCGGCGCTCACGCTCATCGACGTGAGCGGACGGCAGACCGGCCGGGGCGCCGGCGGCGAGGACGGGCGGTACGCGCTGTCGGCGCCGGGCTCCGGGGCGTACGTCCTGATCGCCGCCGCCGGGGGCCACCAGCCGCAGGCCGTCTCCGTCACCGTCGGCGAGCGCCCCGTCGAGCTGGACATCGTCCTCGGCGGCGCCGGACGCCTCGCCGGGAGCGTCGTGACCGCGGACGGCACCCCGGTGCGGGAGGCCACCGTCACCCTCACCGACGTCCACGGCGAGGTCGTCGCCAGCACTCGCAGCGGACGCGAGGGCGGCTACGTCATCACCGAGCTGGTCGCCGGGGAGTACACCCTCGCCGCCAGCGCGGCCGCCCACCGCCCGGCCGCCCTGCCGGTCAGCGTCCAGGCCTCCCGCGAGACCCGCCAGGACGTCGAACTCGCGGGCGGCGCCCTGCTGCGCGGCACGGTCCGAGCCGGCGGCGGGAGACCGGTCGAGGACGCGCGCGTGACCCTGCTGGACGCTGCGGGCAACGTCGTGGACACGCTCATCACCGGGCCGGAAGGCATGTTCCGCTTCGTCGACCTGTCCTGCGGCGAGTACACCGTCATCGCCGCCGGTTACCCGCCGGTCGCCACCGTCCTGCACATGGCGGGCGGCGGGCGCACCGAACGCGACCTGCAACTCGGCCACGAGGACTGACCGCGTCGGGAACGGACGCCGGGACGTGCGGCTTACCCCGGCGCGCCCCGCTGAAACCAATTCGAGGATTGCCGCACATGCCGATGGACACGCGCCGTACGGTGGTGACGGCGGGACAGATCTTGCACAGCTCTGGGAGAGAGGGCCTGGGCCATGGACCGTGGCACCGAGAGGGACGCACCTCCCAGCCGCGGAGCCGGCAGTGGCGTGGGCGACGCGGCGAGCGAAGCGGGGCGGGAGCAACCCCGTCCCGAGGGCGGGGGAGGGTCCGCAGACCCCGGGCGCGTCCCGCTGGCCGTGGTCGTGGTGGACCGTGAGGGTCTCGTCTCGCACTGGAGCACCGGCGCACGCCGGCTCTTCGGAGTCGGCAAGGAAGAGGCGATCGGTCAGCCCGCGATCGACCTGCTCCCCGTCTCCGGCGCGCTCCCCGAGCCGGACGACGACCTCATCGACGGGGGATACGGGGACTACGCGGCCTACGACGGTCTCGGGCCGGGCCTCGACTCCTCCCTCGACCGCGGCCTCGGCTACCCGGCCGCAGGCCGCGCCCGGCTGACCGTGCCCGACCGCGACCGAGGCCGGGTCGACGTGCTGTGGTGGGCCTACCCACTGGTCGGACCCGGCACGGAACGGCTGCTGGTGCTGGCCGCCGACGCGGAGGGACTGCGCCAGGACGACCCGGCCGACCCGCTGGCCGTCGAACGCATCGCGCCCGCCTTCGCCCTGCACACCGACTTCCCCGGCGCCTCGGAACTCGCCCGCCGACTGCCCGAGATCCTGCCCAGCATGAGTGTCGGGGAAAGCGCCCGCATCGTCGCCCAGGTCCTCGAACTCGGCTATCCCGTACTGGAGTTCAGCCAGAACGACCGGGTGCCCGTCACCCCGGACTGGGGCGTGGCCCGGCGCGTCGAGCGCAGAGCGCGCCGTGAGCGGGCCGCCCGCGCCGCCGCCGAAGGGGCGCCCATACCGCAGGAGCTCGCCGACGAGCGCGAGGACCTCGAGTACGTCGCCGTCCGCGAGCGGCTGGAGTTCCTCAACGAGGTCAGCGGCAGCATCGGCACATCCCTGGACCTCTCCCGCACCATCCTCGAGGTCAGCAGAGCCGTCGTCCCGCGCTTCACGGACGTCGCCGGCACCTATCTGCGCGAACAGGTCGTCGCCGGCGAGGGATTCCCCGACGGCGTGCCGGACACCACCACCATGTGGCACCGGGTCGCCGTCGAGCACACCGACGAACCCGGCCGCTGGGACGACGTCGTACCCGTCGGCGAGGCCATGCCGTTCCCCGCGCACACCCCGTTCTTCCAGTGCATGACCACCGGCCTGCCCGTCCTCGTACCCCGCATCAGCGAGCAGATGGGCCACGCCATCGCCTCGCAGTTCGAGAAACGCGACATCCGGCCTCTCATCACCGGCCGTTCCATGCTGGTCGTCCCGCTCAAGGCCCGCAACGTCGTCCTCGGCTTCATGATCCTGCTGCGCCACCCCGAGCGCGCCCTCTTCAACGACATGGACCGCGTCACGGGCGCCGAACTCGCCGCCCGCGCGGGCCTCGTGCTGGACAACGCACGCATGTACACCTACCAGGAGAGCGTCGCCGAGACCCTCCAGGACAGCATGCTGCCGCACATCCCGCCGCGCATGGCGGGCTGCGACATCGCCACCCGCTATCTGCCGGGCACCCTGCTGGGGCGGGTCGGCGGCGACTGGTTCGACTCGGTGAAGCTGCCCGGCGCACGCACCGCCCTCGTCGTCGGCGACGTCATGGGGCACGGCCTCAACTCCGCCGCCATGATGGGCCAGTTGCGGACGGCCGTGCAGACCATGGCCGCCCTCGACCTGCCGCCCGCCCAACTCCTGCGCAATCTGGACGACTTGGCGCAACGGCTGGGCGACACCTACCTCGCGACCTGCCTGTACGCCGTCTACGACCCGATCGAGGGCGAGCTGCACCTCGCCAACGCCGGCCACATCCCACCCGTGCTGGTGCGTGCCGTCGACGGCCGCAGCGAGCTCCTCGAGCTGCCCACCGGCGCGCCCATCGGCGTCGGCGGAGTGCCCTTCGAGGCGGTACGGGTGCGGGTGGAGCCGGGCGACCGGCTGGTGATGTGCACCGACGGGCTGGTGGAGGTGCGCGGCGAGGACATCGGCGTGGGGCTCGCGACCCTCTGCGAGTCCGCCGCCCACCCGGCGGCCTCCATGGACGACGCCTGCGACACCATCATCCGCGCCCTCAACACCCGCGGCGGCCGCAAGGACGACGTGGCCCTGCTCCTGGCCCGCCTCAACGGCATCGCGCCGGACGACGTCGCCGAATGGCGCTTCCCCCTCGACCCGGCGGAGGTCGGCCGGGCCCGCGCGGTGGTCCGCGAACAGCTCCACGGCTGGGGCCTGGCGACACTCGCCGACGCGGCGGAGCTCATGGTGAGCGAGCTCGTCACCAACGCCGTACGGCACTCCCGCCGGACCCCCGTGGCCCTGCGCCTCGTACGCGGCGACACACTGCTGTGCGAGGTGGAGGACGACGACCACGAACTGCCCACCCTGCTCAGTGCCGGACCCGGGGACGAGTCCGGGCGGGGGCTGCGCGTGGTCAGCACGCTGGCCCGCGAGTGGGGCACCAGCCGCACGGGCGCGGGGAAGTCCGTGTGGTTCGAGCTGACGCTTCCGCGCCGCTGAGCACGGCCGACCCGGACCTGCGGGACGGCGGACGGATCTCGAACGAGGCGTGAAGGAATGCGCACCACGCTTGTCGCGCCGACCGGGGAGCGATAGACCGTACTCGCCCGTCACTCGCGGCGGATCGGCCTTGCATTCTGGGGAGTTGTGCATGAGCGTGACGAGTCGTTACCTGGAGGCGTGGGAGGGCTTCTGGCGCGAGGCTCCGGGCGAACCCGGCGGCGTGTTCTGGGACGCGGACCCGAAGGTCACCGCAGCCCTCCACCTGGCGCTGTTCGAGCCCCATCTCGCCTATCCCGGACTGGCGTTGGTGGACCTCGGCTGCGGAAACGGCACCCAGACCCGGTACTTCGCCGACCGGTTCCCGCATGTGGTCGGCGCCGACCTGTCCGCCGCGGCTCTCGACCACGCCCGCCGCGCCGATCCCGCCGGACAGGCGACGTACCGGCTGCTGGACGCGACCGAGAAGGGCGCGGGCGAGACGCTGCACGCCGAACTCGGGGACGCCAACGTCTACATGAGGGGCGTCCTGCACCAGTGCGAGCCCGACGACCGGCAGCCGCTGGTGGACGGCATCGCCGCGCTGGCGGGGGAACGCGGCCGGGTCTTCCTCGTCGAACTGTCGGAGGCCGCCCGCCCCGTCCTCGGCGCTCTGGCGCAGAACCCGGCCGGTCCGCCGCCGAAACTCGCGCCGATCTTCCGGCACGGCATCGCCCCCGGCGAGGTGGCCGACGACGCGGTGCCCACGTATCTGAGCAGCGCCGGACTCACGGTCCTGGCTTCGGGCGAACTGCCGCTTGTCACCACCGAGTTCGCGCCGGACGGCACCCTCGTCGAGCTGCCGTCGAAGTGGCTGGTCGCCGCTCGCCTCGAGTGACCGCCCTCACATCGAAAGCGGCTCCCGCGGCTGTCACACTCTTGCGGCGCACCGTGTCAGGGGGGTGAAGGAACGCCAGGAAACCCCCTGAGGAGTTGCTGAGATGTCAACCGCATACGTCGTCGTCACCGTGGTCGGAGCCGTCATGGCGGGCTTCTCGGCCGCCTCGATCTTCCTCGGCGCCGAGTGGACGCTGAAGCCGCTGGCCGACTACGGAGTGCCGCGCTCGTGGTGGCCGTGGCTCGGCGCGGCCAAGGCCGCGGGCGCGGTCGGTCTGCTGGCCGGGCTGTTCGTGCCCGTGGTCGGCGTGCTCGCCGCGATCGGTCTGGTCCTGTACTTCCTCGGCGCCGCCGTCACCGTGGCGCGGGCCCGCTGGTTCTCGCACCTGCCGTTCCCGCTGGTCTACGCGGCCCCCGCGGTGGCCTCGCTGGTGCTGGCGTTCTGAACACGGTGTGGGGTGGGGGGGGGGGGGGCCGGCCGCCCCCCCCCCCCCCCCGGGGGCGGGGGGCCCGCGGGGGGGGGGCCCCCCCCCCCCCCCCCCCCGCGCCCCGCACCCCCCCGCCCCCCCCCCCCCCCCCCCCCCCCCCCCCCCCCCCCCCCCCCCCCCCCCCCCCCCCCCCCCCCCCCCCCCCCCCCCCCCCCCCCGGGGGGGGGGGGCCCCACGGCGCTGCTCGTTCTCGGGCTGCTGGCCGGGTTGCTGGCGATGCACGCCCTGGCTCCCGGCGGGGCGGTTCACGAGCACGCCGGTCCGCCGCACCCGACGACCACCGCGGTCAGCGCGGTCAGCGCTCATGACGGGTGCTCCGGAGACGGCGGGGACTGTGGCGGAGGACATCTCCACCACGCCGACGCCACCTGCGTGGCGGCCGCGCTGAGCGGCACACCGGCCCAGCCCGCCCTGGTCCCCGACCCCGTGACCGCCCCCGCTCGTGCGGACACGGTCCGCTCGTTCAGGGCCGGGGCCCCGGACTGCGCACGCGCGCCACCCTCACTGGCGGAACTCCAGCTCCTGCGGATCTAGACACCCCACCGCACCACGTCCACGGCACAGCGACGCGGTGCGCCTCGGCACGTCCAGATCGCCTTCGCAGAACACACAGCAGGAGTTCCAGCATGCGCAACACCCGTACCCTGACCCGCCGTGCCCTCCTCGGGGCCGTGGCCGTCACCGCCGCGCTCACCCTCGCCGCCTGCGGCGGCGGCAGCGACAGTAGCGGTGACGCGGGCAGCGACAGCTCCGCGTCGTCGTCCGCGAGCGCCGGCAACACGGCCGGCGCCACCGACGGCGCGCACAACGCGCAGGACGTGACCTTCGCGCAGGGCATGATCCCGCACCACCGTCAGGCCCTGGAGATGGCGGCGCTCGCCGCCGACCGGGCCTCCTCCGCCCAGGTCAAGGACCTCGCCTCGCGCGTCGAGAAGGCACAGGACCCGGAGATCAAGACGATGAGCGGCTGGCTGACGTCCTGGGGCGAGGACGTCCCGGCCGCCTCCGACAGCGCCGCCGAATCCATGCCCGGCATGGACCACGGGGCCGGGTCCGGTATGCCCGGCATGATGGACGGCTCGGACATGGACAAGCTCGACAAGGCGTCCGGCGCGGACTTCGACACCATGTTCCTCACCATGATGATCGAGCACCACAAGGGCGCCGTGGACATGGCCACCACCGAGAAGAGCAAGGGCGACTACGAGCCCGCCACCTCCATGGCCGACGACATCATCACCGCGCAGACCGCCGAGATCTCCGAGATGAACAAGCTCCTCGGCAAGAGCTGACCCTGTGCGGGGGGCCGGTTTCCGCACCGGCCCCCTGCGCTCCTGTCGGCCATGCCCCGCTCATTCCCGGCTCCTTGACGAACCAGCCGACGACGGGAGCGGCGCGAGGACGGACGCGGTCGTGTCTTCAGTCGGCGCCCGCGACAGTGCGCCGCTCTCCGGCTTCCCGCACCCAGTCCCGTGCCTGCTCCGGTCCCGTCACGACCCGGACGCCCGCGGGTACCGGCGGTCTGCGCACCACGACCACGGGCAGCCGCGCCTCGCGGGCGGCGGTGAGTTTCGGCGCGGTGGCCGCTCCCCCGCTGTCCTTGGTCACGACCACGTCGATCCGGTGGCGGCGCAGCAGCTCGCGCTCCCCGTCCAGCGTGAAGGGCCCGCGGTCGAGCAGCACCTCCGTGCGGGACGGGACCGGTGCCTCGGGCGCGTCGACGGACCGTACGAGGAACCAGAGGTCGTCCAGGGCGGCGAAAGCGGCCAGCCCCAAACGCCCGGTGGTGAGGAAGACCCGTCGGCCGAGGGAGGGCAGCAGCTCCGCGGCCTCTGCCAGGGAACCGGCCTCGTGCCAGAGGTCGCCCGCCACCGGGGTCCAGCCGGGGCGGTGCAGCGCGAGCAGCGGAACACCCGCGGTGGCGGCCGCCTTCGCCGCGTGGGCACTCATGGTGCCGGCGAAGGGGTGGGTGGCGTCGACGATCGCGTCGACCTCGTGCTCGCCCAGCCACGCGGCCAGCCCGTCGGCGCCGCCGAAGCCGCCCACGCGTACCTCGCCGGGCGGCAGTCGGGGCGCGGTCACCCGGCCGGCCAGGGAGTTCGTCACGCTCAGCCCGGGCACGGCGTCCGCCGCCAGGAGTTCGGCGAGGCGACGGGCCTCGGTCGTCCCGCCCAGGATCAGTACGTGCACGACGTCCGGTTTCCTTCCGGGGAGTGAGCCAACGGCCGCGAGTGCGCCGCCGGGCCAGGGCGGTCGCCGCGCCCCACTCAAGCACACCGGCCCGCGGCACCCGGCGGGCCGACGGTGTCTGCGCCCGCGCCTGTGTGACGGCCGCGTACACGACACCGCGGACCGGTGAGTCGCCTCGCCCTGCGAGACACCGGTGCGTACGGGCCGCAAGGGCGACGGTCTGACCCGCCACGACTCCCCGGGCCCGGCGGATACGGTCCCTCCCGGCCCGGGGCCGCCGCCACGGCCGGAGACCCCGCGGACTGCGCACGCCGTCTACGACCGACCGGCGGTCAAAGGGCGGCGTCGCGGGGTCCGACACGCACATCTCCCGCCCTCCGATCGCCGGTCGGCCTCAGTACGGCCCGTGGGTCCAGCGGCCGTCCGTCATCGTGGCGTGCACCGGCATGGCGCGCAGGGTGTCCGTGTCGGCCTCCGCCGGATCCACGTCCACGACCACCAGGTCGGCCGGGTCCCCGACCCTGATGAGCCGGCGCCCCCGGGCCGCCGCGACCAGCGCGTCCGGGACGCGGAGGCGCTGCTCCGGGTGCCAGGCGGGGCGTTCGTCATCGGTGCGGCCCACGGCCGAGGCGACGGCGAGCCAGGGGTCGAGCGGCGAGACCGGGGCGTCGGAACCGAACTCCAGCCGGGCCCCGGCGGCGAGCAGGTCGGCGTAGGCGAAGGCGCGTCCGGTGCGTCCGGCCCAGTGCCGGTCCGCCACGTCACGGTCGTCCGTCGCGTGCCGGGGCTGCACTCCCGCCGTGACGCCCAGCCGCGCGAACCTCGGGAGGTCCTCGGGGCTCAGCAGCTGCGCGTGCTCGATCCGGCCGCGGCAGCGCACCGCCTCGAAGGCGTCCAGGGCCACCGTGTTGGCGTGGTCGCCGATGGCGTGCACCGCGGGTTCGACGCCGTGCGCGGCGGCCCGCCGCATGAGCCGCACCAGCTCGCGCGGTGGGGTCTCCTCGATACCGTGCGACCCGTCCGTGCCCTCGAGGCCCGGATAGGGGTCGCGGCACAGGGCGGTACGGGTGTTGAGCGAGCCGTCGGTGAAGAGCTTCAGCGGGCCCACCCGCACCAGGCCGCCACGCGCGCCGACCTCGTCCCCGGTGCGCAGTCCACGCTCCACGGCCGCGTCCAGGCGGCTCGGATAGACCGCGGCCGACACCCGCACGGCCGGCCGGAACGCGGCCGAGCGCCGTTCCCAGTCCGCGACCGTGTCGCCGTACTGGAAGTCGATGACGCCGGTGACCCCGCGCGCGGCGGCGGCCTCGCAGGCGTCCGCGATCCAGCCGTCGACCACCGCGGCCGGCGCCTTGGGCAGGGCGGACAGGACCTCGTGGCACTCGGTCTCCCTGACCAGACCGGTGGGATGGTCGCCCCGGCCGACGAGGGCGAGGCAGGCCGAGTTCAGCCACGCGGCATGCAGGTCGGCGCTGACCAGGGCGACCGGCCGGTCGGGCAGGACCGTGTCGAGGAGCCGCTTGTGCGGGGCGTCGGGCCACAGCCCGTCCCGGAACCCGTATCCGAAGAGAACCGTGCCGTCGGGCGCCGCGCCGCCGCCGTCCCGCACGAGGTCGGCCACCGCACGGGCGGAGGTCGTCCCGGCGAGGTCCAGCCGGTGCCGGGCGCTCGCCCACTCCGCCATGTGCACGTGGGCGTCCCACAGGCCCGGCAGCAGCACCCGCCCGTCCAGATCGAGGACACGCCCGCCGTCGGCCCCCGCCGCCCGTCCGCCGGTCTCCGTCTCCGCGACGACATGCGTGATCCTGCCGTCCGCGACCCGCACCCGGGTGAGCGGCCCGCCGGCTCCGAGCCGCACCCGGTCGAGTGTCAGTACGGCCGCCGGGAGCGGCTCTGCTCCCGGGAACCCGTGCCCGGCGCTTGCGTAGTCCGCCATGAGAGCCTCCATCCGCGACGGGCAGCGCTCAGCGAACCGACGCCCCACCAGGTAAAGTTAGGGTCACCTTATCTACTGATCGCGCTGTCGTGCCCCTGGTTCGCCGCACCGGAGGAGAGGGTTCGGCAGCGGCAGATAGCGGGCGTCGGCGCCGTCCGCGCCCGTCCAGCGCAGCAGCAGGTTCGTCTTGCCGGGCACTGTGGGCGCGGCGAGCAGGGCGGCGGCCTCGGGAAGGTCGTGACGGGCCAGTTCGCGGCGCACGGCGGGCCAGGGGTCCAGGCCGGGGTGACCCTCGGCGAGAGCCGCCCCGACCTCCCACAGGTGGTTCACGACCAGGCAGTACACCAGCCGCTCCCAGCCGGCCGCCCGCTCCACGTCCGGCAGCAGTTTCACGCCCTCGGCGTCCCGGAACAGCGCCTGCACGGGGGTGCCGTCGGCGTCCACGGCGACCAGCGTGTTCTGCAGATGCGCCTCGAGGACGACCCCGTGGTCGGCGAAGGCGTTCAGCACCGGGGGGACGACGACCGCCAGATAGGCCTGCCACCAGGCCGCCGGGTCCGGCGCGGTGGCCAGCGGGCTGCCGTCGAAGCCCTCCACGAGGCCCGCGGCGAGCAGCGGGGTCGCACCGGGCAGAAGTGCACCCTCCAGCCCGTCGCGGACCAGGACGGCGAGTTCCTCGAAGGCGAAGTCGGCGGTGCGGTAGCCGCGGTCGCTCAGCCAGACCGCCGGCGGGCGGGCAGCCGGGCCGGCGCCCGCCTCGAAGGCCCGGACCACCGCCTCGTCGGTCCGGCGCAGCTTCAGCAGGTCGTGGCGCCACAACCGGCGGATGTCGTTGGTGATGCGGACGTCGAGGCTGAACTTCAGGCACAGGTCCCGCTCGGGGGCGTAGAGCGTGCGCACCGCGGACGTCGGCCAGGCCTCGAAGGCGGTCGTGCCGAGCCGGACGAGGCGGCCGTCGGCGAAGGCGGGCGCGAGCTCCCGGCCGGCCAGGTCGAGCTGCCAGGGGTGGGCGGGCATCAGCCGGTAGCCGGGCGGGGCCGTACCGAGGGCGTCCAGCGCGGAGGCGTCGCCCTCCTCGACGACCGCGTCCTCGCGCAGGCCCAGCAGGACCAGCGGGAAGCGGGCGTGGGCCTCCGGGGCGTACGGCAGCCAGCCGGCCGGCGGTCCGCCGCCGCGCGCCTTGGGGGCGGGATGGTGGGGGTGGCCGGTGACGAGGCACTGCTCGGAACGCAGGTAGCGGCCGGCCGGCGGGGTGGCACGCGCGCGTGCGGTGAGCATCGCGGCCACCGCGTCCCTGCTGTCGGTCATCTCGGCGGGCAGTTCGTGATTGGACAGCCCGGTGTGCGCACCCAGTACCTCGGCGACCAGTTCTACGAGCCCGGCGTGCCCGAGGCGGCGCCAGGCACCCGCCGCGTACACCTCGGGCTCTGCGGGCCGCCGACCGCCACGCACCCGCAGCAGCCGCCCGGCGCCGGACGGCCCGCCGTCGCCGGACGCCCCCTCGCCGCCCGGCAGCCGGTACACGGGTCGGACGTCGCTCCCCGGTGGGCGCGGCAGTGGTTCGGCGACCTCCCGCAACAGACAGTTGAGCAGCGGCGCGGCCGCACAGGCGTCGGCGCGCTCGGCGATGCCCACGGCGGACGCCGTGGCCTCGGCGGGCGGGGGGATGAGGTCCACGCGATCCACTGGTTCCCTGGTTCCCTACGGTTCTTCCGGGCGGAGACGATCATTATCGCGTCGTCACGGCCCCTCCGTGACGTGGTACCCGCACCCTCAGGAGCCCACCCGTGCACCCTCCCCCCACCGCCGAGGCCGAGCTGGCCACGGAACTGGCCGCCGTACGCCCCGCTCTCGGCCCACGGTTCACGACCGCGCTGCCCGGGGCGAGGGCGGCCGTGCTGACCCGGCTGTGGCGGGCGCTCGTCCACGAGCCGCTGCCGTGGATCGCGCGACGGGAGGAGTCCGGCGAGGAGAGCCTGCTGCGGCTGCGCGACGGCCGCCGTCTGCACGGCCCGCGCGCGGATCCGTACGCGACCGCCGCCTATGTGACGGACGTCCGGCTGGACGGGGTTGCCTACGACGATCCCGTGCTGTTGATGACGGCGCTTGCGGTGCCGCACGGTACGGGCTTCGCCGCCGAACTCGGCCACAGTGTCGCGTCGTTGGCGCTGTCCCGGGCCGGACAGGAGCCCGGCAGCACCTCCCTGAGGAATCCGGGCGAGTGGCCGGTGCACGACTGGGAGTGGGAGCAGCGGGTGGTCGACGGGCATCCGTACCATCCCAACTGCCGTGCGCGGCCCGGCTTCTCGGTGGCCGAGCAGTTGGCGTACGGACCCGAGCACCGGCCGTCGGTGCGGCTGGGGCTGCTGCCGGTGCCGGCCGGTGAGTGCCTGGTGTCGGGCGAGTGGCCGCCGGAGCTGCGGGACGGGTCGCGACTGGTGATCCCGGTCCACCCGTGGCAGGCGGCGCATGTGCTCAAGCGATCGTGTGAGCAGGGGGTGGGCGCGCATCCGCTGATGTCGTTGCGCACGCTGGCCCTGCCCGGCGGTCCGCATGTCAAGACCGCCCTGAGCACCCGGCTGACGTCCTCCGTCCGGGACATCTCGGTCGGCTCCATCGCCGCCTCCGCGGCCCTCTCGGCGTTCGCGGAGACCCTGACTCCGCGCACCGACGGCTTGCTGCACATGACCCGGACCCTGGGCGCGGCCACCGCGAACTCCCCCGATCTGGCGGCCGTGTTCCGGGAGTCGCCGCGCGTGTTCGGGGCCCCGGGCGAACACGTCGTCCCGGTGGCCGCGCTCGCCGGCACCGAACTGCCCGGCTCACCCGGATGGTTGGCGGGCTTCGCGCGTCTCGCGCTCACCGTCGGGCTGCGGCTGCTGGAGCTGGGCGTCGCGTTGGAGGCGCACGGCCAGAACCTGCTGGTCGTGCTCTCGGCCTCGGGCGCCCCGTTGCGGCTGGTCTACCGCGACCTGGCCGACATCCGGGTCAGCCCGGCCCGGCTGGCCCGGCACGGCGTCCCGCTGCCGGACGAACTGCCCGAGCGGATCCGCACGGACGACGTGACGGCGCTGCGGCGCAAGTTGTTCGGTTCGCTGGTGGCGGGATCGCTGGCCGGGACGGCGGGGAACCGGGAGACCCTGCGGGCGGCCCTGGAGACGGCCGTACGGGATCTCCCGCGCTCGCCCGACCTCGTGGCGTTGTGCGAGGAACCGCTTCCGACGAAGGCGCTGACGCTGATGCGGCTGTCGGCGGGGGCACCCGGCGACCAGTGGGCCGCGTTGCCCAACCCGCTGAGCGAGTACGCGGTCTGACTGGTCCTTGGCCTTCCGGTCACCGGCCCGCTCACCGACCGGATCCGCCATCGGTCACGCGGCCGGATCGACCACCGGATCCCCCGCCGTTTTGTGGCGGGACGCTTCTGATCAATAGGATCCGCCGATGATCAGAACACAACGGCTGGCGGCGGGCGTCTGCGCCCTGCTCGCCGCGCTCACGGCCGGGATCGCGTTCCCGGCCGGGGCGGTCGCCGACGAGACCACCGCCACCGCGCCCAAGGTCGACCTGGTCCTCGACGTCAGCGGTTCGATGCGGACGAAGGACATGGACGGCGGGACGCGGATGGCCGCGGCCAAGCAGGCGTTCAACGAGGTGCTGGACGCGACCCCGGAGAACGTTCTCCTGGGCATCCGCACCCTGGGCGCCAACTACCCGGGCGACGACCAGAAGACGGGCTGCAAGGACACCGCGCAGCTCTACCCGGTCGGCCCGCTGGACCGGACCGAGGCCAAGACGGCGGTGGCGACCCTGTCGCCGACCGGCTGGACGCCGATCGGTCCCGCCCTGCTGAAGGCGGCCGACGACCTCGACGGCGGCACCGGCTCCAAGCGCATCGTGCTGATCAGCGACGGCGAGGACACCTGCGCTCCGCTCGACCCGTGCGAGGTGGCCCGTGAGATCGCGGCCAAGGGCATCGGTCTGACGATCGACACCCTCGGCCTGGTGCCCAACGTCAAGATGCGACAGCAGCTCAGCTGCATCGCCGAGGCGACCGGCGGCACCTACACCTCGGTGGAGCACACCGACGAACTCACCGACCGGGTGAACCAGTTGGTCGACCGGGCCGCCGACCCCGTGGTGACACCGGTCGCCACCGAGGGCGCGGCCTCCTGCGCCAAGGCGCCGGCCCTGAAGTCCGGGCTGTACACCGACCACGAGGAATTCGGCCAGGAGCGGTGGTACAAGGTCGACGTCGAGCCGGGCCAGGAGCTGCGCGCCTCGGTGAGCGTGTCGGCGGACCGGACGATGAACCCCGACTACGGGGTGCTGCTGCGGGCGGTCACGGTGCACGGCCGGGAGATCGTGCGCGGCGAGGCGGCCGGCAACGGCCGTACCGACGTCATCTCGACCGGTCTGCGCTACCCGAAGGCGGAGAGCGACGAGGACGAGGCGCCCGCCGAGACGGTGTGCGTGCAGGTGACCAACTCCTACTCGGCGGCCCCGGGGGTGAAGACCACGCCGGGCATGCCGCTGGAGCTGACCGTGGACGTGGTCGACGGCCCGTCGCAGGCGAGCGACGTGGCCTCCTTCGGCCTCGGGCGCGGCTGGTGGCTGCTGGGCGTCCTGGTGCTGTTCGGCTTCCTCGCGGGTGTGCTGTGGGGCTGGGTGTCTCGCTGGCGGGTCGCGGTCTGGAGGACCAACTGATGCGTATCACACGTGTGTTGAGCGGCGCCCTGCTGGCGTTCGGGCCGGTGCTCGGGCTGGCGCTCGGTCCGGCGGCCTCCCCGGCGGCGGCCGACTCCACCCCGACGGCGAGCCCGTCCGACGACAGCTCCGCCCCGACCGAGGCGGGCACGTCGTTCCGTACGGCGACGGAGATCGACCAGGGCCGGACGGCGACGGCGAGCGGCTCCGCGGGCGACTACCTCTACTGGTCGTTCCCGGCGGACTCCGGCCAACGCCCCACCGTCAAGGCGACGGTGAAGCTGCCCGAGACCCACACCACGCAGACCTGGCAGGTCGACGTGTACGACGGTCTGCGGCGCCGCCAGGCCTGCCAGTACGGCGCCCAGACGCGCACCGCCGCCCAGGGCACGGCCTCGGTGGAGCTGGCCTGTGTGCTGCGCACGGTCCGCGCCTGGTCGGAGCCGTGGGCCGACGACCCGCTGCCGGGCACGTACTACGTCCGGTTGACGGCCCTCGGCCTGAAGGCGGCCGACCTGGGCCTGCCGGTCAGCACCGAACTGCGGGTGGACTCCAAGGACATCGGGGGTGCCGCGGCCGTCGACGGTTCGCTGGCGAAGCCGCTGGTTCCGGGCATCGCGGTCGAGGCTCCCGAGGAGGAGGGCGACTCGTCGGCCTCGGCCGTCCTGTCGAGCATCGAGCCCGACGACGGCTGGGCCTCCGGCTGGTGGTCCGACCGCTGGGTGTGGACCGCGATCGGCGCGGTGCTGGCCGCACTCGCCGGCATCGGCGGATACACGCTGACCCGGGGGTCGGGACGGCCACGACAGGTACCGCCGGGCGCCTGACCGCGAATTGCCGCTCCATCAGAAGGCCTGCCGCACCCCAGCGGCGGGCCTTCTGCCCTTTCGGCCCGGCATGCGGACCCTCATACGGTCCGCCAAGCAGTCCGGCATGCGGTCCGCCATGGGGTCCGGCGTACGGTCCGGCATGCAATCCGCCACGCGGTCCCTCATACAGTCCGCCATGGGGTCCGGCATGCGGTCCCTCATACGGTCCGGCATACAGTCCGCCACGCGGTCCCTCATACGGTCCGGCATGGCGCCCGACATACGGTCCGCCAGGCCGTCCGTCTCGCCCCGGCCGTACCTCCGGGCCGGCCGTCACGCCTCCCGCAGCGCCTTGGCCAGGGTGCCGTCACCGCCGACCTCGATCCGTCCGGCGCGTACCGCCTCCAGCACGCTCAGCTCACCCTGGGCGACCGCCGTGCAGGTGTCCACGCCGAGGACGAGTCGCGCGTCGGGCTCCCCGGGCGCGGGCCCGTCGCCGTAGACGGGACCGCCCTCCGCGCCGACGTACAGATGGAAGTCCCCCTCGTCGAGCCGGACCTCGACGAGCCCCGCACCTCCGGCCCCTCCGTTTTCGAGCCCGCGCAGCAGGGGCAGCGCGAACCAGTGCGCGCGGAGGGCGTCGGTGCGCCGACGCTCACCCAGCTCGCCTTCGCCCCACTTCCCCAGGGCCTGGAGTACGGGCAGCAACTCCCGCCCGCGCGCGGTGAGTTCGTACACGTAGGCCGCACCGGGCGGAGGCAGCCGACGCCGGGTGGTCAGCCCGTCCCGCTCCATGTCCTTCAGCCGCGAGGCGAGCACGTCCGTGCTCACACCCGGCAGATCGGCGTGCAGGTCCGTGTACCGGCGCGGACCGGCGAGCAGCTCCCGGACGATCAGCAAGGTCCAGCGGTCGCCGACGGAGTCGAGCGCGCGGGCGGCGGAACAGTACTGGTCGTAGCTTCGGCGAGGTGACATGGCACGCAGTCTAGACATGTCGTTGGACTTTCCAAGCTGGAACTTGGTAAAACCAAGCAACACACGAACCGGAGGGGCGAGCGCGCATGGAGTTCCGGCAGTCGAACAAACTGAGCGAGGTCTGTTACGAGATCCGCGGCCCGGTGATCGAGCACGCCGACGCACTGGAGGCGGCGGGCCACAGCGTCCTGCGCCTGAACACCGGCAACCCCGCGCTCTTCGGCTTCGAGGCGCCGGAGGAGATCCTCCAGGACATGATCAGGATGCTCCCCCAGGCGCACGGCTACACCGACTCGCGGGGCATCCTCTCGGCCCGTCGCGCGGTGGCGGGGCGCTACCAGACGCTGGGTCTGGAGGTCGGCGTCGACGACGTCTTCCTCGGCAACGGCATCTCCGAGCTGATCTCGATGGCCGTACAGGCACTGGTCGAGGACGGCGACGAGATCCTCATCCCGGCCCCCGACTTCCCCCTCTGGACGGCCGTCACGACCCTCGCCGGCGGCAAGGCGGTCCACTACCTCTGCGACGAGCAGGCCGACTGGTATCCGGACCTGGCCGACATGGCGTCCAAGATCACCGATCGCACCAAGGCCGTCGTCATCATCAACCCCAACAACCCCACCGGCGCGGTCTACCCGAAGGAGATCATCGAGGGCATCCTCGACCTGGCCCGTCGGCACGGCCTGATGGTCTTCGCCGACGAGATCTACGACCAGATCCTGTACGACGACGCCGTGCACCACTCGGTCGCCGCGCTCGCCCCCGACCTGGTCGTCCTGACCTTCTGCGGCCTGTCCAAGACGTACCGGGTGGCCGGCTTCCGGTCGGGCTGGCTGGTGGTCACCGGCCCGAAACAGCACGCCAGGAACTATCTGGAGGGCCTGACCATGCTGGCCTCCATGCGCCTGTGCGCCAACGCGCCCGCGCAGTACGCCATCCAGGCGGCGCTCGGCGGCCGCCAGTCCATCCACGAGCTCACCGCGCCCGGCGGCCGCCTGCACGAGCAGCGCACCGTGGCCTGGGAGAAGCTCAACGAGATCCCCGGCGTGTCCTGCGTGAAGCCGAAGGGCTCGCTGTACGCGTTCCCGCGCATCGACCCCAAGGTCCACAAGATCCACGACGACGAGAAGTTCGTCCTGGACCTGCTCCTGCGGGAGAAGATCCAGGTCGTCCAGGGCACCGGCTTCAACTGGCCGACCCCCGACCACTTCCGCATCCTGACCCTGCCGTACGCGGACGACCTGGAGGCGGCGATCGGCCGGATCGGACGGTTCCTGAGCGGGTACCGGCAGTAGCGGGCGCGGCGGTGGGGTCCGTGGCGGACCGGGCGGCCGGCGGGCCCGCCGGCCGCCTCCTCCCCCGCGCCGCCCGCGCCGCCCGCGCCGCCCGCGCCGCCCGCGCCGCCGATCGCTGACATGCGCGCGCCCAGGTCCTGTGTCACGGTGCTGAAGAGGCACGGCAGGAAGGGGCACGCGCGCGTGGGCGACCTGTTTCTCGTGCGGCACGGCGAGACCGAATGGTCCCGCTCGGGCCGGCACACCGGATCGACGGACGTCCCGCTCACCGAGCGCGGCCGGGACGAGGCGCGGCGGCTGCTGCCGCTGATCCGCCCGCTCCGGGTCGGGGCCGCGTTGGTGAGCCCGTCACAGCGCGCGCGGGAGACGGCGGAGCTGATCGGACTGCACGAGGTCCGGGTCGACGCCGGTCTGCGGGAGTGGGACTACGGCGCCTACGAGGGCGTCACGACCGTCGACATCCAGCACACGCGACCGGGCTGGTTCCTCTTCACGGACGGGGTCGCGCCCGGTCCGCCCGACCACCCCGGAGAGACAGTCGAGCAGGTCGGCGAGCGGGCCGACCGGGTACTGACCCAGGTCGACGCGGCGCACGCCGACACCGACGGATGTGTGGTGCTGGTGGCACACGGGCACTTCCTGCGGGTGCTGACCGCCCGCCGGCTCGGGCTGCCGGCGTCGGCGGGAGCACTGTTCCAACTGGCGACGGGGACGCTGTGCCGACTGGGCACGGAGCACGGGAGGCCGGTGATCGCCGCCTGGAATGTCAGACCCGGGTCGTAGCCTTCGACCAGGCCCCCGCCGGGGGCAGCACTCGGAGGGAGCACGCCGTGACCCGACCGCCGACCGCCGCCCAGCGGCGTGTCATCGAGGCCGCCGACCCGGTCAGCGGACGGCTGCGGGGTACGCAGCCGCAGTTGGCGGCCCTGGTGCGGCACGGCCTCGCCTTCCGGCACCCGCGCCCGCCGCACGACCACTTCCTGACGCCGACGGGGCACCGGATACGCGAGACGGTCCAAGCGCCCGAGGCCACACCCGGACCGGCTCCGCAAGCCGCTCCCCGGGCTTCTCCCGAGCCGGCGTCGGCGGACACCGGTGTGTTCGCCGCGCGCGTCGGCGGCGAGGAGAACGCCGGGCCGGCCGCGCCCTCCCGGGCCCGCGAGGTGCACAGCGCCTGGCAGGGACTGCTCGAGCTGCGCCGGATGACCAACCCGGACGGGGGCACGGACCGGCCCTGCGGCTGGGAGCGCACGCACCTCGTGCGGGCCGCCGCGCTCGCCCTGGAGGCGGCCGGCCACCGCCCCGCCGGGCCGGAGGGCGCCGACGGCTACCGGGTGCGGGCGACACCACAGCCGGAGGCGGTCGCCGTGCACGGGCCGGACGACGCGACGCTGCGGGCCTGCGCGGCCACCTTGGAGAAGGCGGGCTGGCAGGTCGGCGAGCACACCGACCCCCGGGCGAGAGCGCGCTATCTGCTGGCTTCCCCACGCCGGGCGTGAGGGGACATGCCAAGATCGATGGGCAGGCCACCGACATCGACAAGGGGACACCGTGAGCGAGCCGTTCTCCGTCCGGATCACCGTACGCGGATACGAGACCGACGTGCAGGGCCACCTCAACCAGAGTGTGTACATCAACTACGCGGAACACGCCCGCTGGTCACTGCTCCAGGCCGCGGGCATCAGCCAGGCGGGTCTGGTCGCCAAGGGGGTGGGCCCGGTCGCCCTGGAGACGACCATCCGCTACCGGCGCGAACTCCTGGCCGGCGACGAGGTCGACGTGACCTGCGTCTTCGAGTGGGGCGGCGGCAAGACGTTCCGGATCGAGCAGAGCATCGTCAAGACCGACGGCACGGTGTCCGCCCAACTCAGCGCGGTCGGCGGGTTACTTGACCTGGAGAAGCGGCGGATGGTCGCCAATCCGCAGGACTACTTCAAGGAACTGGCCACGGATCCCGGCATGTTCGGGCTGTGACCCACGCCGGCTCCGCCCCTCGCTCGGCGTCAGAGGCCGCCGTCGCCTCCACGATGTGGACCCGGCTGCGCTCGGCCCGGTCCGTCGGACCTGCCCGGGCCTCGCGCCTCCCGCACCGGGATCAGGGGGCGGTGTCCGACCGGGACCGGACAGAGGGGTCCGACCGGGACGGGACCGGACAGAGGGTCCGACCCGGGCGGGCCCGGGCAGGCGGAGACCTCGCCCCCCACCGGCCCGGTGCACCGCCGCTTCCGCCCCCGCCCCACCCTCGCTCGCTCACCCCGCGCCGAACGCCTCCCGGTGGTCCCGGGCCCATTCCCGGTAGGTCCGCGCCGGGCGTCCCAGCAGCTCAGGCACATCCTCGGTGACGACGGCGTTCCCGCCCCGGCGGACGTAGGCGGAACCCTTCGCGACTCCGTCCGCGACCGCTTCGCCCTGCCCCCAGCCGAGGAGGTGCTCACGCACCTCGTCCGGGGCGAGGTCGTGTGTCGTCACCGGGCGACCGAGGACGTCCGCGAGGACGGCGGCCTGGCCGGGCACGCTGATGGTCTCGGGCCCGGTCAGCGTGTACGTCCGTCCCGCCCACCGCTCGTCGAGGAGGGCCACGGCCGCCGCCTCGGCCACGTCCCGCGGATCGACGACGCCCTGGAGTCCGTCGCCGCTCAGGTTGGGCACCGGCTCGCCGGCCCCGATCGCCTGCGCCCAGGCGAGGGTGTTGGAGGCGAAGGAGGACGGCCGAAGCACCACCCACTGTGCCCCGCTCTCCCGGACGGCCCGCTCGCCCTCGACGTGCCACTCCCCTCCCGGGCCCACCTCGGGATCACCGGTGGCGATCGCGGACAGCTTGACCAGCCGGCCCACGCCCGCGGCCCGTGCCGCCGCCACCAGGGCGCCGTCGTGCTGCACGGACGGTCCGGGCAGGCCCACCAGGAAGGCTGCCGCCACTCCGGACATCGCCCTCTCCAGCGAGGGCCGGTCGAGGTAGTCCCCACGTGCCACCTCGACCTCCGAAGGCACCACGGCCCTCGCCGGGTCGCGAGTCAGGGCGCGCACCTTCTCACCGCGCGCCGCCAGGTGTCGCAGGAGTTGGCTGCCGATGGTGCCCGTGGCACCGGTCACGAGAATCATGCCGACCACGCTGCCGCCCGGCCTCGCCGCGTCTCTAGGAAATTCCGGCACGCTTCGGCCGCCCGGAGCGACCCGTGACGCGCTTACCGTGGGAGCGTGACCAACAGTCCCGCGGGTCCGGCGGATCCGCCGTCCCCGTCCGAGCAGACCCTGCCCGTCCCCGCCGCGCTGCGCCCCTGGATCACCGGCATCGGGACGGTCGCGGTCGACCGCCCCCTCGACGACGCCTTCGCGCACATGCCGGACACGGCCACGAAGGTGGTCGTCCGTGAGGAGGCGAACGGGCGGCGCGACACGCTGGTCGTCGGTCCGCGCACCCGTGCCTCGTACCACACGGACCCGAACAAGCGGGTGGTGTCGTGCGTGCAACTGCGCCTGGAAACAGGGGCGGTGGGACCGCTGTTCGGCGTGGCCGCGGTGGACCTCGTCGGCCGGGTGGTCCCGCTCGGCGACCTGCCGGCCGGGGCGGCCCGGCGCCTGGCCCGCGAGCTGACCGAGGTCGAGCGGGACGGGATCACGGCACGTCTGGCGGATCTGCTCCCGCCCGCCGAGGACGGCTCACGCGAACGGCTGCTGCGGGCCGCCGTCGACGCCCTGTCGACCCGTCGGCACCGCACCCCCGCCCCGGTGCGGGACGTGGCCCGCGAACTCGCCGTCAGCGAGCGCCAGTTGCGCAAGCTGTTCGCGGACGGCGTGGGCGTCTCCCCCAAGCACTACGCCCGCATCGACCGGGTGCGCCATGTCCTCACCCACGCGTCCTCCGCCCCGTGGGCCGAACTCGCCGCCGCCACCGGCTACTACGACCAGTCGCACATGACGGCCGACTTCCGCACCCTGATGGGCGTCCCGCCCCGGGCGTTCTTCACCGGGCGGCTGCCCCGGGCCACGCCCTGCCAGGCGTTCCGCCGGCGCTGAATCCGGATGCGGCACCCCGTGCGGACCTGCGATGCTCCGGTCCCATGGCACGCCGTGTGAAACCCAGCCTCTACATCTCCGTCGACATCGAGGCGGACGGTCCGATCCCGGGACCGTACTCGCTGCTGAGCCTGGGCGCGGCGGTCGCGGGACGGCAGGACGTCGACGGGTTCACCGCGGCCGATCCCACCCGGCAGACCTTCTACCGGGAACTGCGTCCGATCAGCGCCGAGTTCGACCCCGAGGCACTGGCCGTGAGCGGACTCGACCGGAAGCGGCTGGCCGAGGAGGGGCTCGAACCCGGCCCGGCGCTGGCCCGGTTCACCGACTGGGTGCGCGAGGTGAGCGGGGACGCCCAGCCGGTGATGTGCGGCTATCCGGCGTCGTACGACTGGACGTTCCTCTACTGGTACCTGATCCGTTTCACCGGCGAGAGCCCCTTCGGGCACTCCGGCTGCCTCGACATGAAGACGCTGTACGCCACCAAGGCGGGACTGCCGCTGCGGGCGGTGGCGAAGCGGACGATGCCGGCGCACCTGCTGTCGAGGCGTCCTCACACGCACCATGCGCTGGACGACGCCGTCGAGCAGGCCGAGCTGCTCGCGAACCTCATGGCGTGGCCGGGGCCCGGGCCGACCCGGTGAGCCCTTCCCCCGCCCCCATCGGGTGGGTCACGTCCGTCGCGTTCCGCACCTGGCGGTCATGGAGGTACCTGGAAACCGACCGGGACGGTGAGGAACCGTTCCGGGGCACGCGCGTCCGCGCGCGCCCCGGTCACGGCCACCACGGACCCCGCTCGGAGGTCCGTGGCTCCCGGTCGAGGGCCGTCCCCCTCGACCGGAGTCCGGTGCCCGCCCGTGGGAAGCAAGTCCCTTACGGGCAGGGAGCGTTCAGCCCTGTGCGGCGATTCGCGCCAGCCGCCGGGCCTCCTCCCTCGTCGAGCGGGCGATCGCGTCCTCGTCGGCGTGCAGCAGGCGGCTGTTCTCGACGATCCGACGGCCGTTCACGAAGGAGGCGGTGACGGGAGCGGCCGCGCCGAAGACCAGGGCGGTGACCGGGTCGGCGATGGAGGCGTGGGCGAGGGTGTCCAGCTTCCACAGCACCAGGTCGGCCAGCTTGCCCGGCTCCAGGGAGCCGATCTGGGCGGCGCGGCCCAGCACCTGGGCGCCGCCGAACGTACCGAGGCGCAGCGCCTGACGGGCGTTCAGGGCGGCTTCACGATGGGCTCCGAGGCGGTTGACGAGCAGGGCGTTGCGCAGCTCGGTGTGGAGTTCGCCGGACTCGTTGGACGCCGTGCCGTCGACCCCGAGGCCGACCGGGACGCCGGCCGCCAGCATGTCCGGGACGCGGGCGATACCGGCCGCCAGACGGGCGTTGGACGACGGACAGTGGGCGACGCCCGTTTTCGTCCGGGCGAAGGCGTCGATGTCGGAGTCGTTCATGTGGACGCAGTGCGCCATCCACACGTCCTCGCCGAGCCAGCCGGTGGACTCGAAGTAGTCGGTCGGGCCCATGCCGAACAGCTCGTGGCAGAACTTCTCCTCCTCGACCGTCTCCGAGCCGTGGGTGTGCAGGCGCACGCCGAGACGGCGGGCCAACTCGACGCCCTGGCGCATCAGTTCGGTCGACACGGAGAAGGGCGAGCAGGGGGCGACGGCCACCTGGGTCATGGCGTCGAAGGAGGTGTCGTGGTGCTGCCCGACGGTCTCCTCGGTGGCGGCGAGGGCGTCCTCCAGCGTCTCGACGGCGAAGTCCGGGGGCAGGCCGCCGTCCTTCTCGCTGCGGTCCATGGAGCCTCGGGCGAGGGTGAAGCGGACGCCCATGTCGCGGGCGGCGCCGATGATCGCGCCGGACAGGTCGCCGGAGCCCTTCGGGAAGACGTAGTGGTGGTCCATGGCGGTGGTGACGCCGCCGCGGGCCATCATCGCGAGGGAGCCCTGGGCGGCCGCGCGGACCATCTGCTCGTCGATGCGCGCCCAGGTGGGGTAGAGGGCGACGAGCCAGTCGAAGAGGTTGTGGTCGGTGGCCAGGCCCCGGGTGATCCACTGGTAGAAGTGGTGGTGGGTGTTGACCAGGCCGGGGGTGACCAGGTGCCCGGTGGCGTCGATGCGGAGTTCGACGTTCTCCAGGCCCTCCGGGGCCCTGCCCGCGCCGAGCGACTCGATCCGGTTGCCCGCGAGGACGAGGTGCCCGTTCGCGTACTCGGTGTCTAGCGCGTCGACGGTCGCGATCGAACAGTTCTCGATGACGATGCGCCGGTCTGCTGCCATGGTTTCGTCCTTTTCACTCAGTGGACTCTGGTCGAGAGGGCACGGCAGGACCCTGAAAGTTTGAGTGCCGTGGCCGGAGGCGCGGGCTCGCCGGCCACGGGTGCCGAGAGGGTGGCGGTTCAGAGGTTGGTGAGGTCCACCGGGATCCTCGCCTCGCAGCCGTCCCGCAGCACGGTGGCCTCGATCAGGCCGTAGGGACGGTCGGCGGCGAGGTAGACGGCTCCGTCGGCGGTGTCGTTCTTCAGCCCGAACGGCTTCAGGTCGACCAGGAAGTGGTGCTTGTTGGGGAGCGAGAACCGGACCTCGTCGATCTCGGCGCGGTGGTCGATGATCCGCGCGCCCATGGCGTAGAGGGTCTGCTGGAGGGAGAGGGAGTACGTCTGCGCGAAGGCCAGCAGGAGGTGCTTCTTGACCTGGGCGTACGACTCCTCCCAGTCCGGCGTCCGCTGGGCGTCGTCGGACCAGTTGAAGCGCCAGCGGCTGGACACCTCGGTGGCCAGGATGCGGTCGTGCGCCTCGGGCAGGGTCGTGTACTTGTCCTTGACGTAGCCCCAGAACTCGGAGTTCGTCGAGTTCATGACGGTCAGGTCCTTGAGGCCGGAGACGACCTCCCAGGAGGAGCCGTCGTACGTGATCTGGGTCAGGCGGGTCTCCTGGCCCTGGCGGACGAAGGAGTGCTCGTCCTCGCCGGGCGTCCCGATCCGCTCCCAGGTGTACTCCTCGATACGGATCCGCGCGGTCCTGATCGGTTCCTGCGAGGTCACGAAGTGGCGGGCGAGGTGGATGCCGAACTGCTCGGCGGACTCGATGCCGTGCTCCTTGGCGAACGCGTACACCGTGTTCTTGGTGGTGTCGGTCGGCAGGACGTTGGCGTTCGAGCCGGAGTAGTGGACCTCGTCCATGTCGCCGCTCAGCGACACGGAGACGTTGAGGTCCTTGATGTGGTGGGTGGCGCCGGCCCGCGTGATCTTCACGACTCGGTTCTCGGCCTTGCCGTACTGGTTCTGTCCCAGATAGGTGGGCATCTAGCTAGCTCCCTCGGTAAACGGAGTAGCCGAACGGGTTGAGCAGCAGCGGTACGTGGTAGTGCTCGCCGGGCCTGACGGCGAAGGTGATCGCCACCTCCGGGAAGAACACTTCTGTGGCACCGCTGTCCCGATTCGCGGGGGCGTCCTGCTGCGCATCGGCTTGCTTCTTCTCGGATCGCTCGAAATACGCCTCCACGGCGAAGTCGAGCCGTACATGGGTGGTTCCCTCCGGCAGCGCCGGCAGGTCCTTGCACCGGCCGTCCGCGTCGGTCGCGGAACCGCCGAGCGCCTGCCAGTCCGCCCCTTGCCCGTGGTGGGCGCCCTGGCCCGGGCGGGCGGAGAGGTGGACGGCGACGCCCTCGGCGGGCCGGCCGACGGAGGTGTCCAGGATGTGGGTGGACACCGATGCGGTGGTGCTGGTGCTCATGGGGTGTCTCGGTCCTCTTCGACGAGTCGGGCGAGGCGGATACGGTTGATCTTGCCCAGTTCGACGCGGACGATCTCCCGCTCCTGGTCCGGCGCGTTGCCGATCCGCTCCTCGACCGCGTCGCGCATCTGCTCGCCGGTGCGGCCGGTGGCGCAGATCAGGAAGACGTGGCCGAACTTCTCCTGGTAGGCCAGGTTCAGTTCGAGCATCTCGGCCTTGAGCTCCTCGGTGGCGCCGGCCATGCCGCGCTGTTCGCGGGCCGAGGTCGGGTCGCCGGGTCTGGGGCGGCCGATCGGCGGGTGCCCGGCCATCGCCTCAGCCAGGTCCGCGGCGGTCAGGTCGGCCATGGCCGCGTCGCTGACGGTGTACAGGTCGGCGACGGTGGCGTAGGGGCGGGCCACGAGCAGTCGGGTGGCCCACGCCTCGGAGGCGCACGCCTCGTGGAGCGCGGCGAGGGCCGCGGACTCCTCGAGGGCGTTGAACCGGGCCAGGCCCGGCGGTGGGGAAGTCGAAGTCACGGGAGCCTCCGTGGCCGCGGGACGGCCTTCGTGCTTGAGCGGGCTGCGGCCAGCTAACGCCTTGCCGCGACACCGCGTCAACACTTTGTTGAAAATTCCGGGTAACGAAACCCGTGGCCCGCCATTGCCCCCATCGACCTTGGGGGGCGCACTCCGGGAACGCGCCCGGAGACGTCCCGGAGAGGGCGCTCAGGCGTCCTTCTCCCGGTTGAGATAGTTGTAGACCGTGAAGCGGCTCACCCCGAGCGCGCTCGCCACGGTCTCCACGCCGTGGCGTACGGAGAAGGCGCCGCGCGCCTCGAGTATCCGCACCACCTCCTGCTTGGCCTTGCGGTCCAGGTCGGCGAGCGGCTTGCCCTTCCGGCGCTCCATGGCGGCCAGGATGTGGTCGAGGGAGTCGGCGAGCTGTGGCAGGCGGACGGCGACGGTGTCGACACCGTCCCAGGAGAGCACGACGTCATCGGCGCCGGCCTCGTCGGGCGGGAGCATCTCGCCGCCCATCGCGTCGACCAGCGGCTTCACGGCCGCGATGAAGGCCTCGTCACCGGAGGTGCTCACGCGCCCTCCCCGATGACGTCACCGTCGACGCCTCCGCCCGCGTTCCCGTCGGCGTCCCCGAGGACGTTGACCTGGAGCGAGATGCGGGTGGCGCCCGCGCCGAGGGACTCGCGCAGCAGGGCGTCCACGGCGCCGAGCACCGCGTCGGCGGCGCCCTCCACGGTGTTGCCGAACGGCCCGACGTCCACCGTGTCCAGGTCGGCCGCCTCGATCACCGCACGGGCGACCAGCGCGTGCGCGGGTGCCTCGTCGAGGTCGAAGGGCTCGGTGGTGAACTCCACTTTCAGTCGCATCGTGCCCCACACCTCTCTGAACGGGACCGGACCTTCGGCACCCGTACCCCGACCTTAACGGACCGGACGGACCGATCACCCGGGACTCGGGATTCCGCCGCAGCCGGGCCCGGACGCTTCCGCGTCCCCTTGACAAGCCGCCCGAGCGAGCGGCAATCTTCCAACAAGCAGAAAACAACTTCCGCAATACGGAAATACTCGATACGGAAGGGAGCGCGGAACCCCATGGGCTTCGAAGACCAGCGCTTCAACGTCAACCTGTCGATCCTCTTCACCGAACTGCCGCTCCTGGAGCGCCCCGCGGCCGCCGCCGCGGCCGGCTTCACCGCGGTCGAGCTGTGGTGGCCCTGGGTCGACTCCCCCACTCCCGAGCGGTCCGAGCTCGACGCCCTGAAGAAGGCGGTCGAGGACGCGGGCGTCCGGCTCACGGGCCTCAACTTCTACGCCGGACGGCTCCCCGGCCCCGACCGGGGCGCCCTGTCGCTGCCCGGGGAGGAGTCGGAGCGGTTCCGCGCCAACATCGACGTGGCCGCCGACTTCGCGCAGTCCCTGGGCTGCGGCGCGCTCAACGCGCTGTACGGCAACCGCGTCGACGGCCTGGACCCGGCCGAGCAGGACGCGCTCGCGCTGGAGAACCTGGTCCTCGCGGCCCGGGCCGCGAGCCGGATCGGCGCGATCCTGCTCGTCGAGGCGCTGAACCGGCCCGAGTCGCCCCGGTACCCGCTGGTGAGCGCGCCGGCCGCGATCGGGATCGTCGACAAGGTCAACGACGCGACGGGGCTCGGCAACGCGAAGTTCCTGATGGACCTCTACCACCTGTCGATGAACGGCGAGGACCTGCCGTCGGTGATCGAGCGGTACGCGTCGAGGACCGGCCATGTACAGATCGCCGACAACCCGGGCCGCGGCGCGCCGGGCACGGGCTCGCTGCCCCTCGAGGACCTCCTCGACCGGCTGCGGAAGGCCGGATACGACGGCTGGGTCGGCCTGGAGTACAAGCCGGGCGACCGTCCGAGCGCCGAGGCCTTCGACTGGCTGTCCCGCTGACACCCCCGTACCGAGAGGCACCCCCGATGAGCAACGCACTTCCCAAGATCGCCTGGATAGGCCTCGGCATCATGGGCTCCCCGATGTCCGAGAACCTCGTCAAGGCGGGCTACGACGTCACCGGCTTCACCCTGGAGCAGGACAAGCTGGACCGGCTGGCCGCCGCCGGCGGCCGTGCCGCGGGGTCCGTCGCCGAGGCGGTCCGTGACGCCGACGTCGTGATCACGATGGTGCCCGCCTCCCCGCAGGTCGAGGCCATCGCCCACGGGCCCGAAGGCATTCTGGAGAACGCGCGGTCCGGAGCGCTTCTGATCGACATGTCCTCGATCACCCCGCAGACCTCGATCGACCTGGCACGCGCGGCGAAGGACAGGGGCGTCCGGGTGCTCGACGCCCCCGTCTCCGGCGGGGAGGCCGGCGCCGTCGAGGCCGTGCTGTCCATCATGGTGGGCGGCGAGCAGGCCGACTTCGACGAGGCCCGGCCCGTCTTCGAGGCGCTCGGCAAGACCGTCGTGCTGTGCGGTCCGCACGGTTCGGGCCAGACCGTGAAGGCCGCCAACCAGCTGATCGTCGCCGTGAACATCCAGGCGTGCGCCGAGGCCGTGGTCTTCCTGGAGAAGTCGGGCGTGGACCTGAAGGCGGCGCTGGACGTCCTGGGCGGCGGGCTCGCCGGCTCGACGGTGCTGACCCGGAAGAAGGACAACTTCCTCACCCGCGACTTCAAGCCGGGCTTCCGGATCGACCTGCACCACAAGGACATGGGCATCGTGACGGACGCCGCCCGCACCGTCGGCGCGGCCCTGCCCGTCGGGGCGGTGGTCGCCCAGCTGGTCGCGAGCCTGCGTGCGCAGGGCGACGGCGGGCTGGACCACTCGGCCCTGCTGCGAGCCGTGGAACGCCTCTCCGGCGCGCGACTCTGATGCTTCCGGGCGGCGCCGTCGCCGACATCTGTCGTGTCGCGCCCAGGCGACGACGCCGCCCGGAACCGACCCACCGCACAAGCGGCCCGCAGCAGCCGAACGGCCCGGATGAGGGGTGACCGGTCGGTGGCGTGCGGGCAGGGTGAGGACCGCGGCGGCGTATGAGCCAGTGCGGTGGTGAAGGAACCGAACCGCCTTCTCGACCTGAGGGAAGGCGTGCCCGGTTCCGTCGTACCCGCCGCGGTCCAGCCGCGCAGAACCCCGTCCGGCGGCGCGAACGTCCTGTCGCGCCCGGCCTCGCGCCGTCGGACGGCCATGCCCGGACCCTCCGCTCCGGCGCCCCCGTCGGCGAGACCGACGAGGGGCGCCGGCGCTGTGCGTCGCCCCGGTCGTCCCGCTCCGCATCCGGCGTGCCGCTCCTCCTCCGGCATGCCACTCCCCCCTCCGGCGTGCCGCTCCTCCTCCGGCGTGCGGATCCTCCCCCGCCGCAGGAGGCTGAGGGCATGGGCAATCCGGAGCAGTTCCCCCAGATCGTGGTCCACCCTCCGGCGTTGGACGGGTCCCGCCGGGTCACCTCGGGTGATGCCGTGCTCGGGGTCGCCTCGCATCTCGACGACGTCGTCGAGATCCTGCGTCTGGCCGACCTGGACCGCATCGAGGTGGAGGAGAGCGACCTCATCGAGTGGCGGGGCGGCGGCCCCGACGACTGGCCGGGGCTGTCGGAGCCGCACGGGGCGTAGGGCACGTCGACACCGGCCTCTCCGGCGGCGGAGGTGGCGGCGCGGCGCGGACCGAGCCCGCAGCAGTACGCGCGGGGGACGCGCAGGGGAACCGCGTCCGCGCAGGCGCACGGGAGACTCGTACCGAAGACGCGTACGGAGACGGAAAACGCAGCCAGAAGGAAGGGCGGCCCCTCCCCCCGGACGGGCCGCCCTTCTCGCACGACGAAGCGCGTCAGACCTTCAGCGTCCTGATCGACGTCGGCGCATGCCCCGGCTCGGTGGCGAGTTCCTCGAACTCGACCACGTTGCCGATGTCGTTGGTGCCGCTCATCGAGATGTTGGTGACGCGCTCCAGGATCGCCTCCACGACGACCGGCACCTGGAACTCGGCGGCCAGCTTCCCGGCCTGCTCGAAGGCGGCCCCCAGTTCGGCGGGGTCCGTCACCCGGATCGCCTTGCAGCCGAGACCCTCGACGACCTTGACGTGATCGACGCCGTACACGCCCAGCTCGGGCGAGTTGACGTTCTCGAACTCCAGATTGACCTGGAAGTCGATGTCGAACGCCCGCTGCGCCTGCCGGATCAGCCCCAGGTAGGAGTTGTTGACGAGGACATGGACGTAGGGGATCTTGTGCTGCGCGCCGACCGCCAGTTCCTCGATCATGAACTGGAAGTCGTAGTCCCCGGAGAGGGCGACGACCTGCGCCTGGGGGTCGGCCTTGGCGACCCCGAGGGCCGCCGGGATCGTCCAGCCGAGGGGCCCCGCCTGGCCGCAGTTGATCCAGTGGCGCGGCCGGTGGACGTGCAGCATCTGGGCGCCGGCGATCTGCGAGAGGCCGATGGTGGTGACGTACCGCGTCTGCGGGCCGAATGCCTTGTTCATCTCCTCGTAGACGCGCTGCGGCTTGATCGGGATGTCGTCGAAGTGCGTACGGCGCTGGAGGGTGGCCTTCCTCTCCTGCGTGGCGGCCGCCCACGCCGAGCGGTCGGGGAGCGTGCCTGCCGCCTTCGACTCCCTTGCCGTCTCGACGAAGAGCTCCAGAGCGGCCTTCGCGTCCGAGGCGATCCCGTAGTCCGGAGCGAAGATCCTGCCGATCTGGGTGGGCTCGACGTCGACGTGGACGAAGGTGCGGCCGGCCGTGTAGACGTCGAGGCGGCCGGTGTGGCGGTTGGCCCAGCGGTTGCCGATGCCCAGGACGAAGTCGGACTCCAGGAACGTCGCGTTGCCGTAGCGGTGCGAGGTCTGGAGGCCGACCATGCCGGCGTTGAGCTCATGGTCGTCGGGGATCGCACCCCAGCCCATCAGGGTCGGGATGACCGGAGTGCCGGTCAACTCGGCGAATTCCACCAGGAGTTCGGTGGCGTCGGCCGTGATGACACCACCGCCCGCGACGATCAGCGGCCGCGCGGACGCGTTGAGCATCGCGATCGCCTTCTCGATCTGCGCACGGGTCGCGGCCGGCTTGTACACGGGCAGCGGCTCGTATGTGTCCACGTCGAACTCGATCTCCGTCTGCTGGACGTCGACCGGCAGGTCGATCAGGACCGGGCCCGGCCGGCCGGAGCGCATGAGATGGAAGGCCTGCTGGAAGACGCCGGGGACCTGGGCCGCCTCCAGGACGGTGACCGCCATCTTGGTCACCGGCTTGGCGATGGAGGCGATGTCGACGGCCTGGAAGTCCTCCTTGTGGATCACGGCGGTCGGAGCCTGACCCGTGATGCACAGGATGGGGACGGAGTCGCCGAGGGCGGAGTACAGCCCGGTGATCATGTCGGTTCCGGCCGGACCGGAGGTGCCCACACAGACCCCGATGTTGCCCGGGCGGGTACGGGTGTAGCCCTCGGCCATGTGCGAGGCGCCCTCGACATGTCGGGCGAGGGTGTGGTTGATGCCGCCGGCGGCGCCGAGCGCCGCGTAGAAGGGGTTGATCGCCGCGCCTGGGACACCGAACGCGTCGGTGACGCCCTCGCGCTTGAGGATCTCGACTGCCGCGCGGGCAGCGGTCATACGGGCCATGGAGTACTCCTGCTTCGGCTGTCGGAATCGCTCTCCCGTCGCGCCCCGCGGTGAGAACCGTATTTCCATGATGCGGAAAATATTTTCTGCTATCTGGAAGTAATGTAGGTGGGCGCGCAAAGGTCGTCAAGAGACGGACAAGCGGGGGCCGAAGGAGGACGATGGGGCCATGCCCGAGAGCGTGCCGGTGCGCTGCCCGGCCTGTCGGCGCGAGCGCCTCTACACCGCGCCGTCCTACCCGTGTGCGTGCGGTGCTCCCGTCACGCCCGTGCTCGACCGGCGGTCGGGGCCGACGACCGTCGTACACCGGGCGTGGGACGACGAGTGGGTCGCCCTGCGCTGTCCCGCCTGCGGCCTGCGGCACCAGTGGCCGCAGCCGGAACTGGGCTGCGCCTGCGGAGCGGTGCTGCGGCTCCCGGTGAGCGACCCGCCCCCCGAGCCGGAGCCGGGAACCACCGCGACGACCGCGACACGGCCATCGACACCGCCTCCGCCGAAGCCCGCGCGCACGGCGCCGGCGACACAACGGCGTGCGTTCCGTCCCGTCACCATCCGTACCGCGCGCGACGCGGTCACGGCCGCCGCGCTCTATCTGAACTGGCTCGGGCACGGGGACATCCGGCGGGCGGATCAACGGCCCACGTCCGGCGTCGGCCTCGCCGCCCGCGGGCTCGTGGCGCAGGTGGACCCCAGCGTGCGCCCGGCCTCGCCGCGGGACGTGGAGTGTCTGTGGCTGACGGCCATGACGGAGTCCGCGGACTGCGTCTACTTCTCCCTCGCCGGGTACGACGACGACGCCCGCGCCCGGGCCGACCAACTGCGCGTCCCGCTCTTCGTCCTGGATCTCACGGGCACCCCGAAGCCGGTCAACGCGATGGCCGACGCCCTCGACGCGGGGAGCGTCTGAGGGCGACGGCGGCGCCACGCCGAACCGCTAGCGGGCGTACTTCTCCCGCAGCTCGATCTTGCGTACCTTCCCCGAGACGGTCATCGGAAAGGCCTCCATGACCCGCAGCCTGCTCGGGATCTTGTAGTGCGCCAGCCGACCCTCGCAGTGGGCGCGCACCTCCTGGAGCGTCGGCGGGTCCGCCGCGTCGGCCGGGATCACACAGGCGAGGACCTCCTCGCCGTACCTCTCGTGCGGGACGCCGACGACCTGCACGTCCCGGATCTTCGGATGGCCGTAGAGGAACTCCTCGATCTCGCGCGGGTAGATGTTCTCCCCACCCCGGATGATCATGTCCTTGATGCGGCCGACGATCTCGACGTAACCGTCCTCGCGCATCACCGCCAGGTCCCCGGTGTGCATCCAGCGTCCCGCGTCGATCGACTCGGCGGTCTTCTCCGGCTCGTCCCAATAACCGAGCATCACGCTGTAGCCGCGGGTGCACAACTCGCCCGCGCTGCCCCGGGGCCGGGTCACCCCGGTCGCCGGGTCGACGACCTTGATCTCGATGTGCGGCAGGACGCTGCCCACCGTGCCGGTGCGGTGCTCCAGGTCGTCCTCGCGGCGGGTCTGGGTGGAGACGGGCGAGGTCTCGGTCATGCCGTAGCAGATCGACACCTCCGCCATGTTCATCTCGGCGACCACCCGCTTCATCACCTCGGCCGGGCAGGGCGAGCCCGCCATGATGCCGGTGCGCAGGGAGGAGAGGTCGTAGCTCGCGAAGTCGGGGAGGTTCAACTCCGCGATGAACATGGTCGGAACGCCGTACAGGGAGGTGCACCGCTCCCGCTGGACCGCCTCCAGCGTGGCCCTCGGGTCGAAGGACGGGGCCGGGACGACGATGCAGGCGCCGTGCGAGGTGGCCGCGAGGTTTCCCATCACCATGCCGAAGCAGTGGTAGAACGGCACCGGGACGCAGATCCGGTCCTGCTCGCTGTAGGCGATCGACTCGCCCACGAAGTAGCCGTTGTTGAGAATGTTGTGGTGGGAGAGGGTGGCCCCCTTGGGGAAGCCCGTGGTGCCCGAGGTGTACTGGATGTTGACGGGGTCGTCGCAGGACAGTTCGGCCCGTCGCGTGCGGAACTCGTCCCGCAGGTCGGGCGTTCCGCGGCGCAGCATCGCCTCCCAGCTCGGGTCTTGGACGTAGACGGTCTCCCGCAGCCGCGGGCAGCTGCCGCGCACCTCCTCGACCATCGCCCGGTAGTCGCTCGTCCGGTGACTCAGCGAGGCGAACAGCACGGAGATCCCGGCCTGGTTGAGGACGTACTCCACCTCGTGCGTGCGGTACGCCGGGTTGATGTTCACCATGATTGCGCCGATGCGGGCGGTGGCGTACTGGACCAGTACCCACTCGGCGCAGTTGACCGCCCAGATGCCCACCCGGTCGCCCTTGGCGACCCCGCTCGCGAGCAGCGCGTACGACAGCCGGTCGACGTCCGCCACGAACTGACGGTACGTCCAGCGCCGTCCGGACGGCACGTCGACGAGCGCCTCGCGATCCGGCCAACGAGCCGCCGTCCGGTCCAGGTCGGCCCCGATGGTGTCCCCGAGCAGCGCGGTCCCGCTGGTCCCGTGGGCGTACGAGACGGCTTCGCCGGGCGCGTCCGAAGCGGCCCGGCCCCGCGCCCGCGAGGCTCCCCCGCCCTGCGGGTGAGACGCCTCGCTCACCGGAAGTCCTCCTCGCGGTACTCGTCCGCCGAACCCGCCTCGGTCGCCTCCCGCAGCTCGATCCGGCGGATCTTGCCGCTCACCGTCTTGGGCAGCGGGGCGAACTCCAGGCGCCGGACGCGCTTGTAGGGGGCGAGGACCTCACGGGAGTGCTCGAACAGCACCTTCGCGGTGTCGGGGCCCGGCTCCCAGCCCTCGGCGAGGACGACGTACGCCTTGGGCACGGCGAGGCGCAGTGCGTCCGGGGCGGGGACGACGGCCGCCTCGGCGACCGCCTCGTGCTCCAGCAGCGCGCTCTCCAGCTCGAAGGGGCTGATCTTGTAGTCGGAGGCCTTGAAGACGTCGTCGGCCCTGCCCACGTAGGTGAGGTAGCCGTTCTCGTCGCGGCTGCCGATGTCGCCGGTGCGGTAGTAGCCGCCCGCCATCACCTCCGCCGTGCGGTCGGCGTCGCCGTGGTAGCCGGTCATCAGGCCGACCGGCCGGGCCGACAGGTTCAGCGCGATCTCGCCCTCCCGCGCACCCGGCGCGCCCGACACCGGGTCGAGGAGTTCCACCCGGTAGCCGGGGCTCGGCCGGCCCATCGAGCCGGTCTTCAGTTGCTGTCCGGGGCTGTTGGCGATCTGCACGGCCGTCTCGGTCTGACCGAAGCCGTCCCGGACGGTCACCCCCCAGGCGCGGCGCACCTGCTCGATGACCTCGGGATTGAGGGGCTCGCCGGCGGCCACCGCCTCGCGGGGCGGGGTGCGCAGCTGGGTGAGGTCGGCCTGGATGAGCATGCGCCAGACGGTGGGCGGTGCGCAGAAGGTCGTCACCCCCGCCCGGTCCAGCTCGGTCATCAGCCGGGCCGGGTCGAAGCGGGTGTAGTTGTGGATGAAGACGGTCGCTTCGGCGTTCCACGGGGCGAAGAGGTTGGACCAGGCGTGCTTGGCCCAGCCGGGCGAGGAGATGTTGAGGTGCACGTCGCCGGGTCGGAGCCCGATCCAGTACATCGTGGACAGGTGTCCGATCGGGTACGAGGTGTGGGTGTGCTCCACGAGCTTGGGCCGGGCGGTCGTGCCGGAGGTGAAGTACAGCATCAGCGGGTCGTCGGCGAAGGTGGGGCCGTCGGGCGTGAAGCCGGCCGGGGCGGTGTGGGCCTCCTCGAACGGCTCCCAGCCCTCGGGCGCGCCGCCGACCGCGATGCGCCGGTAGTCGCCGGGGACCTCGTCGAACTTGCCGGTGTCCTCGGTCCGGACGAGGACGTGCCGGACGCGGCCGCGCTCCACGCGGTCGGTGAGGTCGGCGGGGCCGAGCAGCGGGGTGGCCGGGATGACGACGGCGCGCAGCTTCATCGCGGCCAGCGCGGTCTCCCAGAGTTCGGCCTGGTTGCCGAGCATGACGAGGATGCGGTCCTCGGCGGCGACCCCGCGCCCGCGCAGCCAGTTCGCGACCCGGTCGGAGCGCTCCGACAGTTCGGCGAAGGTGAGACGGGTCTCGGAGCCGTCCTCCTCCACGATGTGCAGGGCGGTGCGCCCGTTGCCTTCGGCGATGACGTCGAACCAGTCGAGGGCCCAGTTGAAGTGTTCCGGGCGGGGCCACTCGAAGCGCTCGTAGGCGGTGGTGTAGTCCTCGCGGTGTTCCAGCAGGAAGTCGCGGGCTCTGCGGAAACTCTCCGTGGCCGACGTCATCCGTCCTCCTCGCTTGGTGGTCGTGCGTCTGCGGGGCGCTCTCGGTCCCCGCGGCTCACTCCCGTGGTGCCGGACCATTGCCGGGCGGCTCTCTGCCATCGTGTAATCCGTGATGCAGGTCTCACTACCCCCGGACGGGGGTGTGCGGCACCAAGCCGCGCGGAAAGGGCGAGAACGTGGCGGCAGACGCGGCCGGAACGGTGGAGATTCGCGGTGCGCTGGCACGGCTGCGACGCGCGACGGGACTGCCGGTCGCCTTCGGCGGCCTGGTGGAGCCGGGGCGGCAGCGGATGCGCATCAGCGAGTTCAGCGGGGCGGCCGGTCTCGCGCTGCGCGGGCTGGCGGTGACCTCGGGCAACGGTCTCGGCGGCAAGGCGGTGGCGCTGGCCCGCCCGTGCGCCGTGACCGACTACTCCGTGTCCCGGCAGATCAGTCACGAGTACGACGCGGCCGTCGCCGAGGAGGGCCTGCGTTCGGTGCTGGCGATCCCGGTGATCGTACGGCGCCGGGTGCGCGGGGTGCTGTACGGCGCCCTGCGGACGGCCCAGCCGCTCGGCGACCGGACGCTGACGGCGGCGATGCAGGCGGCGCGGGACGTGGAGCAGGCGCTGGTGGTCGGGGACGAGGCGCGCGACCTGCTGTCGGCGGCCCGGCCGTGCGACGCGCGTGCCGAGCCGGGTCCGAGCACCGGCACGGGGGCCGACCGGGAGCAGGTGCGCGAGGCGCACACGGCCCTGCGCGCCCTGGCCCCGCGGATCTCCGACCCGGTCCTGCGCGCCGAGCTCCTCGCGGTCTGCGGGCTGCTGGCCCCGAGGGGGCCGGAGCGGCCGGCCGGGCGGCCGGTCGTGCTGGCCCCGCGTGAGCTGGACGTGCTGGCGTGCGTGGCGGCGGGGGCGACCAACGCGGCGGCCGCCGAGCGGCTGGGGCTGCGCCCGGAGACGGTGAAGGGCTATCTGCGGTCGGCGATGCGCAGGCTGGGCGCGCGGACCCGGGGAGAGGCGGTGGTCGCCGCCCGCAGGGCGGGTCTGCTGCCCTGAACGCGGGGCGCGCAACACGCCCGTAGCGCGCACAGGGCAAGATGCCGGGGAGCACCGATCACATCAAGCCAGGGAGGCCCCTCACGACAAGCGTCCATTCATTCATCGCCGCCATGAATTTCCCTATGCGGCACGTTGTTATATGCCTCACCACGCCGTGCCTCCGAATTTCAAAGGGACGTTGCCTAGAATTTGGCCCGGACACGACACTCGGAGGGGAGCGGTGACCGTGCGACGGGACTTCAAGGAGCCTGCCAGATGCCGCCCCGACCTGGTCATCGGCAGGGACGAGCTGTTCACGGCCGCCCAGGACCAGCTGGCGCGCGGCGGCAGTGTGCTGCTGCACGGCCCGGCCGGAATAGGAAAGTCGACCGTGCTGCGGGCATTGGCCGCGGATTACGGCGAGGCGGCACGCACCGTCCTGCGCTGCTCGGCGACCGAGTCCGAATCCCACCTCCCGTTCCTGGCCCTGGCGGACCTCTTCGGCCTCGTCCTGGACGAGATCTCGGACAAGCTCCCCGCCGCCCAGCGCACCGCCCTGGAGTCGGCGCTCACCGGCCGCGGCGAATCGACTCTGCAACGCGACGGCCTCGCCCTGCGCCTGGCCGTGCTGTCGGCCCTGCGCGCCCTCGCCGCCGAGGGTCCCGTCCTGCTCGTCGCCGACGACCTCCAGTGGCTGGACTCGGCCAGCGCCGAACTCCTCGGCTTCGCCGCCCGCCGCCTCGGCGACACCCCCGTCCAGCTGCTGTGCGCGGTGCGGACGGAGGAACAGGAGTACGACCGTCATCTACGCGCGTCCCCGCCCGACACCCTGGCCGTCCGCCTCAACCCTCTCTCCCGCGCCCAGGTCTCCGCGCTGCTCGACCACCGCGGCTACACCGACCTGCCCCGCTCGACGATGCGGGAGATCCACCGCACCAGCGGCGGCAACCCCCTCTTCGCCCTGGAACTGGGCCGCGCCCTCGGCGAGAGCCAGACGCCGCCCCGGCCGGGCGAGCCCCTGCCGGTGCCGACCTCGCTGCGCGCCCTGGTCCTCAGCCGCCTCGACATGCTGTCCGACGAGGCCCGCCGCACCCTGCTGGTGGCCAGCGCCGGAGCCCGCCCCACGCTGGCCCTGCTGCACGCGGCCGGCCGCGAGAACGCCGAGGCCGAGACCGCGCAGGCGGCTGCGCTCGGGCTGCTGGCGACGGAGCCCGAGGGACCGGCCGTACGGTTCGCGCATCCGCTGATCTCGGCCGCGCTGTACGCCGAGGCGCCCGCCCACGAGCGCCGGGCCGCGCACGCCGCGCTGTCCACCGCCGCCTCCGATCCGATCGAGCGGGCCCGCAACCTCGCCCTGGCCACCACCGGCACCGACCCGGAGGTGGCCGCCCGGCTCGCCGAGGCCGCCGCGCTCGCCCGCGACCGGGGCGCCCCCTCGGTCGCCGCCTCCCTCGGACTGCTCGCCGCCCGGCACACCCCGCCGGACGGCGCCCCCGCCCCGGACGAACACCGGCTGCGGGCCGCCGAGGACGCGATCACCGCCGGCGAGGTGGACCTGGGACGCGACATCGCGCGCGAGGTGCTGACCCGGGCCACCGTGCCCGCCGACCGGATCCGCGCCTGGGAGGTGGTCATCGAGGCGGCCGGGCAGGCCCTCGGTGACGTCGACGCCGTCTTTCCGCAGGCCCTCGCCGACGCCGGCGACGACCCCCGGCTGCTCGCCCTGGTCCACTACCACCTCGCCTGGCGCAAGCTGATCGTCGAGGGCGACTTCTCCGAGGCCCGGCAGGAGGCCGCGCACGCGGCGGAGCTGGCCGCGCGCGGCGACGACCGGCGCACCGAGCTGATGGCGTTGTCGTTCCAGTCCTCCACCGAGACCCTCATGGGCCATCCGAACGCCCCCGCGACCATCAAGCGGGCGCTGAAGGAGCCTCAGGACCCCTACGTGGCCTGCCATCACAACGGTGTCGGCGCGGCCCGGTTCCGCTGGCTGATGATGAGCGACCAGCTCCCCGAGGCCCGGTCGACCATCACCACGCTGCTGCGCGAGGTGCGCCGGCGCGGCATGGTCGAGAGCGAGGTGCACTTCCAGCGCTTCCTCGCCGAGACCGAGCTGCGCTCCGGGCACTGCGGACGCGCCCTCGACCTGGCCCGCGAGAGCCTCAGGCTGGCCCGGGACTCCGGCATCGGTCTGGGCGCCTCCGCGATGCTGACCTCCCTCGCCGAGGCTTCCGGCGGCGACGTCGACCGGGCGCTGGCGCTGGCCCGGGAGGCGGCGGAGCGCGCCGAGGAGGACGGCGACCAGATGTACCTCTCGCGCGCCCTGGCCGCGCTGGGCCACGCCCAGCTGGTGGCCGGGGACGCGGCGGGCGCGGTCGGCTCGCTGCGCCGGGTGCGCGAGCTCGAGGCAGGACTGCGCATCACCGACCCGGCACGCGGCCGCTGGCACGGCGACCTCGCCGAGGCGCTGGTCCGGGTCGGCGAGCCGGGCGAGGCGCAGGACGTCATCGACGTGACGCGCGAGCACGCGCTCCGGCTCGGCCGGGAGAGCGTGCTGGCGGTGCTGGACCGGTCGGAGGCCATGGTGCGGGCGGCGCTCGGCGACCACGAGGCGGCACTGTCCCGGCTGACGTCCGTTCAGGACCGCCTCGCCAAGCTCGGGTACGGCCTGGAGGAGGCACGGGCGGCGTTCGAGCTGGCCCGGCTGCGCACCGGGCGGCCGGGGCCGACGTCGTACGACGAGGCGGCGCGGCTGTTCCGGCGGTGCCGGGCGCTGCCCTGGCTGCGTCAGGTGGACGCGGCGATCGCGGCGGGCGCTCCGGCGGCGGTCGCCGTTCCCCCGCGGACGGCTCCCCCGGCCGACGCGCTGGAGGGGCTCGCCTCGATGGAACGTCAGGTCGCCGCACTCGTCATGGAGGGCGCGACCAACCGGGAGATCGCCGCGCGGCTGTTCATCAGCGTCAAGACGGTCGAGGCGACCCTGACCCGGGTCTACCGCAAGCTGGGGATCCGTTCGCGGGTGGACATCGTCCGACTGGCGGCGGGGCGCCACGCGAAGTGAGGAATCCACGGGTTAACTGCCCCTCAGGGGCTCACTGCCCTCTGTGGGTTCTGCGTCCCGCGCGGCGGGTCACCTGAGCGCCCCCTCGGCGGCGACTGTGGGTTCCCTGGGACGACCGAGGGTTTTCCCTGCCCCAACTCCCTTAGGGGGTTCCCTCATTGGGGGAAACGGGTGCCGGGTCCTAGCTTAAGGGACGTGCCGCTCGCCGGGCACACGGGGGTCGGTCCCGCGACCCCCGTGCAACCCCCACACCCGCGCGACCCCCCACCGGCAATCCCACCGAGGAGATCCATGTTCGGGCCCAACCGGTTCAAGAAGACCGCCGCCGTCCTCGCGGCGACCGCCGCGGCGGCGGCGACCGCACTGCTCAGCGCCCCCACCGCTGTCGCAGCGCCCCAGCCGATCGTCGGCGGCACGACGACCACGACCACGACGTACCCGTTCATGATGCAGATCACGGACGCCTCGCAGAACCAGTTCTGCGGCGGCACCCTCGTCTCGGCGACGAAGGTGGTCACAGCCGCCCACTGCATGGTCGGCGAGACCACGAGCAGTGTGCGCGTCGTCGGTGGGCGCACCTACCTCAACGGCACCAACGGCACGGTCAGCCGGGTCAGCAAGATCTGGATCAACCCGAGCTACACGGACGCCACCAACGGCGACGACGTGGCCGTCCTGACCCTGTCGACGTCGATGCCGTACACCACGGCGTCGTACGTCTCCTCGTCCCAGACCGGCGTGTACGCGGCCGGCACCACCGCCCGCATCATCGGCTGGGGCACCACCTCGGAGAACGGCAGCTCCTCCAACCAGCTGCGGACCGCGACCGTCCCGATCGTGTCCGACACCAGCTGCAAGAGCTCCTACGGTTCCGACTTCGTCGCGACCGACATGGTTTGCGCCGGATACACATCCGGCGGCGTAGACACCTGCCAGGGCGACAGCGGCGGTCCCCTGCTCATCGGGGGCGTCCTGGCAGGGATCACTTCTTGGGGCGAGGGCTGCGCGGAGGCCGGTTACCCGGGTGTGTACACCCGGCTGACCACCTTCTCCAGTCTGGTGACGACGCAGGTCAACTCGTAGTCACCCGGTAACAGCCTCCAAGAACTCCTGAGTATCCCTCAGGGAACGACCGGGGGGCGCTGCGAGCCTCCACGAGCGGCCCGCAGCGCCCCCTATCCAAGCCCTCACCGGTCCCCGGTGGGGGCTCCCGGCGTCTCCGGCGCTTCGTTCTCCTTCTTCGCCCGTTCCCCCTTCCGGCCGCCGGCCTGCCGGTGGTCATGGCCTAACGACGGTGCCGAACCGGATGTCGTTGGGCCCGCCCGGGTGCATCGCGGCCAGCATCCGCTCGCCCTCCGTGGCCACGTCCTGCCGCTGGGCCTTGGTCAGGGTGCCGAAGGGCTCGACGACCAGGGCGTCCCGCTCCAGTCGCCACAGGCCCGCCAAGAAGCCGTCGACGAGGAGGGTGCAGTACGCCTGGTTGCCCTGCCAGGCGCGGCCCCAATACGCGGACGGGACGACCCGGGTGCGGTCGGCGTGCGACAGCAGGAGGTTGTCGAACTCGGGGAGGAAGCGGGGCGGGGCCGGGGTCAGGGGGTCGGGACGCGGGGCGTCGGGGAGGTCGAAGAGTTCGACGCCGTGCTCGTCCCGGAAGGCGAGGAGCCGCGGGCGGAGGCGCTCGAAGGCCTCGCGCAGCCGGGTCAGCCCGGCCCAGGTCTGCATGTCCTTGACGGAGGCCGGGCCGAAGGCCGCCAGATAGCGCAGGACCACGGAGTCCGGCGTCGGGGCCGGTTCCGCGGGGCGGCCCAGCCAGTGCTCGGCGGTGGTGAGCGCGACCTGTCCGCTCCTGCCCCACAGTCCACGCGGGGTCACCTGGACGAGGGGCAGCCGGCAGCGGGCGGCGACCGCGAGGGACTGCGGGTCGGCGTCGGGCCACTGGGCGGAGAGCGCCTCGCGCAGCTGCTTCATGGTGCGCGGCTCGGCCTCGACCAGATCGCGGGCGAGGGCGGCGAGCCGGTCGAGGTCGACTCCGACGAGACCCTTGCGGAAGTACGTCAGCTCCCGGTCGCGGGCGGGCTGGACGAGCGGCCGGAGCGTGAGGCAGTCGTCGGCGGTGTGGGTGTGGATGGTGGAGCGCATGCTGACGATGCGGACGACCGAGCGGTCGGCCATCAGCGTCGACAGCCGCTCGGGGACGAAGCCTTCGAGACGGGCGGCGAGCGCGTAGTACGGCGGCTTGGCGTTCTGCGCCTGGAGCCCGAGCAGGTGCTCCACCGCGGCCCCCGCGGACAGCGGAGAGGGCCGCAGCAACAGCTGCCGCTCGAGGGTGGCGCGGTTGAGTGCACGGGCGCCGAGCACGGGGGCCGCCGGATGCGTCGTCTTCGTCATGTACGGCAAGCTAACCGGGCTTGCGGACACCTTCCGTCCGCAACGCACCCGCGGGCGCGGACCGGTTCCCAGGACGGCCGGCCGCACGGGGGCCGAATACCCGCGGCCACCGCCCGACGTCCGACGCCGGTCCGGGGCGGCCTCCGGCAGGAACAATAGCGTTCACTCCTCATCCATTGCAACGGTCAAGGCCTGGGTCCGTTGCGTTACCCTCAGGCCTATTGCAACGATTTCATGGCTTCTAGCTGGCATTTCGCAGATGGCATGCAACAAATACGTTGCCGTACCTTCGAATGCAACGTAGCGTTTCCATCACAGGAAACAACAGCTCGCCGATCTCGCGGTTCGAGGGGTGCGCGTGTCGCGGAGTGAGCGACAAAAGGGGGCGGGTCATGGAAACAGTGGAAACAGCGCAGAGCCGGGAGCAGACGGCATCCGGAGCGTTCGCCCGCTTCGTGCTCTGCGGCGGCGGAACAGGCCTCGCCTCCAGCTTCGCCGTGGCCGGCCTCGCCTCCTGGCTTCCCTGGGCCCTGGCCAACGCCCTGATCACCGTGGCCTCCACGCTCCTCGCCACCGAGCTGCACGCCCGCTTCACCTTCGGCGCGAGCGGGCGCGCGACCTGCCGCCAGCACGCGCAGTCGGCCGGGTCCGCCGCAGCGGCGTACGCGGTGACCTGCGTGGCGATGATTGTCCTGCGGCAGCTGGTGGCCGCCCCCGACGCGCTGCTCGAGCAGCTCGTCTACCTGTCCGCCTCCGCACTCGCCGGTGTCGCGCGGTTCGCGGTGCTGCGCCTCGTCGTCTTCGCGCGGAACACGGACCGCCGCGGGCGGCCTCCGGGCACCCCTGCGCTCTGCCCCTGGGTGAGCGCACCTACACCTGCACCGCGTGCAAGAGCGTGTCCCCACGGGACAAGAACTCCGCACGCGTCATGCTCATCCGGGCTGGTCTCAACCCGGCTGGTGCCGAGGGCGCAAGACCTCCTGGAGCGCTGCTCCAGGAGGCAGCCTGAGCCAGGACTCCCCTCCCTTCAGGGAGGGGAGGATTCAACGGAGCGCCCCCTCCTCGCCGAACGACAGGGGCAGGAAACGCTCGGCCATGCGGGCGTAGCCGGCCGCGTTCGGGTGCAGGCCGTCCGGGAGGTCGGCGACGTCGTCGGGCCCGAACAGCGTTGTCCCGTCGACGAGTCGGAGCCGGTCGTCGCCGCTCCTACGGCGCTGCTCGACGTGCCGGCCCAGCAACTCGCGGATGCGGGTGAGCGTGAGCGCGCCGAGCGCGAGTTCGGCGGGCCGGTCGAAGGTGCGGACCATCGCGTCGGGGCCCGCCGGCGTGGGGCCGGGCCGCTGCTCGGCGGCCGGACAGACGATGGGGCTGATGACCAGCACCGGCGTGTCCGGATGCCCGTCGCGGATCGTGTCGAGGAACCCGTGGAACGCCGGTACGAAAGTCCGCTCCCGCATGCTGTCGGCGTTGACCACGTTGATGCCCAGTTCGAGGCTGATCGCGCTCGCGGGAAGGTCGCGGACGGCGCGGGCCATGAACGGGTCGAGCTGGCACTGTCCGCCGAGGCCCAGGTTGAGCAGGGACCGGCCGGCGGAGCGGGCCACGACGGCCGGCCAGGTGGAGGTCGGACGGCCCGCGTCCGCGCACTGGCTGATGGAGCTGCCGTAGTGCACCCACAGCGGGCCGCTCGCCGGGGCCGGGCGCAAGGACGCCCCGTCCGGGATCCGTACGTCGAGCAGCGTGCAGGCCGGGGTGACGGGCAGCCAGATCTCCACGCGTCGTTCGCGGGCCCGCGAGCCCAGGCGGAACCGCACGGTGGCGGGCCCGGCCGGCCGGTCCTCCAGGGCACCGGTGGCGGGGTCCAGGAAGATCAGGCTCTGTTCCGTCGCCACCACCGGCTCGCGCAGTTCACCGTCGACCACCAGGTCGAAGACACTGCCGGCCGACGGCATCCCCGGTGGGAGGACCACGCGCAGCCGCGCGTCGAGCTCGAGCTCGGTGGCGTCCGTGAGCATCTCCAGCCGCACTCCGGACGGCACGGCGCTGCTGAAGTCGAAGGCGCTGTCGGCCAACTGCGCACGTCCCCGCTCCGGCGAACGGTGCAGGGTGACTCCGGCGGGTTGGGCGGGTTCCGTGGGTTCGGTGGGTTCGGTGGGATCGGTGGGATCGGTGGGTTCGGTGGGTTCGGTGGTCTTCCCGAGCGCGCCGACGACACAGTCGAGCGCGAGATCGAGGACGGAATGCACGAAGGGACCTCTCGACGGGGCGCGGCAGGGTCGGATCAGTCGGGCCGGTTGAGTCGGGTCGGTTGAGTCGGGTCGGTTGAGTCGGGTCGGTTTGACCAGGTCGCTTGATTGAGTCAGGTCAGGTCAGTCGTAGTTCTTTGTCCGCCATTCGTCGCGCCAGTCCACGACGGCCGTCTCCGTGTCGAAGCGCACGGGCACGCGTGCGGGTTCCGGACTCCTTCCCGAGCGGTACGCGGTGCTCCTCCTGGAGGAGGACGCAAGCCCGTCGGCTCGTGCAGCGGCACCAGGCGGGAGTGCCAGCACGGGCACGATGCCCCGGCGCACCCCCTCGGGCCAGGCTGGACGTCCACCCGAACCCATACCTGGAGATCCGTTTCCCTTGGCTACCTTGCTCTACCGGATGGGCCGGACCGCCTTCCAGCGGCGCTGGCTCGTGACGCTGTTGTGGGCGGTGATCCTCGGCGCCGTCGGTCTCGGCGCCGCCAAGGCGCCGGCCGCCTCCGACGACGGCACGTCCTTCATGCCCGGCATCGAGGCGCAGCAGGCCTTCGACCTGATCGGAGAACGTTTCCCCGGCTCGGACGCCAATGGCGCGAACGCGCGGATCGTGTTCGTCGCGCCCGACGGGGAGAAGGTGACCGCGGCCGGTCACCGTGCCGCCGTCGACACGCTCGTGGCGGAGGCCGCCGACGAACCTCAGGTCGACAGTGCCGTGAACCCGTTCACGGCGGGTGCCGTCAGCAAGGACGGCACGACCGCCTACGCCACGGTGAACTACAAGGTCAAGGCCGACGACCTCACCGACGCCGACAAGGCCGCGCTGGAGAAGGCCGTCGACGAGGTCCGTGACTCCGGGCTCACGGTCGAGGTCGGCGGTACCGCACTCGCCACCCAGCCGGCGGCGGGCGGGTCCTCGGAGGCCATCGGCATCGCCCTGGCCGCCGTCGTCCTGCTGATCACCTTCGGCTCGCTCGCGGCCGCCGGCCTGCCGCTGCTCACCGCCGTCATCGGCGTCGGCATCAGCATGGCCTCGATCATGGCCCTCGGCAGCGCCTTCGGGCTGTCCCTGACCACCGGGACGCTCGCCACGATGCTGGGGCTGGCGGTGGGCATCGACTACGCCCTCTTCGTGGTCTCCCGTTACCGGGAGGAGCGCGCGAACGGTCATGTTCCGCGCGAGGCGGCCGGCCTCGCGGTCGGCACGGCCGGCTCCGCCGTGGTCTTCGCCGGACTCACCGTCGTCATCGCGCTGGCCGGCCTGTCGGTGGTCGGCGTTCCGATGCTGACCAAGATGGGCCTGTGCGCCGCGGGCGCCGTGGTCGTCGCCGTCCTGATCGCCCTCACCCTGGTCCCCGCACTGCTCGGCATGTGGCCCGAAGCCGTGCTCTCCCGCGCCACGCGCAAGGGCCGCGCCGTGTCCGAGCCGGCCGGCAACGGCGGTTCCCGGTGGGCACGCTTCGTGCTGCGCCGCCCGGTGGCCGTGCTGGTGGCGTGCGTCGCGGGACTGGGCGCCCTGGCGCTGCCCGCCACGCAGCTGGAGATGGGCATGCCGGGGGCCGAGTCCAAGCCCGTCTCGTCGACGGAACGACGGGCCTACGACGCGCTCGCGGACGGCTTCGGGGCGGGTTTCAACGGGCCGCTGACGATCGTCGCGGACGTCAGGGGTTCGGCCGGACCCGAGGCGGCCGTGCAGGCGATCGCCCGGGAGATCGGCGCGACCCGCGGGGTGGTGTCCGTCTCCGCCGCGCAGTTCAACCGGGCCGGTGACACCGCGCTGTTCTCGGCGGTTCCGGCCACCGGTCCGAACGACGAGGACACCAAGGACCTCGTCGAGACGATCCGCTCGGAACGCCCGGACCTCGAGCGGGAGACCGGGGCGACGTTCGAGGTCACCGGCAGCACCGCGATGAACATCGACGTGGCGCAGGCCCTCCAGGCCGCACTCGTCCCCTACCTGGCCGTCATCGTCGTCCTGGCGCTGCTCCTGCTGCTGGTGGTCTTCCGTTCCGTGCTGGTGCCCGTGAAGGCCGCCTTCGGCTTCCTGCTGTCGGTGCTGGCCTCCCTCGGCGCGGTCGTGGCCGTCTTCCAGTGGGGCTGGGGCGCGGAGCTGCTGGGGGTGGAGCAGACCGGTCCGGTCATGAGCCTGATGCCGATCTTCCTGGTGGGCATCGTCTTCGGCCTGGCCATGGACTACGAGGTGTTCCTGGTGGCCCGGATGCGGGAGGCGTACGTCCACGGGGACCGCGCTCCCCAGGCGGTCGTCACCGGCTTCCGGCACAGTGCGCGGGTGGTGGCGGCCGCGGCGGTGATCATGATCGCGGTCTTCTCCGGATTCATGGGCGCCGACGAGTCGATGATCAAGACCATCGGCTTCGGTCTCGCCGTCGCCGTGCTGTTCGACGCCTTCGTCGTCCGCATGGCGCTCGTGCCCGCGGTGCTGGCCCTGCTCGGCGACAAGGCGTGGTGGCTGCCCAGGTGGCTGGACCGGCTGCTGCCGCAGGTCGACGTCGAGGGCGTCGGGCTCACCGCGCCGCCGGCGCCCACCGCCGGACGGGCGGGCGGCGAGCCCGCGCCCAAGGAACCGGCCCGCACCTGAGCCCCGCACCCCCCTGTGGCCGCAGGACACCGGGAGGACAGGTCGCGGCGCCCGGCACGACGGCGTCGCGACCCGCGCCGTGTGCCGGCCCGCGATGTGTGAGCATGTCTGTCCCCCGACCCTCTCGGAGCGTGATGAGCACCAGCTGGCAGCGCCGGGCGGCGGCCCGTCCGGAAGCCGTCGAGGCCACGACGTCGGTCCTGCTGTGCGCGCTCACCGTCGCCGGCGTCTTCGTCACCCGGGCGATCATGCCCGCGACGCCGGCCCTGTGGCCCGGCGTCGGGCTGGCCGTCGTCGCCTGCGCGGCACTGCGCCGACGCCGTGACCACCCCCTTCCGGTCCTCGCCGTCACCCTGGTGTGCACCATGGCGCAGGCCGCCCTGGGCTACTTGCTGACCCCGGGGCTGATGGGCCCGCTCCTGTGGGCGCAGTACTCCGTGAGCGTGCGGAGCCCTCGCCGCGCCACCTGGAACAGCGCGCTCACGGCCGCCGCCGGCATCGCCGTCACCGGTCTGTTCCTCACCTCGTTCCACGACTCGCCGATCCTCGCCATCGTCAACCCGGCGGCCTGGGTGCTGCTCTCCGCGGCCTTCGGCGCCTACGTCAGGGTGCGGCGCGAGTACGCCGCGGCCCGGGCCGAGCACGCCGACCGGCAGCGGGAGGAGGAGGCGCGTCACCGGGTGATCCAGGAGCGCATGCGCATCGCACGGGAACTGCACGACGTGGTCGCCCACCACCTGACCCTGGCCGACGCCCAGGCCGGCACCGCTGCCCACCTCTCGCGGACCGACCCCGGCAAGGCCCTGGAGATCATCGACAAGCTGCCCCGGACGACGGCCGCCGCGCTGCGTGAGCTCAAGGCGACCGTCAGCGTCCTGCGCGAGGACGCCGACTCCGCGGACGAACTGACGCCCGCGCCGGGGCTGGGGCAGCTGCCCGGCCTGGTGGACTCCTGCTCGGCGGCCGGTCTGGAGGTGACCGTCGCCGTCGAGGGGCCGCCGCGCCCGCTGCCCCCCGTCCTCGACCTGACGGCGTACCGGATCGTGCAGGAAGCCCTGACCAACGTCAGCAAGCACGCCGCGACCCGTACCGCGCGGGTCCGGCTCGGCTACGCCCCCCACTGTCTGACCCTCACCATCACCAACGACACCGTCCCCGGCCGCCCCGCGTCGGTACCCGGTCCGGGCCGCGGCTTCGGCCTGCTCGGCATGCGCGAGCGGACCGCGGCGGCGGGCGGCACCTTCCGGGCCGGCCACCGGCCGCGGGGAGGCTTCGAGGTCGCCTGCGTTCTTCCGCTCGACCGCCCCGACGAAAGTCCCGCCCCATGACGATCCGCGTCCTGCTCGCCGACGACCAGGCCCTGCTCCGGGCCACCTTCCGCATTCTCATCGAGTCGGTCGCCGACATGACCGTCGTCGCGGAGGCGGCCGACGGACAGGAAGCCGTCGACCTCACCGACACGCACCGGCCCGATGTGGTGATCATGGACATCCGGATGCCGAACGTCGACGGCGTGGCGGCCACCGCCGCCATCTGCGCCCGGCCGGAGCTGTCGGGGACCCGGATCCTCGTCCTCACCACCTTCGAGGACGACCGGAACGTCGCCAAGGCCCTGCGCGCCGGCGCGAGCGGCTTCCTCGGCAAGGGCGTCAGCCCCGAGGTCCTCCTGTCCGGCATCCGTACCGTGGCGGCCGGCGACGCCCTCCTCTCCCCCACCGCCACCCGGGCCCTGATCACCCGTTTTCTCGCCGTCCCGGACACGGACGACCTCCTCGGGCTCCCCGAGGTGCTCAAGGCCCTGACGGACCGCGAGCGCGAGGTCATGGCCCTGGCCGCGCTCGGCAGGTCGAACGCGGAGATCGCCGCCGAGCTGGTCCTGAGCCCGTTGACCGTCCGCAGCCACATCCAGCGGGCCATGACCAAACTCGACGCCCGCGACCGCGCCCAGCTGGTCGTCGTCGCGTACCGGAGCGGGCTGGTGAAACCGCCGGATCAGCGCGGCTGAGCGCGGCACTCCGAGGGAGCGGCCGTGAAACCCGGCACCGCCCGGCACCCCGCCTCCGCGGCACTCCGACGGAGCGGCCGTGAAACCCGGCACCGCCCGGCGCCCGGCCTCGTTCCGGTCCGCCCCGATGACGCCGATCAGCCCCGGAGCGTCCCGCCGCTCGACGGCGTACCGGAACGGATCGTCAAGGGTGCGGGCCAGGTCGCTCGGTGTTGTCGCCGTGTCGCGGTCCCGTGGCTCGCTGGTGGGGCCCCGGGCCCGGGTGCCAGAGTCTGCTCATGGCCATCGATGTCACCGCCCTCCGAGCCCGTTTCCCGTCCCTCGCGCAGGGACTCGCCTTCTTCGACGGGCCGGGTGGGACACAGACCCCCACCCCCGTCGCCGAGGCCGTGACCAGGACGCTGACCGGCCCGCTGTCCAACCGGGGACTGGTCAGCGCCTCCGAGCGCAACGCCGAAGCGGCCGTCGCCGGCTTCCGGGCCGCCTACGCCGACCTGCTGGGCGTACCGGAGAGGGGCGTCGTGCACGGGCGCAGCGCCACCCAGCTCACGTACGACTTCTCCCGGACCCTGGCGAAGAGCTGGCGGGCCGGTGACGAGATCGTCCTGAGCCGTCTGGATCACGACGCCAACGTCCGCCCCTGGATCCAGGCTGCCGGGCGCGCCGGGGTCACCGTCCGCTGGATCGAGATCGACGGCGCGAGCACGGAACTCGACCTCGACTCCTACGAGCGGGCGCTGTCGCCGCGGACGCGGCTGGTCGCGGTGACGGCGGCCTCGAACGTCCTGGGCACCATGCCGCCCGTGCGCCGGATCGCCGACCGGGCCCATCAGGCGGGGGCCCTGGTGTTCGTGGACGGGGTGCACTACGCCGCGCACCATCTCGTGGACGTGCCCGCACTGGGGGCCGACCTGTTCGTCTGCTCGCCGTACAAATTCCTCGGTCCGCACTGCGGGGTGCTGGCCGGATCGCCCGAGGTCCTCGAGGTCCTCGCACCGGACAAGCTGCTGCCGTCGCCCGACACGGTGCCGGAGCGCTTCGAGTTCGGCACGCTGCCCTACGAAATCCTGGCGGGCGCCACCGCAGCCGTGGACTTCCTGGCCGGGCTCGACGCGAGCGCCGCGATCGGACCGCGGCGACCGGATGACGCGCCGGGGACGGCGGTGTCGCGCAGGGAGCGGCTCGCGCGGTCGCTGCGGTCCCTGCACGACCACGAGAACGCGGTCCGCGCCAGGGTGGAGGAGGGGCTGCGCGCGCTGGGCGGCGCCGTCACCGTCCACTCGAAGGCGCGGGACCGCACGCCGACCGTCCTGATGAGTTTCGGGGGCCGGGACGCACGCGAGGCGCAGGCGCACCTGGCCGCACGGGGTGTCGTGGCCCCGGCGGGCTCGTTCTACGCCTACGAGGCCTTCGCCGCGCTGAAGCTCGACGATCCCGCGCTGCGGGTGGGACTCGCGCCCTACAACGACACCGAGGACGTCGACCGGCTCCTCGACGGGCTCGCCTCGTTTCTCTGACATGCGGCGTTTCCCAGACTTGTACCATTCGTTTTCTTGAATCGTTCGTGTTTATGCAGTAGGTTCGCCGTCATGACAGCACCCCGTACACCGACGACCGCCGAGGAGTTGCGCGGTGTCGGCCTGCGGGTGACGGCCGCCCGTGTCGCGCTGCTCGAGACCGTCCGGGAGGGCGACCACCTCGGCGTCGAGGCACTCGCCTCCGGAGTGCGCGGCCGCGTGGGCCACATCTCCCTCCAGGCCGTGTACGACGCCCTGCATGCGCTGACCACCGCGGGACTGGTGCGCCGCATCGAGCCCCCGGGCAGCCCCGCCCGGTTCGAGGGACGCGTGGGGGACAACCACCACCACCTCGTCTGCCGGTCGTGCGGCGCCGTCGTCGACGTCGACTGCGCCGTGGGTCACGCCCCCTGTCTGACCGCCTCCGACGACCGCGGCTTCGCCATAGACGAGGCCGAGGTCATCTACTGGGGCCTGTGCCCCGACTGTTCCACCGCCCGCAGCACCTGAGCACCTGAGCACCCGCAGTGGTACCGCGGTTCCCGAGACCTGCGGTACGTGAGCATGTGATCCGACCACCAGAAGGATTCCCCCATGACCGAGAACCATGATGCGATCGTGACCGAGCCGAAGGCGGCGGAGGCAGGCGGCTGCCCGGTCGCCCACGGTCGCGCCGCGCACCCGACCCAGGGCGGCGGAAACCGCCAGTGGTGGCCGGAGCGGCTCAACCTGAAGATCCTCGCCAAGAACCCGGCGGTGGCCAACCCCCTCGGTGAGGGCTTCGACTACGCCGAGGCGTTCAACGCCCTCGACCTGGCGGCCGTGAAACAGGACATCGCCGAGGTGCTGACCACCTCGCAGGACTGGTGGCCCGCCGACTTCGGCAACTACGGCCCGCTCATGATCCGCATGGCCTGGCACAGCGCGGGAACCTACCGCATCAGCGACGGCCGCGGCGGCGCCGGCGCCGGCCAGCAGCGCTTCGCTCCGCTGAACAGTTGGCCGGACAACGCCAACCTGGACAAGGCCCGCCGTCTGCTGTGGCCGGTCAAGAAGAAGTACGGCCAGAGCATTTCCTGGGCCGACCTCATGGTCCTCACGGGCAACGTCGCGCTGGAGCAGATGGGCTTCACGACCTTCGGCTTCGCCGGCGGCCGCGCGGACGTCTGGGAGGCGGAGGAGGACGTCTACTGGGGTCCCGAGACCACCTGGCTCGACGACCAGCGCTACACCGGCGACCGCGAGCTGGAGAGCCCGCTCGGCGCCGTCCAGATGGGCCTCATCTACGTCAACCCCGAGGGCCCCAACGGCAACCCGGACCCGCTGGCCGCGGCCCGCGACATCCGCGAGACGTTCCGCCGGATGGCGATGAACGACGAGGAGACGGTCGCCCTGATCGCGGGCGGTCACACCTTCGGCAAGACGCACGGCGCCGGCCCGGCGGACAACGTCGGCGACGACCCCGAGGCCGCCGCGCTGGACCAGCAGGGCCTCGGCTGGAAGAGCACGTACGGCACCGGCAAGGGCGGCGACACCATCACCAGTGGCCTCGAGGTCACCTGGACCAGCACGCCGACCCAGTGGGGCAACGGCTTCTTCGACAACCTGTTCGGCTTCGAGTGGGAGCTGACCGAGAGCCCGGCCGGCGCCAAGCAGTGGGTCGCCAAGGACGGCGCGGGCGCGGGCACCATCCCCGACGCGCACGACCCGTCCAAGAGCCACGCCCCGACGATGCTCACGACCGACCTGTCGCTGCGCTTCGACCCGATCTACGAGCAGATCTCGCGTCGCTTCCACGAGAACCCCGACCAGTTCGCGGACGCCTTCGCCCGTGCCTGGTACAAGCTGACCCACCGCGACCTGGGCCCCAAGGCCCTGCACCTCGGCCCGGAGGTTCCGGCCGAGACCCTGCTGTGGCAGGACCCGCTGCCCGCCGCCGAGGGCGATGTCATCGGCGCCGAGGACATCGCGGCCCTCAAGGCCAGGCTCCTCGCCTCCGGACTGAGCGTCTCGCAGCTGGTGTCCACCGCGTGGGCGTCGGCCTCCACCTTCCGCGGCAGCGACAAGCGCGGCGGCGCCAACGGCGCCCGTATCCGCCTGGAGCCGCAGCGTGGCTGGGAGGTCAACAACCCGGACGAGCTCGCCCAGGTGCTGCGCGTCCTGGAGGGCATCCAGGCGGAGTTCAACTCCGGCGCGAAGAAGGTCTCCCTGGCCGACCTGATCGTCCTCGGCGGTGCCGCCGCCGTGGAGAAGGCCGCCAAGGACGCCGGCCACGACGTGGAGGTCTCCTTCACGCCGGGCCGGGTGGACGCCTCGCAGGAGCAGACGGACGTCGAGTCGTTCGCCGCGCTCGAGCCGACCGCCGACGGGTTCCGCAACTACCTCGGCAAGGGCAACCGCCTGCCGGCCGAGTTCCTGCTGATCGACCGGGCGAACCTGCTGAACCTGAGCGCCCCCGAGCTGACCGTTCTCGTCGGTGGCCTGCGCGTGCTGGGCGCCAACCACGCCCAGTCCTCGCACGGCGTCCTCACCGACGCCCCGGGCAAGCTGACCAACGACTTCTTCGTCAACCTGCTCGACCTGGGTACGACGTGGTCGTCGACCTCCGCGGACCAGGCCACCTTCGAGGGCCGCGACGCCGCCACGGGCGAGGTCAAGTGGACCGGCACCCGCGCCGACCTCGTCTTCGGCTCGAACTCCGAGCTGCGCGCGCTGGCCGAGGTCTACGCGAGCGACGACGCGAAGGAGAAGTTCGTGAACGACTTCGTCGCGGCGTGGGTCAAGGTCTCGAACCTCGACCGGTTCGACCTGATCTGATCCCGGACTCTCCGTCAGGAGAGGCCGGCAGGAACGGAAGAGCAGCACACCCAGGGCGCCCTGCCCGGTCCCACAGCGACCGGGCAGGGCGCCCTGGCGCGTTCCCCACCGCGCGCCGGCCGTACGGGGCGGTTGTGGCCCGGGCCGACTCCCGATGCCGGTGGGGCTGTCGAAACCATTGACGAGGACATGCACGCCCCCTATCTTCTGGCCGAAGTTACGAACTGTGTTCGAAATCTCGGACAGGCAGCTTCACGGACAAGGGACGGTCCTGTATGCCTCGGAAGTACCGCCACAGACCCCTGCTCGTCTGCGTGCTGGCCCTTCTCGTCGCCTTGGTGGCGGCGACCCAGCCTGTGTCCGCGGCGGACGGCCGCCCGTACACCAACCCGCTGAAGTCGGCCAAGGGCGCGGACCCCTGGCTGGAGTACTACGACGGCAACTACTACCTGATCACCACGACGTTCACAGGCGTCCTCGGCATGCGCAAGGCGCCGACCCTGGCGGGTCTCGCCACCGCGCCCACCGTGCAGGTGTGGTCGGACACCACCTCCACCCGCAACACCAACATCTGGGCGCCGGAGATCCACCAATTCAACGGCCACTGGTACCTGTACTACTCGGCCGGCCAGGGCGGCACGGCCTGCTGCGACTCCCAGCGCACCCACGTCCTGGAGAGCTCCGGCACCGACCCGCTGGGCCCGTACACCTACAAGGGCTCCCTCACCGGCTCCAATCTCACGCCCGGCGGCTGGCTGATCGACGCGAGCGTGCTGCAGGCGAACGGAAACCTGTATCTCGTCGGCAGCGGCTTCGTGAACGGCAGCACACAGAGCCTGGTCATCGCGCCGATGAGCAACCCGTACACACTTTCCAGCAGCACCTTCACGGTGATCTCCAGCCCCACGCTGGACTGGGAGCGGGTGGGCGCGCCCGTCAACGAGGGCCCGGAACCGCTGTACCACGGCGGCCGTACCTTCCTCAGCTACTCCGCCAGCTACTGCCAGACCGCCGACTACAAACTCGGCCAACTGGAGTTGACGGGAAGTGATCCGCTGAACCCCGCGTCGTGGACCAAGAAGCAGACGCCCGTCTTCCAGCGCAGCGACACGAACGGCGTCTACGGGCCGGGCCACAACGGCTTCTTCACCTCGCCCGACGGCACCGAGAACTGGATCGTCTACCACGCCAACTCCTCGGCGAGCGGGGGCTGCGGCAACGGCCGCACGACACGCGCTCAGAAGTTCACCTGGAACGCCGACGGCACCCCGAACTTCGGCACTCCCGTCGCTCTGGGTACGACGCTCCCCGGCCCGTCCGGCGAGACGGCGACGACCCCGACGGCGTACACCCTCGTCAACCGCAACAGCGGCAAGTGCCTCGACGTGTCCGGCGGTTCGACCGCCAACGGCACCAACATCCTCCAGTGGACCTGCTCCGGCGGGGCCAACCAGAAGTGGCGGATCGAGGACCAGGGCGACGACACCAGCCGGCTGGTGAACGTGGCCACCGGCGGGGTGATGGACACCGCCGACTGCTCCACCGCCGACGGCGCGGACCTGCGCCAGTGGTCGTGGCTGAACAACAAGTGCCAGCGATTCCGGCTCGTCTTCACCGCGAGCGGCGACTACGTCCGGCTGGTGGGCGAGAACAGCGGCAAGGTCGCCGACGTGGCGGACTGCGGGACCGCGAACGGCACCGACGTGCGCCAGTGGACCTGGCTGAACAACACCTGCCAGCAGTGGCGCCTCGTGCCCACCACATGAGCCCCGAAGCCTCTCTCCGCCCGGCCCGCCCCGAGGCACACCCCCCTGCACACCCTCCCCTCCCCCCATCCATCTGGAGAACCCCCTTGAGACGCAACGCCGTTCGGCTGCTCCTGGCCGGCCTCGTCGCCCTCGCGGCCGTCCTCACCGGCGTGGGCGCCCCCGCCCAGGCAGCCGTGCCCGACTCCCCCGCGGTGACGTACACCAACCCGATCGCGGAGAAGCGCGCCGATCCGCACATCTACAAGCACACCGACGGCTACTACTACTTCACCGCCACGGTCCCCGAGTACGACCGCATCGTGCTGCGCCGGGCGACGACCATCCAGGGCCTGTCGACGGCCCAGGAGGTCACCATCTGGACCAAGCACAGCAGCGGGGTCATGGGCGCCCACATCTGGGCGCCGGAGATCCACTTCATCGACGGCAAGTGGTACGTGTACTTCGCGGCCGGGTCCACCAGTGACGTCTGGGCGATCCGGATGTACGTGCTCGAGGGCACCGGCGCCAATCCGCTCACCGCGGCCTGGACCGAGAAGGGCCAGATCAAGACCACGTGGGAGAGCTTCTCGCTGGACTCCACCACGTTCGTCGTGAACGGCGTGCGCTATCTCGCCTGGGCGCAGCGCAACCCGTCCGAGGACAACAACACCAGCCTGTTCATCGCGAAGCTGGCCAACCCCTGGACGATCGAGGGCACTGCGGCGGAGATCTCGCAGCCGACGCTCTCCTGGGAGACGATCGGCTACAAGGTCAACGAGGGGCCCGCGCTGATCCAGCACGGCGGGAAGGTCTTCATGACCTACTCGGCGAGCGCGACCGACGCCAACTACTGCCTGGGCATGCTGACCGCCTCCGCGACCGCCGATCTGACGAACCCGGCATCCTGGACCAAGGGCGCCCAGCCGGTCTTCACCACGAACGCCTCGACCTCGCAGTACGGGCCGGGCCACAACTCCTTCACGGTCTCCGAGGACGGCAAGTCCGACATCCTCGTCTACCACGACCGCAGCTACCGGGACATCACCGGCGACCCCCTGAACGACCCCAACCGCCGTACCCGCGTGCAGAAGCTGTACTGGAAGGCGGACGGTACCCCCGACTTCGGCATCCCGGTGGCCGACGGGGTCACCCCGCAGCGCTTCTCCTCGTACAACTTCGCGGACCGCTTCATCCGGCACTGGGAGTACCGCGCCCGTATCGAGGCCGGTGTCAGCCCGCTCGCCGACTCGCAGTTCCGGGTGGTGAGCGGTCTCGCCGGCACCGGCACGGTCTCCCTGGAGGCGGCCAACCTCCCCGGCTACTACCTGCGGCACAAGAACTTCGAGGTGTGGCTGGAGAAGAACGACGGCACCTCGACGTTCGCGTCCGACGCGAGCTTCTACCGGCGGGCCGGTCTCGCCGACGCCGCCGGGGTCTCGTACGAGTCGTACAACTACGCCGGCCGCTACGTCCGCCACTACAACTACCTGCTGTACGTGCAGACACCAAGCACGGCGACGGACCGGGGCGACGCCACGTTCTACGCCCAGTGAGGCCCGTTCCGGCCTGAGGAGCGCATGACGACCCAGACTATACATAGGGTGTATACACCCTATGTATAGTCTGGGCATGCCTTCTCTGACCAGGAAGATGAAGAAAACGGGGGCCGGGTTGCGTGCCGTCGCCGTCTCGGCGGCGGCCACCTGCCTGGCGGTCACACTGACCGGCTGCGGCGGTGCCGACATCACCCACCCCAGCACCGCCCGCGCCCGTCCGGCGGCCACCACCCAGGCCGCCCGCTTCGGCCCCGTCGACTGCCGGGAGGCGAAGTGCATCGCCCTCACCTTCGACGCCGGCCCGAGCGAGAACTCGGCCCGTCTGCTCGACATCCTGAAGGAGCGACAGGTCCCCGCGACCTTCTTCCTGCTGGGCGAGCGGCACATCGAGAAGTACCCGGAGCTCGTCCGGCGCATGGCGGCCGAGGGACACGAGGTGGCCAGCCACACCTGGGACCACAAGATCCTCACGCAGATCACGCCGGAGGAGATACGCGACGAACTCCAGCGGCCGAACGACGAGATAGAACGCCTCACCGGCCGACGCCCCACCCTGATGCGCCCGCCGCAGGGCCGCACCGACGAGACCGTGCACGGGATCTGCCGTGAGCTGGGGCTCTCCGAGGTGCTCTGGACGGTGACCGCCAAGGACTACACGACGACCGACTCCGCGCTGATACGGCGCCGGGTACTCGCGCAGGCGAACCGGGACGGCATCATCCTGCTGCACGACATCTACGACGGGACGGTGCCGGCCGTACCGGGGATCATCGACGCGCTGAAGGAGCGCGGCTACGTCTTCGTGACGGTTCCCCAACTGCTGGCCCCCGGCACGGCGGTGCCGGGCCAGGTCTACCGCTGAGGGGTCACCACACCGCGAAGGTCTGTCCGAGGCTGTGGGCCGGAGGGTGATCCGCCGTCGGACCGTCCCGACTCCCTACGATCACCGAGTGGTCATCTTCCAGCTCGAACGCACGGTTCCGCTCTCCCCGGACGACGCCTGGCGTCGCCTGACCCAGTGGCCCCGGCACGGCGACGTGGTACCGCTCACCCGCGTCACCGTGCTCACTCCCCCGCCGACCCGTGAGGGAACGGTCCTCGTGGCGCGTTCGGGCCTCGGCCCGCTCGCCTTCGACGACCGGATGGAGGTGACCGTGTGGCAGCCGCCGTCCCCCGACGGGCCGGGCCGATGCCGGCTGGACAAACGCGGCCGGGTGGTCCGGGGCTGGGCCGAGATCGAAGTGCGGCCGGGGCCCGGTGGGCGGGCCCGGGTGGTCTGGCGGGAGGAGGTGCGGGTGCGCTTCCTGCCGCCCCTCTTCGACCCGCTCCTCGGGGCCGCGGCCCGCTCGGTGTTCGGGCGCGCGGTCAACCGGCTGCTCCGCGGACAATGACGGTGCGAGGGCGGTGACCACCGTGTGAGGGTGGGCGCATGACGACAGCTGACGAGGTCGAGGAACTCGCCGTGGACGCCCTGCGCTGGATGCGGGGCACGGCGCGGGACACCGGAGGCGGGGGGCTCGGCTGGCCAGTCGGCCCCTCAAACGACGACGTCGATCCGATGCTCTACAACGGGACGGCCGGGGTGGTGCCCGTACTCCTGGAGGCCTGGCGGCACTTCGGCGACGACTCCTACGCCGACACCGCCCTGCGCGCCGCCCGCAGCCTCGCGGACGCCGTCGACGAACACCCCGACGACTCCCTGTACTTCGGGCTGACCGGCATCGCCCTCGTGCTGCGGACCGTGCACCGCGAACTCGGCGCCGAGAGCTCCGGCACCGCCGCGGACCGGGCCCTGGAACGGGTGCGGTCACGCTTCGACGGGACGCGCTGGGGCGAATTGTTCGAGCTGATGGGCGGCAACGCCGGCATCGGCCTCGGCGCGCTGGCGGCCGGCGACCCCGACCTCGCCGTACGGGCGCTGGAGCCGTATCTCGGCACCGCCGAGACCACCGAACGGGGCGGGGTCACCTGGGAGTTCCGGCTCGGTGCGCCGGCCCGGCTGCACCATGTCTCGCACGGCACGCTCGGAATCGGATACGCCCTGGCCGCCGTCGGGGCCGCCACCGGCCGCGGGGACCTGGTGGAGCTCGCGCGGGCCGCCGTCGCGGATGTCGTCGCCCGCGACGAGGGCGGCCCGGACGGCTTCCTGGTGCCGCACTCCGACCCGCCCCACCGGCCAGACGTGGTCGAGCGGTTCAGCTACGGCTGGTGTCACGGCCCGGCCGGCGACGCCCAGGTCTTCCGGCTGCTGCGGGACGTACTGGGCGAGCCCTCCTGGCAGGAGCTCGGCGACCGCTGCTGGCACACCGTGACCCGCTCCGGTCTGCCCGGCCGGCTGCGCCCCGGGTTCTGGGACAACAACGGCCGCTGCTGCGGGACGGCGGGGGTGCTGGCGCTGGCCTGCGACCGGATCGCCGAGCAGGGCGACTCCCCCGACTTCGCCGGGGCACTCGTGGCGGACCTCGTCTCGCACGCCACCCGGGACGCCGACGGCGCCCGCTGGTCCAACGTCGACCACCGGGCCACCCCGGGCGGCCTCGAACCGCAGACCGGCTGGGCGATGGGCAACGCGGGCATCGCGCGCGAGTTGCTGCGCCATGTCCGGCTGAGCAGGGGCGGCGATCCGCGCTACGCCTTCACCTGGCCGGACCAGCCGGCCGTGCGCGGGGCGACGGCTCAGGCCACCGAGCCGATCCGGCCCGTGGGCATCGAGGCCACGTCGTGATGGATGGGTGTGTGCGCCCCGGTCAGTGAGACCCCGCTGCCGCCGCGCCGGTCGGCCACGATCTCCGCGGCGATCGACAGCGCCGTCTCCTCGGGCGTACGGGCGCCCAGGTCGAGGCCGATGGGGGACCGCAGCCGGGCCAGCTCCAGCTCGGTCACGCCCACCTCACGCAGGCGGGCGTTGCGGTCGAGGTGGGTGCGGCGGGAGCCCATCGCGCCGACGTAGGCGACCGGGAGTCGCAACGCCAGCCGGAGCAGCGGTACGTCGAACTTGGCGTCGTGGGTGAGGACGCACAGGACCGTCCGCGCGTCCACCTCCGTGCGCTCCAGGTACTCGTGGGGCCAGGCGACGACGATCTCGTCGGCCTCCGGGAAACGGGCCCGGGTCGCGAAGACGGGACGCGCGTCGCACACCGTCACGTGGTAGTTCAGGAACTTGCCGACCCGCACCAGCGCCGACGCGAAGTCGATCGCGCCGAACACGATCATCCGGGGCGGCGGGACCGACGACTCGACCAGGACCGTGAGCGGAGCCCCGCAGCGGGAGCCCTGCTCGCCGATCTCCAGGGTGCCGGTGCGGCCGGCCTCGAGGAAGGCGCCGGCCTCGGCAGCGACCGTGCGGTCCAGCTCGGGATGGGCGCCGAAGCCGCCTTCGTACGCACCGCTGCCGTCGTCGCCTCCGGTGGGGCGGACCAGCAGCGCGCGGCCGACGAGGTCCGCCGGGCCGGTCACGATCCGCGCCAGCGCCGTGGCCCCGCCGGAGGCGGCGGCCTCCAGTCCGGCCGCGATCACCGGCCGGACGCGGTCGCCCGCCCGCACCGGGGTGACGAGGATGTCGATGATCCCGCCGCAGGTGAGCCCGACGGCGAACGCGTCGTCGTCGCTGTAGCCGAAGCGCTCGAGGACGGACTCCCCGTCCTCCAGCGCCTGTCGGCACAGCTCGTACACCGCGCCCTCCACACACCCACCGGAGACCGAGCCGATCGCCGTGCCGTCGCCGTCCACCGCCAGGGCGGCGCCCGGGCGGCGGGGCGCGCTGCCGCCGACGGCCACCACGGTGGCGACGGCGAAGTCACGGCCCTGCTCGACCCACCGGTTCAGCTCCTCGGCGATGTCCAGCATCTCTCGGCCTCCTTGACTGCGGTGGTGTGGGGGGCGGTTGTGCGCAGGGCGGGTGCCCCTCGGGTCTGGGGACCTGCGTTTGGATCAGGGCGGATCAGGGAGCGGGGTCCGGCGCCGTGCGTCGCAGGGCGGGCGACGGAGTCGGGGCGCGGTCCTGGCGACCGGCGACAACGCGGCGAGGTGCGGCGCCGGACCCCGCGGGCCCGGCCTGATCCGAACGAGAGGCCCTAGTGCACGCCCAGCCAGCTCTCGATCGGGTTGAGGGCGAAGTAGACGAGGAAGATCGCCGTCAGCCCCCACATGAAGGCGCCGATCTCCCGCGCCCTGCCCTGCGCGGTCTTGATGGCGACCCAGGAGACGACTCCGGCCGCGACACCGGTGGTGATGGTGTACGTGAACGGCATCAGGACGACGGTCAGGAACACCGGGATCGCGGTCGCCCGGTCGGCCCAGTCGACATGACGGGCGTTCATCAGCATCATCGCGCCGATGACGACCAGGGCGGCGGAGGCGACCTCCTGCGGGACGATCGCGGTGAGCGGGGTGAAGAAGAGACAGGCCGCGAAGAAGGCGCCGGTGACGACCGAGGCGAGACCCGTGCGGGCTCCCTCGCCCACGCCGGTCGCCGACTCGATGAACACGGTCTGGCCGGAGCCGCCCGCCACGCCGCCGATCGCTCCGCCGGCGCCGTCGATGAACAGCGCCTTGGACAGGCCGGGCATCCGGCCCTTGTCGTCGGCGAGCCCGGCCTCGGTGCCGACGCCGATGATGGTGGCCATCGCGTCGAAGAACCCGGCGAGGACGAGCGTGAAGACGATCATGCCGACGGTCATCGCGCCGACCTCGCCCCAGCCGCCGAACTCCACGTCCCCGAAGAGCGAGAAGTCGGGCATCGAGACCGCGCTGCCGTGCAGTTCGGGAGCGCCGGCCGCCCACTGCTTCGGATCGACGACGCCGGTGGCGTTGAGGATCGCGGCGACGGCCGTGCCGCCGACGATGCCGACGAGGATGGCGCCGGGGATGTTCCGGGCCTGGAGCATGAAGATCAGCAGGAGCGTGCCGGCGAACAGCAGGACGGGCCAGCCGGCGAGTTCGCCCGCCGGGCCGAGGGTGACCGGGGTCGCCTCGCCCTGGTGCACGAAGCCGGACTTGTAGAAGCCGATGAGCGCGATGAACAGGCCGATGCCCATCGTGATGCCGTGCTTGAGCGCGAGCGGGATCGCGTTCATGATCATCTCGCGCAGGCCGGTGACGACCAGCAGCATGATGACGACGCCGTACATCACGCACATGCCCATCGCCTGCGGCCAGGTCATCTGCGGAGCGACCTGGGAGGACAGCACGCCGGAGACGGAGAGGCCGGCGGCGAGGGCCAGGGGCACCTTGCCGAGGAAGCCCATCAGCAGCGTGGTGAGGGCGGCGGCGAAGGCGGTCGCGGTGATCAGGGCCTGCCGGCCGAGGGTGTCCCCGGCCACGTCCCTGCCGGACAGGATCAGGGGGTTGAGCAGCAGGATGTACGCCATCGCCATGAAGGTGGTGACGCCGCCGCGCACTTCGCGCCCGGCCGTGGATCCCCGCTCGGATATGTGGAAGTACCTGTCGAGCCAGGACCGTCCGGCCGGGACGCGGGTGCCTTCGCCCGCGTCCTCGGCTGTGCTCCTCGGCTCCAGTGACTGCTGGGTCATGGGCCATCTCCCAAGGTTCAAAGGGACACCCGCGTGGCGCCTTCGGCAGCAGCGGGATTTGGGAATGGACGACCCGGGGGACGGCCCGAGACGAACAAGGGGTCCGGGGGATGCGGCAGGGTGCGGCACCCCCCGGGTGACAGCGGCTCAGACCCCTTGGGGTCCCGTTCCGGTGAGGTGCTCCGGACGTACCGGTGTGCGGTTGAGCTCCAGCCCCGTCGCGTTCCGGATGGCCGCGAGGACCGCCGGAGTCGACGACAGGGTGGGTGCCTCGCCGACGCCACGGAGCCCGTAGGGGGCGTGGTCGTCGGCGAGTTCGAGCACGTCGACGGGGATGGTCGGCGTGTCGAGAATCGTGGGGATCAGGTAGTCCGTGAAGGACGGGTTCCTGACCTTCGCCGTCTTGGGATCGATGATGATCTCCTCCATGACCGCCACGCCCAGACCCTGGGTCGTGCCGCCCTGGATCTGACCGATCACGGACAGCGGGTTGAGCGCCTTGCCGACGTCCTGGACACAGGCCAGCTCGATGACCTTCACCAGGCCGAGCTCGGTGTCCACCTCGACGACGGCACGGTGCGCGGCGAAGGAGTACTGGACGTGTCCGAAGCCCTGCCCGGTGCGCAGGTCGAACGGCTCGGTGGGCCGGTGCCGCCACTCCGCCTCGACCTCGACGCTCTCGTCCTCGAGCACGTCGGCCAGGTCGGCGAGGACCTCACCGCCGTCGGTGACGACCTTGCCGCCCTCCAGGAGCAGCTCGGCGGTGGCCCAGGCGGGGTGGTAGGAGCCGAACCTGCGACGTCCGATCTCCAGGACCTTCTCCCGGACGAGCTCGCAGGAGTTCTTGACGGCGCCGCCGGTGACGTACGTCTGCCGGGAGGCCGAGGTCGAACCCGCGCTGCCGACCTGCGTGTTGGCGGGGTGGATGGTCACCTGGGCCACGCCCAGCTCGGTGCGGGCGATCTGCGCGTGCACGGTGACACCGCCCTGGCCGACCTCCGCCATGGCCGTGTGGACGGTCGCGACGGGCTCACCCGCGACGACCTCCATGCGCACCCTGGCGGTCGAGTAGTCGTCGAAGCCCTCGGAGAAGCCGACGTTCTTGATGCCGACCGCGTAGCCGATTCCGCGTACGACGCCTTCGCCGTGCGTGGTGTTGGACAGCCCGCCGGGCAGCTGCCGTACGTCCGCGCCCTCGCTGCTCTCCCACTGGCGCTCCGGGGGCAGCGGCATCGCCTTGACGCGGCGCAGGATCTCGGCGACCGGCGCCGGGGAGTCGACCGGCTGCCCGGTCGGCAGGAGGGTTCCCTGCTCCATGGCGTTGAGCCGGCGGAACTCCACCGGGTCCATCCCGAGTTCCGCCGCGACCTTGTCCATCTGTGCCTCGTAGGCGAAGCACGCCTGGACCGCGCCGAAGCCGCGCATCGCGCCGCAGGGCGGGTTGTTGGTGTAGAGGGCGATGGCCTCGATCTCGACGTCGTCGACGACGTACGGGCCGATGCCGAGCGAGGAGGCGTTTCCGACGACGGCCGGGCTGGCCGAGGCGTACGCGCCGCCGTCGAGGACGATGCGGCACTTGACGTGGGTGAGCTTGCCGTCGCGGGTCGCGCCGTGCTCGTAGGAGAGCTTCGCCGGGTGGCGGTGGACGTGACCGAAGAAGGACTCGAAACGGTTGTAGACGATCTTGACGGGTTTGCCGGTGCGCAGGGCCAGCAGACAGGCGTGGATCTGCATCGACAGGTCCTCGCGGCCGCCGAACGCGCCGCCGACGCCGGCCAGCGTCATCCGCACCTTGCTCTCGGGCAGGCCGAGGACGGGCGCGATCTGGCGCAGGTCGGAGTGGAGCCACTGGGTGGCGATGTAGAGGTGGACGCCGCCGTCCTCCTCGGGCACGGCGAGGCCGGACTCGGGGCCGAGGAAGGCCTGGTCCTGCATGCCGAAGGTGTACTCGCCCCTGACCACGACGTCGGCGCGCGCGGCGGCCGCGGTGGCGTCGCCCCGGATGATCGGCTGGCGGTGGACGATGTTGGGGTGGGCGACGTGGCCGACGTGGTGGTCGTCGCGGCCCTCGTGGATCAGGATCGCGTCCGGGGCGGTCGCCGAGGCCTCGTCGGTGATGACGGGCAGTTCGCGGTACTCGACCCTGATCTTGGCGGCGGCGCGGCGGGCGGTCTCCGGGTGGTCGGCGGCGACGATCGCGACCGGCTCGCCGTGGTGCCGGACCTTGCCGTGGGCCAGGACCGGCGTGTCCTGGATCTCGAGGCCGTAGTTCTTCACGTCGGTCGGCAGGTCGTCGTACGTCATGACGGCGTGGACGCCGGGGGTGGCGAGGGCCTCGGAGGTGTCGATGGAGACGATCTCGGCGTGGGCCACCGTGGAGCGCAGGATCTGGCCCCAGAGCATGTCCTCGTGCCACAGGTCGGACGAGTACGCGAACTCGCCGGTGACCTTGAGGGTGCCGTCGGGTCGGAGGGTGGACTCCCCGACGCCGCCCTTGGTCCGGGAGCCCTGGGTGACCTTGGTGGGAGTGCCGAGGGGGGCGCTGATGGGGACACCGCCCGCTCGATCGGAGCCGCGAGTGGGAGAAGGCATCGTCAGACCGCCTCTCCCTGCCGGGCGGCCGCGAGGCGGACCGCGTCCATGATCTTCTCGTAACCGGTGCACCGGCAGAGGTTGCCGGAGAGCGCCTCGCGGATGTCCGCGTCGGTCGGGTTCGGGTTGTGTTCCAGCATCTCGTCGGCGGCGACCAGCAGGCCCGGTGTGCAGAAGCCGCACTGGACGGCGCCGGCGTCGATGAACGCCTGCTGGATCGGGGCGAGTTCGATCCCCCCGCCGGCCTGGGAGTCGGCGCCCTCGGCCCGCGGGCCGTCGGCATCGGGGGAGGCGCCGCAAGCGCCCGGCGTGCCGCGGGAACCGGTTCCGCGATCGCCGCGCCCGGCTCGCCCGGCCCGCTGCCTGGCGTGGTCGGCGAGACCCTCGACGGTCACGACGTCACGGCCCTCGGCCTGCCCGGCGGCGACCAGGCAGGAACACACCGGGACGCCGTCCAGCCGGACCGTGCACGAGCCGCACTCGCCCTGCTCGCAGGCGTTCTTCGAACCCGGCAGCCCGAGCCGCTCACGCAGCACGTAGAGCAGGCTCTCGCCCTCCCAGACGTCGTCGGCTTCCTGCGGACGTCCGTTGACGGTGAAGTTGACGCGCATCACGCGGCTCCCTTCGCGGTGCGGCGGGCGCCGCGGTACGACTCCCAGGTCCAGGTCAGCGTGCGGCGGGCCATGACGCCCACGGCGTGCCGGCGGTAGCTCGCCGTCCCCCGGACGTCGTCGATCGGGTTGCAGGCGGCGGCGCACAGATCCGCGAACTGCTTGGCCACCGACGGGGCGATGATCTTCCCGTTGTCCCAGAAGCCGCCTTCTTCGAGCGCCGCGCCGAGGAATTCCTCGGCGGTCTTCGCCCGGACGGGGGTGGGCGCGGCCGAGCCGATGCCGGTACGGACGGTCCGGGACCCCGGGTGCAGTGCGATCCCGAAGGCACAGACGGCGATGACCATGGCGTTGCGGGTACCCACCTTGGAGTACTGCTGCGGACCGTCGGCCTTCTTGATGTGGACGGCGCGGATCAGCTCGTCGGGGGCGAGCGCGTTGCGCTTCACCCCGGTGTAGAACTCGTCGACCGGGATCCGGCGGGTACCGCGCACCGACTCCGCCTCGACCTCGGCGCCGGCCGCCAGCAGGGCGGGATGGGCGTCGCCGGCCGGGGAGGCGGTGCCGAGGTTGCCGCCGACGCCGCCGCGGTTGCGGATCTGCGGGGAGGCCACGGTGTGCGAGGCGAGGGCGAGGCCCGGCAGCTCCGCGCGCAGGTTCTCCATGATCCGGGTGTACGGGACGGAGGCGCCCAGCCGCACGCTCTCCTCGCCGACCTCCCATTCGTAGAGGTCGCCGACGCGGTTGAGGTCGAGCAGGTACTCGGGCCTGCGGTGGTCGAAATTGATCTCGACCATCACATCGGTGCCACCCGCAATCGGCACAGCGGTGGGGTGCTCGGCCTTCGCGGCGAGCGCCTCCTCCCAGCTGGCGGGGCGAAGGAAGTCCATGACCGGCTCTCTTCTTCGTCTCGTGAGTCTCGTGAGTCGTCTCGATCGAGCCAGAATCGGGTGCGGCGGGCCCGGCTCGTACATGTGGTGTTCACGTGGAGTGAGCCCAGTACACAGCGCCTTGCTCCGACCGGGTCAGTCACGGAAACCATGAAGGAGTTGGCTGGTCGACTCGGCCATCTTGTAGATTCGTATGAACGGAGGCCCTCGGTAACCTCCTCGTTTTCCTGTGGAAACGCAGAAAACGACCTGGCGATCGAAGAATGCGGTGCGTGACTGTCCGCCGCGCGGGTCGGGCCCCCGGAGGCGGGACCGACGGCGGCCCTCTTCCCCACGTCCTTCAGGATTCATCGTAGTTTTCGAGACAAAGAACGGCGGCGACGAGATGCGGCTGCGCGCACTTCTGGACACCGATGCGCTGGGCCTCAGGCTCCTCGGCGGCGAGGACGAGATGGACCGCGCGGTACGGGGTGTCATGACCACCGACCTACGGGACCCCAGCCGCTACCTCTCCGGGGGCGAGCTGGTGCTGACGGGCCTGGCCTGGCGCCGGGACGCGGCGGACTCCGAGCCGTTCGTGCGGATCCTGGTACAGGCCGGGGTGGCCGCGCTCGCGGCCGGCGAGGCGGAGCTGGGCGACGTGCCGGAGGACCTGGCCGTGGCCTGCGCCCGGCACCGTCTCCCGCTGTTCGCGGTGCACGAGTCGGTGGCGTTCGCCTCGATCACCGAGCACGTCGTGCGGCAGGTGTCCGGCGAGCGCGCCGGGGACCTCGCGGCCGTCGTGGACCGGCACCGCCGGATGATGACCTCGGGCCCGGCGGGCGGCGGACCGGACGTGGTCCTGGACCTGCTCGGCTCCGATCTGGACCTGCGCGCCTGGGTCCTGTCCCCCACCGGCCGGCTCATCGCGGGCCCGAAGCCGACCGGGCCCGGCCTGTCGCCCGACGCGTGCGCGAAGCTCGCGGCGGAGCACCTGGCGGCCGTCCGCACCGGACGACGCGGACCGCACCGGGTGATCGTGGGCCAGGCGACGTACTCGCTGTTCCCGATCCGCGGCGGCGTCCGCGCTCCGCAGCCCTCGCAGGCTCCCCAGGCGGCGCGGGACGTGCGCGAAAGCGTCCTGTCGGACTGGCTGCTGGCCGTCGAGGCGGACGCCGGGGACTGGGCGGACGAGCGCCTCGACCTGCTCCAGGGCGTCACCCAGCTGATCGCCGTCGAGCGGGACCGCCGGGACGCCGCGCGCTCCGTGCGCAGGCGGCTCGCGCAGGAGGTGCTGGAGCTGGTCCAGACGGGCGCGGCCCCGGCGGAGATCGCGGCACGCCTGCGGGTGGCCGCGCCGGTGCTGCTGCCGGGGCTGGGGGCCGCCCCGCACTGGCAGGTCGTCGTGGCCCGGGTCGAGTGGGACGAAGGCGGCCCGGAGGCCGGCCCGGTCGCCCAGTCGCTCCTGGAGGAGATCCTGGTCGACCCGCTCGCCACCGGACCCGAGCCCTCCGACCGCATCGCCGTGGCCCACACGGGCGACGAGGCCATCGCGCTGGTCCCGCTGCCGGCGGTGTCGAGTGAGCACGACGGCTCCGAGACGGGCGTCCTCGCCGACGCGCTGCTGGCGGCCGTACGGGAGCCGCTGTCGTCCGGCCTCGACGGCGACGGCCGGCTCACGCTGGGCGTCAGCGCGGCCGTGCACTCGGCGGAGGGGCTGCGCGGGGCGCTGGAGGAGGCACGGCACGCGCGGCGGGTGGCCGCCGCCCGTCCCGGCCGGGTCTGCGCCGCGGGCCACCAGGAACTGGCCTCGCACGTGCTGCTGCTCCCGTTCGTCCCGGACGATGTCCGCAAGGCGTTCACCGCCCGGCTCCTGGACCCCCTGCGTGACTACGACCGACGCCACCGCGCCGAGCTGATCCCGACGCTGGAGGCCTTCCTGGACTGCGACGGTTCCTGGACCCGGTGCGCCTCCCGTCTGCACCTGCACGTCAACACGCTGCGCTACCGGGTCGGGCGGATCGAGCAGTTGACGAGTCGTGACCTTTCGCGGCTGGAGGACAAGCTGGACTTCTTCCTGGCCCTGCGGATGAGCTGACCCGAACGGCGCCGGTCACCGCCCGTCGGCCGCGAACCGTCGAAACCCTTGGGGCGCGGAGTCCCACGACTTTGTGAAATCCTTCACCCGCCCCCTTGGCCCGGCGCTGTGATCCGTGCTGAGATGCGGCCACCACTCAAAGCTCGACGGCGCGCTCGGGGAGGGCAACGTGGCGTACACCGCCATGTCCGGTACCGGAACGACCTCAGGTGACGATCCCCTCCAGACCGCGGTATGGCGGCTGCGCTCGCGGGCCTGCTGGACGGACGCGGCCGCTCTGATCCCGCCCGACAGCGCGGCGGGCGCGATCCAGCGGGCCTCGCTGCTCGTGGAACGGTGCCTGTACACCGAGCAGGGCTGGCAGGACGCCGAGGACGCGCTGCGCACGGCGGAGGCGCTGGCCCACGACGACGAGGAGCGCGGCGCGGCCGCTTGTGAACGAGGGCAACTTGCCTACGCGGCCACGCTGCACGGCGTGCGCGACCGGGTGGACGAGGCACGGGCCGCGCTCGGCCGGGCGGCGGCACTGATCCCGCCGGACGCGGCCGGGCGGGCGCTGCTGGACTTCCGCCGGGGCCTGCTCGCGGAGAACATCTCGCGGTCCCCGCAGGCCGCGAGGGCCGCGTACCGACGGGCCCACACCGCGGCCGCGGCCCACTCCGACTCGCTGCTGCTGTCCTTCACCTGGCGCCACCTCGCCGGACTCGCCCTGCGCGACGGCGAGGTGGCGGAGGCCCGGCACGGCTTCGCCGAATCCCTGCGCATCCGGGAGGAGTTGGGCTACCTGGTGGGAACGGCCCCGGCGCTCGCCTCGCTGGCGGACGCGGAGGTCGACCCGGAGGCCTCCCGGCTGCGGGAGGAGGCGCGACGGCTGTTCCGGCTCCTGGGCGGCGTACCGACCTGGCTGGCCCGACAGTTGACACCGCCGGCGACCCCGAGCCCGTCCGGCGTGTGAGGACGACTTCCTCGTCAGGGCCACGAGGGACGGGGTTCTCCAAGGGCTCGAACAGGTTCCCTCAGGGTAGGGGACGGCGATCCCGGGGCGGCGGCCCCGGTGGTCACGTCAACTGCCCGCAGCCGCGAAGTGCCCGCGCACCAGCGCCTGCACGGCGTCCGGCTCGTCGCCCGCCGTCAGCGCTTCCAGCAGCTCCATGTGCTCCGCCGCGTCGGCCACGAGATCCGCCCGCCCGCGCCGCACCGTCCCGCCGGCCAGCGGCCACTGCGAGCGCCGGTGCAGATCATCGGCGAAGCCGACCAGCTGCTCGTTGCCGGACAGGGCGAGCACCGCCCGGTGGAAGACCCGGTCGGCCTCCGCGTACGTGGCCGGACAGCCTGAGGCCGCCGCGCGCACGCTCGCCTCTCCGAGGGGCCGCAGCTCCGCCCAGCGCTCGGCCGGCACCGTGCGCGCGAGCCGCAGCATCACGGGAACCTCGATCAGCGCCCGCACCTCGGCCAGCTCGGCGAGTTCGCGCGTGCCCCGCACGATCACCCGGAACCCCCGGTTGGGAACGACCTCGACGGCGCCCTCCAGCGCGAGCTGCTGCATCGCCTCGCGGACCGGCGTCGCGGAGACCCCGAAGCGTTCGCCCAGGACCGGCGCCGAGTACACCTCGCCGGGGAGCAGTTCCCCGCCGACGAGCGCGGTGCGCAGGGCGTCGAGGATCTGGCCGCGCACCGAGGCGCGCTGGACGACCGGCCGGGGGAGGGGGGTCTCGCTGTGCGTGTGTTCACCGCGCGCGGCGCCCGTGGGGCCGCGTCTCTCACGGTCCGTGCCCTCGCCGTACCCGGCGGACCACCGCGACTGCGCCGGTACCCGGGCCCGGCCGTCGGACCCCTGCGCGGCCGGCGATCCGGTACCGGTGGAGCCCTGCGCACTCCGCTCCACGGGGCCTCCTCCGGCCTTGTCGGTACTTGGGGTCATTACGGCGGGTTGTTACTCGTCCGTCAAGCACCTTAGGCGTACTGGCCGTCAGTTCAAATCCCGACGATACTGGGTAAGGTAAGGCTTACCTTTAATCGCTCCCGAAACGGCGGTCCCGGCATGCCCACAGCTCCGTCGGCCACAGCGGAGGCCTACGCCCGCCTCGCGGAGGTCTTCCCCGACCTGACCGTGACGGAGCTGGGGCACCGGGAACCGTTTCCGCGGGGCGGCGGCTGGGTCACGGCGGCCGAGCTCGCGGCGGGCGGAGCGGCGCTGGAGGCGTTCCTCGCGTGGGACGACGCACAGGTCGTCCGCGACTACGGCCGGACCGCCCGCCCGGACGTCGTCGCCAGCTTCGGACTGCACCGGTACGCCTGGCCCGCCTGCCTGCTGATCACCGTCCCCTGGTTCCTGCACCGCCGGGTGCCCCGTTTCCCCGTGACGCACGTCTCGTACGACCGCACCGGCGACGGCATGCGGATGGCCGTCCGCCCCACCCCCTCCTTCGCCTGCCTGCCGGGCGACCCGGCGGCGCTGCTGCCCGGCGCCCGGGTGGTCCCGGACGAGGAGACGCTGCGGGCGGAGGTCCGCACGGCCATAGCCGAGCACCACGAACCGGTGCTCGCCGGGTTCGGACCGCCGGCGCGGCGCCGTGGCCGCGCCCTGTGGGGCATGGTGACCGACGAGATCGTCGAGGGCCTCTGGTACGTCGCCCAGTTGCTCGGCGAGGGCGAGCAGGACCGGGCGCGACGGGAACTGGAGCTGCTCCTGCCGGGCGCCACGCGCCCCTATGTCGGCTCGGCGTCCTTCCGCGAGCTGACCGGACCGGACGGCGAGGCGCTGGCCACCCGGGACCGCGCGAGCTGCTGCATGTTCTACACGGTGCGCCCCGAGGACACGTGCGCCACCTGCCCGCGCACCTGCGACGCGGACCGCGTCACCAAGCTCACCGCGGCCGCCGCCAGTTGAGGAGGCCTCAGAGGCCACCCGGGGGCCGGGGGCCGTCGGACGTCCCGTAAGATCACCGGGTCGAGACTCCTCCCAGGGTTACAGGCAATTCACAACTTCCTCACCTGCCCCGGGAACTTTCCGTGGAACCACCCGTACGGGTAGTCTTATTCGAACTCAACTCCCGCCCCTCAAGCGGCAGTTCGAGCAGAACGTCGCCCTGGGCATCCCCTTGCACTTCCTTGGCGGCCTCTTGCCCCGAAACCCCCTGAGGGACGGCGGGATTGCGCCACTATGGCGGGCGTTACGCCCTATCCCAATGCAAGGGACCCCAATGAGATTGACCGACATATCGCTGAACTGGCTGCTTCCGGGCGCCGTACTGCTCCTGGGCATGCTGGCGGCTGTGGCGGTGCTCGCGCGCGGCAAGCGCTCCTCCGGGGCAAACGCGAGCGCGGACGATTCGTGGGAGCGTACCGAGGAGCGCCGCAGGCGCAAGGAAGCCATATACGGCACCGCCTCCTACGTCCTTCTGTTCTGCTGTGCGGCCGTTGCCGCCGCGCTCTCCTTCCACGGTCTGGTCGGCTTCGGCCAGCAGAATCTCGGCCTCACCAACGGCTGGGAGTACCTGGTTCCGTTCGGCCTCGACGGCGCGGCCATGTTCTGCTCCGTGCTCGCGGTACGCGAGGCCAGTCACGGCGACGCCGCACTCGGCTCCCGGATACTCGTGTGGACGTTCGCGGGCGCGGCCGCCTGGTTCAACTGGGTGCACGCGCCCAGGGGCCTCGGCCACGACGGCGCCCCGCAGTTCTTCTCCGGCATGTCCCTCTCGGCTGCCGTGCTCTTCGACCGGGCCCTGAAGCAGACCCGCCGGGCCGCGCTGCGCGAGCAGGGTCTCGTCCCCCGTCCGCTCCCGCAGATCCGCGTGGTGCGCTGGGCACGTGCTCCCCGCGAGACCTACAAGGCCTGGTCGCTCATGCTCCTCGAGAACGTGCGCAGCCTGGACGAGGCCGTCGAGGAGGTCCGTGAGGACAAGGCCCGCAAGGAAGAGACGAAGCTGCGCCGCCGCGAGCAGCACCGCGTCGAGCGGGCCCAGTTGAAGGCGATCAGCCGCGGCCACGGCGGCCGCTTCCCCGGTCGCGGTGGTGGCGGTGGCGGCCGTCAGGTGGAGTCCCCGGCCGCCCTGGAACCGGCCACGGCCGAGCGGGTCTCCGCGGAGCCTGCCATAGCGAACTCGGCGGAGCAGCTGCCCCTGCGCTCGCGGCCCTCCCTCCAGCCCGTCCGCCACGGTTCTGACTCCTCGATCACCGTCGACCTCACCGCGGAGGACGACACCATGGCCCTGCCGCGCCTCGACTCCCTGGAGCGCAAGCTCAAGGACCTGGAGCAGCAGTTCGGCTGACAGGCTGTCAGGTACCGCGCTCAGTCGGTACCACGGGAAGGGGGCGCGACCTCGGCGGTCGCGCCCCCTTCCCGTCGCCCGTTGCCCGGCACCGGTCGTTCCCTGCCCGTCGGCCCTCGCTCACGCGGCTCCGGCGCCCAGTTCGAACCAGACGACCTTCCCGCCGCCCTGCGCCCGTACCCCCCACGTGTCCGCGAGGGACTCCACCAGGACCAGACCCCGTCCGTGCGTGGCCTCGTCGGCGCTCGGCACCCTCGGCCGGGGACGGTGCGCCACGGAGTCGCGCACCTCCACCCGCAGGCCGGAGGGCGAGACCGTGGCCGTCAGGAGCGCGTCGTCGTCGGTGTGCACGAGCGCGTTGGTGACGAGTTCGCTGGTGAGCAGTTCCGCCGTCTCCGACCGCCCCGGCCTGCCCCAGCCCCGCAACAGCTCCCGCAGCGCCCGGCGCGTCTCGGGCACCGCCCGCAGGTCCGCCCGTCCCAGTCTGCGCCTGAGCTGTGAAGCCTTGCCCTGCTCCGTCACGTCCTCGGCCGTGTCCTCCCCCGCCCGTCCCGTCGCCGAGGTGCCCGCGATCGCCGTCGGACGCCTTCCCCGTGCCTGCCTCTCCATGACCCCCGCCCGCGTGTCGATGTGGGTTCCCCTCCTGCTCGAACACGTTCACGGGGATCCTTGCCCGGTCGACACCACGCCAGTCATGTCGAACCATTGACGCCCGGGTGTTCAGCCATGTTGGGGCGGGCCTCGGGGGGGCTCCCGCGGGTGGGACGACCGTCCGACAGCGGCGCCCGGGCCCTCGACGAAGGGGGCGTGCGCCGCTCGTCCGCCCCCGCCCCGGGCGCATCCGGAGGGGGCGGTGAGACAGTTCGCGCCTGGAGCACGGTACGTGGCCCCTGTGCCGCCGGTGCCGTCGATGCGGCCGTGACCTGGCGAGCCGGTGGCGGCGGACCAGGCCGTACGCGCCGCCCACAAGCCCTTCGCGACCGGCGTCCAAGGGGAGAAGCCCTGGTCGGTGAGCTGCTTCCGGCCGGCATGACGGGTGTCCGGGGGGAGGGGCAGGGCATCGTGCGGAGACGGTGGTCGTCCCGGGACCGCCGGTGCCGGACCGGGTTTCCGGACGGAGGGGATGCCGTACGACGGCGCGGGCGTCTCTTCGGGGGGCGTGCACCCGCGCAACGGCACATGACAGTCACTCCCCCGTGAAGGGAGGCGGGTCGGCCCGTCCGCGGTTCGACGCGACCGCCGGCCCGCCGTCCCGTCCGCCGTCGGACCTGCACACCCGTGCGGCCCGCTGACCGTGTGGGCCCGGCCCGACCCCCGGTACACGTGCCGGGGAATCCTCCGCTTGCGACACCGACTTCGCGCGACCGACGAGGTTGGCCTGAATCCGCTGGTGTTTCGGGCGGAACGCGGACTCCCCGGTGGGCCGGAGGGGGTTCACCGACCCTCCGGTACGCGAAACGGCCGCAGTGCCGGGCCCGGAGGCCTTCCGCACCGCGGCCGTTCAGGGCCGTTCAGGGCCGTTCAGGGCCGTTCACGATCAGGGACGCACGATCACGACGTCCGGCCCGAGGCCGACTGGCTCCCGCCGATCCCTGTCGTACCGATGTGGAAGATCTTGTGGGTGCCGCGGGTCATGTCGACGATGAGCTGCGTGGTCTGGCTGCCCCAGGTGAGCGTGACGACGGCCTCCGTGTAGTTCGCCGTGCCGTTGTCGGTGACCTTCCACGCGAGCGGGACGTTCTGGGCCTGGAGGACACCGTCGGCGTGGTTCTTGTCCTCCCAGGCCGTCAGCTCCTTCTGGAAGGCGGGGGTGAGGTAGTGCTTGCGGAGTTCGTCCTGGAGCTTGCCGCCGCCCTCGTCGGTCACCGCGTCGATGTAGGCGCCGTAGAAGTCGGCGATGCGGGTGATGTTGTCGGACGGCTTGCCGCTCACGCTGCGCGGGCTGCCGGCGGAAGCCTGAGCCGTCACGCCGAGGCCGAGCGCCAGGGCGAGGCCGGCGGCCACGGCCGTACGCCGTCGGGTGGTGCGGAAACGGGCCGTGCTCTTGCCGGTCGTGCTGCTGGAACCGGTCGAACTGGTCATGTGCGTGTTCCCCGTATGTCTCGTGTGTCCGGCCTGTTCGGCCTGTTCGGCCTGTTCGGACTGTCTGGTGGCTGGGCGGTTCGTGCGGGGCCACCGGCCCTCCCGACCCCCGTGGCGGGAGGGCGGCGGCCCCGGGTTTTCCTCAGTGGTCCTGTGTCAGTGGAGCTTGTGGACGGCCGTGACGGCCGTCTTCTTGAAGGCCTTCAGCGGGGCGTCACCGAAGTCGCCCATCTGGCCCCAGTCCACGACCGTCACCGTCGTGCCGTCCCGGCCGACGGCGAGCAGGCGGATGTCGGTCGCGCCCCAGGAGGTCTCGGTGTGCAGGCCGTAGACGTGGGCGCCCTCCTCCACGTTCAGCTTCCCGTAGTCCTTGAGCGTGGCCTCGACCTCCGGGTCGGCCCGCTCGATCCGGACGGGACAGGACCTGATGTCCCGGTCGACCCGTGAGAACCGGCCCTTCGCCGCGCTGACGCTCGACAGCCGGACGCTCACCTGACGGGCGCTCGTGTCGAGGTCGGTCCGGAAGTCCCGGTACCAGGAGCCCCGGCCGTCGCCCAGCGCCATGCTGAGGCAGCGGTCCACCTCCACGTCCGGCGAGGCGCCGGCGGTGATCCTGCCGGCCGTCCAGGACGAGCCGGGGTGCGGCGGAAGGTCGGCGGCCGAGAGGAAACCGGGCGGCCGAGGGGCGGCGGCGCCGGCCGGTGCGGCGAGTACGGTGCCGAGGGCGAGGCCCGCGGCCGTGAGTGCGGTGAGCCCGGCGAGCGTGCCTGTTCGGATGCGCTTGGGCATGAGTGTCCCCCGTGGGTGAGTGCATGGCTGTGGGGCGTCGCCACGACGCCGGTTGGTCGGTCCGGCCCTGGTCGGTGCGACACCAAGAGCATCGGCGGTCCGGGCGGCCCGATGCAACGGTCTTCGCCCGATCGGCCGTGGTGGAACCATCCCAGCCCATCTGACGTGCAGGTATATGAGTGCCTGGGATGACCGCCAGGGCCGGACGAGCACGGGGAGAACGGTGTCGACCGACGACGGCGTGGCCGAGGTGGCGGAGTTCGCGGCGCTGCTGACGGAACTCAAGGGGCGCACGGAGCGCAGCTACGGCTCCCTCGCGCGCCGGCTGGGCATGAACACCTCGACGCTGCACCGGTACTGCGCCGGGGAAGCGGTGCCGCAGGACTTCGCCCCCGTCGAACGGCTCGCGGAGTTCTGCGGGGCGACTCCGCAGGAGCGCCTCGAACTGCACCGGCGATGGCTGCGAGCGGTGGCGGCCCGCCAACGGGCCCGGACCACGGCGGCTTCGCAGGCACCGGAATCCCGGGAGGCAGCGGAATCACCGGCAACCCGGGAGACCCCGGGGTCACCGGACACCCGGAGAGCACCGGGATCGCCCGGATCACTGGAAGCACCTCGAACTCCGGAGGCCGCGAAGACCTCCGAGCGCACGAAGATGTCGGAGGCCGCGAAGACCTCGGAGACCGCGAAGACCTCTGGAACGCCGACGGAGTCGGAAGCCCGGCCTCCGGCGGATGTGGTGACGTGGGATCCGGCTGGGCGACAGGCAACGCCTCGCCGTTGGTACCGTCGCCGCCGCACCACGGTCGCCGTCGGTGTCGCCTGTGCGCTGCTCGCCACCCTGGGCGCCCTGTCCGCTCTGCCCGGCGGCGGCGACCCGTCGGCTTCCGGCGAGGTGACCGAGCCCTCCGCGTCCACCGCGGACCGGGTGCGGACGACGGCCCCGCACCACTCCCCGACGGCCGGCACCGGGCCGACGCTCACCCACAGGGCCGGCACCACCTCCGCCTCCGCCCGCCCTGGGAGCACCTCCCCCTCCCCCGGGAACTCCCCGCCCGGCGGCAAGGCCTCGGCGCCCGCTTCGGGCTTACCGCTCGCCTGGACCGTCGATTCGCAGGTCTGGGCGCAGGGTTGCGGTCACGACTACGTCCTCGACAAGCCGCCGGCGCAGGTTCCGCCGCCCCCGGCGGAGCAGGACGCCGGCCCCTGGGCGAGCGCCCAGGGCGCGGTGCACGGGCGGGAGACCAATGTGGAGATCTCGGTGCAGGGACGCAGTTCCACGGCCGTGGTCCTGACAGCGCTGCGCGTACGGGTCGTCGGCCGAGCCGCGCCCCTGCCGGGCACCGTGTACGCCATGGACCAGGGCTGCGGCGGTTCCCTCAGCAAGCGCTACTTCGCGGTCGACCTGGACAAGGACCGTCCCGTGGCGCACTCCGTCGCCGGCGATGACGCGGGCACGCCGATCCCGGCGGTGAGCCTGCCGTACCGCGTGTCCAGCACCGACCCCGAGGTGCTGCTGGTCACGGCGAGGACGGAGACCTGCGCCTGCGACTGGTACCTCGAACTCGACTGGTCCTCCCAGGGCCGCACCGGCACGGTCCGCGTCGACGACCGCGGCCGCCCCTTCCGGACGAGCGGCATCAAGGGACTGCCCCGCTACTGGTACGGGTCCGACGACGGCGGACGCACATGGGTCCCCGCCGACTGACACCCCTCGCGGGGCCGACGTCCGCCTACGGCCGGGGCACGTTACGCAGGTTGGAACGGGCCATCTGAAGCATCCGGCCCACTCCGCCGTCGAGCACGATCTTCGAGGCGGACAGTGCGAACCCGGTCACCATCTCGGCGCTGATCTTCGGCGGGATGGACAGGGCGTTGGGATCGGTGACGACGTCGACGAGGGCCGGGCCCTTGTGGCGGAAGGCGTCCCGCAGCGCGCCCGCCAGCTGCTTGGGCTTCTCGACGCGCACACCGTGGGCACCGCAGGCGCGGGCGACGGCCGCGAAGTCGGGATTATTGTTGGTCGTTCCGTACGAGGGCAGCCCGGCGACCAGCATCTCCAACTCGACCATGCCCAGCGATGAGTTGTTGAAGAGGACGACCTTCACCGGCAGGTCGTACTGCACCAGCGTCAGGAAGTCGCCCATCAGCATGGCGAAACCGCCGTCGCCGGACATCGACACGACCTGACGGCGTCGGTCGGTGAACTGGGCTCCGATCGCCATGGGCAGCGCGTTCGCCATGGACCCGTGGGAGAACGAACCGATGACACGGCGTCGGCCGTTGGGCGTCAGATAACGGGCCGCCCAGACATTGCACATGCCGGTGTCGACGGTGAAGACGGCGTCCTCGTCGGCGAGTTCGTCGAGAACGGCGGCGACGTACTCGGGATGGACGGGAACGTGTTTCTCCACTTTCCGTGTGTACGCCTTCACCACCCCCTCCAGCGCGTCCGCGTGCTTCTTGAGCATCCGGTCGAGGAAGCGCCGGTTCTCCTTGGCCCGCACCCGCGGGATGAGACAACGCAGGGTCTCCCGTACGTCGCCCCAGACGGCGAGGTCGAGTCTGGAACGCCGGCCGAGGTGTTCGGGCCGTACGTCGACCTGGGCGATCCGCACGTCGTCGGGAAGGAAGGCGTTGTAGGGGAAGTCGGTTCCGAGCAGGATCAGCAGATCGCACTCGTGCGTGGCCTCGTAGGCGGCTCCGTAGCCGAGGAGGCCGCTCATCCCGACGTCATAGGGGTTGTCGTACTGAATCCACTCCTTGCCGCGCAGGGCGTGCCCCACCGGGGACTTGATCTTCCCGGCGAACTCCATGACCTCGGCGTGCGCGCCGGCCGTGCCGCTGCCGCAGAAGAGGGTGACCTTGTCGGCCGCGTCGATCATCGCGACCAGCGCGTCGATCTCGGCGTCGCCGGGGCGGACGGTGGGCCGGGCGGTGACGAGAGCCGTTTCGACGGCTTTCCCGGGGGCGGGCTGGTCGGCGATGTCACCGGGGAGCGAGACGACGCTGACACCGCTGCGGCCGACCGCGTTCTGGATCGCGGTGTGCAGCAGCCGGGGCATCTGTTTCGGGCTGGAGATCAGCTCGCTGTAGTGGCTGCACTCCCGGAACAACTGGTCGGGGTGGGTTTCCTGGAAGTATCCGAGGCCGATCTCGCTGGACGGGATGTGCGAGGCGAGGGCGAGGACGGGAGCCATGGAGCGGTGGGCGTCGTAGAGGCCGTTGATGAGGTGGAGGTTGCCGGGTCCGCAGGAGCCCGCGCAGGCCGCCAGTCTCCCGGTGATCTGGGCTTCCGCGCCGGCGGCGAAGGCGGCCGTCTCCTCGTGACGGACGTGGATCCAGTCGAGGGCGGGGTTGCGCCGCACCGCGTCCACCACCGGGTTGAGGCTGTCCCCGACGACACCGTAGAGGCGCCTCACTCCGGCGCGGGCGAGGATGTCCACGAACTGTTCGGCGACGTTCTGCTTGGCCATGGATCGACGCACTCCTTCGCTCTCCTCGGGTCCGTCCCTCCACAGTGGCCGCAGCGACCCGGTCACGCCTCCCAGACGGCCGCGGCCGTGCGGTCGTCGGCGTAGCCCTTCACCCTCACCTGGGTGTCGGCGAGGAAGGCGGCGAGACCGGGCGGGGTGGGGTCCGACCAGCGTTCCGCCAGGTGCGCGGACAGGCCGGGCTCGCCGCGCAGGGGTTCGGCCAGGCCGCTGGTGCACATCAGGAGCGTGTCACCCGGGCGGGCTACGGAGGCGCGGAAGCGGAACGGTTCGCGGGGCGGTCCGGGGTCCGGGTCGTAGGGGTTCGGCGGTGTGGTGATGCCCAGGTCCATGGTGAGCCGGTCGCCCTCGGGCGTCTCGGCCGGCAACGAGCCGAACCCGACGACCGGCTCGCCGGCCACCTCGCCCACCTGCGGTTCGATGTCCCGCCACACACCGCCGCGCAGCCGGAACAGTCCGCCGGCGCCGACGCCGAAGAAGACGCGCGTACGGCAGGCGGGGTCGGCGGGGAGCAGCAGACAGCGCAGCGTCGCCGCGTACTCGTCCGGTTCCAGGCCCTGTTCGGCGGCGCCGGCGCGAAGCCGGCCGAGGCTGCGGTCGGTGAGGCGGTGCAGGCCCGACTTCAGGTCTCCGCGCCGGGCCGCCCTTATGTCCTCCGCGAGCCGGACATGGCTGCGGCCCACGGCCCGCCCGATCCACTGACACACCTCGGCGGCCGCCCGATGCGCTCCCGGGGTCGCCCGGGCCCCGGTCGCCATCGCGACCAGGATCAGCGCGTGGTCGCCCGCGCCGAAGCGGGCGGTGAGAAGCGAGTCACGGCGCGGCTCCCCCCGGTACCGCGCGGAGTCCCCGCGCACGGACGCGGCCCGCAGCGCGAAGGCCCCGTACCGGGCTCCGTCCAGGACGGTGTCGGCGACCAGGTCGTCCAGGTCGTCCGGGTCCGCGGGGGGAAGGGCGGTGGGCTCCGCGTCGTAGGTCGGCGGACCGGAACCGACGTAGTCCTTGGAGACGGGAAGGGGCGGAAGGTCGGGCAGCACGGGAAGGGCGGAAATGCCGGGGAGGGTGGGGGGATGGTCCGGCGGGGAGACGGGGAGCGGGGCTGAAGTGCTCGGGGGGACCGGGACGGGGGTGCTCGGGGAAACGGGGGCGCCTGGGGCGTGCTGCGAGCCTGGCGCGCGGTCCGCCACCGGCGTGGGGTCTGAGGCCGGCCCGCGGGCGGGGGCCGGTGCGGGGTTCGTCGGACCGAGGGGTGCCGTGGTGCCGGCCACCGAGGTCGTGGGGGCCATCGGAGGTGACGGCGCGTGGGCCGGAACGGGTGGCATCGCGGGCGGGGCCGGCGGCACGGAGGGTACGGGCGGCGCGGCGTCCGACCCGGTCGCGGACACCGGCCCGGGCGGTGAGGTCGCCGGCCCGGTGGGTGAAGTCGCCGCCCCGGCCGGGGAGGTCGTCGGCAGCGGCGGCTGTGCGGGTGGAACGGAGGGCGTCGGGGGCTCGTCGGAGGCGCCGGGGGGTGTCCCCGTCGACGTGAGGCCGTCGGTGCCGGAGGCGGAGCCGCGGGACTGCCGCTGGGCGAAGCCCTGCGGCAGTGGGCCGGGCGGGAAGTTCGTGGCACCGGCGGGCGTCACCGACGGCGGCTCCCAGGGAGCACGGTGTCGACCCGGCGGACGGACACCCGGGCCCGCTTCGACGCCACCCGCACCGACGTCGGCCCCCGCCCCGGCGGCATCACGTACGGGACTGCCGCCGACGCCGTCCCGTCCGGTACCCCGCACGGTGTCGCGCCGAGGGCCCCGCTCGCTGTCACGCTCGGCGCCGAGTCCGACGCCACGCTCGCCGTCATGTCCGGCGTCACCGCGCCCGTCACGCCCGTCGACGTCGCGTCCGGGACCGTCACGCGGACCGGCACCGGCACTGGAACCGGCCTGTTCGAAGTCGGGTCCGCCGAGCCGCCCGATGTCCCGCCCAGGAGCGGACTCGGCGGTGGATCGGCTTCTGGGCGGCGGAACGGTGGCCTCCGCGGAGGTCGTCGTCCCTGCCGCCGTCGCGGTCGGCGAGGTCCACCAGTCGGGGCGCCCGCCGGGTTCGGCGGGTTCGGCGCGAGGTGCCGGCACCGGGCCCGCGGCTCCGGGAGCGTCCGCCGCGTCCGCGCCGCCCTCCGGGTGCCGCGAGGCCGCCGCGGCTCCCGTGCCGACGCTCTCCGCCGCATCCGCGGAGCGCACCGCTCCGGCGGCCGAGGCGAAACGGTCGTCCAGGGAGTCGGCGGTGCGCGCGGGCCCCGTGTCCTCGGTGGAGTCGTCGTACAGCTGCCCCCACCAGTCGTCCTCGTGACCGGTGGGCGTTCCCCCCTGCTGGCTCATGCCCCCAATTGTCCACCGCCCGGCCCGGTTGAAAACGGGGCATCCGGAAATTGCGCCACGCCAAGAGTGTCGAACAGAGGCCCGAGTGAAGTCCTGAACGGCAGTGCGAGGCGAGGTGTGACAGCGGTCGCCGGGCGGTTCCACCCCCCACGGGAGAACCGCCCGGCGACATGAGGTGACCCGGGCCCAGATCCCCTGGGCGCCCCTGCGCGTCATGAGCCCCGGTCACGTTCTCGAAAGGTCTCGCGCCGCGGCGTCGTGGCCGGCCGGTCCGAGTCCGTGGGCGTTGTCGGACGTCCGCTGTGGATGGCCAGTGGATGATCACGTGTTCCCGCCGTGGCCACACCTTGGCAGAGTGACCGGCGGTACGGCGATGATGTGCGGCGGCGGGTTTACGCCGTGGCTGTTTCCCGCCACTCACCGGACGTCAGAAGGAGGAAGGCACCCGATGCTGGGAGCTATAGGGCTCGACGAGACACACGAGTCGGCGTACCGGGCGCTGGTGTCGGTGGGCGCCGCCGACGTGCCCGATCTGGCGCGCCGGCTGGCCCTCGGCGAGCACGACACCGAACGCGCGCTGCGTCGGCTGGAACGGCACGGTCTCGCCGCGCAGTCCTCGGGTCGCCCCGGCCGCTGGGTCGCCGCGCCTCCGGGCGTCGCGCTGAGCGCGCTGCTCACCCAGCAGCGTCACGAGTTGGAGAAGGCCGAGCTGGCGGCGGCCCTGCTCGCGGAGGAGTACCGGGCGGCCGGCGCCGAACCGGCGGTGCACGATCTGGTCGAGGTGGTGACGGGCGCCGCCGCCGTCGCCCAGCGCTTCCTCCAGATCCAGCTCGGGGCGAGCGAGGAGGTGTGCGCGCTCGTGACCGGCACGCCGGTGGCGGTGACCGGCGGCGAGAACGACGCGGAGGAGCGGGCGGCCGAGCGCGGGGTGCGCTACCGCGTCGTACTGGAGCGGGCGGTGCTCGACCAGCCGGACGGCATGACGGAGCTGGCCGCCGCGCTGGGCCGGAACGAGCAGGTCCGGGTGGTGGACCAGGTGCCGACGAAGCTGGTGGTCGCCGACCGCTCGCTCGCCCTGGTGCCGCTGACCGGCCGCTCGGGGGAGCCGGCCGCGCTGGTGGTGCATGCCAGCGGGCTGCTGGAGCTGCTGTCGGGCCTGTTCGAGTCGGTGTGGCGGGACGCGCTGCCGCTGCGCCTCGGCACGGCCGGTGTCGCCGAGCAGGCCCCGGACGGTCCCGACGCCGCCGACCTGGAGATCCTTTCCCTGCTGCTGGCCGGGATGACCGACGCGAGCGCGGCCAAGCAGCTCGACCTCGGGCTGCGGACCGTACAGCGACGGGTGAAGAGGTTGATGGAACTGGCGGGAGTGACGACCCGGTTGCAACTGGGCTGGCACGCGTACGAACGCGGCTGGGTGGCCCGGGAGCGCTGACCGTACTGGTCCGCGCTGCGTCGTGTCGGCGCTGCCGCGTCCCGAAGCCGTACGCCTTGACCTGCGTCTTCTCCTTGTCTCGGGCACCCTGGGCAGATGGGAGTGTCGCAACTCCTGCTGGTCGGACTGGTCATTCTGCTCGGCCTGTGCGGAGTGCTGGTGCCCGGCGTGCCGGGATCGTGGCTGGTGTGGGCCGCGGTCCTGTGGTGGGCGCTGGAGGATCCGCAGGCGGTCGCCTGGGGCGTGCTGGTCGGCGCCACGGTGACGCTGTTCCTCTCGCAGGTGGTGCGCTGGGCACTGCCGCCCCGGCGGCTGCGCGAGAGCGGCGCGACTCCCCGGATGGCGGTGTACGCGGGGCTCGGCGCGCTCCTCGGGTTCTTCCTGCTCCCCGTACTCGGCGCGATCCCCGGCTTCATGGGAGGGATCTACCTCTCCGAGCGGCTCCGCCTCGGCCGTCACGGCGAAGCCCGGGCGGCCCTTCGCACGGCGATGCGCTCGGGCGGCTCCAGCGTCTGCACGGAGCTGTTCACCTGCCTGTTGATCATGGGGGCGTGGCTGGGAGCGGTTCTGTGGGGGTGACGCTTCCCGGCGGCCGGAGGGAGCGCCTCAGAGCGAGCCCTCCAGGGTGAGCAGCCGGATCTTGCGCTCCAGACCGCCCGCGTATCCCGTCAGCGTGCCGTCGGCGCCGATCACCCGGTGGCAGGGCCGCAGGATCAGCAGCGGATTCGCCCCGATCGCCCCTCCGACGGCGCGTACGGCCATCCGTGAGGCGCCGACCCGGGCGGCGATCTCGCCGTAGGTCGTGGTCGCCCCGTAGGGCACGGAGTCGAGGGCGGCCCACACGCGCTCGCGGAACGCGGTGCCTTCGGCGCGCAGGGGCAGCCGGAACTCCTTCAGCTCGGCGGCGAAGTAGGCGGCGAGCTGTTCCTCGGCGGCGCGGAAGGGCCCGCGGTCGTGCCGCCAGCCGTCCTGGACGGTCCGCCCGCCCTTCTGTCCGGGCACGGACAGGGAGGTCAGGATGGAGTCGGGGTCGGCGGTGAGCAGCAGCGGACCGAGCGGGCTCTCCACGCTGGTCCAGTACGTCAGGTCGGTCATCGTTCCTCCGCGGCGCGCAGGTGGTGCAGGGCATAGGTGCGCCAGGGGCGCCAGGTGTCGGGGGCGTGCACGCCGGGTGGCACGACGTCGGGGTCGCCGAGGGCCCGGGCCCGGATCTCCGCGATCGTACGGGCGTCCAGCCCGGGCAGCGCGAGCAGCGCTTCCCGGGCGTCGTCCCGGTCGACGCCCGGGTCCAGCCTTACGGTGCCGTCGGCGAGGGCGGTGGCGAGGGCGCCCAGCGGCCCGTCGAACACGGACTCGGTCCCGGCCCCGGGCTCAGCCCCGGACCTGCGCCCGGGCCCTGGCCCTGACCCGGACGCCGCCTGCGCCAGGACGGCCGGTTCGGGGAAGAGGTGGGTGAGAGTTCCGCAGGGCGCGTCGAGGGCCTTGCCGTAGGCACGGACGAGCAGTTCGGCCGCCGCCCGCCCCACGACCGCCCGCACCGCGTACTCCTCGGGATCGGCGGCCCCCGGCGCGCGCAGCCCGGGCCGGGCGGCGACCAGCGGGGCGAGCCGCGGATCGGCGCCGAGCCGCTCGTCGACGGCGTACGGGTCGGAGTCGAGGTCGAACAGCCGACGCAGCCGCTGGACGGCGGTGGTGAGGTCGCGCGGGTCGGTCAGATGCAGCCGCGCGTCGAGCCAGCCGCCGGGATGCACGGCCGAGGCCCGGCCCGGGCCCCCTGCCCGCTCGTCGACCGCCACGATCCCGGTGCCGTACGGCAGCCGCAGCGTACGGCGGTAGGTACGCCCGCCGGGCGGTCCGCTCACCTCCTCCACCCCGGCCACCGCCTCCCGGCGCAGCAGATCGAACACGGCGCCCGCGTGGTACGGGCCCCGGTGGGCGAGCCGCAGCGGAATCCCGGCGGACGGGGTCGCGGTGCGGTCGGCGGTGCGTACCGCGGCCCGCAGTGCGGTCGGGGTGGCCGCGTACACGGTCCGGACGGTGTCGTTGAACTGGCGCACGCTGGCGAACCCGGCCGCGAAGGCGATCTCCGTGACCGGCAGGCCCGTCGTCTGCAGCAGCACCCGCGCGGTGTGCGCGCGCTGCGCCCGGGCGAGGGCGACCGGTCCCGCGCCCAGTTCGGCGGTGAGCTGCCGCTGCACCTGGCGGGCGCTGTAGCCGAGCCGCACGGCGAGTCCGGCGACGCCCTCCCGGTCGACGACGCCGTCGCCGATCAGCCGCATCGCCCGGCCGACGACGTCGGCACGCGCGTTCCAGTCCGCCGATCCCGGCACGGCGTCCGGGCGGCACCGCCGGCAGGCCCTGAATCCCGAGCCCTGCGCGGCGGCGGCCGTCGCGAAGAAGCGCACGTTGTGGCGCTTCGGCGTCACGGCGGGGCAGCTGGGCCGGCAGTAGATGCCGGTGGTCTCGACGGCGAAGAAGAACTCGCCGTCGAACCTGGCGTCCCTGCTGCGGACCGCCTCGTAGCGGGTGTCCTGGTCCGTCATGGGTCCCAGTCTTCGCCCGCGAGGGCGACCCCGCTAGCGGAAATCGGACGTGACGCTGAAAGGAGAACCGGCTGCGGGACCGGCTCCCGAACCGGCTGCCGGACCGGCGACAGCCACGGCCACAGCCACCGCCACCGCCACCGCTACCGCCACCGCTACCGGGGAGGTGCGGGACGCCATGGCCCCCGTCCCCGCTTCGCCTCCCCCGCCGCCCGGCCGGCGGCCTGCCTGCGCTTCCAGTCCTGACGGACGTCGGCGCGCATCCGGGCGTCGGACTTGGCGACGATCCACTGGTTCTCCCGGACGAGCTTGCGATAGCTCTCCAGCCGACGCACGGGCAACTCCCCGTCGTCGACGGCCGCCCGCACCGCGCATCCCGGCTCGGACTCGTGCGCGCAGTCGTGGAACCGGCAGTTCAGGGCGAACTCCTCGATCTCCGAGAAGACCTGTCCGACCCCGGCGCCCGCGTCCCAGAGGCCGACGCCGCGCAGCCCGGGCGTGTCGATGAGGACGCCCCCGCCGGGCAGCGGCAGCAGGTTGCGGGTGGTGGTGGTGTGCCGCCCCTTGCCGTCCATGTCGCGGGTGGCCCGGACGTCCATCACGTCCGCGCCCACGAGCGCGTTCGCGAGCGTCGACTTGCCCGCGCCGGACGCCCCGAGCAGCACGGAGGTGCCCCGGCCGACGAGATCGGCGAGCTCCTCGACGCCCTCGCCGTCCCGCGCGCAGACGGTGAGCACCGGCACGCCCGGCGCGCTGGTCCCGACGTCCTCGACGAGGTACGACAGCGCCACCGGGTCGGGCACGAGGTCGGCCTTGGTGAGCACGACGACGGGTTGTGCGCCGGACTCCCAGGCCAGCGCGAGGAACCGCTCGATGCGGCCGAGGTCGAGTTCCACGGCCAGGGACATCGCGACGACCGCGTGGTCGACGTTGGCCGCGAGGACCTGTCCCTCGGACCGCTTGGAGGAGGTGGAGCGCACGAACGCGGTACGCCGCGGCAGCAGCGTGCGGACGTAGCGCGGGTCGCGGCCCTCGGGATCGACGGCGGCCCAGTCCCCCGTGCACACGACCTTCATCGGGTCACGGGGAACGACGAACTCGGTGTCGGCGCGGACGACTCCGGCCGGGGTGACGACATCGCACAGGCCACGGTCGACCCGGACGACACGGCCGGGCAGAAGACCCTGCGCGGCATGGGGGGCGAACTCGGTGTCCCAGCCCCCGTCCCAGCCGTAGGCGGCGAGCGGGTGCGACGAGGTCGACGAAGAAGAAGCCGACGACGAAGCCGTCGGAGAAGCGGAGAAAGTCAAGGGAGACCCTTCACAGGGCGATCCCGGCAGCGCGCTCACGGGCGCGCGAAGCAGGTGAAGTGGTCAGCCGGAGACCGCGGAGGTGGAGTGGACGAACGTCTGGTCGCTGCGAACAGCACCCTTTTCGGCGACAGTCATCGGTCACACCTCCCGTTCTCTGCACAGCTGACCGCGGCGACCGTCGGCCACCGCGCGAAGCTCCCTCAGCATAGGAATCCACGACGGCGGACGCCACCCGATTTCGGCCCGCTCACCGACGCCGCCCAGCGCGCCGGGCGGGACCGCGCACCACACCGGCAGGCGACCCACGCCGGAGGTCCACGCCTCGGGGGAGCCGGCCGCGCAGGCGGCCTGCTCCCCCGGACTCTCCGTCACCGGCCGTCCGCGCCCGGCGCCGGGCGGACCCTCGCGCCGGCTTCGTCCACGACCGGTTCAGCCGTCGCGCGTCAAGAAATCGTGCACGTCTGCCCGTTGAGGGTGAACGCGTACGGCGCGGAGTTCTTGTTCTGCCACGAGGCGAGGAAGCCGAAGGTGAGGGTGCCGTTCGCCGCGACGGACCTGTTGTAGTCGGCGGCGGTCGCGGTGACGCGTGAGCCGTTCTGGGCGACGCTCGCGTCCCACATCTGGTCGACCTTCTGGCCGTCGCGGAAGGACCAGGCCAGGCGCCACGCGTCGAGCGTCGTGGCGGTGGTCACGGTGACGGTGGCCTGGAAGCCGTCGGGCCACTGGTTGACGAGGTCGTACTTGACCTCGCAGGCCGCCGGGTCCTCGCTCCCCCCGGCGCCGGCGGTGGCCGAGGAGGTGCCCTGGGGCTCGGGGTCGGGCTTACCGGCGTCGTCGGCGTCCGGCGTCTTCGGCGTACCGCTCCCGGACGGCGCCGGACCGGACGAGGAAGGCGCGGCGGAGGTGGCGGGATCGGCGGACGGCAGGACGGAGCCGGGGCCCGCCACCGGGCTGCTGTCCCCGGGGTTGCCCTTCGCGACGCGCTCGCCACCGCTCTCGCCGCTGCTGTCGCCGGGCATCATCGACACCGCGAGGGCCAGCCCGGAGACCAGGACGGCGGCGACGAGCATTCCGCTGCGCAGGGCGCGCGCCCTGCCCGCGGCGGCGTATGCGGCCGTGCCCTCGGCGTCCGGCGCGTCGGGGCGTCCGGCGCCGAGGCGCACCTCGGAAGCCCGGCGGCGGCGCTCCAGGTAGGCGAGGCCGCCCCAGCCGATGACCCCCTGGGCGAGGGCCGCGGGCAGTCCGCCTCCGTGCAGCCGCAGGCAGGCGGCGGCCTCGGCGCACTCCACGCAGGTGGCGAGATGCCGGGAGAGGTCGGGGGGCGTGTCGGCGGCGGGCGAGCGGGTGACGGCGTCCAGGAGCCGGACGTAGCTGCGGCACTCCGCGTCCATCGGGGTGTCGAGATGGTTGCGGTGGCAGCGGTCCCGGAACAGACCGCGGACCTGGTTCAGCTCCTCCACCGCCGCGGTCGGGTCCAGGCCCTGACGGCGGATCACGGCGTGCAGCGGCAGCGCCTCCACCTCGGCCAGCCACAGCAGGGCGGCGTCCGGTTCCTGCATGTCACGCAGTCCGCGCAGGGCGATGGGACGGCTCAGGGGCGGTCCGACGTACCGTGCGGCCTTGCCTGAGTTCAGCCACAGGCGCAGATCGGGGTCGAGTTTGTGGCCCTGTCCCCGGGCCTCCCAGGTGGCCGCCGTGGTGCGTACGGCGGTCAGCAGCAGCGGGATCCGGGGCAGCCGGGACGAGCGGCGGCCGGCACCGCGCGCGGCGCCGTCCTCGGCTGCGCGGGCCTCGCGTATGCCGAGCGCGAACGCCTCACGGGCCAGCTGGTTCGCCGCGGTCGAGCCGGACGTGCACAGGTCGGCGTACGACAGGACGGCGTCCCAGCACTCGGAGAACAGTGCGGCCTCGGCGGCGTCCTTCGGGGTCGGCAGGTCGGGCATGAGTCTCCTGCATCCACAAGCGAGGTCAACTCACCATGACGGCAATGGAGTTGGGGGGAACCTCGCGGCAGGGGCAGAGCTTTTCACGTTTCCAACACAACTGACAAGCGCCCTGTTCAGATGTCATGTCAGGACAGCAGGACAGACGGCGGAACAGGACGACGAGCAGCCGACCGCGCCCGGTACTCCGGCCTCCAGTACGGGCGCGGACCGCCCCGTGTTCAACACCGGCACCAGGTTTCGACACCGGTTTCGGGAACCGACACCGGTGCCGGGACTATACGGTCGCCGAGTCCTGCGCCGGAAGGCTGTCCATGAAGGAGCTCACGGAGAACACCGCGCGGCCGGGTCCGGGCAGGCCGTAACCGGGAGGCGAGGCGAGCCCGAACTCGTCCATGGTGGCGCGGTACGCCTCCAGCAGCCGGATGTGGTACTCGAGCGGCGCGCCCTGGGGGTTGGCCTTGCCGAGCGGGGTGGTGGGCTCGGGGCACCAGGTGGTGAAGCGGGGCGTGATGCCCTGCGACATGAAGAAACGCAGGCCCTCGGTGGTGGAGGCGATGGCCTCGTCGACGGTGGTGAAGCCGAAGGGCTCGGCCATCTCCACCCCCGCGACGAAGTTGGGGATCACGTTGCGCGCGCCGAAGATCTCCGCCGAGTCGAGGATCCGCTTGTGCCACTCGTCGCGGCCGACGTAGCGCTCCTTGCCCGGGCAGTACAACTCGAACAGACGGCGGTCCCACACCTCGTAGTTGGGGTGGTAGATCTGCACCCCGTAGTCCTTGAAGCGCTGGACGTCGTCGCGGGGCAGTGCCTGGGCGACGACCTTGCCGATCCAACGGCCCGGGAAGCGCTCCTCGATGGCCTTGGCGTAGTGACCGTAGAAATCGGCCTCGTCGCGACCCGCGACGGTCTTGGTGATGGCGCCGCCGGTGAGGGTGTAGGCGGTGGACGCCTTCTGGGTGTCGTACCGGTCGATGATCTCCAGGGCTTCGAGGACCTCCTCGACGTCCTTCACGCCCGTGTACGGCCGGCCGGCCGCCTTGTGCTGGCGCCAGTTGTGGTTGATGTCGCAGTACTGGCACTCCTCCTTGGCGCCGAAGTACTGGCACACCCGGAAAACCGTCAGGTAGATCAGGTAACCCCACTGGATGGTCGGGGCGACCTCCATGACGGACTTCCCGTTGGAGAGCTTGTGCCGGTAGTACTCCGGCATCGGCGGCACGCCGACGTCGGCGATGCGCCTGCCGTCGAGGTACAGCCCGAGCAGGCCCTCGCCGTCCGCCGCGACGCGGTACGGGGAGGACGGGTTCACGCGGACCGAGACGACCGTGCGCCGCAGGTCGTACGGGCCTCCCGTGAGGATGATCTCCTCCGGCGGGCGACGCAGCGCGGCCTCGCCCAGCTCGGGCAGGGTGCCGTGGTCGAAGGAGAAGATGAAGTAGGACTTCGGTTTGACCTCGCCCGACTCGTTGTCGCTCAGGGCGGAGGGGTCGAAGGCCACACCTCCACGCAGCAGGTCCTCCTTGAAGACGGCCTCCCGCGGTACATGCGGAAACCGCTCCATCAGATCCTCGACCAGCGCGGTACGGCTGCCCATCCCTCTCTCCTCCCGGTCACACGTACGACTCCTCACGGTATGCCCCCGGCGGCGCGCGGGTGGGGGCGGGGGCCCCGTGTCGCGGGCAAGGTAGGTTCCACCTGGGAACTCCGGGTTCTCGATCTCCTCGGGAGGAGCGAGCAGTCGCATGACCGAAACCGTGACCAACTGGGCCGGCAACATCACCTTCGCCGCCACGGAACTGCACCGTCCGCGCTCCCTCGACGCGCTGCGCTCACTCGTGGCCGGGAGCGGGCGGGTGCGGGTGCTGGGCAGCGGGCACTCGTTCAACGAGATCGCCGAGCCCGGCGGCGACGGGGTACTGCTGTCGCTGGAGGCTCTGACCGGTGAGGTCGACGTCGACACGGCGGCCCGGACCGTGCGGGTCGGGGGCGGGGTCCGGTACGCCGAGCTGGCGCGCCTCGTGCACGAGCACGGGCTCGCGCTGCCGAACATGGCCTCCTTGCCGCACATCTCGGTCGCCGGCTCGGTCGCGACCGGTACGCACGGGTCGGGGGTCGGCAACGGCTCGCTCGCCTCGGCCGTACGGGAGGTGGAGATCGTCACCGCCGACGGCTCGACCGTCGTCATCGGACGCGGCGACCGCCGGTTCGGCGGGGCCGTCACCTCGCTGGGCGCTCTCGGCGTGGTCACCGCGCTCGTCCTCGACCTGGAGCCCGGCTTCGAGGTGGAGCAGCATCTGTTCACCGAACTGCCGCTGGACGGGCTGGACTTCGAGACCGTCGCAGCGGCCGCTTACAGCGTCAGCCTGTTCACCGACTGGGCCGCCCCCGGCTTCCGGCAGGTGTGGCTGAAGCGGCGCGCGGACGAGCCCCTCGCCGACTTCCCGTGGGCCGCGCCGGCCGTGGAGGCGCTGCATCCGGTGCCCGGCATGCCGGCGGTCAACTGCACCGAGCAGTTCGGGGTGCCGGGGCCGTGGCACGAGCGGCTGCCGCACTTCCGGGCGGAGTTCACGCCGAGCAGCGGGAACGAGCTGCAGAGCGAGTATCTGCTGCCGCGTCGGCACGCCACCGAGGCGCTGCACGCGATCGACGGTATCCGGCAGACGGTCGCCCCCGTGCTCCAGATCTGCGAAGTGCGTACGGTGGCCGCCGATGAGCAGTGGCTGAGCCCCTCCTACGGCCGGGACACCGTGGCGCTGCACTTCACCTGGGTCGAGGACACGGTGGCCGTGCTGCCGGTGGTGCGGGCGGTGGAAGCCGCGCTGGAGCCCTTCGAACCGCGGCCGCACTGGGGCAAGGTGTTCGAGGTACCGGCCGGCGTGGTGCGCGCGCGGTACCCGCGGATCGACGACTTCACGGCCCTGGCGCGGGTGCTGGATCCGGCCGCGAAGTTCACCAACGCCTTCGTGCGGGACGTTCTGGCGGGCTGACCGCGCGCTGCCTCGGGGCGACTTTATAAAGCCCCTTTCCTAACCCCTTGTAGAACGGTTCGGCACCCCATAGCCTGGCGCGGCGCCGGTGCCGTCGCGGTGCGGGCCCGTCCGGCACGGAGAGGGACGGAAGGGATGAGGGGGCACGTTCCATGAAGCGCGGCACATCACGTGACATCCGCACCGCGAACCGCTACGAGGTGCTGCGCCAGATCATCGCCGCCTCGCCCACCTCCCGGCAGGAGCTCGCGGCCGCGACCGGTCTCTCGCTCGCCACCGTCGCCACCCTCGTCGGCGAACTGCTCGACCTCCGCATGATCACCGAGGTCGGGTTCGAGGACTCGGCGGGTGGCCGCCCCCGGGGCCTCGTGGCCGTCAACGCGTCGGGGGGCGCGTTGATCGGCGTCGACATCGCGGAGACCTACGTCCATGTCGAGCTCTTCGACCTCGCCCTGAACGTGCTGGCCCGCGCCGAGGAGAACATGCGGCCCGGCGAGAGCCGCCCCGAGCAGGTGGTCGGCCATGTCGCCGCGGCCGCCGGTTCGGTCGTCGCGCAGGCCGGGGTCGAGGCCGCCCGGGTGCTGGGCGTCGGGGTGAGCGTGCCGGGCCAGGTGGACCGCGCCACCGGCATCTCCGAGTACGCGCCCAACTGGGACTGGCACGACGTCCCGTTGCTCGACCTGCTCTCCGAACACATCGCGTATCCCCTGTACTTGGACAACCCGCTGCGCGCCGGCGCGGTCGCCGAGCTGTGGTTCGGGGCGGCGCGCGGACACGGGGACGCCGTGGTGGTCAACCTGGGTACGGGAGTCGGGGCCGGCCTGGTCCTCGGCGGTGAACTGCACCGGGGTGTCAGCAACAGCGCGGGCGAGTGGGGGCACACCACCCTGGTGCTCGACGGCAGACTCTGCCGCTGCGGCAACCACGGCTGCGTGGAGACGTACGTCGGCGCGCCCGGCATCATGCAGAACCTGCGGGAACTCAGCCCGCGGAGCCCGCTGTTGCACCCCGACGACCAGACCGCCACCATCGACGCCCTGGCCGCCGCGGTCGTCGCGGGCGACCCGGTCGCCGTCAAGGTGGTCCGCGACACCGCCCGTTACCTCGGCGCCGGCATCGCCAACCTGGTCAACGTGCTCAACCCCGAGGTGGTCGTGCTGAGCAGCTGGGTCGCGGCCCGGCTCGGCGAACCCCTCCTCGACGAGGTGCGCGAGGCCGTGGCCCGGCACGCGCTGAAACGGCCGCTGGCCGCCAACCGGATCGTCCTTTCCCCGATCCCCACCGACCCGGCCTGTCTGGGCGCGGCGACGTTCGCGCTCGAAGGAGCGTTGCAGTCGGTCGGGCAGAGACACACCAAGCGGGCCGTCTTCGCCGCCACCAGGAGCCGTACCGCACCGCCCGCCTGAACCGTGCGCACCGCGACGCCCCCACCCCCACGACGACGGAAGGGAAGCAGCCCATGACGCGAGCCGACGGCGACTTACGTCCTCGACCGGAAGAAGCCCGGCGGTTCGCCCGCCGTCCCGCGGCCCCGGACGCAGAACGCTCCGCCGCGCCGCCGGCCGCGGACGCGGGCGCGGACGCGGGCGCGGGCGCCGGCGCGGGCGCGGGCGCGGGCGACGCCTCCGTCACGCCCGCGTGGGCGCCGGCCTGCGGCCCTGGTGCACGACGTGCGGCCGGCGCCCCGGGACGGGAGAGGACGTCCGCCCGCCGGAGGCCGGGGGCCGGCGCGGCGGGCCCGCTCACCGGTGACGTCCCCCCGCGACGATCGGCGAACGCCAACGGACACCTTGTCGGCCGGACCGGCGGACAGGCCCCCTCCGTCGGCGATCGGACGCTCGTCGACGGCTCGCAGGTGATCCTCCACAGCCGCACCGCCGAGGCCGACGAGGTTCGGTCCCGGCCGTAGCCGCACGGGGATCACCCCTATGACCGAGGGCCGCCGGCCCTGACACCGGCGGCCCTCAACCCACCTGACGCCGACCCGCGTTACCCCGGCGGCAGCCGGGTCACACCCCTGCCCACCGCCCCTTGCGTTCGCCATCCCGAACCGATCACAACGCTTCGAACAGACTTCGTCCAACCCCTTGCCGAAGCCTTAGCCGAAGGTTAACGTCCGGCTCCGCAACGCCATTCAAGCCATCTGGCGCTGAAGCCGCCCAGCCGCAGCCGTACTCGAGACAAGGACGTCACATGTCGGCAATGAGCAACAGCAACTGGTCCCGCCGATCCCTCTTCCGGGCCGCCGCGGGCATGGCCGCGGCCGGCTCGCTCGCCGCCTGCGGCGGCAACAACGGCCGCAGCGGTGGCTCCGGTTCGGGCGTCAACCTGACGCAGTTCTTCCACGCGTACGGCGAGCAGGGCACCGAGCAGGCCATCAAGAAGTACGCGAAGGCCTACGACAAGGCGAACGTGACCACGCAGTGGATCACCAGCGCCGACTTCGAGAGCAAGCTCTTCGCGACGCTGCTCACCAAGAGCGCGCCCGACCTCTTCGAGTTCCACCCGCAGATCCAGCTGATCAAGAGTGGTCAGGTGGCGGATCTGACCGACATCATCACGCCGGTCAAGGACGACTTCAACCCGGCCGACATCAAGTCGCACACGGTGGACGGCAAGATATACGGCGTCCGCATGATCGACGACCCGCAGTTCTTCTTCTACCGCAAGTCGTTGCTGGAGAAGGCGAAGGTCGACGTGCCGACCACGCTCGACGAACTGGCGGAGGCCGCCGCCAAGCTCACCACCGGCAAGGTCAAGGGCCTGTACATGGGCGACGACCTGCACAGCGTCATCGACACGATGATCTGGTCGGCCGGCGCGGACCACCTCAACGAGAAGAACGAGATCGCTTACCACACCCCCGGCGTCATCGAAGGCATCAAGAAGATGCGCAAGCTGTTCACCAGCGGCGACCTTCTCCTCGGCGCACCGACCGCCTCCTGGGACCCCTCCTCGCTCAACCAGGGCCTGTGTGCCATCCAGTTCTGTGGCATGTGGGCGATGCCGGCGATCCAGCAGGCGCTCGGCGACGACTGGGGTGTCTTCCCCTTCCCGAAGACCATCGACTCCGGCAAGCAGTCGGTCTACAACGGCGGTTGGTCGATGTTCGTCAACGCCAAGGGCAAGAACGTCGAAGCGGCCAAGGAGTACGTCAAGTGGCTGTGGATCGACCAGAAGAAGTACCAGGAGGAGTGGGCCACCTCCTTCGGCTTCCACATCCCGCCGCGCACCTCGATCGCGCAGACGGCCACCAAGCTGAAGTCGGGCAACGCCGCTGAGGGCGTCCGGCTCTTCAACGAGTTCGGGCACTTCGACAACATCGGCTGGACCCAGGCCATGCGCACCTCCCTCGAGGACGTCTTCGCCAACAGCGTCCGCAAGGACATGGACCCGGAGGCCGCGCTCGACAAGGCCGACACGGCCGTCAACCGCGAGCTCAAGAAGCTGTTCGGATAGGCCGCGGGACGGATCACGACATGTCGACGACCCACACGCGTGACCTCGCGCGCCCCACCCCGGCGAAGGCCTCACCGGCCAAGCGGCGGCGGGGCCTGCGGGGCAGCCCCACCTTCAACTTCTGGCTCTTCACCGGGCCGTTCCTCATCGGTCTGGCGATCTTCGTCTACGCGCCGATCCTCTGGAGCATCTGGCTCAGCTTCTTCGAGGCCCGCTTCACCGTCACGCCCGACAAGTTCGTCGGCTTCGAGAACTACACGTACATGCTGACGAACGACGACTTCGTCGGCTCGCTCGGCACCTTCACCGCCTTCGCGGCGTTCATCGTGCCCACCACCTGGGCGCTCTCCCTGGGCCTCGCCCTGCTGGTGAACCGGCTGCGCTTCATGCGGGCGTTCTTCCGTTCGGTCTTCTTCCTGCCGACCGCGTGCAGTTATGTGGCCGCCTCGCTGATCTGGAAGATGTCCATCTTCAGCGGGGTCCGCTTCGGCATGATGAACACGGTCCTCGGCTGGTTCGGGATCGAGAACATCGCCTGGCTGGTCGACCCCAACCCGCCCTGGTACTGGCTCGTCATCGTCTCGGCACGGCTGTGGCTGCAGTCCGGCTTCTACATGATCCTTTTCCTGGCCGCGCTGCAGAACATCCCGGGCGAGCTGTACGAGGCCGCCGCCATCGACGGCGCCAAGCCGGGCTGGCAGACCTTCCGGTACATCACCCTGCCCCAGCTGCGCGCCACCTCCACCGCGGTGATCCTCCTGCTGCTCATCGCCGCCTACCAGGCCTTCGACGAGTTCTACAACCTCCTGTCGAAGACCACATGGGGTCGTCCGCCCCTCGTCGAGCTGTACTACAAGGCCCTGGGCGAGAGCCAGGACTACGGTGCCGGCAGCGCGGGCGCGGTGATCCTGACGGTGCTGATCTGCGCCGTGACCCTGCTCCAGGGCAAGTTCCTGGGCTTCGGAAGGGGTGAGGAGTCCAAGTGACCACCACGTTGCCCGAGGCACGGGAATCCGCGCCGCCGCCGGACAGGCCCCGCCGCGAGGGTCGTGGCGGCGGCGTGATGAGCTCCACCGGCCTCTACATCGCCACCGGGATCGCCGGCTTCTTCTTCCTGATCCCGTTCTACCTGCTGATCCGCAACGCCCTCTCCACCGACGCCGAGATCACCGGAGAGAACTGGAAGTTCTTCCCCACGGACATCCAGTGGGGCAACATCAGCGAACTGTTCACCGACGAGACGGTGCCCTTCGCCCAGTCCCTGTGGAACTCGGCGGTCGTGGCCACCCTGCACACCGCCGGTGTCCTGCTGGTGTGCTCCCTCGCGGGCTACGGGCTCGCCCGCATCCCGTACAAGCACGCCAACAAGGTCTTCTACGCCGTCCTGGGCACGCTGATGGTCCCGACGGCGGTCACCTTCGTCCCGAGCTTCGTCCTCGTGTCGTCGCTCGGCTGGGTGGACACCTACCGGGGTCTGATCATCCCGGGCCTGTTCAGTGGTTTCACCTGCTTCCTGTTCCGGCAGTACTTCCTGGGGTTCCCCAAGGAGCTGGAGGAGGCGGCACGCGTGGACGGGCTGGGCTACTGGGGCGCCTACTGGCGCATCGTGGTGCCCAACTCGCTCAACTTCTTCGCGGCGATGGCGACCATCACCTTCATCAACGGCTGGAACTCCTTCCTGTGGCCGCTGGTCATCGGTCAGGACCCCGGTTCGTGGACCGTCCAGGTCGCGCTCTCCAACTACATGACCAACCAGACCGTGATCTTCCATCTGATCTTCATGGCCACGGCCATGTCCATCCTGCCCCTGGTCTTCGTGTTCCTCTTCCTCCAGCGCTGGCTGGTGCAGGGCATCGCGCAGACCGGCATCAAGGGCTGACACCCTCCTCTCGAGACCTGGAGACAGATGACTTTCCGCACCACCACTGACATCGGCTACGTCGAGGACGTCTCGCCGGGCAGCGGGGCCCTTCCGCCCCGTGCCTGGTACGCGTCCTCGGACGCCGGCTCCCTTTCGCTGAACGGGAGCTGGCGTTTCCGGCTGTCCGGGACGGCCGATGCCGAGGACGACTCCTTCGCCGACGACGGTTACGACGCCGGGGACTGGGCCGAGGTCACGGTCCCGGGGCACTGGGTGCTCCAGGGCGACGGGGCCTTCGGCTCGCCGATCTACACCAACCACCTGTATCCCTTCCCCGTCGACCCGCCCAGGGTGCCGACCGAGAACCCGACCGGCGACCACCTGAGGGTCTTCGACCTGCCCGACGGGTGGCCGGACCTTTCCGAAGGCGGTTTCGTTCTCCGGTTCGACGGCGTCGAGTCCTGCGCCCGCGTCTGGCTGAACGGCACGGACGTGGGCGAGTTCAAGGGTTCGCGGGTGCCGCACGAGTTCGCGGTCGGGCATCTGCTCAGACCGACGGGCAACGTCCTCGCGGTCCGCGTCCACCAGTGGTCGGCGGGCTCGTACCTGGAGGACCAGGACCAGTGGTGGCTGCCGGGCATCTTCCGTGACGTCACACTGCTGCACCGCCCGGCCGGCAGCGTGCTCGACTTCTTCGTGCGCGCCTCCTACGACCACGGCACGGGGCAGGGCACCCTGCGCGTCGACTCCGACGTCGACGGACGGGTGCTCGTGCCCTCCCTGGACATCGATGTCGAGACCGGGCGGGCCGTCACGGTGCCGGTGCGGCCGTGGACGGCTGAGACGCCCGCGCTGTACGACGGCGAACTGGTGACGGAGGGCGAACGGGTGCCTCTGCGCATCGGTTTCCGTACCGTGGAGCTCGCGGACGGCCTGATCAAGGTCAACGGCCGCCCCCTCCTCTTCAAGGGCGTCAACCGGCACGAGTGGCACCCGGAGACGGGCCGGGCCCTCGACCTGGAGACGATGCGCGCGGACGTGCTGCTGATGAAGCGGCACAACGTCAACGCGGTCCGCACCTCTCACTACCCGCCCCACCCGGCCTTCCTCGACCTGTGCGACGAGTACGGGCTGTGGGTGATCGACGAGTGCGACCTGGAGACCCACGGCTTCGTCGAGCAGAACTGGCGGGACAACCCCGTCGACGACGACCGCTGGACCCCCGCTCTCCTCGACCGCGCCGCCCGCATGGTCGAACGGGACAAGAACCACCCGTCGGTCGTCATCTGGTCCCTCGGCAACGAGGCGGGCACCGGGCGCGGTCTGACCGCCATGGCCGAGTGGATCCACGACCGCGACGCCTCACGCCTGGTGCACTACGAAGGCGACATCGACTGCCGCGACACGGACGTCTATTCGCGCATGTACGCCTTCCACGACGAGGTGGAGCGGATCGGACAGGGGCTGGACGGCGGTACCCGCAAGCGTCGCCAACTGCCCTTCATCCTCTGTGAGTACGCCCACGCCATGGGCAACGGGCCGGGTGGACTGGCCGACTACCAGCGGATCTTCGAGGCGCACGACCGCCTCCAGGGCGCCTTCGTCTGGGAGTGGATCGACCACGGCATCAGGCACCCGGAGCTGGGTTACGCCTACGGCGGCGACTTCGGCGAGGAGCTGCACGACGGCAACTTCGTCTGCGACGGTCTGGTCTTCCCGGACCGGACGCCGTCGCCGGGCCTGGTCGAGTACAAGAAGGTGATCGAGCCGGTCCGCATCGAGGGCGACGGCACGGGCGGGAGCGTACGGGTCACCAACGCGTACGACTTCTCGGACCTGTCCCATCTGGAGTTCGAGTTCTCCCACCAGGTGGACGGTTTGCCCACCGGCGCGAGGAAACTCACGGTCGGGCCCCTCGCACCCGGGGAGTCGGCCGAGGTCAAGCTGCCGGCGGCCCCCGACGGCCAGGGCGCCGAGGTGCAGTGGACCGTCCGCGCGCTGCTCGCCGAGGACACCCCATGGGCGTCCGTGGGTCATGCGGTGGCGTGGGGCCAGGAGACCGTCGCCCCGCGCGCACCCGTGACCGTCGCCGCCTCGGAGGGCCCCGTCCCCGGCGAGCGGCTGATCACGCTCGGTCCGGGCGCCTTCGACGCCCGTACCGGCGAACTCAGGACGATCGGCGGCGTCGACGTGACCGGGCTGCGTCTGGATGTGTGGCGGGCGCCGACCGACAACGACGACGGCGCGTCCTGGCAGGACGACACGCGCTACGGCGTGCTCTGGCGCACCTACGGTCTGCATCGCATGCGGCACCGCCTGGACGGCGTCGAGTCGGGCGACGACGCGCTGACCGTACGGACCCGGGTCGCGTCGGCCGCCCGGGAGGTGGGCCTGCGCACCGTGTACCGCTGGACGTCCGACGGGACACGGCTGAAGCTGACGGTCTCGGTGGGACCCGAGGGCGACTGGAAGGTGCCGCTGCCCAGGATCGGCATCCGCTTCGGGCTGGCGTCCTCCGCGGGGCACGCGCAGTGGTTCGGCGGCGGTCCCGGCGAGGCGTACCCGGACACCAGGGCCGCATCCATGCTCGGCCAGTGGGACGGGAGCATCGAGGAGCTGCAGACGCCGTACGTGCGCCCGCAGGAGAACGGCGCCCGGGCCGGCGTCCGCTGGGCGGAACTCGGCGGGCTGCGGATCGAAGGCGACGCGGAGTTCTGGTTCACCGCGCGGCGCTGGACGACCGAGCAGCTGGACGCGGCGCGGCACCTGCCCGACCTCACACCCGGCGACACGGTCTGGGTCAACCTCGACCACGGCCAGCACGGCATCGGATCCCAGTCCTGCGGCCCGGGCCCGTTGCCGCGGTACTTCCTCGACGCCGCTCCCACGGAGTTCTCGTTCGTCTTCACCGCGATCGATTGATCGCTTGACCATGTGAACGACATTCCGACACGGTGATGACGTCTCCCGCGGCCGGCCGGCTCCCCAGCCGGCCGGCCGCGCTTCTCTGGAGGTTCCACGAGTGATCGGCAGCATCGAGGTGCGCGGCCTGTCCCGCACGTTCCACACCACCGTCCGTCGACCCGGCCTCGTCGGCGGCCTGCGCTCCCTGGTCGATCCCGAGCGGGTCGCCAAGCACGCCGTCCGCGACATCACCTTCGACGTGGCCGCTGGCGAACTCCTCGCCCTGCTCGGCCCGAACGGCGCCGGGAAGTCCACCACCATCAAGATGCTCACCGGCATCCTCACCCCCACCTCCGGCGAGGCGCGCGTCGCGGGCGTGGTGCCGTACCGGGAACGGGAACGCAACGCCCGCAACATCGGTGCCGTGTTCGGACAGCGCACCCAGCTGTGGTGGGACCTGCCGGTGCGCGAGTCGTTCGCGATCCTGCGGGACATCTACGAGGTGCCGAAGGCCGAACACGCCTCCCGGCTGCGCGAGTTCGACGCCCTGCTGGAGCTCTCCTCGTTCTGGGACACCCGGGTGCGCCACCTCTCCCTCGGCCAGCGCGTGCGCTGCGATCTCGCGGCGGCGCTGCTGCACGACCCGCCCGTCGTCTTCCTCGACGAGCCGACGATCGGGATGGACGTGGTGGTGAAGGAACAGGTCCGCGAGTTCCTGCGTCACCAGGTCGAAGAGCGCGGCCGGACCGTCCTGTTGACCACGCACGACATGACGGAGGTCGAGCGGCTCGCCGAACGCGTGGTGCTGATCAACCACGGGCGCCTGGTCCTGGACGGCACCCTCGACGAGATCCGTCGCACGTTCGGTTCCACCTGGCAGGTGCGGGCCACCCTCGCCGACCCGCAGACCGAGGTCGTGGCCCTGCCGGGGATCGCGGTGCTGCGACACGAAGGCTCCCGGGTGGTGTTCGGTCCGGACCAATCAGGCGCGCCGACGGTGCACCAGGCGCTGAAAGCGGTCATCGAGCGGTACGAGGTCACCGACATCGCCCTCGACGAGGCCGAGTTGGAGGACGTGATGCGGACCGCGTACGTCCAGGCCGGAGACGCGTGATGTCGGTCCTGTACGCCTGGCGCGCCGCCCGGGTCACCCCGCTGGGCGAGTTGCACTCCCCGCCCCGGATGACAGCCGCCCTGCTGCGGCTGGCCGTCCAGGTGGTACTGGTGGCGTCCCTGTGGCACGGCCTGTACGCCCATACGGGAACCACCGCCGGAATCACGCGCGACCAGGCGGTCACCTACGCCGTGCTGGCCGTACTGGCTTCCCGGCTGAGGGAGTTGGATCAGTTCACGGCCCGGGACACCGTGATCCAGCACATGCACTTCGGCACCATCGTCTACTGGTACCTGCGCCCGCTGTCGCCCCGGCGGTACTACGCCCTGCGGGCCCTGGGGGAGCAACTGTACGGACTCGCGTGGGCCTTGGCCGGCTACGCCGTGTGCCTGGCCGCCTCGGTGGTGCGGCCGCCCGGGTCGGCCGCAGTGGCCGGGGTGTTCGCGCTGAGCCTGCTGCTCGGCCAGTGGATCCTGTACTACGTCATGCTGGCCATCGACCAGCTGTGTTTCTTCACCCTGCGCAACAACGCGGCCATGCTCATCCTGATCTTCGCGCAGAACCTGCTGTCCGGGGTCTACGCGCCGCTGTGGTTCTTCCCCGACTGGTTCGTCACGCTGAGCGGCTTCCTGCCGTTCCAGGCCACGCTGAGCGTTCCACTGTCCCTCTACGTCGGCCGCATCCCGCTGTCGGACGCCGTGCCCGCGCTGCTGGTCCAGGCCGCCTGGGTGGCCGCGCTGGCCCTGTTCACCCGACTGGTGTGGCGACTGGCCGCCCGGCAGGTCATCTCGCAGGGAGGCTGACGTTCTTGAAAGCCGTACGCCTCGCGTGGCGCATCACGCGTCTCAACTTCCGCGCCCAGCTGGAGTACCGCTCGGAATTCCTGATGATGGTCGCGATCGGCGCCGTCTGGCAGGTCTCGGTGATCGTGTTCGCGACCGTGCTGCTGACCCGCTTCAGCGGGATGGGGGGCTGGGACAGCTCGGACGTGCTGCTCATCCCGGCGACCCGGATGCTCGCCCACGGCCTGTTCGTCCTCTTCCTGGGACGCATGCACGGCATCGGTTACTACATCCAGGAAGGCGGTATCGACGTCTGCCTGGTCCGGCCGATGCCCGTGCACCGGCAGGTCCAGCTGCGCGTGTTCCCGACCAACGCCATCGGCGATCTGACCGTCGCGGTGGGTCTGATGGTGGCGGCGCTCGGCCGCAGTCACCTCGACTGGACGGCGGGCCGGATCTCGTACCTGGTCGCGGCCGTGCTCGGCGGCATGCTGCTGGAGGCCGCCCTGTTCACGGCGGTCGCCGCCGCCGCGCTGCGCTTCCCGGCCGCCGACTACTGGGGCCGCTGGCTGGAGGAACTCCTCGGCACCTTCGGCAGCTACCCGCTCAACGTGCTGCCCAAGGCGGTGGGCGGCCTCCTGACGTACGGCCTCCCCCTCGCGTTCGTCGCGTACTTCCCGGCCGCCGTCCTGACCGGCCACGGCCAGGGCACCGGTGTGCCCTACTGGCTGGCGGCCGCCTCCCCGCTGCTGGGCCTGCTGACGTATCTCGGCTCACGGCTGCTCTGGCGGTGGAGTCTGGGGCACTACACGGGGGTGAACGGATGAGGGCCGCGGCCACGACCGGCTCTCCGGTCCCGGAGTGTGCCCCGCGAGCAGCGCAAACCGCGCAAGCGGAACAAGAGGCAGTAAGCGGTTTCTCCCTTACACCGACTGTTTCCTCAACAACCCTTGTGCGTCCCTCCGGCCGGCCCCAATCTGAGCTTTGCTCAGCTTCTTCGCCGCTCCTGACCGACCGGAGACACCCCCACATGAGACGACTCATCGGCACCCTCGCGGCCGGCGTCCTGGCCCTCACCGGCCTCACGGCGACCGCCGCGGCCCCCGCCCGGGCGGCCACGGCCGCCGCGTCCGGCACCTTCAACGTCCTGACGTACAACGTCGCCGGTCTGCCCGAGGGCCTGAGCTCCGGCCACCCGGCGACGAACACCCCGCTGATCTCACCGCGGTTGGGGGCCTACGACATCGTCAACGTCCAGGAGGACTTCAACTACCACGCGGCGCTCTACGCGGGCGACAACCACCCGTACCGCACCGCGACCAGTGGCGGCGCCGCCATCGGCGACGGCCTCAACACCCTCTCGGACCACGCCTTCGAGGACTTCGAGCGGGTGCGGTGGAACGACTGCACGGGAACCAACTGCCTCACGCCGAAGGGCTTCACGCTGTCCCGGGTCCGGTTGGCCGCAGGTGTCTTCGTGGACCTCTACAACGTGCACACCAACGCGGACGACTCGGACGACGCGCTGGCCGCCCGCCGCGCCAACATCGAGCAGTTGTCGGACTTCATCCAGGCGAACTCGTCAGGCAACGCGGTGCTCGTGATGGGTGACACCAACACGCGCTACACCCGCGCCGGAGACAACATCCGCACCCTCGCCGACGAGAACGGCCTGACGGACGCGTGGGTACAGCGGATGAAGGGCGGCACGCGGCCCACCCAGGGCGCGGACGCGCTGCTGTGCCCGACGACCGCGCCGACCAACGACTGCGAGGTCGTGGACAAGGTCCTCTACCGGGGCAGCAAGCTCCTGACCCTCGACGCGATCCGGTACGACAACGAGTGGGCGTCGTTCCTGGACTCCGCGGGCGCCAACCTGTCGGACCACTTCCCTCACACGGGTTTTCTCGGCCGCGTTCACCACGGACAGGAGCCGCACGCTGTCCTCGGGCACGGCGACGACCGACACGACCACCTTCACGGCCCCGTCCGGCTGGCAGATCGCCGGGTTCACGGGCCGCGCGGGCGGCGAGGTGGACAAGCTGGGCGTGCTGTACGCGCCGATCGGATGACCGTCGTCGGGGCCGCGAGCTTCCACGTCGTCGGGACCGGGAAACGCCCGTCGTGGGGACGAGGGAAGGCCCTCGGGCCTTTAGGATCCTGCCTGACACCCCATGCTTCCCGGTCCGAGCGCACCCAAGGCGGTCCCCCATGCCACGAGTCGGCCTCACCACCGACCGCCTCGTCGAAGCCGCCGCCGAGCTCGCCGACGAGGTCGGGTTCGACAACGTCACCGTCTCGGCGCTGGCACGGCGGTTCGGGGTCAAGGACGCGAGTCTGTACTCGCACGTCAGGAACCTGCGGGAACTGCGGACAAGGCTCGCGCTGCTGGTCGGCGGCGAGATGATCGACCGGATCGCCGTGGCCGTCGTCGGACTCGCCGGCAAGGAGGCGCTGGTCGCCTTCGCGGGGGCCTATCGGGAGTACGCCCTCCGCCATCCGGGCCGGTACGCGGCCACCCAGGTCCGTATCGACCAGGAGATCGACCGGGAACTGGCCGCCGGTTCCGCCGCGCTGCGCCGCACCGCCGAGATCACCTACGGGATGCTCCGCGCCTACGGCCTCGACGAGCCCGACCTCACCGACGCCGTCCGCCTGCTGCGCAGCACCTTTCACGGGTACTGCGTGCTGGAGGCGGGCGGCGGCTTCGGTGCGCCCCGGGACGTGCAGCGGTCGTGGGACAAGGCGATCGAGGCCCTGCACACGGCCCTGATCCACTGGCCGCGGGAGACCGGCACCGGCGACGCCGCCGACTGACGCCGTCAGGTGTGGCGCGGTACGCGAGCGCCGAGTCGCTGCGTCTCCTCGTACGTCGGCGTACGACCACCCGGCCTGCGCCCCTCACGGATCTCGTCCAGTGCCGCGAGCGCCGCGCCCATGGCCCTTCTGTACAGGAACGAGCCGAGGCTGACACGGCTCACTCCCAGGTCACCGAGGCGAGTCACCGTGAGGCCGGCCGGCGAGTAGAGGATGTTGAGGGGAACGTGCAGCCGTGCGACGAGAGCCGCGATCTCGCGCGGATCGGTCATTCCGGGGACGAAGACAACGTCCGCGCCCGCCTGTTGATAGGCGTCCAGGCGGGACAGCGTCTCGGGCACACCCCGTTCGTCGTCTCCGCCGAGCCAGTACGTGTCCGTCCGGGCGTTGACGAAGAGGCTGGGGGCGGCAGCCTTGACGGCGGCGATCTTCGCCGCATGCCGGTCGGCCGGTCCCAGGGCGTCCTCCAGGTTGATGCCCACCGCCCCCACCGCCTCGAGCAGGCGAGCGAACTCGCCCACCTCGTCCGGATCTTCGCTGAAGCCGCTTTCCGCGTCGACGGACAGGAGAAAGGGTTGCGAACCCAGAACCAGCGCGAGCCCCAGGGTTTCCTCCCGCGTCGCCGACGCTCCGTCCGGCAGTCCCGCCGCCGCGGCCACGGCGAGACTCGTCGTGCCGACCGCCCGGAAGCCCTGCCCCGCCATGGCCGACGCGGAGGCGTGGTCCCAGGCGTTGGGCAGGAGAAGGGGAGTGCCGGCGTGGTGAAGGTCGGCGAAGGCGTTCGAGGCCGCCCTTGGTGCGCGCATGCAGTCCACGCTAGGTGCGGGTCCTTTCGGTCCCCGCCGAACTGTCCGCGCCGAGCTTTCTCTCGCCGAGCTTTCTTCGCCGAAGTGGCCCTGGGCCTGTCCTGCTCCCCGGCCGCCGCCTCAGCCCGCGGCCCGTTCTGCCGCGCTGCGCTCCACGCAGAACTCGTTCCCCTCCGGGTCGGCGAGGACCGCCCACCCCGTGCCGTCGGGCCTGCGGCGGTCGTCGGCCAGCGTGGCGCCGAGGGCGAGCAGACGCTCGACCTCCTCCTCACGGGTGCGGTCCTGCGGCTGGATGTCGAAGTGGATGCGGTTCTTCTGGCTCTTGGCCTCCGGGACGGTGACGAAGAGCATGCCCGCGCCCTCGATCAGCGCCTCGGGGTCGCCCGGGTTGTCGTCATCATGGAGGGGCAGGCCGAGCACCTCGGACCAGAAGCTGCCGAGAGCGTAGGCGTCGGAGCTGTCGATCGTCACGTGACGGATGGCAGAAGTCATAACCGGATTCTTCTGCACACCGTTCCCATGAGGCAACGGAGAATCCCCTCCCCCAGTCGTAACCGCCGGGCAACCCTGTACGGGCCGGCGGCAACCACTCGCCATGACATCTGCACGACGCACGACGCGCCCTCGTCGACCCGGGGTGCTCGCCCCGGGCCCGGTGGGCCACCGCCGGGGCCGCGACGGCCTCCCCGAATCTCACCCCCACCAACACCCGTGCCAGCACCGCCGCATTCCTGCGCATTCCCCTACCGGACCCACACCCGTGACGCCGTCCTACGCGAAGGCGCTCACCGGGGCCTCACCGACCACGACGACGCTGCGGATGGCTCGTCCGAAGCCGTGAAGCGGAAATGCCGCACCGAGCCCGTCGGCCACCGGACGCTCAGGTCGTACGACCCGTGAGCGGTGTCGGCGCCCGCCTTCCGCACCTCCACGGACGCCAGCTCCCGCAGGGGCAGGGGGTCGGCCTCGGCGGTGAGCCGGGCCAGCGCGACGAACAGGGTCGCGGGGCCTTCGCCCACCACACCGGACAGGGGGAGCGTGCCCGTGAGCCCGTGCGCGGGCAGCAGATCCGCCCGCTCGTGCCCGCCCTCCACCGGCGCCCAACCCGTGACGCGCACTTCCGTCCCCGGCTCCGCGCCGGCCACCAGATGGGCGCGCACCTCCACCGCGCCCTCGGCCACCACCAGGCTGGTGACCTCGGCCCCGGAGCTCAGCCTGTGCCGGGAGGCCGCCCAGTCCTCCCCCACGCCGAGCGGGACGATGCCCTCGCGACGCGGGTCGCCGCCGACCGTGACGACGTTGTCCGGCGTCGCGTCCAGCGGTCGGGTGACCGTGGAGTAGGCGAACCGTGTGTAGTACGGGTCGTAGCGGACGTCCTCGCTGCCGTGGTTGTGCAGGCGCACCAGTCCGTCGGAACCCGTCGACTGGAGCAGCCAGTTGGGGGCGGCGACCGGGGTGACCGCGTCTTCCCGTTCCGCCGGGCCCGCCTCCTCCGTCGCGGTCCACACCTCGTGGTCCGGCGGGATCAGCAGCCCGAGGAAGCCCTTGCTCGCCCAGTACGGGGAGGCCGGTCCCGAGTAGCCCTGGAGGACCGACTCGTCGGGGCCGTGCCAGCCCAGCGTCAGCAGACCGTGTGCGTCGACCGCGTCCCGTTCCAGGAAGTACTTCAGCGCGCCCGAGGCCAGGCGGCGGGTCTCGCCGGGGAGCAGCGGGGTGTGGCCGGTCAGGGCGCCCAGCCACAGGGGGGCGGTGGTGGCGAAGCGGTAGGTGAGGGAGCGGCCCTGGTGCAGCGGGGCGCCGTCGCCGCCGAACAGACGGGCGTAGTCGGCGAGATGGGTCCTGAGCCGGCCGCCGTAGAGGGTGAGCAGGTCGGGGTCGTCGGCCAGCCAGGCGTGCAGGACCGGGTAGAGGTGCATGGCCCAGCCGTTGTAGTAGTCGAAGGCGCGGCCGGCGCCGTCGCTGTACCAGCCGTCGGCGACGTACCACTGCTCGATGCGTTCGAGCCCGCGGTCGATCGCCTTGCGGGAGGCCTCCGGCTGATGGCCGACCGACTCCAGGAAGCCGCCGACCGTCACCGGGAACAGTTCCCAGTTGCAGGGCCAGGCCTCGGCGGTCAGCGCGTCGCCGAGCCAGGCGGCGGCACGCTGTCGGACGCCGTCGTCGAGGCGGTCCCAGAGCAGCGGACGGGTCAGCCGCAGCGCGAGGGCGATCGACGCGGCCTCGACGAGGGGCTGTCCGCGGTCCTCGATGCGGGGCCAGACCCCGCCGACGCCGGCCGCGAGACCGCTCGCGTAGCGCTCCAGCGCCGTCTCGTCGCGGCGGAAGGCGGCCAGCAGCAGGGTGCGGGCGTACCCTTCCAGGCCGTCGGAGAGGCGGCCCGACCAGCTCTCCCGGTCGCCGGGAAAGTGGTAGAGAGCGTGATCCTCGGTGGCGTACGGCTCCACCGCGGCGAGCAGGGAGTCGGCGGCCGCCTCCCAGTGGGCACGGGTGTATCCGGTGCGGGGGCTGCGGGCGGGGTCGGGCGGGGGCAGGCGCATGTGCTGTGTCATTCCTTCGGGGCGGGGCCCGGTGGGGCCAGGACCTGGGGGCGTCCCGGTTCCGGTCGGGGCGCCCCCAGGCGTTCATCCCACCCGCACGGTGCCCCTCGGCACCAGATGCTGGGCGGCGAGTTCGTCACGTACCAGGCCCGCGTAGACCGTCGCTCCGTGCACGGAGGTGTGCGTGTTGTCGCGCTTCTCGTTGTACAGGTAGAGCGCCTTGGAGCCCTCGACCCCGAGGGACTCCACCAGCGCCTTGGTCTTGGCGGTGAGGTCGATCAGCGGAACGTCCTGCGCGGCGGCGACCGAGCGGATCACCGCCGGGTGGTCGACGCCGAGTCCGTTGACCAGCAGAGCCGTTCCGTTGTTCAGCGTGCCGTCGGCGTTGAACCAGCGGCGCACGATGGGGGTCACCAGGACCGGCCGACCGCCCTTCTCCCTCACTCCGGCCACCAGTGTCTCGAGATTCGCCCGGTACGTCGCCTCGTCGGTCGTCTTGTCGTTGTGGGCCAGTTGGACCAGGACGAGGTCGCCGGGGCGGATCAGCGGCCGAACCGTGGCCCACAGCAGCGGGTTCCCCAAGTAGGTGACCGTACTCTCCCCGGAATCGGCGTAGTTGGCGACCGAGACTCCCTTGCGCAGATACTGCGGCAACTGCTGGCCCCAGCCGGTGTACGGGTCCCCCGGCTGGTCGCAGACCGTGGAGTCGCCGACGAGGAAGACCTGCCGTGCGTGCCGGGCAGGGGTGACCCGGATGTCGGCCAGGGCCGGCGCCGAGCCGCCGACCACCAGGTCCAGACCGGCGGTTCCGGCCACGCCCGTCGGCTCTCCCTCAGGGGTGCGGACGTCGACCGTGAAGCTGCGGACGACGCGTTCGCCGGAGGCGGCGGCGGTCTCGGGGAGCAGGGCGCGCCGGGTCTCTCCGCCGATGCTGGTGCTCGACCCGGTGTCGCCACCGAGGACGACCTTGACGTCGTAGGTTCCGGGCGGGACGTCGAAGTGGCAGCCGGTCGCGGTGCAGTTGTCGATGCCGAGCGGTGCGCGCCCGCCGTGGGCCTGGGCGGGCACGGCCGTCAGGCCGACGGTCAGGGTCAGCGCCGCCAGCACGGCGGTGTTGAAACGTCTCACTTGCGGCTCCTCCGGCACGGGAACAGGGCTGGCGGCTGGACCGTACCGTCTCGGGCAAGCGCTTTCTAGAGCTGGGACCGATTTCACAAGATTGGCAACCTCCAGCAGGTGAAAGCCCTTTCGCGAAATCGATTCAACTGTCAATCTCTCAGACACCCGCACCCCCACACCTCCCGAAGGAGGCACCCCCATGTCCGGATCCGAGAGCCACAGGCCGGTCCGACGCCGCACCTTCGTCCTCGGCACCGCGGCCGCCGCCGGTTCGGCGGCCCTGGCCGGGCCGCTCGCCGCACCGGCCGCCGCGGCGGCCTTCGGCTACACCGACGACGGCTCGAACTACGTCGTCGACACCGGCGCCAACCTGGTCTTCAAAGTCAGCAAATCCACCGGCGACCTGACCTCACTGGCCTACCGGGGAACCGAGTACCAGGGCTACGGCGGCATGAACTCGCACATCGAGTCGGGCCTCGGCAGCTCGACCGTGACGATCGCGCGGTCCGGGTCGACGATCCTGATCTCGGTCACGCACGGCACGCTCAAGCACTACTACGCGGCCCGCAGCGGCGAGAACAACGTCTACCTGTGGACCAACAAGGCCGACACGTCCGTTTCGGCGACGCGTTACATCGTGCGCGTCAAGGCGGGCCTGTTCCTCAACGACCAGCCCGACTCCTACACGTACACGACCAGCACCATCGAGGCCTCCGACGTCTTCGCGAAGTCCGACGGCCAGACCCGCTCCAAGCACTACTCCAAGCTGCGCGTCATCGACTACGACTACATCGGCTGGACGACCGGCGGCGTCGGCCTCTGGATCGTGCGCAGCAACCACGAGAAGGCCTCCGGCGGCCCCTTCTACCGCTCCCTCCTGCGTCACCAGAGCGCCGACGGAGGGGGTCTGTACGAGATCCTGTACTACGGCCAGAACCAGACCGAGGAGCAGCGCTTCGGGCTCCAGGGCCCCTACGTCATCGCCTTCACCGACGGCGGCGCGCCCTCCTCGGCACTGTTCCCGGGCACCCTGACCACCTCGTGGGCGGACTCGCTCGGCATCTCCGGCTACGTCGGAGCGAGTGGCCGGGGCCGGGTCGCGGGAGTCGGCATCACCGGGCGCGACACGGCCTACCCGTACACGGTCGGACTGGCCAACTCGACTGCCCAGTACTGGGGTTCGGCCAGATCGTCGGACGGCTACTTCTCGATCACCGGGGTACTCCCGGGGACGTACACGCTGACCGTCCACAAGAGCGAACTGGCTGTATACAGTACACAGGTGACCGTCTCCGCAGGCGGGACGACCACCCTCAACTCGATCGCGATCCCGTCCTCGAACGACCCGGGCAACGCGAGCGCGATCTGGCGGATCAACGACTGGACCGGCACGCCGAGCGGATTCAAGAACGCCGAGCTGATGACGTACGCGCACCCGTCGGACGTGCGGGCCGCCGCCTGGACCGGCAACGTGGTGATCGGCAGCGGCAGCGAGACCTCGGCGTTCCCCTGCTACCTCTGGAAGGACGTGAACAGCGGTCTGCTCGTGTACTTCAAGCTGACCGCGGCCCAGGCGGCCGCCGCGCACACCCTGCGGATCGGTGTGACGACGGCCTACGCGAACGGCCGGCCCCAGGTCGTCGTGAACGACGCCTGGACCTCGGCCATCCCCTCCCCGCCCACCCAGCCGAGCACCCGGTCCCTGACCAACGGGTCCTACCGGGGCAACAACCACACGTTCACCTACAGCGTCCCGGCGAGCGCGTGGCTCACGGACACCGGTCAGTACAACGTGCTGAAGATCAACGTGGTGAGCGGTTCGGGGTCGACCTCCTATCTCAGCGCGGGCACGGCGATCGACGCGATCGACCTGCTCGCCTGACGCGGGTCACGTTCCGCGCGTCCACTGCTGGTTGGTCCCTCCGTTGCACGTGTAGGTGATGAGGGCGGCGGAGTTGGCGGTGGACGCGCCGTTCACGTCGAGGCACTTGCCGCTCGCGCGGGCCTTGATGCTGACGTAGCCGCCCGTGGTCGTCAGCGACCACTGCTGGCCGGTGGCCGTCGCGTTGCAGTTCTCCTGACTGACCGTGCTCGCGTTCTCCTGCACGCACAGGGAGCTGTTCCTGACGACCAACTGGTAGTAACCGCTGCCGACGGACTTGAACCAGTACTTCTGGTTGTTGCCGCCGTTGCAGTCGTACTGCTTGATCTGGGCACCCGCCCAGAGGGACTGGCTCGGGACATCCGCGCACTTGCCACTGTGCCGGGCGACGAGGGTGTTGTACGTGGCGCTCGTGCCGGTGACCGTGCCGGCGGCCGTGTCCACGGTGACCTCGGGGGACCAGGACATCGACAGCGAGGTGGTCGTGGGGAACGTCAGCGGCAGCCAGACGTAGCGCGAGTCGTTGACGGTCCCGCCGAAGGAGTTGCCCCAGCGGTCGCCCAGGTAGAGGTACGAGGTGCCCGAACTTCCCTGCACGGGAAGGACGTACGCGGTCTGCGAACCGTACGCCGTCGAGTCGCCGACGTTCGTCATGGCCGACCAGGGGCCGGCGAGCGAGGTCGCCGTGGCGTACTGCTGCTGGTTGGGGTTCCAGCCGGTCGCGGCCGAGGTGAGCATGAAGTAGACGCCGCCTCGCTTGAACAACGCCGGCGCCTCGCGGTGGCCGCCGTGCCAGGGGTCGGCGACCAGGCTCGCGATCCCGGTGTAGTCGGCGGTGAGCCGGTAGATCTGGAGGTCGTAGTTCTCGCGTGCGGCCGAGACCATGTACCCGGCGCCGTCGCTGTCCACGAAGACCGTGATGTCTCGGGACATGTGCTGGCCGAGCGGACGGAAGCTGCCCTGCCAGGTGTAGTCGCCGTCGACGGTGTCCGACACGGCGACGGCGGCTCGGGCCTCGCTGTAGTCGGTCCCGTTCTCCTTGTGCATCCACATCACGAACTTGCCGGTGGACGCGTTGTACATGACCTTCGGGCGCTCGATGTTGGCGTCGGCCAACTCGGAGTCGCTCGACTGGGTCAGCACGTGGTTGCGGAACTCCCAGTTCTTCAGGTCGGTGGAGCGGTAGGCGTCCACATACCGGAAGGTGTTGTCGGCGTTGCGGTTCTCGCCGAACCAGTAGTAGTAGGAGCCGACTTGGAGGACTCCGCCGCCATGGGCGTGCACGGGGCCGCCGGAACCGTCGGTGAACTGTGTGCCGTTGGCGATCGTCACAGGCGTCGCCTGAGCGGGCCCCGCGGTCGCCAGGGCGCCGATCAGCACCAGACAGAGGGCCAGCAGGGCGGTGTACGCACGTCTCATCTCACGCACTCGCTTTCACGGTGTCGGCGACGGGGACGCCGAACTCGGGGGTGCCGCCCGGTGTCCAGCCGAGGGACTGGATCCGGGTCCGGCGGTCGGGGTCGTTCGACGAGCCGCCGTCTGTCTCCTGGCGCGGTACGCGCGGCTGCCTGCCGAGAGGGGGCGTTCGGAATCGCGAACGACATGTGGAATGACGAACGCCGAAAAGGTAAGGGCGTGTTACGAGCAGGTCAACGGGTCTGACGGGACTTGACGGAAAGCCCTTTCCGGAGTTTTCCGGCGGGATGGTGGTTTTCCGGGTCGGGCGAGGTCCGGTCGGTCTTCGGTCTGTGCTCGGTCTGTGCTCGGTCGACTCTCGGAGACAGGGAAGTTTCTGTTATCGAAGCCGCGCGGACGCGTCTCCGATACGTGCGCAGCCCTCTCCACATCTCAGCAGCGGTCGTCGACGCCCTCGCGACCGTCGCCGCCCTCCTGGCCATCGCTCCCCCGGCTATGGCCGCCGGCGTCCGGGACGTCACCGCCGACGTCCTCGCGAACCGGGACGTGACGCTCGCCGGCGACACCGTGGTCACCGTGCCCTCCGGGACGACGACCTACGACGGCGTCTTCCGCGGCCTGGGGACGCTCACCGTGCGCGGCGGCGGAACACTCGTCCTGAGCAGGGACAGCGACTTCACCCTGCCCAGGGCGCGGCAACGGCAGGTGGTGCGCACGCAGGGCGGGAACCATCCCTACACGACGGTCGGCAACCCCGACCCGCCCGCGATCACCGTGGAGCGCGGGACGACCCTGCAGTACGGCACCGGCGGGGGCACGGGTCTGATCGGGCACTTCCCCTACGACACCCCCGGCTACCGGCTCAACCAGCTCAACGTCCGCGTCGACGGCACGCTCCGGCTGTCACTGACCCGCACCTTCAACATCGGCACGATCAGCGGCACCGGCCTGGTCACCCAGCCCCGCAACATGTGGGGCACCCTCGACCTGGCGGGCACCCACCCCTTCTCCGGGGTCATCGACAACGGCACCGGAATGGCGGTCGGCCGCCCCGAGTACCCGGTGTCGCTGCCCGACGCCCGGGCGATCCTCAACCAGGGCTCCTGGATCATCGACACCCCGCTGAACCAGACGATCACCCTGCGGCAGGACTTCTACCAACGGGAGTACGGCAGCGACGTCAACGTCCACACGCGGCCCGGCAGCAAGGTCGTCCTCACGGGGCAGTACAGCTACAGCGACCGGGGCGGCGACACCGACCCCTCGCTCAGCGACCCGGACATCAACTGGCGTGCCGTCGCGCACCAGGTGAACAAACGCGGGACCAACATCGAGGGCGCCGACGTGCGATGGGGCGACGGCACCACGCACAAGATCTTCATGCCGGGCACCAAGGACACCGTGTACATCAACCTGCACGAGGCCAGTGGACGGCGGTCCCGGCTGACCTTCGACTACGACGGGCCGGTCACCCTGGGTGCGCCGATCGGCGGCGGCAGGTACCACGACACGCTGGCCGCGCCCGGCGCCGGTGACGTCGTCGTCGCCGGGACCAAGGGGAACGACGTCACCTTCGCGGCCGCGCAGTACTACGACGGTTCGACCACCGTGGAGAAGGGGGCGGTCCTGCGGCTGGGTTCCGCACGAGGGGACGGCTCCCTGCTCACCGGTGGGGACCGGCGCCGGATCGTGAACGACGGCACCCTCGTCGTGCGCAACACGAGGACCGCGATCTCCCTGGCCCGGCTCGGCGGCAGCGGCTCGCTCGTCCAGTCCGGAGCGGCGACGACGACCCTCACGGGTTCCGCGGTGACGTACACCGGGACGACCACGGTCAGGCAGGGAACCCTCGCGCTCAAGGACGGGGCGACCCTCGCCAACAGCAGGGCGGTCCGGTTGACGTCGGCGCAAGCGCGGCTCGACACGGGCGGCTCGGCGCTGCGGGTGGCGAGCGCGCTCAGCGGCGAGGGAACCGTGGCCGGGTCCGTGACGAACGAGGGCGTGGTGACGGGCGGGCTCACCGTGACGGGCGCCTACACCCAGAACGACCAGGGCCAACTGGTATTGGCCGGAACCCCCTTGAAGGTGGGCGGCAAGGTCGTCCTGGCCGGCGGACTCGACCTGTCCACGGCAGGGCGGGCCGCCGCGACGGCCGGCGCGGGTACCGCTGCCGCCGGAGCCTCCGCGTCGAGCGGTGCCGGAACCGGTAGCGACTCCGGCGAGGCGTCCGCCATGGCCGGGAAGACGCCCGTCCGGGAGATCACCGTCCTCGACCACACCGGTGACACGCCCACGACCGGCGCCTTCGACGGACTGCGCGAGGGAACCGAGGTGAAGCTGGCCGACACGGTCTACCGGATCACCTACCGGGGCGGGGACGGCAATGACGTCGTCCTCGCCGCGGCGACCGCGAGCCCGTCGGCGAGCGCGCGCGAGCGAGGCTCGTCGGGTGCCGCGACGGCCGGGACGCGCAGCGTGAGCGCCGGCCGGAGCGGCGCGTTCGGCTGGTGGCCGTACGTCCTGGCGGCCGGCCTGCTCGGCGGACTGCTGGTCCCGGCGTCCAGGCACACGCGGGGCGGTGGGCGCCGGCGGGGCGGTGGGCGCCGGCGGGGCGGGCCGCACCCGACGCACGGGCGGTGAACCGTCGCCCGCCTCGCCTCCCGTACCGCGCGCGCGTCCGCCGAGTCCGGACCGGGCGGTGGTGGCCCCATCCCGCCCTGTGGTCGCTTTGCTCATTCAGCGGACGGATACGGCTGTCTGCCGTCCCTTCGACTAGCGTCGCGACATGACCAGCGACACCCCCGTTCCCCCCGCCGAGACCTCCCTCGCCGTGACGCTCGCCGCCGGAGCCGTCGTCCTTGACGGCGGTATGTCCAACCAGCTGGCGTCCGCCGGACACGACCTGAGCGACGAGCTGTGGTCGGCGCGGCTGCTCGTCGAACAGCCCGAGGCGATCACCGAGGCGCACCTCGCCTATTTCGAGTCGGGTGCGGACGTGGCGATCACCTCCAGCTACCAGGCCACGTTCGAGGGTTTCGCCAAACGCGGCATCGACCACGACCAGGCGGCCCGCCTGCTCGCGCTGAGCGTCGAACTGGCTCGGCGGGCGGCCCGGCAGGCCCGGGACAAGGGCGTCGCCCGGTCGCTGTGGGTGGCCGCGTCGGTGGGGCCGTACGGGGCGATGCTCGCCGACGGTTCCGAGTACCGGGGCCGCTACGGGCTGAGCGTCGAGGAACTCGAACGTTTCCACCGTCCCCGGCTGGAGGTCCTGGCCGCCGCGGCGCCCGACGTGTTGGCGCTGGAGACGGTTCCCGACGCCGACGAGGCGGAGGCGCTGCTGCGCGCGGTGCGCGGGCTCGGCGTGCCGGCCTGGCTGTCGTACTCGATCGCCGGCGACCGTACGCGCGCCGGGCAGCCGCTGGACGAGGCGTTCGCCCTGGCCGCCGGCGCGGACGAGGTGATCGCGGTGGGTGTGAACTGCTGCGCGCCGGAAGACGTCGAAGCCGCCGTGGCGACCGCGGCTCGGGTCACGGGCAAGCCGGTCGTCGTCTATCCGAACAGCGGCGAGACCTGGGACGCGCAGGCCCGCGCCTGGCACGGCCGGTCCACCTTCACCGCGGAACAGGTCCTGGGATGGCGGGACTCGGGCGCGCGGCTGATCGGCGGCTGCTGCCGGGTCGGGCCGAAGGCGATCACGTCGATCGCCCGGACCCTGACCTCCGCGTAGGTCTCCGACCGGCCGCGAGTGCTGGGCGGGGTCGGCAGCCGGGCCATCGCGGTTCCGCCACGCCCGCCTAGGTCCCGCCCATGCCCTCGTGCCCAGCCACGCCCCCGGTCCCACTCATGCCATGTGGCCCGCTATGCCCTCGTGCCCGGCCACGCCCCCGGTCCCGCCCACGACGTCGGGCCCACTCACACCCTCGGTCCCACTCATGCCCTGTGGCCCGCTATGCCCTCGTGCCCGGCCACGCCCCCGGTCCCGCCCACGACGTCGGGCCCACTCACGCCCTCGGTCCCGCCTACGCCCTCGGGCTCGGCCTCGCACCCGGTCGGTCCCGTCCACGCACCTCGCCCCGGCCGGGCACGGACTTGAGGGCGTGCCCGAGGCGGCCAAGCGGGCGGCGACGGAGCCGGCCTGCTCCGGCGTGAGCGGGGAGAGGTCCGGGCACGGGGCGGGAAGCCACCCCGTCAGGCTCCCTCCCCGGGCCACGGCCACGGCGACTTTCGGTGCGACGTGACAGGGAGAGGGCCACCTGCCCCGGCGCCAGGGCGGCCCGGGTGTCAGCGTTCCCGCACTCCCCCGGCCCGGCGCAGCCGGCGTACCGCCGACCTCAGCTCCGTGCCGCGCAGGGCCTTGCCGGGCAGCGGATCCGCGGGCGCAGCCGCCTCGTCGACGGCTCCTTCCGCTGGTGCGGCCGCTGCCTCCGCCGCCCACAGGGCCATCTCACGGTCTCGTAGACCGTATGCGGTATACGAGATGCCGCTGGCCGAAGGCAGCTCGCTGCCGTCTTCCGCATATCGCCCACCGCTGTCGGCCTCGCCGAAGACCCGCACCGGATGCGCCGCGCCCCAGGCCTCCCATCCCGGATCGCCCGTGGCCACGAACCGTGTCCATGCCCCGTGCATCGCGTCGGCGAGTTCCTGCGGCACGCCGGCCCCGGCGAGCTTCGCGGACTCGGCCGTCTCGCCGGTGTCGAAGACGAAGCCGAGCTCGAGGGCGTGGCAGGCGCCGAGGCCGGGCCTGAGCGACGGCCAGGCGAACTCGTACACGTAGGACGACCCGGGGCGGGCCTCGGCCAGCCGTTGCAGGGGCCGGCGCAACAGACTGTCCGTGACCATCTGGCCGACGATCTCGGCCGTGCCGGCTCCGGGGCGCAGGGCCCGATAGCCGCGCGGCACCTCGTGGCCGCAGTGACAGCGGGCCATCGCGCCGGCCAGGGCCACGGGCCCCAACCGGTCGACGCGCTCCATCAGACCGCCCGGGACCAGCCACAGCCGGTATTCGTCCCGGGTCCAGCCGAGGAGCAGGTCGACGCCGGGGGCCGCGTCGCCGTCGAGCAGGGCCCGCAGGGGGTCGCGGGGAACGAGGTCGCCGTCCACGACGACGCCGAAGGCGGGTCCGCCCAGGACGGGGCTGCTGAGCCTGCCGACCTCGGCCTGCGTGCGCAGCAGCAGATCCCGGTCGACGGCGGCGAAGGCCTCGGCGGTGGCCGGGATCTTCAGCCGGGTAGCCATACGGCGCACCATGCGCCGGACCTTGTCACGCTCGGAGGCGTCCGGCGGTCCGCTCTGGAGGACGGCCCGCCGGACCAACCCCTGTGCCTGCGGGGCCGCGATCAGGACTCCCGCGCTGATGGCTCCGGCGGACTGCCCCGCCAGGGTGACCCTGTCGGGGTCGCCCCCGAAGGCCCTGATCGAACGGTGCACCCACTCCAGCGCGGCGAGCTGGTCGCGCAGGCCGGCATTGGCGGGAGTGTCCGGGAAGAGTCCGTAGCCCTCCACGCCCAGCCGGTAGTTGACCGAGACGAAGACGATCCCGTCACGGGCGAAGTTCCGTCCGTCGTACACCGGGACGGCCGAGGAGCCCCTGGTCAGAGCGCCGCCGTGCAGCCACACCAGGACGGGCAGCCGAGCGGCCGGGCCGGGCTCGGGGGTCCAGACGTTGAGGTTGAGACAGTCGTCGCCCGCCACGACGGGGTCGGACAGGTACTGGGCGAAGGCCTCGGAGTAGGGCGGTTTCGGCGGTGTCGGACCGAAGGCGCCCGCGTCGCGCACTCCCTCCCAGGGCTCGGGAGGCACGGGCGGTCGGAACCTGCGGGCCCCGAAGGGCGGTGCCGCGTACGGGATCCCGCGGAATGCCGCGATGCCGTTCTCGTACCGTCCGCGCACGGCCCCGTAGGGGGTCGCGACGACGGGGTCGGGGTCGGGGTCCGTCCGGGCCTCGCCCCCGGAGTCCGTCCGGTCTGCTGCCATCTACCCACCAGCCCTTCGACGCGCTCACGCACCGGTACGACCAGAGCACCACAGCACTGCGCGGTATTCCGGTGCACGGGCCCGCGGCAGGGCTGTTCGGCGTAGATCGGGGTGCCGGGACCGGGCCGGCCGTGGGTCGTCGCCGCTCGTGGGCCGGTGGCCCGGTTCTGGGATTCAAGATCCCGCGTTTTCCGGAGTCTTCACGTCACGCCCGGGCACACCTAGGATAGCAAGCGCTTTCTGTGAGCCGCCTGTTTCCGAATCGGCTCCGTAAGGGCGCTGGTCGAACTTTCGCTGGCCCTCGGGCGGGCCGGAGAGGTGGTTCCCGATGGTGCGCACGGCGAGTGCGAGTGCGGGCGTGACGGCTGGGCCGACCCTGGCGGTCGTGGCCCGCGAGGCGGGGGTGTCCGTGCCGACCGCCTCCAAGGTGGTCAACGGAAGGGAGGACGTCGCCCCCGAGACCAGACGGCGGGTGACGGAGGCGCTGGACCGGCTGGGCTATGTGCGCAGGCCCCGCTTCGACGCGAGCAAGCCGCCGAGGCTGATCGACCTCGTCGTGCATTCGCTGGACAGCTCCTGGTCGGGCGCGGTGCTGCACGGTGTGGAGGAGGCGGCTCACGACGCGGGCCTGGACGTGGTCGTCTCGGCCGCCCTGTCCCGCACCCGCGCCGGCCGTCCGCAGCGCGGCTGGCTGGACAAGCTGACGGTGCGAGGTTCGGCCGGAGTGCTGTTCAACCTGGCCGAGCTGACGGGCTCTCAGTACGCCTGGCTGGAGCAGCACCGCACCCCGTTCGTGATGATCGACCCGGTGGTCGATCCACCGCCGGGGGTGGTGTCGGTGGGCGCGGCGAACTGGCAGGGCGGGGTGACGGCGACCGAACACCTGCTGGAGCTCGGGCACGAACGCATCGCCGTGATCTCCGGCCCGCGCCGCAGGATGTGCAGCCAGGCCCGGGTCGCCGGCTACCGCTCGGCCCTGGCCTCGGCAGGGCTCGCGCACCGCCCCGACTACCTGCGCAACGGCGGCTTCGACGAGTCCGTCGCGCACCGGCGCACGCACGAACTGCTCGACCTGCCCGAACCGCCGACGGCCGTCTTCGTGTGCTCCGACCGCATGGCCCTCGGAGTCTGTCTGGCCCTGGCGGAGCGGGGGTTGAGGATCCCGCACGACGTCAGCGTGGTCGGTTTCGACGATCTGCCGGAGTCCCGGTGGACCACCCCCGCTCTCACCACCGTGCGCCAGCCGCTGGCGGAGATGGCCGCGACCGGGTTACGGCTGCTGCTGCGGATGATGGACGGCGAGCACCCGGAGGGCACCCGGACGGAGTTGTCGACACGGCTCGTGGAGCGGGCGAGCACGGCTCCGCCGCGCCGGCGGCCGGGAGCGTGAAACGGTGACCTCCGGACGCGCTCGAACGCGCGCAGGCCCGACGCGGCGGCCCGATGGGGATGCCTGACCTCGAGGTGCCGGTCGCCGACGCGCCAGACGCCAAGGTGCCGTGCGCCGCGGTGCCGGGGGGCTTCCAGGTGCCAGGCGCCGAGGTGCCGGGCGCCAAGGTGCCTGACGTGGAGGTGCCTGACGTGGAGGTGCCGGGGGGCTTCCAGCTGCCGGGCGCCGAGGTGCCTGACGTGGAGGTGCCGGGCGCCAAGGTGCCTGACGTGGAGGTGCCGGGGGGCTTCCAGGTGCCGGGCGCCGCGGTGCCGGGGGGCTTCCAGGTGCCAGGCGCCGAGGTGCCGGGCGCCAAGGTGCCTGACGTGGAGGTGCCGGGGGGCTTCCAGGTGCCGGGCGCCGAGGTGCCTGACGTGGAGGTGCCGGGCGCCACCCTCACGGTGACACCCGGCCGGTGCTCTCCTCGCCTCGGCGCCCATCCCCGTCCTCGTCCTCGTCTCAGTCCTCCCCCCGGTCCGGACCGCCGACCAGCGCCTCCATCATGTCGACGGCACTCCCGTCGTGGTCGCTGCCCGCTGTGCCGCTGCTGCCCTGCTGGACGTTGGCCGCCCGGTCGACCTCGAGGATCGAGTCGGCGTGCGAGTTGTCGATGACGGTGATCAGGCTTCCTTCGGCGACCGCCGGCGCCGCGGCGGCGCCCAGCAGGGCGACCGCGAGGACCGTCGCCGTCCGAAGCCGGGGCGGGACCGGACTCACGCGTCGACGCTCTCGGGCGCGGTGCGCAGGCGGGCGATGTTCCGCTCCAGCAGTTCGGTCGAGGCCCGCACGCCGACGCCGCTCGCCGCGTCCACCGCGGGCAGCCGGCCGTCGGTCCGCTTGAGGTCGACGAGCGCAGAGTCCATCGCCGCGTGGGCGGCGAAGAGGCACGGCGTGCTGTAGATCGCGACGTCCACGCCGAGGTCGGACAGTTCGCTCAGGGAGAGTCTGGGTGACTTGCCGCCGGCGATCTGGTTGAACAGCAGCGGCTTGTCTCCCACCACGTCACGGATCCGGCGGATCCACTCCACGGTGCGGACGCCGTCGACCAGGATCACGTCCGCGTCCGTGGCGGCCAGCGTCCTGGCCCGCCGCAGGATGTCGTGCTCGTCGGTGGCGTCCGTACGGGCGACCACGACCAGGTCGCGGCGGGTGGCCAGCACCATCTCCAGTTTCGCCAGGTACTCGTCGAGGGGCAGCACCTGCTTGCCGTCGGCGTGCCCGCACCGGCGCGGCCGTTTCTGGTCCTCCAGGATCACGCCCGAGGCCCCGATGCGCTCCAGGGCCTCCACCACGTGACAGGCGACCTCCGGATCGACGTAGCCGTCGTCGATGTCCACCAGCAGGTGCTGCTGCGGGAACGCGCCCCGCAGCCGCTGGACGAAGGCCAGCATGTCCGGCCAGGCGATGAAACCGATGTCCGGCAGCCCGTAGTGCGAGGCCGCGAACCCGAAGCCCGAGACGAACATCCCGTCGTAGTGCTCCGCCGCGATCGACGCCGAGTACATGTCGTACACGCCGATCAGCGGGGTCGTTCCAGGTTCGGCGATCTGCTCCCGCAGCTTGTTCCCGTAAGTCACCGGCCGGCTCCTCCAATGGAGTCGAGGGGTCAACACACCAGACGCAAGAGAGCGGTCGCGACACGACGGCCCTTTGCCAAGACAAAAGGATCTCTATGTCGACGTCCGACTTCCTCCAGGCGAAGGCTTTGCTCACCCCAATGGCGCAACCGGTTCACCGGAGAAACGTCACTGGTCACGCAGCCGTGCCGCCCAGGCGATGCCACCGCTGAGCTGGGTCAGGAAGCGGGGGTCCGCGTAGGCCTCGGAGGCATGTCCGAGGGCGGTGTAGAAGACGCGTCCCCGCCCCTGCTCACGGCACCACACCAGCGGGTGGTCGGCGCCCATCCCGCCGCCGGTGTACGACGACTCGTCGGCCACGGCGAGCACGCGCACGCGACCGCGCGGGTTGGTGTGGAAGTCGTACCACTCGTCGGTGAGGTCCCAGACGGGCGGAGTCGCGCGGGTGGCGGGGTGGTCGTGGTCCTCGATCACCACCTTGCCCGGCTGGTACTCGGGGTGGCGGGCGAAGCGGGCGCCGAGCAGTTCGCCGTAGTACGGCCAGTCGTACTCGGTGCAGGCCGCCGCGTGCACCCCGGCGAATCCGCCGCCCGCCTCGACGTATCCGGCGAGACGTTCCCGCCCGGCCGGGGTCAGCACCTCGCCGCTGGTGGAGAGGAAGACCACGGCCGCGTACCCGTCGAGGGAGACCTCGAGGGCCGCGGGGTCCTCGGTGTGGTCGACGGTGAACCCGCCCAGCTCGCGTAGGGCGGCGACGGCGTCCGGGATGGAGTCGTGGCGGTAGTCGGTGGTGCGGGTGTACACGAGCAGGCGAGCGGTCATGGGAACGAACCCTAGGCGGGCCGAGTCCAGGGAGCGGGCCCCCGGCGGGAGTCCGGGGCGAATCCACGGGGCTGCCCGCCGCACAGGTGCCGCACCGGCACGGCCGTTCCGCAGGCCGGGCGCGTAGGCTCGGGCGGGATGAACACCCTTCCCGCACACCTCGACCACATCGTCCTCGCAACGCCCGATCTGGCGGCGACGGTCGCCGAGTTCACCCGGCGCACGGGAGTGGTCCCGGCGCCGGGCGGTGTGCATGTCGGGCTCGGTACCCGCAACCATCTGGTGGGGCTCGGCCATGGCGCCTACCTGGAGATCATCGGCCCGGATCCGGAGCAGCCCACGCCGTCCCACCCGCGCCCCTTCGGTGTGGACGCGCTCGCCTCCGCGCGGACGATCACCTGGGCCATCGGCCCGCCCGACCTGGACGCGACCGTTGCGGCCGCCCGCGCCCGGGGGTATGACGCCGGTGAAGTACGGGAGATGAGCCGGCGTCGCCCCGACGGCACCCTGCTTCGGTGGCGGCTGACCGACGGCGGCTCCCCGCACCCGTCCGGTCTCGTGCCCTTCCTCATCGACTGGGGCGGCACGACCCACCCCTCCGCCTCCGGCCTGCCCGTCAGCCCCCTGTTGGAGCTGACCGCCACCGCCCCGGACCCCGAGGAGATCCGCCCCCTGCTGGCCACCCTCGGCACCGACCTCGCCCTTGGCGAGGGCCCGGCGGGGTTCTCGTTCACGGTGGACACGCCCAACGGGCCGGTGACGTTCGGCTGAGGCCGGATGCCCGCGTCCTCAGCGGGCGCAGCCGCCAGGTCCCGACGTGTCCGTTTCCTTCAAGACCGGCCGCGGGGCGACGCCTACCGTCACCGCATGAGTCCACGATTCGATGCCATCGGCCTGGTCGTCTCCGACATGGCCGCCTCCGTCTCCTTCTACCGCCGGCTCGGCTTCGACTTCCCCGAGGGGGCCGAGCACGAGCCGCACGCCGAGGCCGGACCACCCGGTGGGCCGCGGCTGTTGCTGGACACCGAGGACACCGTTCGCTCGTTCCACCCGGAGTGGCGGCCGCCGTCCGGGGGCGGCCGAGCCTCACTCGCGCTGCGCTGTGACACACCGGGCGAGGTGGACACGGTGTACGAGGAGTTGCTGGGCGCCGGTCACCGGGGCGACCTGAAGCCGTGGGACGCCTTCTGGGGCCAGCGGTACGCCGTCGTACTCGACCCCGACGGAAACGGCGTCGACCTGTTCGCGCCGCTCTCCCCGTAGGCCGGCCGCCGACGCGTCAGCGCACCCAGGGTGAGTCCGGTGAACTCCCGTACGTCCCGGGCGAGATGTGCCTGGTCGGCGTAGCCGCTCCGGTCCGCCGTGTCCGCGTAGGGCACGCCCTCCCGGGCCAGAGCGAGGGCTCGTTGGAGGCGCAGGATCCTGGCCAGCGTCTTGGGGCCGTAGCCGAAGGCGGACAGCGAGCGGCGGTGCAACTGGCGTGCTCCGAGGCCCAGTTCATCGGCCGCGTCCGCCACCCCCCGGCCCGCGGCGAGGGCGGCGACCAGTCGGCGCAGTGCCCGGTCGGGCGGAGCCGCCCGCTCCAGCGCCAGTTCCTCCAGCGCCGCCGCCGGGTATGCGGCCGCAGCGACCCTGCCGCTCAGGCGGCGCACCTCCGGCCCCGGCCACAGATCGGCCAAGTCCACGCGTCGGTCGCGCAGTTCATGGGCCGGTACGCCGAGCAGCGGGGGCGCGGTGCCGGGGAACAGGCGGATGCCCGCCCAGGGCACGGGCGGACCGTCGAGGGCGTGAGCGCGGGTGTCCGGTCCGGCGACCAGCAGTCTGCCCTCGCTCCACAGCAGGTCCATGCAGCCGTCGGGAAGCACGGGGAGCGCGCCGGGCGCCGCCGACGGCGTGTTCGTCCACACCACCGCCCCGGCCAGCCGGGAGGCCCGTTCCTCGTACATGTACGCCAGGCTACGCCGCCCGCGTCCGGTGTTCCTGCGGGCTGACCCCGTACACCCGCTTGAAGGCGCTGGAGAGCGCGAAAGCGCTTCCGTAGCCGACCTGGCGGGCGATCGCGCCGATCGTGTCCTCGGTGTCGCGCAGCCGGTCGGCAGCGAGGGCGAGGCGCCGGCCGGTGAGGTAGGTCATCGGGGGTTCGCCCACGAGGTCGCTGAACCGGCGGGCCAGGGCCGCCCGGGACACGCCCGCCTTCGCGGCGAGGGACGCGACGGTCCAGGGGTGCGCCGGGTCGTCCTGGACCAGGCGCAGGACGCGGCCGACGACCGGGTCGGCCAGCGCCTGGTACCAGGCCGGGGCCGCCGCCTCCGGACGGGAGAACCAGGCCCGCAGCGCGGCGATGACGAGGAGGTCGAGCATGCGGTCCAGGACGACCTCCTGACCCGGTTCGTCGCGGACGATCTCCTCCATGAGCAAGGGGGTGAGCGGGCACTGCCAGACGTCGGAGGTGAGGGACAGCAGTGGGGGCAGCGCGTCGAGCAGCCGGGCGCTGATCTCGCCCTGCATCAGGTACGTGCCGATCAGGACGACCGTCGAGCCGTCCGTCCGGTCGCCCCAGGTGCGCACTCCGAGGTCCATGGAGCCGTTCAGGAGGCGCCCGTCGGGATACGCGCACTGTCCGCCGGGAAGGATCAGCGCCTGCGCGGGCGTGCCGGGGGCGTCGGCGCAGGTGTACGGGGCGGGGCCGCGGGCGATGGCGAGGTCGCCGGCTCGCAGGCGGACGCCCTCCCCCTCGTCCGGCACGACCAGGCCCTCGCCGCGCACCATGAGCATCACCGTCAGCGGGGCGCGGTCCTCGACCCGTACGGCCCACGGCGGGTCGAAGCACGCGCGGATCATGAGGGCGCCACGCGCGCGTGGACCCTCCAGCAGCCCTGCGAGGGGGTCACCCCGCGTGAGCATGTCCGAGCCTGGGGGAGCGTCCATGCGGCCAGCGTAGACGCGCGCTTATGGGAATGAGCCGTTCAGCGATGGGCCCGTGCGGCGTACGGCAGTTGACTGAACGCATGACACAGAACACGGCACAGGACATGACGGTGGTGGTGACCGGCGCGTCCGGTCGGACGGGCAGCCGGGTGGCGCAGGCGGCCGAGCTTGCCGGGCTCACGGTACGGGCGGCCTCGCGGGCGCAGGGCTTCGACTGGCACGACGGCTCGACGTGGGCGGAGGTGCTGCGCGGCGCGGACGCGGCCTATCTGGTGTATCCGACGGACGTGGGGGCGCCGGACGCGGCCGAGGCGGTGGGACGGCTGGCCCGGGAGGCCGTCGCGCTCGGGGTGCGGCGGCTGGTGCTGCTGTCGTCGCGGGGCGAGGAGCGGGCGCTGCCGACCGAGGAGGCGCTGCGGGCGTCGGGCGCGGACTGGACGGTCGTCCGGGCCGCGTGGTTCGCGCAGAACTTCAGCGAGGGGCCGCTGGTGGAGGAGCTGAGGCAGGGCGGGGAGCTGGTGTTCCCCGGTGGGGAGGTGCTCGAGCCGTTCGTCGATCTGCGCGATGTCGCCGACGTGGTGGTGAAGACGCTCACCGAGGGCGACCGGTATGTGGGCAGGGCGGTCGAGGTGTCCGGGCCGCGGCTGCTGACGTTTCGGGAAGCGGTCGCCGAGGCCGGGCGGGCGGCCGGGCGCGAGCTGACGTACACGCCCGTGCCGGCGCGTCAGTACGGGGAGCGGTTGACCGGGTTCGGGGCACCGCCGGAGGAAGTCGCGTTCCTGGTGGAGCTGTTCGAGTCGCTGCTGGACGGGCGCAACGCCCACCTCTCGGACGGCGTCCGGCAGGTGCTGGGCCGCGAGCCGCGCGACTTCGCGGAGTTCGCGCAGGAGTCGGCGGCGGCGGGCGCCTGGAAGGCGTAGCGTCCGCGCCCGACAAGGCGCTGCGGGACCGGGCCTCTCAGGGACCGCTCCGGGAGCTCACCTCTGCGGGGGCTCCTCCTCGGTTCCGCCGTTCGCCCCGTTGGTCCCGTTCGCCCCGTTCGCCCCGTTGGCCTTGGGGAAACTCTTCGCGTGCGTGCGGAACCGGCCCGTCACGTCCTCCGGCGGGAGAAACCGGGACCACCGCTCGGGGAACTCGGACGGCATGTCGGGGTCGTCGGGGTCGTCGTCCTCGTGGGAGCGGACCGCCGCCACGCGGGCGACGTACTCCGCGGCCTCCTCCTGCCGGAGCCGTTCGTTGGCGGCGCGGGCCGCGGCCGTCGCGGCGGCCGGCCAGACCCGGTCGATCGCCGCGTTGACGGCGGCGCCGACCAGCACGGCGAACGCGGACACACCGATCCACAGCAGTACGGCGACGGCGGCGGCGAGCGAACCGTAGATGGTGGCGCCCTCGATCGTGCTCGTCAGGTAGATGCGCAGCAGGAAGCTGCCGAGCACCCACATGGCGAGGGCGACGAGCGCGCCGGGGACGTCCTCGATCCACGGCGAGCGCACCGGTACGGAGACGTGGTAGAGCGTGGTCAGGAACGCGACGGACAGGACGATCACGACCGGCCAGTAGAGGACCTGCACCACGGTCGTCGACCAGGGGACGATCCGCACCACCGCGTCCGGACCGGCGACCATCAGCGGCAGCGCGACCGAGCCGATCAGCAGGGCGCCGACGAACAGCAGGAACGCCACCAGCCGGGTCTTGACGATCCCGCGCACGCCGTCGAGGCCGTACATCACGGTGATGGTGTCGATGAAGACGTTCACCGCGCGCGAGCCCGACCACAGCGCGAAGAGGAAGCCTATGGAGATGACGTCGGGGCGGCCGCCCTTCATCACGTCGTCGAGGATCGGCTGCGCGATCTGCCTGACGCCCTTGTCCGAGAGGACCGTGCGCGAGGCGTCGAGGAGGTTGGCCTCCAGGCTGGTGATGGTGTCGGTACCGGTCCAGTCGTCGACGTAGCCGAGCAGGCCGATGAGGCTGAGCAGCAGCGGCGGCACGGACAGCAGCGTGAAGAAGGCGGCTTCGGCGGCGAGGCCGAGGATGCGGTACTCGATGCAGGAGTTGACGGTGTCCTTCAACAGCAGCCAGGCTGTCCGCCGCTTGGAGACGTTCCGGTAAAGGGCACGCGCCCGATGGAGACGCCCGGTGGGGCTCCCGGGTTGCTCGGGTGACTGACTTCCTGGCTGCACGCCCTAAAGGTATCCGCCGTTCGGGGCTGCACTCACCTCCGGCCAGGCCACTTCACCGGGTCGGGGAGCGGCACGCGGGCTCCCGGGCGGTCATGACCGTCGTACCCGGGGGTACGTTCGGGCTATGGCAGGCAGCACGCACACCGTGACCAACCAGCCCCCGCCCCTGACCGGGTACGACGTCTACAGCGCCGATCAGGCGCTGGTGGCGGCCGTGGAACGGCAGCTGGATCCGGATCTGCTCGACGAGACGCGCGGCGAGCTGTCGGCGCTCGGCAGGGCGGCCGGGTCGGCGCAGGTGCAGGAGTGGGCCGTGCAGGCCGACGCGAATCCGCCGACACTGCGCACACATGACCGATACGGGCATCGTGTCGACGAGGTCGACTTCCATCCGGCGTGGCACCGGCTGCTCGGCAAGGGGGTCGGGGCCCATCTGACGGATGCCTGGGTGCGGCCGGGCGGCCATGTGCGCCGGGCGGCGGCCTTCCTGGTGTGGACACAGGTGGAGGCGGGCAACTGCTGCCCGTTGTCGATGACCCACGCGGCGGTGCCCGCGCTGCGCGCCGATCCGGGACTGGCGGCCGAGTGGGAGCCCCGCCTGACGTCCACGATCTACGAACGTGAGCTGCGGCCGGCCCGTCTGAAGTCCGGGGTCCTGTTCGGCATGGGCATGACGGAGAAGCAGGGCGGCAGCGACGTACGGGCGAACGCGACGGTCGCCACCCCGCTCGCCGAGGACGGGACGTACGAACTGACCGGCCACAAGTGGTTCTGTTCGGCCCCCATGTCGGACGGTTTCCTGGTGCTCGCGCAGGCGGCTCCCCTCCGGGGCGAAGGCGGGCTCACCTGCTTCCTCGTGCCGCGCGTGCTGGAGGACGGCACTCGCAACGTCTTCCGCCTCCAGCGGCTCAAGGACAAGCTGGGGAACCGGTCCAACGCGTCCGGCGAGGTCGAGTTCGACGGGACGTGGGCCCGCCGGGTCGGTGAGGAGGGGCGCGGGGTGCGCACCATCATCGACATGGTGGCGGCGACCCGGCTGGACTGTGTGCTGGGGTCGGCGGGGCTCATGCGGCAGGCGGTGGCCCAGGCGATCCACCACTGCACCTACCGTGAGGCCTTCGGCGGGAAGCTCGTCGACAAGCCGCTGATGCGCAACGTCCTGGCCGATCTCGCACTGGAGTCGGAGGCGGCGACCACGCTCGCGCTGCGGCTCGCGGCGGCCTGTGACGACGGTGGCGAGCAGGAGCGGGCTCTGTTGAGGATCGCGGTGCCGGCGGCCAAGTACTGGGTGACCAAGCGCTGTGCGCCGGTGACGGTGGAGGCGTCGGAGTGCCTGGGCGGAAACGGGTACGTGGAGGAGTCGGGGATGCCCCGGCTGGTGCGCGAGTCGCCGCTGAACTCGGTCTGGGAGGGCGCGGGCAACGTGCAGGCGCTGGACGTGCTGCGCGCACTGCGGCGGGAGCCGCAGGCGCTGAACGCCTATCTCCAGGAGGTGGGACAGGCGCGCGGTGCCGATCACCGGCTGGACCAGGCGATCAAGGGGCTGCTGACGGAACTGGCCGACCTGGACGGCGCCGAGGGGCGGGCCCGCCGACTGGCGGAGCGGTTCGCTCTGGTGCTTCAGGGGGCGCTGCTCGTGCGATTCGCGCCGCCGGAGGTCGCCGACGCGTTCTGCGCCTCGCGGCTGGGCGGGGACGGGGGCGCGGCCTTCGGGACGCTGCCCCACAGCCTGGACCTGGCGTCGATCGTCGAGCGGGCCGAGCCCCGGTCCTGACCGAGGCCGACCTGCGCGGACAGGAAGCGGGGGTGGTGCTGCGCCGACACGGCACCACCCCCGCCGCAATGGCCCTGCGAGGCCAGAATCGCCGCTCGGGACGACGTGGCTCAAGTTTCAAACACCCTGTGGACGTTCACCAGGGTTGCAGGGGGTTGCAACTTGTCGGTGGTTGTGACCGGACTATGCCCCTCCGTCACCGGCGGACGGCAAGATGGGTGCCTGCAGCAAGACCGGAAACAGTCGGCGCAGGAACTTGACATCCGGTTGTCCGTCGTGTGCTCCCGGGAGGCCCAGTGGTGATGCCACCGATGAACGTGCCGCAGCTCGCCGCCGTCGACGCCGCGCGGGCGGCGCGGGTGCTCAACGAGGTGCGCGACGCCCGGCTGGCAGGTCAGCGGGCGCGCGTCGCCCCGCGCCCGGTGATCGAGCAGTCCTGGGAGCGGATGCTGCGCAGCGGTGTCGACCCCGACCACGATTTCAGGGCCGGGTTGCTCAGCGCCGACGAGGTGCGGCGGCGGCGGGAGGAGTCGCCGTTGCGGGAGGTGCTGCCGGTGCTGCGCGAGGGGCTGCTGTCGGTCGCGGACATCGCCCACCACATCATGGTCGTCGCCGACGCGGAGGGCCGGGTGTTGTGGCGCGAGGGCTGCGGACCCGTCCTGCGCAAGGCCGACGGGCTCGGCTTCGAACTGGGCGCGGACTGGGGCGAGGACGTGGTCGGCACCAACGGCGTGGGCACGCCGGCGGTGGTGCGCCGGCCCGTTCAGGTGTTCGCCGCCGAGCACTTCGTGCGCTCGCACGCGGCCTGGACCTGCGCGGGCGCTCCGATCACCGACCCACGCAACGGCCGGCTGCTCGGTGTGGTCGATGTCAGCGGGCCGCTGGAGACGATGCATCCGGCCACGCTCGCCTGGGTCGACACGGTGGCGAAGCTCGCCGAGTCCAGGCTGCGTGAGCGGCACCTGGGTTCGCTGGAGCGGCTGCGGGCGGTGGCGGCGCCGGTCCTTGCCCGGCTGGGCGGCCGGGCGGCGGTGGTGGACGCGGACGGCTGGACGGCCGCGGTGACCGGGATGGCGTACGCGAGCCGGCTCACGCTGCCCAAGTCGACGTCCCCGGGCCGCCGCCGGCTGCCGGCGCTCGGGCTGTGCTCGATCGAGCCGCTGGCCGGTGGCTGGCTGGTGCGGTCGGTGGACGAGGCCGCCGAGCCGCTGCCGCGCGGCACGACCCGGATCGTGCTGGACGTGAGCCGGCCCCGGCGCTGGTCGGTGACGGTGTCGGGGGGCGCGGGGGCGTGGTCCCACGAACTGAGTCCCCGGCACGCCGAGTTGCTGTACCTGCTGGCGGCGGACCGCGGCGGCCGCAGCGCGGCGGCCCTGGCCGAGGACGTGTTCGGCGACTCGGGCCGTACGGTGACGGTGCGGGCGGAGATGTCCAGGGTGCGGCGGTATCTCGGGGGACTCCTGGAACATCGGCCGTATCGTTTCTGCGAGGAGGCCGAGGTCGAGGTGCTCCTCCCGGCGGACGCGCGGGCCCTGCTGCCGCATTCGAACGCGCCCGCGGTGGTGAGAAACCGGGCGGCGGCACCCCGGTGACCGAAGTTCCCCGAGTCCTTCGGTGGCGTCTTCCGCATATTTGCGGGGTCTTCGCCCCCGACGGCGCCCGACTGCCGTAGCATCCCCCTACGGGTCACCCCACCTGCTCCTCGGTCAACGTACGGATCATCAGGCGCAGTTGGCCCGCCTCGGGAGGGCAAATGAAGCAACGCGGCCGACACCGCCGGCGCAGACGAGGCAGGGCACTACGGGCGTTCCTGTCCGGAACCGCTGTCGCGCTCACCGCTGCCGCCACCATGATCAGCGCCTCCCAGGCGACGGTCACCGACCACGGTCCCGGGGATCTGAAACCGCTCACGGCCTCGGCCGACACCGGAAAACTGCGGCTCACCGAGAACCGGGTACCGCAGGCCTCGCTGAACCGGCTCGCCGCCGGAATGGGCCGTCCCGTCGGCGTCGGCGCGGTGCTCGCCGGGGCCGACCGCAGCCTGCGGGACGCGATCGACTGCACGCCCGCCGAGCGCAGGGCCCTGCCGGTCTCCCCCGCGGCCTCACGCGCGTACTGCTGGAACACGGACGACACCGCGGGCTGGCAGCCGGGCGGGGTCACCACGTCGGGGGACGCGGACGACGACGGCGTCTGGGGCGCGAACCGCGTGATCCTCTCCGGCTGGTCGCGCACCGGCGGCACCGCGGCCGACCGGGGTATGGCCCGGGTCGGCTTCGTGAACGCGGGCGACCTGAACCACCTCTCCTACACCTGGGCGCTGCTCGCCGTCCCGGTCGACGGCGGACGGGACTACCGGGGTCTGGTCTCCCATGTCTCCGGGATGGTCTGGTACCAGGACAAACTGCTGGTCACCGCCGACGACGGGGACCGGACCGGCCTCTATGTGTACGACATGAACCGGATCCAGCGCGCCACCGTCGCCGCCGACGCGGTCGGCCGGGTGCCGGGCGGCTGGTCCGCGAACGGCTATCGCTTCGTGTTGCCCGCCATCGGCTCCTACGAACTGAGCGGCGACTCGGACGCCCCGCACCCCGCGACCGTCTCCCTCGACCGCAGCACCGTGCCGGACAGCCTGGTCGCCGGGGAGTGGACCCTCGACGACGGCGACCGCAGCGCCCGCCTGTGGCGCTACCCCTTCAGCACCGCCCCCGGCCACGAGGGCCTGCTCGCCACCACCGCCACCGGCCGGGTACGGGCCTCGGAGGCGTACAAGACCGAACTGACGGGCGTGCGGGGCGTGCTGTCGTACGGGGCGAAGTGGTACGTGACCCGTGCGGCCGGACCGCGCGACGCCCACGGGACTCTGTGGCGGCAGGACGCCGGCCGGCCGGACGACGAGGCGGACGAGTCCAAGGCCGCCGTGTGCGGCGCCAAGGAGAAGCACGACTGCTGGAGCCCGCAGACGGAGTCGCTTTCCTACTGGGAGGCGACCGGCGAGGTCTGGACGCAGTCGGGACGAACGCTCTTCGCACTGCCGCTGGCCTCGATCGACAGAACAACCGGGTAGATGATTCCCTGGCGGGCATGACCAACATCCCCGTGACCACCTGGTCCCTGGAGCAGACCGATCCGACCGACGCCCTCCCGGCCGCCGCGCCCGAGGGCGACGTCCGGATCGTCCGCTCCGAGGTCCCCTCCCCCGAGTTCAGCCGTTTCCTGTACGCGTCGGTGGGCGGGGACATCCGCTGGATCGACCGGTTGCGCTGGTCGTACGCGCAGTGGGAGGAGCACCTGGCGCGTCCGGGGGTCGAGACCTGGGTCGCCCACGACCGGGGCACCCCGGCCGGGTACGTGGAGCTGGAGCCGCAGGACGACGGGGTCGTGGAGATCGTCTACTTCGGTCTCGTCCCGGCCTTCCGGGGACGGCGCGTCGGCGGCCACCTGCTGTCGTACGGCGCCGCACGCGCGTGGGACCTCGCGGACCGCTGGCCGGGGCTGCCGCAGACCAAGCGAGTGTGGCTGCACACCTGCAGCCTGGACGGCGAGCACGCCATGGACAACTATCAGCGGCGCGGGTTCAAGCTGTTCGACACCAAGGTGGAGGAGCAGCCCGAGGTGTCCGCGCCGGGCCCCTGGCCGGGCGCCTTCCCGGTCTGACCACACGCCCATACCGGCTGTGACCTGCGTCGACAAGAGTCCTCGCGGCTCATGTGATCGACGCCACCCTCGTCTCACATTTCGGGACCAGGGTGTCCGCATCGCGGACGAAGCTGGACTGTGTCCAGATCGCCGTGACACGCTTTCGTCATGTCCGGAACTGGAATTGCCTTGGTGAGTCGGCGGCACGTCGACCTCGGCCGCATGTCCAGCGCCATCTGTCCGGCGAGCTGACGAGCCGCAGCACCGCCGACGTCTCCGCACAGCCTGCTGCCCGCGCGATGACGCGCATGTACTCCCATGCGCCCGCACGCGCAGGTCAGAGCCTCCCGCCCGTCACCCGACCACCACCCCTCGCGGACGGCGCTACGCGCCGACACCTTCCTCCGCTGTCCGAAGGACTGATCAACCATGGCCGCCACCCCGCAGAACCCTGCCGCCGCGACTCCCCGCCGCAAGGTGAGCCGTCACCGCGGTGAGGGCCAGTGGGCCGCGGGGCACTTCACCCCGCTCAACGGCAACGAGCAGTTCAAGAAGGACGACGACGGTCTCAATGTGCGGACACGCATTGAGACGATCTACTCCAAACGCGGCTTCGACTCGATCGACCCCAACGACCTGCGCGGCCGGATGCGCTGGTGGGGCCTCTACACGCAGCGCAAGCCCGGGATCGACGGCGGCAAGACCGCGATCCTGGAGCCGGAGGAGCTCGACGACAAGTACTTCATGCTGCGCGTCCGCATCGACGGCGGCGCACTCACCACCGAGCAGCTGAGGGTGATCGGCGAGATCTCGCAGGAGTTCGCCCGCGGCACCGCCGACCTCACCGACCGGCAGAACGTCCAGTACCACTGGATCCGCATCGAGGACGTGCCCGAGATCTGGAACCGCCTCGAGGCGGTCGGCCTGTCCACCACCGAGGCCTGCGGCGACACTCCCCGGACCATCCTCGGCTCGCCCGTGGCCGGCATCGCCGAGGACGAGATCGTCGACGGCAGCCCGGCCGTCGAGGAGATCAACCGCCGCTTCATCGGCAACAAGGAATTCTCCAACCTGCCGCGCAAGTTCAAGACGGCGATCTCCGGCTCCCCGCTCCTGGACGTCGCCCACGAGATCAACGACGTCGCGTTCGTCGGTGTCGAGCACCCCGAGCACGGCCCCGGCTTCGACCTGTGGGTCGGCGGCGGGCTCTCCACCAACCCGAAGATCGGCGTCCGGCTCGGCGCCTGGGTCCCGCTGGACGAGGTCCCGGAGGTCTGGGCGGGTGTGATCGGCATCTTCCGCGACTACGGCTACCGGCGCCTGCGCACCAGGGCGCGCCTGAAGTTCCTGGTCGCCGACTGGGGGCCGGAGAAGTTCCGCCAGGTCCTGCAGGACGAGTACCTCGAGCGCACGCTCTCCGACGGCCCGGCGCCCGCCGCCCCCGTCGAGCGCTGGCGCGACCACGTCGGTGTGCACCGCCAGCGGGACGGCCGTTTCTACGTCGGCTTCGCCCCGCGCGTCGGCCGCGTGGACGGCGCCACCCTGACGAAGATCGCGGAGCTCGCCGAGGCGCACGGCTCGGGCCGGGTGCGGACCACCGTCGAGCAGAAGATGATCGTCCTCGACGTCGAGGAAGCACAGGTCGCGTCGCTGGTCGAGGCGCTGGAGGCGCTGGACCTGACCGCCAGGCCCTCCGCGTTCCGGCGCGGCACCATGGCCTGCACCGGCATCGAGTACTGCAAGCTCGCCATCGTCGAGACCAAGCAGCGCGGCTCCGCCCTGATCGACGAACTGGAGCGCCGCCTCCCCGAGTTCGACGAGCCGCTCACCATCAACATCAACGGCTGCCCGAACGCCTGCGCCCGTATCCAGGTCGCGGACATCGGTCTCAAGGGCCAGCTGGTCCTCAACGACCGGGGCGAGCAGGTCGAGGGCTTCCAGGTGCACCTGGGCGGCGCGCTCGGACTGGAGGCCGCCTTCGGCCGCAAGGTCCGTGGCCTGAAGGTCACTTCGGAGGAGCTGCCGGACTACGTCGAGCGCGTCCTGAAGCGGTTCCAGGACGAGCGCGAGGACGGCGAGCGGTTCGCCACCTGGGCCACGCGTGCCAGTGAGGAGGCCCTCTCATGAGCGAGCGGGCCGCCCCCTTCTACTGCCCCTACTGCGGCGACGAGGACCTGCGTCCGAGCGAAGCCGCCGAAGGCGTTCACGGCGCCTGGGAATGCGCGGCGTGCAACCGCGCATTCCAGCTGAAGTTCCTCGGGCTGCTCGCCCGGGGCGTTCAGCGAACCGACCCGGGAGGGGACCGGATATGACGACGATCCAGGAAGGCCGTACGACCGACGAGTTGAAGGCGTTGGCCGAACAGGCCGGCCGCGACCTGGAGGAAGCCTCCGCGCTGGAGATCCTCCAGTGGGCGGTGGACACCTTCGGCGAGCAGTTCTGCGTGACGTCCTCCATGGAGGACGCCGTGGTCGCCCACCTGGCGTCCCGCGTCCTGAAGGGCGTGGACGTGGTGTTCCTCGACACCGGCTACCACTTCCCCGAGACCATCGGCACCCGGGACGCGGTCGAGGCCGTGATGGACGTCAACGTCATCACGCTCACCCCGCGCCAGACGGTCGCCGAGCAGGACGCCGAGTACGGGCCGAAGCTGCACGACCGCGACCCGGACCTGTGCTGCAAGTTGCGCAAGGTGCGGCCGTTGGAAGAGGGGCTCAAGGGCTATCGCGCCTGGGCCACCGGCCTGCGGCGCGACGAGTCCCCGACCCGCGCGAACACACCGGTCGTCGGCTGGGACGAGAAGCGGCAGAAGGTCAAGATCTCGCCCATCGCCCGCTGGACCCAGGACGACGTCGACACGTACGTCACCGAGCACGGCGTCCTGTCCAACCCCCTGCTGATGGACGGTTACGCCTCCGTCGGCTGCGCCCCGTGCACCCGCCGTGTCCTCGAGGGCGAGGACGCACGCGCCGGCCGCTGGGCAGGGCGCGCGAAGACCGAGTGCGGGCTGCACGGCTGACCACGATGACCGCGACCTCGCCCGACACCCCCACGCCCACCCCCACTTCTACGAACCGGGAGAACCACGTGACGACCGGAGCCACCGTCTGGCTCACGGGTCTGCCGAGCGCCGGCAAGACCACCATCGCGTACGAGCTGGCCGGCCGGCTGCGCGAGGAGGGCCACCGCGTCGAGGTGCTCGACGGCGACGAGATCCGTGAGTTCATCTCCGCGGGCCTCGGTTTCGGCCGCGAGGACCGGCACACCAACGTGCAGCGCATCGGTTTCCTGGCCGAGCTGCTCGCCCGCAACGGCGTCAAGGCCCTCGTCCCGGTGATCGCGCCCTACGCCGACAGCCGTGAGGCGGTGCGCAAGCGCCATCAGGAGAGCGGAACCGCTTACCTGGAGGTACACGTGGCCACCCCGGTCGAGGTGTGCTCGGTCCGTGACGTGAAGGGTCTGTACGCCAAGCAGGCGGCGGGCGAGCTGACCGGCCTCACCGGGATCGACGACCCGTACGAGGTCCCCGAGACGCCCGATCTGCGGATCGAGTCCCAGGACCAGACCGTGCAGGAGTCCGCCGCCTCGGTGTACGCCCTGCTCACCGAGAGGGGACTGGCATGACGACGACCGTCGCCAAGGCCGAGGAGGGCACGGCCGGCCCGTACGCCCTCAGCCACCTGGACTCCCTGGAGTCCGAGGCGGTGCACATCTTCCGCGAGGTGGCGGGCGAGTTCGAGAACCCGGTGATCCTGTTCTCCGGCGGCAAGGACTCCATCGTCATGCTGCACCTGGCCCTGAAGGCGTTCGCGCCGGCCCCGGTCCCGTTCTCGCTCCTGCACGTCGACACCGGACACAACTTCCCCGAGGTCCTCGAGTACCGCGACCGGGTCGTCGACGCGCACGGGCTGCGCCTCCACGTGGCCTCCGTCCAGGACTACATCGACCGCGGTGTGCTGCGCGAACGCCCCGACGGGACGCGCAACCCGCTGCAGACGCTTCCGCTGACGGAGAGGATCCAGTCCGGGAAGTTCGACGCCGTCTTCGGCGGCGGACGCCGCGACGAGGAGAAGGCCCGCGCCAAGGAAAGGGTGTTCTCGCTGCGTGACGAGTTCTCCCAGTGGGACCCCCGACGCCAGCGCCCGGAGCTGTGGAACCTCTACAACGGCCGCCACGCCCCCGGTGAGCACGTCCGCGTGTTCCCGCTGTCCAACTGGACCGAACTCGACGTCTGGCAGTACATCGCCCGCGAGGGCATCGAGCTGCCCCAGATCTACTTCGCGCACGACCGGGAGGTCTTCCGGCGCGGTGGGATGTGGCTGACCGCCGGTGAGTGGGGCGGGCCCAAGGACGGCGAGACGGTCGAGAAGCGCCTCGTGCGCTACCGGACCGTCGGTGACATGTCCTGCACGGGCGCCGTCGACTCCGACGCGGTGTCGCTCGACGACGTCATCGCCGAGATCGCCGCCTCCCGGCTCACCGAGCGCGGCGCCACCCGCGCCGACGACCGGATGTCCGAGGCCGCGATGGAAGACCGCAAGCGCGAGGGGTACTTCTAAGCATGAGCACGATCACCTCCGAGGAACTCTCGGCCACGACCCTGCTGCGGTTCGCCACCGCCGGTTCCGTCGACGACGGCAAGTCCACGCTCGTGGGCCGGCTCCTGCACGACTCCAAGTCGATCCTCAGCGATCAGCTGGAGGCCGTCGAGCGTGCCTCGGCCAGCCGCGGCCAGGAAGCCCCCGACCTGGCGCTCCTCACCGACGGCCTGCGCGCCGAGCGCGAGCAGGGCATCACCATCGACGTCGCCTACCGCTACTTCGCCACGCCCCGGCGCCGGTTCATCCTCGCCGACACCCCCGGCCATGTGCAGTACACCCGCAACATGGTGACGGGTGCCTCCACGGCCGAGCTGACGGTGATCCTGGTCGACGCCCGCAACGGAGTCGTGGAACAGACCCGCAGGCACGCGGCGATCGCGGCCCTGCTGCGGGTCCCGCACGTCGTCCTCGCCGTCAACAAGATGGACCTCGTCGAGTACCGGGAATCCGTCTTCGCGGCGATCGCCGAGGAGTTCACGGCGTACGCGAGCGAGCTGGGTGTTCCCGAGGTCACCGCGATCCCGATCTCGGCGCTCGCCGGGGACAACGTGGTGGATCCGTCGGCGAACATGGACTGGTACGGCGGGCCGACCTTCCTGGAGCACCTGGAGACGGTTCCGGTCAGTCACGACCTGGCGCACTGCCACGCGCGGCTGCCCGTGCAGTACGTGATCCGTCCGCAGACCGCCGAGCACCCGGACTACCGGGGATACGCGGGCCAGATCGCGGCCGGCACGTTCCACGTGGGCGAGGCGGTGACGGTCCTGCCCTCCGGCCGCACGTCGACGATCTCCGGCATCGACCTGCTGGGCGCGCCGGTGGACGCGGCGTGGACGACCCAGTCGGTGACCGTGCTGCTCACGGACGACATCGACATCTCGCGCGGCGATCTGATCGTGCCGACCAAGGACGCGCCGGCCACGACGCAGGACGTGGAGGCGACCGTCTGCCACGTGGCCGACCAGCCGCTGACCGTCGGACACCGGGTGCTGATCAAACACGGCACCCGCACGGTCAAGGCGATCGTCAAGGACATCCCGTCCCGTCTCACGCTCGACGACCTGTCCCTGCACCCGCACCCGGGGCAGCTCGTCGCCAACGACATCGGCCGCGTGAAGATCCGCACCGCGCAACCGCTGCCGGTGGATTCCTACGCCGACTCCCGCCGCACCGGCTCGTTCATCCTGATCGACCCGGCCGACGGCACGACGCTCACCGCGGGCATGGTCGGCGAGTCGTTCGCGTCGCCGGAGCCGGTCAAGGACGAGTCCGACGACGACGGTTGGGACTTCTGAACATGACCACCAACGACTTCTACTCGACGTTCGCGAAGGAGGGCGGCCGTGTCGGCAGCGGCGCCCTCGGCAGCGGGCAGGGCGGAGTGGCGCGATGTGCGCTCTGACGTACGCGCACTGCCTGCGCGCCCCGTCCCCCCACCCGACGTCGCGGAAACGACGAAGACCCTTTGCCGATTTCCCGGCCACGACCTGAAACCGTGACCGCCGGGCCAACGAGAGGAACCCCTCCCGTGCCTGCCAGCCGCTCAACCCTCCTTCGCCGCGGCATCGCCGTGGTCGCCGCACTGCCGCTGCTGACGCTCGCCGCCTGCGGTTACGGGTCCGAGTCCAAGGACGACAACGCCAACGAGAAGGTCGCCGCCGGATCGCAGAAGATCGACGGGCTCGACACCGTCAAGATCGGCTACTTCGGCAACCTGACGCACGCGACCGCACTGGTCGGCCGTCAGCAGGGCATCTTCCAGAAGGCGCTGGGCGCCACCAAGGCCTCGTACGCGACCTTCAACGCGGGCCCGTCCGAGATCGAGGCGCTGAACGCCGGTTCCATCGACATCGGCTGGATCGGCCCCTCCCCGGCCATCAACGGCTACACCAAGTCCGACGGCAAGAGCCTGCGCATCATCGGCGGTTCGGCGTCCGGCGGCGTGAAGCTCGTCGTCAACCCGGACAAGGTCAAGTCCGTCAAGGACGTCAAGGGCAAGAAGATCGCGACGCCCCAGCTCGGCAACACGCAGGACGTGGCGTTCCTGAACTGGATCGCCGAGCAGGGCTGGAAGGTCGACGCCCAGAGCGGCAAGGGCGACGTCACCGTTGTCCGCAGCGACAACAAGGTGACCCCGGACGCCTTCAAGGCCGGTTCGATCGACGGCGCCTGGGTGCCGGAGCCGACCGCGTCCAAGCTGGTCGCCGAGGGCGGCAAGGTGCTGCTCGACGAGGCGTCGCTGTGGCCCGACAAGAAGTTCGTGATCACGAACATCATCGTGTCGCAGAAGTTCCTCACGGAGCACCCGAAGGTCGTCGAGGCCGTGCTGAAGGGCTCGGTCGACTCCAACAAGTGGATCAACGCCAACCCGGCGGAGGCGAAGGCCGCGGCGAACAAGCAGCTGGAGGCCGACTCCGGCAAGGCGCTGCCGACGAACGTCCTGGACCCGGCGTGGACGTCGATCCAGTTCATCAACGACCCACTGGCCTCCACCCTCAACGCCGAGGCGGAGCACGCGGTCAAGGCCGGCCTGCTGGAGAAGCCCGACCTCAAGGGCATCTACGACCTGAGCATCCTCAACAAGGTCCTCAAGGCCGAGGGCGAGTCCACGGTCGACGACGCCGGTCTCGGCGCCAGCTGATCGCAGTCCGATGAGTTCCCAGGAGGTGACGACCATGGCCACGACCTTCGCCAAGGCCGCCGAGTCCGCGGAGTCCGTGGAGTACGCGGCCCGGCTTGAGCACGTCTCGAAGTCCTTCGCGGGACCCGGTGGGCAGCAGCTCGTCCTGGACGACATCACTCTCGATGTCGCTCCCGGCGAGTTCGTCACCCTCCTGGGGGCTTCGGGCTGCGGCAAGTCCACTCTGCTCAACCTGGTGGCGGGGCTCGACGAGCCCACCGCCGGCTCCATCACGACGGACGGCCGCCCGGCGCTGATGTTCCAGGAGCACGCCCTCTTCCCGTGGCTGACCGCGGGCAAGAACATCGAACTGGCCCTGAAGCTCCGGGGGGTCCCGAAGCCCGAGCGGCGCGGGAAGGCCGAGGAACTGCTCGAGCTGGTCCGGCTGAAGGGCGCGTACGGGAAGCGGGTCCACGAGCTCTCCGGCGGTATGCGGCAGCGCGTGGCGTTGGCCCGCGCGCTGGCGCAGGAGAGCAACATCCTGCTGATGGACGAGCCGTTCGCGGCGCTGGACGCCATCACGCGGGATGTGCTGCACGACGAGCTGACCCGGATCTGGGCGGAGACGGGACTGTCCGTCCTCTTCGTCACGCACAACGTGCGCGAGGCGGTGCGGCTCGCGCAGCGGGTCGTCCTGCTGTCCTCGCGGCCCGGCCGGGTGGCGCGGGAGTGGACGGTCGACATCCCGCAGCCGCGCCGGATCGAGGACGCCCCGGTGGCGGAACTGTCCATCGAGATCACCGAAGTCCTGCGTGGGGAGATCCGCCGTCATGGCCAGCACTGAGACGAAGACGACGGTGACGAAGCCGGTCACCACCGAGCTCGCCGGTGTGGAGGCGGGTCTCGACGCGCTGGACGTGGTGGCGCCCGCCGTCCGCACGCCCTTTCGGCGGACCTTCGTCGACAAGATCCTGCCGCCGATCCTGGCGACGGTGCTGCTGCTGATCGTCTGGCAGATCACCTTCAAGGTCGTCGACGACCCGACCAAGCTGGTCTCGCCCGTGGACGTCTGGCGGACGCTCCAGGACGCCTGGCTCGAGGGCAAGCTGCTCGGTTACATCTGGACCAGCGTCTCGCGCGGTCTGCTCGGCTTCCTCTTCGCCCTGGCCATCGGCACCCCGCTGGGTCTGCTGGTGGCGCGGGTGAAGTTCGTGCGGGCGGCGATCGGTCCGATCCTGTCAGGTCTGCAGTCGCTGCCGTCGGTGGCGTGGGTGCCGCCGGCCGTGCTGTGGCTGGGCCTGAACAACTCGATGATGTACGCGGTGATCCTGCTCGGCGCGGTGCCGTCCATCGCCAACGGGCTGGTGTCCGGTGTCGACCAGGTGCCGCCGCTGTTCCTGCGGGCGGGTCGCACGATGGGTGCGACGGGTCTGAAGGGAACCGTGTACATCACACTGCCGGCCGCGTTGCCGGGCTATGTGGCGGGGCTGAAGCAGGGCTGGGCGTTCTCGTGGCGTTCGCTGATGGCGGCGGAGATCATCGCGTCCTTCCCGGACCTCGGCGTCGGCCTCGGTCAGTTGCTGGAGAACGGGCGCAACGCCAGTGACATGTCGATGGTGTTCGAGGCGATCCTGCTCATCCTGTTCGTCGGCATCGCCATCGACCTGCTGATCTTCAGTCCGCTGGAGCGGTGGGTGCTGCGCAGCCGCGGCCTGCTGGTGAAGAGCTGAAGTCCCATGCACAGGAAGCCGGTTCAACCACCCGTTCTCGTCGTGGTCGCCCACGGCAGTCGTGACCCGCGGCACGCGGCGACCGTCCACGCCCTGGTGCGGCGGGTGCGGTCGTCGCGGCCGGGGCTGCGGGTGGAGACCGGTTTCCTGGACTTCAACATCCCGTCCGTGCACGGGGTGCTGGAGTCGTTGGCGGCGGAGGGCGTCCGTGACGTCGTGGCGCTGCCGCTGCTGCTGACCCGCGCGTTCCATGCGAAGGCGGACATCCCGGCGGTCCTGCGGGACGCTCCGGCGCGACTGCGGATCAGACAGGCCGAGGTGCTCGGCCCGTCGCCGCTGCTGCTCTCCGTCCTCGAACGGCGGTTGTACGAGGCGGGGTTGACGCCCGCCGACAAGTCCTCGACCGGGGTCGTGCTGGCCTCGGCGGGGTCCACGGACCCGGAGGCGATCGCAGTGATCGCAGAAATCGCGCGGGAGTGGCGGCGCACCGGTTGGTGTGCCGTGCGGCCTGCGTTCGCCTCCGGCAGTTCTCCCTCGGGGTTCCCGCGCACCGGGGACGCGGTCCGTGAGCTGCGGGCGCTGGGGTGCTCCCGGGTGGCCGTGGCACCGTACGTCCTGGCCCCCGGTTTCCTGCCGGACCGCATCGCGCGCGGCGCGGCCGGGGCGGATGTCCTGGCCGATGTGCTGGGTCCTGCCCCGGAGGTGGCCCGGGTGCTGCTGCAACGCTACGACGCGGCACGAACCCCGGCGCTGGCGGCCGTCGGCGCCTGATCCACCCGGACGCCCTCGGTCACCGCGAGGCCGCCCGCAGGCCGGGGCCGATCCCCCGAACACCCCAGACCGTCCCCGACCACGACGCCCGGTCCCCCGACCACGACGGACCGACGGACGCTCCCGGGCCACCGCGGGGCCGCCCGCCGGCCACGGCGTCGGCACGCGAGTGACGGCTGACGGCTGACGGCTGACGGCACGAGGGAGTCGTTCAGTGGTCCGCGCGGGCCGCGCCCTGGCGTGGATCGCGCCCGCTCGCGCCCAGCGCCCGTTCGAACACCGGCGCGTCCTGCGCCACCGGCACCACCGCCGCGAAGCCCTCGTACTGGCGGTAGAGGTCGCCGTGCCGTTCGACGACGTCGAGGACGAACCGGGCGGCGTCGTCCGAGATGCGGAACTCCTGGCCGGTGGCGACCGCGACGTCCCACCCGTGCACCGCCATCTCCTTGACGATCATCGAGGCCAGCTCGGCGGCGGGCATCGCGGCCATGCCCAGGTCGACCTCCCCCTCCCACACGGCCGGCTCCTCCCAGCCCGCGACCGCGCGCTCCAGCTGGTCGGCGTACGCCTTCGCCCACTGCGGGTCGGCGGTGAAGTCGCGGGCGACCAGGTCGTCGGGGAGCTGCTTGCGCAGGGCGCGGTGCTCGAGGCCGTGGGAGGTGTAGAGGACCCAGTGGTGGACCAGGGCGCGGACGTCCCAGCCGGGGCAGTGCGTCGGGTCGCTCAACCGTGCCGCCGGAACAGCGCGGGCGATCCGCGAGGCCTCGGCGGCGCATTCGGACAGGTACCGGTGCGTCTCTTCGTACTTCATGCCTGCCACGCTAGGCAGCGGGGCCTCGGGGCTCTTGAACAAACGCGACAGCTTCGTCGGCCAGGCGGATCAGCTCCGGCAGGGGCAGGGACCCGGGGGCCCTCCGCTCCCGGGCGAACTCGTTGGCGAGCCGTTGCAGCAGCTCGTTCAGCGGGGTCGGCACGCCGTGCAGACGCCCGAGGAGCACGATCTCGCCGTTGAGGTGGTCGGCCTCGATGGTGCCGGCGCCACGGCTGAGGGACTGCCAGGAGGAGCCGCCGCCGCGCGGGACGCCGTCGAGCGGGACCAGGGTGACCTTGTCGCCGCGCAGGGCCCGCTGTTCCTCCTCGCTCACCCAGACGATCCCGGCGGCGTGCAGCACTGCCTCGCCCTCGGCCCGCACTCTCGCGTACAGCGCCTCCGCCCCGGGGTCCCCCACCGGACCGCTCACCGCTTCCAGGGCGTTCCCCAGGTTGGCCAGCAGCTTCGCGTACTGCCAACGGGAGACGTCGGGTACGACCGGTGCCTCGAAGTACGCCTTCTCCAGGTCGGCGGCGACACGGCGGGCCGTGTCGTCGGTGCCGTGCGGGTACCGGCCGAGGTGCAGGATGCCGGTGAGCGGGGTGCCGGCGGCGGAGACGACGCCGGGTTCGACGTGGGTGGCGGGCAGCCAGACGCAGACGCCGTAGACGTGCCGGAAGCGGCGCAGGGCGAGGCGCGGGCTCTCCACGCCGTTCTGCGCACAGACCAGGGGGAGCCTCTCGGCAGCCGTGCCGCCGCCCTCGACCGGGGCCGGGCCCCACGCCCGGAGTGCCGCTTCGGTGTCCTGGGTTTTCACAGCCAGAACGAGGACGTCGTCGGCGCGCAGGGTGCCGAGCCCGTCCGGTCCGTCGACGACGGGCAGTCGGTACGTCGGCTCGCCCTGCGGAACCCTGAGCCGTAGCCCGCCCTCCGCGAGTGCCGCCCGGTGCGCGCCGCGCGCGACGAGCACGACCTCCTGCCCGGCCTCCGCCAGTCGTCCGCCGACCGTGCCGCCGACCGCCCCTGCCCCGATGATGACGTAACGCATGGGACGAGCCTCGCACACTCGTGTGACCCACCGTCAGGGGCCCGGGAAGGGATCCGCTTCTGTCATTCCGTCATCTCCACCAGTTTGACCACGGTGTTCCAGTTCCGGGTGGTGGCGATGAGCCCCTTGGTCAGGCGGGGCCTGGACAGTTGCTCGGCGAGCTTGGACCGGCCGAGGCCCTCGGGGGCGTACAGATAGAGGGTGCGGTCGCCGAGGCGGAACTCCTCGGGGAGGTGGGCGGCCCGGTCGATCCCGGCGTAGCGCTCCTCGTCGACGGAGGTGGAGAAGTACGTGACGTGGAGCTGCTTGGCCTCCAGCTCGGCGGCCGGGAACGGACAGGTGTCGGCGACCGCCTTCAGATAGGCGTGGTCGCGCACGATCACGCCGACGGCGAAGCCGAACTGTTTCTCGATGGCCGCCGTGAGTCCGGCCGCGAGGCTCTCCTCGTCCCCGTGTCCGCAGGAGAAGACGGCCTGGCCGCTCTGGAGGTAGGTGCGGACGTCTCCGAGGCCGAGCCCTTCCAGCAGGGTGCGGAGCTCGGCCATCGGGACCTTCCTGCTACCGCCCACGTTGATGCCGCGCAGCAGTGCCGCGTACGTCGTCGTCATCCGCTCAGCTTAGGGCGGCCGTCGTGCCCCGTGGGGGTGGGCGCGACGGCCGCGGCCGGGGTGGCGGGTCTGGCGAAACTCTGGCCGATCGGCGGGGTGCGGAGCAACAGCTGCCGGACATCTCCACAGGCCCGTGACGTGATCAACAAACTCCCGTAACGACCGGCACCCTGATCGTCGTCCCCGAGATCCCCGGATAGATGTAAGGGGCCTGTGTCCTCCCCAGCGGTGAGAGGGCGCGGTCCGACGGGAGGACTCGAGCGCCCGGCACCTCACCGGACAGCACGAGGAGATGGCTTTATCCGACGCATACCTTCGAATCGGAAGGTGGCGGCAGGGGGCCTCCACCGCAGCAGAAGAGGGCAGGCCCGTCATGGGGAACGGAGATATACGGGTGCGGGGCATCGCCGCGCGGGCCGGCGGCTGGAGCGCCCGGCACCGATGGGCCGCTGTGGGCATCTGGGTGCTGTTCGTCGTCCTGGCCATGGGGATCGGTTCGGCGGCGGGCACGGTCGAGGTCAAGGAGAGCGACCAGCTCGGGGGCGAGACCCATACGGCGGCCAAGATCATCGAGGACGCCGGCATCGACGAGCCGGCCAGTGAGACCGTCCTCGTCCAGTCGAAGGACGGCTCGCTCAAGGCAACGGACGCGCAGTTCAGGGCCGCCGTCACCGCGGTCGTCGCGGCTGTCGACAAGACCGGCAAGGTCACCGACGTGACCTCGCCGTACGACACGGACACCATCTCCGAGGACGGTCGCAGCGCGCTCGTGCAGTTCGACATGCGCGGCGACTCCGACACGGCGGGCGAGCGGGTCGAGCCGGTTCTCGAGGCCGTCGCGGGCGTCCAGAAGGACCACTCCTCGCTGCGGATCGAGGAGATCGGCGGCGCCAGCATGATGAAGACGTTCGACGACGCGTTCGGCGACGACTTCCAGCAGGCGGAGTACTCCGCCGTTCCGGTGGCCCTGGGCATCCTGCTGATCGCCTTCGGGGCGCTGGTGGCGGCGCTGCTGCCGGTGGCCCTCGCGGTCACGGCGATCATGGCGACGATGGGTCTGATGAGCATCGTCAGCCACTTCCAGCCGATGGACGACACCGCGAGCTCCGTGATGCTGCTGGTCGGTCTGGCGGTGGGCGTCGACTACTGCCTGTTCTATCTGCGCCGGGAGCGCGAGGAGCGGGCCGCGGGCCGTGATCCGGAAACCGCTCTGCGGATCGCCGCGGCGACCAGCGGCCGTGCCGTGATCGTGTCCGGTGTCACCGTGTGCGTGGCCATGGGGGGCATGCTGTTCACCGGGCTCGCCACGTTCGAGGCGATGGGTCTGGCCTCCCTGATGGTGGTCGCGGTCGCCATGGTCGGTTCGGTGACCGTGCTGCCCGCGCTGCTGTCGCTGCTCGGCCATCGGGTGGAGAAGGGCCGGATCCCGTTCCTGCACCCCGACAAGCGCCGCGGGAACGGCAACGGCGGCCGCGCCGCCGAGGGCAGCCGGTTCTGGAGCGCCGTGCTGAAGGTCGTCCTCGCCAGGCCCGGCGTCTCCCTGGTCGTGGCGGCCGGCGTGCTGCTCGCGATCGCCGCTCCGGCGGTCGGCATGAAGACGCAGAACCTCACCCTGGACCAGGAGTTCGGCGACTCGCTGCCCATCGTGCAGACCTACAACCGGGTCAACGACGCCTTCCCGGGCGGCTCCGAGCCGGCCGAGGTGATCGTCAAGGCGGCCGACATCAACTCCACCGAGGTGAAGACGGCGCTGGCGGAATTCAAGGAGCGGGCGGTCGCTTCGGGCGCCTCGCGCGGCCCGGTCGAGATCAAGCTGCACGACGCGCAGAACATCGCGTACGTGTACGTACCGCTGGTCGGCGGGTCCGACCTGGACAAGGCGGGCGCGAGCCTGGACAAGCTGCGTGACGAGGTGCGGCCCGCGACGCTCGGCAAGGTCGACGGCGTGCAGGCGCCGATCACCGGACAGGTGGCCGGCTCGAAGGACTTCAACGACCAGCTGGCCGGGGCCGTCGCTCCCGTCTTCGCCTTCGTCGTGGTCTTCGCCTTCCTGCTGATGCTGCTGTCGTTCCGCTCGCTGACGGTCGCGATCACCTCGATCGTGCTCAACCTGCTGTCGGTGGGCGCCGCCTACGGCATCCTGGTCGCCGTCTTCCAGCACGGCTGGGGCGCTTCGCTGGTGGGTGCGGAGGGCGTCGGCGCCATCATCACCTGGCTGCCGCTGTTCCTCTTCGTGATCCTGTTCGGCCTGTCGATGGACTACCACGTGTTCGTCGTCTCGCGGATCCGCGAGGCGCGGTTGCGGGGCCGTACGACGAACGAGGCCATCAAGCACGGTGTGGTCACCACGGCCGGTGTGGTCACCAGCGCCGCCGTCATCATGGTCGCCGTGTTCGCGATCTTCGGAACGCTGTCCATGCAGTCCATGAAGCAGATGGGCGTGGGTCTGGCGGCCGCGGTGCTGATCGACGCGACGATCATCCGGGGCGTGCTGCTCCCGGCCGTGATGGCGCTGCTCGGCGAGCGCAACTGGTACCTGCCGAAGTGGCTGCGCTGGCTGCCCGACCTCACGCACGACGAGTCGCCGGAGGCGGTCTCGCCGGTGACCCGGGACGACGAGGGCGAGCCGCTGAAGGTCTGACGCCGATCGAGGCCCGTTGAAACCAACTGGACCGAGGGCCCGTTGACCTCCCGGGGGAGTCAACGGGCCCTCACCCGTGCCGGGTTCACGCGTGGGATCGGCCCCGGTCGCGCATCAGCCCGGCCTCGACGAGGTCCGCCGCCCGCCCGGTGCCGCCCTCGTCCGCCATCTCCGCCTGGATCCCCTTCAGTCGACGGGCGACCTCCGGGTCGTCGACGAGCGCGAGGGCGGCCTCCCGCAGGGCCTCGGCCGTCGCGTCGGCGGTGGGAACGTGCCGGGCCACCCCGAGTCCCTGGAGCATGTCCGCGTTGCCGAACTGGTCGACGGCCTGCGGTACGGCGATCATCGGCGTGGCCGTGGCCAGCCCCTCCTGGCTGCCGCCCGCGCCGGCGTGCGTGACGAACAGGTCGGCCTGCCTCAGAATCGCCAACTGCGGTACCCAGGAACGGACTTCGACGTTGCCGGGTACGGCGCCCAGCGCGGCGGGGTCGACATGCCTGCCGATCTGGAGCACGAGGTGCCAGCCGGGCAGCTCGCCGAAGGCCCGCACGCACTCCCGGTAGAAGTCCGGCTGGTCGGTGAAGGTCGAGCCGAGCGAGACGAGTACGACCTTCTCCGCGGACGCGGGCCGGATCCACTCGCCGTCGGCGGCACGGTCGCCCTGGCAGGCGCCGACGAACGTGTACACGCGCTCGTCGACCCGGTCCGCGTGGGGCTGCAGCGCCCTGGGGATCAGCACGAGGGAGCGGGCCGGGCGACCGGCGAAGGAATCGGGGTGCTCGGTGATCCCGTTCTCCTCCAGCCAGGCGTGGAAGCGCGCGTAGTAGGCCTTTCCGCGCTCCGTCCGCCTCGGCTCCGCCCACATCGGTTCGGCGACCTCCTCCTCGTAGCCCTCCCAGGCCACGAGGTTGGGCGAGAGGGAGATCGCCGGGACCCCCCAGCGGTGGGCGAGGACGCGGGCCGGGTAGGCGGTGATGTCGTGCAGCACCAGGTCCGGCTCGTCCCCTTCGTAGGCCTCGATCAGCTGGGGCAGCGCCTGGATCGCGTCGGCCAGGAAGGGCTCCACGTTGTCGAGGAGGGTGCTCCCCCAGGCGGAGGGGTCGTCGTCGGGTGAGGGCAGCGTCGAGTTCCACGGCTTGACCTCGGCGCCGGTGGCGGCGACCTTCTCCGCGAAGACGGGCGGAATCGCGTACGTCACCCGGTGCCCGCGCGCCACCAGCTCGCGGATCACCTCGAGGCTCGGGTTCACGTGCCCGTGTGCGGCGATGGAGAACATGGCGATGTGTGCGGGGCGACTGGTCATGACATCGACCGTAGGCGAGACGATACGTCTCGTGCAACCGCAATATCGCGGGTCAGGCGTCGGGACAGCGCTCGTCCGTTCCCTCGACGCTCCGGCCCAGCCCGTCCGTCACCGTCACCGTCACACCCTCGGCTGCGAAGCCGGCGGTGCGCTGCGCCTCGGCTGCCGTACAGATCAGCTGCGCGACCGCCAGGTCGGCCAACTTCACGGTGACGTCCGGCAGTCGGATCGACACCCGGCCGCCTCCGGAGCTCACCGACACGATGGCCGACGCCTGCGCCTCCTCGGCCGTGGGATCGCCGGACGGGCCGGTGGGCGAAAGAACGCTCGGGCCGGTCGTCGGCGACGGTTCCGGCGGGGGCAGCAGCGTGGTCAGCCGCTTCGCCCGTTCCGCCGCCGTCGGCCCCTCGAGGAGCCTCCGCACGGCCGACTCCGCATCGACCGCCGAGGCGGGCCTGCGGGGTACGGCGACCAGGGAGTCCGCTCCGACGAGGTAGACCCGCACGATCGGCACGACCCCGTGCGCGGGACCGCCCGCCTCCACCACGCCGGTCGCCGGAAGGCCGCAGGAGGCCAGCGCGCCCAGCGCCGGGACGCACAGCAGCACGGCTCGCCGTACGCCCCTCACGGTCGTTCCTCCCCCGTCGGCTCGCCCCGCCGCAGCGGGAGTTCCACGGTGAAGACGGCGCCGCCCTCCGGTCGGTTCGCCGCCCGTACGGTGCCGCCGTGCATCCGGACGTTCTCCTCGGTGATCGATAGCCCCAGGCCGCTGCCCTCGGTCCTGGACCGGGCGGCGTCCGACTTGTAGAAGCGTTCGAAGACATGCGGCAGCACGCCCTCGGGGATGCCGGGCCCGCTGTCCAGCACCTCGACGACCGCCCGCCGCCCGGCGCCGGGCCCCTCGTCCTCATGGAGGGACAACCGCACAGGACGGGCGCCGTGCCGCAGGGCGTTGCCGACCAGGTTGGCCACGACGACGTCGAGGCGGCGCGGGTCGACGCGTCCGCGCAGCGCGTCCGGCTCCGGCAGCCGGGCTTCCACCAGGTCGGTCCAGCCGCGGGAGGCCAGGGTGCGCCGCAGGGACTCGGCGAGGTCGATCTCGTCCAGGTGCAGCACCGCCGCGCCCGCGTCGAAGCGGGAGATCTCCATCAGGTCCTCCACGAGCCGGGCCAGCTTCACGGTCTCCTCGCTGATCAGCCGGACCGCGGTGGCGGTGTCGGGGTCGAGCCCGGCCGCGTCCTCGTCGAGGACGTCGGTGACGGCCGACATGGCGGCCAGCGGAGTGCGCAGCTCGTGCGAGACGTCCGCGGCGAACCGCCGGGCCCGGGCCTCCATGCCGCGCAGTTCGGCCACCGACTCCTCCAGTGCGGCGGCCGTCTCGTTGAACGTGTGCGACAGCTCGGCGAGTTCGTCGGAGCCGTCGACCGCGAGGCGGGTGTCCAGTCGGCCCTCGGCGATGCTGCGAGTGGCGTCCCGCAGTGCGCGCACCGGCCGCAGCACTCCGCGGGCGGCGAGCAGCGCGAGCAGTACGGCGAGCGCCAGGGCGGGCACGGCGGCCCGTTCCACGGCGGTCACCAGGGCGTCCACGTAAGCCTGTTCGGTGGTCTGCGGCACCGTCAGGAACACCTGGAGGCCGGAAAGGGGCCAATTGCCCGTGGCTGTGGTGAAGGCGACCGACATACCGACGACGAGTGCGGTGTGGTCGGCGAGGTTCACCCGCTGGAAGACGGTGGCCGAGCGGGAGTTCACCGCCTCGCGCAGGGCGGGCGTCAGTTCCTCGAACGGGTCGTCGGGGACGGACGTGGCCTCCTGCCCGCGATAGGCGACCAGCACTCGCCAGGAGCCCGACGGCTGGGCGCCGGCCACCTCGGCCGCGAACTGCCGCAGTGCGGCCGGGCCGGGCGGCAGGACGAGTTCGGGGGCGAGCCGGGTGACCTGGGTGCGCAGCAGTTCGATCACGGTGTCCTGGCTCTGCTGGAGCACTCCCGTGCGCGCCTCGCGGAAGGTGAGCGCGCCGGTGGTCGTGGCGGCGAGAGCGGCGACCAGCGCGAACGCCACCACCAGGCGCATGCGCAGACCGCGCAGTCGATGCGCCCCGACCCGGGTTCGCAGAGGCCTCACCGGGAGGCGAACCGGTAGCCGAAGCCGCGTACGGTCTGGATGTGGCGCGGCTCCCGCGGGGGTTCGCCCAGCTTGGCGCGCAGCCGTTTGACGCAGGCGTCCACCAGGCGCGCGTCGCCGTGATAGCTGTGCTGCCAGACCGCCTCGAGGAGTTGCTGCCGGCTGAACACCTGGCCGGGCGAGGCGGACAGGGTCAGCAGCAGCCGCAGTTCGGACGGGGCGAGGGCGACCGGTGCCCCCTGCCAGGTCACCGAGAGCCCGGCCCGGTCCACGGCCAGATCGCCGTAGGTGTCGATCTTGGGTATGCCGCCGTCGGCGGGCGTCCCGGCCGCCCGGCGCAGGACGGCGCGGATCCGGGCCTGGAGCACCCGGGCCGGCACGGGCTTGACCACGTAGTCGTCGGCGCCGGCCTCGAGACCGACAACGATGTCCTCGTCGTCACCCCGCGCGGTCGCCATGATGATCGGCAGCGTCTGGTCCAGCTCACGCATCCTGCGGCAGACGTCCAGACCGGGCATGCCGGGGAGCATCAGGTCGAGCACCACGACGTCGGGCCGGAAGAACCGCAGCCGGTTCAGGCCGTCCTCGCCCGTCTCGGCGGCGGCGACCTCATGACCCTGACGGCGCAGCGCCAGGGCGACGCCGTCCCGCACGGCTCGGTCGTCCTCGATCAGCAGAACTCGTGGCATGCGCTCAGTATCCGTACGCCGCCAACGCGTTCGGAGTTCTGTTACCAGATGATCACATGAAACGGAACTGATCGAGTCGTTACCGTTTTGTTATCGCTTGGGCCAGATCCGATCACATGGCGATCACAATCTGAACAACCATGACCGCGCACAAAGCAACTCCCTCCCACAACCGTCGCCGGAGCGGCCCCGCACACTCCTCCGGCCGACGCGCCCGGAAGGGGTCGGTGTGGGGTGGGACGGCCGCGCTGGCCGTTCTGGGAGCCGCCGGTTTCGCGGCCGTGGGGTGGACGTCCGCCGGCTCGGGCGGCACTTCGGCCGAGGCCGGATCCACCGCGTCCGCGGAGCCGAGCGGATCCAAGGAGACCGGCCCCGCTGCCCATACCCCGGTCAGCCCTTCGACCGGCCCGTCCGGCGATCCGTCCGGCAGCCCGTCCGGCAGCCCGTCGACCGGAACGTCCGGCGGTGCACCCGACAGCCCGTCCGAGTCGGACATCCCGGCCTCGGGTCCCGGCACCTTCACCACCGCGTCCGGCTCGAGCGCCAAGGTCGGCAAGGGCACGGCCCTGCGCTACCGGGTCGACGTCGAGGACGGCCTCGACCTGTCCGCCACGGACGTAGCCCGGCAGGTGGAGGGCATCCTGGGCGACCGGCGCGGCTGGACGGCGGACGGCCACTCCGCGTTCCGGCGGGTCTCCGTCGGCACCGTCGACTTCGTCGTACGGGTCGCGACACCCGGCACGGTGGACAAGATCTGCGGGCAGTACGGACTGGAGACCGGTGGCGAGGTCAACTGCAGCGTGGGCGACAACGTCATGGTCAACCTCAAGCGCTGGCTGCTGGCCACCCCTGTCTACGCCAAGGACGTCACCGCCTATCGCGCGCTGATCCTCAATCACGAGGTCGGCCACTTCCTCCGCCACGACCACGTCGGCTGTCCCGGCCCGGGCAAGCCGGCCCCGGCGATGATGCAGCAGATCAAGGGCATGAACGGCTGTGTCCCCAACGTCTGGCCCTACGACGACAAGGGACGGCTCCTCACCGGCCCCGCCGCGCCCTGAACGGGGCCGTTCACCGCTGGTACCGCGCCAGCACCAGGTTGCCGTCCTCCTCGAGCCGCTCACGCAGTTCACCGAGACCGATGGCCCCGCTGTAGTACTCCTGGAACGCGGGGGTGGCGACTTTGTCCTTCCACTCGGCGTAGCCCCGGACGGACTGGGCGGGCGCCGGGCGCAGGTACGCGGCGAGGGCGGTGCCGGTCGCCCAGTCGTCCTTCGTCGTGTGGAGAGCGGTGTCCGCGAGAGCCTGCGTGCCGGTCGGCAGCATCCAGTCGCCCAGCGCGAGGCGCACCATGTTCTTCGGCCGGAGCAGGAAGTCGATGAACGCCGCGGCCTCCTTCCTGTGCCGGCTTTCCTCGGCGACGGACAGGGTCTGCGGGCTGACGCCCTGGGCGAGTCCGTCGGCGCCCGCCGGGGCGGGCAGCACCTGCCAGTCGAACCCCTCGGGTGCCTGCTGCACGATCTGCTGGCGGTAGGAGAACCCGAGCGGGACCATCGCGTATCTGCCGCCGAAGAACCCCGGCAGCGTGTCCGAGCCGCCGCTGCCCAGCGTCGTGGACGAGGCGCTGTGGTCGATGCCCACCTGGTCGTGGATGGTGCGCGGTACGACCTCGTCGCCGGCCTCGAAGCGGACGGTGACCTTTCCGTCCACTCCCCGGTGGAACAGCTGTCCGCCCGCCGACAGGGAGAGGTTGAGGGTGGCGGAGACGGGCTCCTTCAGCGGCCAGGCCACGCCGTACCTGCCGTCACCGCTGAGCTGCTCGGTGATCTTCCGGAACTCCGCCCAGCTCCACGGCTGTTCGGGGGTCGGGATCCGTGCACCGGAGCGCTTCAGCCAGGTCGCGTTCGCGACGAGGACGCGCGGCTCCTGGAGGAACGGCACGCCGTAGACACCGTCGCCGAAGGTCGTCGTCTCCCAACTCCGCTGCGGAATGTCCGACTTGAGGCGAGCGGACAGCAGGTCGGTCAGATCGGCGAGATGGCCGCCGTAGGCGAAGTCGGCGAGGTCGTCCGAGGCGTCATGGATGATGTCGGGGGCCTCGCCGCCCTCGAAGGAGGTGAGGAGCTGGTCATGGACGCTGGACCAACTCCCCTGCACGTACTCGACCTTGACGTCCGGGTGGGTCGCGTTCCACTCCTTCACGAGCTCCTTGTTGGCCCGGACGGACTCCTCCTGCCAGGCCAGGGACTGGAAGCGCAGGGTGACGGGACCGTCGTCGCCTCGGCCGGCGGAGCAGCCCGCGAGGAGCAGCAGCACGACCACGATCAGCGCCCTGGTCCGCATCAGCTCTTCACCGCCCCGGCGAGCATGCCGCCCGTGATCCGTCGCTGGACGATCGCGAAGACGACCAGCGAGGGGAGGGTGGCGAGGGAGGCGGCGGCGGCCAGCGGGCCGAGGTCGGCGACGCCCTCCGTGCCGATGAAGTGGGTCAGGACGACCGGCAGGGTCTGTTTCTCCGGGGTCTTCAGCAGCACCAGCGCGAAGAAGAACTCGTTCCACGCCGTGACGAACGCGAACAGCCCGGTCGCGACGATGCCCGGAGCGAGCAGCGGCGCCGTCACCGAGACCAGCGTCCGCAGCCGCCCGGCGCCGTCGATCGCGGCCGCCTCCTCCAGCTCGACGGGGACGGCCCGGAGGTATCCGACGAGCATCCACAACGCGAAGGGCAGCGCCCACACCACGTACACCATCACCAGCCCCGGCACGGAGTCGATCAGCCGCAGGTTCCTCAGCACGAGGAACAGCGGGATGATCACCAGTACGAACGGGAACGCCTGGCTGACCACCACCCATCCGGACGCGGCCCGCGCGAGCCGGGTGCGCCGGCGGGCCATGACGTACGCCATCGGCGTGGCGAGGACGACGGCGACCACGGCGGCGCTCACCGCGGCCAGCAGGGAGTTGAACGCGGCGTGCGGCAGGGGCTGTTCGTCGAACGCCTGGCGGAAGTTGGCGAGGGTGGGGTGCTTCGGGATCCAGCTGGGGTGCAGGCTGCCCAGTTCGCGGGCGGGTTTGAACGCGACGGAGACGAGCCAGAGGAAGGGGAAGGCGAGGAAGACGAGGTAGGCGAGCAGGGCCGCGTACTGGCCGGCGCGGGCCGCGGGACGGGTCCTCACGCGTCGTCACCTCCCCTGATCCGGCCCACCAGGAACAGGGCCAGGAACACCGAGATCACCGCGACCATCACACAGCCCATCGCCGCCGCGTACCCGAACTGGCCGTAGCGGAAGGCCTCTTCGTAGGCGAACAGCATGGGCAGCCGGGTACGGCCGCCGGGTCCGCCGTTGGTCAGCACATAGACCAGGGCGAAGGAGTTGAAATTCCAGATGAAGTTGAGGGCCGTGATGGCGAGGGCGATGGGCCGCAGGGCCGGCCAGGTGACCGTCCGGAAGCGGCGCCAGGCGCCCGCGCCGTCCACCGCGGCCGCCTCGTGCAGTTCCCGCGGGGTGTTCTGGAGGCCGGCGAGCAGCGCGACCGTCGTCTGCGGCATGCCCGCCCAGACGCCCACGACGATCACCGCGGGCAGGGCGGTCGCCAGCCCGCTCAGCCAGTCCCGCCCGTCGCCCAGACCGAGGTCGCGCAGGCTCTCGTTGAGGATCCCCGCGTCCGGGTTGTAGACGAGCCGCCACATGACGCCGACCACCACCTCGGGCATCGCCCAGGGGATGATCGCGAGGGCGCGGGCCAGCCGGCGCAGCCGCAGGTCCTCGTTCAGGAGCAGGGCGAGGCCGAGGGCGAGCAGGAACTGCGGGACGGTCACCCCGACCGCCCAGACCAGGCCGATCCGGAACGACTCCCAGAACAGGGTGTCGTGCAGCAGGTCGGAGAAGTTGAGGGCGCCGATCCACCGGGTGGGCGCGGTGCGGCCCGACTGGGCGTCCGTGAACGCCAGCAGGATCCCGTACAGCAGCGGGCCGACGCTCAGCACCAGGATGGGGATCAGCGCGGGCAGCACGAGGAACCACGCGCCGTGGCCCGTGGTGCCACGCGACGGGCCGGTGCCGGACGCGCCGCGCACGGTCCGTCTCTTCTCGGTCGCCAACGACACCGGACCGGCCCCCTTCCCGCGGCTCCGACGGGCCCCGCCATGGTCGTGAAGGTGCTGTACCCCGTCAAGACACCATGCGCACGCCCCGATCTGCGCGAATGCGACACTGGCCGTCGGATGGCCGGATCCCTGCGCCGTCCGGCAGGACCGGGCGGCGAACCACACGGAGGCGGACGATGGACGAGGCACGGGCGCGGGACGTACTCGCCGCGGCGGAGGTACTGCCCGGCCCGGCTGCGGACGCACGGCTCCTCGCCCTCGGCGAGAACGCGGTGTTCGCCGCCGGTGCGCTGGTGGTCAAGGTGGGCCGGGACGCCGAACTCCTCGACCGGGCCCGGCGCGAACTGGACGTCGCGGCCTGGCTCGCCGAGGCGCACGTCCCGGCGGTGCGGGCCGCCGAGCCGAAGCCGCTGCTCGTGGAGGGACATCCGGTGACCCTGTGGCACCGTCTGCCCGACCCCGTGCGGCCCGCCGGGCCGGAGGATCTGGCCGAACTCCTGCGCCTCGTGCACGCCCTGCCCACCCCCTCCTTCGGACTGCCCGCGCGCGATCTGCTGTCGGGAGTCGAACGCTGGCTGCGGCTCGCGGGCGACGCCGTCGACCCGGCGGACGCGGCGTATCTGCGCGAGCGCCGCGACGGCTTCGCCACGGCCGCCGCCACGCTCGCCCCACATCTGCCGCCCGGCCCGATCCACGGCGACGCGCTGCCCCGCAATGTGCACATCGGCCCCGACGGCCCGGTCCTGGTCGACCTGGAGACCGTCTCCGCCGATCTGCGCGAGCACGACCTGGTGGTCATGGCGCTCTCCCGCGACCGGTACGGGCTGCCCGCCGACGCGTACGACTCCTTCACCGGGACCTACGGCTGGGACGTCCGGGAGTGGGCGGGCTGCGCGGTCCTGCGGGGCGCCCGCGAGACCGCGAGCTGCGCCTGGGTCGCCCAGCACGCGCCCACCAACCCCAAGGCGCTGGCGGAGTTCCGCCGCCGGGTGGCTTCGCTGCGGGACGGGGACGAGGCGGTGCGGTGGTATCCGTTCTGATCAAGCTGCTGCGGGCGTGGCGGGCCGCCGCCCGGCTCAGCACGGACGCCGACGGGTCCGCCGGCCGGTGCGTACGGTCGGACGACAGGTGAAGGCGGTCGAGGCCGCGGGAGCAGTCGTTGTCGGCCGCCGGTGACGCAGTGGGCCCGGCCCGGCCGCACCTGTGAGCGGGAGGCACCGGGCGCTCGGCTGCCCGGGCGCAGTGCGGCACCGTGGCGACGACGGCCGTCAGCACGGTGACCGCCGTCAGCCACCAGAGCAGCGCCCCGTGGCGGCCGACATCCCGGCCAAGGTCCGCCGACCGCCACCGCGAGCGAGCGAGCGTGTCAGACGGTCTTCTCCGCCGGCTCCCGCACCGGCCAGGCGCCGTCCACCACCGCGTCCGCGTCGCCCTTGCGGCGCAGGAAGCTCTGGAAGTCCGCCGCCCACTCCGCGTACCACTCGATCTGGCGGCGGTGCAGCTCCGCCGGTCCGAGGGCCGCGACCTTGGGGTGGCGGACGGCTATCGCGCAGGCGAGGCGGGCCGCCGCCAGGGCGTCGGCCGAGGCGTCGTGCGCGGAGTCGAGGCGAACGCCGTACTCGCCGCAGACCGCCTCGAGGTTGCGCTTGCCGCGCCGGTAGCGGTCGACCGAGCGGTCGATGGTGTACGGGTCGACGACCGGCGCCGGGTCCACGCCGCCCAGGCGGTCGCTCAGGGACGGCAGGCCGTGGCGTCGCAGCTCGGCGGAGAGGAGTGTCAGGTCGAAGGCCGCGTTGTAGGCGACGACCGGGACGCCGGTACGCCAGTAGCCCACGAGGACCTCGGCGATCGCGTCCGTGACCCGGTCGGCGGGGGCGCCCTCACCGGCGGCCCGCTCGTTGCTGATCCCGTGCACCGCCACCGCGTCCGCCGGGATCTCCACTCCCGGGTCCGCCAGCCACTCGCGGTGTCCCAGGACCTGCCCGTCCCTGACCTCGATCACGGCCCCCGTGACGATGCGCGCCTCGCGCGGATCCGTCCCGGTCGTCTCCAGGTCGAAGCCGACAAGCAGCTCCCGGTACCAGGCCATGGTGGCCCCCCTTCTTGTGGTGCTTTCCCCCAGTGGTCTCCACCCTCGCATGCGCCACTGACATTCAGAGGTTCGCATTCCGCTTGTCCGGCGCGACAGCCGGGACAGGGCGGGAAGTTCACGACACAGCGGGCCGGTTCCCCGTACGGCGGTCGGTTCCGGACACGACGGGTCGGTTCCGGCCGACCGGTACAACCGGGCCATACACCACCGAACGGTCAGGACACCGGCCGCGAGTCCGCCCAGGCCAGCTCGAACTCCTCGCGATACGCCGCGAAAAGTCCCCCTTCGTCCACCTCGCCCGACTTGACCACCCGGTTGCCGTTGCGGAGCACCAGCACCGGCGCCTCCATGCCGCGCATGCGCCGCAGATAGGACTGGATCACCGCGATGCCGTCGGTGCCGTCGCCGTCGACGAGGTAGGCGGTGAAGCGGGGCGTCTCGTCGTACACCTGGATCTGGAAGGCGCCCGGATCGCGCAGCCGGGCCCGGACCCGGCGCATGTGCAGGATGTTCATCTCCACCGCCCGGCTCAACTCGCCGCGCTTCATACCGAGTTCGCGCTCCCGGCGCTTGACCGCGCTGGAGGCCGGATTGAGGAACAGCAGCCGGACACGGGAGCCGGCCTCGGCGAGGCGGACCAGGCGGCGGCCGGAGAAGTTCTGCACGAGCAGGTTGAGGCCGATGCCGATGGCGTCGAGACGGCGGGCGCCGTCGAAGATGTCCTCGGCGGGGAACTGGCGCAACAGCCGCACCCGGTCGGTGTGCACGGCGACCACGTCCACGTACCGGTCGCCGACGAGGTCCTCGACGGCGTCGACGGGCAGCCGGCGCGCCGAGGGCACGTCGCCGCTGGTGCCGAGCATCTCCAGCAGGCGCGACGAGGCCCGTTCGGCCTGGTTCAGGACGGCTTCTGACAGTGCCCGGTTGCGGGAGACGACGTTGCGGGTCACCTCCAGCTCGTCCAGGGCGAGTTCGACGTCCCGGCGGTCGTCGAAGTACGGCTCGAAGCAGGGCCAGTGCTGCACCATGAGCTCGCGCAGCTGCGGCAGTGTGAGGAAGGAGATGACGTTGTCGTCCGCCGGGTCGAGCAAGTAGCCCTTGCGGCGGCTGACTTCGCGTACGGCGACCGCGCGCTGCACCCACTCCTGTCCGGCGGGGCCGGCCGCGGCGACCACCCACTCGTCGCCGTGGACGGGTTCGTAGATGGGCCGCAGCACGGCGGCCACGACGGACCGCAGTCGCTGTTCGACGAGGTTCAGCCAGATGTAGGCCCGGCCGGCCCGCTGGGCGCGGGTGCGTACCTCTCGCCAGGCTTCGGCGTCCCAGTCCAGCTCCGGTCCGATGGCGTTCGTCTCCATCGGCCGGGCCAGGGACACCGTGCCGGGCGGGACGTCTGCGGAGCCTCCCTCGTGACCCTCGTCACCAGGGGGCAGCTCCAGCCCTCCCGAGCCCACCCACGCACCGCCTTCCGCTCCCCCGAGCACTCCCCGTCCCAACGATCAAGGAAGGGTACTCCGGGAGCGGTGGGCGGTGCAGCCGGATGGACAGGTCGTTTCTCAACTCCCGTCGTTCGGCTGTCCGTTCTGTCCCGCGAGCGCGGACGGAGTGAGCGGATTCATAGCGGTGACGTCCCTGGGGACCAGCGAGAAGCCCTGCCAGTGGACCGGCATGGGCTGCTGGTCCTCGTCCCGGGCGACGTGGTGGAAGCCCACGTTCACCCAGGTCACGGGGTGGGTGAGGCTCTGTCCGTTCACCCACTTGTCGACTGAGGTGCCGTGCAGCGGGCTGCCGCAGTCCCGGAGGTTGTTGCTGGCGTACTGCTCGCACTGGTTGTACTGCGTGAAGTAGACGTCGTGCTGGGTGAACCGGCGTCCCGAGTACTTGGTGGTGGCGCCGGGGACGAGCTCGTAGGAGCGCGCGTGACCGTCCTTGTTCTTGCCGGTCGCGCTGACCACGCGCCACCAGCGCATGTTCGCGGCGTCGCCCGCGAGTTCCTTGGTGACGGCCGTGCGGGTGGTCCTGTTGGTGGGGCCCAGCTGTCCGCCCGCGGGCGGGCTGACCACCGAGTCGTACTGCTCCACCTTGGTGTTCGAGGAGCCGTCGAGGCCGAAGTCGAGCCGCCAGAAGACGTTGTGGCTGTGGCTGGTGGCGTAGGACTTGGCGCCCTTGCCTATCGGCCAGCCGCGGCCGTCACCGGCGTCGTAGTCGAAGGGCGAGAGGCTGCCGGTGGCGCCGACGTTCATGTTGACGGCGCCGTCGTCGGAGAAGCGCCACTCGGTGATGTACTCGTACCAGCCGACCTTGTTGACGGTGTAGATCAGCAGGTCCTTGCCCTGGGCCTGGAAGACCTTGTTGCCCGTGTCGGCCTGCATGCGGTAGGCGTGACCACGCGTGCGGGTCGTGGTGCACAGGCCCTTGACGTTCGAGTTGCCCGAGAAGGACTCGGGCACCTTCACCGTCCGTATGGTGCCGCCGGGGCACTCGGCGGGAGCCATGTTGACCAGGCCCGAGCCGAAGTTGTAGTCGGTGATGTCGTTGTACTCGTTCTTGCCGTCGTCGTACGGCACGTGGATCTGAGCGATCTTGGCGCTGTTGAGGACCCTGATCGGCTTGGCCTCGCCGGGCGGCTGGTACGAGACCTTCTCCAGGACCAGGCCGGACTTGGCCTCGAAGCGCCAGCACATGCGCCAGGTCGTGCCGGTGGAGAGCTTCTGTTCGATGCGGTAGGCGGCGCTGCAGTCGGCGGCCGGCGCGGGGGCCGCCTTCGGCTGGGCCGCGGCCGGGCCGGCCCCGGCGGCCGCTCCGGCGGCCAGCGCGGCCACACAGAGGCCGACGGCCGCCCCCCTGCGGGCACGGCCGGTGCCCTGCGGCCGGAGGCCGCCGATCAGATTCGGAACGCGCATGAGGACATGACTCCCTTTGCTGCCCGTCAGGGGAAGCAAGTCGGAAAACGGACGTGGAGGTGGGCCTGCCGCGGATCAGCCGGTGAGCCGGGCGACCTTGCGGGTGCTGAGGTCGATCACCAGGGACCGGGTGTCGATCCATGGCCCGTTCCTGACCTTCGGCAGCAGCCGTACGCAGCGGTGTTCCCCGCACGCGTCGAGGACGGCGGGCTCGGCGCCCGGCACCGCCCGGTAGACCATCGCGGCGAGCTGCAGCTGGTCCGGGGAGGTGAGCTCCTTGCCGGTGGCGTCCTTGAAGTCGGCCTTCAGACCGGCGCCGAGCGGGTCGGCGATCAGCAGGCTCGCGGCCTCGCTCTGCTCGGCGGCGCCGAGCGGCGGCTGGACGCCGTGCTGGGTGCCGGTGCCCTCGACCTTGCCGGTGTCCAGGTTGACGGTCCTGGTGATGAGCGTGTCGTCCTTGTAGTCGTAGAACGACACCACCGCGCGCCGGGGCGCGTCCGGGTCGTCCACCTCGTCGGCCGCGGGGTCGGCGAGGTCGACGCCGAGGCGCTGCGGGCCGCGGTCGCCGTCCACGTCCTCGCTCGCGTTGAACTGCTGCCGGTTGAGCGCGATCTTCTCGACGCGCGCGATCTCGTCGTCGGTCAGCGGGTCGCGGCCCTTGCCCTTGGCGCCCTCGGCGGGCACCTCCTCGACGACACCGGGCTGCACCGCCGCCGCCGTGTCCCCCTGCTGCTGTCCGGCGGCCTGTCCCGTGCTCTGCCCGGCCTTGCCGCCGCCCGTGTCGTCCGCCCCCGCCGTGCCCGGCAGGGTGATCCCGATCATCACGGCCGTCGCGGCCACCGCGATGGCCGTACCCGCCACCACCTTGCCCAGGTGGCGGCGCACTGTCGTGCGCACAAATTCCCCCTACTCCCCCTGTTGCCCGGGAGTACGTGTCTGCCCCACCGGTTCGGCACAGAACTGTGTCGCCTGTCGTCCTGTGCACTGGTCGTTCGGTAAGAGGGGCGTAAGTCACAGGTGGTTCCTTCACTTTCCTGGAGACTCGACGTCAAGGCGCCCCCGCGGGGGCTGGACACCTGAAAGAGTCGAGTCCATGCAGGTCTGGCCTGGAGAGGCGTATCCCCTCGGTGCCACGTACGACGGCGCCGGCACGAACTTCGCGGTCTTCACGGAGGCCGCGGACCGAGTAGAGCTGTGTCTGCTGCACGACGACGGCTCGGAGACGGCGGTGGAACTGCGCGAGAGCGACGCGTTCGTCCGGCACGCGTACCTGCCGGGCGTCATGCCCGGACAACGCTACGGATTCCGGATGCACGGTCCCTACGAACCCGCGCGCGGGCAGCGCTGCAACTCGGCGAAGCTGCTGCTCGACCCGTACGCGAAGGCGATCAGCGGTTCGGTCCGGTGGGGCGAGGAGGTGTACGGCTACCACTTCGACGCCCCCGAGCGGCGCAACGACCTCGATTCGGCGCCCCACACGATGACGTCCGTCGTGGTCAACCCCTACTTCGACTGGGGCGACGACCGCAGGCCGCGCACCGAGTACCACCACACGGTGATCTACGAGGCCCATGTGAAGGGCCTGACGATGCGCCATCCGGGGCTGCCGGAGGAACTGCGCGGCACCTACGCGGCCCTGGCACACCCGGCGATCATCGAACATCTGACCGAGCTCGGGGTGACGGCCCTGGAGCTGATGCCTGTGCACCAGTTCGTCAACGACCACCGGCTGGTCGACATGGGCCTGAACAACTACTGGGGCTACAACACGATCGGCTTCTTCGCCCCGCACAACGCGTACGCCTCCTGGGGCGACCGCGGTCAGCAGGTCCTGGAGTTCAAGTCGGCGGTGCGGGCGCTGCACGAGGCGGGGATCGAGGTCATCCTCGACGTGGTCTACAACCACACCGCCGAGGGCAACCACCTGGGGCCGACGCTGTCCTTCCGGGGCATCGACAACCAGTCGTACTACCGGCTGACGGACGATCCCCGCTACTACATGGACACCACGGGCACCGGCAACTCGCTGCTCATGCGGTCCCCGCACGTCCTACAGATGATCATGGACTCGTTGCGGTACTGGGTGCTGGAGATGCACGTCGACGGGTTCCGGTTCGATCTCGCGGCGACCCTCGCCCGTCAGTTCCACGAGGTGGACCGGCTGTCCTCGTTCTTCGACCTGGTCCAGCAGGACCCGGTGGTGTCCCAGGTGAAGCTGATCGCGGAGCCGTGGGACGTGGGCGAGGGCGGCTACCAGGTGGGGAACTTCCCCCCGCTGTGGACCGAGTGGAACGGCAAGTACCGCGACACCGTGCGGGACGTGTGGCGGGGCGAGGCCCGCGCGGTCGGCGAGTTCGCCTCCCGGCTGACCGGCTCGTCCGACCTCTACCAGGACGACGGCCGGCGCCCGCTGGCCTCCATCAACTTCGTCACCTGTCACGACGGGTTCACCCTGCACGACCTGGTCTCCTACAACGACAAGCACAACGACGCCAACGGGGAGGACAACCGGGACGGCGAGAGCCACAACCGGTCCTGGAACTGCGGCGCGGAGGGCCCGACCGACGATCCCGAGGTGCTGGGGCTGCGGGCCCGGCAGATGCGGAACTTCGTCGCCACGCTGATGCTGTCCCAGGGCGTTCCCATGATCAGCCACGGGGACGAGTTCGGGCGCACCCAGAAGGGCAACAACAACGCCTACTGCCAGGACAGCGATCTGGCCTGGGTCCAGTGGCCCGAGGGCGGCAGCGAGCTGCTGGACTTCACCCGCGCGTTGGTGTGGCTGCGCAAGGAGCATCCCGTCTTCCGGCGGCGCCGCTTCTTCCACGGCCGGCCGGTGGAGGGCACGCACGACGATCTGTCGGACATCGCCTGGTTCACGCCCGAGGGGGCCGAGATGGCACCGCGCGACTGGGACCGGGCGCAGGCGTCCGCGCTGTCGGTGTTCCTCAACGGCAACGCGATCTCCGAGCCGGGCGCACGCGGCGAACGGATCACCGACGACTCCTTCCTGCTGATGTTCAACGCCTCCGCGAAACCCCTGGAGTTCGTGGTGCCGGTCGATCACGGACGGCAGTGGCAGGTGGTCGTGGACACCGCGAACCCGGAGGTGGTCGCGTCGGACGCGGGCCCGAAGGTGCAGGCCGGCGACCGGCTCACGCTGGTGGACCGGAGCATGACGGTGCTGCAGCGGCCGACGTAGCAGGCCTTCGAAGACACCGAAGCGACCCGCTCGGAGGGCGGGTATGACACGAAAGCCGGCGGGACGGGTACGTAGGTTGTCATGAGCCCTGAGCTACGTGACGCCTCCGTTCCCGTGCCGCCGACGGCGACCTACCGGTTGCAGCTCCAGCCCGAGTTCCCGTTCGGTGCCGCGACGGCGGCCGTGCCGTACCTGGCCTCGCTCGGCGTCTCGCATCTGCACCTGTCCCCCGTCCTGGAGTCCGTACCGGGCTCCCCGCACGGCTACGACGTCGTCGACCCCACGCGCGTGCGCGCGGAGCTGGGCGGGGAGGAGGGGCTGCGGGCGCTGGCGCGCACCGCGCGGGAGCACGGGCTCGGGCTGGTCGTGGACATCGTGCCGAACCACATGGCGATGGCCCCGCGTCACAACCGCGCTCTGTGGGAGGTGCTGCGGGAGGGCCCGAGGTCGCCGTACGCGCGCTGGTTCGACATCGACTGGGAGGCGCAGGGCGGGCAGGTGCTGCTCCCGGTGCTCGGCCACCCCGTCGGGACGGAGCTGGAGCACCTCCGGGCGGACGGCGACGTCCTGCGCTACTACGACCACGTTTTCCCCCTGCGCGCGGGCACCGAGAAGCTGCCGCTGCCACGCTTGCTGGACGCCCAGTGGTACCGGCCGGTGTGGTGGCGGCTGGCCCGCACCGAACTGAACTACCGGCGTTTCTTCAGCATCTCCGAGCTCATCGGGGTACGGGTGGAGGACCCGGAGGTGTTCGAGGCCACCCACGGCACGATCCTGCGCCTGCTGCGCGAGGGCGTGGTCGACGGGCTGCGGGTGGACCACCCCGACGGCCTCGCCGACCCCGACGCCTACCTGGAGCGGCTGCACGCGGCGAGCGGCGGCCGCTGGACGGTCGTCGAGAAGATCCTGGCCGACGGGGAGCGGCTGCCGGACTCCTGGCCCGTGGCCGGCACCACCGGCTACGACGCCCTGCGTCACGTCGACGGCCTCTTCACGGACCCCGCGGGCGCCGGGGAGCTGCTGGACCGCTACCGGCGCTTCGCGGCCCCGCAGACGGACCGGGGCGGCGACTGGGCGGCGACGGTGCGGCGGGCGGCGTACGGGGTGCTCAGGCACGAACTGGCGGCCGAGCTGGACCGGCTGACGCGGGTCGCGTCCCGGGTGTGTGCCGCGTCGGACGACCCCGCGCTGCGCGACCGGGCACCCTGGGCCCTGCGGACGGCCCTGGAGGAGCTGCTCGTGCGCCTGGAGGTCTACCGGCCCTACACCTCGGGCGACCCGGCCGACGTCGTCACCGAGGAGGCGGCGGCGCAGGCCCGGGAGGCGTTCGTCGTGCCGGAGGAGGCGGGAGCGGTCGACGTGGTGCGGGGTCTGGTGCTCGGCGGGGAGGGCGCTTCGGGGGCGGAGTTCCGGGCGCGGTTCGCGCAGACGGCGTCCGCGCTGCGCGCCAAGTCGGTCGAGGACACGGCGTTCTACCGGTACACGCCGCTGCTGGCGGCGAACGAGGTGGGCGGTGAACCCGGCGCCCCGGGCGTGTCCCCGGCCGACTTCCACGCCTACTGCGCGCGCGTGCAGCGCGACTGGCCGGCCACCGGAACGGTCGTGTCGACGCACGACACCAAGCGCAGCGCCGACGTGCGCGCCGCGCTCGCCGTGCTCACCGAGTGCCCGCGGCGCTGGGCGGACGTCCTCGAGGAGGCCACGCGCGCGGAGAAGGACGTGCCCGACGGGCAGCTGGCGTGGGCGGCCTGGCAGACGGTCTTCGGGCTCGGTCCGGCGGCCCCGGAGCGCGTCCGGGAGGCGGTGCTCAAGCACGCGCGCGAGGCCGGCCTGTACACGAGCTGGACGGAGCAGGAGCCGCCCTACGAGGAGGCGGTGGCCGCGTTCGTGACGGCGGGGCCGTGCGGGGTGCCGGGCGAGCGGGTGGCCGCGCTGCGCGCCGCGCTGGAGCCGCACGTCCGGGCGAACGTGCTGGGCACGGCGCTGGTGCATTTGACGATGCCGGGGGTGCCGGACCTCTATCAGGGCACGGAGAGCGAGTACCGGGCGCTGGTGGACCCGGACAACCGGCGCCCGGTGCGGTTCCCGCCGGAGGATCCCGGCGTCAAGGACACGCTGACCGGGGCCGCGCTGCGGCTGCGCCGGCGGCGGCCGGAGGTCTTCGGGGACTCTGCGAGGTACGAGCCGCTGTCCGCCGAGGGCGCGGCCGCGGTCCACTGTCTGGCGTTCGCGCGCTCCGGCCGGGTCGTCACGGCGGTGACGCGGCTGTCGCTGCGGCTGGCGGAGGCGGGCGGCTGGCGCGGGACCCGGCTGGCGCTGCCGCCGGGGACATGGGCCGACGTGCTGGCTCCCGAGCGGGAGTTCACGGGGCACGTGCGCGTGGCGGAGCTGTTCGAGCGGCTGCCGGTGGCGCTGCTGGAGCGGGCGGGGTGAGGTCGCGGAGGTGATCTTCGGCGTCACCCGGTGGTCGGACGCATGTACTGACCGGTGACCCTCGCGGGTGATGTCGCCCTCGCCGAGAACGAGGGGTGCGGGGCGGGACGGCCGTACTCTCCGCCGGTGCGCGCTTCCGAGCGCCCCGGGGAGCCTCCCCGCAGGCGTCCTTGACAGTTGCCGGAGACCATGGGGTACTGCGGATGCGAAGGCCGGTCGGACCAATACGGGGGTGAGTCTCCTGCCGGAGCTGCGCTACCCCACTGTGACCGAACTGAATTTTTCTGCCCGGGCGTTGACCGCGCACCATGCCGGTATGTGCGTCCTGCGGCAGGTGGGGGTGTCCCGTGCGGGCCGACCTCTGCTCCTGCTGTCGGTAGGACACGCCAGGCGGGCCGTGCTCGTCGTCGCGGGTGCTCACGCCAACGAACCCACCGGGGGCTCGACACTGCTGGCGCTCGCCGAACGGGTCGTCCAGGAGAGGGAGTTGAGGGACGGAACGTCCTGGCACTTCCTGCTGTGCGCGGACCCCGACGGGGCGAGCCTGCATGTGACCCCGGCGCCGCGCAGCCTGCTGGAGTACCACCTCGGCTTCTTCCGGCCCGCGGGTCCGGAGCAGCCGGAGTGGTCGCCCGCCGTGCTGCCGCCGGACCGGCTGCCGCCCGAGACGCGTGCGCTGACCCGGGTCATCGACGAGCTGCGGCCCTACCTCCAGGTGACCCTGCACGGCACCGATCTGGGCGGCAGCTGGGTGCAGCTGACCAAGGACATCCCGGGTCTCGCCGAGCCGTTCGTCAAGTCCGCCGCCCAGCTGCACATCCCGGTGGAGACGGGCGCCTCCGACGCGGCGGGCTGGCCCGCGTCCGGACCCGGCGTGCACGTGATGCCGGCCGCCGGCACGGGGGCCGCGTACCCGAGCATGCCGGACGACGCACGGCACAGCACCTGGTACCACGCCCATCGCTACGGCGGTCTGACCGCGGTGGTGGAGGTCCCGATGTGGGCGAGCGACATGGTGGACGACCCCGCCCCGCATCCCGCTCCGGCCGCGGCGATACGGAGGCTGGCGCAGCGGCTGCTGCGGGACACGACGGAGGTGGAGCGGGTGCTCGTCGAGGCGCTGCCGCGTCTCGAGGGCTTCGACGGGCCCCTGTTGCGGGCGGCGAAATGGGCGCTGGAGCTGGTGCCGGGGCTGGCCGCGGACTGGACGGACACCCCGCCCGCCGACACGACGATGGCCTACGTCGGCAGCGTGGACGCCTTCGCCCGCCGACTGCCCCTGCGGGCGGCCGCGATGCTGTGGCGGGTCCTCCAGGAGAGCGACGACCACGCGGCCCCGCGTCTGGAACAGCTCGTCGAGACCTGGAGCGACGCCTTCGCCTACCGCTTCCGTGCCCGCTGGGTGCCCTTGGAGCATCAGGTCGAGCACCAGTCCCGCACGGTCGTCGCGGCCGCCCTGCACGCCCGCGAACGGGCGGCATGACGGGCGAAACGACGCACAGGGCGGTGACCGCGGGCACGCGCGCGTGCCCGCGGCCGTCCCGGCCGGATCAGACCTCGGGTACCACCTCGTCGTCCAGGGCGAACACGGCGCCCGTCAGCGCCTCCCGCTCGCAGTCGTTGCCGAAGGTGCGCTGGTAGTCGACCGGCCGCCCGTTCCACCGCCCCTGCGCGCGGACGGTCACCGGTGCGTAGATGAGCGGGCAGATGCGGCTGCCGTCCCCGGCGAGGGCTTCGACGTTCCCGTCGGCGCGCGCCAGGACGTCGCAGGCCTCCGCGGCACGGGAGTGGCCCTGGGGCGGGTCGCACAGCAGCAGGGTGCCCCGGGAGTCGCTGGAGCGGGCGTCGCCGCGGGTGACGGTGAGCTGGAGCCAGTTGCCGGGCAGGCCGTCGTGGGAGACGGCGTGGGCCGGCGCGGCGCCGGCTGCGAGGAGGAGGGCGGCCGCGGCCGGGAGCGCGCGCCGTACGGCCTTGGCCGACCGGAGACAGGTGAGGAAGTACGTCATTCCCGATGCATCGGCACGGCCGGCTGTGTACCCCAGTCCGACTCACCCGAACGGGCACCGGCGGGTTCGGCGGCGCGGCGGCCTGCCAGCTCGAACGCGGCGAACACGACCCGCGTCTGGTACTCCGCCTGGCGTGCGACGGGAATCCAGCGCGCCCCGCACTCCTCCTCGTACACGGCGCACCACGCGTCGATGAGTCCGTCCAGCTCGGGAAGCGCACCCGTGGGGTCGCTTCCGGCGCCGGTGAGGAGCTGGTGCAGCAGGCCCGCCGTCCGGACGGCGATCCGGCGGCCGGCGATGCGCAGGGCGGTCAGATGCGCGGTGCTGAGCGGAGGGAGCGGACGGGCGGGGTCGGCGGTGGCGGGGTCCCAGGCGTCCGCGAGGCCGGGGCAGACCAGTAGGTAGTCGTCGACCGGGGCGAGCAGACGGGCCGCGTCGGGAGCGCCGGCGAGGTGGGGCCGCACGCGCGTGAGGATACGTTCCAGCAACTGTGCGTCATGGCGCAGGGCTGCGCTGACGGCGCGCAGTACCGCGTCCCGGTCGGCGGGCGGGGAGTCGTCCTCCACGGCGGCGACGCCCCACATGGGCGCCTCGACGACCGCGGTGACCGTGCCGTACCGGTGCGGGTGGTACCAGGTGGACTCGACGGCGGCCTCGGTGATGGCCGCGGCCCGGTCACCTGGGTGCGGTGGCGGGATCCGGTAGACGGCGGGTCCCAGGCGGGGCCAGTACAGGGTGTCGTAGGGCCCGAGTTCGCGGGGGATGCCGAGGCGGGCGGCGGCGTGGGCGACGCGCCGGGAGAGTCCGGGCAGGTCGCGGGTGAGTTCCACGAAGGCGCCGCCGACGTCGACGCCGTGCAGCGAGCACTGGAAGAAGGGTTTCAGTTCGTCCTGGAGACGGAGCAGCGCACGCGTCTCCGGCAGCGCGGCGGCGGCCGCGCCGTCGGGCAGCCACTCGGGCTGTTCCAGGAAGCCCGGCCGGAAGAAGTGCCGGAAGTAGCGGTCGAGGCTGTAGGGACCGGTCAGCCAGCGCTCGTTGCGGCGCAGACCGTCGGGGTCGAGGCAGAGCAGCAGGTTCCAGGTGGCGTCGGCGCCGACGGTGAGCCGCGGGTCGGCGAGGACGCGTTCGGCCAGCCGCAGGACGGTGGCGCCGCCGACGGGCTCGTTGGCGTGCGGTCCGGCCACGACGAGGGCCTGGCGGGAGCCCCGGCCGACGGAGAGCAGCCACAGGGGCGAGCCCGCGCGCGAGACCCCGACGCGGCGCAGCCGGACGTCTCCGGAGCCGCGGACGGCGAGCGCGGCCGCGCGGGCCGCGAGTTCGTCCACGGTCGGGTAGCGGAGGAGTGGCGGCAGGGCACACCTCCACAAGGCGACGCCGTCGGTTCACCTGGCGTATCTGGTGTACGCACAGTGAGTCATGGGCCGGGGGTACGTCAACACCGCGACGCGGGTGGGTACTTGGGCGAGCCGGGGCGACCCGGGCGGGCCGACGGGCCGCCCAGGGCCGACGGCGCCACTCGGTCCACGAGGTCGCTGCCGGTCGGGCGGTTCGGGAGCCCGGGCCGGACGAGCGGCCAAGCCGGTCGGACAAAGCCGGTCGGGCCGGCGGTCCGAGCCGGGGCCGGGGCGGCGGCCCGAGCCGGGGCGGCGGTTCGGTGGGTCAGTTCACGGAGAGACGGAAGGCCATTCGGCCGAAGGCGATCTGGTCGCCCTCGCGGACCACGGCGGCGCCGATGACCCGACGACCGTTGACCGTGGTGCCGTTGGTCGAGCCGAGGTCGCGCAGGACCCACGTCCCGCCCTGGCGGCGGAGTTCGGCGTGCACCCTCGAGACGCTCTCGTGGGTCAGCCGGAGGCCGCTCGCGGGGTCGCGGCCGATGCGCAGCGCCTGCTCGGTTCCGGGGTGCGGCAGCAGCAGCTTGGGCAGCCGCTCGGCCTGCCAGGCCCGTCGCACCCGGACGGTGAAACCGGAGACCGCCTCCACGGTACCGAAGACGACGCGCGAGAACCGGCTCTCCTTGGGCAGGTCGGCGGTGAGCACGGCCAGCTCGTCGGAACGGCGGGCGACGAGGGCCAGCTCCATGCGCCGGATGAACGTGTCGTGCGACAGCCGCCCCATGGCGACGCCGTCACGCAGCACCTTCAGCGCCCGGTCGCGCTCCACGTCGGACAGCCGCGCGGGGTACGTGTTGAACTCGAAAGACGACGTCACGATGGTGATTGTCGGTCAGCGGGTCCCGGGTGTCCAGGAGACGCGGAAACGCCCGGCACGCGCGCGTGCCGCCAATGGGAGTGTTCCAAAAGCGGATTGACCTCGCGTGGAGCACGATGGACGCGACGGGCTACATCACGGTGAGCAGACGAAGGGGAACCGTCCGTGCAGTTCGAGGTGTGGGCACCACAGGCCGAACGTGTGACGCTCCAGTGCGACGGCGTCACCCGCGCGTTGGAGCGCGATCCGGAGCGGGCGGGGTGGTGGACCGGTGAGGCGGAGGCCACGGACGGCTCGCGGTACGGGTTCGCGATGGACGACGGACCCGTCCGCCCCGACCCCCGCTCGCGCCGCCAACCGGACGGCCCGGACGGGCTGAGCGCGGTCGTCGACCAGGGCCGCCACGAGTGGCGTACGGAGTGGCCCGGCCGACCGCTGGCGGGCGCGGTCCTGTACGAGCTGCACGTGGGCACGTACACCCCCGAGGGCACGCTGGACGCGGCAGCGGAGCGCCTGGGCCATCTCGTCGAACTCGGCGTGACCCACGTCGAGTTGATGCCGTTGTGCGCGTTTCCGGGCCGACACGGCTGGGGGTACGACGGGGTGGCGCCATGGGCGGTGCACGAGCCGTACGGAGGTCCCGGTGCGCTGAAGCGGTTCGCCGACCGGGCCCACGCGCTCGGTCTGGGCGTCGTCCTGGACGTGGTGCACAACCACCTGGGTCCCTCCGGCAACTACCTGCCCGAGTTCGGCCCGTACTTCACGGAGACGCACCACACGCCGTGGGGCGCCGCCATCAACCTGGACGCGCCCGGCTCGGACGAGGTGCGCGCCTATCTGCTGGGCAGCGCGCTGGCCTGGCTGCGCGACTACCGGCTCGACGGGCTGCGCCTGGACGCGGTGCACGCGCTGGCCGACACGCGCGCGTGCCACTTCCTGGAGGAGCTGTCGTCCGCGGTGGACGCCCTCGCCGCCGAAACGGGTCGGCCGCTGTTCCTGATCGCCGAGTCCGACCTGAACGACCCGCGCATGATCACACCGCGCCGCGCGGGCGGCCTGGGTCTGCACGCGCAGTGGAACGACGACTTCCACCATGCCCTGCACACCGCGCTCACCGGCGAGTCCCAGGGCTACTACGCCGACTTCGGACGCGCCCCGTTCGCCGCGCTCGCCAAGACCCTCACCGGCGGCTTCTTCCACGACGGGACGTACTCCGGTTTCCGGGGCCGGCGCCACGGCCGCCCTCTGGACCGCGCCCGTGTGCCCGCGCACCGGCTCCTCGGGTACGCCCAGACCCACGACCAGATCGGCAACCGCGCCCAGGGCGACCGCCTCTCGGCATCGCTCTCCCCCGGGCTGCTGGCCTGCGCGGCCGCGTTGACGTTGACCGCCCCGTTCACACCGATGCTCTTCATGGGCGAGGAGTGGGCCGCGGGCACGCCCTGGCAGTACTTCACCGACCACACCGACCCCGAGCTCGCCGAGGCGGTACGGCGGGGCAGGCGGCGGGAGTTCGCGGCGCACGGCTGGGCCGAGGAGGACGTGCCCGACCCGCAGGACCCGGCGACGCGCGAGCGCTCGTGCCTGGACTGGTCGGAGCCGGAACGAGAACCTCACGCGCGCGTGCTCGCCTGGTACCGCGAGCTGATCGCGCTGCGGCACGCGACCGCGGACCTCACCGATCCCGACCTGGCCGACATCAAGGTCGCCCATGACGCGGAGGCCCGCTGGCTGGCGTTCCGGCGCGGCGACGTCCGGGTGGCCGTCAACCTCGGCAAGGAGCCGGCCGCGATCCCGCTGGGCCCGCGCCCCGCCCGTGTGCTCGCCACGTGGGATCCGGTGGACGTTCCGGGCCGGGACGGGCTGCTGCGTGTGCCCGGTGAGTCGTGCGTGGTGCTGGAGCAGGAGTGAGGCGGATCCGGGGAAGGGGCAGGGAGCGGCGCACGGCCTCCCGCCCCCGCTCCTGACGCGCCTCCGCCCCGCCTCACCCGTCCTGGTCCGCCCCGTCCTCGCCCTCCTCGCGGAACTCCGTCACGCGCTCCAGCAGGATCGCCTCCCAGGCCCGTGCCAGCTGGGTCCGTGGCAGGGAGAGCGCTTCGGCGTCCCGTGGGCCGGTGGCGCGGCCGTCGAGGCGTTCCGCGAGGCGGACGACGGTGTCGCAGCGGGCCAGCCACAGGCCGCGCAGACAGGGGCGGGCTCCGTAACCGGCGAGGGTGGCGGCGCGGACGGCGGCGCCGGAGCCGACGGCGAGGGCGAGCCCGGCGATGTCCTCGGCGGGGTCCCCGAGGACCGCGCCGGTCCAGTCGAGGACGCCGCGCACCCGGCCGTCGGCGCTCACCACGAGGTGCTCGCCGCGCAGGGCGTGGTGGACGAGGACGGCGGCGGCGGGCTGGGCGGCGAGCTGGGCCGCGCCGGGCGGGGTGAGCTGGTGGAGGCGGGCGGGGTCGAACTCGTCGGCGCGGGCGAGGCGTTCGGCGACGGCCACGGCCATCCGGCGCAGCGCCTCCAGGGAGCGCGGGGCGGCGCGTGGCACGCCGAGCGCCTCGGCCTGCCGGGGCGGCACCTCGCGCAGCCCTCTGAGCAGTCCGGCGAGGTCGGCCTCGCCGACGGCCGACACGTCGTGCTCCTCGGCGGTACCGCCGGGCAGCCTGGTGTCGAGGGTGTACACCAGCCCGGGCGACCACTCGCCGTGCGCGACGCTGGTGGGCACGGCGGCCGGGACGTACGGGCGGACGAGGTCGCGCAGCCGCAGTTCGCGGCGGCGGCGCAGGGTCGTCTCACGGTCGGTGGCGAGGCGCAGCACATGGCGGGTGCCCACCCACCAGGTGGAGGGCGTGCCGCTCTCGACGACGGGCCGTACCTCCGGTCCTGAGCTGCTCGCACCACCCTCCTCGAGGAGCGCGCGGACCAGTCGGCGGACGGTGTCCGCGGTGGGTGTCGGTGCCTGGGTCATGGTCGCGTCGTTGCCGTTCGGATGGATGCCGGGACTCCTGGGGGATGGGTCAGCCCACTATGACCAGCTCGCGGGTGGTGTCGTTGAGACGGCGGCCGCCGTCCTCGGTGACCGTGACGATGTCCTCGATGCGCACGCCGAACCGGCCCGGCAGGTACACGCCGGGCTCCACGGAGAAGCACATGCCGGGCACCAGTCGCCGCTCCTCTCCCTCGATCATGTAAGGCGGCTCGTGGGTGGTGACGCCGATGCCGTGGCCGGTGCGGTGGATGAAGTACTCGCCGTAGCCGGCGTCGGCGATGACCGCGCGGGCGGCGCGGTCGATCTCCTGGCAGGCGACTCCCGGCCGGACCGCCCCGAAGCCCGCCTCCTGGGCCTCGCGCACCAGGTCGTGGACCCGGCGCTCCTCGTCGGTGGGTTCGCCGACGTGCACGGTGCGGGACGTGTCGGAGCCGTAGCCGTCCTTGAGTCCGCCGAAGTCGAGGACGACCATGTCGCCGTCCTGGATGACCCGGTCGCCGACCTCGTGGTGCGGGTTGGCGCCGTTCGGCCCGGAGGCGACGATGGTGAAGTCGACCTGGGAGTGCCCGAACCTGCGCAGCAGGTCGGCGAGGTCGGCGCCGACCTCCGTCTCCCTACGGCCGCCGAAGGGAACCTTCCGGATCTCCTCGAACGTTGCGTCCGCGGCCGCTCCCGCGGCCGCCATCAGCTCCAGCTCCGCCGCGTCCTTGACGGCGCGGAGCATCGGCAGGGCATCCGTGAGGGAGGCGTAGGAGGTGGCGGGCAGTGCCTTCTGGAGGCCCAGCAGGTGCATCGCCCAGGCGTTGTCGCTGATCCCGAACCGGCCGCCCGTGTCCAGGAGGGCGGCGGTGGCGGCGTAGGGGTCCTTGCCGTCGGTCCAGTCCCGCAGGGTGAGCGCCGGGGCGCCGGTCGCCTTCGCGGCGTCGGGGGCCTCCAGCGTCGGCACGACGAGTACGGGGTCCCGGCCCGGAGCGAGGACGAGCAGGGTGAGTCGTTCGGTGGCGGCGGGGGGCGCGTAGCCGGTGAGCCAGACGAGGTCGGGTCCGGGCGCCACGAGGAGTCCCGCGAGTCCGGCGTCGGCGGCCTCGCGCGCGGCCCGCTCCATGCGGGCCCGGTAGTCGTCGGCGGTGAAGGGCGCGGTGCCGGTCATCCGGACCTCCCAGAAAGGACGTGGCGACTGACGTGTGACGGACGTGGTGACGCGGGCGTGATGACCACGGGCAGCATCCTGCCCGTACGGAGGGGGTCGCGCGAGCCGGTTGACGAGGTTTCGGGCGGGCGGCCTGTCCGGGTGCCGATCACGGGCGGCATCCGGCCCGTCCGGACGGGTCAGCCGTCCAGGGCCATGCGCAGGCCGAGGAGCAGCAGGACACCGCCGGAGACCTGCTCGAGGCGGCGGCGCGCCCCGGCCCGGGACAGGAGAGCCTTCATCCGGCCCACGAACCACACGTAGAGGCCGTAGTAGCCGACCTCGTAGACCGCCCAGAGCGCGGCGAGCCCCACCATGGCCGGGAGGTGCGGGGCGCCGTCCGGCACGAACTGGGGCAGGAAGGAGAGGGCGAAGACGGCTGCCTTCGGGTTGGCGAGGTTCAGCAGCAGTCCACCCCGGTAGGAGGCCCAGCCGCTCTGCTCGACGCCCTCCTGGCCGCCGTCGCCCGGCGCGCCGTCCCCCTGGGTCCGGCGGGCCTGCCGCAGGGTCTGGACACCGAACCGGACCAGCACGACGGCGCCGACGACGCGCAGCAGGTCGTAGGCCACCTGGGAGGCCGTCACCAGGGCCGTGAGGCCGAACGCGGCGACGAGGCCCCGGACGAACACGCCGGTCTCGTTGCCGAGCACGGTCAGGAAGCCGGCGCGGCGGCTGCGCAGCGACTGCTTGGCGATGGGCATGGTGCTGGGTCCGGGTGAGGCGGCCACGAGGGTGCAGGCGCCCAGGAACGCCAGGAGGGAGGTCGGCATGGCGCTCATGGTGGCGTGCGGAGGCCCGCGTCGGCCGGTGGTTCGCCCCGCCGTGCCGACGGGTGGGCGTCGGCGGCCCGGTGGCGCGGGTGGCCTCATCGAGGCCCTCTCAGGTGACGACCCCGGGGGTCACCGTCAACCTGCCGTACCCACCGCCTCGGTGACGTACCGTCAGCTTGATCTCCCTACCCGGGTGAGCCTCGTCGACCGCCCGGGCGAGGTCCGTCGCCGAATCGATCCTGGTGCCGCCGAACGTCAGCAGCACGTCGCCGCGGACCAGGCCCGCCGTGAAGCCCGGGCCGGGGATGTGGACGGCGACGATCTCGGCGCCCGTACGCTCCGCGTCCACGGCCTCCAGACCCAGGGTGGCGTCGGGCCGACGGGCTGACACACCGGCCTGCCCCGACGCCCCGGACGGCTGGGACGACCGGGAGGGCGTGGAGGGGTTCGGCCGGCCCGGGACCGCCCCGCCGCCCGGCTCTCCCGGCCCCGCCTGCCGCTGAAGCTCGGCCAGTCTGCTCATGCCGATGACCGACGCCCCCACGGTGCCGAGTCCCACGCCGGACAGGACCAGGACGGTGCCGGCGAACAGGCCGAACAGCAGGGTCGTCAGCCGTCGGCCGCGACGGCGCGCGGCATGCGGGCGCCGGCTCCGGCCACCCGGCCCGGCACCGCCGCCGCCGGGCTCGGAACCGGGCATGGGCTTGGGACGCAACGCTGTCTGTTCCATGGATCGCCTCCGGCTGGTGCTCTACCCGGCGCGCGGGCGCACCACGAGCCACGAACGAGTGAGACTGACTCAGGGTCAGGGGCGGTAAGGCCGGCTCGCGCCGCATGTCAGGGGCGGGTGGACAGCGCCTCCACCAGTGCCCGCGCCGCACCCGAGGGCTCGCCCGCGTGAACCAGCTCGATCCGGTGCACGACCCGGGGCGCGGTGACCGGGACGGCGACCGTCCCCGGGACACCGGCCGCCACGGAACCGGGCAGCAGGGTGAGGCCGTGGCCGGCGGCGACCAGGGCGGTCAGGACGCGGAGGTCGGCACCGTCGTAGCGCAGGGCCGGGCGGAAGCCGTGGCCGCCGTTCGCGGCACGCAGCTGGGGCAGCGGCAGCCCGGCGTCGGGGGCGTCCAGCCAGCGCGCGTCGGCGAGGTCGCCGAGGCTCAGTCCGCCGCGCCGGGCCAGCGGGTGGCCGGCCGGCAGCAGGACGCGGACCGGTTCCTCGCCGACTCCGTACGTGGTCAGCGGCGCCACGTCGGGCAGCCGGAGCGGGTCGCTGGGCGCCGCCAGACCGTCGACGAGGCCCACGTCGGCCGTGCCCTCGGCGACGGCGGCGCAGACGGCGTCGCGGCCCAGCACCCGCAGCGTCACACCGGCGGGCGGGAGCGCGGCGAGTGCGGCGGAGCCGAGGGCGGTCGGCGAGCCGGCCAGGGCGAGCCCGTGCGAGGGCGCCGAGGCGATCCGGACGACGTCCGCGCGGGCCGCGTCGAGACGCAGCAGCAGTGGCCCCGCGTGTTCGAGCAGTCTTTCCCCTGCCGTGGTGGGCAGAACGGGTCGGCGGGTGAGCAGCGGCGCGCCGAGGTCCTGTTCGAGGGCCGCGATGTGCTGGGAGACGGCCGACTGGGTGTAGCCGAGTTCCCGGGCGGCCTCGGAGAAGGAGGCGAGGCGCACGACGGTGACATAGGTGCGCAGGAGGTGCGGGTCCATGCGCCCAGGGTGACAGGCCGCATCAGTTCTGCTTATCGGGGGTGCAGGAATCATCGTTGGACGTGAAGTCCGGGCCGCGCCCAGGATGAGGGACATGACCGATACCGCAGCTCGGATCGCGAGGGTCGCCCTGGTCGGCGACCGCTCCCCGAACGTCGTCTCGCACACCCGGATCCCGCTCCTGCTGGACGCTCTCGCCGCCCGGGACCGGCTGGTCCTGGACGCCTACTGGATCCCCTCCCAGGAGGCGGAGGCCGAGGGCGCGGTGCGTGGGTTCGACGCGGTGTGGGTGGTGCCGGGGAGCCCGTACCGCAGCGAGGCGGGGGTTCTGTCCGCGATCCGTACGGCGCGCGAGGAGGGCATCCCGTTCCTCGGCACCTGCGGCGGCTTCCAGCACGCGCTGCTGGAGTACGCCCGCAACGTCTGTGGACTGTCGCGCGCGGCGCACGCCGAGAACGACCCCGAGGCGGACGACCCGCTCATCGAGCCTCTGGCCTGTTCGCTCGTGGGGCACGAGGGCGTCGTGACGATCGAGGCGGGCTCGCTCGCCCAGTCGGTGATCGGCTCGGAGCGCACGGTCGAACGCTACTTCTGCGCGTACGGCCCCTCGCGCCACGTCGACATCCTGCGCGCCCACGGGCTGCGCTTCTCCGGTCACGACGAGGACGGCCAGGCACGGATCGCCGAGCTGCCGGGTCATCCCTTCTTCCTGGCCTCCCTGTTCCAGCCGGAGCTGTCGGGCGACGGCTCGCGCCCGCACCCGGTCGTCCGGGCACTGGCGCGAGCGGCGGTGGAACACGCCTCCCGGAAGGGACTCCGGCTATGACCGTCCGGAGGTCGAAAGGTGCGGGACCGGTGTCGTCGGTGCGAAGTCCGGCAGGAAGCCGTGGGTGCGGCGGCCCAGGTAGGCCGACTTGTAGCGGTCGACCTCGCGGTGCCAGTTCAGGATGCCGGCCAGCCAGTTCTGGAGATCGGTGACGTAGTGCCCCATGGCCTCGCGCGCCTCGGGCGAGAGGTCGAAGTCGTCGTACAGGACCGGTAGTTCGTGCGAGACGACATGCTCGAACTGCTGCATGCGCTGGGTCATCAGGTCGTGGACGACGCCGAGCGCGGTCGGGTAGTCGCAGCCGAAGAAGTTCTGCACGACGAGGATCGCGTTGTGCATCTCGCCCTCGTACTCGATCTCCTTCTGGTACGAGAAGACGTCGTTGGTGAGGCACGCGTAGTCCACGGCGGCGTTCTCCAGCGAGCGGACCGGGCCGCTGCGGTAGACCTCCGGCGGGACGGCCGGGCCCTGGCCCATCCGGCACAGGCTCAGCGTGAGGTCGGAGCCGAAGGTGGCGCGGCGCATCTCCAGGTAGTCGACCGGGTCGGGGACGCGGTTCTGGAGCTGGTTGGACAGCTCCCAGACCCAGCTCTCGGTCATGACGTCGACCGCCGCGCGCAGCGTGCGCCGCTGGTCGGGGGTCATCTCGACGGTGGTGCGCGCCCACAGGTCGATCAGGCCGCGCTCCATGCCGTTGACGGGGACGACGGGCGCCTCCTCGCCGTCGACGGGCATACAGGCGGACAGCCGGGCCGTGGTCAGGCGGGCGGCGGCCAGGTCCCGACGGTTCCCGAAGACGAGCGGGTAGTAGTCGTCGCCGTAGGTACCCCAGGCGAGCCAGGCGGCGCTGAGGTCGAGCTCTTCCGCGGTGGCGTCCGGGTCGAGGCCGGCCGAGCACAGCGGGAGGTCGTAGGCGGCGAGTTTGTCCTCGTCCCAGACGCCCTCCCCCAGGATGCCCATCCGGTGCGACCAGGCCGTCAGGCGCGGGCGGCACGCCTCCAGGTGCGGGCTCAACTCCACCTGGAAGGGCATGTGGAAGTCGGGCAGCAGCGACGGGCCGACCTTCTGGAACGGCACGTGCGCGTACGCCCGCAGCCGTTCGGCGGCCGCGGAGGCCAGCAGCGCGCCGACGTCGGCGGCGGAGGTGCCCGGGCCGGTCAGCTTCTGCCAGGGCACGTCGGAGGTGGCGCCCTTGTTCATGTAGCGGCTGGAGCGCATGTGCCATTCGTGGCCGCCGGACTGCCAGTCCTGCAGGCCCTTGGTGTACGCCGCGACCGCGAGGACCTCGTCGGGTGTGAGGCCCTTCTCCAGGGCCACCGCGGGCACTTCGGTGAACGCGGTGTGCTCGAACTGGTGGAGGCGCGAGGTGAGGATGTCGTTGACGGTGTCGGCGGCCTCCTGGGTGGTGCAGCCGAAGAAGGTCTCCAGGACGAGCACGCCGTTGCTGTTCTCGCCCTCGTCCTCGACCTCGCGCTGGTAAGAGAACAGGTCGTTGCGCAGGTGCACGGCGTCGGAGAAGGTCTCCATCAGCACCCTGAGCGGCCTCGACCGGGCGACGGCGGCCGGGACCTCGGCCGTCGCGTACTCCACGAGCCCCGCCGACCAGGGCGCTCCGCCCACCTTGCGCCGCATCTCGATGTATTCGACGGGATTGGCGATCCGCCCCTCGTTGATGTTGGACAGCTCCCACATCGACTCGTTGAGCAGGTGTTCCGTCGCCACGGCGAACCGGCGCCGCCAGTCCTGCGACATGTCCGGCACGGTGCGCGCCCACAGGTCGGCGAGGCCCGCCTCGACCGGGTTGCGCGGCTCGGGCACGGGAGTGGACAGGTCCAGTGGCATGAACAGCGGCAGCCGGTCCAGGTGGGCCTTGCCTGCGGCGCGGTCCGGGGTGCGCTTGAACATGTCGAGGAAGTGGTCGTCGAAGAAGAACACCCACACGTACCAGTCGGTGATCAACGACAGTGCGGGACCGTCACAGTCGGGGTGGGTGTAGGCGCACAGCAGGCCGTAGTCGTGCGCTTCCAGGTCGGCCTGCTCCCAGATCCCGGACCCCTCCAGCATGCCCATGTCCCGCGCCCACCGCGTCGAGTGGGCCCGCGCCTCCTCGACGTGCGGGTTCAGGCGCGCGGGGTGCGGCATGTAGAAGTGCGGGAGTTCGAACGGTTGCGTCATGGCCGGGCCCTACCCGGGGGTTCCGACCCCCATCCCCGGGGCGACACATGATCACACCATCGCGTGAACCGGACGGAATGCCGTGCACCGTGGGGAGCTTGGCATACCCGTCCGTGCGTCCCTCGCGCGACCTGCCGGGTCCTCCCGGCGCGGCGCCGTGGACGCGGGCGGGGACCGGGTGGTGATCCGGTCGCGTTCGCCCGGCAGTTCGACCGGCTCGTCGACGCGGAAGGTGGTGCAGTCGAGGCCCACGCACGCGTGGACGCGGCTCGCGTCCCGTCCTGGGCGGCCCCGTCCGGGTTCCGGGGGCACGGCGACGCGGTGGGAGTCGCCGAGCCCGACGGCACTACTCCCGCACCTGGATCAGCGCATGGGTACCTCCGGTGCGCCAGCGCTGCCCCTCGGCGGCGACCAGGGCGGCCTCCGTGTCGGCGTCCAGGCCGGTGATCACGTCCGACTTCAGCGTGCGCAGGGCCGCGACCGGGCCGGGGAAGTACGCGGTGACATCGGCGAAAGGGGTGGTCGGGCGCCATCGGCTGTCGCCCACCAGACGGCGGTAGTTGAGGTCGCCCTTCACGATCGTCAGGGAGGCCGCCGCGAAGTCGGCCCGCAGGTCCTCCGGCATCGCCGCGTAGGGCAGTGGCGCGCAGGAGAAGGGGTGGGCGCGGACCGTGAGGGTGCCGTCGGCCATCGCCGCCCACAACCGCCGGCCGTGGTCGGCGGCCGCTCCCCCCGCACCCGTCAGCTTCCTGAGCGCGTCGACGACGTCGGCCGTCGTGGCGTCGGAGACGTAGTACGGGTACGGCTTCACGTGCAGCACGACGCGGCCGCACCGCCCGTGGTCCAGGAGATGAGCGGCCAGGAGGAGGTCGGGGATCAGCTCGCGGCCCGCGTTGTCGGCGACCAGACACAGTGTCCCGGCGCCGCTCTCCCCACCCCTGCCGAGGCCGGTTTCGGTACCGGTGCCCGAATCCGCTTCCTCAGCCGGATCCGCGGCCGGCAGCAGTGCCCACAGTGTCTCGCTGTCGTCGGCGACCAGCGCCGGTACGGCGGCCCGCTCCCCGGCCTCGGCGTCGGACAGCCGGAAGCCGAGGTCGGCGCGGTTTCCCCAGAGGGAGCCGTGCAGCAGGGCGCGGGCCCGTTCATCGGCCGGGCGGGCTTCGAGGGTGTCGAGCACGCTCAACTCGTCGTCGGTCTCGGGCGCGTCGAGCTCGGCGAGCTTGAAGGGGCGGAACGGGTCGATGCCCTGCCAGGGTCCGGGCCCGAAGTAGCCGACGGCGTCGAGGAGTCGGCGGTAGAAGTAGCTCTCCGACCACAGCCAGGGCACGTCGAACCAGGATCGGCCGACGTACGCGTCGAGACCCCAGCTCCGCCACCGGTCCCGGTCGGGCGCGGCGGCGGGGAGCGGTTCGATCACGCCCTTGGTGCAGTTGTCCAGCAGCGCGTCCAGCCCCCGGTGGACGTCCGGACCGTAGGGGAACGCGTCCCGCACCTGCTGGATGATCGCCGGATGCCGTGCGGCCAGGACGCTGTGGGGGAAGGAGCCGGGCTCATTGCCGAGGATCACGGGCGAGGCGGGGGTGTCGGACATGCGGCTCACCGTATCCCGGGGGCGCGCCAGGAGGGCGGCCGTCACCCGCCCCTCGCGCTCCGGGGGCCCACGCGCTCACACCGCCGCCATGATCTCCCGCTCCAGTCGCGCCGCGAGGCTGAGATAGCGCGGTCGGCGCGGTACCGGTACCAGGCCGCGGATGAGGACGTGCCACATCTCGGCCATCCGGCGGGGCAGCCGGCCGGCGGGTTCGCGGGAGCGGCCGACGACCCGGGTGCCGACGAAGAAGCAGACCAGGGAGTGGGCCACGGCGTCGACGTCGACGTCCGAGTGGAGGTCCGACTCCTTGAGCGCGCCGCCGAGTCGCCGGGAGATCAGGTCCAGCAACTCCACGAAGGGATGCGGCAGGGGCGGCCGGACCCCCACTCCGCCCGTGGCGAGCCGCAGACCGGCCCGGGCGATCGGCCCCTCGACCGACAATCGCGTCAGCGCGAACGTCAGGCGGATCAGGGCTTCCATGGAGGCGTAGCCACGACCGTCGATCTCGCCGGCGATCCGGCGTGAGGCCGAGGACTGCAACTCCATGATGGCGTGGGCCAGGTCCTCCTTCGCCGCGAAGTGGAAGTAGAGGGCGCCCTTGGTGACATGGGCGTGCGCGACGATGTCACTGAGACTTGTCGACTCGTAGCCGTGCCGGTCGAACAGGTCGGCGGCGGCCGTGATGATCGTCGTGCGGGTCTGTTCGGCGCGTAACTGCCTCGCCATCGACTGGTACTCTCCCGGGCCGGTAACGAACGGGGCATGCCGTTTTTTCTCACCCCCCGTACACAATAGCTCACTGTACGGCGGCCACGGCGGCGAGGCCGAAACCGCCGACAGCCCTCACGCCCCCCTGACTCGTGCGCAGTTGCTGGCCGGTCGGCGCAAGCCTCCCACAGAGAACGTACCGGAGGCATAGTCGAAGAAGAAGCAAAAGAGACGGGCTGCGCGGTTTCCGCTTGTGGACCTTGCATGGACGGGGTGTCGGAGCGCGCCCCGGCGACACGTGTCACCACGTACCGAAGTACCCACGGCACCCTACAGACCACACCCGCGGTCGCCGGCCCGGTGCGGGGCGACCGGTTGGCCTTCATCGGAAACGGGCGGCCCCCGCGAGGGCGACTCCGTTCCGCAAACGGAACCCACCGGCCGGGGCCGGGTGCACCCGGGTGCACCGGGAACAGACGTGAGGCGGGCCGGTCGGTGTCCATCCACACCGGCCGGCCCGCCCGTTCGTTCGTCGCACGCGGCGACCACGCCTCCGCTCAGAAGGTCAGCTTCCAGCTGTTGAGCGTGCCGGTGTCCTGCGCCGCCGTGTCCTGGACGCGCAGCTTCCAGGTGCCGTTGGCGGTCTCGCTCGAGGCGTTCACCGAGTAGGTGGTGCTGACGTTGTCGGCGGAGTCCGAGGAACTGGCCGCCTTCAACCGATAGGCGGTGCCGTCGGGCGCCACGAGGTCGATCACCAGGTCGCCGCGGTAGGTGTGGGTGATGTCGACGCCGACCTGAAGGGTGCTCGGGGCGTTGCCCGTGCGGCCGCTGACGGCGATCGAGGACTCGACGGCGGAGCCGTTGTCCGGGATCGGGACCGCGGTCGTGCTGGAGAAGGTGGTGCCCCCCGTGGAGCCGCCGGAGCCGCTCACCGCCTGCACCGTCCTGGCCGCGTCCGCCAGGCCCGCGCCGCAGCCACCGGAGCAGGCGCCGGGCAGGGCACGGGCGTTGTTCTTGATGGCCGTCTCTATCTGCGCGGGCGTCAGCGCGGAGTTCGCCGACTTGACCAGCGCGACCAGGCCCGCGATGTGCGGGGTGGCCATGCTGGTGCCCTGGTAGTAGGCGTACGACTCGCTCGACGGCGTCTTCGTCCCGGAGTTCAGGGTGGACAGGATGCCGTTCGCGGTGCCGGTGCTGGTCTGGCCGCCGGGCGCCGATATGTCCACGAGGGAGCCGTAGTTGGAGTAGGAAGCCTTGGCGCCGGTGCGGTTGGTCGCGGCGACCGAGATGACGTTGTTGCAGTTGCCCGGCGAGTGGTTCGCGACGTTGTCGCTCTCGTTGCCGGCGGCGACCACGACGGTCGTGCCCCGGTTCACGGCGGCGGTGATCGCACTCTGGGTCGCCGAGGTGCAGGCCCCGTCGCCGCCCAGGCTCATGTTGATGACCTTGGCGACGTTGGAGTTGGCCGGCACACCGGAAACGGTGCCGCCGGACGCCCAGGTGATCGCGTCGATGATGTCGGAGTCGTAACCGCCGCACTTGCCGAGCACCCGGACCGGGGAGATCTTCGCGCCGTACGCGATGCCCGCGACGCCCTTGCCGTTGTTCGTCACGGCGGCGATGGTGCCGGCCACGTGGGTGCCGTGCCAGGAGGAGCTACTGGCCGGGATGCCGGAGCCGCAGTCGTTGGCCGCGTAGTAGTCGCCCGGGTCGGCCGGGTTGCTGTCGCGGCCGTCGCCGTCGACGGAGACCGCGGTGTCGGCGATGAAGTCGTAGCCGCCGACGATGTTCGCGGCGAGGTCGGTGTGCGCGACGTAACCGGTGTCGATGACGGCGACGGTGACGCCGGTGCCCGTCGAAGTGGTCCAGGCGCCCGGCACGTTCATGCCCGCGGTGGTCTCGAAGAGGTCCCACTGCTTGGTGTACTCGGTGTCGTTCGGGTCGGCCTTCGGCTTGTTCAGCCGGTCCGGGACGACATAGGCGACCTCCGGGTCGGCCCGGTACTGGGCGACGACGTCGGCGACGTCCGCCTTCGTGAGGTCGTCGCCCAGGTCCACGAGGGCGGCGCCGGTGCCGAGACGGCGCTGGAAGTCGACGTCCTCACCGCTCTTCTCGCCCTTGGCGGCGGCGTCCGCCTCGGCGGCCGGGTTCGACTTCGCCTCGGCGGCACCGGACTTGTAGCCGACGATGAGGCGCTCGGCCGGGGTGCCGGGCGCGGCCTCGGTCTGGGCGGCGGGGAGCGCGGAACCCTGGGAAACGGGTTCCTGGGCGGCGACGGCCGAAGCGGTCGACGCGGCGGCGAGCAGGGCCGCGGAGGCCGCGGCGACGGATATCAGCTTCCGTCTCAGGGCGGGTGAGGTGCGCAAGGGCGTGCCTTTCGTAACCGACTCCGGACAGGGCGGAGCGGCGGTCGATTCGCTTCGGCGGGGAAGCGGCGGGGGGTGCCACGAAGAGTGGTGAAAGGGCCGGCCAGGCGCGGGAACCGACCACGTCGGGGTTACCTGTGGGTCGGCTGTGCTGGAACGATAGGCAAAGAATCAGTCATCCGGATACAGGGGAAACCCTCGATCCGGCCGGAATCCCACCCTTGACGAACACGATCGGTCGGCGAGTGCCCGGATTGATCCCGCGTGCAGGCGCGTCAGCCCGCGGGACGGTGCACTGAACGCGCCGGGCCGGATTCCCGTACTGACGGCAGACCGTTCCCGCGCCGGCCGAGGAGACGTCCCCGATGCCCCGCACGACCGCACAACGCACCGCAGCTCTGGCGGCCGCCGCCGTGAGCCCGCTCCTGCTGGGCCTGTGGGCCGCCGGACCGGCCCAGGCGCACGGCGCCCCCACGAACCCGGTCAGCAGGGTGTTCGCCTGTTCCCCCGAGGGCGGAGCCGACGCGAGGACCGCGGCCTGCCGGGCGGCCGTCGACGCGAACGGCACGTCCTTCGCCGCGTGGGACAACCTGCGGGTGGCGAACGTGAACGGCCGCGACCGGCAGACCATTCCCGACGGGCAGCTGTGCAGCGGGGGTCTGTCCGCGTACAAGGGGCTCGACCTCGCCCGCGCCGACTGGCCGTCGACCCGGCTCACCCCGGGCGGGACGCTGCGCATGACGTACGCCTCGACGATCGCGCACACCGGCACGTTCAAGCTGTATCTGACGAAGCCGGGGTACGACCCGTCGAAGCCGCTCACCTGGTCCGATCTGCCGGCGAGTCCGTTCGCCGAGGTCAAGGACCCAGCACTGACGAACGGCGCCTACCACCTGACGGCGAAGCTGCCCGCCGACCGGACAGGACGTCAGATGCTCTACACGATCTGGCAGAACAGCAGCACGCCCGACACCTACTACTCGTGCTCGGACGTGATGTTCCCCCAGGCGGCTGCGCAGAGCGCGCCGGAGAAGGCGCCGCCGACGAAGGCGCCCGCTTCGGCGACGCCCAGGACCTCCGCGAGCGCGACACCCAGCCCCTCGTCCGCCGGACCGTCGGCGTCGACGGCGTCCGGCGCCCTGCCCGCGCAGGCCGGCGCGTCCGGTCCCGAGAGCACCCCGGTGGCGTCCACCACCGCCGCCGGCTCCGGGCCGTCCGCGCCGATGCTGGCGGGCGGCGCCGCGGCGGTGTTGGTGCTCACCGGCGGCGCCGCCCTTGTCGCGCGCCTGCGTCGGCGCTGAACTCCCCTTGCGGGAAGCTCAGCCGGAAGGACGCCGATCAGTCGCGCCGACTGTTCTCAGTTGACGGTGCAGGTGTTCAGTTGACGGTGACGGCCGCGCCCGCGTCGGTCACCGGGGAGTACTTGGCGGTGAAGTAGCCGCTGGCGAAGCAGAGCGACGAGCCGGACGTCTTGGTGAACTGCTGGCCGACGAAGTTGATGCTGTTGTCGGCGTTGTTCGCCGTGCCGGTCAGGCTGGGCGCCTGGTAGACGCAGTTGATGCTGCCCAGCAGGGTGCGCAGCACGACCGTGGTCTGGATGGTGGAGCCGCTCGCCGGGGTCACGGTGACGGTGCCGTCCGAGGCCACGTCCGTGGTGTAGGCCAGGTTGTTGACCGTGACGCCGGTGACGCCGAGCACGCCGATGACGTTCGCGGTGCAGCTGCCGAAGGTGTGCCCGGTGAGCGACTCGGTGGCGGTGCCGGGGGCGGTGGGGTTGTCGGTGACCGTGGCGCTGAACGCGGACGCGGCACAGGAGACGCCGCTGGTCCCGGTCGCGCTGGAGTACAGCGTGGCGGCCGTGCCGGTGGCGAGGGAGGCGTTGAGGACGTCACCGACGGCGACGTCTCCGTTGGCGGTCGTCAGCACCGCGCCGGCCGCGGAGGCCGGGGTGACGGCCGTGAGCGAGAGCGCCGCGACAGTACCGGCGAGGGCGAGGAGGGAGCGAGTGCGCATGCGGGTGCCTCTTTCTCAAGTGGGGCTTTTGTCGGGGGGTTGGTCGTGGGGGGTGAACCGGCGCGTTGCTGGTCGCAACAGGAGGGGACGCGGGTCGGCGTCCGCCGTTGCCGGTCCGTGACGCCTTCTCCGTACGTGACGGACCGGCAACCGCGGCCGGCCGGTGACCGCCCGGAGGCACTGGTGAGTGACTCCGGCCGGGCCGGGCGGGGAGAGGCGACCGGTCGCGCCGCTGGGGGAAGCGGTTGCACCGGTGCCGTGAAGGGATCGAGCTCGGGACCGAGTGGCCCGTACTGGCTGAAAAGCGTCCGGGAGCGCGGCGAGGTCGCCGCGCTGCGGATCCGGCGCCACGGATCCCGGCTGAGCCAGGGAGAGTTGTAGACCTGATGGACAGTCAACGTCAAGGCATTGAGAGTAAGTTGATGTACCGGCAGACATGTGCGAGGGCCCTGCGGAACACGCGGTCGACAGGTGGCACAAAATGAACACTCTTTTTCCACATCTCCCTTGACCGCCTGGTGTAACCATCGGTAACTTCCTCGATGGCTACTGCTGCGTAACCAGAAAGCCCTTGCGGTTTCCGGGAGTCGCGAGGAGGCGTGCGCTGCAGCCGCTGTCCGCGCCAGGACAACGTGCCACTGAAGCCCAACCCGCATCATCAAGCGCATGGGAGCAGACATGGCCTCGTCCCCGGACGTCACTTCGTCCGCCGACCACACCCCCGAGAACCCCGAAAGCGGTTCCGCAGAGAGACGCGGCCGGGTCCGGCTGCGCCGGGCCGCCGTCATGGCGGTGCCCGCCACCTTCATCGCCGCGGGACTCGCGGTCCTCACCGCCCAGGGCGCCCTGGGCGTTCAGTTCGCGATCTCCGGGATGCCCTTCGTCGTCACCGCCGACCGGCTCGACGGTGAGGGCTTCGCCCAGTTCGGCGGCCTGGACAACATGATCGAGAACAGCCCCAACCAGGGCGACACCGGCGGCCAGGTCCTGGTCGTCACCTCGGTCGTGAAGAACGGCAAGATCACCAACATGTGCCAGAGCGTCGACCTCGGCGGCATCCAGCTCATCCTCAAGGCCGGCGGCGGGTCCACCCCGGTGAGCGTGAAGAACCTGGCCATCGACTCCGACGAGATCACGGGCGACGCCGAGTTCAACAACATCGAGATCGGCCGCGACTCCAGCACCTTCGACAAGGTCCCGATCCAGGGCCCCCCGGGCGTCTACGGCCAGCAGGCCGACACGGTCGTCATCAAGAACCTGTACCAGCACAACTACGCGGCCACCGCGGCCGTCTTCAAGCTTCCCGGCCTGAAGATGTTCTTCTCGAGCGAGGGCTGCAAGTAATGACCTCCACCCAGTGGCGGGCCCGCTTCCGGGAGTGGAGAGGCCACCGGCCTTTCGCGGGCGGCGTGCTGCTCGTCCTGGGCGGCGCGGAGATCCTCGTGACCATGAAGGCACCGCTCCCGGTGATCCTTCACGTGGGTATGCAGGGCCTGGCGGGTTACCTCCTGCCCACCCTGATGGTGGTCTGCGGTCTGCTCATCATCTTCAACCCCAGCCAGCGGCTGTTCTACTCGATCATCGCCATCCTGCTCTCCCTGGGCACCTGGCTCACGTCGAACATCGGCGGTTTCGTCGTCGGCCTCCTGCTGGGAGCCGTGGGCAGCAGCATCTCCTTCGGCTGGCTGCCCGACCAGGAGCCGCGCAAGAGCCGCCGACAGGGGCGCAAGGTGGAGGCGCGGGCCGAGTTGTCCGCCGAGGCGGCCCGCAAGGACGGCCCCTTCTCCGGAGCGGGCGAACCCGCCTGACACGGGGCACTCGCGGATCCGACCCGCGGTCGTGACACACGACCGCACGTCATTCACCGGCGGGGCCGGGACGACCTGTGCACAGCAGGCCGCTCCCGGCCCCGCCGGTTTCATCGTTGCGCCGTCGCCGGACGGCTCCACCGGCGGCCACGGCGGCCACGGCGGCCGCCGGGTTCGCCGGGTGCTCGCGGTCCGTTCCCGGTGCCGTGTGCGCCGAGCCACGGCACCGGGACGAGAGGTCGTCCACGTCGAGGCCTTCGAGGGACGGGGCGGCGGACCGCGGGCCCGCCCCGCGACCGACACATTCCCCTTAGGGTTTGACGATCAGTCAATTCAGCTGCGCATATGCTTCTTTTCGTCGTCGGCGCCCCGTTCCGGATCACAATGCGGCAGCGGCACCTCACACCTTGTGGTTGCTCACTTGACTACCAGCGGTCACACACGGTTGGCTCCGAGCCAACGAATCCCTCTCGCCGGTGCGCACCTCTTCGCTCCGGCGGTGCTCGCCCCGTCCTCCCTGCTCTGCCGCACAGCGAGGTGCAGCCCCCCATGAACACTCCCCTCTCCGCCCCGACCGCTCCCGCTCCACTCGGGTCCGCACGCCTCACCGCCCTGGCCGCGGCCTGCTGCCTCCTCCTGCTGACCGGCTGCTCCGGCGCCACGTCGTCCGGCTCGGACACGGACGCGGCAGGCCGGTCCGGCGACCGGATCAAGATCACCCTGATCACCCACGGCGCCAAGGGCGACGCCTTCTGGGAACTCGTACGCAAGGGCGCCGAGGCCGCCGCCGCCAAGGACGGCGTCGATCTGACATACGCCAGCGACTCCGACGCCGGCGGACAGGCCGAGCTGGTGCGGGAGGCGGTCAGCGACCGGGTCGACGGCATCGCGGTGACCCTCGCCAAGCCACAGGCCATGAAGGGCCCGGTGGCCCGGGCCAAGGCGGCCGGCATACCCGTGGTGGGACTCAACTCTGGTATCGACGCCTGGCGTTCGGTGGGACTTCTGGAGTACTTCGGCCAGGACGAGAGTGTCGCGGGCCGCGCCGTCGGCGACAAACTCGACGGCCTCGGGGCGAAGCACGCCCTGTGCGTCATCCACGAGCGGGGCAACATCGCTCTGGAGGCGCGCTGCGCGGGCGTGAAGAAGACGTTCACCGGCGAGACCGAGATGCTCTACGTCGACGGAACGGACATGGACGCCACGACCGCCACCGTCGAGGCACGCCTCCGGCAGGAACCCGACATCGACGAAGTCATCACCCTGGGCGCGCAGTTCGCGCTCGCCGCGGTGCAGGCGGCAGGGAAGGCCGACAGCAAGGCCAAGGTCGCCACCTTCGACCTCAACAAGGATCTGGTCACGGCCGTGCGCGACGGCGGCGTGCAGTTCGCGGTGGACCAACAGCCTTATCTCCAGGGCTATCTGGCCGTCGACGCGCTCTGGCTCCACAAGACCAACGGCAACGTCAGCGGCGGCGGTGTGGCGCCCGTACTGACGGGCCCGGCCTTCGTCACGAAGACCAACGTCGCCGCAGTCGCCCGCTTCGCCGCCGCCGGAACCCGCTGACCCGGCAGTTCGCCTCCCTCCCCCGCTCCGCTCCCCCTCGCTGATCGCCCTAGGACGACTATGTCTCCACGGACAGGTGCCCGGCGCCGACGTCTCGGCTCCATACGTCTCTCCCTGATCCTGCTGGCGCTGGTGCCCAGCGTCACCCTCGCCGCCATGTGGGGTGTGACGACGACCCAGATGTTCACGGAAGGGCTGCGGCTGCGCGCGCAGACCGAACTGAGCCGTTCGACCGGTGCCATGGGCACCGAGGCGACGCTCACGCTCCAGCAGGAACGCAGCCTGTCGGCCGTGTGGCTGGCCTCGCGGCCCGCCGGTTCACGGGCCGCGCTGGAGGCACAGCGCGAGAGGACGGACGCGGCGGTCGCCAAGCTCGTCTCCCGGTCGGACGCCATCCAGCAGGCGCCCGCCCGGGTCAGGGACCGGCTGTACTCGGTCGTCGCCTCCGTGGGCAGCCTGGAGTACTACCGGGGCCAGGTGGACGACCCCACCGACATCACCCCCGCTCAGGCACTCGATCAGTACACCTCGATCATCGACGACCAGATCCACGCCTTCGAGGAGCTGTCCCAGGTCGACGACGGCGACCTCACCTCGCAGGCCGGCCCGCTCGTCGCCCTGGAGCACGCGGCCGAACTCGTCTCCGAGGAGGACCTGCAGCTCACGCTGGCCGGACCCGAGAAGCGGATGGACGAGAAGACCTGGGCCTCGTTCGGGCAGTTGGTGAACACCCGGCGCTGGCTCGTGCAGGACCAGATCGTCCCCTCGCTCACCGGCACGGCGAAGGCGCAGACCGAGAAGATCCTGACGAGCTACCAGTGGCAGATCCTGGAGTCCGTCGAGGACAAGGTGCTCGCGGCCCGGGCGAAACAGAGCGAGAACGGTGACGTCGCCCTGCCGGAGGTGCAGAAGGAGTGGCGGTCCGCCCTCATCGTGGTCTCCGACCAGTACTCGGGGCTGATCCGGCTGCAGACCACTGCCCTGCTGCAGCGCAGCGCGGACGAATCGCGTGAGCTGCTCATCACGGCCGCCTCGCTGAGCGCCGGCGGTCTCGTCGCCCTGCTGCTGTGCGTCGGCATGTCCTGGCGGATCACCCGTTCGTTGTCCCGGCGGCTGCACGGGCTGCGGATGGCCACGCTGAGCCTGGCGCAGGAAAGGCTCCCGGACGTCGTGGCCCGGCTGGACCGGGGCGAGACCGTCGACGTGGACTCGGCGACCCCTCCGCTGGACTACGGGGGCGACGAACTCGGCCAGGTGGCGGAGGCGTTCAACGCGGCCCAGCGCACCGCCGTGCACACCGCGGTCGAACTCGCCGACACCCGGCGCGGATTCCAGAAGGTCATCCTGGGCATCGCCCGGCAGAGCCAGAACCTGGTCAACCTCCAGCTCAGCAAGCTCGACGCACTGGAGCGGCGGCACCAGGACCCGGACGTCCTCAACGGGCTGTACGAACTGGACTCCACGGCGAGCCAGTTGCGCCGCTACGAGGAGAATCTCGTCATCATCAGCGGCGGCCGGCCGGGACGCAGCTGGACGGAGCCGGTGGCGCTGGTCGACATCCTGCGCAGTGCCGTCGGGGAGGTAGCCGAGTACCGGCGGGCCGAGGTGCACACCGAGGAGGACGTCTGCATCGCGCCGCCCGCGGTGGCGGACCTGATCCACCTGCTCGCCGAGCTCATCGACAACGCGACGTCCTACTCGCCGGCGCCCAGCCCGGTCGGGGTGCGGGCCGCGCTGGTGGCCAGGGGCCTGGCGATCGAGGTCGAGGACCGGGGCCTCGGCATGTCCGAGGAGGACTACGCCTCGTTCAACGCGCAGTTGGCGGTCCCTCCCCAGTTCGACGTGGTGGCGCTCGCCGACGATCTGCGGCTCGGCATGTTCGTGATCGCCCGGCTCGCGACCCGGCACGGCATCGCCGTCACCCTGCGCTCGTCGCCGTACGGCGGGACCACGGCGATCGTGCTGGTCCCGCACGACGTGGTGGTCCGCGAGGCCCCCGGCCCGGCGACCCCGGCGACGGGTGTCTCCGCCGAGCCTACGACCGCCGGTTCCCTCAAAGCAGACCTCCCTTCGCGCGAGCGGGACACGGCAGGCACGCCGGGCACGGCAGGCACGGCAGGCACGGCAGGCACGGCAGGGGAAGCGTCCGACGCGGGGCGGGAGAGCTCCGGTGGTTCCCGTAGGTCCCGGGCCACCCCGGCCCCGGCCCCGGCCCGCGACGCGTCGTCCTCGTCCTCGTCCTCCAGAGGGTGGGACCCGGCGCTCAGCCGGCCGGGCTCGGTGGGCAACGCGTCCGACCCGACCGACTCGCCCTCCGCGACGGGGGATGCGCCCTCGCCGGGCAGGTCGTCGATCCCGACAGGCAATGCGCCGCTCCCGGCACGCAGGTCCGCCACCCCGGCGACCTCCGCGAAGCCTGCGACCGGCGCCGCACACACCTCTTCGGCGGCGGCGGTCGACGAGCCGCCCTCCGCGGACGCCTCGTCGACCGTCGCGCCCTCCGCGACGGGCGTGACGGCCGCGACCGGTGCGTCCCTCCCCGGCTCCACGGCGCCGGACGCCTCGCCCGACGGTGACGCCCGGACGGGACGGGCGGCGACTTTCACCGCCCGGCCCCCGGGGGCGGCCGCTCGACCCGAAGGTCTCGCCCGGTTGCCGCGGAGGGTCCCGCAGACCAGTCTCGCCACCGAGTTGCGCGAGGAGGCCGGTGCCGCCGAGGCGGACGGTTTCCCGGACGACTTCACCGCGGAGCGCGCCGCCTCTTCCCTGGCCGGCTTCCAGCGCGGCACGCTGCGAGCACACGCCGACGCCGACGGGCCGCTCGCCGACCCGCGACAGACATCCGCCGAGGAGGTTCCCGGCCCGCCGGTGACCACCGCGGGCGCCTCCCGGACCCCGACACCCCCCGCCGACCGCTCATGAAGGAATTCGCCATGACACGCTCCGTCCCCGGCACGAACACCCAGCTCGACCAGCTGCTCACCGGCCTCGTGGACCGGGTCGCCGACGTCAACCAGGCCGTCGTCCTCTCCGAGGACGGCCTGGTGGTGAGCAAGTCCACCGGATTCCTGCGTGAGGACGCCGAACGGCTGGCGGCGACCGCGTCCGGCCTGATGAGCCTCAGCAAGGGCGTCAGCATGGACTTCCGCGGCGGCCCGGTGCGCCAGGCTCTCATCGAGATGGCCAACAGCTTCCTCATCCTCACCTCGGCCGGCCCGGGCGCCCATCTCGTCGTGCTGGCGGGCAAGAACGCTGACGTGGGCGTGGTGGCGTACCAGATGAACATGCTGGTGAAGAAGATCGGCGAGCACCTCAGCGCGGCGCCGCGGGCCCATGTCGGTCCCGCCGTCGGCACCAACGGCGGGTGAGGTGAGCGGAGGCGACGAAGCGGGCCGACTCGTCAGGCCGTTCACCCTCACCGGTGGCCGGACCCGGCCCAGCCGTGCCGACTTCACGCTCATCACGACAGTGACCGCCGTCGACCCGCCGCCGGAGCGGGCCACCCGGCCGCAGCCGGAGCACGCCCGGATCCTGCGGCTGTGCGCCCGGCCGCTCGCCGTGGCCGAGCTCGCGGCCCGTCTCGACCTGCCGGTGAGCGTGGTCGTCATCATGCTCTGCGATCTGCTGGAGGCGGGCCTGATCACGGCCCGGCCGCCCCGTCCCGTCGCCGGCACCCCGGATCTCGATCTGCTGGAGAAAGTGAGGGACGGCCTTGGCCGGATCTGATCCCACCGCTCCCACCGCCCTCAGCACCGCGCCGACGGCTCCCGACACGGTGAAGATCCTCATCGCCGGCGGCTTCGGCGTCGGCAAGACCACGATGGTCGGGGCGGTCAGCGAGATCACGCCGCTGCGCACCGAGGAGCCGCTGACCGTCGCCGGGCTGGACGTGGACGACCTGAAGGGCATCGAGGAGAAGCGGTCCACCACCGTCGCCCTCGACTTCGGGCGCATCACCATCGGCGACGACCTGGTGCTGTACCTCTTCGGCACGCCGGGCCAGCAGCGGTTCTGGTTCATGTGGAACGACCTGGCGATCGGCGCCCTGGGGGCGGTGGTGCTCCTCGACGTACGACGGCCGGAGTGCAGCTTCGCGGCGATCGACTTCTTCGAGCGCCGGGGCATCCCCTTCGTGGTCGCGGTGAACGGCTTCGACGGGTTGCACCCGTATCCGACGGACGAGATCAAGGAGTCGCTGGCGTTGCCCGCGCATGTTCCGGTGCTGCTGTGCGACGCGCGCGAGCGGAAGTCGTGCCGGGACGTGCTGATCGCTCTGATCGACCGGCTGATCGAAGACGTGGAACTCCGGTCGGGCCCGTTCCGCTGAGGCCCCGACCCGGTCAGCGCGCTCCCGCCGCCCGCAGTACGGCGACCGTGTCCGGGTGCGGTCCCGCGGCCGCCCACTCGAGCGGCGTCAGCCCGGTGCCGTGGTCTTCGCGAAGGCCGGGGTCGGCGCCGTGGGCGAGGAGGACGCGGACCGTGTCGGTGTGACCCCAACAGGCGGCCGCGCACAGGGGCGTTCCCTCGGCTCCGGGGCCCGCGCTCTCGGCATCGGGCGGCGCACCGGCCGCCAGCAGTCTGCGCGCGGTGTCGGCGGCTCCCTGGACGCAGGCGGCGTACAACGGTGTCGTCCCGTCGGCGTCGGCGGCAGCCGGGTCGGCGCCGGCTCTGAGCAGCAGGTCCACCCGAGGGCCTTCCTCGGACATCGCCGCCGACATCAGGCGCTTCGTCAGTTTCTTCTGCCGTCTCCTGTTCACGGTCGCCGAGACTAGCCCGGCCCGTTGACGAGATCGCTCGAATTTCCACGGGCCTCGCACAGGGACGAGGCGGGAAACCGCCAAGCGTGTCCCAGTGATTGACCTGTTCCCCCCACGCCCCTACCTTCTGACCGATTCACCGAACCGAGTTCGATATTTCGAACTTTCGATCGGCGTCAAAGGTCAATACCGGTCGGTATCAAAGGGCACCCCGCACCCCTTGGAGCGCGGGCACCCCGCACCCCCCTGGAGCGCACATGACCCCCAACCCGTCCCGCCGTCTCTTCCTGGGCGCGGCCGCCTCCGTCCCCCTGGCTCTCACCCTCGGCGTCCCCTCCGCCCAGGCGGCCGACTCCGCGTACGTGATGAGCTACTTCACCGAAACGACCAGCCTCGGCGCCGGCTCCGACTACGGCCTCCACCTCGCCGTCAGCACGGACGGGTTGCAGTGGATGCCGCTGAACCAGAACAACCCCGTGGTCACCCCGACCGAGGGGGCGCTCGGGCTTCGCGACCCGTTCATCCTGCGCAAGCAGGACGGCACCTTCGTGGTGCTCGCCACCGACCTCAAGGGCACCGACTGGAGTTACGTCAGCCAGTACGTGCATGTGTGGAACTCGGCCGACCTGCGCACCTTCACCGGCTACCACCGGCTGAAGCTGCACGACATGAACACCCACTGCTGGGCGCCGGAGGCGTTCTGGGACGCGGGGCGAGGACAGTACGCGCTCATCTACTCCGCCGTGAACTCCAGCGGGCACAACGTGATCATGGTCAACTACACGACCGACTTCGTCACCGCCTCGGCGCCCCAGGTGTTCTTCGACCCGGGCTACGACGTGATCGACGGCGACATGGCCGTGGGTGTGAACGGCGTCAACTACCTCTACTTCAAGAAGGACCAGACGCTGGTGGGCGCGCGGTCCGGTTCACTCGACCCCGGCAGCTTCACGGCCTTCAACACGGGAGTCGCACACGGCGGCACGGAGGCCCCGACCCTCGTCAAGTCCCTCACCTCCGGCACCTGGTGGCTCTGGGGGGACACCTACACACCCAACGGCGTCTTCTACGCCTGGCAGTCCACGGACCTGTCGTCCGGCACCTGGACCGCGCTCGACCAGAAGACGTACACCCAGCCGGTGAACTCCAAGCACTGCGGCATCACGCCGATCACCGGCACCCAGTACAGCAACCTGGTCGCCAAGTGGGGCGCACCCGCCTGGAACCGGCTCAAGTCCTACAACTACCCCGACCGCTACGTCCGCCACGCCAACTACGTCGGCCGCATCGACACGTACCCCTTCGACCTGTACACCGACTCGGAGTGGAAGCTCGTCCCCGGCCTGGCCGACAGCGCCGGAGTCTCCTTCCAGTCGGTGAACTACCCGACCCGGTACCTGCGGCACTACAACTACCAGCTCCAACTCGACGTCAACGACGGCACATCGACGTTCGCCGGGGACGCGACCTTCTACCGCACGGCGGGCCTGGCGGACTCGACGTGGTCGTCGTTCCGCTCGTACAACAACCCGACGCGCTACATCCGGCACGCGAACTACGTACTGCGCATCGACCCGGTCTCGACGACCACCGAGAAGCAGGACGCGACGTTCCACGTGGGTTACTGAGCACCGGACCCGTCACTCAGGAGCGGGCGGCCCGCCGGACCCCGGGGGCCACAGCCGGTACGGCCTCACCGTCGACGAGCGCGATCAGCCCGCCGACGGTGAGGGTGGTTCCGTTCAGGACGGCCCGGGTTTCCCCATGGTGCGGGGAGACCCGGGCCGGTCCGTCCGCTGTCGTGTCCGACGGTTCGAGGGGTCCGGCGGAACGTCAGCCCAGCCCGGCCGACTTCAGCCAGGCCTTGGCGACGTCCAGCGGGTCCTTGCTCTCCAGCTGCACCTGGGAGTCCAGGTCGAGCAGGGTCTTCGTGTCGAGCTTGGCGGAGACCGCGTTGAGCGCGTCGATGCCCTCCTGGGAGAGTCCGCTCTTGTAGACCAGCGGGGTCACGTTCGCGAATCCGAAGAGGTTCTTCGGGTCCTGGAGGACGACGAACTTCTCCTTGGTGATGGTCGGGTCCGTGGTGAAGATGTCCGCCGCCTGCACGGTGTTCTTCTTCAGCGCGGCCTGGGTCAGCGGGCCGCCCGCGTCGAGGGCCTTGAAGGACTTGAACTTCAGCCCGTACTCCGACTCCAGACCGAGGATGCCCTGCTGGCGGGTCTGGAACTCGGGCGATCCGCCGAGGACCAGCTCCGGCGCGACGGCCTTGAGGTCGGCGAGCGTGGACGTCGCGGTGAGGTTGTACTTCTTCGCGGTCGCCGCGTTGACCGTGACGGAGTCCTTGTCCTCGGCCGGCGACGACTCCAGCAGCGTCAGCTTGGAGTCCAGCTTGGCCTTCGCAGCGGCGTTCACGGTCGCGAGCGAGGTCTGCTCGGCCTTCGCGTCCAGGTAGGCCAGCAGCGAGCCGTTGTACTCCGGCAGAACGGTGATGGAACCGTTCTTGAGCAGGCCGTACGTGGTCTCACGGCTGCCGATGTTGGGCTTGTAGGACACCTTGACGCCCTTGGCCTTCAGGGCCTCGCCGTAGATGTCGGCGAGCAGGATGCTTTCGGCGAAGTTGTTGGAGCCGACGACCACGGTGTCACCGGCCGCCTTGTCGCCGGCGAGCGGGTCGGAGGTGTCGTCGGACGAGGAGGAACATCCCGCCAGCAGGATTGTCACCGCCGCGAGGGCGACGGCCGCCGCACCTGGGTGGTTCCTGAGGGACCTGCTGCTGTGGGCGTTGGTAGTCACGGTTCCCGTTCCGGGCTGGGGGGTTGATGAGAAATCAAACACTCTGGCCTGATCCAATCCAGCCGCTTCTCGATCAGTCAAGAGGAGCCGGGTTACCGATTGGCTTCGATCCGTGATCACTTGTGTACGGATCGAAGATCACCTGTGTACTCCCCGGGAGGCCCCCAAGAGGCCCCTGCACACCCCTTCGTAATGGATTCTTGACGTAGGGCGACGCGCTCGACCGTTCGAAGAGGGGATAGTCTCGCCGGAGTTGGCGTCCGCCACAGCAGTCGGCGGAGGCCACAGCGGTGTGCGGGGGCCGCTTCCATATCATTCACATTCGGACACGTGTGTGCAGAAAGTCGGCATGCATGCGAACCCCCCTTGCACGCCTGCAACACCTTCTTGAAGGAGGCCCGGTGTCCACGAAAGAGGTGGACGCGTCCGCCCGGCCGGCATCCTCGGCACCGACGTCCACGCGACGGGGCCTGCGGGGCTTCGCCGACCGATGGCCCTTCCAGCGCAAACTGAACGTACTCGTCGGTATCCCGCTGACGGTGATCGCGCTGCTGCTGACGTACCTCATCGTCGACCTGGTGCAGGAGTCCAACCGCGCGGAGGACGCCGCACAACTGGTCCGCGACAGCGCCCAGGTCGCCCAGCTGGTCGCCCAACTGCAGGACGAGCACCAGCAGGCCATCCTGCTCTCCGTGCGGCACGAGGCGTCCTTCGACGGCGGCACCCCCTCCACCGACGGCTACCGGCAGGCGCAGGCCGCCGTGGACGCGCAGGTGCGGAAGGTGGTCGACACCTTCGGCGGCCGCCTGCCGGACACCGAGGTGCAGGCCCTCAAGGAGGTCCAGGGCCTGGCCGGCCTGCGGGCCACCATCGAGCAGGGCTATCTGCCCGCCGACAACATCGACCCGGCGTACTCCGGCGCGGCCGACGGCCTGATCGACGGCCTGGGCCTGGACCGCAACGCCGACCTCGCGACCACCTTCACCGGAAACCTCCTCGACTCGCTGCTGCGCGCCGACGCGGCGCACGGTGCCTTCGAGACCGGCGTGTTCTCCGCGCGGACCGGCGACAGCAACGCCCTCATCGAGTTCACCGGCTCCGTCGGCTCGTACCAGCTGTTCACCTACCAGGCCGAGCGGTTCGGCCGGTTCGCCAGTGAGACGCAGGCCGAGGAGTTCGGCGGCATCGAGCACAACTCCGCGCAGGCGGCGATCGGCCAGCACTACGCCGAACTGGCCGTGGATCCCAGCGCGTTGCAGGCCGAGTCCAAGGCCGACATCCGTGCGGCGTTCCGTACGGCCATCGCCTCCTACCCCGACTACAGCACGCAGGCCGAGACCCGGCTGAAGATCACCGCGTCGCTCATCGACCAGATCGCCGACCGGGCCGACGACACCGCCTCCAGCGCCCAGTGGCGCGCGGGCCTGCTGCTGAGCCTGGCACTGCTCTGCTTCGCCCTGTGGATCGCCTTCTCCATCCTGGTCCGACGCTCCGTGGTCCGCCCGGTGCTGGCGCTGACGGGGGCCGCCCAGGAGGTCGCCGACGTGGCGGGCCGCGAGCTCGCCCGCGTCGCCGACGACGACGCCGAGGAGTCCGGCTCCCCGCGGCTGCGTGAGCTGCCGGTCACCGCCGACGACGAGATCGGTGAACTCGCCGAGGCCTTCAACAACGTGCAGACCACCGCGGCCGCGCTGCTGGAGCGCCAGGTGCTCAGCCGGCGCAACGTCGCCGAGATGTTCGGCAACGTCGGTCGTCGCGTCAGCAACCTGACCACCCGCCAGCTCGCGCTGATCGACGCGGTGGAGCGCGGCGAGACCGACCCGGCGCTGCTCGAACGCCTCTACTCCATCGACCACATCGCGGTCCGGCTGCGTCGCAACGCCGACAGCCTGATGCTGCTCGCCGGCATCCGCGAGACCGTCCTGGACGCCGGGCCGACCGCGCTCACCAACGTCGTACGCGCCGCGCTGGGCCAGATCGAGGGCTTCCAGCGGGTACGCCTGCGCGCCGCGACCGAGGCCATGGTGGAGCCCGACATCATCGGCGACCTGACGCTGATGATCGCCGAACTCCTCGAGAACGCCGTGTCGTTCTCGCCCGAGGGCAGCCCCGTCGAGGTGGTCGTCGGCTCCGACCACGACGGCGCGTCGATCACCGTCTCCGACCACGGCCTCGGCATGAGCGCCGAGCGCCTCGCCGAGGAGAACTCCCGCCTCGTCCGCCGCGAACGCCTCGATGTCGTCCCGACGAAGGTCCTCGGCCTGTTCGTGGTCGGTGCGCTGGCGCGCCGCTGGGACGTCGACGTCACGCTGTCCCGCACCCCGGGCGGCGGTGTGACGGCCGAGGTGCTGATCCCGTCGACGCTGCTCCTGACGATGAGCGGGCTGGAGCCCGCGGGCCGGCTCGGCTCCACCGACGCCTCCTCCCCCGCCGCGCTCGCCGCCCCGTCGGCCCCCGCGGCCGGCCCCTCCCCGTCGTCCTCGATCCCGTCGACGGTGCCGTCCTGGGCCACGAAGGAGGACGAGGCGACCGCACTTCCCCGCCGCGTCCCCCGCCGCGACCCGTCTCCCGGCGAACAGGAGACCGAGGCCCCGCTGCCTTCGGCGACCGACGTCGAGGACCCGACGCGCGAGACCGCCACGGTCGTCACAGCCACCTCCGACGACTCCGACGCGGCCGGTGTCCTGGCCCGTACGGCGAAGTCCGCGTCTCTCGGACTCCCCGCCCGGCCCGGAGCCGCGGCCACCGTCGGGGCCGAGCCCGGGAGTCCCGCTCCGCTGCCGGCCTCCGCGGCCCGTGCCGACCTGCCCGAGCCCGGGGCCACGGCCGAGCCCGCCTCCCGGGTCCGCCCGGACGGGGTCGGGATCCCGTCCCCCCGCACCTCCGAGCCGACGCTCCACACCCGCGCCGCGGACGAGCCCGGGACGCACGCCCGGACGGCGGAGGCCATCGCCCCCGCCGCTGCGGCGGAGCCGTCGCCCTCGCACCCGGCCGGGTCCCGGCCCGCCGCCCGTGCGACGGAACCGGCGCCGTACACCCACCCGGCCGGCTCCGGAAACGGTACGGCGGGCGGCCCCGTGGACCCGGTCCGCGGGACGGAGCGGGGCGGTGCCGACCACGGCGCCGAACCGCCCTCGGCCGGCGGCGCCGCCGGCCCCGACCCGTTCGCCGTCGGTCCCGACGGTTCCCGTCCGCTTCGTCGACGGGTGCGCGGGGCGACGCTCCGGACGACCGCCGACGCCGCCGCGCAGCAGGCCGCCCGCCGGCCCGCCCGCCCCGCCGACGCGGACGCCGTGCGCGACTCGCTGGAGGAGTTCGAGGCGGCCGTGGCCCGCGCGCACCGCGACACCGGCGAACACCCTCGCCCCACCGAAGACCCGGTCGACCGCCGGAACGACCGCCGGCCCGACCGCCGTCCCGACGTTTCGTCCGACCGGACCGACCGGACAGAGTCGTCCGACCGGTCCGGCCCGACGGAGCCGATCACCGACCCGATCAGCGTCCGGGACACCCCGCACCACCAGAACCACCTTCCGGAAGGAGCCGAGCAGTGAGCACGTCGACAGGTGAGACTCCCGCCGGAGACGCCAGGCCGACCGACCTGCGGGCCGCCGCAGCCGATTTCACCTGGCTGCTCAACCGTTTCGCCACCGAGACCGCAGGGGTCGTGGACGCCATCGCGGTGTCCTCCGACGGACTGCTGATCGCCGTGTCGGAGCTGCGCGAGCACGCCGACTCCGAACGGCTGGCCGCGATCGTCTCGGGCATCACCAGCCTGGCCGCGGGCGCCTCCGGCAACTACGGCCTGGGCGGCCTGAACAAGGTCATCATCGACCTGGAGGGCGGCCACGTCCTGGTCTCCGCGATCGGCAGCGGCGCCGTGCTCGGCGTCGTCACCGACAAGGAGGCGAAGTTGGGCAACATCGCCTACGAGATGACGGTGTTCGCCAACCGCGCCGGCACCGCGCTCAGCCCGCAGCTCGTCCTGGAACTGAAGAACAGCGTCGGCGCCACGCGTACGCGCTGAGCGCGTGCCACCGTAGAGAGAGCGAACACCGATGGCGGACGGCCGCACACCGCGCGAGCCCGGCGAGGACGGCGTCGCACCCGTCGGCCCCGCACCCGCCGTCCGGCCCTTCCTGGTCACCGCCGGCCGGGTCGCGGGCGGCGCGGGCGAGGCGTCGTCCGGCCGGACGATGCCCGTGGAGACACAGTTGGTGGCCACCACCGGCGGGCTCGGCGCGCTCGACCGGCTCTCCTTCGAACAGCACGACATCGTCGCCGCCTGCCGCGTCCCGCAGTCCATCGCGGAGATCGCGGCCAGGCTGCGGCTGCACCTGAACGTGGTGCGGGTCCTCGCCGAGGACCTTCGGACGGCGGGGCAGCTGTCGGTGCACGTGCCCGACTCCGGCGTCACCCACGACGCATCCGTTCTGCGCAGGGTTATCGATGGCCTGCGGGCCATCCCCGACTCCCGGGGGGTACTCCGTGACACCGACTGAACCGCTGGTCCGCACCTCGGCCGGGCAGGCCGCCGTACGGCCGCCGTTGCCGGTGAAGCTGGTGATCGCGGGTGGCTTCGGCGTGGGCAAGACCACCGCCGTCGGCTCGATCTCCGAGATCGAGCCGCTGACCACCGAGGCGGCCATCACCGAGGTCGCGGCGGGCGTGGACGACCTCAGCCACACCCCGCGCAAGACCACCACCACGGTCGCGATGGACTTCGGCTGCATCACCATCGACCCGACGCTGAAGCTGTACCTGTTCGGCACGCCCGGCCAGGAGCGGTTCGGGTTCATGTGGGACGACATCGTGGAGGGCGCGGTCGGCGGGCTGGTCATCGTGGACACCCGCCGTCTCGACGACTGTTACGCCGCCGTCGACTACTTCGAGCACAAGCAGATCCCGTTCGCCGTCGCCGTGAACGCCTTCGACGGCCAGACCGCGCACACGCTGGACGAGGTGCGCTGGGCCCTCGACGTGTCCGAGGGCGTTCCGCTGCTCGTCTTCGACGCCCGCGAGCGCGGCTCGGTTCGCGACGCCCTGCTCGTCGTACTGGAACAGGCGCTGGCCCGCTCGGGCGGCTGACCCGGCGGCAAACGACCACGGTGCGGGGGGACTCGCCTTCCCTGCGCACCGTGGTCGTTGTTGCCGTCGCCCGTCGTGGGCCACCGCGACGGCGCCCCGAAACCGGCCGCGCCCGGAGCTAGTTGCTCCTGCGCACTCCCGGCGAGACCGCCACCTTCGACGCCGCCCAGAACACCGCGAGCGTCGCGAGCGCCATGCCGGCGACCAGGGTGGCGCCGCCCACCACCTTCTCGTAGTCGTGCTGGTAGAGACCGTCGACGATGTAGCGGCCGAGGCCACCCAGGCTGACGTACGCGGCGATGGTGGCCGTGGAGACGATCTGGATGGCCGCCGAGCGCAGACCGCCGAAGATCAGCGGGAGCGCGACGGGCAGTTCGACGCGCAGCAGGATGTCGGACTCGCGCATGCCCATGCCCCGCGCCGCGTCGACGGGGGGCGGGTCCACGGAGCGCATCGCCTCGTAGGTGGTGACCAGGATCGGCGGGACGGCGAGGACGACCAGCGGGATCATCACGGGCAGCATGCCGAACCCGAGCACGAGGGTCGTCACCACCAGCAGACCGAAGGTGGGCAGTGCGCGCCCGGCGGTGGCCACCAGGGAGAGGACGTTGCCGCCCCGGCCGTAGTGACCGGTGACCAGACCGATCGGCAGTCCGATCGCGGCGGCGATGGCGAGCGCCTCCAGGGAGTACTGGACGTGCTCCCACAGCCGGGTGGGAATGCCGTCGTAGCCGTGCCAGTGCGCGCTGTCGCCGAAGAAGGCGTGGATGAAATTGATGACGTTCACCGGGCTGCGTCCTCCAGGGCGGGCACGGCCCTGTCGGGACCGGCCCCGGCGGGCTTGGACTTCGCGCCCCGCGCGGCGCTCGGCATCCAGGGAGTGAGCAGGATGCGTACGACGACCAGCAGGGCGTCCGCGAGCACCGCCAGAGCGGCACTGGTGATCACGGAGTTCCAGGCGAGTTCCGGCCGGTTGTAGATCTGCGCGTCGTGGAGCAGGTTGCCGAGCGCGCCCTGGTTGCCGATCAGCATGCCGACGCTGACGAGGCTGATGCTGGACACGGTGGCCACCCGCAGACCGGCGATGATGGCGGGCACCGCGATAGGCAACTGGACCTGGATGTAACGGCGTACGGGGCCGAAGCCCATGGCGGTCGCGGCGGCGAGGGTCTCCTGCGGGACCGAGCGGACGCCGTCGACGATCGCCGGGACGAGCACGACCAGGCTGTAGACGGTGAGCGGGATCATCACCGTCAGTTCGGTCTGCCCGGTGTAGTCGATGAGCACGACGAAGAAGGCCAGGGACGGGATGGCGTAGAGCACGGTCGTCACCCACAGCACGGGCGGGTACAGCCAGCGCAGCCGCACGCACAACTGGGCCAGCGGAAGCGCCAGCAGCAGCCCGCCCAGCACCGGCAGCAGGGCCTCGCGCAGATGGAGCCCGATGAGGCCGAACCAGTCGTGCTGGAGGTCGCTGGGAATGTCGAAGAAGCGGTTCACCGGGTGGCCTTCTGGAAGCTCGCCCCGGTGGGAGGCGTCCCCTCACGGCCTGCCGCGTGGGCGCCGCGGATGGCCTCGCCGATGGCCGCCTGCGAGACGACCCCGGCGGCCCGGCCTTCGGCGTCCACGGCGACCGCCCAGCCGGTGGGCGACAGGACGGCACAGTCGAGCGCGGCGCGTAGCGAGTCCCGCCCGGCGACGAACGGCCGCCCGTAGGGCAGCAGTCGGCCGGGGTCGACCTGTCCGGCCGTCAGCGCCTCGGGCTCGCTCCAGCCGAGCGGACGGCCGTCCAGACCGGTGACGAGGAGGTAGGGGGCCTCCGTCGCGCCGCGTGCGTCGATCTGCTCGGCGGTGGCGTCGATCGCGACGATCGGGGTGGTGAGCAGTTCCAGGCCGCCGGAGGAGAAGAACGACAGCCGCCGGATGCCCCGGTCGGCGCCGAGGAAGTCCTCGACGAAGGCGTCGGCGGGGTCGGACAGCAGTTCGGCGGGTGGCGCGAACTGGGCGAGCCGGCCGCCGGTGCGCAGCACGGCGACCATCGTGCCGAGCTTCACGGCCTCGTCGATGTCATGCGTGACGAAGACGATGGTCTTGCCCAACTCGTCCTGGATACGCAGGAGTTCGTCCTGAAGCCCCTTGCGGACGACGGGGTCGACGGCGGAGAACGGCTCGTCCATCAGCAGCACCGGCGGATCGGCGGCGAGGGCGCGTGCCACGCCGACGCGCTGCTGCTGCCCACCGGAGAGCTGATAGGGGTACCGCTTGGCGAACGAGGCGTCGAGCCCCACCCGCTCCATCAGTTCCCGCGCCCTCGCGCGGGCCTTGTCCTTGCTCCAGCCGAGCATCCGGGGCACGGTGGCGATGTTGTCCACGATCGTCCGGTGCTGGAAGAGTCCGGCGTTCTGGATGACGTAACCCATGGACCGGCGCAGGGTGTTCACCGGCTGCTGACGGCTGTCGACGCCGTCGATGAGGATCGTGCCCTCGCTGGGCTCGACCATCCGGTTGATCATCCGCAGGGTGGTCGTCTTGCCGCAGCCCGAGGGGCCGACGAGGACGGTGATCGAGCGGTCCGGTATGTCGAGGGAGAGCCGGTCGACTGCCACCGTGCCGTCCGGGTATCGCTTGGTGACTGCATCTATCCGTATCAAAACGCCGAATACCCTTCGGGTCTGGCTGTTTCCGCCCACTCTCGACCAGACGAGTTTCGGGCCGTTGCGGGGAGAGTCTAAACCGCTTACGTTTCGGACGTTTTCACGGGAGAGGCGCGTTCTCGAAGCGGTCCGGACTGTGCACGACCTGTGAGTCCGCTGATTCTCACTCTCCCCTCAGGACCGGCTCAGGGATCCCCCAGACATGGCCCCGATCGTCAGGGCCATGAGCGAAACGAACGCGGGAGTCCTCCGGCAGCGGTCCGCCGAGATCGTGGCGCCGGTGTACGAACTGCCGGTCCCGGCCCAGCGCAACGGGCTCCGCGTCCACGAGGCGCCGGTCGACCGGACCGACGCCTCCGACAGTCGGGTCGACGTCGTCGGCACAGCCGTCGACGACCTCGGGGGCACGGTCCGGATGCTGCGGTCCCCCCTCACCGGCCGCACCCGCGTCTCCGCCCTGCCCCGCCGAACGAGCACCCCCCAGGTGCCGGCCGCGCGCACGACCACCCCTGTCGCCGTCCTGCCCACCGGGGCGAACACCCACCTGGAGTACGCGTCATGACGACACTCGCCCCGCCGCACGCCCCCGTCCGGGAGGACGGCGCCCGCCACCGGACGGCCCCGCCCTCCGGCGGCGGACTCGCCTCCCGCGCCAAGCGGCTGTTCACCGGCGCCCCCGAGGACCCGCGCTGGGCCCGCCCGGCCCTCTGGGCGATCCTCGTCCTGGCCACGGCCCTCTACGCCTGGAACCTCTCCTCGATCACCGGCAACACCTTCTACGACGCGGCTGTCTACAGCGGCACCAAGAGCTGGAAGGCGTTCTTCTTCGGCGCCCTGGACGCGGGCAGCTTCATCACCGTCGACAAGCCACCCTTCGCCCTGTGGGTGATGGGCCTCTCCGCCCGCGCCTTCGGGTACGGCACCTGGCAGTTGACGCTGCCGATGGTCGCCGCGGGAACCGGTTCCGTCGCGCTTGTGCACCGGCTGGTCAAGCGGGACTTCGGCGCGGTGGCCGCGACGGTCTCCGCGCTGGCGCTGACGCTCACCCCGATCACGGTCGCCCTCACCCGGGACACCAACCCCGACCCGATCCTGGTCTTCCTGATGCTGCTGGGCGCGGCCGCGCTGCTGAAGGCGGTGCGCACCGGCCGGATGATGCCTCTGGTGTGGTCCGGTGTCGCCATCGGCCTCGCCTTCAACACGAAGATGATGCAGGCGTACGTCGTCCTGCCCGCGTTCTTCCTGGTGTACCTGTGGGCCGCTGACGCCTCGCTGGGCAGGCGCGTCCGCAACCTCGCGGCAGGCACGGTCGCGCTGATCGTCTCCAGCGCCTGGTGGATGGTGGTCGTCGACCTGATCCCGGCCTCGTCCCGCCCGTACATCGGCGGCTCGACCGACAACACGGTCTGGGACCTCGTCATCGGCTACAACGGCTTCGGCCGCATCTTCGGGGCGAGTTCGTCGGTGGGCTCGCAGGGCAACGGCGCGAGCTTCGGCGGCGAGGCGGGCCTGTACCGGATGTTCAACGACATCATGGGCGGCCAGATCTCCTGGCTGATCCCCTTCGCCGCGATCGCGCTGGTGGCGGGGCTCGTCCTGCGCGGCCGGGCGCCCCGTACGGACGCCAGGCGCGCCGCGCTGATGCTGTGGGGCGGCTGGTTCGTCCTGCACTACCTGACCTTCGCCCTCGCCGAGGGCACCTTCCACCCGTACTACGTCACCGCCATGGCCCCCGGGATCGCGGCCCTGGCCGGCGCGGGCGGCGTCATGCTCCACCACGCCTTCCGCGAGCGCTCCGCGGCGGCGGGGGTCCCGCCGCTCGAGCGAAGCCGGGAGTGGGGGACGGGGTGGATGCTGCCGGCCGCGGTCGCGGTGAGCTCGGTGTGGGCGGTCGTCCTGCTCCAGCGGGTCTCCGGCTCCGGAACGCTGTACACGGTCGCCGAGGTCGTGGCCGGTGTGGCGGGCGCCGCCTCGGTGATCGGGCTGCTGGTCGCCCGGTTCACGAAGCGGCAGCGGCTGGTGGGCGTCGCGGCACTGGCGGCGGTCGTGGCGCTGCTCGCCGGTCCGGCCGCCTACTCGGCCTCGGCCGCCGCCTCCGCCACCAACGGCACCAACCCGACGGCCGGGCCGAGCACCGGCGGCATGGGCGGTGGCGGCGGCCAGCGGCCCAGCGGTTCCAGCGGCGGGCCGGGCACCGACTCCGGTGAGGCGCCGAGCGGTTCGGGCGCCGGCCAGGGGACGGGCGAGCCGCCGTCGAACAGCGGCGGCTCCGCGCGATCGGGCACGTCCGGGTCCGGTACGACGGAGTCCGGTACGACGGAGTCCGGCACGGCGGGGTCCGGCACCGCCGACGGTCGCACCGGCGGAGGCATGGGCGGCGGCACCCAGGTGTCGTCCGCGATGATCACGTACCTGAAGAAGAACCAGGACGGCGCCACCTGGCTGGTGGCGGTGGCCACCGACCAGACAGCCTCCGCGATCATCCTGGAGTCGGGGGAGCCGGTCATCTCGATGGGCGGCTGGTCCGGCAGCGACGACGCCATGACGCTCGCCAGGCTGAAGAGCCTCGTCAAGGCGGGCACGCTGCACTACATCGTCGTCAGCGACAGCGGCCAGGGCTCCTCGAACTCCGAGATCTCGACCTGGGTCAAGGCGAACGGCACGGCCGTGTCCGACTACAGCGGTCTCTACCGCCTGGACGCGTCCGACGTCGGCTGAGAACCCGTACGGAGCCGGCCGTACACGCAAAGGGCGGGCCGCCTGCTTCACCGGCGGCCCGCCTCCCGTGTGCCCGTCCGGGCGGTGACCCGAGGTGCCTCAGCGGCACCGGCGTCGGGGGCGCGAGAGCGGCCGGCGTCCCCGACCCGAGGTCCATGCGAGGACCGTCGCACCCCACCCGAGCAGCCACACGGCCGCTCCGAGGGCCCCCGCCTCGACGCTCACGCGGCCGCTGCCGCCGCCGTCGGGAACCCGCCGGTGCGCAGCACGCGCCCGCCGGGCAGTACGGCGTACACCTCGCAGTCGTCCAGCGTGGCGGCCCACTCGACGCCCTCCGCGCCCATGGCGAAGGCGGCCGTGGCGACGGTGTCGGCCTCGGTCAGGGTCGGCGCCACGACGGTGAGGCTGTCGAGGCCGGTGGCCGGGCGGCCGGTGCGGCCGTCGACGATGTGGTCGCCGCGCTCGTAGCGGGCGGAGGTCGCGACCGCCCCGTCGGTGAGGTCGAGGACGGTGCACAGCCGGTCGGCGATCTCCGGATGCCGTACGCCGACCCGCCAGGGCCCGCCGGAGACGACCACGTCACCCCCGGCGTTGAGGCAGAACCGGCTGAGTCCGGCACCGGTCAGCGACTCCGCCGCCCGCTGCACGGACCAGCCCTTGACCACCGCGCAGGGGTCGAGTCCGCGGCCGGGCAGCCGGACGTCGAACGCGCCGCCGGTGGCGACCCGGTACCGCTCGCAGATGCCAAGGACCTCCACGAGGTCGGCGCTCAGCCCGCCGGCCGACAGCTCGCCCCGGCCGTACCGGGAGACCTCGCTGTCGGCCCTGAACGGGCTGAACCGGGTGTCGACCTCGCGCAGCCACGCGAACACGGCGTCCACGGCCTCGTCGGGGACGACGGTGTCGTCGACCCGCAGCGAGACCGGGAACCCCATGACGTGTTCGACGCGGTGCACCTCAGGCGCCCTTCGCGTCGATCACGGCCTGGAGGGACTCCTTGTAGCCGTCGCTCGTGAGGGTCGCGCCGGACACGGTGTCGATGTCCGCACTCTGCGCCGTCAGCGTCTCCGCGATCAGCTTGGGCACCGCCGCGGTCGTCTGCGGATGATTCGGCTGCTTCAGCATCCTCACAGCCGTGATCCTGTCGCCCTCGAAGGTCACCTGGACCTGCACGTCACCCTTCTCCGTGGTCACGGTCGTGCCGGTGAAGGTGGTCGATCCGGAGGAGCCCGAGGACGAGGCGGAAGAGGACACGGAGGGGGTCGAGGCGGCTTCGGTGGTCGATGTCGTACCGGTCGACGGCTCGTAGCGCCAGACCGGGATCAGACCCGCCACGGACAGGACCAGGACAGGTATTGCTCGCTTCATCACGGTGACTTCCTCGTATCTCTCATCCCGCCAGGCTGAAGCGCTCGAAGTGGATCTGCGGCTTGGGCACGTCCAGCTCGCGCAGGGTGCCGAGGACCGCGTTCATCATCGGCGGCGGTCCGCACAGGAAGACGTCCCGCTCCGCGATGTCCGGCACGAGCGCGGCGAGTTCGCGCGGCGCGAGCCGGTCCGGCACCGGCGGCCCGGTGACCAGGTGCAGCTCGGCGCCCTTGGTCAGGGCGAGCTCGCGCAGTTCGTCGTAGAGCACGGCATCGCGCTCGCCTGCCACCCGGTAGATGACGACCGCGTGCCCGCGGATCTCCTCGAGGAGCGCCCGGATCGGGGTGACACCCACGCCGCCGGCGATGAGCAGGGCCTCGGGGCGGGTGCGGTGCATGGCGGTGAAGGCGCCGTAGGGGCCCTCGGCGAAGACGCGGGTGCCGGGCTCGAGGTGACGCAGTCCCGCGGAGCCCTCGCCCGCCGCCTTCGCGGTGAGGCGCAGCCGGGTGCCGTCGGGCGCGGCCGACAGGGAGAAGGGGTTGGCCTGCCACCAGCGGTCCTTGGTCAGGAACCGCCACAGGAAGAACTGGCCGGCCCGCGCGGGCAGCCTGTCCAGGTCACGGCCGGTGATGTAGACGGACACGACGTTGTCGGCCTCGGGGACGACCGCCTCGACGCGGAGCTGGTGACGCCAGTTCCGCCAGAGCGGCAGGACCAGCCGGCCCAGGAACACCGAGCCGAGGGCGACGCCCCACACCGCGTACCAGTACGCCGTGGCGGCGGACGACGCGGTGAATGTCGTACCGACCGCGACCTGGTGCGTGAAGGCCAGTACCACGGCGACGTACGTGTACAGGTGGATGAAGTGCCAGGTCTCGTAGGCGAGGCGACGGCGGGCCCAGCGTGCGGAGACGCCGCCGATGACGAGGATCAGCACCACCGCGACGGCGGCGCGCAGGACGCCCTCGACGGTCTCGGCGAGGTCGACGAGCTGGCTCACCGGGTTCATCGACGAGGACTCGGCGTAGCCGAAGGTGATGAACACCACGTGGCCGACCAGCGTCCAGAGCAGGCCGAAGCCGGTCCAGCGGTGCCAATTGGTCAGCCGGTCCATGCCGATGCGGCGGTCCAGCCAGGGCAGCCGGGCCACCAGCAGCAGTTGGAACGCCATCAGCAGAGCGCCGTAGAGGCCGGCGAAGCGGCCGATCACGACCAGCGCGTTGGAGGCGAAGCCGGCCTGGACGGCGAAGAGGGTCACGACGGCCGCGTTCGCGGCCAGCACGGCGTACAGGCCGGTGCGGGCCACTACTTTGGGACGTATCGCCGTGGGGGGCACGGGAGGCGATTGGACGGTCGTCACGGACGGAAACTCCTAGATCGGGTCCTCAGAACACAGAGCTTCTCCGTGCTTCGCTGTCGTTTTCCTGTCGTACAACTTTCAAGATCTTATCGATTCGCGTACGGGTGGGACGCGGGTCTGGCGCCGCGGGATGTGTGGCGCACTATGTGCAGGTGGAAAAAGTACGACTCCTCGTCGTGGACGACGACCCGCCGATCGCCGATCTCGTGGCGACGGTCGCCCGCTACGAGGGCTGGGACGCGGTCACCGCGAACTCGGGCGCGGAGGCGCTGCGCCGTGCCGCCGAGTTCCGTCCCGACATCGTGGTGCTCGACCTGATGCTGCCCGACATCGACGGCTTCGGCGTGCTCGACCGGCTGCGGCACAGCGGCACGATGGTGCCGGTGGTCTTCCTCACGGCGCGCGACGGGGTCGCCGACCGGGTCGCGGGGCTGACCCGGGGCGGGGACGACTACCTGGTGAAACCGTTCGCCGTGGAGGAGCTGATGGCCCGGCTGCGGACCGTGCTGCGGCGCAGCGTCGGTCCCGGCGCCCAGCGCTCCGTGCTGCGGGTGGCGGACCTCACCATGGACGAGGACACCCGGGAGGTCCGGCGCGGCGGCAGGCTGCTGACGCTCACGCCCACCGAGTACGAGGTGCTGCGCTATCTGATACGCAAGTCGCCGACCGTGCTCACCAAGGCGCAGATCCTCGACCACGTGTGGGAATACGGATTCGGCGGCCGTTCCAACGTCGTCGAGCTGGTCGTCAGCCGACTGCGCCGCAAGCTCGACACGACGGGCGACGACCCGCTGATCCAGACGGTGCGCGGATTCGGGTACGTGATCCGGCAGGCGGCCGAGTGATCGGCCGGCTCTGGCAGTCGTACCGCAGACTTCGGCTCGGCACCCGGCTGGCGCTGGGTCTCGGCGCGCTGTCGCTGGTGGTGTTCGCGGTCGTCGGCACGGCCCTGACGACCTACATGCGGGACTACCTGTCGGCCCAGCTCGACGACCAGCTCGGGATCGCCCAGGTCGCGCAGTCCAAGAGCATCGTGGACTCCGGCTCGCTGACCGGGAAGAAGTACTGGGGCTGGTACTACGCCGTGTACGACGTGCGGGACGGCAAGCCCGTGCTGCGCAAGCCCGAGGACCCCGGCGACGTGCCCGAGGACGTCGACGACCTCACCGCCCTGGCCACGGCGCAGACAGCCGCCGGCACGGAGGTGCTGAGCACCGCGCACCTCGCGGGCAAGGGCGTGTACCGGCTGCGCGCCTGCGCGGTGGAGCCCGGAGTGGTGCTGGTCAGCGGCGCGCCCATGGACGACCTCGAGGACACCGTCCGGCACCTGATCACGATCCAGGTCGTCACCTTCGGCCTGGCGCTGCTGGCCCTCGTGGTCTTCGGCCGGGCCCTGCTGCGGCGCGGCCTGAAACCACTGAGCGACATGGCGCACACCGCGCACGGCATCACCTCGCACAACCTCACCGAGTCGGCGTCCCGCCTCCCGCTCCGCGCGGACGGGCCGGGCGGCGGCCCCGAGGTGGAGGAGCTGCGCACGGCCTTCAACACGATGCTGGAGCACATCGACGACTCCCTCGCCGTGCGCGCGGAGGCGGAACAACGGCTGCGCCGGTTCGTCGCCGACGCCTCGCACGAACTGCGCACGCCGCTGATGTCCGTACGCGGTTACGCGGACCTCTTCCAGTACGCGGCCGCCAACGCGCCCGAGGAACGGGACAAGCACCTGGCCCGGCTGCGCGCCGAGGCCGCCCGGATGGGCTTCCTCCTCGACGATCTCCTGCTGCTCGCCCGTCTGGACGCGGCCGAGGTGGAGACACCCCTGCGGATGGAGAACGCCGACCTGGTGGAGCTGGTCGAGCAGGCGGCCGACGCGTTCCGCGCGAGCCACCCCGGCCATCCGCTGACGGTGTCGCCGGGCCCGGCCGCCGTACCGCTGCGGATGGACCCGCACCGGGTCCGCCAGGTCCTGGACAACCTCCTCACCAACGCGGCCGTGCACACGCCGGCCGGCACCCCGGTCTCCGTCGAGGTCGCCGTCTCGCCGAGCACGGCACGGGTCCACGTCACGGACAGGGGCCCCGGCATCCCGCCCGGCGACCGCGACCGCGTCTTCGACCGCTTCTACCGCGTCGACAAGGCCCGCAGCCGTGACCGCGGCGGCAGCGGCCTCGGCCTGTCGGTCGCCCGGTCCCTGGTGCGGGCGCACGGGGGCTCCCTGGAAGTGGGCGAGGTGGGGGGAGCCACGGTCTTCACGGTGACACTGCCCCCGACCCCGGCCGTGCACTGACCGACCGCCGACTCACGCGGACCGACCGCCGACTCACGCGGACCCGAGAACGCCTGTCGGCGGACGTGGCGGACGGTCTCGGCGGAAGTGGCACGGGTCGCGACGGCTGAAGTCGCTCGGGCGGTCTCGGCACGAGTGGGGCGGCCGGAAGGGGCCGGCAGTACTGCGGGCCGGTGAACCTCGGGAGGCGCCCGGGATGAACCGCGAGGGGTACGGGCAGAAATCCCACAGCCTCATCGCACTCCCCCGCTTCACCGCACCTTGCCCCACCGCACCTTGCCCCACCGCACCGCGGTCGCCCTTCGGCCCGCACTCCGTCGGCTTACGGACACCGCACCGTCACACCGGAGGGGAACGACCTCCCCGTCCCCTCCCCAGGCCCGATCCGTCGCGCCGCCGTGCGCGGTCACCACGCGGAAGGACGACGTGCGCCGTGTCCCTGCTGCCCCTCGACGACCCCACGTCCCCGCCCCCGCCTCAGCCACCGCTCGCGGACGACCGCCGCCGGCCCCTGGCCGCCACCGCCACCCGCCGGGCCCTCGCCCTGTCCCCGATCCTGCTGCTCGCGGTGTGGGCGGCGGTCGACTGGCACGCCGTGCGCGACGGCACCGCCCTGCTGGCCACCGCCGATCCCTGGTGGCTGCTGGCCGGGCTCCTCTTCACCTACCTGGGCTCGGTCGCCGCGGCCTGTGTCCGCCAGGGCGCGATCCCGGACCGGCTGCCACCGGGGCTGCTGGTGGCCTCGCAGATCGCAGCGGGCGCCGCGAACCACATACTGCCCGCGAGCATAGGCGCCCACGCGGTCACGGTCCGCTTCCTGCAACGCCAGGGCGTCCCCCTCCGCCGCGCCACCGCATCGATCGCCCTGTACTCCCTGGCCAGAGCCGTGGCGAAGACCCCCGTCGTGCTGATCTTCCTGCTCGCCGCACCCGGCGCCGTGCCGCCCGCCAGGCTGCTCCCCGAGGGACGGACGCTGCTCCTGGCCGCCGGGGGCCTGCTGCTGGCCCCCGCGGCGGGAGCGGCGCTGTTCGTCCTGGTTCGGCCGCTGCGCCGGCCCACCCTGGACTTCGTGCGCACGGCCCTCACGGACGCCCGGCATCTGCACACCCGCCCCGCCCGCTTCCTCCCCCTGTGGGGCGGAGCGGCCGCGGCGCCGCTGATCCAGGCGAGCGTGGTGGCCTCGGTGGGAACGGCGCTGGGCCTGCCCCTCTCCTGGCCGCAGCTGCTCTTCGCGTTCCTCGCGGCGAGCACCGCGGCCGGCGCCGTCCCGGCACCGGGTGGCATCGGACCGGTCGACGCGGCCCTGGTCCTCACCCTGGCCGGCTACGGCACCCCGCTGCCCCTCGCCACGGCGACGGTCATCGGCTACCGGGTCCTGACGGTCTGGCTGCCCATGGTGCCCGGGATGCTGGTGCTGTCGGCCCTGGTGCAGCGGAAGCAGCTCTGAGCCGCCGGCCGTCGCCGGCGGCTCCCGCCGTCCGCCGTCGGCTCTCCGCCCTCAGCCCTCGCCGTCCGCCGCCAGCCGCAGCGAGATGCTGTTGATGCAGTAGCGCTGGTCGGTCGGGGTCGCGTACCCCTCGCCCGCGAACACATGGCCGAGGTGCGAACCGCACCGTGCACACCGCACCTCGGTGCGCAGCATCCCGTGCGAGCGGTCCTCGATCAGCTCCACCGCGTCGGTGTCCTTGGGGTCGAAGAAGGACGGCCAGCCACAGTGGGATTCGAACTTGGTGGCCGAGGTGAACAGTTCGGCGCCGCAGGCCCGACAGGAGTAGACCCCCTCGGCCTTGGTGTCGGTGTACTCACCGGTGAACGCGGGCTCGGTGGCAGCCTGCCGCAGGACGGCGTACTCGCCCGGCGTCAGCTCCGCCCGCCACTGCTCGTCCGGCTTTTCGACGTCGTACGACATGAGCCTCAGCCCCTCACTGGGAAAGACGGTCCAGAATGCGCGGGCCCAGGTCCGTCACGTCACCCGCGCCCATGGTGAGAACGAGATCACCGGCCTTCGCCATTCCCGCCACGACCTCCGGCGCCGTGTCCTTGTCGTGCACCGCGGTCACGTCCGCGCCCGCCGTCCGGGCCGCGTCGATGATCAGCGCGCTGGTCACGCCCGGGATCGGGTCCTCGCGGGCGGGGTAGATGTCGAGGACGACGGAGGCGTCCGCCAGGGCCAGCGCCTGCCCCATCTCCCTGCCGAGCTCCTGGGTCCTGGAGAACAGGTGCGGCTGGAAGAGGACGAGGATGCGGGCGTCACCGACCGCCGCGCGCATCGCCTCCAGGTCGGCCGTCATCTCCGTCGGGTGGTGGGCGTAGGAGTCGACGACCTGGACACCCGCCTCCTCGCCCTTGAGCTGAAGGCGGCGCTTGACGCCCGTGTAAGCGGCCAGGGCGGAGGCCAGTTCCGCGGCCGGGACGCCCAGGGCGACGCCCGCGGCCAGCGCGGCGACGGCGTTGTGCGCGTAGTGGCGGCCGGGCACCGAGACCGTGAAGGTGAGCCGCTGCCCGTCGAGCAGCACGGTCACCTCGCTCTTCAGCCCCTGCGGGACCACGGACAGCACCCGCACATCGGCGTCCTCGGCCTCCCCGTACGTCACCACGCGCACGCCCTCGACCCGCCGGGTCAGTTCCCGCGCGCCCTCGTGGTCGGCGGCGATCACGAGGGTGCCGCCGGGCACGATCTTCCCGGCGAAGGTCTCGAAGGACTCGTAGATCTCGTCCATCGAGGCGTAGTTCGCGTGGTGGTCCAGCTCGACGTTGAGGACGATGGCGACCTCGGGCGCGTACTTGTGGAAGCTGCGGTCCGACTCGTCCGCCTCGGCGACGAAGATCTCGCCCTCGCCGTGCAGCGCGTTGGAGCCGGGCGCGTCGAGGTCGCCGCCGATCGCGTACGAGGGGTTGAGGCCCAGCTCGGACAGGGACACCGCCAGCATGGACGTGGTGGTCGTCTTGCCGTGCGTTCCGGCGACGGCGATCGGCCGCAGCCCGTCCATCAGCCGGGCGAGCGCGTCCGAGCGGTGGACCACCGGGATGCCCAGCTCGGCCGCGCGGGCGAGCTCCGGGTTGTCCGCGCGGATCGCCGACGACACGACGACGCAGCTGGCGTCGTCGGCCAGGTGCCCGGCGGCATGGCCGATGTGCACGGTCGCCCCGAGCGCCCGCAGCGCCGCCGCGGTCTCGGACTCCCTGGCGTCGCTGCCGGCCACCTTCGCCCCGCGCTGAGCCAGAACCTTCGCGATCCCCGACATCCCCGCCCCACCGATGCCGATGAAGTGCGGTCGGTCCATGGCGGTAGGAAGGCCGGGTGCCATGTGTGTTCTCCCAGGGTGCGCTACGACGGTTCGGTGCGCCCCCACCCTATTGCGCGGGGCGCACCGCACCCACCCAGGGGCGCGGGACGGGACCGGGGTGCGGCCGTGCCGGACCGAGGTGCGGCCGCCACGTGTCGGCGTACGGCCGCGCGTTGCGGGCGCGGGCGCGGGCGGCGACAGGGCACCCCCCATCGCACCGGTCGCACCCGTCGCACCCGCCCTTCAGTGGCGGCCCGCTCACGCCTTGCTGTGCGAGAAGAGTTTCAGCACCGGCACTCCCACCTTGTGCCGAGCCCGGGAGGCCCAGTCCCGGTGGAAGAACTCCTCGACGTAGTGGGGGTCGGTGAGAACGATCACCTCGTCCGCCCCCGCCTCCGCGACCAGGGACTTCAGCGCGTCCAGCGGATGGTCCTCGACGAGGCGCCCCACCGCGTCGCTGCCCGCCGCGTGCAGCGCCTGCAAGGACACCTCCAGAGCCCGGACACCGAACCCCTTCGCCTCCTCCCCCTCGGGCGTCTCGCCCTCCCGCGTCGCCTCGTCGAGTTCGCCGAGAGCCACGTCGTCGATGGCCCGCAGCAAGCGGTCCGCCTGGTCGCCGCGCGGCTGGAGCAGCACATGGAAGGAGACCGGCTCGTCCCCGTGCAAGGTGCTGACGAACTCCACGTCGGCGGACGTCAGGGCTTTCTCGATCATCAAAACGCTTGTGAACACCAGCGCCCCATTCTCCTTCGAGGACCCCCGTGGCCCTCGCTCCTCCGTGGGCCGTTCGCGGCCCTGCGGAAACCATCCTGCCCCGTGATCGCACGGGGACTGCGAGATTCAGTGTGCCCGTCGGACGCTAAGCGGAACGGTTGATTCCGCCGTTTCAGGGTCAACGGTGACGTTCGGACTCGTATCCGGCATCACGGCCGCCCATACCTGCCGAACAGGAAACCCTCCTCCTCCAGGAGCGACACCAGGGCGAACCGCCGCGGAACCACGACCGACGGCCCGCCCGTGATCCGCTGCGCGTCGCCGACGGTGAGCATCGGCGAGAGGGTCAGGCAGAGCTCGTCCAGTACCCCGGCGGCGACGAACTGACCCAGCAGCCGGGGCCCGCCCTCCGTCAGCAGCCGCGTGTGCCCGAGTTCGGCGAGAGCCTGTACGGCCCGGGCCGGCTCGACCCCCATGCCGTCGCCGGCGATCACCACGCGCGCGCCCGCCTTCTCCGCCGCCGCGACCTTCTCGGGGGCCGCCGCGGCACCCGTCAGGATCAGGGTGGGAACCAGCGGGGAGGTGAAGAGCGGGAGCGAGAAGTCCAGGTCGAGACTCGCACTGACCACCGCGACGGCCGGCGCGGGCCCCTGCCCGGCCGCCTCGCGCCGCTCGGCGAACTCGGCACGCGCGCGTGCCGGGCGGTACCCCTCCAGGCGCGCGGTCTCCGCGCCCACGACCACCACGTCCGCGAGCCCTCGCAGCGTGCCGAAGATCCGCATGTCGGTGGCGGTGGAGATGGGCTGGGAGCGCCCGTCGTGCTGGGCCGCGCCGTCGAGCGTGGACACCATGTTGGCCCGCAGCCAGGGCCGCGGCTCTCCGGGCCCGGGCTCCGGATACCCGTAGGCGTCGGCGAGCTCGTCGAGGCTCCACTCACGGTCCGCCGCCGCGCCGCCCCCGTCGCCGGGAGCCCCGGGCGGCCTGCCGCCGGAGTCGGTCGTCACTGTCTGGTCGGTCACAGGGAACAGCCGTCGCATGCCAGGCAGTCTGGCACGCCCCGTAGCATGGGGAACCGTGTCGTCCTCCTCCCCCGCCCCCGGCCTCGGCCCGATAGCCGACGCGGCCCCGGTGTCCCTCTGCACCCGTCAGCCGCATGTCCCCGCGGACCGGCTGGTCGCCGAGATGGTGCCGCCGCCGCGCTTCGACTCGGTCCGTTTCAGCACGTACATCCCGGACCCGAACCAGCCCACCCAGACCGAGGCGGTCGGCGTCCTCGAGGGCTTCGCGGCCGGACTCGGCGGCGCGCACGCCACGGGTACCGCCAAACGGGGTTTCCTCGGCTTCGGCAGGGCGAAGGCGCCCAAGGTTCCCGCCGGGCCGCGTGGCGTCTACCTGGACGGCGGCTACGGCGTGGGCAAGACCCACCTGCTGGCGTCCCTGTGGCACGCCACCCCGGCCGAGCCTGCCCTGAAGGCCTTCGGCACCTTCGTCGAACTGACCAACCTGGTCGGCGCCCTCGGCTTCCAGCAGACGGTACGCACCCTCTCCGGGCACCGCCTGCTGTGCATCGACGAGTTCGAGCTGGACGACCCGGGCGACACCGTCCTCGTCTCGACGCTGCTCGGCAAACTGGTCGAGGCGGGTGTCGCACTGGCCGCCACCTCCAACACCCTGCCCGGCAAGCTCGGCGAGGGCCGGTTCGCGTCCGCCGACTTCCTGCGTGAGATCCAGGGCCTGTCGGCGCACTTCCGCGCGCTGCGCATCGACGGCGAGGACTACCGCCACCGCGGTCTGCCCGAAGCCCCGGCGCCGTACTCCGACGAGCAGGTGACGAAGGCGGCGTACGCCACCGAGGGCGCCTCGCTCGACGACTTCCCGCATCTGCTGGAGCACCTCGCCAAGGTCCACCCGAGCCGCTACGGCGCGCTGACGGACGGCCTGAAGGCGGTCTGCCTCACGGACGTGGGGGCGGTACCCGACCAGTCGACGGCTCTGCGGCTGGTGGTCCTGGCCGACCGGCTCTACGACCGCGAGGTCCCGGTCCTGGCCGCCGGGCTCCCCTTCGACCGGTTGTTCAGCGAGGAGATGCTGAACGGCGGCTACCGCAAGAAGTACTTCCGCGCGATCTCCCGGCTCACCGCACTGGCACGCGACGCCAAGCGGCTCGTCGAGCCTCAGTAGACCCCCCAATAAACGATCTTGGCCTCTGGGTCAAGAGTCGGTTCGCGCCAGAAACCCCTCCCTTTTGAGGCGCACTCTCTCTCGAAACGTCACGTTAACCCTGCAAACAACTTCGCAGGGTTAACGTGTTTCTTGACCAGTGGTTGACCAACCGTTGGTCTGGACTAGAGGCGTGAACGGACCTGAGGGGGGCGCATGTTCCGAGGCACGACGGCCCGGACCGTCATTTCGCTCCTCGCCGCCGTCCTGCTCGCCCTCCCGTTCTTCGCACCCGCGCCATCCTTCGCACACGCGCATACGGTGCGTCAGGCCGAGGCCAAGACCCAGCCCGGAATCAAGCTCTCCGGTAAAGCGATGCGCGACGAGATCGCCACTTTCCGCGACTGCGACCGGTCCGGGACCCCCGCCGACCCCCTGCGCACCCGCGACCGCCACCGGGCCTCCACCTCGGCCGGCCCGGCGCCCCAGGAACCCGAGCGCGCGCTGCTGGCGCAGGATCCCGCGGCCGCGCACCAACCGGCACGGTCCGGCGACCCCCATCACCGCTCGTCGAGATCCTCGACGGCCCACTCCCCGGCGGCACTCCAGGTCTTCCGCTGCTGAGAGCGGAGCAGAACAGCAGTTCCCCCACCTGTCCTGTTTCCCGCAGTTCCAGCACACCCGACGCGCCCCCACCGCGCGTCAGGAGGAGTCACCACGTCATGCAGCCCCTCATCGACAACGCCCGTACGTTCGGACAGCGCCCTGAGGAGTTCGCCAAGCTCGCAGAAGGCCAGTCCCCCCAGGTCCTCTTCATCACCTGCTCCGATTCGCGGGTCGTCCCCGCCCTGATCACGGGCGCCCGGCCCGGCGAGCTCTTCGAGCTGCGCACCGCGGGCAACATCGTGCCTCCCTACGGCGCCGACCGCCCCACCGGCGAGGCGGCCACCATCGAGTACGCCGTGGAGGTGCTCGGCGTCCAGGACGTCGTCGTCTGCGGCCACTCGCACTGCGGTGCCGTCGGCGCGCTGGTGCGCGGCGACGACCTCGACGGCGTCCCCGCCGTACGCGACTGGCTCGCGCACGCCGCGGACGAACCGGGGGTCACCGACCCCGACGACCCGACGGTCATGCGCGCGGTGCAGAGCCACGTGCTCGCCCAGCTGCTGCGGCTGCGCTCCTACCCCTGCGTGGAGAAGCGGCTGGCGGACGGCCGGCTGCGGGTGCGCGGCTGGTACTACGAGGTGCACACCGGTGCCGTGCGCGAGCACCGCGTGGACACCGACGGCTTCGAGGCGCTGTGAGCGCCGCGACGGGCCGGCGGCCCACCGGGCGAATATCCCGGTTCCCCCACCTGAAGCAGGACTTCGCCGCCTCTCTCGTGGTCTTCCTGGTCGCGCTGCCACTGTGCGTGGGCGTGGCCGTCGCCTCCGGCGTGCCGGCCGAGCTCGGGCTCGTCACCGGCATCGTCGGCGGCATCGTCACCGGCATGCTGCGGGGCAGCTCCCTCCAGGTGTCCGGTCCGGCGGCCGGACTGACCGTGCTGGTCTTCGAGGCGGTGCGGGAGTTCGGCCTGCCCGCCCTCGGAGTGATCGTCCTCGCCACGGGCGCCCTGCAACTCGCCATGGGCGCCCTGAAGCTGGGCCGCTACTTCCGGGCCATCTCGGTCTCGGTCGTCGAGGGCATGCTGGCCGGAATCGGCCTGGTGCTGATCGCCGGCCAGCTGTACGCGGTGGTCGGCGCCAAGGCACCGGAGTCCGGCCTGGGGAAGATCGCCGGGCTGCCCGGGGCCCTCGTGGACGCGGCGGGCAGCGCCGCCGCGCTGGCCTCGCTCTCGATCGGCGCCGGCACCATCGCGGTGCTCGTGCTGTGGAAGCGGTTGCCGGCGAAGGTGCGTACGGTGCCCGGTCCGCTCGCCGCGGTGGGCCTGGCGACGCTCTCCGCCCTGCTGCTGAACCTGCCCGTGGCCACCGTCGAGGTGCAGGGGCTGCTCGGTTCCGTCCAGCCCCCGTCGCTGAGCGCCTTCGGTGATCTGGCGAACGTCGGCCTGCTCGGCACGATCGTCGCGTTCACCCTGATCGCCTCCGCCGAGTCGCTGTTCAGCGCTGCGGCAGTGGACCGGCTGCACGACGGTCCGCGCACCGAGTACGACAAGGAGCTGATGGCGCAGGGCGCGGGCAACGCGCTCTGCGGAGTCCTCGGCGCGCTGCCGATGACCGCGGTGATCGTGCGCAGCGCGGCCAACGTGCAGGCGGGCGCGCGGACCAGGGCGTCGCGCGTGCTGCACGGTGTGTGGCTGCTGCTGTTCGCGGCCCTGCTGCCTGACGTGCTGGCGTACATCCCCATCCCGGCACTGGCCGGCATCCTCGTGCACGCGGGCGCCAAGCTCGTGCCGGTGCGGGGGCTCGTGGGGCTGTGGCGCGAGCACCGCGGCGAGGCACTGATCCTGGTCGTCACCGCCGTGTCGATCGTCGCGGTCAGCATGTTCGAGGGCGTGCTCATCGGTCTCGCGCTGGCCGTCGCGAAGACGGCCTGGGAGGCCTCGCACATCAGGCTGGAGATCGTCGACAAGGGCGCCGGGCCCGTCCAGGCGTACCTGTCGGGCAACGCGACGTTCCTGCGTCTGCCGAAGATCCTCGACAGCCTGGAGGCCCTCCCGCAGGACCGCCCCGTCGAGGTGGACCTCTCCGGTCTGCACCATCTCGACCACGCCTGCCGTACGGCCCTGGAGTCCTGGGCCGAACGGCACAGCGCGGTCGGCACGGAGCCGGTGAAGGTCACGGAACCGGTGACGGCCGTGTAGCCCGGCCCCCCGTTCGCCGTGCGGCCCGGGGCCCGGGGCGTGGCCCCGGGCCGCACGGCGGGCATATCGTTACAGAGCAGGCATGAATCGCTCTTACTGGCCTCTCGGCGAGGAGGTCGTCATGCTCCAGGAAATACTGGGCGCGGCCGCGGCGGTCGCCGCCGGAGCTCTCGTGTATGTCGGAGCGGCGGCGCGGGTCGTCAAGCAGTACGAGCGCGGGGTGGTCCTCCGGCTCGGCCGGCTGCGCGGCGAGGTCCGCCCGCCGGGCTTCACCCTGGTCATCCCGGGCATGGACCGGCTGCGCAAGGTCAACATGCAGATCGTGACGATGCCCATTCCCGCCCAGGAGGGCATCAGCCGGGACAACGTGACCGTGCGGGTCGACGCCGTCGTGTACTTCCGGGTGGTGGACGCGGCGGCCGCGCTCATCAACGTCGAGGACTACCGTTTCGCCGTCTCGCAGATGGCGCAGACCTCGCTGCGTTCGATCATCGGCAAGAGCGAGCTGGACGACCTGCTGTCGAACCGGGAGAAGCTCAACGAGGGCCTGGAGCTGATGATCGACAGCCCCGCCATCGGCTGGGGCGTGCAGATCGACCGGGTGGAGATCAAGGACGTGTCCCTGCCGGACACGATGAAGCGCTCGATGGCCCGGCAGGCCGAGGCCGACCGTGAGCGGCGGGCGCGGATCATCAACGCGGACGCCGAACTCCAGGCGTCGAAGAAGCTCGCCGAGGCCGCCAAGGAGATGTCCGAGCAGCCCGCCGCGCTCCAGTTGCGGCTGCTCCAGACGGTGGTGGCGGTCGCCGCCGAGAAGAACTCCACGCTCGTCCTGCCGTTCCCGGTGGAACTGCTGCGCTTCCTGGAGAAGGCCCAGCAACCACTCCCCCCACCACCACAGCAGCCGCAACCTCCGCAGCAACAGCAGCCGCCGCCACCCCCACCCCCGCCGCCCTCCCCGAAGGCCGTGGAGGAGTGACGCGCGCGATGACACGCGGAGTGACACGTGCTACGCGCGTGGTTCCCGGGGCGCACCGCGGGTGATAGACACAGCGGGATCACAGTTCCTGTCCGCCAGCAGGAAGGTTTTTCCCATGTCTACGACACGACGTCAGATCCTCGCCGGTACCGGCGCGTTGGGGGTGGGTGCGGGCATCGCGTTCACCGGCGCCCTGTCCGATCTCTTCGCGGGCACCGCGGCCGCGCAGAGCCTCGGCCACGACGGCTACGGCCCCCTCGTCCCCGACGCGGCCGGTCTGCTCGACCTCCCCGCGGGCTTCCGCTACCGGGTCCTCTCCCGCGAGGGCGACCCGCTGCGCTCCGGCGAGGGCCCGGTGCCCTCGAACCACGACGGAATGACGGCCCTGCCCGGCCGGGGCGGGCGCGTCCACCTGGTCCGCAACCACGAGAACCGCCCCACCGCGAAGTTCCCCGTCCCCACCGTCGAAGGTCTGACCTACGACCCGGCCGGCAAGGGCGGCTGTACGGCCCTGACGCTCGACTCCCGGAACAACGTGCTCTCCGAGCGGGTGGCCATCGCCGGCACGGCCGTCAACTGCGCGGGCGGACCCACCCCGTGGCACACCTGGCTGACCTGCGAGGAGAACGAGGACAAGGCAGGCACCAACGGTTACACCAAGGACCACGGCTTCATCTTCGAGGTCGACCCATCCGACCCGCGCCGCAGCGGGGCCGTCCCGCTGACCGCGATGGGCCGCTTCCAGCACGAGGCGATCGCCGTCGACCCGCACCGCGGAATCGTCTACGAGACCGAGGACGCGTTCCTCGAGCCGTTCGGCCTCTTCTACCGCTTCCTCCCGGAGAAACCGCTGGGCGGGGTGGGCTCGCTGCGCGCGGGCGGCCGTCTCCAGGCGATGCGCGTCCCCGGCGTACCGGACCTGTCCTCGATCCAGGACACCGGTGCCACCTTCGACCGTATCGAGTGGGTCGACGTGCCGGACCCCCTCGCCGTCGAGACCCCGGTCCGTCTCCAGGACTTCGGCAGGAAGGGCATCACGCACGCCCAGAAACTCGAAGGCTGCTACTGGGGCGGACGGTGCGTGTACTTCGTGTCGTCGTTCGCGCGCGGCTCGGACGGTTCGGCGGCCGACCACTTCGGCCAGATCTGGCGGTACGACCCGCAGCGCCGCCGCCTCACCCTCGTCATCGTGTTCGGCCCGGACACGGACGTGCAGCTCCCGGGCGAGTCCCCGGACAACATCTGCCTCGCGCCCAGCGGCGGTCTGATGGTCTGCGAGGACGGCGGCGGCGCCCAGCACGTCTTCGGGGTGACCAGGTCGGGCGAGGTGTACGCGATGGCGCGGGGCCGCCAGAACATCGGGACGCCCGAGGCCCCCGAGTGGGGCGAGTTCGCCGGCGTCACCTTCTCCCCCGACGGCGACACGATGTACGTCAACTGCTACACCCCGGGCACGACGTTCGCGGTCACAGGGCCCTGGCGGCGTTGACCCCCGCGTTTCCGCCCGCCCGGGTGAGCGAGAGCCCGGGCGGGTGACACCGCCAAAGGCGCGGTCATATTTGCACACAAACAGCAATATGCTGCTCATACCTTCGTACGATGATGCCTCCCGTACGCCGACTGGCCGCCCTCTGCGCCCTCGGTGCCGCCCTCGCCCCGCTCACCGCCTGCGGCGCCGCTCAGCAACCTCGCACCGTCCCGCCGGCCGCCCCCTCGCACGCTTCCGCCGCCCCCTCCCGGCCCCCGACGCTGGCCCCCGGCCCGGCCGGCCTCACCCCCGTCTTCCGCAACGCGCCCCGCACCGCCGACAGGACCGTCGCCCTCACCTTCGACGCCGACATGACCGCCGACCAGGGGGCCCGCGCGGCGGCCGGCGAGCACTTCGACAACCCGGGGCTGATCGCGGCGCTGCGGGCGCTGAAGGTGCCGGCCACCGTGTTCATGACCGGCCGCTGGGCCGAGGAGTACCCGGACCAGGCGCGCTCCCTCGGCCGCGACCCCCGCTTCGAGGTCGCCAACCACTCCTACAGCCACTACGCCTTCACCGACGACTGCTACGGGCTGCCGACCGTCCCCGAGGACCGGATGCGCGCGGACGTGGAGCGGGCGTACACGGCCTTCCGCGAGGCCGGGGTGCCGGACGCGATGCCGTACTTCCGCTTCCCCGGCGGCTGTTACGACCACCGTGCGCTGCGTGCGGTGAGCGGCCTGGGCATCACCGCGGTGCAGTGGGACGTGGTGAGCGGGGACGCGTTCGCGACCGACGCGGACGCGGTGGCCCGGCAGGTGCTGGAAGGGGTCCGACCCGGATCCGTCGTCGTCATGCACTGCACGCGCAGCGCCGCCCCGACGACCGAACGGGCGGTCCGGAGCGTCGTGCCGGAGCTGCGCCGACAGGGGTACCGGTTCGTGAAGGTGTCCGAGCTGATCGGAACGGCGAGCGGACGACGATGAGCGACGGCAAAGGCCCCGCACGCCCATCGGCGTCGCTTCGTAAGCCGTCATGCCGTCATGCCGTCATGCCGTCATGCCGTCATGCCGTCATGCCGTCATGGTCTCCGTACGCTGGAGGTATGAGCGACGACGACAGCGACCGGGAGTACTGCCTGATCGACGCGACCACACCGCCCCGGGCGGAGGGGCCGCCGTACGCCGAGTGTGTGCTGTGCCGAGAGCCCACCGAGTATCCGGAGTCGTACAAGGGGATCACCATGTGCCCGGTGTGCGAGTGGCAGGAGGCCCAGAGGACCGCGTGCTCGGGGTGACGTTCGCGTCGCCTCCGTCGTCACGGCGAGCGGCGGGACGTGAGCGCGCAGGCCGCGGCCGTCGCGGCGGCGCTCAGCAGGGCCGCCGCGGCCAGGGGGAGGAGCGGTACGTGGACCGTCGCCGAGTGGGAACCGCCGACCAGAGCGCTCACCGCCGCCTGCGCCGGGGAACCGGTCACCACCAACGCCAGCAGGGCCGCCAGCAGCAGCGCCGGGACCGCCCGGCCCGGTGAGCGCAGCACGGGCCAGGCGGTGAGCGCGCCGACGGCCGCGCCGAGCAGGGCGCAGGTCAGGACGGCGAGCAGTCCGGCGCCGGCGGCTTCGAGGACGGGAACACGCTTCCGGTGGTCGCTGCCGACCGGGTCGCTGATGAGCGTGACGATCACGGTCGCCGTCGTACCGAGCACGGCGGCCGCGGTCAGCGCGACCAGCACACAGGCCAGGTGCGCCCGGCCGGGCCCGGCCGCCGCCGCGACGACGGTGCGGGCGGCCGGCGGCTCGTTGGCGACACAGATCCGCACCAGCCAGGCGGCGACGGGCAGCAGGAACGCGGCCGTGTAGCCGAGCGAGTCCAGCAGTGGCTGACCGCCCTGCACACCGACGCCCAGGAAGACGGCGTACAGGAGGAACGGGGGCAGCCAGCGCTGCGAGCGCACGAGCAGCGCGGTCTGGTAGCGCAGAAGGGCCGTCATCGGGGGCTCCCGTCCTGACGGACGCTCACCACGTGCCACGGTGGGCGGGCGGTCAGCAGAGCCCGGAGCAGGACGTCGGAGTGGGAGGCGGGGACGGTGAGCCGGTGGGTGCGGTCGGCCGTCTCCTCGGCGGCGGTGGCCAGCCGGAGCGCTTCCGCGGGGAGCGGCCCGGTCGGGCCGTACACCTCGACGGTCGTGCGCGGGCCCTCGGGGGCGGCGGTCGGTCGCGTCGCGGTACGGCGGTGCAGGGTGCCGTCGCGGACCGTGTACTCGGCGTCCGCCCGGCCGACGAGCCGGCGGGGGTCGTGGTCCACGAAGACGACGGCCGACCCGGCGGCGGTCCGCTCGGCGACGGCCCGTTCCAGTTCGGCGCGCGCGTCGGTGTCGAGACCGGTCCAGGCCTCGTCCAGGATCAGCAACTCGGGCTCGGCGAGGAGTGCTTGGGCCACGGCGACCTTCTGGCTGCTGCCCTTGGACAGCCGGCTCATCGGGGTGTGGGCGTGAGCGGTGGCGCCGAAGCGGTCCAGCCAGGCGCCCGCAGCCCGCTCGGCCGCGGTTCGGGACAGGCCGTGGACGGCGCCGAGATGGGTGAGGTAGCCGAGGGCGGTGAAGGGGAGGGCCGCGGGGAACCGTTCGGGGACGTAGGCGGTGCGGGGCGCGCCGGTGACCCTGCCCTCGGTCGGGGCGTCGACGCGGGCGAGCAGCCGGAGAAGGGTGGACTTGCCACTCCCGTTGGGGCCCTCGACCCGGGTGAGGGTGGCCGGCGCCGGGTGCAGGTGCACCTCGCGGAGCACCCAGGGGCCACGAACGCCGTAGCGGCGGCCCACGGCCTCCAGCCGTAGCTCACGCGGCATGCGGACCGTCCTTTCCCTCGCGGATGCATGGATCTTCCACCTGGCAGACTGGAGGACGTGACCAGTGATCCGGCCGTTCCCGGCGACAGCCCTTTCCGTTCCGAGCGTTCGACGCGGGACGAGGCTCCGCAGTTCGTCCTGCCCCTGGTGGTCCGGATCGAGCGGGCCGCCCCACCGGCGCGCACGGACGCGCTGGAGACGGCCGCGCGCGCCGTGCTGACGCTCCTGGCGGACGAGCGGGCGCTGGGCGAGGGTGAGTGGGCGGCGGCCGTGCGGGACTGGCAGGACGCCCGGATCCGCAAGGTGGTGCGGCGGGCGCGTGGCGCCGAGTGGCGGCGGGCGGAGACACTGCCCGGCATCACGGTCACGGGCAAGGCGGCGGAGGTACGGGTCTTCCCGCCCGTCCCGCTGGACGGCTGGCCCAAGGACCTGGCCAGGCTCCAGGTCTCCGGAACCGACCTCGACGACCCGGAACCGCCCGTCGACATCGACCCGACGGCCCCGGTGATCTGGCAGAACCCGGACGTCGCCATGTCCGCGGGGAAGGCGATGGCGCAGGCCGGGCACGGCGCGCAGCTCGCCTGGTGGGAGCTGTCGGACGAGGAGCGGACCGCCTGGCGCGAGGCGGGTTTTCCGCTCGCCGTGCGGACCGCGGAGCCACGGCGGTGGCGTGAGCTGACGGAGAGCGGACTACCGCTGGTGCGCGACGCGGGTTTCACCGAGATCGCCCCGGGCAGCTGCACGGTCGTCGCGGACCACCCGGCCCTGAGGACCCGTACCCCGTAACCCGCGGACCCACCAGCCCGGCGACCGGGCGGCCCGCTGCTCCGGCAGCCCGCGAACCGTGCCGCCCCGGCCCTCGGCAGCGCAGGACCCCACCCCACCGTCCAAGGACCCGGCGCCCCGCCGCCCGACAGGGCACGGCCGCCCGACAGGGCACGGCCGCCCGAACCTCAAATGTTGCTCTGAAGGAGGGCGGCGGACGGTTCGGGGGGCGGTGGCGGGGCCATACCACCGTCACCACGCAGGGGGCGTGAAGGAGGCGGGGACCATGAGGCGACTGGGAACGGGGATCGGCTGGCGGCCGGAGATCGCGGACGCCGTGGAACGGATGCCGGGCATCGACTGGGTCGAGGCCGTCGCCGAGAACGTGTGTCCCGGGCACCTGCCCGACTCCCTGCTACGGCTGCGCGAGCGCGGCGTCACCGTGATCCCGCACGGCGTCTCGCTCGGCCTCGGCGATGCGGAACGGCCCGACGCGGGCCGGCTGGCCGCGCTCGCCGAGCGGGTGGAGGCACTGGGCTCGCCGCTGGTCACCGAGCACATCGCCTTCGTCCGCGCCGGCGGCCCGCTGACGGCGTCCCCGCGGCTCGAGGCGGGGCATCTGCTGCCTGTCCCGCGCACCCGCGACGCCCTGCACGTGCTGTGCGAGAACGTGCGCATCGCACAGGACGCCCTGCCCGTGCCGCTCGCCGTCGAGAACATCGCCGCGCTCGTCGCGTGGCCGGGCGAGGAGATGACCGAGGGACAGTTCCTGTACGAGCTGGCCGACCGCACGGGCGTACGGCTGCTCATCGACGTGGCCAACCTGCACACCAACCACGTCAACCGGGGCGAGGATCCCGTCAAGGCGCTCGCCGAACTGCCCCTGGAGGCCATCGCCTACGTGCATGTCGCGGGCGGCGTCGAGCGGGACGGCGTCTGGCACGACAGCCACGCCCACCCGGTGCCCCGGCCGGTCCTGGACATCCTCACCGATCTCGCCTCCCGGGCGTCGCTTCCGGGAGTGCTGCTGGAGCGGGACGAGAACTTCCCTGAACCGGTGGAGCTCGAGCGGGAGTTGGGCGCCATCCGGGAAGCCGTCGCCATCGGCGGGACGATGCGCGGCGCGACGGGGACGGGAACGGGAACGGGAGCGCGGACGGGCCCCAAGACGGAGACGAAGACGGAGACGAAGACGGAGGCCGGGGCCGTGACGGGGGGCGGCTCCGCCCCGGCCGCCCGGCAGGCGGAACCGATCGTCCACGACGAGGCCGCCCGTCAGCGCCTCGGCCTCGCCCAGGCGGCGCTCCTGTCCGCGCTCGTCGCCGGGACACCGGTCCCCGAGGGCTTCGACCGGGTGCGACTCGGCGTACAGGCCCGGGCGCTGGCGGCCAAGCGGGCGGACGTGGTGGCGAAGGTGGCCCCGGAACTGCCGCTGATCCTCGGAAGCGGGTACCGGACCGCGTTCGTCACCTACGCACAGGGGCACCCGATGCGCGGCGGCTATCGGCAGGACGCCCTCGACTTCGCCGAGGAGCTGCTCACGGGCGGACGATCGGCGGAGGGCCGGTCCCGACGCGAACTGCGCCGCTGGTGGCTGGACCGCTCGGGACCCGCACCGAGACCGAAGTCACGGCTGGAACAGGTGGGGCGGGTGGGACGGTCGTTGATCCGCCGGTGAGGGACCTGCGGGATCCAAGGGATCCGAACCCCCGGCCGCCCGAATGTGCCAGGGTTAACACCCCACCGCGGACGACACGCGCCACCACCGCTTCCTCGCCCTTCCCTCACGCTTCCTCCCCTTTTGGCACCCCTCCGGGCCCTGCGGTTTCGCCCGTCGCGCCCCATTCGTAACCCTTCGCCTCCATAAGGCAGTTGGCGGGGACGGCGCAGTAACATGCCAGTCCCGCAACCGAAGCGCACTAACGTGCAGTGCCGCTGGCAGGAGGCACCCATGCGGCCCCGACCCCCCGTCAAGGGCAGAGGCATCTTCAGTGGTACCGGGCTCATCATCACGGGCCTGGCGGCGACCCTGGCGGCGCTGGTCTTCCCGATCTGGTCGTACGCCGACCGGTCGGGCACCGGAGTGGACGTGCTGAACGCGCAGACGGTGTCGACACAGTACGGGCCGCTGTCCGCGCTGGACCGGGAGTTCGTCACCAAGGTCCGGCTGGCGGGGTTGTGGGAGCTGCCCGCCGGTCAGCAGGCGGAGGCCAAGGGCACGACCGAGGCCGTACGGACGGCGGGCCGGCACCTGGTCGAGGGGCACACCTTCCTGGACGAGCGGGTGCGTACCGTCGCCTCCCGGCTGGGCCTCGCGCTGCCGAACGAGCCCAACGAGCAGCAGCAGGGCTGGCTGAGCGAGCTCGACGCGGCGCGGGGCGAGCAGTACGACTGGAAGTTCGCCAACATCCTGCGTCTCGCGCACGGACGGGTGTTCTCCGTCGTGGCCCAGGTGCGGGCCAGTACCCGCAACTCGCTGGTGCGCGAGCTCGCCGACGACGCCAACACCACCGTGCTGGACCACATCAAGATCCTGGAGGCCACCGGGTACGTCGACTTCGACGCCCTCGCCCGGGACATGGCCGCCGGCAGCACCCCGCCGATCACCCGCTCCCCCGGCCCGCCGGGCCCGACGACGGACCCCGGGGCCGCCGTGCCGGTGACGCCGTCACCGGCCGCCACCTATACGCTCCCGCCGGCCGTGGCCAGCCCGCCGCCCGGCTCCTGAGGCCGGGGCGAAGGCAAGCGGAACGTCACATATCCACAACACCGGGTCCGGATGGTGAACAGGGCATGGTGTTCCGCGGTGCGCATGGCATAGAAACGCGGCATGGTCTGGGTGCTTCTCCTGCTGCTGGCGTGGGCCGTCGCGGGTGCCTCGTGCACACGGCTGTGCCTGGCCGCCGTGCGGGCGGCGACCGTCGACGAGCACGCGGGCCGAAACCACGATTTGACGCTCTACGAGGCGGCCTTCCTGTCCGGCGGCCCCGGCCGGGTCGCCGACCTGACCATGGTCTCCATGGCGCGGCAGCGGCGGCTGCTGCTCGCCCGCACCGGCTGGGCGACCGTCGTGGACCCGCGCGGGCGTGACGAGATGGAGCGGTCGGTCATAGGGGCCATCGGACCCGAGGGGCAGTCCCGGATCGCCCCGGTACGGGCCGCCGCGGCGGCCGCCGACGCGGTGGGCGGCCTCGCCGACCGGCTGGTCCGCGCCGGTCTCGCGGTGCCCGACGGAGCCCGTACGACGGTCGCGGCCGGGGTGCGGCAGGTGCGGGCCGCCGCCGCGTTCGTCCTCGCGCTGGGCGCCACCGCGCTGCTGCTCCCCGCCACCCCCGACATGCCCCGCGACCTGGTCGCGCTCTGGTTCGCGCTGCCGCTGGCCCTCACGCTGAGCTGTCTCGCCATCGCGCGGGTGGAGGTGCATCCGTACTCGCGCTGGGCCTCCCCGGCCGGGCAGCGGCTGCTGGGCGCCCTGGCGAGGCGCGCCGGCGTCGCGGGGGACGACCGCACGTACCTGACCTCCGTGGCCGTTCGCGGGATCCGCGCGGTGGACGAGCCGGACCTGCGGGCGGCCTTCGCTCACCGCGAGCAGTCCGGGCGCGACTGAGGCGGGGCGCGCTCGACCACCGGGGGGCGCACAAGGGGCATTGGCGCCGACACCCGCCGTTGGTGCTTGCCTTCCCCCACGGTCGAACCAAACATCCCTTTTGTCGCCGCCGTGCACCGAAGGGACACCCGATGAGAGCCGCCGCCCTCCACTCGGCCGCAGGAGCCCTGCTCCTGACCGCCCTCTCCGCCGTCCCGGCCGGCGGCGTCCCGAGCGCCGGCGGCCTTTCCGCGTCGACCGGTGTCGTACTGGCCGCCACGCGGGCCGCCGCGAAGGGCGTCGACTTCGGGAAGTGCTCCGACGCGCAGGACCTGCCCGGCAGCATGCGATGCGGCACGGTCTCCGTCCCGCTCGACTACACGCACCCGAACGGCAAGCAGCTCGAGCTGACCGTCAGCCGCGTGAGCGCCACCCACCGGGACCCGCACAACAGCAGGCACCGGGTGCCGCGCCAGGGCGCGCTGGTCTTCAACCCGGGCGGTCCCGGTGGTTCGGGCCTGTACTTCCCGCTGATCGGACTGCTGCCGGAGTGGAAGCGCATCGGCGCGGCCTACGACCTCGTCGGCTACGACCCGCGCGGGGTGGGCCGTTCGGCGCCCCTGTCCTGCCAGGACCCCAAGCGCTTCTTCAAGGGGCCCTCCCCCGCCCCGACCCATCCCTCGGAGTCGTACAAGCGGGAGCGCATCGCGCAGGCGAAGGCGTACGCGCAGGGCTGCGCGAAGCGGGCGGGCAGCGGCCTGCGGCACTACAACTCGCTCAACAACGCCCGTGACCTGGACGTGCTGCGCGCCGCGCTCGGCGAGGAGCGGCTGACGTTCATGGGAGCGTCGTACGGCACCTACTTCGGGGCGGTCTACGCGACGCTGTTCCCGTCCCACGTGAGGCGGATGGTGTTCGACGCGGCCGTGAACCCGGACCCGGCGCAGATCTGGTACCGCAACAACCTCGACCAGTCGGCGGCGTTCGAGAGCCGCTGGACGGACTTCCGGGAGTGGATCGCGAGGCACGACGACGTGTACGGCCTCGGCGGCACGGCGCAGGCGGTGCTGAACAGCTACGAGCGGGCGCGGGCGCGGCTGGCCGCGGAGCCGGCCGGCGGGAAGGTGGGACCGGGCCAGCTGCAGGGCGCGTTCCTGCAGGCCGGGTACTACGACGACTACTGGCCCGCCCGGGCGCAGGCGCTGTCGCAGTACCTGAAGGGCGATCCGAAGCAGCTGATCGCCCTGGCCGGGCCGGTGCGGGAGGCCGCCGCGGAGGCGGAGAACGCGAACGCCGTGTACACGGCCGTGGAGTGCAACGACGCGTCCTGGCCGACGGACTGGAAGGTGTGGGACCGCGACAACACGCGGCTCGCGCGCGTCGCGCCGTTCGAGACGTGGGACAACGTCTGGGCGAACCTGCCGTGCGCCTACTGGCCCGCGCCCCGGCAGCAGCCGCTCGACGTACGGACCGGGCCGGGCGAGCTGCCGCCGACGCTGATCCTGGCCGCCGAGCACGACGCCGCCGCGCCTTATGACGGAGCCCTCGAAATGCGCCGGCGCCTGTCGGGCTCGGTGCTGGTGACGGAGCGGGACGCCGGCACCCATGGCATCGCGGGCGGGCCCAACCGGTGCGTCAACGGCCACCTCGACGCCTACCTGTTGGAGGGACGGCTCCCGGGGCGGCGCGCGGCCTGCGCACCGCACCCGGAACCCCGGCCGGCGGCCGCCCCCGCGGAGCGCGCCGCCCGGCAGGGACACTGATCAGGCGAGGCCCGCGACCAGCTCCGTGAGGTCCTTGCGGCGGCCCGTGTAGAACGGGACCTCCTCGCGGACGTGCATGCGGGCCTCCGAGGCACGCAGGTGGCGCATGAGGTCGACGATGCGGTACAGCTCGTCGGCCTCGAAGGCCAGCATCCACTCGTAGTCGCCCAGCGAGAACGAGGCGACGGTGTTGGCGCGGACGTCCGGGTAGCCGCGGGCCATCTTGCCGTGGTCGGCGAGCATCCGGCGGCGGTCCTCGTCGGGCAGCAGGTACCAGTCGTAGGAGCGCACGAAGGGGTAGACGCTCACGTAGTTGCGGGGCGTCTCGTCGGCGAGGAACGCCGGGATGTGCGAGCGGTTGAACTCGGCGGGGCGGTGCAGCGCCATGTTCGACCAGACCGGCTCCAGGGCGCGGCCCAGCCTCGTGCGGCGGAAGAGGTTGTACGCCTCCTGGAGCTGGTCGGCGGTCTCGGCGTGCCACCAGATCATGACGTCGGCGTCGGCGCGCAGGCCGGACACGTCGTACGTGCCGCGGATCGTCACGTCCTTGGCGGCGAGCTGGTCGAACAGCTCCTGGACCTCGTCGGCGTACCCCGCGCGGTCCTCGGGCAGTACGTCCTTCAGCTTGAAGACGGACCACAGCGTGTAACGGATGACCTCGTTGAGGTCCTTGGCCAGCTTGCCCTTGTTCGGGACCCTGCCGGACTCGGTGGTGGGGGCGTCGTCACTCATGGCTCTCATTCTCCCGCTCCGCCGTGCAGACTCTGCACCGGGTTGGCCGCGAGGTCCCGTACGGCGCTCAGGTCGCCGCCGAGCTGGTCGACCGCGGCGTACGCGCTGGCGATGCAGGCGGGGATGCCGACGCCGTCGTACTGCGCGCCGCACACCGCGAGGTTCGGGAGCTTGGCGACCTGCTCGCGGATGCGGGCCACGCGCGCGTGGTGGCCGACCGGGTACTGGGGCAGGCCGTCGGTCCAGCGGGTGACGCGCGTCTCCAGGGGCGTGGCGTCCAGGCCGGTGGCCGCGCGCAGGTCGTGCCGGGAGACGGCGACGAGGTCGGCGTCCTCGCGCTCCAGGATCTCCGTCTCGCCGTACCGCCCGACGGAGGTGCGCAGTACGACCGTGTCCGGGTTCTCCTCGGCGATCCAGCCCCACTTCTGGGAGGCGAAGGTGGACGCCTTGATGGTGCGTCCGTCGACGGGCGGGACGAGGAAGCCGCTGCCGTCGGGCAGGGCCGTGCCGGCACGCCGGTAGGCGAGGGTGACCAGGGCCATGGAGGCGTACTCCACCGTGCGCAGCCCGGCGGCGGCCTCGGGGGACTCGGCGGCCAGCAGCGCGGCGGCGGCCGGTGCGGGGACGGCGACGACCACGGCGTCGGCGTCCAGTGCCCGCTGCCCCGCGGTGACGCGCCAGCCTCCGCCGGGTCCTCGGTGCAGTCCGGTCACCGCCACGCGCGTGTGGATCTCGCCGCCGCGCGCTTCGACGGACTCGGCGACCGCGAGCGGCAGGGAGCCCACACCGCCCTTGATCCCCATGAACACCGGGCCGGTCTGCGAGCTCGCCGCCGCCTTCGCCTGGATCTCGCGGACGGCCTCCGTCAACGAGGTGTGGGTCCGGGCCGCCTGGAAGAGCTGCGGGACCGCCGAGCGCATCGAGATCCGGTAGGCGTCGCCTGCGTACACCCCGCCGAGCAGCGGTTCGACGAGACGGTCGACGACCTCGCGGCCCAGGCGCGCCGCCACGTACTCCCCGACCGCCACGTCGTCGCCGACCTCGGTGCGGGGCAGATCGGCGTCGCGCCCGATCCGGGCGAGGCCCTCGTCGGAGAGCACTCCGGCGAGGGCGGCCGCGGTGCCGGGGACGCCCATGACGTGTCCCTTGGGCATGGGGCGCAGCGCGCCGCGGGTCCAGATCGACGCCGTCGCGGTGGCCGGCGGTCGCAGACGGTCGGAGAGGCCCACCTCGCGCGCGAGGGCGACCGCCTCGGGCCGGCGGGCCAGCATCGACTCGGCGCCCAGGTCCACGCGCGCGCCCGCGATCTCGCCGGGCAGCAGCTTGCCGCCCACCCGGTCGGTGGCCTCGAGCACGGTCACCCGCGCCCCGCGCTCCAGCAGCCGGTGGGCGGCGGCCAGCCCGGCGATCCCGGCTCCGATGACGACGACGTGCTGCCCCGTACCCGTACCCGTTGCGGTCATACGCCCACTGTCTCAGACCCCGCCGACCCCCCGGCCGCCGCCCGGTGTCCTTCCCGCGTCCCGACCGTGACCTGTTCGGAACCGATTCCCGCCAACGTCCCGGCCCACCCGGGCGTCGAAGGAGCGTCAAGGTCGTCAGAACCCCGGGGGTACACCCACATGCGCACACGACGTTCCGCAGAACGCTCCGTACGACGTTCCGCGCGGCCGGTCGGCGCCCTGGCCGCGCTCGCGCTGGCCGCGGCCCTCGCACTCACCGGATGCAGCGGCGCGAACGACTCGGGCGCCAACAGCACGGCCGACAAGGCCGCCGTCGGTGAGGCCGGCGCCGGGGACGCGGACGCCGCGCAGGACGCGAAGGAGGGTGCGGGCGCGAGCGGGTCGAAGGCCACCGCCGCGCCGGACCTCACCGTCAGCCGCATCATCCGCACCGCCTCTTTGACCGTGCAGGTCAAGGACGTCCCGAAGGCACTGGACGAGGCTCGCGCGACCACGGAGAACGCGGGCGGCTACGTCGGCGACGAGACGACCGTCCGGGACGAGAACGGCGCCGAGCGCACCCGGGTGGTGCTGCGGGTACCCGTCGGGAAGTACGACGACGTGCTCGCCGCCCTGCAGGGAGCGGGCAAGCTCCTGGAGCGCACGGCTAAGGCCCAGGACGTCACCGACCAGGTCGTCGACGTCGACAGCCGCATCGCCACGCAGCGTGCCAGCGTCGCCCGGGTCCGCGAGCTGATGGACCGGGCCACCAAGCTGAGCGACGTGGTCACCCTGGAGGGCGAGTTGAGCAGCCGGGAGGCCGACCTCGAGGCGCTGCTCGCCCAGCAGTCGTCCCTGAAGGACCGCACCAGCCTGGCGACCGTCACGCTGACCCTGTCCGAGAAGCCGGTCGTCCCGGCCGCCGAGGACGACGACCCGGGGTTCGTGGACGCTCTGGCGGGCGGCTGGGGCGCGTTGGTGACGATGCTGCGCTGGATCGCCGTCGCGTTCGGAGCGGTGCTGCCGTTCCTCGCGGTGGCCCTGCTGCTCCTGCTGGTGTGGCTGCGGCTGGTGCGTCCGCGCCGCCGAGCGGCAGAGGCGAACCGGTCCCGGGTGAGCGTGCCCGGGCAGACCGGAGCGAGGCAGACCGAAGCCGGGACGGCCGGAGGATGGCAGACCGGAGCCGGAACGGCCGGGCCCGGGCACACCGGAGCCGGGCACACCGGAGTCGGAACGGCCGGGCCCGGGCACACCGGAGCCGGGACGGGCGGAGCAGGGCAGACCGGAGCCGGGACGGGCGGGCCCGGGCAGACCGGAGCCGGGGCGGGCGAGCCTGAGCAGCACTGAACTGCGGGTCCCCCGTAGCGTGTTCGCATGAGCATCGAACGACTGGTGGTGATCGGCGGTGACGCCGCGGGCATGTCCGCGGCGTCCCAGGCCCGTCGGTTGAAGGGACCGGGCGAACTGGAGATCGTGGCCTTCGAACGCGGCCACTTCACGTCCTATTCGGCGTGCGGCATCCCGTACTGGGTGGGCGGTGACGTCACCGAGCGGGACGATCTGATCGCCCGCACGCCCGAGGAACACCGCGCGCGGGAGATCGACCTGCGACTGCGCACGGAGGTCACGGAGATCGACGTCGCGGGACGGCGGGTACGCGCGCGTGCGGTGGATTCAGGGGCGGAGTCCTGGACGTCGTACGACAAGCTCGTCATCGCGACCGGGGCCCGCCCGATCCGGCCGGACATGCCGGGAGCGGACGCGCCGGGCGTGCACGGGGTGCAGACCCTGGACGACGGTCAGGCCCTGCTCGACACGCTGGCACGCGCGCGTGGCAAGCGCGCCGTGGTGGTCGGGGCGGGCTACATCGGCGTGGAGATGGCCGAGGCGCTCATCAAGCGCGGCTACGAGGTGACGATCGTCAACCGGGGCAGCGAACCGATGTCGACCCTCGACCCGGACATGGGCCGGCTGGTGCACCGCGCCCTGGAGGGCCTGGGCATCACCTTGGTGAACGACACCGAGGTCACCGCGCTGCGCACGGCGGAGGACGGCCGGGTACGGGCGGTGGTCACCCAGGAGGCCGAGTACCCGGCGGACGTGGTCGTGCTGGGCATCGGCGTCCGCCCGGAGACCGGGCTGGCGAAGGCCGCCGGGCTGCCCCTGGGCGCCCACGGCGGGCTGCTCACCGATCTGGCGATGCGGGTGCGCGGGCCCCTCGCCGACGGGACGGTCTGGGCCGGCGGCGACTGTGTCGAGGTCCTCGACCTGGTCTCCGGCCAGGAGCGCCACATCGCCCTCGGCACCCACGCCAACAAGCACGGCCAGGTCATCGGCACCAACGTCGGCGGCGGCTACGCCACGTTCCCCGGTGTGGTCGGCACGGCCGTCAGCAAGGTCTGCGATCTGGAGATCGCCCGCACCGGCCTCCGCGAGAAGGACGCCCGTCGCGTCGGCCTCCAGTTCGAGACGGTCACCATCGAGTCCACCAGCCGGGCCGGCTATTACCCCGGCGCATCTCCCATGACGGTCAAGATGCTCGCCGAACGAAGGACGGGCCGGCTGCTGGGCGTCCAGATCGTCGGGAGGGAGGGCGCGGGCAAACGCGTCGACATCGCGGCGGTGGCGTTGACGGCCGGGATGACGGTGGAACAGATGACGGCCCTGGACCTCGGCTACGCCCCGCCGTTCAGCCCGGTCTGGGACCCGGTGCTGGTGGCCGCCAGGAAGGCCACGGCCAGGGTGCACGGCAGCCGGCGTTAGGGGCGCGGGGAACCGCGCGACCAGCCGCCCACTGCTCGCGGCCGCCGCACCACCCGCACCCCTTACGCGGACGGTTACGCGGTCCCGCTGAGCCTCGGCAGAGCGGAAACGGCGGCCGGGGCCGCAGGGTGCTCCGTGGGCTTCGCATGGGCCGCGGGCACCGGCCGCGACCGCAGCCGGCTGCTGACAGCCTCGTCCAGCGTCACCGGCCGCTGCATCTGCGCAGCGAGCCGCCCGGCCTCCTGGCCGAGCCGTGCCACGTCTTCCCAGGGCAGCCGGATCACCAGGGAGATCTCCGCCTCGCCGTCGGGGGTCGCGTGCATCGGGGGAGTAACTCGGTCGTTCATCGCTGTTCCTCACGTCGTCCCCGCGGCCCGCCTTCCTCGTGCCGCGAGCAGTTGACGGTTCATACGCGCCCGTGGGGATCGGCGTTCACCGGTTCACCGACCGGATCGGGGGCAGTACTTCCTTGTGGTCATCCCCGTCCATGACGTGAATCCCGTGCGCCGCACCCCGGTGGTGACGTACGCCCTCATCGCGGTGAACGTCTTCGTCTTCCTGTTCATGCCCGGTCTGTCCGGCTCCGTGGCGGGCGACAGCAGTCTGGCCCAGACGTGTCATCTGCACGCCTTCCTGGAGCATTACGCGGCCGTGCCACAGGAGTTGATCCACCATCAGCTGCCGCAGCTCGTCCCCACCGGCGACGTGCGCGGCGCGGCCTGCGTGCTGAACCCGCCGGACTACGACAAGTCGCCCGCGCTGAGCGTTCTCACCGCGATGTTCCTGCACGGCGGCTGGCTGCACCTGCTGGGCAACATGCTGTTCCTGCTGATCTTCGGCAACAACATCGAGGACCGCATGGGGCACGTCCGCTTCGCGCTCTTCTACGTCGCCTGCGGCTACGCGGCGTCGTACGGTTTCGCCCTGCTCAACGCCGACTCCGCCGACCCGCTGATCGGGGCGTCGGGGGCGATCGCGGGGGTGCTGGGCGCCTATCTGGTGCTGTATCCGAAGGCCAGGGTGTGGGTGCTCGTCCCGTTCCTGGTGTTCCTGCCGCTGCGCCTGCCGGCGTGGCTGGTGCTGGGCTTCTGGTTCGTACTGCAGGCGGTGTACTCCTCCGGCGAGGGTGTCTCCGGCGCGGGCACCGTGGCGTACGCGGCGCATGTCGTCGGTTTCCTCGCGGGGATGCTGCTGGCCTGGCCGCTCAAGGCGGGCACGCCCCCGCCGCCGGAGCCGCGCGGTCTGCTGTTCGGCAGACGGGCGCGCCCCCGGCACAGCTGGTGAGACGGCTCAGCGGGCGGTCCGGGTGTGGACGTACTCGACGAGGCGGGTCAGCGCGTCCGGGTCGGTGGACGGCATGACGCCGTGCCCGAGGTTGAAGACGTGGCCCTCCAGCCCGGCGGCCGTGTCGAGGACCTCGCGGGTCTTGGCCTCGACGGCCTCGGTGCCGGCGAACAGGACGGTCGGGTCGAGGTTGCCCTGGAGCGCCTTGCCGGGGCCGACCCGGCGGGCGGCCTCGTCGAGCGGGACGCGCCAGTCGACGCCGACGACGTCCGCTCCGGCCTCGCCCATCAGCTTGAGCAGCTCGCCGGTGCCGACCCCGAAGTGGATGCGCGGTACGCCGTACCCCTCGACCGCGCGGAAGACCTTCGCGGAGGCGGGCAGCACCGAGCGGCGGTAGTCGGTCGGGGCGAGCGCGCCGGCCCATGAGTCGAAGAGCTGGACGGCGCTGGCGCCGGCCTCGATCTGCACCTTCAGGAAGGCCGACGTGATCTCCGCGAGCCGGTCGAGCAGGTCGGCCCAGAGCTCGGGATCGCCGTACATCATCGCCTTGGCGTTCTCGTACGTGCGCGACGGACCGCCCTCGACGAGGTAGCTCGCGAGGGTGAACGGGGCGCCGGCGAAACCGATGAGGGGGGTGGCGCCGAGCTCGGCCGTCAGCAGGCCGATGGCCTCGGTGACGTACGAGACGTCCTCGGGGGTGAGGTCGCGCAGCTGGGCGAGGTCGGCGCGGGTGCGGATCGGGCGCTCGACGACCGGGCCGACGCCGGGCTTGATGTCGAGGTCGATGCCGATCGCCTTGAGCGGGACGACGATGTCGCTGAAGTAGATCGCCGCGTCCACGTCGTGCCGGCGCACCGGCTGGAGGGTGATCTCGGTGACCAGTTCGGGCCGCATGCAGGACTCGAGCATCGGGATGCCCTCGCGGACCTTGCGGTACTCGGGCAGTGAGCGTCCGGCCTGCCGCATGAACCACACGGGCGTGTGCGGCACCGGTTCGCGCCTGCACGCCTTGAGGAAGGCACTGTCGTAGGTCGCTGTCGGCTGCCGGCCCGCCGGGCTCTCGTTCGCACTCACGACGGCAAGTCTCCCACGGCCCCGGACGCGGTGAGGCCGCCCCCCGCCCGGCCGCCGGCCGGCCGCCTCCCGGCGCTGCCGTACCCCTGCCGGGCCTCCGGCGCGCCTGAGCCGTGCTCCTCGGGCGTGCGCGGTCCGTGCGCCTGTTCGCCCAGCGCGCACCCGTCCGCGAGCCCCGCACGGGTGTCTTGCCCTGCGCGAAGGCCCCGTTCCCCTTAATCTTCCCCGCATGGCTGCGGCTCAGGGACGACTGTCGGACGGCGCTGGCGGGATGGATGACGCGAACGAGGGGGACGGGGATGGGAACAGGTCGGCTCCACCGCCCTTCCGGGCGGCCGTCGACGCGCTGAGGGCGGCCCGGCTGCGGCCGCAGATCGAGGTCGAGTCGACACCGGCCCCGAAACGGCTGGCCCCGTTCGCGTACGCGCTGGAGGCGACGGTCGTGGACGGCGACCAGGACCTGGCCGACGGCCGGCTGGTGCTGCTGCACGACCCGGCCGGGCACGACGCCTGGCGCGGAACGTTCCGGCTGGTGACCCTCGTCCGGGCGGAGCTGGAGCCGGAGATGGCGGCGGACCCGCTGCTGCCCGAGGTGTGCTGGTCCTGGCTGACCGGCGCCCTCCAGGCGCGCGGGCTGACCTACGGCGAGCCGAGCGGGACCGTCACGCGCGCGAGCTCCCACTATTTCGGCGGGCTGGCGGAGCGCCCGGCGGCCTCCCAGATCGAGATCCGGGCCTCCTGGACACCGCGTGAGGGGCTGGGCGGCGTGCCGGAGACGGGAGCGCACCTGGCGTCCTGGTGCGATCTGCTGGCGCAGGTGGCGGGACTGCCGCCGGCCGGCCCCGGGGACGCGTCGGTGGTGACGCTGCCGCAGCGCAGGGGGCCCCAGTCGCGTTGACCATCTCTTTGTCGATACGGCCATTTTCGGTCCCGTAAGACACCCACTTAAACCGACTCGATCTTCGGATGATCGATCGCGTGTCCGAATTGCACGGATTGTTACTCACTAGATCGTGATCATTCTCTAAAGGACCCCGGGTTCGCTGCCGAAGACGACTGTGACCTTGAAAGCACGGTTCGTCCCGGCTTCCTCCCCACAAGCCCCGCGAGCCGGCTCCCGTCCCCCACCCAGGAGGCCTGGTGTCCGTTCTCCTCGAGCAGCCCGCAAGCCTGGTCGCCTACCGCCCGAACAAGCCCACCGCCATGGTGGTCGTGGCCGACCCCCGCGTCCGCTCCACCGTCACCCGCCACCTGTGGGCGCTCGGTGTGCGCGACGTCATCGAGGCCTCGTCCATCGCGGAGGCTCGTCCCCGCATCGGCAACCCCCGCGACATCTGCGTCGCCGACGTCCACCTGCCCGACGGCTCCGGCCTCACCCTGCTGTCGGAGACCCGCGCCGCGGGCTGGCCCAACGGGCTCGCCCTCTCCGCCGCCGACGACATCGGCGCCGTGCGCAACGCCCTCGCGGGCGGCGTCAAGGGCTACGTGGTCACCGGCACCCGCACCAACCTCGGCCTCCCCAGCCGACCCGGTGCCGTCCCCATGGGCTCCGCCGCCCGTATGCACCGCCGCCCCCCGGGTGCCCCGAGCCACCCGGGCGGCTACCGCGAGCTCTCCGGCCGTGAGGTCGAGGTGCTGCGACTGGTCGCTGAAGGCCAGTCGAACAAGGCGATCGGCGTCTCCATGGGCCTGTCCGCGCTGACCGTCAAGAGCCACCTCGCCCGCATCGCCCGCAAGCTCGGCACGGGTGACCGCGCCGGCATGGTCGCGGTGGCCCTGCGGACCGGCATCATCCACTGAGACCCCATCCGGCCCGGGAAGGTTTTCCCAGGGCGGCCCGGTGACCGCCGGTCCGGCTCCTCCCGTCCTCTCCCGTTCCCTCCCGTCCCCTCCCGCCTCTTCCCGGTTTCTTCCCGACCTCTTCCCCTTCGTTCACCGGCCTGACCGGTTTACGACCCTCCGGCGCCCGCCGACGGAACGTTCCGTCGGCGGGCG
>NZ_JBIUSU010000006.1:341308-449770 GCF_044741545.1 Streptomyces sp. NPDC088157
CCCCGCCCCGGTTACCCACCCTCCCCCCCCCCTTTCTGCCCCCCCCCCCCCGGTTTTCCCACCCCCCGCCGCCGCCCTCGGAAGCGTCCCCGGGGGGGCCGCCGTCCATACACGGATACCCTTTACAGGTGACCGACGCCCAAGAAACCGCAGCAGCCAGTTCACTGCGAACCACCGGAGGCGCCCCTCCGGACGACGGCGGATCGACTGACTCCGGGGCGCCGACACCTCTACTCGAACCACGCGAGGGCATTCCTCCCGTGATCGCCGACGAGGCCTCCCTCGCCGAGGTGATCGCCGCCTTCGCCGCCGGGTCCGGCCCCGTCGCCGTCGACGCCGAGCGCGCCTCCGGCTACCGCTACGGGCAGCGCGCCTATCTGGTGCAGCTGCGCCGCGAGGGCGCGGGCAGCGCGCTGATCGACCCGGTGGGCTGCCCCGACCTCTCCGCGCTCGGCGAGGCGCTGTCCGGCGTGGAGTGGGTGCTGCACGCGGCCACCCAGGACCTGCCGTGTCTGCGCGAGATAGGCATGGTGCCGACGCGGCTGTTCGACACCGAGCTGGCCGGACGGCTCGCCGGATTCCCGCGGGTCGGCCTCGGCGCCATGGTCGAAGGAGTACTGGGCTTCGTCCTCGAGAAGGGGCACTCCGCGGTCGACTGGTCGACCCGGCCGCTGCCCGAGCCGTGGCTGCGGTACGCGGCCCTCGACGTGGAGCTCCTGGTCGACCTGCGCGACGCGCTGGAGAAGGAACTGGACCGGCAGGGCAAGCTGGAGTGGGCCCGCCAGGAGTTCGACGCGATCGCGTCCGCCCCGCCGCCCGAGCCCCGCAAGGACCCGTGGCGTCGGACGTCCGGCATGCACAAGGTGCGCCGGCGGAGGCAGCTGGGTGTGGTGCGGGAGCTGTGGGAGACGCGGGACCGGATCGCACAGCGGCGGGACGTGTCGCCGGGCAAGGTGCTGTCGGACGCGGCCATCGTGGAGGCGGCGCTGTCGCTTCCGGTGAACGTGCAGGCGCTGGCCGCGCTGAACGGGTTCGGGCACCGGATGGGCCGGCGGCAGCTGGAGCAGTGGCAGGCCGCGGTCGACCGGGTGAAGACGTTCAGCGAGGCGCAGCTGCCGCAGCCGGGGCAGCCGGTGGCGGGGCCGCCGCCGCCACGGGCCTGGGCCGACAAGGACCCCGCGGCGGCGGCCCGGCTGTCCGCGGCACGGACCGCCGTCTCCGCGCTGGCCGAGGAGCTGAACATGCCCCAGGAGAACCTGATCGCCCCGGACGCGGTGCGGCGGGTCTGCTGGGAACCTCCGGCGGCCGACGAGGACGCGGTCGCCGCCGCGCTCGCGTCGTACGGGGCGCGGCCGTGGCAGGTGGAGCAGGTCACGCCGGTGCTGGTCGCGGCGCTGGCAGGCTCGGCCGCCTGACGCCGTCGACCCGTCCGGAGCAACGGCGGCGAGCGGATTACCTCGTCGCTCCTCTCATGAAACCGTTGTAGATGTACTTCTGAAGCGCGAGGAAGACGATCAGGGTCGGCAGGATGACCAGCACCGCTCCTGCCGAGATCGTTTCCCAGTGGGCGGCGTAGGGGCCCTTGAAGCGGAACAGGGACGTCGAGATCACGCCAAGATCTTGTGAGGGCATGTAGAGGAAGGGGATGTAGAAGTCGTTGTAGACGGCGATCCCCTTCACGATCACGACCGTCGCGATCGCCGGTTTCAGCAGCGGGAAGATGATCTTCCGGTAGATCGTGAAGGCGTTGGCGCCGTCCAGGCGGGCCGCCTCGTCCAGCGAGATCGGGATCGACCGCACGAACTGCAGGAATACGTAGATCGAGACGATGTCCGTGCCCATGTAGAGGGCGATCGGGGCCCAGCGGGTGTCGAACATGCCGAGGCTGTGGACGATCTGGAAGGTGGCCACCTGGGTGGTCACCCCGGGGACCAGCGCGGCGACCAGGAACAGGGCGATCACCGGTGTGCGGAAGCGGAAGGTGAACCGGTCGATGGCGTACGCCGTCATCGAGCCGATGAGCACGGTCCCGCCGACGGAGACGACGAGGATGAAGGCCGTGTTGCCGAACGCCGTGAGCATCCCGCCGTCCTGGAACGCCGTCACGTAGTTGTGGAAGTTGAACGGGTCGTCGGGCGGCGTGAGCGCTCCGCTGCCGTTGGCCGTCTCGTTCTCGGTCTTCAGGGAGGTCAGGAGCACCACGCCCAGCGGGAGCAGGACGACCAGCGCCGCGGCGATCAGCGACAGGTACACGAGGGCGCGGGCAACGGCACGGCGCGTCATACGAGGTCCACCCTGTCGTCGGGGACGAGGCGCCGCTGGACCCAGGTCACCAGCAGGATGATCAGCAGCAGCACGACCGCCGCCGCCGAGGCGAGCCCCGTCTTGTTGAACTGGAAGGCCAGCTTCACGGTCTGGATCACGAAGGTCTCGGTGCCGGTCGCCCCGCCGGTCATGATGTAGGGGATCTCGAAGGCCGAGAGGGACCCGGAGACGGAGAGGATCACCGTCAGGGTCAGCACCGGCTTGATGCCGGGCAGGATGATGTAGCGGAACTGGTGCCATCGGCCGGCGCCGTCCAGTTCGGCGGCCTCGTACAGCTCCCCCGGGATGGACTGGATCGCGCCGAGGAACAGGACGAAGTTCATGCCGAGGTAGCGCCAGATCGAGACTCCGGCGAGGGAGACGTTCGCCGAGACCGGTGTGCCGAGCCAGGCGTGGTCGGTGTGGTACCCGAAGAGACCGAGGACCGTGTCGAGGGTACCGCCGTCCTGGAAGAAGTAGAGGAAGACGAAACCGATCGCCACCCCGTTGACCAGGGACGGGAAGAAGAGCACGCCTTTGAAGAAGTTCCGGAAACGGAGGTCGAAACTGAGGATCGTCGCGAAGTACAGCGCGGCGACGATCTGGACCACCGAGGCGGCCAGGTAGTAGCCGCTGACCCAGAAGACCTGGAAGAGATCCTCCCGGGTGAAGATCTCCGTGTAGTTCTCGGCGCCCGTGTAGTGCAGCTCGGGGCTCACGCCGTCCCAGTCGGTGAAGCTGTAGGCGACCATGTTGGCGATCGGCGCGTAGGTGAACGTGATCAGCAGGGTGAGCGGGGCGAGCAGGAACAGCCAGGGGGTGAGCAGCCGCCAGGCGCGGGCCCGGCGTGGGGCCGGTGCGGGAGCGGGGCGCCTGGAAACCGGTGTCACGGCCTCGGAGGCCGCCTTCTCGGCGCGGTGCGACGGGGGGTGCGTGTGCGCGTGCGCCATCAGTCGCTCACGGTCGCTTGCGTCTCGGTCCATTTCTTGCCCAGGTCGCCGAGGAAGTCGTCCAGGCTGCCCTTCTTGGCACCGCGTGCGAGATCGACCAGGTCCTGGCGGTACTCGGGCTTGTAGATGCCGACCTCGGACTGGTCGTCGATCAGCTTGACCTTCGCGCCCGCGGAGTCGTCCAGTTCGATGAGTTCGACGCCCGCCTCCTCGTACGGCTTCAGCACCTCGGGCATGGGCGCGTCCTTCAGCGGGGAGATCGCCAGGTTGTCCTTGTCGTAGCCGGACTTGTCGGTGAACCAGTCGATCCAGGCGCGGGCCGCCTCCTTGTGCTTCGAGTGCACGTTCACGGCCTGGTTGTAGTCCGGGCCGACGGTCGCGCAGAACGTGCCGTCCGTCCGGGCCGGGAACGGCATGAAACCGATGTCGTCCGGATTCACGCCCGCCTTCTTCGCGGCGTCCTGGAACTGGATGATCGCCCAGGTGCCGAGCCACTGCGTGGCGATCTCGCCCTTGGCCGTCCGGGGCTTGGACTCCTCCCAGTTGCTCGTCGTCGGGTCCTTCTCGGCGAGGCCCTGTTTGACGATGTCGTACAGCAGCGTGTCCCCGACGCGCAGGTCGGAGCCCTGGGCCCACGGGTCGTCCTCGGCGAGCTTCGTGGTCGCCTGCGGGTCGCAGTGGACCGCGCCGTCGACGTACGTCCACGAGGTCAGCGGCCACTGCGCGGCGAAGTTGGTGTAGTACGGGACCGCGTCGGTCTTCGCCTTGATCGCCTTGAGGCCGGTGAGGAACTCGGCCGGAGTGGTGGGCCATTCGGTGACCCCCGCCTCCTTCCAGACCCGCTTGTTGTAGACGAAGCCGGGCATGACCCCGACCGGGCTCTGGCCGTAGACCTTGCCGTCGACGGTGGTGAAGTCGGTGAAGCGGTACTTCTTGCCGCGTTCGGCGGCGGTGCCGAGGGAGGCGAAGAACTTCGGGTAGTCGTCCTTCTTGATGACCGCGGGGATCAGCAGAACGTCGCCGTAGTCGTCCGTGTTCATCCGGATCTTGATCTCGGCCTCGTAGTTGGTGAGGGCCTGGAACTCCACCTTGACCTTGGGATAGGTCTTGTTGAACTCGGCGGCGTACTTCTTCATCGTGCCGTCCTGCACGAGGTCGGTGCGCACGGTGAGGACCGTGATGGTTCCGCCGACCTTCGACGGGTCGTCGGGCGCGTTGGCGTCCGCGCCCTTCGCGCTGCCTCCGGTACCGGTGCAGCCCGGGAGCAGCAGGGCGGCTCCCGCGACCGTGGCGAGGACCAGGACTGTACGGCGGTTCATGTGCATCACTTCCGTTCTCGGGACGTTCTCGGGACGGACGAGCACTTGCGGGGTGGTCGAACACGAGCGGGTCGGTGGAACCCGAGCGGGTCGGGCGAACACGAGCGGGTCGGGCGAACACGAGCGGGTTGGCTGATTCGGCACTCTGGCAGCGCTTTCCTCAACCGGTAAAGTCCGATTCCCGCCAACGATGAACAAATGGCGCTCAGTTGTGGGCTTTACCGGTTTAGGGAGTGCGCATGCTGGAGGCCTCACCGCTCGACGACGGATGGAATCTGCGGCACGAGGGAAAGCCGCTCCCGGCCGAGGTGCCGGGCTGCGTGCACACCGATCTGCTCGCCGCCGGGGTGATCCCGGACCCGTTCCTCGGTCTGGGTGAGAACGAGGTCGCGTGGGTGGGGCGGCGCGAGTGGACGTACGAGAGGGAGCTGCCGGCCGTACCGTCCGGGCACGAGCAGACCGACCTGGTCTTCGACGGGCTCGACACGGTCGCGGAGATCACGCTGAACGGTCAGCTCCTCGGCCGGGTGAGGAACATGCACCGCTCGTACCGCTTCGACGTGACGGGGCTCGAAGGGCCGCTGGCCGTCCGGTTCGTCTCCGCGTACGCCGAGGCGGAGGCCGTTCGCGGACAGGTCGGCGATCGACCGGCCGCCTACACCGAGCCGTATCAGTACCTCCGCAAGATGGCGTGCTCGTTCGGCTGGGACTGGGGGCCCACCCTGGTGACGGCCGGGATCTGGCGTCCGGTGCGGGTGGAGCGCTGGTCGACGGCGCGGCTGGCCCGGGTGCGCCCGCTGGTGACCGTCGAAGAAGGGGTCGGGGTCGTCGAGTTGCGGGTGGACGTGGAACGGACCCGGGTGGAGGCCGGGCTCACGCTGGAGGCCCGGGTGGCGGGACGGTCAGTGCGCGCCGAGGTGACGGGCACCAGCGGCGCCGTCCGGGTCGAGGTGCCGGACGCGGACCTCTGGTGGCCGCGCGGCTATGGCGAACAGCCGCTGTACGAAGTCGAGTTGACCCTCAGCCACGGAAACGCGCCGCTCGACGTCTGGCGGCGGCGCGTCGGCTTTCGCAGCGTCGAACTGGACACCTCCGCGGACGCGCACGGGACCGGGTTCACCCTGGTCGTCAACGGGGAGCGGCTCTTCGCCAGGGGCGTGAACTGGATCCCGGACGACGTGTTCCCCTCCCGCGTGACCCGCGAGCGCTACCGGAAGCGGCTGCGCCAGGCGGCCGGCGCGGGGGTCGACCTGGTCCGGGTCTGGGGCGGCGGTGTCTACGAGAGCGAGGACTTCTACGACGCCTGCGACGAACTGGGTCTGCTGGTGTGGCAGGACTTCCCGTTCGCGTGCGCGGCCTACCCCGAGGAGCAGCCGCTGCGGGGCGAGGTGGAGGCCGAGGCCCGGGAGAACGTCGTACGGCTGATGCCGCATCCGTCGCTCGTGCTGTGGAACGGGAACAACGAGAACCTGTGGGGGTTCAGGGACTGGGGATGGGAGGAGCGGCTCGGCGGGGACTCCTGGGGCGAGGGGTACTACCTGGGCATGCTGCCCCGTGTCGTCGGCGAGTTGGATCCGACGCGGCCCTACACGGCGGGGAGTCCCTGGTCGGGGTCGTGGGGGCACCACCCCAATGACCCGGCGCACGGGACGCATCACTCGTGGGAGGTGTGGAACAGGCACGACTACACCGAGTACCGGAGTGAAGTGCCTCGCTTCGTGGCCGAGTTCGGCTGGCAGGCCCCACCCGCCCACGCGACTCTGCGACGGGCGCTGCCGGGTGAGGAGCTCGCGGCGGACTCCCCCGGCATGCTGCACCACCAGAAGGCGGAGGACGGCAACGGCAAGCTGGCGCGCGGGCTCGCCCGCCACTTCGCCGTACCGGACGGCGACTTCGACCGGTGGCACTACCTGACGCAGGTCAACCAGGCGCGTGCCGTGGCGACCGGGATCGAGCACTGGCGGTCGCAGTGGCCGGTCTGCGCGGGCACGATCGTCTGGCAGCTCAACGACTGCTGGCCGGTGACGTCCTGGGCGGCGATCGACGGGGACGGGCGGGAGAAACCGCTGTACCACGAGCTGCGGCGGCTGTACGCGGACCGGTTGCTGACGTTTCAACCGCGGGACGCGGGGATGGCGTTGGCCGTCGTCAACCAGTCGGGGGAGCCGTGGGCGGGCACGCTGTCGTTGCGTCGGGTGTCGGTGGAGGGTGAGGTGATCGACGCGGCGAGCCTCGAACTCACGGTCGAAGCCCGGGCGGTGGGCGAGGTGCGGGTGCCGGCCGAGCTGGAGCCCGCCGGGGCGAAGGAGTTCCTGGTGGCCGACGCAAGGGCGTCCTCCCGCTCGGGCCGGGCCGGGAGCGGGGAAGGGCTGAGGGCCGTGCACTTTCCGGTGGCCGACCGTGAGATCCCCTATCCGCGGCCACGGTTCGAGGTGACCGTGGCGCCGGGGAGCGTCACGGTCACGGCCCACACCCTCGTCCGGGATCTCCTGCTCCAGGCCGACCGGCTGGACCCGGGGGCGCGGGCCGACCGGGGGCTCGTGACCCTGCTGCCCGGGGAACGGGTGACCATCGGGGTCGAGGGCTGGGAGACTCCGGATGCCGCCGCCGCCCGGGCCGCGCTGTACTGCCAGGAGCCCGCTCGATGACCGCGTCCCCGTCGCCTCGCGTCACCATCAAGGACGTCGCGGCCCGCGCCGGCGTCTCCAAGGGTGCCGTGTCGCTCGCCTTCAACCGCAAGCCGGGGCTGGCGGAGGCGACCCGGGACCGGATCTTCGCGGCGGCGCGGGAGCTGGGCTGGGAACCGAACCTCACGGCACGCTCGCTGTCGAGCTCGCGCGTGGACGTGGTGGGACTCGCGATCTGCCGGCCGGCGCGGATGCTGGGCCTGGAACCGTTCTACATGGAGTTCGTCTCCGGGGTGGAGAGCGTGCTGACCGAGCACTCCTGTTCGCTGCTGCTGAGGCTGGTGCGCACCGTCGAGGAGGAGGCCGGGCTCCTGGAGTCGTGGTGGCGGGGGCGGCAGATCGGCGGATCGATCCTGGTCGACTTCCGGGCCGACGATCCGCGGGTGGCGGCGGCCGAGCGGCTCGGGATGCCGGTGGTCGCGGTGGGGCATCCCTCGCTGACCGGGAGCCTGACGTCCGTGTGGACCGACGACGCGACGGCGGTGACGGAGGCGGTCCGGTATCTGGCCGCGCTCGGGCACCGTCGGATCGCGCGGGTCGGAGGCGCGGCCGCGCTCGGGCACACGGTGATGCGGACCGCGGCCTTCGACGCGGCGGCGCGGACCCTGGGGCTGGCCGGGGCATGGCAGGTCGCGACGGACTACTCCGGGGAGGCGGGGGCGCGGGCGACCCGGTCGATGCTGACCGCCGCTCCGTCCGACCGCCCGACCGCGATCGTCTACGACAACGACATCATGGCGGTGGCCGGGCTGGCCGTCGCGGCCGAGATGGGGTTCGGCGTTCCGGGCGACGTCTCCCTCCTCGCGTGGGACGACTCCCAGCTCTGCCGGCTCACCCATCCGACGCTCTCCGCGATGAGCCATGACGTGCACGGATTCGGTGCGGAGGCGGCGCGGACGCTGTTCGGCGTGATCACCGGACCGGGTCCCGGATCCCATCCGGTGCCGACGCCCGTACTGACCCCCCGCGGTTCGACGGCTCCACCGCGGGGCTGAGTGCGAGGGTGACTTCGGACGCGCCCGGGGTGTGACGTTCGCCGCTTGGCCCTCCGGGACTGGGCAGCTACGTTACCGATAAGTAGCATGGGTCCTGAGCGCGCGCTCAGCGCTTGCGTGTCGCAGCAGTGCCATCCCGCACCTGGAGGAGAGCCATCGTGCCTCGTACCGTCAGGGACGTCGTCTTCGTCGACGGCGTCCGTACCCCGTTCGGCAAGGCGGGCCCGAAGGGCATCTACCACGAGACCCGCGCCGACGACCTCGTCGTGAAGGCGATCCGGGAGCTGCTGCGCCGCAACCCCGGTCTCGACCCGAAGAAGATCGACGAGGTCGCCATCGCCGCGACCACGCAGATCGGCGACCAGGGCCTGACCATCGGCCGCACCGCCGGCATCCTGGCGGGTCTGCCGACCTCCGTGCCCGGCTACTCCATCGACCGCATGTGCGCGGGCGCCCTGACGGCCGTCACCGCGGTCGCCGGCTCCGTCGCCTTCGGCGCCTACGACATCGCCGTCGCCGGCGGTGTCGAGCACATGGGCCGGCACCCGATGGGTGAGGGCGTGGACCCCAACCCGCGGTTCGTCAGCGAGAAGCTGGTCGACGAGTCCGCCCTGTTCATGGGCATGACCGCCGAGAACCTGCACGACCGCTACCCGCAGATCACCAAGCAGCGCGCCGACGAGTACGCCGTGCGCTCGCAGGAGAAGGCCGCCAAGGCGTACGCCAACGGCAAGATCCAGGCCGACCTGGTGCCGGTCTCGGTCCGCCGCACCAACCCGGAGGCCGGTGAGACGGGCTGGGGCCTGGTCACCGCCGACGAGCCGATGCGTCCGGGCACGACGCTGGAGAACCTCTCCGGTCTCAAGACCCCGTTCCGCGTCCACGGCCGGGTGACGGCCGGTAACGCGGCCGGTCTGAACGACGGCGCGACCGCCTCCCTCATCGCGTCCGAGGACTTCGCCCGCGAGAACGGCCTGCCGGTCAAGATGCGCCTCGTCTCGTACTCCTTCGCGGGTGTCGAGCCGGAGGTCATGGGCTACGGCCCGATCCCGGCCACGGAGAAGGCGCTGGCCCAGGCGGGTCTGTCCATCTCCGACATCGGCCTCTTCGAGATCAACGAGGCCTTCGCCGTCCAGGTCCTGGCCTTCCTCGACCACTACGGCATCGCGGACGACGACGAGCGCGTCAACCAGTACGGCGGCGCGATCGCCTTCGGTCACCCGCTGGCCTCCTCCGGCGTCCGTCTGATGACGCAGCTGGCCCGCCAGTTCGAGGAGCAGCCGAACGTCCGCTACGGCCTGACCACCATGTGCGTCGGCTTCGGCATGGGCGCCACCGTCATCTGGGAGAACCCGCACTTCGAGTCCGCCGGAGGCGACAAGTGAGCACCACCGAACTCCTGAAGGGCGCGGCCGAGCTGTTCCCGGACGAGGTCGTCACCCAGGCGCACGTCCGTCACCTGGACCTGCCGTTCGGCGCCGGGCGCTTCGCCCTGATCACGCTGGACAACGGTTTCGACCACACCAAGCCGACCACCTTCGGCCCGCAGTCCCTCGCGAACCTCGACTCCGCGATCGACCAGGTCGAGAAGGAGGCCGCGGCCGGCGAGATCGTCGGTGTCGGTGTCACCGGCAAGCCGTTCATCTTCGCCGTGGGCGCGGACCTGAAGGGCGTGGAGCTCCTCAAGGAGCACAAGGACGCGCTCGCCATCGGCAAGGGCGGCCACGAGGTCTTCAAGCGCCTGTCCGGCCTCGCGGTCCCGACCTTCGCGTACTACAACGGCGCGGCGATGGGCGGCGGCGTCGAGGTCGGTCTGCACTGCAAGTACCGCACGGTGTCCGCGGCGCTGCCGGCCTTCTCGCTGCCCGAGGTCTTCCTCGGTCTGGTCCCCGGCTGGGGCGGCTGCACGCTGCTGCCGAACCTGATCGGCGCCGACAAGGCCGTCTCGGTGATCATCGAGAACTCGCTCAACCAGAACAAGCAGCTCAAGGGTGTGCAGGTCTACGAGCTGGGCATCGCCGACGCCCTGTTCGAGGGTGCGGACTTCCTGGAGCAGTCGCTGCTCTGGACGGCGTCCGTCCTCAAGGGCGAGATCGTCGTCGACCGCCCGGTGATCGACCGCGGTGAGGCCTGGGACCAGGCCGTCGCGCGCGGCCGCTTCGTCGCGGACAGCAAGGTGCACGGCGCGGCCCCGGCCGCCTACCGCGCCCTCGACATCATCGCCGCCGCGAAGAACGGCGACCTCCAGCAGGGCTACGACGCCGAGGACGTCGCGCTCGCCGACCTGATCATGGGTGGCGAACTGCGCTCCGGCATCTACGCGTTCAACCTGGTGCAGAAGCGCGGCAAGCGCCCGGCCGGCGCCCCGGACAAGTCCCTGGCACGTCCGGTCACCAAGGTCGGCGTCGTGGGCGCGGGCCTGATGGCCTCGCAGCTCGCGCTGCTGTTCCTGCGCCGTCTCGAGGTGCCGGTCGTGCTGACCGACATCGACCAGGAGCGCGTCGACAAGGGTGTGGGCTACGTCCACGCCGAGATCGAGAAGCTGCTCGGCAAGGGCCGCATCAACCAGGACAAGGCCAACCGCCTCAAGGCCCTGGTGTCCGGTGTCCTGGACAAGGCCGAGGGCTTCGCCGACGCGGACTTCGTCATCGAGGCCGTGTTCGAGGAGATCGGCGTCAAGCAGCAGGTGTTCGCGGAGGTCGAGGCGGTCGCCCCGGCGCACGCGATCTTCGCCACGAACACCTCCTCGCTGTCGGTCTCCGAGATGGCGTCGAAGCTGAAGAACCCCGAGCGGGTCGTGGGCTTCCACTTCTTCAACCCGGTCGCGATCCTGCCGCTCCTCGAGATCGTCCGGGGCGAGCAGACCGACGACGCCTCGCTGGCCACCGCCTTCGCCGTCGCCAAGAAGCTGAAGAAGACGGCGGTTCTGGTGAAGGACGCCCCGGCGTTCGTCGTGAACCGCATCCTCACCCGTTTCATGGGCGAGGTGCAGAACGTCATCGACGAGGGCACCCCGGTCGAGGTGGCGGAGAAGGCGGTGGAACCGCTCGGCCTGCCGATGTCCCCGCTGGTCCTCCTCGAGCTGGTCGGCCCCGCGATCGGTCTGCACGTCTCGGAGACCCTCAACCGGGCCTTCCCGGACCGCTTCACGGTCTCCCCGAACCTCGCGGCCGTCGTCAAGGCGGGCAAGCGCGGTTTCTACGTCTACGACAGCGGCAAGCCCGAGCTGGACCCCGAGGTCTCCGCGCTCCTGAAGCAGGGCGACAACGTCCTGACCGAGGAGCAGGTGCGGGCGCGTGTCCTGGACGCGGTGGCGCAGGAGATCGGGCTCATGCTCGACGAGGGCGTCGTCGCCGAGGCGCAGGACATCGACCTCTGCCTGATCACGGGCGCCGGCTGGCCCTTCCACCTGGGCGGCATCACGCCGTACCTGGACCGCGAGGGTGTCTCCGAGCGCGTGAACGGCAAGAAGTTCCTGGCGCCGGGCGTGGCCTCGGTTCCGGCGTAACCGTTGGGACGGTCCCGCGCCCCGGGACGTGAAGAGGGCCTCCGCACGCTGCGGAGGCCCTCTTTCATGCCCTGCCGTCGTCCTGATCGGCCGTGCCGAGCCCGGCGTGGACGTGCTCGGCGTGAACGTGGCCGACGGTCACACCGTCCGCCAGGCCGTCAGGGCGAGGCCGGGCTCGTCCTTGCGGCGGGTGAGGTGCAGCTCGCCGGCCGACGGGGACAGGGCGGCCGCGACCACCCGGTCCTCGTGATCCTTGGCGAGCGCCACCACCGCGTCGGCCGGCAGCTGCGGACCCGATTCGGCCCACCATGCGCCGGCCGACTCCCGCTCGGTCGGGTACGCGGCGAAGGCGACGCGGCCGCTCGCGGAGCGCTGGGCGAGCACGGTGCAGTCATGACCGTCGAGTTCGGTGCGGATCGCGGCGACCGGGCCGGGTCCGGCGGCGGCGAGCACACGGACGGGCTCGGTGCCGGGACGCCACGCGCACAGATCGCCGGCTTCGTCGGTGTAGAAGAGCGTGGTGTGCTCCGGGGAGGTGGCCAGCGCCCGCAGGGTGTGCGGCCGTACCGGTGTCTTGAGGGGCTCCTGGAGCACCGGCTCGCTGCCGGGCGTCTCCTGGCGCCAGTGCAGGATCCCGCCGGACACCGCCGCGTACGCCTGGACGCGGCCGGACTCCCCCGCCAACGCGACCGGCGGCCCCTCCACACCTTGCCCCTTCAGGTCGCGCCACGGGTCCCAGCCGCCCTTCTCCTTCTGGGCGACCATGCGCAGTCCCGTGCCGATGCCGGGGGCGAACACATGCGCGCGTCCCTGGGCGTCCACCGCGACGGCGGGCGTGCCGGTGCGGCCGCCCTTCTTGTCGGGGTGGCCGATGGGGCCCCAGTCCAGGGCGGAGAGCAGCGGCCGGAAGTGTGTGGAGTGCACCAGGCCCGTCACCCCCTTGAGCGTGGTCCACCAAGTGGCCAGGTGGGCATAGCCGTCGGCGCCCTGGCCGACGGCAAGGGCGGGGTGCACCTTCTGGTCGCCGCCCACCCTGCGTGGGGCCTCCCAGGGCCCGCCCGGCGTGTGTTCCGCCCGGCACAGGATGGCGTCGTCCGACATCAGATAGACCGCGAGCCGCCCGTCGCGGCCACGTATGAGCCAGTCGCCGTTCACCCGATCACTGTATGACGGGCCCCTCACGGCCCCGGCGCGAGGGTCTCGTCCGCGGGACCGTCCGTGCGACCCTGGGCACATGGACGACACACCCGCGCTGCTCGTGATCGTCGACGCCGCGAACGTCGTGGGGTCGGTGCCGGACGGCTGGTGGCGGGACCGGCGTGGTGCCGCCGAGCGACTGCGTGACCGGCTGGCCGCGGACGGCCTGCGAGGACACGAGGGGCCCGAGGAGATCGTCCTCGTCGTGGAGGGCTCGGCCCGCGGGGTGGAGCCGGTGCCCGGCGTACGGGTGGAGGCGGCGCCGGGCAGCGGGGACGACCGTATCGTCGAGCTGGTCGCCGGGTCCGCGGGGCGCCCCCGCCTGGTCGTCACGGCCGACCGCGAGCTGCGCCGCCGGGTGACGGAGCTGGGGGCGGACGTCACGGGCCCCCGCTCGGTACGGGACTGAAGCCGTACGACGCCGCACCCCGGCCCCGCGCCGCCCGGGTGCGGGGCCGGGGTGCGGGGCCGGGGTGCGGGGCCGGGGTGCGGGGCCGTCTCCTGAGCCGTTACGCCGTGTCGTCGCGGCCCGGCTTGAGGGCCTCGTCGGCGGAGGCCGCCTGGCGCCGTCCGAGAAGACTGTGGGAGCGGCCGTAGAGGAAGTACACGACGAACCCGACGACCATCCAGATGCCGAACCGCAGCCAGGTCTCGGCGGGCAGGTTGAGCATCAGCCACAGCGAGGCGCACACCGACAGGATCGGGAGGAACGGCACCCACGGGGTCCGGAAGGACCGCGGCAGGTCGGGGCGTGACCTGCGCAGGATGATCACGCCGATGGCGACGACCACGAAGGCGAAGAGGGTACCGATGTTCACCAGCTCGGCGAGTTCGCTGAGGCTGGTGAAGCCGGCCAGGATCGCGATGAGGACGCCGAGCAGGATGGTCGGCCGGTGCGGGGTCTTGAACCGCGGGTGCACATGGGAGAAGAAGCGCGGCAACAGTCCGTCGCGGCTCATCGCGAAGAAGACCCGGGTCTGGCCGAGGAGCAGGATCATGCAGACGGTCGTCAGGCCGACGGCGGCGCCGAAGCTGATGAACCCGGCGAACCAGGGGTGCCCCGTGGCCTTGAAGGCGTCGGCGAGCGGGGCGCTGACCGACAGTTTGGTGTAGTGCTGCATCCCGGTGACGACGATCGACACGGCGACGTACAGGACGGTGCAGATGATGAGGGAGCCGATGATGCCGCGCGGCATGTCACGCTGCGGGTTCTTGGTCTCCTCGGCCGCCGTGGCGACGACGTCGAAGCCGATGAACGCGAAGAAGACGACGGAGGCGGCGGTGAAGATGCCCATCACGCCGAAGTTGGACGGCGCCCAGCCGAAAATCAGCTGGATGAGCGGGGCGTCGAGGCCGCCGCCCGCGTCGACGGTCTGCGCCTTGGGGATGAACGGGTCGTAGTTGTCGCCCTGGATGAAGAAGGCGCCCGCGATGATCACGGTCAGGACGACGGTCACCTTGATGGCGACCACGACGGAGGTGACCCGCGCGGAGAGCTTGGTGCCGACCACGAGAATGGCGGTCAGCACCAGGACGAGGGCGGCGGCGAGGATGTCGAAGCCGAAGCCGTCGGTCCCCTCCCTGCCGCTGAGCGCCGCCGGCAGGTGCCAGCCCGCGTTGTCGAGCAGCGAGGCGATGTACCCGGACCAGCCGACGGCGACCACCGCCGTGCCGAGCGCGAACTCCAGGACCAGGTCCCAGCCGATGATCCAGGCGGGAAGCTCCCCGAGGGATGCGTACGAGAAGGTGTACGCCGAGCCGGCCACCGGCACGGTCGAGGCGAACTCGGCGTAGCAGAGGGCGGCGAGCGCGCAGGCCACCCCGGCCGCGACGAAGGCCAGGGCGACGGCGGGGCCGGCGTTGTTCTTGGCCACCGTGCCGGTCAGGACGAAGATGCCGGTGCCGATGATGACGCCGACGCCGAAGACGGTGAGGTCCAGCGCGGACAAGGATTTCTTGAGCGCGTGCTCGGGTTCCTCGGTATCGAGGATGGACTGCTCGACCTTCTTCGTCCGGAAGAGGGTGCTGCTCATGGGGACCTCCCACGCTGTGTCGTCCTCGACATGATCGAGAGGGGGCGTAGACCGTATGCCCCGACGCGGGCGGGTTAACGCGAATGGGCCGGTCCCACCACTCTTCACAGTGGTGGAACCGGCCCATCCGGGTGTGTCGCCTTGCCCGGGACGGCGTCAGTCGCGCGCGGACTCCACGGAGTCGACCTCGGCGGCCGTGCTGCCGTACTTTCCGTCGAGCTTGGAGACCAGGCCGGTGACCTGACGGGCGATGTCGGGGGCGGTGAGCCCGATCTCGGCCATGACCTCGGCGCGGGAGGCGTGGTCGAGGAAGCGGGGCGGGATGCCGAAGTCGCGCAGCGGGACGTCGACGCCCGCGTCGCGCAGTGCCTGCGCGATCGCCGAGCCGACTCCTCCGACGCGGGAGTTGTCCTCGACGGTCACGACCACCCGGTGGCGCTCGGCGAGGGGGGCCATGGCCTCGTCGACCGGCTTGACCCAGCGCGGGTCGACGACCGTGGTGGTGATGCCCTGCCGGTCGAGGAGGGTCGCGATCTCCAGGCACATCGGGGCGAGGGCGCCCACGGAGACCAGCAGCACGTCCGGGGTGTCGGTGCCGCTCTCGCGGAGCACGTCCATGCCGCCGACGCGTCCCACGGCGGGTACGGCGGGGCCGACGGCGCCCTTGGAGAAGCGGACGACGGTCGGCGCGTCCTCGACCCGGACGGCCTCCCGCAGCTGGGCGCGGACCTGGTCGGCGTCGCGCGGGGCGGCGAGTCTGAGGCCCGGCACGACCTGCAGGATCGACATGTCCCACATGCCGTTGTGGGAGGCGCCGTCGGTGCCGGTGACACCGGCCCGGTCCAGGACGAACGTCACACCGCACTTGTGGAGGGCGACATCCATCAGGACCTGGTCGAAGGCACGGTTGAGGAAGGTGGCGTACACCGCGAACACGGGATGCACCCCGCCCGCGGCAAGCCCCGCCGCTGAGACGGCGGCGTGCTGCTCGGCGATGCCGACGTCGTAGATGCGGTTCGGGAAGGCGTCCGCGAACTTCTTCAGGCCGACCGGCTGCAGCATCGCCGCCGTGATCGCGACGATGTCCTCGCGCTCCTTGCCGAGCTCGACCATCTCGTCGCCGAACACGGAGGTCCAGTCGGCGCCCGACGCCTTGATCGGCAGACCGGTGTCGGGGTGGATGGGGCCGATGCCGTGGAAGCGGTCGGCCTCGTCCTGGAGGGCGGGCTGGTAGCCGCGGCCCTTCTCGGTGAGGCAGTGCACGATGACCGGACCGCCGAAGCGCTTGGCGCGGGCCAGCGCGGACTCCAGGGCCTCGATGTCGTGGCCGTCGATCGGGCCGACGTACTTCAGGCCGAGGTCCTCGAACATGCCCTGCGGGGCGATGAAGTCCTTCAGGCCCTTCTTGGCGCCGTGCAGGGTCTCGTAGAGGGGCCTGCCGACGACGGGGGTGCGCTCCAGCACCTCCTTGGTGCGGGCGAGGAAGCGCTCGTAGCCGTCCGTCGTACGCAGGGTCGCGAGGTGGTTGGCCAGGCCGCCGATCGTCGGCGCGTACGAGCGCTCGTTGTCGTTGACGACGATGACCAGCGGACGGTCACCGTCGGCGATGTTGTTCAGCGCCTCCCAGGCCATGCCGCCGGTGAGCGCGCCGTCGCCGATGACGGCGACCACGTGGTCGTCACGATCGAGGATCTGGTTGGCCTTCGCGAGGCCGTCGGCCCAGCCGAGCACCGTGGAGGCGTGGCTGTTCTCGATGACGTCGTGCTCGGACTCCGCCTGCGACGGGTAGCCGGAGAGACCGCCCTTCATCTTCAGCCGGGAGAAGTCCTGCCGGCCCGTGAGCAGCTTGTGCACATAGGACTGGTGGCCCGTGTCCCACAGCACCTTGTCCTTCGGGGACTCGAAGACCCGGTGCAGGGCGATGGTGAGCTCGACCACGCCGAGGTTCGGGCCGAGGTGGCCGCCGGTCTTGGAGACGGCGTCGACGAGGAAGGTCCGGATCTCCCCTGCCAGCTGGTCCAGCTCTTCCAGGCTGAGCCGGTCCAGATCGCGCGGTCCCCTGATGCGGGTCAGCAGCGGCACCCGTGCCTCCTTGCAGTAAAAGCTGATCGAGCTGTTGCCGGGCTCGTCGAGTCTAATGTTCCGCCCGGGCGTCCGTTGTCCGGCCCATGCGTCATAGGTCACGCGAACGGCAGTACCCAGGATGAGCCTTTCCCATGACACGACTGTGCCCGGCATCGAGACGGATGCCGGGCACATCGGGTCACCTGGAGCGTTATCCGCGACCGGCGGCCTTCTGGCTCTTGCGGGAGATGGAGTCGATGACGACCGCGCCCAGCAGAACACCACCGGTGATCATGTACTGGATCGAGGTGTTCATGTTCAGCAGGTCGAGGCCGGTCTGGATGGACTGGATGACCAGCATGCCCAGGAGGGCGGACCACACCGTGCCGCGGCCGCCGAAGAGGCTCGTACCACCGATGACGGCCGCCGCGATGGCGAGCATCAGGGTGTTGCCGCCGCCGGCGTTCAGCGTCGCGGACGCCGTCTGACCGGCGAAGAACATGCCGCCGACCGCCGCGAAGCCACCGGAGATGGCGAACACGGTGATGCGGACCATCGGCACGTTGATACCGGCCCGGCGCGCCGCCTCGATGCCGCCGCCGACCGCGAAGACCTTGCGGCCGTACGTGGTGCGACGGAGCACGAAGTCGACGATCACCAGCGCCACGAGGAAGATCACCAGCGCGTTGGAGACACCGGACGCGTTGTTCAGCACGCCGGCCGCGACGAAGGACGCGACGGCCAGCGCACCGACGCGCAGCAGGATCTCGGCGGTCGGCCGGAACGGCACACCGGCTGCCCGGCGGCGGCGCTGCTCACCGAAGTTGCCGACGGCCGTCAGCACGACCGCGAGACCGGCCAGCAGGTAGGCGCCGACGATGGCCTGGTCCATGAAGAAGGAGTTCTGGCCGAGCAGGTGCACCGGGCCGGAGTCCGACGGGATGTTGATCGTGCCGCTGGAGCCCAGCAGCCACAGCATCAGACCGTTCCAGCCGAGGAAGCCGGCCAGCGTGACCACGAACGCAGGTACGCCGATCTTCGCGAAGAACCAGCCCTGCAGTGCGCCGATGACCGCACCGGTGAGAACCGTCAGGATCAGCGACAGCCACGGGTTCATGGTGTGGTCCACCACGAACACGGCGAACAGCGTGGACGCCAGACCGCTGACGGAACCGACCGACAGGTCGATCTCGCCGAGCAGCAGGACGAACACCAGGCCGATGGCCAGCATGCCGGTGGCCGACATGAAGTAACTGATGTTCGAGAGGTTGTCGGCGCTCAGGAACAGGTCGTTCTTCACCTGGAAGATCGTCCAGATGACGATCAGGCCGATGACGACCGGGATCTGGCCGAGTTCGCCCCCCTTGACCTTGCGCTTGAACTCGGTGATGTAGCCCTTGAAGCCCTCTTCCCGCACCAGCAGGCGCGGGTCGACGACGGATACCGGCGCGGCCGTCGGGTCGTCGGCGGGGGCGACGGTGCTCTGGTCCTCGATGACGCCCCCGGTCTTCCCGACCTTCTGGGGCTCCGAGGAGTCGCTCTTCACGGTCTTGGACGTGTCGCTCACTTTGCCGCCTCCGCGGTGCGACGCCCCGCACGACGGGTCACGGCGTTGTCCGTGGCACCGGTGATCGCGGCGATGATCTCTTCGTGGCTGGTGTCCTTCACGGGGAAGGAGCCGTTGTTCTTGCCCAGGCGCAGGACGGCGACGGTGTCCGCGACCGCCTTGACGTCGGCCATGTTGTGGCTGATGAGGATGACCCCGAGGTCGCGCTCGCGCAGCCGCTCGACCAGGTCGAGGACCTGTGCGGTCTGCTCGACGCCGAGGGCGGCGGTGGGCTCGTCGAGGATGACGACCTTCGGGTCACCGATCAGGGCGCGCGCGATGGCGACGACCTGACGCTGACCGCCGGAGAGGCTCGCGATCGGGATGCGGACACTCGGAATGCGGATGGAGAGCGTGGACAGCAGCTCGCGGGCGTTCTTCTCCATCGTCACCTCGTCGATGACGCCTCGGTGCAGCAGCTCGCGTCCGAGGTAGAGATTGCCGACCACGTCGAGGTTGTCGCACAGCGCGAGGTCCTGGTAGACGGTCGCGACGCCGAGTCCCTGGGCGTCGTGCGGCCGGTTGATGCTGACGGGGCTTCCCTCCCACTCGATGACGCCCTCATCGATGGGGTGGACACCCGCGATCGTCTTGACCAGGGTGGACTTTCCTGCGCCGTTGTCGCCCACCAGGGCGACCACTTCTCCGGCGTGGACCTCCAGCTCGACGTCGGTGAGTGCCTGCACCGCACCGAATCGCTTGGAGATTCCGCGCAACGCCAGCACGGGCGTAGCGGACACGTGAACCATCTCCTTCGCCGCCTGACCGGCGGGGATGCCGCGCGCATAGACAGGGCGCGGAGGGATGTGCGCGACGCACTTGACGCTACGTCGACGCACGAGGTTTACAAGATGAACATGCGTGAATCCGCTGCGCTTGGCAACGGTTCCGTCCGACGCCCGCCCCGGCAGCGGGGTGTGAGGTGGGGCGGGCGTCGGACAGGTCTCACGGGGCCGCTGAGCGGTCTGCGGTACCCGAGGGCCGGCTCGGAGAGGGCCCTCGGGACCGGGTGCCCGGCGGACCGGGTGCCTACTGGAGGCCGGCGGTCTTGCAGGCGGCGGCGTACGCGGGGGTGCAGATGTCAGCGACGGTGTACAGCCCGTCCTTGACGACCGTGTCCTTGATGTTGGCCTTGGTGACCGACACCGGGGTCAGCAGCTGCGAGGGGACCTTGTCACCGGAGCCGCTGGTCAGCGTCTCGGTGGCCAGGGCCTTGATGTCCTTGCCCTCCAGCAGGTCGACCGCGAGCTGGGCGGCCGCCTCGGCCTCGGGCTTGAAGGCCTTGTAGACGGTGGAGGACTGGGTGCCGGCGACGATGCGCTGGATACCCGCGAGCTCCGCGTCCTGGCCGGTCAGCGGGATACCGCTGATCTTCGCGCCCTTGAGGGTGTTGGCGATGCCACCGGCCATGCCGTCGTTGGCGGCGTAGACGCCCGCGATGTTCTTGGCGCCGAGCTGGGTGATGGCCGCGGACATCTTCTGCGCGGCGACCGTGTCCTTCCAGAGGCCGGACTGCTCGTAGGCGATGTCGACCTTGCCGTCGAGGGCCTTGTGCGCGCCTTCCTTGAACTGGCCGGCGTTCGGGTCGGCGTCGTCACCGTTGATCATGACGACCTTGGCCTTGGGGGTCGCCTTGGCGCCGAGGGAGTCGAGCAGGGCCTGGCCCTGGAGCTCGCCGACCTTGACGTTGTCGAAGGAGACGTAGGCCGAGACGGGGCCCTGTGCGAGGCGGTCGTAGGCGACGACCTTGACACCCTTGTCCACCGCGGACTGGATCGACGACTTGATCGCGGCGGAGTCCTGGGCGGAGATCACGATGACCTTGACGCCCTTGGTGACCATGCTGCTGACCTGCTGGGCCTGCTTGGCCGAGTCGGCGGCGGCGTTCGCGTACTCGAGCTTGCAGTCGGAGCAGAGCGCCTTGACCTTGGCGTCGAAGTACGGCTTGTCGAACTTCTCGTACCGCGCGGTGACGCTGTCGGGGAGCAGCAGGCCGATGGACTTGCCGCCCGAGCCGCTGCTGCTGCCGGAGTCGCTGTCCTTGTCGTCGCCCGCCTTGCCGCACGCGGCAATCGAAAGCGCCATGGACACGGCGGTGGCGCCGATCACGACTCTACGCATCGTTGCGTTCATTTGAGGTGTGCCTCCCTGACAGGGCCGCAACGCTGCGGCCGAGGTGGCTGGAAGTCAACTCGGCCACACGTGCGACGTCAAGAAGTAAATACTTAACGAGATGGCAACGGCGTCATTCGTTCTCTAAGTGAAGGCAGGTGTCGCTGCGTTCAGCGTGCCGTCCAAAAGGGTGGAATCGCCCATCTCGCTCAGTGCGAGAGCGAGCGCTCCGAGCACCTCCGCACGGCCCCCAAGTGCCCCCGGGAGAACGGAAAGTTGACGCGCCGCGCTCGGGATCGCGTAGCGGCCGACGGACTCTCTGATCGGACCGAGCACCAGCTCACCGGCCTCGGCGAGATCACCGCCCAGGACCACCCGGCTCGGGTTCAACAGGTTGCAGAGATTGGCGACTCCACTGCCGATGTGTCGGCCGACGTCGGCGATCACCCGACGGCAGCCCGGGTCGCCGTCCCTCGCCAGCCGCACGACGCCTTCCATCGTCAGATCCGTGCCGTGACTGGACTGGAGGAGCGGGAGCACGTAGCGCGCCGCCGCGAAGGTCTCCAGGCAGCCCCGGTTTCCGCAGCGGCAGACGGGGCCGGACTCGTCAAGTGTAATATGTCCGATTTCTCCGGCGGTACCGCCGGGGCCCCGGTAGATCTTCCCCTCGATCACCAGACCGGCGCCGACACCGCTCGCGACCTTGATGTACGCAAGATCACGTACGCCTCTGCCGCTGCCCCAGACCATCTCGCCGAGGGCCCCGAGGTTGGCGTCGTTGTCCACGTGCACGGGCACGCCGAGCCGGCCCCTCATCTCCTCGGCGGGCCGGGTGCCGATCCAGCCGGGCAGAATGGCGGACGAACCGAGCGTTCCGGACTCCAGATCGATCGGTCCCGGCACGCCGAGACCGACCCCCGCGACCTTCGTACGGTCCACCCCGGTGGCCTCGATCAGCCGGTTGACCAGCTGTTCCGCCCGGTCGAAGCCCTGCGTCGAGGAGGCGTCCACATCGAGCGGCTCGGACTCCTCGGCAAGGACCTGATGGGCCAGGTTGCCCACGGCGACACGCAGGTGGGTATGACCGAAGTCGACCCCGATGACGATGCCCGCGTCGCCGCTCAGACTGACGCTGCGAGCCCTTCGCCCGCCCGCCGAGGTCGGCGTGACCTCGACGGTTCCGCCGTCCTTGAGCTCGCGGACGATATTGGAGACGGTCGCGGCCGACAGACCCGTCGTCCGGGCGATCTCCGCCTGCGTGAGGGACCCGGCCAGACGCACGGCGCGTACGACTCGCTCCAGGTTGGCTCGGTGCAGTGACGACTGCGACCCCGGAGTCTCCACGACGACCTCCTGCGCGCGGGACCGCATCGATGAGGCCCCGTCTATGTCCAACTAGTGAACTCTAAGCTGAGCCGTTCGGGTCGCCTCCCGTCAAGAGGTTGAACAGTATCCGCATGCGTGTGAAGCAACACGGAGGGTGTTCGAGGAGGGGTCGCAGGGCGTGCGGGAGCCGCTGCGAGGCGTTACGAGCAGGCGCGGGAGGGTCGCGGGAGGGGGAGAACGGGTGGTGACGGGGGCGGGGTGGCGTGCGTACCCGGGAGAGCGCGGGGAGGCGGGCGCGCGGGTGGGGCCAGGTAGTGAAGGCGATGCCGGTTCCGCCCTGGCCGCCGCCCCTTCCCGGCGGGCGGCCCCGGTGAGCGGGGCGCCCGCGTCGGCCCGATGGGCGTCTCGACGCGGGCGCCGGCCGTGATCCGGGGCAGTCCGGAGGCAGTCCGGGGCAGGCCAGGGCAGTTCGGGGCAGGCCGGCGGACCTCCTACTTCAGTGCGCCCGCGGTCAGCCCCTGCACCACCTGCCGCTGGAAGACGATGTACGCGGCCAGCACCGGCAGCATCGCCATGACGAGGCCCGCGAAGAGCCCCGACCAGTCACCCTTGTAGCCCTGACTGACGGCCAGTTGGACCAGTCCCTGGGTGAGGACGCGCTTGTCGGGGTCGGTGTTGAGGACCGTGGGGAGCATGTACTGGTTCCACTGGCCCAGGAAGTTGAAGATACCGACGCTGATCAGGCCCGGCTTGGCCATGGGCACCATGATCTGGAAGAACGTACGGCTGTGCGAGGCGCCGTCCACGAAGGCCGCCTCCGCCACCGATGTCGGCAGGGTGCGGAAGAAGGCTGTCAGGAAGAACACCGTGAACGGCAGCGAGTAGGCGATGTAGACGAGGATCAGGCCGTGGATGGAGTTCAGCAGGCCCATGTTGTTGACCACGTAGAACAGCGGGACCAGCGCCAGCATGATCGGGAAGCTCATGCCGCCGATGAACAGGTAGTAGATGAAGCGGTTGCCCGGGAAGTCGAACCGCGCCAGGACGTAGGCCGCCATGGAGCCGAGGACCAGCGTGCCGATGAGTGAACCGCCCACCACCAGAACGGTGTTGAGGAAGTAGTCGCTCATGTTGGCCTCGGTCCAGGCCCGTGCCCAGTTGTCGAGGTGCAGTCTGTCCGGCAGGGACCAGGGCGAGCCGAAGATGGCGCTGTCGTCCTTGAAGGAGGTCATCACCGCCCACAGCAGCGGCAGGACGACCATGATCGCCCAGATGACCAGGATGCCGTGGGAGAAGGCGTTGAGGACGTTTCCTTCCGGTTTCTTCGCCGCGGGCGGTTTCCCGGCCGACAGGTCGATCTTCGTGACGGGGGTGCCCGGGCCGGACTCGGCCGGCAGGGGCGCGGGGGTTGCGGTCGTCTTCAACGTCAGTACTCCAGCCGCTCGCGCCGCCCGAGCCGCATCACGACCGCGGCGAAGGCCAGCGTCACGATGAGCAGGGCCACGCCGATGGTGGTGGCATAGGCGGCCTGACCGTCACGGAACGCCTTCTGGTACACGTACAGGACCATGACGGTGGTCGAGTAGTCGGGGCCGCCGGGCCCGGTCGTCATGATCTGCACGACCGCGAACGACTCGGCGCCGAGCGCGAGGATGCCCATGTAGACCCAGCCCGACTGCACCGTGTCCCAGAGCAGGGGCAGGGTGATGCGGAAGAACGTGGTGGCCCGGCCCGCGCCGTCCAGCAGCGCGGCCTCGTACAGGTCCGCCGGGATGGAGGCCATGCCCGCCGAGAACAGGACCACGAAGAAACCGACCGTGGACCAGACGAGCACCGCCATCACGCACCACAGCGCGAGATCCGGGTCGCCGAGCCAGAGTGGCTGGAGGTTCTCCAGTCCGACCCCCCGGAAGAACGAGTTGATGGCGCCGCTGTCCGGGTTGTACGCGAACGCGAACAGCAGCGCCACGATGGCGATCGACAGCACCTGCGGGAAGAAGTACACGATCTTGTAGAAGGAAGAGCCCCGGACTCCGGAGATCACCGGGCCGCCCTTCCTTCTCCGGCCACCGACATTGATCATGAAGGCGAAGAACAGCGCGAGGCTGATCGTCACCAGCGGCAGCACGACCGCGAACATCAAGCTGTGTTGCAGGGACTTCCAGAAGATGTCGTCGTCCAGCATCCTGCGGTAATTGTCCAGGCCGACCATCTTGAATTCGGGGCTGAGGCCGGTCCAGTCCGTGAACGAGTAGTAGATGGACTGGATGAACGGCCATACCACGAAGAGCGCGTACAGTCCCAGTGGCAGCGCCAGGAACCCCACGATGAACCGGTACTTGCCGTGCTGCATCGCCACTCCGGTGCTTTTATGGACACTTCGCCGTGATTCTCGCCGTCACTGGTGTTTGTAGTGCTTGATCGTCGTGTCCTTGGCCGCCTCGTCGGCGTACCCCTGGATTTTCTTGATCGCCTCGGCCGGGGTGAGCCGGCCGGCCATCATCTCGCCCAGACCGGACACCCCGATCTTCTCCTTCTGCAACTGGACATACCAGTCCTGAAGTCGCGGATTCACCACGTTGTCGCCGGCCTTGTCCAGCGCCGCGACACCCGATGTGAGGCCCGGGGTGAGGGTGAGGCCGTCGGTGCCCCCGTTGTACGCGGTGAGCGACTTGACCTTGGAGGTGAAGTTCTTGGACGACGCCTCGCTGAGCATGATGCGCAGCTGTTCCATGCCGCCCGCGGCGTTCTTCGCCTTGGCCGGCACGACGAACGGCTCACCGCCGGACGCCCAGATGGTGCCGAAGGGCATCTTGTCGGAGGAGTCGATGCCGGTGGGCGCGGAGACGGCCAGGCCGAAGTCGGCGGGGATGACGTTCGCCGACTCGTTCTCCACCCAGGAGCCGTTGGGGATGAACAGGGCCTTGCCCTTGGCCCACGCCGTCTGCGACTGGATGTGGTCCAGCCCCGGGGTGCCCTGGAGGACGTAACCCTTCTTGTAGAGCTCGTAGTAGGCGTCGAAACACGCCTTCACCGCCGGTTGCTTCCAGGCGTTCGGCTCAAGGTTGTCGATGGCGTCGAGGACCTCGCGGCCGCCCACCTTGCCGATCATCGGATACAGCGAGAAGGGGAGGTAATACGGGTACTTGCCGGCGTATGTCCAGCCCGCGATGCCCTTCTTCTTGGCCTTCTCGCAGACCGCGAGCATCTCGTCCCAGGTCTCGGGGTACGTGGCGTCGAGCGAGTCCAGGGCCTTCTGCGAGTACCAGACGCCGTAGACGGTGTAGGCGTAGTACATGATCCAGACCGGGTCGCCGTCGAACTGGCCCATCTCGACGATGCCGGGGCGCAGGGTGTCGCGCACCTTCTTGTTCGGGTCGTCGTAGGACGCGGCGTCCAGGAGCGGGGTGAGGTCGGCGAGCTGCTTCTTGCCGACCAGGACGCCCATGTCCATCTGCTCGGCGCCGGAGTTGTCGATGAGGTCCGGCGGGGTGCCCTGGTTGAAGCGGGGCTGAAGGGTCGACTGGATCTTCTGGGTGGCCGAGAACTTCACCTTCGCACCGGGGAAGCCCTTCTCGTAGATCTTGACCGCGTCCTCGGCGTACTCCTTGCCGAAACCGCCGTCGAACACGACGAATTCCAACTGGGCGGTCTCGTTGACCGCGAGGGGGTTCTTCGCGGTCTTCTTGCCGGCCTTGGCCTTGTCCTCGTCGCCCCCGCCGCTGCTGGCGCAGGCGGACAGAAAGCTCATCGTGGGGACGGAGATCAGGCCCAGTGCCGCGGATCTCTTGATCAGGTCTCGGCGGCCGACACTCGTGGAGCCGTTCTTGTCGGAGCGGTTGTCGTCGGAGCGGTTCTTCTCGGAGCCGATGTTCTCGGAGTGGGATCCCATGCTCAAGTCCTCGCCTTCTCCAGGACTCAGGCGGTGAACCGGATCCTTCCCGGCACCGCGGTCGGGTCAAGCAGGGTCGTGCGGATCGTGCGCATCGACGGCATCGACGGGTTCGACGGGTTCGAGGGTGAATTGCCGACAGGTATAGTCCACTTCCTGCCGACGGAGCAAGATCGAATGCAAGGTTGGCTGTTGGACTTTTCCGAGTTGAGACCTCCTGGAAATATGACCGGCCGGTGGGCGCCTTGCCGAAGAATTGCATGACATGAGCCCCGCCTGGCGCAATCAACGTCCTTGACATCACTGTCCACTTGACCCCCTACTGATTCCTGCGCAACCAGGAGGACAACGTTGTCCGGGGCGTTGTCCGGCGCGGGGAGGGTGCTCACGCATGCAACGGTTCGGACGGTTGCGGGCGGTCGTGACCACGGCCGCTCTGGTCATGACGGTCGGCGCGCAGGGGACGGCGGTCGCGCTTCCGTCCCCCCTTCCGCTCCCCGGCCGGGGGTTCGCCTCGTCCTTCGAGGCGGGTGAACACGCCCCCGACTGGCAGAGCACCGTCGACACCGAGACCGGCGGCGGCAAGCGGGCCTCAGGGGTGGACGGCGGATACGGCGGCGGGCTGCCCGGCGATGTGACCGACCGGGTCACGGCGCTGCGGGCGAGCGCGGAGAATTCGGCCGGCGGCGAGGTGAAGGAGAACCTCGTCGACGGCGAGGCGGGCACCAAGTGGCTGGCGTTCGCGTCCACCGGGTGGGTCGAGTTCGACCTCGACGAGCCCGCGCGGGTGAGCGCCTACGCACTGACCTCGGCCAACGACTTCGCCGAGCGCGACCCCGCCGACTGGACCCTCTCGGGCTCGGCGGACGGAACCACCTGGACCCCTCTCGACACCCGTTCCGGGGAGTCGTTCGCCCAGCGGTTGCAGTCCCGTACGTACACCCTGGCGGCCACGGCCTCCGCCGAGTACCGGCACTTCCGGCTGGAGGTCACCCGTAACCACGGCGCCGGGATCCTCCAGCTCGCCGACGTGCGGTTCGGCACGGGCGGCGGCGACGGGCCCGTGCCGCCGGACATGCTCACGGTCGTCGACCGGGGGCCGAGCGGCTCGCCGACGGCGAAGGCGGGCGCCGGATTCAGCGGAAAGCGGGCCCTGCGCTACGCGGGCCGGCACACCGCTTCCGGCCGGGCGTACTCCTACAACAAGGTCTTCGACGTGAACGTCCGGGTCGGCTCGCGCACGCAGCTGGCGTACCGGATCTTCCCCGGGATGGCGGACGGCGACCGTGACTACGCCGCGACGAACGTCTCCGTTGACCTCGCCTTCACGGACGGAACGTATCTGAGCGGGCTCGGGGCGAGCGATCAGTACGGCTCCATCCTGTCGCCCCGCGGCCAGGGCGCCGCGAAGGTGCTGTACGTCAACCAGTGGAACGACGTGGTGTCGGGGATCGGGGCGGTGGCGGCCGGGAAGACGGTCGACCGGATCCTCCTGGCCTACGACTCCCCCGGCGGACCGGCGCGGTTCAGGGGCTGGGTGGACGACATCTCGCTGCGCACGGCCGCCCCGCAGGCGGCGAAGGCACATCTCTCGGACTACGCGGTGACCACCCGCGGCACCCAGTCCAGCGGAAGCTTCTCGCGCGGGAACACGTTCCCCGCGACGGCCGTGCCGCACGGCTTCAACTTCTGGACGCCGGTGACCAACGCGTCCTCGCTCGGCTGGCTGTACGACTACGCGCGGGCCAACAACGCGGACAACCTGCCCACCATCCAGGCGTTCAGCGCCAGCCACGAGCCGAGTCCGTGGATGGGTGACCGGCAGACCTTCCAGGTGATGCCGTCCGCCGCGCCCGGCGTCCCGGACACCGGACGGACGGCACGATCCCTGGCCTTCCGGCATGAGAACGAGACCGCCCGCCCGTACTACTACGGCGTCCGTTTCGAGAACGGTCTCACGGCGGAGATGGCGCCCACCGACCACGCGGCCGCCCTGCGCTTCACCTACCCGGGCGCCGACGCGAGCGTCGTCCTCGACAACGTCACCGACCAGGCGGGGCTGACCCTGGACAGCGAAGCAGGGGTGGTGACCGGGTATTCGGACGTGAAGTCGGGACTGTCGACGGGAGCCACCCGGCTCTTCGTGTACGGCGAGTTCGACGCGCCGGTGACGGAGGGTGCGTCGAGCGGGGTCAAGGGCTACCTGCGGTTCGACGCGGGCGCCGACCGCACGGTCACCCTGCGCCTCGCGACCTCCCTGATCAGCGTCGACCAGGCCCGTGACAACCTCCGCCAGGAGATCCCGCGGGGCACCGACTTCGAGACGGTCGAGCAGCGGGCCCAGCGGCAGTGGGACAAGCTGCTCGGCACGGTGGAGGTCGAGGGCGCGAGCCCGGACCAGCTCACCACGCTGTACTCCAGCCTGTACCGGCTGTACCTGTACCCCAACTCCGGTTTCGAGAAGGTCGGTTCGACGTACCAGTACGCGTCGCCCTTCTCACCGATGCCGGGCCCGGACACGCCGACGCACACCGGTGCGAAGATCGTGGACGGCAAGGTGTACGTCAACAACGGCTTCTGGGACACCTATCGGACGACCTGGCCCGCGTACTCCCTGCTGACGCCGACGCAGGCCGGGGTGCTGACGGACGGGTTCGTGCAGCAGTACAAGGACGGCGGCTGGACCTCTCGCTGGTCCTCCCCCGGGTACGCGGACCTGATGACGGGCACCTCGTCCGACGTCGCCTTCGCCGACGCGTTCGTCAAGGGGGTCGGGTTCGACGCCAAGGCGGCGTACGAGGCGGCCCTGAAGAACGCGACGGTCGTGCCCCCGGCGTCGGGAGTGGGTCGCAAGGGCATGTCCACCTCACCCTTCCTCGGCTACACGAGTACGGCCACCCACGAGGGCCTGTCGTGGGCGCTGGAGGGCTATCTCAACGACTACGGCATCGCCCGCATGGGCCAGGGGCTGTACCGGCAGACCGGTGAGAAGCGCTATCAGGAGGAGGCCGAGTACTTCCTCAACCGCGCGCAGGGCTATGTGCGTCTCTTCGACGCCAGGGCGGGGTTCTTCCAGGGGAAGGACGAGAAGGGCGACTGGCGGGTGGCGTCGGAGAGGTACGACCCCCGGGTGTGGGGCTACGACTACACCGAGACCAACGGCTGGGGTTACGCCTTCACCGCCCCGCAGGACAGCAGGGGCCTGGCCAACCTGTACGGCGGCCGCGACGGTCTGGCGAAGAAGCTCGACTCCTACTTCGCGACCCCGGAGACCGCTTCCCCGGAGTTCGCGGGTTCGTACGGCGGGGTCATCCACGAGATGACGGAGGCGCGGGACGTGCGGATGGGCATGTACGGGCACTCCAACCAGGTCGCCCACCACGCGATCTACATGTACGACGCGGCCGGACAGCCCTGGAAGGCGCAGGCGAAGGCCCGCGAGGTGCTCGCGCGGCTCTACACCGGCAGCGCGATCGGGCAGGGCTACCACGGGGACGAGGACAACGGCGAGCAGTCGGCCTGGTACCTCTTCTCGGCGCTCGGCTTCTACCCGCTGGTGATGGGCAGCGGCGAATACGCCGTCGGCTCCCCCCTGTTCACCAAGGCGACCGTGCACCTGGAGAACGGCAAGGACCTGGTGGTCGAGGCACCGAAGAACAGTGCCCGGAACGTGTACGTGCAGGGCTTGAAGGTCAACCGACGCGCCTGGACGTCGACGTCGCTGCCGCACGCGCTGCTCGCCGAGGGCGGGGTCCTGGAGTTCGACATGGGACCGCGGCCCTCGGCCTGGGGATCCGGAAAGAACGCGGGTCCGGTGTCGATCACCCAGGACGACAAGGCACCGACGCCGCGCACGGACGTGCTGAAGGGCCCGGGCAAGCTGTTCGACGACACGTCGGCGACGCAGGAGACGGTCTCGGGCGCGCTCGCCCTGCCGGTCACGGCCGGCACGAAGGCGGCGCAGTACACGCTGACGTCGCCCGACCGCGCCCAGGCACCGACGGGCTGGACACTCCAGGGCTCCGCCGACGGCCTGACCTGGACCGACCTGGACCGGCGTGCGGGCGAGAGCTTCCCGTGGGACCGGCAGACCCGCGCCTTCACGGTCGCACGGCCGGGCACGTACGCGCACTACCGACTGGTCCTCGACGACGAGGCGGGAGGGACGGACACGGGAAGCCAAGTCAGCCTCGCCGAGGTCGAGTTGTTGTCATGATCCGGTAACCGACTGCCATGGTCCGCTGCACGGGGCGGCATCCGTGTTCCAGAATGATCCCGCCGCCGACGGACACGAGGCGGCACGTGACGGAGGGGGAAAACGGTAGTGGGCATCATCAGGAAATTCACGGGACTGCTCGCGGGTGCGGCACTGGGCGCGGGGGCCCTGTTCGCGACGGCGGCTCCGGCACAGGCGTACAGCCCCAACCCGGAGTTCCACGCCTACTACTACGACACCGACAACTGCCCGTGCAGCGGCGGCAACCTCACCGACCCGTTCGACAACACGACCTTCGCGAACGACGCCGGCGGCTACGCCGTGAAGATGGAGCTCATCGGTTCCGGCGCGTTCGTCGGCAAGGTGGAGTTCCACCCCAGCAACGAGAAGCTCTGGGTGTACGACACCGCGAACGACGGTGACACCTACTACGTCAAGGTCAGCTACGTGTCCGGCGGCGTGACCCACAACCTGGGGACCTTCAGCCCGCCCGGGACCACGGCGGTGCTGGACTACGAGGTCGAGGACTTCGACCTGCCCGAGGGCGCCCTCGTGGACATCTCCGTCTACGACGACGCGGCGCTCACCGACCTGATCGGCGCCGCCCGCGGTACGGGGTCGGCCGTCGCCTGAGGGTTGTCCCGCAATCCCTGGTGGATCGGCGCGCGGCGTCGGCTGCGGTGCATCGCAAGACGGAGGTACGCCCGCATACCGGATGCATTCGGGCGTTCCGACAACGCGGCGAGGTGCCGTAGCTGTCGTCGCGCGCCCCGGAGATTACGGGACAGCCCTTGGCAGGCGGACCCCGGTGGCTTCGGGCCTTGGGCCGGCCCTGCCCGGCGGTGGCGTCGCCGACCCTTCACGGGTTGGGCGACGCCCTCGACAGGGCGCGCCCAACCCGGCGACGAAGGAGCATCCGAACGGCCGACCGACCGACGACCGCCTTGCGTCACCGCCCGCTGAGGACGGCCCCCTCCCGGGTCCAACTCGGTTGGCTCTTACACCCGTTGACCCGGTAGGGTCGCAGACGACGCCGAGACAACGTTGTCGGCACTCGCGATCCCCGTCGCCCGTGGCACCGCCCGGGCGAGGAGACCCCGGACCGTCCCCCACCCCCCCCTGGGGACGGTCCGGCTCGCGGACCCGGTGGGCATGGTTCACCGCCCACCGGGTCCGCCCCGAGCGACTCGGTCAACCGACCCTGCAGGGCAGGCCGGTGGCGCTGTCACCGCCCGAACCGGAGACGACGTATCCGAACGTCGTACTCTGGCCCGGACTCAGCGAGCCGTTCCAGTCGGCGTTGTGGACCATCACCGCCTGCCCGTTGTACGTCGCGTTGCCGCTCCACAGGCTGGCGACGGACTGACCGCCGGGCAGCGTCCAGTCGACCATCCAGCCGAGCATCGGGACGTCCCCGGAGTTGGTGACGGTCACCTCGGACTGGTAGCCGCCGGTCCAGCTGTTGGTGGTCCGGCGCGTGGCGGTGCAGGCGCCGGGGACGGGCTCGGTCGGGTTGCCCGGCTCGTGGATGCCGGTCACCTCGCCGTTTCCGCCGTCGAAGACGACGTCGGAGCAGGAGTAGAAGGTCTCGGCACTGTCCGAGCGCTGCCAGACCATGTAGATGATGTGCCGCCCGGACTTGTTCGCCGGAAGCCGGCCGGTCCAGGAGTAGTTGGCCTCGACCGTGCCCGGACTGCCGTTGAGCGGCGGGTGGTCGACGGAGAGGAAGGGCTGGGCCTCCATGGCGTCCCAGGTGAGGGCCTGGGTCGGGTCGAAACCGTCCTTGGTCACATAGACGTAGAACCAACCCGGGTGCGCCGCCCAGGCGTTGTAGGAGAAGTCCACGCCGGCGCCCGAGGTGAGATGGGTGAGCGGCCAGTCGCTGCGGGGCGCGTCGAAGCCGGTGAAGTTGGTGTTGCCGCCGCTGCACAGCTGGCCGTCCGGCACGAAGCCGCGGGTGCGGCCGGCGCCGTCGGAGCGCAGCACCGAGAACCAGTTGTAGAACGGCGTGGTGCCGCTCACCTGCTGCGCGTTCTTGCAGGCGGGGTTGACCGGTTTGATCTCACCGGTGTCGGTCAGCCCGTCCTGCCAGCACAGGAAGGTGCGGCTGCCGGGCTTCATGGGGGTGCCGTGCGCCTCGGCCCGGCCGCCGGTCGAGACGATCAGGCCGAGGGCGGGGACGGTGGCCAGCAGGGCGAGGAGGACGAGGAGGAGAGCTCGGGTACGTAACCTCGAGGTCGAGTATGACGTGATCATGACAGTTTGCATGGCGAAGGAGTCCGCCTTCCGTGTATACGGACCGTACGTGCCTTGGGGTGCACTGCGGATGCGGGTGTGGGGGCGTGAAGTGGGAGCCTCCCGGGCCCGCGCACGGCAGGTTCCGGTCCGCCGGGCGCGAGCGGATGTGGGAGCGCTCCCACTTCACCTGTGGCGGAAGGTAGCGCCCTGCGGCCCACTTGTAAACGGGTGCGTACGGCGCTCCTGTCGGAACTCCGGCATGGGGCGACCGCGGCGACCGCCGGTTCATCCGGCCCGGCTGTGGGTCAGCTCGGCTCACCGACGGCCGCGGAAACCCGCGGGCTCCAGGTCAGGGTGTCCGCGCCGGCCTCGCCGACGAGCGGCAGCTCCACCGTGAACTCCGTGCGGCCCGGTTCGCTGTGTACGTCGATGTGACCGCCGTGGGCCGCCGTGATCGCCGCGACGATGGCGAGACCGAGTCCGGCGCCGCTGCCCGTGGCGGCGCGGGCCCGGGAGGCGTCGGCGCGGGTGAAGAGTTCGAAAACGATGGCTGCGCATGGGTACCGGCCGGGCACGGGTACCGGCCGCGCACGGGTACCGGCCGCGCACGGGTACCGGCCGCGCACGGCGGAGGGCCGCACCCCCAGGACGGGGATGCGGCCCTCCGTTTCCGAACCGGTTGCCCGATCGGCTACTTGCGGATCAGGCTGCGCAGCACGTACTGCATGATGCCGCCATTGCGGTAGTAGTCGGCCTCACCGGGGGTGTCGATGCGGACGACCGCGTCGAACTCGACGCCCGTGTCGGTGGTGACCTTGACCGTGCGCGGCGTGGTGCCGTTGTTGAGCTCCTCGACGCCGGTGAAGGAGAAGGTCTCCTCGCCGGTCAGGCCGAGGGACTCGGCGGTGGCGCCCTCCGGGAACTGGAGCGGGAGCACGCCCATGCCGATGAGGTTCGAGCGGTGGATGCGCTCGTAGGACTCGGCGATGACGGCCTTGACGCCGAGGAGCGCGGTGCCCTTCGCGGCCCAGTCGCGGGACGAGCCGGAGCCGTACTCCTTGCCGGCCAGGATGGCCAGCGGAATGCCCTGCTCGATGTAGTTGCGGGAGGCGTCGTAGATGAACGACACCGGCCCGTCGGCCTGGGTGAAGTCGCGGGTGTAGCCGCCCTCGGTGCCCGGCGCGATCTGGTTGCGCAGGCGGATGTTGGCGAACGTGCCGCGGATCATGACCTCGTGGTTGCCTCGGCGCGAGCCGTAGGAGTTGAAGTCACGACGCTCCACACCGTGCTCGGTGAGGTACTTGCCGGCCGGGGTGTCGGCCTTGATGGCGCCGGCCGGGGAGATGTGGTCGGTGGTGACCGAGTCGCCCAGCTTGGCGAGGACGCGCGCGCCGGTGATGTCGGAGACCGGGGTGGTCTCCATCGTCATGCCCTCGAAGTACGGGGGCTTGCGCACGTAGGTCGACTCGGCGTCCCACTCGAAGGTGTTGCCGGTCGGGATCGGCAGCGCCTGCCACTGGGCGTCGCCCGCGAAGACGTCCTGGTAGGACTTGTTGAACATGTCCTCGCCGATGGCGTTCGCCACGACGTCGTTGACCTCGGCCTCGGAGGGCCAGATGTCCTTGAGGAAGACCGGGTTGCCGTCCTGGTCGATGCCCAGGGCGTCCTTGGTGATGTCCACCTTCATGGAACCGGCGAGGGCGTACGCGACCACCAGCGGCGGGGAGGCCAGGTAGTTCATCTTGACGTCGGGGTTGATCCGGCCCTCGAAGTTCCGGTTGCCGGAGAGGACCGAGGTGACCGCGAGGTCGTGGTCGTTGACGGCCTTGGAGACCTCCTCCGGCAGCGGGCCGGAGTTGCCGATGCAGGTGGTGCAGCCGTAGCCGACGAGGTTGAAGCCGACCTTGTCGAGGTACGGGGTGAGGCCCGCCTTGTCGAAGTAGTCGGTGACGACCTTCGAACCCGGGGCGAGGGTGGTCTTGACCCACGGCTTGCGGGTCAGGCCCTTCTCCACGGCCTTCTTCGCCACGAGCGCGGCGGCGACCATGACGTACGGGTTGGAGGTGTTGGTGCAGGAGGTGATGGCCGCGACCGTCACCGCACCGTGGTCGATCTCGTACGTCGAGCCGTCGGGGGCGGTCACGGTGACCGGGTTGGACGGGGCGCCGTTGGGGTGGATGGCCGGGGCGTCGGAAGCCGGGAAGGACTCCTTGCCCGCCTCGTCGACCTCGTCGACGTAGTTGCGCACGTCCGTCTTGAACTGCTCGGCGGCGTTCGCGAGGACGATGCGGTCCTGCGGGCGCTTCGGGCCGGCGATCGACGGAACGACGGTGGACAGGTCCAGCTCGAGCTTCTCGGAGAAGTCCGGCTCGGCCTTCGGGTCCAGCCAGAGGCCCTGCTGCTTCGCGTACGCCTCGACGAGCGCGACCTGCTGCTCGGAGCGGCCGGTGAGCTTGAGGTACTTCAGGGTCTCGTCGTCGATCGGGAAGATCGCGGCGGTGGAGCCGAACTCCGGAGACATGTTGCCGATGGTGGCGCGGTTCGCGAGGGAGGTCGCGGCGACGCCCTCACCGTAGAACTCGACGAACTTGCCGACGACGCCGTGCTTGCGCAGCATCTCGGTGATCGTGAGCACGAGGTCCGTGGCGGTGGTGCCGGCGGGCAGCTCGCCGGTGAGCTTGAAGCCGACGACGCGCGGGATGAGCATCGAGACCGGCTGGCCCAGCATCGCGGCCTCGGCCTCGATGCCACCGACGCCCCAGCCGAGGACGCCGAGGCCGTTGACCATGGTGGTGTGCGAGTCGGTGCCGACCAGGGTGTCGGGGTACGCCTGGCCGCCTCGGACCATGACGGTCCGGGCCAGGTGCTCGATGTTCACCTGGTGGACGATGCCGGTGCCCGGCGGGACGACCTTGAAGTCGTCGAACGCGGTCTGACCCCAGCGCAGGAACTGGTAGCGCTCCTTGTTGCGGCCGTACTCCAGCTCGACGTTCTGGGCGAAGGCGTCGTTGGTGCCGAACTTGTCGGCGATGACGGAGTGGTCGATGACCAGCTCGGCCGGGGAGAGCGGGTTGACCTTCGCCGGGTCGCCGCCGAGCTCCTTGACGGCCTCACGCATGGTGGCGAGGTCGACGACACAGGGCACGCCGGTGAAGTCCTGCATGATCACGCGGGCCGGCGTGAACTGGATCTCCTGCGACGGCTGGGCCTGGGAGTCCCAGGTGCCGAGCGCACGGATGTGGTCGGCGGTGATGTTCGCGCCGTCCTCGGTACGGAGCAGGTTCTCCAGCAGCACCTTCAGGCTGTACGGAAGGCGAGCCGAGCCTTCCACCTTGTCCAGCCGGAAGATCTCGTACGACTCGTCGCCCACCTGCAGCGTGCTGCGGGCGTCGAAGCTGTTCGCCGACACGACAGTCTCCTTCATTGATGTGCGCTTACCACCGCATCCTGCCGCCACGCGGGCTTGGCCGATCCGCTGAGGCCAGGCTAAGTTAGGTAACCCTTATCAGGGTGGCGGCTGCGGGGCGCCTCGGCAGATATCTCGATGTCGAGATAACTCTAGTACATGGGGGCTGAATGGTCATGCCCGGGCTCGCTGTCCTGTCTCCGTGAAGGTTGGGCAGACTCGGTCTTCACTGGGCAAATGGACCCACGTCCCAGTCCTCTCCGGACAAACGGTGTCGTGTCTCAGTCTTCCGTGGGTACCGGCGTCCGGCCTCTCGTGGCTCCGCTGTACCGCGTCGGCGCTCGGCTGCGGGACCATGTGACGGACGCCCGCCCCTGATTGACGCAGGGGCGGGCGTCGTACCAGCTCAGGGCCTGGTCAGCCGGCGCAGACGGTGAAGTCGACCGTGTCGCCCTTCTTGACGGTCTTCGGGGCGTGCGGGGACACGCCGAGCACCGAGCCCGGCTTGCAGCCCTTGACGGCCTTCTCGGTGACGGTGCCGAGCTTCGTCTGCGTCTTCTCCACGTACGCCTTGGCCCCGTCCAGGCTCCAGCCCGCGAAGTCGATCGGGAGGCTCTGGCCGTCGGCGAAGAGATACAGCATGGTGGTGGCGTCGCCGCTGGTGGCCGTGCCGGTAGCCGCCGGTGTCGAGCTGCCGCCGCCGGCGACCGAGGTGGCCAGGGCCGTGCCCCCGCCCGCCGCGATGAGGGCGGCGGCGACGGCGGCGATGCCGATGGTGCGCCTGCGCCGGGTGCGGCGCAGGATCTGGGACGCGTCGAAGTCGGGGGCCTCGGCGGAGTTCGCGAATCGCTTCATGGCGTTCATCAGTTCCTCTTCGAAAGGTGTGCAGCCGGAAGGCCGTGCGTCGCCGTACGAGGTCATCGGATTCCTTCCGTGTGCTGCCGTGGCGAAGGGGCGGAGAGTACGGGGATCTGACCTCTGAGCTTCTCGATCCCGCGAGCGAGCTGGGAGCGCACCGTGCTGGGCGATATGTCCATGTCGGCCGCGATCTCGATGTCGGAGAGGTCGTGGAAGTACCGCAGCACCACGACCGTGCGCATCCGCATGGGCAGTTGTTGCAGGGCGCGCACCAACTGGTCCCGGTTGTCCACCTGCCCGAACACGTCTCCCGGGGCGGCCTTGTCGCCGCTTTCCGGATCGGAGGTCGTGACCAGACGGCGGAACCTGCGCCAGCGGTCGTTGGCCAGGTTCACCATGATCCGCCGCACATACAGGTCCGGAGCGTCCGTCCCCGCGATGGTGCGCCATTTGCGGCAGGCCCGCTCCAGGGTCTCCTGGACCAGGTCCTCCGCCGCCTCACGGTTGCCCGTCAGGACGAAGGCGCCCCGGAACAGCGCGGTCGACTTCGCGGCGACGAAAGCCTGGAAGTCCGTCTCCATACGCTCCTCCCTTCCTGTCACCTCTCCTCGACGTGAACACCGCCCCATCTGCTGCACGGCCGCACTGAGACCTGGGTCACAGACGTGGATACCGTCCGCGGGCGGTCCGCCGCCCGTCACCCTCGTCGGCCCCGCCACCACGTCGAAAGCCGCCCCTGCGGCAGATTCCACGCTGCTCCGAGGCGGGCCCCGGTTTCCGTCACCGAAGAGGGCGCCGGAGACCCGGCCGGCCGAAACCGCCCTCGCGCTCGGTCCGCGCACACTCCCGCTCCCGCGCGCCCCCCGATTCCCCGGCCCCGCACCCCGGCCTCCCCGCCTCCCGGTCTCCCGGTCTCCCGGTCTCCCGGTCTCCCGGTCTCCCGGTCTCCCGGCGGAGGCTTCCCGGGGGAGGCTTCCCGGGGGCATCTCGGGGGCGTCGCAGGTGCGTTGGGCCGCCCGTCGCCGCGAGCGCCCGGTCATGGGTCCGCCCAGCCGGGGTAGACGTCGACCGACGGACACTTCGCGACGAAGGAGGCTCGATGCCCCTCACCTTCCGCAAGAGCTTCCGCATCCTCCCCGGGGTGCGGCTGAACATCAACCGGCACTCCTGGTCGATCACGACCGGCGGCGGCCGGCACGGGCCGCGCCACACGCACAGCAGCACAGGGCGTCGTACGACATCGGTTGATTTGCCCGGACCTTTCGGGTGGCGCCGCACCCGTAGGAGCGGGCACCATTGACGGCGCGTCACCCGAACGGACCCCTCAAGAGGCGCCATCTCATATCTGAGATAACCTCAACCCCATGGCAGACGACTACCTCGTACGCATCGGCAAGCTCATCCGTGACGCCCGACAGCATCGGGGCTGGACACAGGCGCAGCTGGCCGAGGCGCTCGGAACCAGCCAGAGTGCTGTCAACCGCATCGAGCGGGGCAACCAAAACATCAGCCTTGAGATGATCGCTCGAATCGGTGAAGCCCTGGACAGCGAAATCGTCTCTCTGGGCTATGCGGGTCCGATGCACCTCCGGGTCGTGGGCGGCCGTCGGCTTTCCGGCGCCATCGACGTGAAGACCAGCAAGAACGCGTGCGTGGCACTGCTGTGCGCCTCACTGCTCAACCAGGGGCGCACGGTGCTGCGCCGGGTCGCCCGGATCGAGGAGGTCTACCGCCTGCTCGAAGTCCTGAACTCCATCGGTGTACGGACCCGTTGGATCAACGACGGCGTCGACCTGGAGATCGCGCCGCCGGCCCGGCTGGACATGGAGGCGATCGACGCCGAGGCCGCCGTCCGCACCCGTTCCATCATCATGTTCCTCGGTCCGCTGCTGCACCGCATGAACCACTTCAAGCTGCCGTACGCCGGCGGCTGCGACCTCGGTACCCGGACCATCGAGCCGCACATGATCGCGCTGCGCCGGTTCGGACTGGAGGTCGCCGCGACGGAGGGGCAGTACCACGCCGTCGTCGACCGGGCCATCCGCCCCGACCGGCCGATCGTGCTGACGGAACGCGGGGACACGGTCACCGAGAACGCTCTGCTGGCGGCGGCCCGCTACGACGGCGTGACCGTCATCCGCAACGCCTCTTCCAACTACATGGTCCAGGATCTCTGCTTCTTCCTGGAGGCGCTGGGGGTGCGGGTCGAGGGCATCGGCACCACCACGCTCACCGTGCACGGCGTGCCCGACATCGACGTCGACGTGGACTACTCGCCCTCCGAGGACCCGGTCGAGGCGATGAGCCTGCTCGCCGCCGCCGTCGTCACGGAGTCGGAGCTGACGGTGCGCCGGGTGCCCATCGAGTTCCTGGAGATCGAGCTGGCGGTCCTGGAGGAGATGGGCCTCGACCACGACCGCACGCCGGAGTACCCGGCCGACAACGGCCGCACCCGGCTGGTGGACCTCACGGTCCGGCCCTCCAAACTGGAGGCGCCGATCGACAAGATCCACCCGATGCCCTTCCCCGGTCTGAACATCGACAACGTCCCCTTCTTCGCGGCCATCGCGGCCGTCGCGCAGGGCAAGACCCTCATCCACGACTGGGTCTACGACAACCGCGCGATCTACCTGACGGACCTGAACCGGCTCGGCGGACGGCTCCAGCTCCTCGACCCGCACCGCGTGTTGGTCGAGGGCCCGACCCGCTGGCGGGCCGCCGAGATGATGTGCCCGCCGGCCCTGCGCCCCGCGGTGGTCGTCCTGCTGGCGATGATGGCGGCGGAGGGCACCTCGGTGCTGCGCAACGTGTACGTCATCAACCGCGGCTACGAGGACCTCGCCGAGCGGCTCAACTCCATCGGGGCGCAGATCGAGATCTTCCGGGACATCTGAGGGGTAAGTGCCGCCGACCCCTCACGACCTGCTCTGATGCCGGTCTGGGAGCGGTCGGGTCGGACTTTCTGGGGCCTGAGGCAAACCTGGTTCTCGGGCCGTCGGCCTCAGCCTGACGGCCCTTGAAGGCCGTGCTCCTTGACCTGTGGTACGAGGGGGCCGGCCGCCCCGCTCCAGGACACCGCCAACTCCTCCCTCGCTCGTGTGCATGCCAGGGTTCGAGGAGTCCCTTGATCTTGCCGTTCTTTGTCAACACGGCACGGCTGGCACCCGCATGCGAACCCTTCATCAGTCCGTATTTCTTGAGAGCTTGCGCGGACTGCTCGGTCGACTTCACCCAGCGACCCGAGTTGGCCGCTATCTCGGAACCTGTCTGCGCGGCTCCAGCCACGGCACTGAGGGTGGAGCCGAGCCTTGGCAGTCCGAGGTCCTTCGACGGCAGTCCTTCGGAGACGAGGAAGCGTTCCACAGCCGTCGGACGTCCGATGACCGCAACGCCATCGCCGTCGCTGATCAGCTGAATGTCGTCATCCATCGTCGGCCCCTGAAGTGGCTCTTCGCAGTTGAGGGCGTGGGCGGTGTGCGCGGCGGTGGCCGGGCAGGGGTTCGAGGTCTTCCGACGATGGTGACGGAAGTTCTCACACTGCCCATCTCTGTCGGCGGGACCTGGCCACGCAGGTCGACGGCGTAGACCTGGCAGCGGTCGGCGAGCAGCCTCATCACGTCCTCGCAGCCCCATCACGGGTCGGCCGCTTCCCGGTGGGTCCTCACCGGCCGACTTCCGTCGGGTCCTCCACCCCCGTCAGTGCGACGGTGGCCTGCCAGAGCCTGCCGGCCGTGGCCTCGTCCAGGCCGGCCTTGGCCGGCTTGCGCACGGTGGGTTGACCCTTGATGCTGCCGGGCCCGTCCGGTCCGACATAGGCGTTGCCGGGCACGTCCTGCGTCGCGGCGTACAGGATGGGCAGCGCTCCGTTCCGGGTCGTTGAGCAGGAAGGAAAGGCGGTTGACGGCGTTGGCCGGCGAGTGTGCGGCCAGCTGGGTCGTCGCGATGCCGGGGTGCGCGAGCACCGACCGCAGCCGGCTCCCCGAGGCGGTCAGCCGCCGCTGCAACTCCAGGGAGAACAGCACACCCGCCAGCTTGGAGTCCCGGTAGGCGGTCATGCCGTTGTACTTGCGGGTGCGCCAGTCGAGGTCGTCCACGTCCAGCTTGGACAACCGGTGCAGCTGGCTGTTGACCGAGACCACCCGGTCGGTCAGGTGCGGCAGGAGCAGATTGGTCAGGACGAAGGGACCCGTGTAGTTCGTCGCGGTCTGCACGTCCAGACCGTCCGCGGTCCGCGCCGCCGGGATGTCCATGACGCCGGCGTTGTTGACGAGTACGTGCAGGGCGCCGCGCCACTCCTGTGCGAAACGGCGTACCGATCCGAGGTCGGCGACGTCCAGGTGTCGGACGTCGAACTCGCCGGGCAGGCCGGAGACCGCCACGCGGCCCTTCTCCGTTTCGCGCACCGCCAGCACGACACGGGCGCCGACGCGGGCCAGCTCACGCGCGGTGATGAGCCCGAGCCCGCTGCCCGCCCCGGTGATGAGCACCGTCCTGCCCGTCATGTCCGGCAGATCGGCGGCTGTCCACTTGGCCATGGGAATCGTCTTCCTCGCTGGGCTTTCACTGAGCTTGTTCGCGGGCTTGTTCGCCGGGCGCGGCGGCGTCCGGCGCTCGTCCACGTCGTCGCGGAGGGCGTGCGCCGTGGGCGCTGCGTCGTCCCGCGCCACCACTGCACCGCACCCGTCGGCACCGAGGAAGGACTCCCCCAACCACTGACCCGCAGGCCGTGGATAAGGCCCGTCGGCGGCTGCGACACTGGCGAACGCAAGGCGATGTCCACGGTCGCGAAGCGCACGATCTTCTGGAGACACCCATGGAACCGTCCGTGGACCGCGCCTCGTTGGGCGCCTTTCTGCGCGCCCGACGGGAGGCGCTGCAACCGGAGGACGTGGGGTTGCGCCGCGGATCGCGCCGTCGGGCCCCGGGTCTGCGGCGGGAGGAGGTCGCGGAGCTGTGCGACATGTCCTCCGACCACTTCGCCCGTCTGGAGAGGGGTGCCGGACCGCACCCGTCGCAGCAGATGGCCGCGGCCGTCGCCCGCGGGCTGCGCCTCACGCCGGACGAACGCGACCATCTGTTCCTGCTGTGCGGACACCGCGCACCGCACCGGCACCTGCGCAGCGAGCACGTCAACCCCGGACTGATGCGCGTACTGGACCGGTTGCAGGACACCCCGGCACAGGTCATGGGTCCCCTCGGCGAGACCCTGCTGCAGACACCGCCCGCGGTGGCCCTGCTCGGCGAACAGACCCACTACACCGGGGACGACCGCAGCGCCCCCTACCGCTGGTTCACCGATCCGGTCGCCCGGAGCCGGTATCTCCACGACGACCACGACCACAACAGCCGGGTGAACGTCTCGCTGTTGCGGGTGGCCTCCGCCAGGGAAGGTGCCCGGTCGCAGGCCGCCCGCCTCGTCCGGAGCCTGCTGCGGAGCAGCGCGGAGTTCACGTCACTGTGGAATCAGCAGGAGGTCGGCCTGGAGTGGAACAGCGCCAAACGGTTCGTCCACCCCCAGGTCGGTCGCATCGACCTGTTCTGCCAGAACCTGCTGGACCCCGACCAGTCCCAGTCCCTGCTCATCTTCACCGCGACACCCGGCACCGAGAACCACGACAAACTGGCCTGCTGAACGTCCTCGGCACGGACAGCTTCGCCGCCGGCTGAGACCGGGCTCCTGCCCGCTGCGCGGGGATGCGCGCCGCCGCGCGCGAACGGGTCGGCGTTGATCGCCTATCTTGGCGCGTATGCAGTCCTACACGATCGGCCAGGCGGCGCGTCTGCTCGGGGTGAGTCCGGATACCGCGCGGCGGTGGGCCGACGCGGGCCGGGTGGCCACGCACCGGGACGAGGGCGGGCGACGCCTCATCGACGGCAAGGATCTGGCCGCCTTCTCGGTGGAGCTGGCCAAGAGCGGTGGCGGCGAGGAGGGCGCCTCGTACACCTCGGTCCGCAACGCCTTCCCCGGCATCGTCACGGCCGTGAAACTCGGTGATGTCGCCGCCCAGGTGGAGATCCAGGCCGGACCGCACCGCCTGGTGTCGTTGCTGACGCGGGAGGCCGTGGAGGAACTGGGCCTCGAGGTCGGCGTGGAGGCCGTCGCCCGGGTGAAGTCGACGAGCGTGCACATCGACCGGACCTGACAGCGGAACGGAGTTCGCCGCCACCGTCACCGCCATCGCCTCGCCATCGCTGGGTCCCCATCGCCACCCCCATCGGCCTCCCCACCCCCCTCCCCATCGGCATCCCCATCCCCATCGCCACCGCCATCGGTCGCGTGGTCGCGGTCAGATCGCCGGCAAGGACGAGTCCCGCCGTCGGACGGGCCGCCGGACCGGGGGACGGGAGAGGCTGACTCACGGGCGACCACCCCCTGCACGACCGTCCCCGGACCCGTCTTCCGTGCAAACGCACATGCCACCCACTTCGATCACAGCTCCGGCTCATGCGAAGTGACAGGAGACTTTCCCCTCGCATCTGCGGCAGTATCATCAGCGCATGCGCAGCTACCGGATCGGGGACGGCTGCCGCCCTGCCCGGTGTCGGCGCCGACACCGGGCGGCGGGTGATCCACGGCGGGACCCACCGCCGTGCGGGCATGCGCCAGGACCGCAGGTGAGAGCGACCGTCAGGACCGCAGGTGATTGTGTCCGTCAGGACCAGAGGGAGTGGACCCGTGATGACCCGTACCGCGCGCCGGACCGGCCGACCGATACAGGTGGCCGCCCTGGGGGCCGCCGCGCTGCTGGCCCTGAGCGCCTGCTCGTCGTCCGACTCGGACTCCTCGTCCACGAAGTCGGACTCCCCCGCGTCCGCCTCCGTCCCGGAGAAGGTGTCCGGCACGGTGACCGTCTTCGCCGCGGCCTCGCTGAAGGAGAGCTTCACGACGCTGGGCAAGGAGTTCGAGAAGGCGCACCCGGGCACGAAGGTCACCTTCAGCTTCGGCGGCAGCGACTCCCTCGCCGCGAGCATCACCGGCGGCGCCCCGGCGGACGTGTTCGCGTCCGCCAGCCCGAAGACGATGGCGATCGTGACAGACGCGGGGGACGCCTCCGGCACGCCCGCCACCTTCGTCCGCAACCAGCTCGAGATCGCCACCCTGCCGGGCAACCCCGACAGGATCGCCTCCCTCAAGGACCTCACCAGGTCGAGCCTGAAGGTCGTGCTCTGCGACAGGACGGTGCCGTGCGGCGCCGCCGCGCAGAAGGCCCTCGACGCCGGCAAGCTCAAGCTCACTCCCGTCTCCTACGAGCAGGACGTCAAGGCCGCCCTGACGAAGGTCGAGCTGAAGGAGGCCGACGCGGCCGTCGTCTACAAGACCGATGTGCACGCCGCGGGTGACAAGGTGGAGGGCGTGGAGTTCCCCGAGTCCGCCGACGCCGTCAACGACTACCCGATCGTCCAGCTCAAGGACACGAAGAACGCCGGCGCCGCGAGTGCGTTCATCGCGCTGGTGCGGTCCACCGAGGGCCAGAAGGTCCTGACCGAGGCCGGGTTCCTCAAGCCGTGACCCCGTTCGACGAGTCCGGCGCCGCGACCGACACCCTCCGGGGTGGGCCGCGGCGGCGGCGCGTCCGGGCCCAGGTGCGCGGAGTGCCGTTGCCCCTGCTGGTGCCCGCGCTGATCGGCCTGGCGTTCCTGGTCGTGCCGCTGATCGCCCTGCTCGTACGGGCCCCGTGGCGCAGCCTGCCCGAGCTGCTGACCAGTGCCGAGGTCTGGCAGGCGCTGCGGCTGTCCCTGGTCTGCGCCACCGCCGCCACCGCGGTGAGCCTGGTCGTCGGCGTGCCGCTGGCCTGGCTGCTGGCCCGCGTCGAGTTCCGCGGACGCGGCCTCGTCCGGGCACTCGTCACGCTGCCGCTCGTGCTGCCGCCGGTGGTCGGCGGTGTCGCGCTGCTGATGGCGCTCGGCCGCAACGGCATCGTCGGGAAGTGGCTCGACTCCTGGTTCGGCGTCACGCTCCCGTTCACCACCACCGGGGTCGTGATCGCCGAGGCGTTCGTCGCCATGCCGTTCCTCGTCATCAGCGTCGAGGGCACCCTGCGCGCCGCCGACCCGCGCTACGAGGAGGCGGCCGCCACCCTCGGCGCCTCCCGCTTCACCGCGTTCCGCCGGGTCACGCTGCCGTTGATCGCGCCGGGCATCGCGGCCGGCGCGGTCCTGGCGTGGGCCCGGGCGCTCGGCGAGTTCGGCGCGACCATCACCTTCGCCGGCAACTTCCCGGGCCGTACCCAGACCATGCCGTTGGCCGTGTACCTGGCCCTGCAGAGCGACCCGGAGGCCGCCATCGCCCTCAGCCTGGTCCTGCTGGGCGTCTCCGTCGCGGTGCTGGCGGGTCTGCGCGACCGTTGGATGACAGCCGGATGACCCAGCCCCACGAGGCCGCCTCCGCCGCCGCCGACGGCCCTGTCGCTTCCGCCGCCGCCGACGGCCGTGCAGGCACTTCCTCCGCCGCCGAGGCCGGACTCGACGCCCATCTCGTCGTCGAGCGCGGCGCGTTCCGGCTCGATGTGGCGATGACGGTCGCGCCCGGTGAGGTCGTCGCCCTGCTCGGCCCCAACGGCGCCGGAAAGACCACCGCCCTGCGCGCCCTCGCCGGTCTGACGCCGCTCACCGGCGGCCGTCTGCGGCTGGACGGCGAAGCCCTGGAACGCACGCCGCCGGAGTCCCGCCCGGTCGGAGTCGTCTTCCAGGACTATCTGCTCTTCCCGCACCTGACCGCCCTGGACAACGTGGCCTTCGGGCCGCGCTGCCAGGGCGCGACCAGGGCGCAGGCGCGGGCGCGGGCCGCCGAGTGGCTGGACCGCCTGGGTCTCGCGGAGCACGCCGGCGCCAAGCCGCGCAAGCTGTCCGGCGGCCAGGCCCAACGGGTCGCCCTGGCCCGTGCGCTGGCCACCCGCCCGCGTCTGCTGCTCCTCGACGAGCCGCTGGCCGCGCTGGACGCCCGCACCCGCCTGGAGGTCCGCTCTCAGCTCCGCCGCCATCTGGCCGAGTTCGAGGCCGTCGCCGTTCTGGTCACCCATGACCCTCTGGACGCCATGGTGCTCGCCGACCGGCTGGTCGTCGTCGAGCACGGCCGGGTCGTCCAGGAAGGCGCCCCGTCCGACATCGCCCGCCATCCCCGTACGGACTACATCGCGCAGCTGGTCGGCCTGAACCTCTACCGGGGCGAGGCCGACGGTCACACCGTCCGCCTCGACGCCGGCCCGCGCCTGACGACCACGGAGATCGTGTCCGGCCCGGTCTTCGTGGCGTTCCCGCCGAGCGCGGTCACCCTCTACCGCGACCGCCCCCACGGCTCCAGCGCCCGCAACCTCTGGCACTGCCGGGTCGCCGGCCTGGAGACCCACGGCGACCAGATCCGTGCCGACCTCACCGGAGAGCTTCCGCTCGCCGCGGACCTGACGACGGTCGCCGCCGCCGAACTCGATCTGCACCCGGGCGCGGAGGTCTGGGCGACGGTGAAGGCGACGCAGACCCACGCCTACCCCGTCTGAGAGCGGGGTGGGTGGGGTGGCTGCGCCTTCACTCGGTCCCTCATTCACTCGGTCGCTCGGTCACCGATTCGCTCGGTCGCTCGGTCGCTCGGTCGCTGATGGGCCTTGTGGTTCTCGGGCCGTCGGTACCGCCCGGCGGCGGGCCGCCGTCGGGGCCCGCCGCTCAGGAAGCGGTGTCCTGCCGGGCGCCCGCCGATCGCGGCGAGCGCCCGGACCCGTCGGGCCAGGACCGGCCGCTCAGCCTGCGGTCAGGGTGATGTCCTGCTCCTGCGCGGCGTGGAAGCGCGGCAGGGGCAGACCGCCCTGGGGGCGGAGTTCCATCAGCGTGGCCTCGACGTGTGCCGCGCCGGGGGCGAGGCCGCTCGGGGTGGCCTTGCCGGTGTTCTCCCAGGCGTGTTCGGCACCGTCGCACACGGCACGGGTGCCGCCGATGCCGTACCGGACCTTGCCGGAGTCCTGGCCGATGGAGGAGCTGACGAAGACGGGGCCCGAGCTGCCGACGCAGCGGTAGGTGCCCGAGAGGGTGATGGTGCCGTCCGCGGCGATACGGCCGGCCGGGGCGACGGTGACGGACTCCGACGGGTCGGCGGTGGCCGTGACCGCCGGAGCTGCGAGCAGGAGCAGAACGGCACCGGCGGCCGCGGTGAGGGCTGGACGCAACGACATGGAAGAACCTCCTGTTGTGGGGGCCTCCACCTGTACCGGGCGGACCCGTCCGCGGCGGTGATCGTCACTCCTTCGGTGGCGAGTCCGCACCGGTCGTCGGCGAACGGTCCTGGGGTTGTCCTGGTGCTGTCACGCTTTCGGGCAGCCTCTGGAGATGCCCGCGGGCCGGGCGCATGGTCTACCCATGGGGCCGACCGGACGGCCGACCCCACCGACGTGGAGGTGCTCCATGTGTACTCACCAGCTCCCCAGCGCTTCTGCCGACGCCCACCCGGTACACCTCGCGCACATCGTCGCCGCCCACCCCGAGCAGGGCTGGAATCTGCTGTGCGACGGCACGATCGTCTTCGACGACTCCGGCGAGCTGCTGCCCGACGGCCGGGTCGTGGACCCGCACCGGGTGACCACCGGACAGCTGACCGTCGCCGCCTGATTCGCCGCCCGACCGAACCCGGTGACCGAGGGCACCTGGCCGGTGTCGGTCACCGGTCCAGCACCGCGAATCCGTCCAGTTCGACGAGTGCCTGCTCGTCCCAGAGTCGTACGATGCCGACGACGGCCATCGCCGGATAGTCGCGGCCTGCCAACTCCCGCCAGATCACGCCCAGTTCACCGGCGTGCTCACGATACGCGGCGACATCCGTGACGTAGACGGTGACGCGCGCCAGGTCCGAGGCCGTACCGCCCGCCGCCGTCAGCGCGGCCAGCAGATTCGTCAGCGCACGGGTGAACTGCTCCGGCAACGACTCCCCCACGACCTTCCCGTCGACGTCCAGTGCGGTCTGACCCGCCAGGAAGACGATCCGCTCGCCCGCGGCGACGACGGCGTGAGAGAAACCGACGGGCGCGGAGAGGCCGGGCGGGTTGACGCGCTCGGTGCTCACCTGGTCTCCAGTTCTGCGAGTTCCGCGTACAACTCCCGTGCGATGATGCCGCGTTGGACCTCACTGGCGCCTTCGTAGATCCGCGGCGCGCGCACCTCCCGGTAGAGGTGCTCGAGCAGGTGGCCGCGGTGCAGTGCCCGTGCGCCGTGGAGTTGGACGGCGGTGTCGACGACGTACTGCGCGGTCTCTGTGGCGAACAGCTTGGCCATCGCCGCACGCTTGGGGACATCAGGCGCGTCGCTGTCGTACGCCGTCGCCGCCGCATGGACCATCAGACGCGCGGCCTCCGTGCGCAGGGCCATCTCGGCGACCTGGTGGGCGATCGCCTGCAGATCACTCAACTTGCCCCCGAACGCGTCCCGTCGGGCGGTGTGGGCGAGGGTCGCGTCGAGGGCGGCCTGTGCCATGCCGACGGCGAAGGCGCCGACGCTGGGGCGGAACAGGTTGAGGGTGCCCATGGCGACCCGGAAGCCGCGGTCGGGCTCGCCGAGCACGTCGTCCATCGTGACCGGGACCGCGTCGAAGCGGAGGGCGCCGATGGGGTGCGGGGAGAGCATGTCGAGGGCGGAGCCGGTGAGGCCGGGGCGGCCGGCGGGAACGAGGAACGCGGTGACGCCACGGGCGCCGGCTCCCGGCGTGGTGCGGGCGAAGACGGTGTAGAAGTCGGCTTCGGGAGCGTTGGAGATCCAGCGCTTCTCCCCGGTCAGCCGCCAGCCGTTCGGTCCCGGTCGTCCCGGCCCGTCCGGCTCGGCGGCCAGGGAAAGGGCCGCCGCGTCCGAGCCCGCGCCGGGCTCGCTCAGGGCGAACGCGGCGGCCGCGGTGCCTTCGACGACGCGGGGCAGCCAGCGCTGCCGCTGGGCGGGGGTGCCGTGGGCGTGGACCGGATGCGCGCCCAGCCCTTGCAGCGCGAGCGCGGTCTCCGCCTCGGTGCAGGCGTACGCGAGGGACTCACGCATCAGACAGAGGTCGACGGCGCCGGAGGTGAACAGCCGCGACAGCAGGCCGAGCCGGCCGAGTTCGGCGACGAGCGGACGGTTGACGCGGCCCGGTTCGCCCTTCTCGGCGAGGGGACGCAGCCGCTCGGCGGCCAGGACGCGCAGCTCGGCGCACCAGGCGGTCTGTGCCGGTTCGAGCGAGAATGCGGGCATCGCCTGTCCCCTCTGCCGTACCTGTCGTACCCGGTGCCTCTCGTGCCTGGCGCCTTTCGTACTCGCCTGTCATGTCTGGCGCCTGTCGTACCTGGCGCCTCTCGTACTCGGCGCCTGTCGTGCCTGGCGCCCGCCGTGTCCGGCGCCTGCGCTACGACGATATCGCGTACCGTTGACTGTCGTCACCAACGCGCTACGCTCCTTGTGCGACCCCAGGACGACGCCCGCCCGGGCAGCCCAGCCGGACAGTCCATCCAGGCAAGGGGGGCGAACGCCCATGAACGTCTCGGCCCACGTCGACACCTTCGCGCGCGACCACCTTCCGCCGCCCGGCGACCGGCCCGACCTCCGCTTCGATCTGCCCGGACTGAACTACCCCGACCGGGTGAACTGCGCCGCCGAGCTGCTCGACCGCGCCGCCCCGGAGCGGCCCGTGTTCCACACCGGCTCCGGCCCGTCCTGGACGTACGGGGAGCTGCGCGCCCGCGTCGACCGGATCGCGCATCTGCTGAGCGGCGATCTCGGAGTCGTCCCCGGCAACCGCGTGCTGCTGCGCGGCCCCACCACGCCCTGGCTCGCGGCCTGCTGGCTGGCGGTGCTGAAGGCGGGCGCGATCGCGGTCACCGTCCTGGCCCAGCAGCGGCCGAACGAGCTGCGCACCATGTGCGAGATCGCCCGGGTGGGTCACGCGCTGTGCGACATCAGGGCCGTCGACGACCTGGCCAAGGCGGAGATACCCGGGCTCCGGATCACGACGTACGGCGGTGACGGCCCCGACGACCTGCTGAACCGGTCGGCGCCGGCGGAGCCGTACGAAGCCGTCAGAACCGCTTCCGACGACGTGGCGCTGATCGCGTTCACCTCCGGCACCACCGGGCGCCCGAAGGGCTGTCTGCACTTCCACCGGGACGTGCTGGCGATCGCCGACACGTTCTCGCGGCATGTGCTGCAACCGGTTGCGGACGACGTCTTCGCCGGGAGTCCCCCGCTCGGCTTCACCTTCGGCCTCGGCGGGCTGGTCGTCTTCCCGATGCGGGCCGGCGCCAGCGCGCTGCTCCTCGAACAGGCGGGCCCCCGGCAGCTGTTGCCCGCGATCGCCGAACACCGGGTGACCGTGCTGTTCACAGCGCCCACCGCCTACCGCGCGATGCTCGACGACCTGAACGGCGCGCACGACGTCTCCTCGCTGCGCCGCTGCGTCTCCGCGGGTGAGAACCTGCCCGCCGCCACCTGGCACGACTGGCACGAGCGGACCGGGCTCCGGCTGATCAACGGCATCGGCGCCACCGAACTGCTGCACATCTTCATCTCGGCCGCCGACGAACACATCCGGCCCGGCAGGACCGGCGTCCCCGTCCCCGGCTGGCAGGCGCGCGTGCAGGACCCGGGCGGCAGACCGGTGCCCGACGGCGAGCCCGGACTGCTCGCCGTACGCGGCCCGGTCGGCTGCCGCTACCTCGCCGACCCCCGTCAGCGGCAGTACGTGCGCGACGGCTGGAACGTCACCGGCGACACCTACGTCCGTGAGGCCGACGGCTACTTCCGGTACGTCGCCCGCGCCGACGACATGATCATCTCGGCCGGGTACAACATCGCGGGCCCCGAGGTCGAGGAGGCGCTGCTGCGTCACCCGGAGGTGGTGGAAGCGGCGGTCGTGGGACGGACCGACGAGCAGCGGGGGCAGGTGGTCGTCGCGTTCGCCGTCCTGCGGGAGGGCGCCCGGCCCGACGCGGAGGCCCTGCGCGCCTTCCTCAAGGAGGAGTTGGCGCCGTACAAGTGTCCGCGCGAGTTCGTCTTCCTGGACGCGCTGCCGCGCACGGCGACCGGGAAACTGCAGCGATTCAGACTGCGCGCGGAAGGCCGCACCCGAAGCCACACCGGAGGGCACGCCGAAAGGCCCACCCCGAACCCCGCAGGAAGCCATCACATCGGTGATGACACCGATGGTGACCAGCAGTGATGCCGAAGACCTAAGATGATCAACGTGTCCGATCAGCCCGCACCCCGGTCTCTCATCGTCACGCTCTACGGCGCGTACGGCCGCTTCGCGCCGGGCCCGGTGCCCGTCGCCGAGCTGATCCGGCTGCTCGCCGCGGTCGGTGTCGACGCGCCCTCCGTGCGCTCCTCGGTGTCCCGGCTGAAGCGGCGCGGGCTGCTGCTGCCGGCCCGTACGGCGCAGGGCGCGGCCGGGTACGAGCTGTCCGGCGAGGCAAGGCAGTTGCTCGACGACGGCGACCGGCGCATCTATGCCACGACGCCGCCCGCGGACGAGGGCTGGGTGCTGGCGGTGTTCTCCGTGCCCGAGTCGGAGCGTCAGAGGCGGCACGTGCTGCGGTCGCGGCTCGCGGGCCTGGGATTCGGGACCGCCGCACCCGGCGTGTGGATCGCGCCGGCACGACTGCACGACGAGACCCGGCACACCCTCCAGCGGCTGCGTCTCGACCCGTACGTCGACCTCTTCCGCGGCGAGCACCTCGGCTTCTCGCCGACCGTCGAGTCCGTCGCCCGCTGGTGGGACCTGGCGGCCATCGCCAAGGAACACGAGACGTTCCTCGACGCCCACGCGCGCGTGCTGCACGCCTGGCGGCAGCGTACGGAGACCCCGCCGGAGGAGGCGTACCGCGACTACCTCCTCGCCCTGGACTCCTGGCGCCACCTGCCCTACACCGACCCCGGCCTGCCCGCCCGTCTGCTGCCGGAGGACTGGCCGGGTACCCGCTCGGCCGCCGTGTTCCAGGGGCTGCACGAGCGCCTGCGGGACGCGGGCGCGGAGTTCGCCGGGGTGACCCCGGACGCACCGTGAGTCACCCGGTCGAACCCCAGGGCCGCCGACCGGCCCTCCCCGACCCGGGCAGGTCCGTGCGGCCGGTGCGCGGGGGACGGCTGCCTGCCCGGTAGGGGGCGGGCCAGTCGGCGCCCGGTCCGGTGTAGCCCTGCTCCGCGGCCGCGTGCAGGGTCCAGTTCGGGTCGTAGAGGTGGGGCCTGGCCAGGGCGCAGAGGTCGGTACGACCGGCCAGGATCAGCGAGTTGACGTCGTCCCAGGAGGAGATGGCGCCGACCGCGATCACGGGCACCTTCGCCTCGTGCCGGATCCGGTCCGCGAACGGCGTCTGGTACGAGCGTCCGAACTCGGGGCGTTCCTCGGCCACCACCTGTCCGGTCGACACGTCGATCGCGTCGGCGCCGTGCGCCGCGAAGGCACGGGCGATCTCGACGGCGTCGTCGGCCGAAGTGCCGCCCCGGGCCCAGTCGGTGGCGGAGATGCGGACGGTCATGGGTCGTTCCTCCGGCCATACCGCACGGACCGCGTCGAAGACCTCCAGCGGGAACCGCAGCCGCTCGGCGAGCGAGCCTCCGTAGGCGTCCGTGCGGCGGTTGGTCAGCGGGGAGAGGAAGCCGGACAGTAGGTACCCGTGAGCGCAGTGCAGCTCGAGGAGGTCGAAGCCGGACCGGGCGGCCCGGGCGGCGGCGGCGGCGAACTCCTGGCGCAAATCGGTGAGTTGGGCTCGGGTTAGCTCCCGGGGCAGCTGGCTGTCCGGCCCGTACGGCAGCGGGGAAGCCGCCACGAGCGGCCAGTTGCCGTCGGGCAGCGGTTCGTCCATGCCCTCCCACATCGGTTTCGTCGATCCCTTGCGCCCGGAGTGGCCGAGTTGCACGCCGATCGCGGTGCCCGGCGCCCGGTCGTGCACGAAGTCGGTGATGCGCCGCCAGGCTTCGGCCTGCCGGCCGGTGTAGAGGCCGGCGCAGCCGGGCGTGATGCGCCCCTGGGCCGACACGCACACCATCTCGGTCATCACCAGTCCGGCTCCGCCGAGCGCGCGGGCGCCGAGGTGGACGAGGTGGAAGTCGCCGGGGAGGCCGTCGGTGGCGGAGTACATGTCCATGGGCGAGACGACGACCCGGTTGCGCAGGGTCAGGCCGCGCAGCCGGAACGGGGTGAACATCGGGGGCGTCCCGGGCGGACAGCCGGCCTCCCGCTCCACGGCCTCGGTGAAGCGGGGATCGCGCAGCCGCAGGTTCTCGTGGGTGACCCGGCGGCTGCGGGTGAGCAGGTTGAAGGCGAACCTGCGGGGTGGCTGGTCGAGGTAGAGGCAGACGTTCTCGAACCACTCCAGGCTGGCGCGGGCGGCCCGCTGGGTGGAGGCGACGACGGGTCTGCGCTCCTCCTCGTAGGCGGTCAACGCGCCGCTTGTATCGGGGTGTTCGTGCAGACAGGACGCCAGCGCCAGGGCGTCCTCGACGGCGAGCTTGGTGCCCGAGCCGATGGAGAAGTGGGCCGTGTGCGCGGCGTCGCCCAGCAGGACGACGTTGCCGTGCGACCAGCGTTCGTTGACGACGGTACGGAACGTGGTCCAGGTGGAGTTGTTGGACTTGAGGGAGCGTCCGCCGAGGGCGTCCGCGAAGATCTTGGCGCAGCGCTCGACCGACTCCTGCTCGTCGAGTTCGTCGAGACCCGCTGCCCGCCACACCTCCTCGCGCATCTCGACGATCACGGTCGAGGCGTCGGCAGCGTAGGGGTAGCCGTGCAGTTGCATCACGCCGTGCGGGGTCTCGGCGATCTCGAAACGGAACGCGTCGAAGGCGAAGTCCGCGGCGAGCCAGATGTATCGGCAGTGGTGGCCGGCCATATGGGGGCGGAACACGTGCGCGTACGTCTCGCGGGTGGTGCTGTGCACACCGTCGGCGGCAATGACGAGGTCGTAGTCCTCCGCCAGCCGTGCGGGACCGGGCGCCTCGGTGCGAAAGCGCAGGTCGACGCCGAGGGAGCGGCAGCGGTCGTGAAGGATCTCCAGGAGTCCGCGTCGGCCGAGGGCGGCGAATCCGTGCCCGGTGGAGGTGTGCCGGGCGCCGCGGTGCACGATGTCGATGTCGTCCCAGCGGACGAAGCCCTGCTGGAGGGCCGCGTAGACCTGCGGGTCGGCGTGTTCGATGCCGCCGAGGGTCTCGTCGGAGAGGACGACTCCGAACCCGAAGGTGTCGTCGGGCGCGTTGCGTTCCCAGAGGGTGATCTCGCGGGCGGGGTCGAGGCGCTTGAGCAGGGCCGCCGCGTAGAGGCCGCCGGGGCCGCCGCCGATGATCGCGACTCGTAGGGGACGTCGGGCCGATTCGGGCGGCTGCGGGTGCACCGCCACCGGTCGCGCCTCGCCGCGGAGCCCCTTGTCGACACTGTCCCGCGCCCCCGGGGGCGATCCACGCACGTCGGCTGCCACGTCTACCGTCCCCTCCACTTCGGAGGGCGCTTCTCCTTGAACGCCGCGTGGAACTCCGCGTAGTCCTCGCCGTTCATCAGCAGGGCCTGGGTCGCGGCGTCCAGTTCCACCGCCGCCGCCAGGGGCATGTCCAGCTCGGCCGTCAGCAGGGCCTTCGTCTGGGCGTACGCCAGGGCCGGGCCGTCGGCCAGGCGGCGGGCGAGTGCCTGGGCGGCCTCGTCGGACCGGCCCTCGTCCGTCAGTTCGCTGATCAGGCCGATGCGCTCGGCCTCGGGGGCGCGGACCGGTTCGCCGAGCATGAGCAGCCGGGTGGCGTGGCCGAGGCCCACCACCCGGGGCAGCAGGTAGGCGGCGCCCATGTCGCCGCCGGAGAGGCCGACGCGGGTGAAGAGGAACACGAAGCGGGCGCTGGGGTCGGCGATCCGGAAGTCCGCGGCCAGGGCGAGGACGGCGCCGGCGCCCGCTGCCACGCCGTGCACGGCCGCGATCACGGGGAACGGGCACTCCCGTACGGCGCGCACGACCTGGCCGGTCATCCGGTTGAAGTCGAGGAGTCCGGCGGTGTCCATGCCGAGGGTGGCGCCGATGATCTCGTCGACGTCACCGCCCGAGCAGAAGCCGCGGCCCTCGCCGGCCAGGACCAGGACGCGGACCGACCGCTCCCGGGACAGCTCGGCGAGCAGGTCGCGCAGGTCGGCGTAGGCGCCGAAGGTGAGGGCGTTGAGTTTCTCGGGACGGGCCAGGGTGACGGTCGCGACGCCGTCGGTGAGCTCGACGCGCAGGTGGTGCCAGTCGGAGGTGCGGGCGGCGGAGCCGGTGAAGGGACTCATGAGGTCGGCCTCCTCGACAGTCGCTTCCGAAGTTATCACCTTCTTGTGACTGTCGTCATGAGTACGCGATAGAGCGGCCGGGGAGAATCGCTGTGTCACCGCACGACATGGTCTCGTCACACACGTCACCGGTCGTCAATAGCGCGGTAACAACGGGATCGGGAGCGCAAGCGGAACCGTTGATCCGGGTAAGCCACCGGACAGGGGCCGAAGGCCCCATGCGGCGCCCGCCGAGCACCTCTGCCGGAGGCCGCCGTACCATTCCTGAAGTTGAAAGCAGGACCGTCTGATGTCGATCACCGGAACCTGCGCCATGAACGGACTCGCCTTGCACGAACGCCCCTCCGAGCCGGCCGCCTCCTGGCGTATCGCGCTGCCGCACTCCGCCGCGGCCGTGCCGGTGGCCCGTGCGCTGGTCCGTACGGCGCTCGCCGAGCTGAAGCACGGGGCGGACAGCGACACCGCGGAGCTGCTCACCGCCGAGCTGGTGGCCAACGCCGTGGAGCACACCGCGGGGGACGCGCCGATAGAGCTGGTGGTGGAGCTTCAGCCGACCGGCTGCCGGGTCGAGGTGCACGATGCCGACCCGGTGCCGCCCGGCGATCTCACCCGCCCCTCCGGGGAGGAGCCCGACCCCTGGCAGGAGCACGGGCGCGGGCTGCTGCTGATCCGCGCCCTCAGCTCGTCCTGCGGGCACCGGCCCACCGAGCAGGGCAAAGCCGTGTGGTTCCGGCTGGCCGCCGTTCCGCAGCAGTGGCGTCCGCACCCGGCCTGACGACGGCCCGCTCGGCCTCGCCGGGCCCGGCGTCGCACGGCGTGACCCGCGTCGTCGGGCGTGACCCTCGCCGGGCCCCGCGTCGCCGGGCGTGACCCACGCCGGGCCCCGCGTCGCACGGCGTGACCCTCGTCGGCCGTGCGGCGATCACCGCGATGCCGACGGCGGTCGCGGGGCGGGGGCCTTCCTCGTCGTGGGGCCGCTCAGGCGAGCGTTGCCACGAGTACGGCCTTGATCGTGTGCAGGCGGTTCTCCGCCTCGTCGAAGACGACCGAGTGGGCCGACTCGAACACCTCGTCCGTCACCTCGAGGGAGTCCAGGCCGTGGCGCTCGTGGATCTCGCGGCCGACCTCGGTGCCGAGGTCGTGGAAGGCCGGCAGGCAGTGCAGGAACTTGACGTCCGGGTTGCCGGTGGCGCGCAGGACGTCCATGGTCACGGCGTACGGGCCGAGGGCGGCGATCCGCTCGTCCCAGACCTCCTTGGGCTCGCCCATGGAGACCCACACGTCGGTGGCGACGAAGTCGGCGCCGGCCACGCCCTCGGCGAGGTCCTCGGTGAGCAGGATCGCGGCTCCGGAACCCTCGGCGAGCTTGCGGGCCTGTGCGATCACCTCGTCACCGGGCCAGTACTCCTTGGGCGCGACGATACGGACGTCCATGCCGAGCAGAGCGCCGGTGACCAGGTAGGAGTTGCCCATGTTGAAGCGGGCGTCGCCGAGGTAGGCGAGGACGAACGCCTCGTCGGCGAGGTTCTTGCCGCAGTGCTCGGTCATCGTGAGCACGTCGGCGAGCATCTGGGTGGGGTGCCAGTCGTCGGTGAGACCGTTGTAGACGGGCACGCCCGCGTGGGCGGCGAGCTCCTCGACCTTGTGCTGGCTGTCCCCGCGGTACTCGATGCCGTCGTACATCCGCCCCAGCACCCGGGCGGTGTCCTTCACGGACTCCTTGTGGCCGATCTGGGAGCCGGAGGGGTCGAGGTACGTGGTCGAGGCGCCCTGGTCGGCGGCGGCGACCTCGAACGCGCAGCGGGTGCGCGTCGAGGTCTTCTCGAAGATCAGGGCGATGTTCCTGCCGCGCAGGTGCTGGACCTCGGTCCCGGCCTTCTTGGCGGCCTTGAGCTCGGCCGCCAGCTCGATCAGGCCGCGGAACTCCTCCTCGGTGAAGTCCAGCTCCTTGAGGAAGTGGCGGCCGGCGAGGGCGGTCGGGACTGTCGCCATGGGGGTCGCTCCAGAAGTGCGGTGAAGTAACGCAGTGCACAGGACTGCGGTGGCAGGGACCCTCGGAAGTCTATACGACCCGCAGCATTTTTATACAGACATCCGTACGCCTATACGGCACTCCGTTCGACCGGGCAGCTCATGCAGCGCGGTCCCCCCCTCCCCCGGCCCAGCTCGCTGCCCGGAATCTCGATCACTTCGATGCCCTGCTTGCGCAGATGGGTGTTGGTGGTGACGTTGCGCTCGTAGGCGACGACGACTCCCGGCTCCACGGCGAGGACGTTGCAGCCGTCGTCCCACTGCTCGCGTTCGGCCGCGTGGACGTCCTGGGTGGCGGTGAGCACCCGGATCTCGCTCAGACCGAGGGCCGCGGCGATCGCGCGGTGCATGTGCTCCGGCGGGTGGTCGGTGACCTTCAACTCCTTCTCGCCGACGCCCGGTTCGATGGTGTACGAGCGCAGCATGCCCAGGCCCGCGTACTGGGTGAAGATGTCGCGGTCGACCATGGTCATCACGGTGTCGAGGTGCATGAAGGCACGCCGCTTCGGCATGTCGAGGGCCACGATGGTCTCGGCCGAGCCCGCCGCGAACAGTTTGTGGGCGAGCATCTCGACGGCCTGCGGGGTGGTGCGCTCGCTCATGCCGATCAGCACGGCGCCGTTGCCGATGACGAGGACGTCACCGCCCTCGATGGTGGACGGATAGTCGGCCTGCCCCTCGGACCAGACGCGGAACGTCTCACCGCGGAACAGGGGGTGATGCCGGTAGATCGCCTCGAAATGGACCGTCTCGCGCTGCCGGGCAGGCCAGCGCATGGCGTTGATGGCGACGCCGTCGTAGATCCAGGCGGAGGTGTCACGGGTGAAGAGGTGGTTGGGGAGCGGGTCGAGGAGGAAGTCGTCGAGGTCCATGACATGGAAGCGCACGGAGGTCGGCTCGGGGTGCGCTTCCAGGAACTCGCGCTTGGTCATGCCACCGACGAGGGCCTCCACCAGTTGCGGGGCGGGAAGCGTCTCGAAGGCGGCGCGGAGGTGGTCGGTGGCGAGCACCCCGTACTCCTTCTCGTCGAAGACACGGTCCAGGACGAGCGCTCGGGCCGCCGGGATCTCCAGGGCCTCGGTGAGCAGATCGCCGAAGAGGTGCACGGCGACACCCCGGTCGCGCAGCACGTCGGCGAACCCGTCGTGCTCGGCGCGCGCCCGGCGCACCCACAGCACGTCGTCGAAGAGAAGAGCGTCCTTGTTGCTGGGCGTGAGCCTTTTGAGCTCGAGATCCGGCCGGTGCAGGATGACGCGGCGCAGCCGCCCGGCCTCGGAGTCGACATGGAATCCCATGCCTCCATCCTGACCATCGGGGACCACCTTCACCCCCTACCGGACCGTTTCCTAACCAGCTTGTTTCGCCCCTCACCCCCTCCCGGCGTTCTCGTCCTCTTGACGACAAGGGGAGCGAAGGCTATCGTTCACTTATCGTCGTACTGACGAGAAAGGACCGAGGGGGGTCTCTCATGGCCGACATCACCCGGCGCCTGGGCTGGCGCCATCTGCGCGGCGCTCCGACGGCGCATGTGCGCCACCACCGCTCCGGCAAGCTGGCGCACGACGGACCGGGGCTGAGCTTCTGGTTCCGCTCGCTGAGCGCCGCGCTCTCCGAAGTGCCGGTGGACGACCGCGAGTTGGCGATGACCTTCCACGCCCGCACCGTCGACTTCCAGGATGTGGCGGTGCAGGCGACGGTGACCTACCGGGTCAGCGACCCGGCCGTCGCGGCCGCCCGCCTCGACTTCTCCATCGACCCGGACACGGGCGTGTGGCGCAGTGCGCCCCTGGAACAGCTCGGCACACTGCTCACCGAGACGGCACAGCAGCACGCGCTGGACGTCCTCGCGCGTACGTCGCTGTCGTCGGCGCTGGTCGACGGTGTGACGTCGGTCCGGGAGCGGGTCGCGGCGGGGCTGGCGGCGGAGCCGCGGCTGCCGGCCACGGGCATCGAGATCGTGGCCGTGCGGGTCGTCGCCCTGCGCCCGGAGCCGGAGGTGGAGCGGGCGCTGCGCACCCCGGCGCGCGAGCTGATCCAGCAGGAGGCCGACCGGGCCACGTACGAACGGCGGGCGGTGGCCGTCGAGCGGGAACGGACGATCGCCGAGAACGAACTCGCCAGCAAGATCGAACTGGCCCGGCGCGAGGAGCAGTTGGTCGAGCAGCGCGGTACGAACGCCCGCCGGGAGGCCGAGGAGAACGCGGCGGCGGACAAGGTGCGGGCGGAGGCGGAGGCGACCCGGTCCGTGCGGCTCGCGGAGGCGGAGGCGGCACGCTCGGTGAAGCTGGCCGAGGCCGAGGCCGCGACGCAGGTGCGGCTGGCGGAGGCCGAGGCCCGGCGCACGGAGCGGCTGACCGGGGTGGAAGCGGCGCGCACGGTCCGGCTCGCGGAGGCCGAAGCCGCCCGCTCGGTCCAGCTCGCCCATGCCGAGGCGCAGGCCGCGCGCGAGCTCGGCGAGGCGCGGGCCCAGGCACAGGCGGCCTGGCTGCGGGTGCACGCGGACGTCGACGTGGCGACCCTGCACGCCCTCACCGGGTCGCGCCTCGCGGAGAACCTGCCGCGCATCGACAGCGTGACGGTCTCGCCCGACGTCCTCACCGGGCTCCTGTCGAGGCTCGGCGCCGGGGAACGGGAATGAGCCTCGCCCCGCGGGCCGTGCTGGTCCACCGCACGACGGAGTACGAGGAGTTGGTGGCCCGGCACGGCACCCACGGCCAGGCCGCCTTCTTCCTCTCCTCCCGGGGCCGGGACATCGAGGAGGTCGCCGAACGCCACCGGCGCACCAGGCACGCCCTGGCGGAGGTGACGGCGGCCATTCCGCTGACATGGCGTCAGACACGGGTCGAACGGAGGGACTTGGACCGCTTCCTCTTCGCTCCCGAGGACGTGGTGCTCGTCGTCGGCCAGGACGGACTCGTGGCGAACGTCGCCAAGTACCTGGCCGGTCAGCCGGTGATCGGCATCGACACCGACCCCGGCCGCAATCCGGGCGTCCTGGTCCGCCACCGTCCTGCGGACGCCCGGCTGCTGCTGCCCGCCGTACTCGCGGCCGGCACCGGCACGGCCGAGCTGACCATGGTGGAGGCGGTCGCCGACGACACGCAGCGGCTGCTGGCCCTCAACGAGATCTATCTGGGCGCCGCAGGACACCAGACCGCCCGCTACCGCCTGGGCCTCGACGACGACGGGGGTGCCGTCGAGGCCCAGGCCTCTTCCGGAGTGCTGGTGGGAACGGGCACGGGAGCGACCGGATGGATCCGCTCGGTGTGGCAGGAGCGGGGTGGCGGCGGTGACGTCGGCCCGCGGCTGCCGGGTCCGACGGAGGACCGGCTGGTGTGGTTCGTACGGGAGGCGTGGCCGTCTCCGGCGACCGGCACCTCCCTGGTCGCGGGCGAGCTGCCGGCCGGCGGCCGTCTGACCCTCACCGTCGAGTCGGAACGCCTCATCGCCTTCGGCGACGGGATCGAGAGCGACGCGGTGGAACTGACGTGGGGACAGCGGGTACGGGTCGGAAGAGCGGAGACGGCCCTGCGGCTCGTCGGATGAGCCACGCCCGCGAGGTGCCCACGGACCGCACGGCCACACGGTCCCGCCCGTCCGCGCCACCGCGTTTCACATGGTCCGGGACCGGCGGGGCACAGCGGTCGTCCGGGATCGGCGGGCACAGCCCGTCCGGGACCGGTCCGTGCCGACGGCACGGACCGGCTGCCGTCTCACAGCCGCGGGTCCACCGGCTCCGACTCCAGGGCCAGGACCCCGAACACCGCCTCGTGGACGCGCCACAGCGGCTCGCCCTCCGCCAGCCGGGCCAGGGCCTCCAGGCCGAGGGCGTACTCGCGGATCGCCAGCGACCGCTTGTGGTTGAGGAAGCGGCCGCGCAGACGGGTCAGGTTGTCGGGGCGGGTGTACTCCGGGCCGTAGATGATCCGGAGGTACTCGCGGCCCCGGCACTTGATGCCGGGCTGGACCAGCCGGCCCTGTGCGCTGCCGACCAGGGCGCCCAGCGGCTTGACGACCATGCCCTCGCCGCCTCGGCCCGTCATCTCCAGCCACCAGTCGACACCGGCCCGGACCGACTCGGCGTCGGCCGTGTCGACGTACAGACGCCGGGTCGTCTGGAGCAGACCTGTGTTGTCGTGTTCCACCAGCCGGTCGATGAGCGACAGCTGCTCGTCGTGCGGCAGGTCGGCGAGGCTGCGCCCCTGGACCGCGAGGATCTGGAACGGGGCCAGCCGTACGCCGTCCAGGCCGTCCGTCGTCCAGCAGTAACGGCGGTACGCCTGCGTGAACGCGGCCGCGTCCGACGCGCGTTCACGCTGGCGGGCGAGGAGGTCCCCGACGTCGACGCCCCTGGCCGCCGCGCGCTCCAGGGCGGACAGGGCGCCCGGGAACACCGCACCGGACGCGGCGCCCACGGCCGCGTACTGCGAACGGAGGAGACCCGAGGCCTTCAGCGACCAGGGCAGCAGCTCGGCGTCCAGCAGGATCCAGTCCACCGCGCCGGAGGCGCCGCCGGGTGCAGCCGCCTCCGTCCAGAGACCCGCCTCGTCCACCGCCGTCCGGATACGCCCGAGGATCTCCTCCGTGACGGTCTCGTCGTCGAAGAACGGGCGGCCCGTGCGGGTGTAGAGGGATCCGGTGGGGCCGTCCACCCCGAAGTGCCTGCGCGCCGCTTCCGCGTCCCGGCACACCAGGGCCACCGCCCTCGAGCCCATGTGCTTCTCCTCGCACACGACCCGCGCGACACCGTCCCGCGCGTACTGCGCGAACGCCTCCGCCGGGTGCTCCAGATAGCCCTCGACCTGCGAGGTGGCCGTCGGCGCCATCGTCGGCGGAAGGTACGGCAGCAGCCGCGGATCCACCGCGAACCGGCTGATGACCTCCAGGGCCGCGGCCGCGTTCTCCTCGCGGATGGTGACACGGTCGTGGCCCTCGTACCGGGTTTCGACGACGCGTCGGCCGTGCACGTCCGCCAGGTCCAGCGGACGGCCGTCGTGTCCGCCGGGCGCCTCGGAACGCAGCGGCTTCGTCGGCTCGTACCAGACCTGCTCCGCCGGTACGTCGACCAGTTCGCGTTCCGGCCAGCGCAGCGCGGTCAGCTTGCCGCCGAAGACGGCACCGGTGTCCAGGCAGATGGTGTTGTTGAGCCAGGTGGCCTGCGGGACGGGCGTGTGGCCGTAGACCACCGCCGCACGGCCCCGGTAGTCCTCCGCCCACGGGTAGCGCACCGGCAGGCCGAACTCGTCCGTCTCGCCGGTGGTGTCGCCGTACAGCGCGTGCGAGCGGACGCGGCCGGAGGTGCGGCCGTGGTACTTCTCCGGCAGGCCCGCGTGGCAGACCACGAGCCTGCCGCCGTCGAGGACGTAGTGGCTGACGAGGCCCGCGATGAATTCCCGTACCTGGGTGCGGAACTCCTCGCTCTCGCCCTCCATCTGCTCGATGGTCTCGGCCAGTCCGTGGGTGTGCTGGACGTTGCGACCCCGCAGATGACGGCCGAACTTGTTCTCGTGGTTGCCCGGCACACAGAGGGCGTTGCCCGACTCGACCATCGTCATCACGCGGCGCAGGACGCCCGGGCTGTCCGGGCCCCGGTCGACCAGGTCGCCGACGAACACGGCCTGCCTGCCCGCCGGGTGGACGCCGTCGGCATAGCCCAACTTGCCGAGCAGCGACTCCAGTTCGGAGGAGCAGCCGTGGATGTCGCCGATGATGTCGAAGGGGCCGGTGAGGTGGGTCAGGTCGTTGTAGCGCTTCTCGGTGACGACCGTGGCGTTCGCGACGTCCTCGACGCCCCGCAGGACATGCACCTTGCGGAAGCCCTCGCGCTCCAGGTGGCGCAGCGAGCGGCGGAGTTCGCGGGTGTGGCGCTGGATGACCCGACGGGGCATGTCGGCCCGGTCGGTGCGGGCCGCGTTGCGTTCGGCGCACACCTCCTCCGGCACGTCCAGCACGATGGCGATGGGCAGCACGTCGTACTGCTTGGCCAGGTCGATCAGCTGACGGCGGGCGTCCTGCTGCACGTTGGTGGCGTCGACCACGGTGCGGCGGCCGGCCGCGAGTCGCTTGCCCGCGATGTAGTGCAGGACGTCGAACGCGTCCCGCGTGGCGCTCTGGTCGTTCTCGTCGTCGGAGACCAGACCTCGGCAGAAGTCGGAGGAGATGACCTCGGTGGGCTTGAAGTTGCGGCGGGCGAAGGTGGACTTGCCGGACCCGGACGCACCGATCAGCACGACGAGGGAGAGGTCGGTGACGGGCAGTGCACGGCCCTGCTTCGTGGAAACCTGAGTGTCGGTCATGCTGCCTTCGCCTCCTTCTCGTTCACGCTGCTCATGGTGAAGACGGCCATCTGGGTGGGCGGGCCGACCTCCGGGTCGTCCAGGCCGACCGGGACGAACCCGACGGCGTAGCCGTGCCGTTCGGCGACGGTGGCCGCCCAGCCGCGGAACTCCTCACGGGTCCACTCGAAGCGGTGGTCGCCGTGCCGGACATGGCCTGCCGGGAGGCTCTCCCAGCGGACGTTGTACTCGACGTTCGGGGTGGTCACCAGGACCGTGCGCGGGCGGGCCGAGCCGAACACCGCGTACTCCAGGGCGGGCAGCCTCGGCAGGTCGAGGTGCTCGATCACCTCGCTGAGCACGGCGGCGTCATAGCCCTTGAGGCGGGCGTCGGTGTAGGCGAGCGAGCTCTGGAGGAGCTGGACGCGGGATGCCTGCCGCTCACCCATGCGGTCCAGCTTCAGGCGGCGGGAGGCGATGGTGAGCGCGCGCATCGACACGTCGACGCCGACGATCTCGGTGAATCGCGGGTCCTTCAGCAGCGCCTGCACCAACTGACCCTGTCCGCAGCCGAGGTCCAGCACCCGGGCGGCCCCGGCCTCCGTGAGCGCCGTGACGATCGCCTCGCGGCGCAGCTCGGCCAGCGGGGTCGGACGCTCCTCCGTCTCGGCCTCCGCCTCGACCGCGTTGTCGATCTCCTCCACCTCGCTGTCGTCGGCCTCGGCGAGCCGGACGAGCTCCAGCCGCTCCATCGCCTGCCGGGTCAGCGACCAGCGGCGGGACAGATAGCGGCTCGTGATCAGCTTCTGCTGGGGGTGGTCGGACAGCCAGCCCTCACCGGCGCGCAGCAGCTTGTCGACCTCGTCGGAGGAGACCCAGTAGTGCTTGGCGTCGTCGAGCACGGGCAGCAGGACATACAGGTGGCGCAGGGCCTCGGCGACGGTGAGCGTCTCCGACTCCAGCACCAGGCTCACGTACCGCGAGTCGCCCCACTCCGCGAACTCCGTGTCAAGGGGTACCGGTTCGGCACGTACCGTCCAGCCGAGCGGCTCGAAGAGACCGTGTACGAGGTCGGCGCCGCCACGGGCGGGCAGCGCGGGTACCTCGATACGCAACGGACGTGTCTGCGCGGGCAGTTCGGGCTTCGCCGCGCACACGCCGCGCATCGCGCTGGAGAACACGCCGCTCAGGGCGACCGCGAGCAGCGAGGAGGCCGCGTAGGGGCGGTCGTTGACGTACTGCGCGAGGGCCGCGTCCGGAGCACCGCCCCGGCCCTTGCCCCGCCGGACCAGCGCCACGGCGTCCACCTCCAGCAACAGCGCCGCCGTGCAGCGCTCGGCATCGGCCTCGGGATACAGGACGTGGGCCTTGCCGTAGGAGGTGGAGAACGCCTGCGCGTTGTCGGGATGCTTGTGCAGCAGGAAGCCCAGGTCGGTGGCAGGACGTTCGGGGGTGCCGGTGGTGCTGATCGTCAGGAACACGTGGGTGCCTCGGTGGGTTCGGAAAAGGGAGCGGAAGCACGTTGATCGTGCGCTTGCCCGCCCTCACAACGTACCGAGAACGCTCCGGCGCCACCCGCGATTTTCCCAGCCGACCGGCCCCCGTCGGCGCTGGTCAGACCACGAACCGGACACCGAACCGACCGGAGCGCAGGAGCACCGGGCCGAAGGCGGCGGCCGGGCGCCCAGCCGGGCGGGCGGCAGACGGATGGCGCGCCCGGCGGGGGCGGGGGCGGGGGCGGCAGACGATCGCCCAGTCGGTCGGGCAACGGACCCGGCCGACTGCTCGCCGGGCGGGCGGCGGACCGGGCGCCCGGCCGGGCGAGCGGCAGACGGACGGCGCCGGGCACCGGGCCGAGGGCTGCAGACGATTGCCCACTCGGCCGGGCAACGGACCAGGCCGACTGCTCACCGGGCGGGCGGCGGACCGGCTGCCCAGCCGGGCGAGCGGGCGGTCGGGCGGCGGACCGGGTGCCCGGGCGGGCGGCGCGTCGAGCGCCTGGCCCGGGGGCGGCAGACAGGTGGGCGCGGACCGGGTGGCTGGTCGAGCTCGGTCCTGGGTGGTGCGCCCGCGGTTCACCCAGGGCTACCGCGCCGCGCTGCGCCACGGGCTGACGCCCAGCTTTCCGGTGGTGCCGAGGTCCAGGTGGGGGGTCACCATCACCGGGTCGGCGCCGGACTTGGCGCGCACCCGGACGTAGGGGACGTCGACCGCGGTGCCGAAGCCGGTGGTGTTGCGCCACATCAGGCCGGCGTTGGCGCGCTCACCCGGCTTCAAGGTGACGGGCCGGGGCGCGTCGTCGAACCCGGTGACGGTGGCGATGCCGCCGCTGCCCTTCAGGACCGACACGCCGTCGATCGGCTCATGGTCCTCGTCCAGCAGGCTGACCTGCGGGTAGCCGTCCAGGGTGTAGTCCTGTTCGCCGCAGTTCTCCAGGACGAGTCCCACGACGCGCAGCCCCATCGCGGCGTCGCCGTCGTCGGCCGTGACACGGACCCCGGAGGGCGGGCAGACCCCGGCCTCGGCCGGCGCCTCGTCCGCCGGGACCTTGGTCACCTCACCGACCTTCACCGTCGTCACTCGCGACGCTCCCGGCACGAGTGCCTCCGGCCGCACGGTCCCGCGCACCGTCCGACCGGCGCCCACCGACCGCACGGTCACTCGCTGGTTGCTCACGACCTCGCCCGCGCTCGTCGTGAAGTCGAAACGGATGGTGTAGGTCAGCTCTTCGCCACCCTTGTTGGTGACCTCGTAGGCGGCCGAGACGCCGGAGCCGGCGGGCGACCCGGTGGGAAGGCGTTCGGCCTTGACGAGTCCGCCGCCGGGCGCGCTGGGGGTCGCGGAGGCGGAAGGATCAAAGGGAGCGGTCACCGAGGTGATCCGGACCCCGTCCACCGCGGGCTGGGTGACCTCGGTCCGGGGCGTCGAACCGCCCGCGCCGACGCCGCCGTTCTGCGTTCCGGCACGTTCCGATCCGCACGCCGAGAGGAGCAGGACGGCGGCGAGGGCCGGGAGGAGGGGGAAGGAGCTGCGCATCCGGCCACCTCATCAAGGTCCCGCCCGCCCGACCGTGACGGAGGCCATACCTCCGGTCACAGCCGTGTCACAGCTGATCGGCGGCGCGCCCGGGCGGCCGGACAAGGGGGACCACGATGTCCAAGCCGGGCCGGCCGGTCACGCCGACGAGCCTTCGGTGTTACCGAGGGCGGTGGCGCGGTCGGCGGCGGCGGCCTTCTCCACCTTCCCGCCCCCGTGGTCAGCCCAGCTGCGCCTGCACCTGGGCGGAGATCAGCTCCAGGTGGTCCAGGTCGTGCAGGTCGAGGACCTGGAGGTAGAACCGGCGGGAGCCGGTCTCGGCGTAACGGCCGATCTTGTCGACGACCTCGGCCGGGGAACCGGCGAGCCCGTTGGTCTTCAGCTCGTCCACCTCGCGGCCGATCGCGGCGGCGCGCCGGGCGAGTTCCTGATCGTCCTTGCCGACGCAGACGACGAGGGCGTTCGAGAAGGTGATGGCGTCGGCTGACCGGCCGATCTCCTCCGCGGCTGCCCGTACCCGGCCGAACTGGCGCTCACTGTCCTCGACCGTGCCGAACGGCATGTTGAACTCGTCGGCGAACCGGGCGGCCAGCCGCGGCGTGCGGGTCGCGCCGGTGCCGCCGATCAGCACCGGGATCTTCGCCTGCGCGGGCTTGGGCAGCGCGGGCGAGTTGGTGAGGTCGTAGTACGTGCCGTGGAAGTCGTAGGTCTTGCCGAGCTCCGTGGCCCACAGACCCGTGACGATCTCCAGCTGCTCCTCCAGGCGGCCGATCTTCTCCTTCGGGAAGGGGATGCCGTACGCCTTGTGCTCCTCCTCGAACCAGCCGGCGCCCAGGCCCAGTTCCACGCGTCCGCCCGACATCTGGTCCACCTGCGCGACCTGGATGGCGAGGACGCCGGGCAGCCGGAAGGTGCCGGCCGTCATGAGCGTGCCGAGGCGGATGCGCTTGGTCTCGCGGGCGAGCCCGGCGAGGGTGATCCAGGCGTCCGTGGGGCCCGGGAGACCGCTCGCCTCGCCCATCTTCATATAGTGGTCGGACCGGAAGAAGGCGTCGAAACCGAGGTCCTCGGTGGCCTTGGCCACGGTGAGGAGGGTGTCGTAGGTCGCCCCCTGCTGGGGCTCGGTGAAGATACGGAGATCCATGTCTCCATCCTGCACTCCGGCGTTCTCGACGACCCCACCGGTCCCCGCTCCCCCGGCCGTCCCCGGCCGGGTGAAAAACGCAAGCGCCGTGCGTGCGGGGCTGCCCGGCCCGGTGACCGGCCTCCGTAGTGATCGTCGGCCGGGGTCCTCTCGGCTCGCTCTCTGCTCTCTCCCGGCGTCCTCACCTTTCCGGCAGGGCGCCCTCCCTCTCCTCCCGTTCCTCCCTCGCCGCCAGCTTGCGCAGCATCTCCAGGACCCGGTCCCTGGACTCGTCCGCCGCGTCGATGGCCTCCATGCACTTCCAGTACGTGCCCTCGTCGTCCGCCGAGCTCGCCAGACCGACCAGGGCGATGCCGACCTCGCCGAGCAGGCCGCTCAGATCGAGCAGGGCCTGCCGGGCGTCGTCCAGTTCGGTGAGCCGGGCGGCGAGCAGGTCGCCTGGGTCGAGGTCCGGCGCGCCCAGCACTCCGCAGCCTCTGCCCGCCAGTTCGGTCAGACCCAGTGCCTCGCCGCGCAGTTCGGGCGGGCCCGAGACGGCGAGGCGACTGCCGATCGCCTGCGCCAGGGCCTGTGCCTGCCACACTTCCTCGAGTATCCCCGCTCCCTCGCCGCTGCCCGCGAGCGCGCGCCTGCTCGTCAGGATGAGCCGCACCGCGTCCATGCGCTGCCCCCGTCTGCCCCGACGTGCTGCCGCACGTCCGCCCGAACACCCGTCTCCACCAGTCCACTACCCAGAGTGAGGGTCTGTGGGGCGAAAAGCCAGAGGAAGACCGAAATCTGTGGACAACAAATCGATTTCGGTCCGCCCGTTGACTGCGGAGAGTGAAAACGGACCGCGCCACTCACGTTCGAGGCGTCCAGGTGCCGTGGGACCGAGGCACTGAGGTGCCGTGTCGGCGAGGCGTCCCGGTGCCGAGGCGTCCGGGTGTGGTGGTGCCGAGGGGTCCGGGTGTCGCTACGGTGCCGGGAACCTGTGCTCGTTGCGGTCGATCTTCGCGTCCAGCGCCGCCAGCGGATCGATCCCGAGCACCTCGCACAGTTGCAGCAGATAGGCGAGCACGTCGGCGACCTCGTCGGTGACCCGGTGGGCGGTGTCCGGGTCGTCCATCACGCGCGCCGACTCCTCCGGCGTCAACCACTGGAAGATCTCGACCAGTTCGGACGCCTCCACGCTGAGCGCGGCGACGAGGTTCTTGGGGGTGTGGAAGGGCTGCCAGTTCCGCGCGGCCGCGAACTCGGCCAGCCTGCGCTGCAGCTTCGCCACGTCGAGGTGTTGTTCCGTCACGGACCCAGGTGTACCACCGTCACCCCCTCCGTACGGGCGGCCCGGTACCCGTCGCCGACCGCGCCGACACAGCGGATGTGCCCGCGCTCGGCCATCCGCACCGCCAGCCGCAGCAGTTCGGCGCGCTGCCGTGCGTCGAGGCCCCGGTCGAGGCCGTCCGCGAGCAGGGTGAGGGTCTGCATCGCGGCGGGCACCTCCCCGGCCTGGTCCACGTCGAGGACGCCCGGCCCGGTGAGCAGCACCAGGGCGAGGGCGACGTAGCGCAGCTCGCCGTATCCGAGCCGGGCGAGTTCGGTGCGGCTGCCGTCGGCGCGGTCGAGCAGCGCGCGGACCGTGCCGTCGGCCAGCGTCTCGGCGCGCAGGTCCACGACCGGTGCGGCGGATCCGGCGGACAGCGCGGCCACCAGTGCCGCATGCCGGCGTCCGCACTCCTCGCGGGTGCGCCACAGGACGTCGGCGAGGTTGTCGCAGCCGGCGAGCAGCCTTCCCGACCCGGTGGGTACGGGGACGCCCATCCAGTCGGGCTGCGGATCGCAGGCGAAGACGGACCGCAGGGCGACCACCATCTGCTCGGCGGCGGCGAGCACTTGCCGCTGTCCGTCGGTCCGGCCGGCCACGCGCAGCGGCAGCAGCGCGGTGCCGAGCCGGTCGTCGGGCAGCGGGGCGCGCGTCACGGGCGCGGAGCCGCCGGTGTGCCAGGCGGCCTGCACCGTGCGGCGTCCGGGGTCGCGCAGGGCCGTCTCCAGCAACACGACACCAGCGGCGCTCAGCCGCTCCCCCACGATGCGCAACTCGGGTTCGGCCTGCACGGCGACGTCGAGCTGAACCGGCCCACCGGGTCCGTCGGCCGTGCATCCGATGCGGAAGCCGCGACGGCTCTGGGCATCGGGCCGCGCCCCCTGAGGCACACAGGCGACCGGGTCGGCGAACACCTCACCCAGCCGGGCCCCGCCTCCGAGCCGCGCCAGTGCCTCGTACGCCCGCAGCGCACTGCTCTTGCCACTCCCGCTGGCTCCCACGAACAGCGTGACCGCCCCCAGCGGAAACCGGGCCCGCCGATGCCCCGCGAAGGCGGAGAGCCGCAGTTCGGTGACGCAGGGCCGGACGTACCGCACCTGGGCGGACGCCGTGCCGGGGCCGGGCGCGGACGGAACACGTCGCTCCTCCACGGACGGCGCCTGCGCGGGCACGGTACGAGTGGCGTCCCCGGCCGGCACCCCGTCGGACGCGGACCGGGGCGAGGGCGAGTGCGCGGAAGAGGCAGACGGCGAGGGCATGTCCGGACCGTAGGACTCCGCCGACAGCCGAACCGTTCCGCCCGGAGAAGCTTCCTACGATCGAGCGACCACGAGGCGTCCCCGGGACCCCGGGAACGCCGGGGACGCCTCCTGGAAGCCGCACCGGGCGGAGCGCGCACAGTCGGGCAGGATCAGCACAGCGAGCAGGACGCGTGCAGACGAACTGGCCAACGGAACCGGGCGCGCCGAACGGAACCGGTGTGGTTGAGCCGAACCGGTGCGGCCGAGCGGCGACGGGTGACGCGAGCGCGATCACCGCTGACGTCCTCCGCCGCTCGGCGCGGCCTTCCGGGTACGCGAGCGCCCGGGCGCAGGCTCAGACCCCGGGAACTCCCGCCCCCTCCATGATTCCGCTCACCTCGGTGCCCGGCGGGGTCAGCAGGAAGACGTTGCGGTCGACCCGGTGCATGCCACTGGCCAGGCCGAAGACGACCCCGGTGGAGAAGTCCAGGACACGCTTGGCGGTGTCGGTCTCCGCGCTCGTCAGGTCGAGCAGCACCGGGATGCCCGCCATCAGTGTCTCGGCCACCTCACGGGCGTCGGCGAAGACGCTGATCCGCAGCACCACGAACCGGCGCCGGGTCTCCGTCTCCGCGTCCGGGAGCGCGCGATGGCCCACCGCCGACGGCCACGCGTCCCGGCCCCGCAAGGGAACAACCTGAGCGAGCCCTTCCCATTGTTCATCGGTGACGTCGTAACGGTTCACCGGCACCCCCCGAACTGACTCGCCTTCAATGCGTGCACCAGTCAATTCTTACGCCAAGTCACCCGTTCGGCCCAACAACGACACGGACCGCCACCCCTTTCGGCACCGAGCGGCGGCTTCCCGTCACGGCCACACCGCAATCGTCCCGCCGAATCACACCCCGCCCACCAGCCCCGATCACGCCGACGTCGTGTCAGGCAACCTTGCGTGTGAAGCGGAGCGTGGTGATGATCGTCGTCAGGCCGCCCATCATGCCGAGCTGGTTCGTGGTCACTCCGAACTCCCCCCGGTCCACGGTGAACGTGGCATCCAGGGTGACCGCGTCGGCGTCCGCCTGGCTCAGGCGCGCGGTGAAGGTCTGCGGCCGGCTGATGCCATGCACCGTCAGCCCGCCGGAGACCTTCACGGCCCCGTCGGCGCCGAGTTCGGCGGCGCGCAGCGCGAAGGTGATCTCGGGGTACTTGTCGACGTCGAAGAAGTCCGCACTGCGCAGGTGGGTGTCCCGCTTGGCGTTCTTGGTGTCGATCGAGGCCGCGTCCAGGGTCAGGGTGCCGGTGACGGTTCCGTCCGCGGCCACCTCGCCCCCGCCGCCGACGGTGGCGAAGACGCCCTTGACGGTGACCAGGCCCCACATCGACTTGTGCTTCAGGGCGACGGTGGAGGCGCCCGCGTCGAGCTGCCACAGTCCGGTTTCCACAGCGACGGTCATGGCCGTTCTCCTTGTGTTGCGCATCTGGATATGAGGTCGCGGCCACGGTAGCTGGTAATCCAAATCTGAACAACCAAGTCGTGCAAATTTGGACAAGGGATACACTCGATGCCATGGCAGACTCCGTCGAACACCCCGCCGACCTGCCCGCATGTCCGTCGGCCCAGGGCGCCGCCCCCGGGCTGCTGCCACCGGAGCTGCGCGGCTGGATGCTGCTGCTGGCCGCTACCGGGGCGGTGGAACAGCGACTGCGTTCGGTGGTCAAGGAGCGGCTCGACGTCTCGCACGACGAGTTCCTGGTCCTGTGCCTCCTCGCGGAGCAGCCCCAGGGCGGCCTGCGCATGACCCGCGTCGCGGAGCTGCTGGGGCGGCCCAAGACCCGGCTGACGTATCAGATCGCCTGCCTTCAGCACGCCGGTCTGGTCACCCGCAAGTCGGTGTGCGGGGACAAGCGCGGTGTCGAGGTGGCCCTCACCGAGAAGGCCCGTCGCTTGCTCCATGAGGCGTCCGGCACCTTGTCCGAGACGGTGACGGGCGCGCTGGCCCACGTCATGGGGCCCGAGCAGTGCGCTGCGATGAGCGAGCTGATGCCGGGCGTGGCGGCGGCAGCGGCGGCGGCGTCCACAGGGACGGAGCCGGAACCGGAGCCCGCGGCCGCCTCCGACTGAATCGGACGGCGACCCGGCCCCCTCGCCCCGACCGCGGGGCGGCCGGGCGGGTCGTCCTACCGCGCGTCGGAGTACTCCTCGCGCCCCTCCGTGGCCCCGCTCTCCTGCGGCCGCTCCGTGTCCACGGTGGCCTTGCGGCCGGGCAGGACCGCGAGCACTATCAGCGTGCCGGCGGCCATGATGATCGCGCCGACCAGGCTGGTCCGGGCGACGCCGTGCGCGAAGGCCTCGTGCACCGCCTCGGTCAGGGCCTGCGCCTGCCGCGCCCCGCCGGCGGGGTCCTTCGCGACCTGCTCGGCGACCGCCAGGCCGCCGCCCACCGAGTCCTTGGCGGTCTCCAGCGCGGCGGCCGGAAGGTTGCCGCCGACCAGGCCGGTCAGCTCGTCCCGGTACGCGGTGCCGAGGAGCGAGCCGAGGATCGCGATGCCGAGCGAGCCGCCCAGTTCCAGCGCGGTGTCGTTCGCACCGCCGCCGACGCCCAGCTCACTCTCCGGGAACGACCCCATGATCGTGTCGGTGGCCGGGGACACGCTCAGACCGATCGCGAAGCCCAGCATCATCATCGGCGCGAGGAAGTCCGGGTACGTGGAACCCGCGTCGACCCGGGTGAGCAGGGAGACGCCCGCGGTGCCGATCACCATGCCGGCCACGACCATGGCCCGCACGCCCAGCTTCGGGGTCAGCCGCCCGGTCACCGCGGCGCCGACGAAGACGGCACCGGCCAGCGGCAGCAGGCGTACACCGGTCTCCAAGGCGTCGTAGTTCAGCACGAACTGGAGGAACTGGGTGGAGTAGTAGATCGCCCCGAAGGTGCCGAAGAAGAAGAACAGCACCGCGAGCATCGAACCGCTGAAGGACCGCAGCCGGAACTTGCGGACGTCCAGCATCGGGTGCGGATGCCGCAGCTCCCAGACCACGAACCCCACCAGGCCGACACCGGCGACGACGGCCGCGGCGACCGGACCGGCGCCCCAGCCGAAGTGCGGGCCCTCGATGGTCGCGTACACCAGCGAACCGACGGAGACGATGGACAGCAGTCCGCCGACGTAGTCGATCCGGCCCATGCCCGCCGCCCTGGACGGCGGGACCAGCGCGAGCGCGCCGACGACGGCGACGAGCGCGATGGGCACGTTGATCAGGAAGGTCGAACCCCAGGCGTGGTCCCGGAGCAGCCAGCCGGCGACCAGTGGACCGACGGCGATGGCCAGTCCCGAGGTGGCCGTCCAGGCCGTGATGGCCTTGGCCCGCTCACGCCGGGGGAAGATCGCGACCAGCAGGGACAGCGTGGCCGGCATGACCACCGCGGCGCCGACACCCATGATCGCGCGGGCCGTGATGACCAGCTCCGTCCGGTCGACCAGGCTGCCCATCACCGAACCGCCCGCGAAGACCACCAGACCGGTGATGAGCGCGCCACGACGGCTGTACTTGTCGCCGATGGAACCCAGGACGAGCATCAGCGCGGCGTACGGAACCGTGTAGCCGTCGATGACCCACTGCAGGTCACTGCTGCTCAGGCCCAGGTCGGTGGTCATGTCCGGCGCCGCCACGATCAGCGACGTGTTCGCCATGACCACGATCAGCAGGCTCAGGCAGAGCACGATCAGCGCCGACCAGCGCTTGGCGTACGGCCCGGTCGTCTTCTCGACCGGTATGTGGGCGGGGAAGGGCATGGGGGGCTCCTAAGGGGACGAGTTAATTGCCCATTGATGTGCAGACTAGTTTATTGCCCATCGGTGTGCAAATATTGCGATGCCCGCTGCTCCGTGCCCAGACCAGAGGAGGCGAGTTGACCGCCCGACCGTCCCCCCGCGGCCCGCGGCACCGCACCTCCGCACGCGCCACCCGCGCCCGCATCCTGGAGGCGGCCCTGCGGGAACTGGGCCGTGACCCCGACAGCAGCCTCGCCGACATCGCCGAGTCCGCCGACGTGGCCCGTCGCACGCTCTACCTCCACTTCGCGGGGCGCTCCGCGCTGATCGAGGGACTGGCGGCGGACGCGGCGGAGGCGATACGCCTGGCGATCGCCGTCGCCGACCGGCCGCCGCCCGACACCGCACCCCCTCCACTCCCGGCACCGGCGCCGGCCCTGGCACCGGCACCGGCACCGGCACCGGCACCGGCACTCGACGCCACGAGTGCCCTGGCACGCTTCGTCCTCACCTTGTGGACGGTGGGCGACCGTTACCGCACGCTCATCGGGCTCGCCGGCCAGGATCTCGGCGCCGATCGGGTGAGCGAACTCCTCGCCCCCGCACGGGACATGGCCGTGCGGATCCTCACCTTGGGGCGACGCCAGGGCGTCTTCCAGACCGGTGTTCCGCCGGGCCCGCTCAGCAGGGCCATCGAGGGTTACGTGCCGGCCCTCCTCGGCTCCGTCGACACCGGCGGCTGGGCCGACGACGGCACCCGCGCCGCCACCTGCGCCCTGATCGCCGCGGGCGTCGACAGCGACACCGCGGCCTCGACCGTCCGCCGCCTGCGCACCATCGGGCAGGCCGCACCGCCGTCCGAGAAGGAGAGTTCATGCACCAGCAGCCCAGGTACGGGACCGGCACGTCGTACGACGCGGCCGAACCGCCCCGCACCGGCGTCCGCCTCCGACGTCCGGCCGCCACCACCGTCGCCCTCGCAGCGTGGCTCGCGTTGATCCTGGTCCCCGTCACGGTCGACCGGCTCGTGACGGCACGGGTGGAGTCCCGTGCGGCGAAGGCGTTCCAGGAGGGCATGGACACCCCGGTGCGGCCCGAGGTCCATGTGCGCGGGTTCCCCGTCCTGACGCAGGTGGCCTCCGGCACCCTGCGGCACGTGGACATCACCGCCCTCGACATCCCCGCCGACGGTTCGGCCCGCCCGCTGCCGCTGTCCGAACTCGACCTGCGACTGGACGGACTGACCAGGTCGGACGACGACAGGGCGGCGCGGGCATGATCGGCGGAGGCGACCGCCCGTCTGTCCTACCGGGACGTGTCCGACGCCCTCGGCCTGGAGGTGTCCCGGGGCGCCGGCCCGGGCCGGATCAGCGCGGACATCCTGCTGCCCCTCGGCGGCGCGCGCGTCACGGTCACCACGAAGGTCTCGGCGGCGTCCGGCAACCGGATCGCGTTCGACGACTTCCAGGTCGAGGGCGGCACGCTGTCCGGCGCCGGGGAGGCGGTGCTCGACAAGGTCTTCGAGCAGCCGATCCAGCTGCGGAACCTCCCCGACGGCCTGAGCCTGCGCTCCGTCACCACCACCGCCGCCGGTCTCGACGCCCACTTCACGGGCAGCTCGGTCACCTTCGGCCCGGACGACGAGTCGTCGCACCGGAACAGCTGAGAGCGAGCCCGCCGCCGACGGACGTCGGGAACCCGGGTCGGCCCGGACACCGAGAGGCCCCGTCTCCGTACGCGTCGGCCCGGACGCCGGGAAGCCCCGTCCCCGTACGGGTCGGCTCAGGCGCCGGGAGGCCCCGTGGCCGTACGCGTCCTCGCCGTCGCAGTCGCCGCCTTCGGGGTCGCAGCCTTCGCGGTCGCAGCCGATACGACGTCGTCCACGACGGTCCGGGCCCGTCCCTCCGGGACGCCGGCCGCGACGAGCGTGGCGACGGCGGTACGCGTCCCGTCGTCCTCCAGCGCGCCGGTGTTGACCTCCTCCAGCAGCGCGATGTGCATGCCCTCCAGGCCGGCGCTCAGCACGGCGGGCGGCAGATGCGTGTGGAAGGCGCCGTCCTGCTGCCCACGCGCCAGGATCGCCGTCACCTCGTCACGAGCGGGGGCGAGGATGCCGGCCACCCGCTCGATGCCCAGGTCGCGCTGGGCGAGCGCCAGGAGCAGCCGGTAGCGGTCGCCCACCGGCCAGATCGAGTACACGAAGTACGCGAGCGCCCGCTCGGCCGGCTCCTCGGGACGCACCGCGATCTCCAGCGCGCCCCGCAACGCCTCGGACGCCTCCTCCGCGAGGGCCTCCAGCAGCGCCGCCCGCCCGGGGAAGTGACCGAAGAGCGTACGGCGTACGACGCCGGAGGCCCGCGCGATCTCCTCCAGGGTGACGTCCGGATTCCGGCCGAGCTCCTGGCGGGCCGTGGCCAGAATGCGCGCCCGGTTGGACCGCGAATTACGCCGCTGCGGCTCGCGGGCCACGGAGTGGGTCACGGGAAACCTCGGGTGGTTCGGTACGGACGAACGGACGAACGGGCGCCCATTGTGGCGGATCTTCGCCGCTGGGGCGACTCGGGGAGCGCCTCCGGGGGCCTCGGGGCACCTCGGACCGAGGGCAGCGCCTCCCCGCAGTAGTGGCAGGTCGGCAGCAGGGGCGGGCCGACGGTGTCAGGCGGACGGCACGGACGGACCGACGACACGGACGGCACGGACGACACGGACGGCACGGACGGCACGGTCGGACCGAGGCCTGTTCCCCGTGTCCCTGTCACGAGCCACGCCTGCGGCCGCGCCCGACGGACGAGGGCGAGACCCGCCGCCGCGGTGGCCACCAGCACGGTGAGGGCCATCGGCGGGGAGCTCGTCCTCCCCGAACAGCCCGACCGACGGCGCGGCCGACGCTCCGAGGAGGAACCGCTCACCATCGCCGACGCCCGCGCCGAGGCCGGGGACGACCTCTTCCCAAGAACCACCCGCTCGTCCGGCGCGTCCTGCTCTACGGTGCCAGCAGTCACCGACGACCGGGGAGGAACCGTGCAGCAGTCGAGGGCTCCGCTCGCCGAGCGCATCGCAGAGCGGAGAAGCGGAGGCGACGACCCCCGGGCTCTGGTCGGCGAGATGCGGCGTTCGGTCCTTCTGGTGCCGGTGGCCGACGGAGGTCTCTGGTCGGTGCGTTCGGGCGGGGTGCGGTGGATCTGCGGGTTCACCGACGAGGCCGCGCTGGCCCGGTTCGCCGTGCGTCACGCGTCCGGTGATCGGCCCATGGACTACGCGGCGCTGCTGGGCGCGCGCATCGTCGACGAGATCGTGCCCACGCTGGGCGAGCCCGCCGGCCTCGCCGTCGACATCGCCACCGAGGAGGGGTCCATGTTCTTCCCGCCGGTCGTCGGCATCGTCCCGGAAGCCGTCGCCGTCGATGCCGGTCGGGCGGGAGAGGGGGCACGGCATGAGCGGTGAGGGACCGGACCTCCGGCTCGACAAGGCGTCCGTCGCCAAGTTCACGCAGGGCGTGGGTGCGACGATCGACCAGCTCGGTGAACTGGGCGGCGCCACCGGTTCGGTGATGGGCAAGGGCTTCTCGGAGCTGGCGGTGACCGGGATGGAGGCCGGGCACCACGGCCTGTCGGTGGACTTCGAGGATTTCTGCGAGCGCTGGGAGTGGGGGGTGCGCGCCCTGGTGAGCGACGCCAGCGCGCTCGCCAACCGCCTCGGTCTGGCGGCGGGCACCCAGTGGGAGCACGACCAGTACGTAGCGGGCACGCTCAAGGTGGGCGCCAACTCCCTGTTCGGCGGAAACCCGCACGCCGGTGAGGAGGAGATCGCCCAGCAGAACTGGGGCGACATCTTCACGCCGGACTACCTGGACCCGGACTGGAGCGCCGAGTCGTTCGACAAGGCAGGCCAGGACATGGGGCAGACCTGGAAGGACACCGGCCGCACGGTTCTCACCGAGGGCCAGGGCGGCCGGCAGTCGCAGGTGCTCAACGACGCGCTCGGCATCTCCGACGACCAGTGGAACCAGGCGCTGGACGACACCTTCGGCCCGTCGCCGGAGGAACGCGCCCAGCAGGAACAGCAGCAGGGTGACTCCGGGGGCAACTGACGGTGGGCATCGGCGACTTCATCAGTGACATCACGCCCGACTCGGTCGAGGACGCGGTCGAGGACGGCGTCGAGTGGGTCGGCAACCGGGTCGAGGACGCGGGCGACTGGACTGCCGACCGGCTGGAGGACGTCGGCTGGGAGTCCGGCGCGGACTGGGTGCGCGAGCAGTCCCGTTCGGTCGCCAACCGGTTGGGCGCCGAGGTCGACGAGATGGATCTCGGGCAGACCGAGGACAAGACCGAGCTGATCTACGGCAGCCCGGACAAGCTCCGCTCCACCGCCGGAAAACTACGCGGCTTCCAGTCGGCCTTCGACAGCGCCGGCGACGGTCTCAAGGGCCTCGACTCGTCCCGGCTCAAGGGGGAGACGGCCGACGCGCTGCGCACCGCGGTGAGCACCCAGCCGCCCAAGTGGTTCACCGGCGCCGACGCCTGCGCGAAGGCGGCCGGCGCGCTCGACGCGTTCGCCGGCACCGTCACCTGGGCGCAGGGGCAGGCGCAGACGGCGATCGACAAGTGGAAGGAGGGCGTCAAGGCCTCCGAGGACGCCGCCGACGCCCACCGCAAGAAGGTCGACGACTTCAACAACGCCGTCGACCGCTACAACGCCCAGCCCGCGGACAGGCGCGACCCGTCCACGCTCCCGGCGAGGCCCGCCGCGACGTTCGAGGACCCCGGCAAGAAGCTGATGCAGGAGGCCCAGGACCTTCTCGCCGAGGCCCGCAAGCAGCGCAACTCGGCGGCGGAGACCGCGCGCACGGCGGTCCGCGCCGCCCGTGACACGGCCCCGCAGAAGCCGTCCTACGCCGAGCAGTTGGGCGACGGGATGCAGGAGCTGCAGCTCATGGGCGACCACGTCGGCGGCGGCGTCATCAAGGGCACCGCGGGGATCCTGAACTTCGTCCGCAGCGTCAACCCCATGGACCCGTACAACATCACGCACCCGGCCGAGTACGCCACGTCCCTCAACAGCCTGGCCGCCGGTCTGGTGGTCGCCGCCAACGACCCGGTCGGCACCGGCACCCAGATGGTCAAGGACTTCATGAAGGACCCGGCCGAGGGCTTCGGCCGGCTGATCCCCGACCTGGTCCTGACCGCGGCCACCGGTGGCGGCGGCGCCGCGGTGAAGGGCGTGCGGATCGCCGAGGAGGCGGCCGACGCCGCGCGGCTGCGCCGGCTGATCGACGACGCCCCGGACGGCACCCACCGCCGCCCGGACGGCGAGCGCACCACCGACGGCACCGACCCGGTCGACCTGGCGTCGGGCCGGATGTTCCTGCCCCAGACCGACGTCGAACTCCCGGGCATCCTGCCGCTGGTCTTCACCCGCCGCACCGAGTCCGGCTGCACGGCCGGCCGCTTCCTGGGGCCCGCCTGGACCTCCACCGTCGACGAGCGTCTGCGGATCGACGCGATCGGCGTCGTCCACGTCACCGACGACGGGCTGCTGATCCCGTACCCGCACCCGGCCCCCGGCGCGCCCACCTCTGCGGAGTCGGGCGGGGGCCGAACGCTTCTCGCCCGGGAACCCGACGGCGACTACACGGTCACCGACGCCGACACCGGTCTGACCCGTCACTTCGCCGCCCCGCCCGGCGTCGAGCCGGGCGACGACGGCACGGCCTGGCTGTCGACCGTCGCCGAACGCAACGGTCACACGATCACCGTCGACCGCGGCGAGGACGGTCTGCCGCTGGCCCTCGTCCACTCGGCGGGCTCCCAGGTGAACCTGTCCGTCACCGACGGCCTGGTCACCGCTCTGAGCCTGGCCGGGGCGGGTGAGAACGGCGCGGACCTGGCGCTGATGAGCTACGGCTATCAGGACGGCGACCTCACCGCCGTCACCAAGCCCTCGGGCGCCTGCACCACCTTCGTCTACGACGACCGCCGCCGCGTCATCGCCTGGATCGACTCCAACGGAAGCCGCTACGACTACGTCTACGACGACCGCGACCGAGTCGTCGCCGAAGGCGGCGAGGCCGGCCACGTCCAGATCACCCTCGCCTACACCGAACCCGGGGCGGGAACCGGCCACCGCACCACCACCCTGACCACCGCCGAGGGGCACACCACCCGCCATCTCATCGGCCCCGGTTGTCGCGTTCTGGCCACCACGGATCCGCTCGGCCACGTCACCGGCTTCACCTACGACGCCCGCGGAAACCTCCTCACCCGCACCGACCCGTTGGGCCGCACCACCCTCTACGCCTACGACGACGAGGGCCACGTGGTGTCCGCCACCCGGCCCGACGGCAGCGTGCTGCGCACCGTGCGCGGCCCGCTCGGCCTGCCGGTGGAGGTGATCGGCCCGGACGGGTACCGCAGGACGCAGGTGTTCGACGAACGCGGCAACCGCGTCTCGGTCACCGACGAGGCGGGCGCAACCACCCGCTGCACCTATGACCGCGCCGGCCGGCTCACCTCGTTCACCGACGCGCTCGGCGGCACCACGCGCGTGGTGTGCGATGCGGCGGGACTGCCCGTGGAGGTGACCGGCCCTGCCGGTTCCACCACCCGCACGGAGCGCGACGCCCTCGGCAGGCCGGTCCGCGTCACCGACCCGGTGGGCGGTGTCACCCGCCTGCAGTGGCACGCCGACGGGCAGCTTGCCCGCCTCACGGGCCCGGACGGCGCCACCGGGTCGTGGACCTACGACGGCGAGGGCAACTGCCTCACCTCCACCGACGCGGCCGGCGGGGTCTCCCGGTTCGAGTACGCCCACTTCGACCTGCCGCTCGCCCGCACCGGACCCGACGGGGCACGCTACGAGTTCGAGCACGACGCCTCCCTGCGTCTGCGGCGCGTCACCGGTCCGCACGGGCTGAGCTGGGCCTACGAGTACGACGCCGCCGACAACGTCGTCCGCGAGACCGACTTCGACGGCCGCGCCCTCAGCTACCGCTACGACGCCGCCGGGCAGCTCGCCACCCGTGTCGACGCGCTCGGCGTGGCCGTCTCCTTCGAGCGCGACCAGCTCGGACAGGTGGTGCGCAAGGACGCCGGAGGAAGGGTGACGACCTACGCCTACGACAGGGCGGGACGCCTGTCGGAGGCAGTCGGACCCGACGGCGACCTGCGGTACCGGTACGACCGCCGCGGGAACGTGAAGACCGAACTGGTGGACGGCCGCCCCGTCACCTACGCGTACGACGACCTCGGTCGCCGCACCCGCCGCACCACCCCCACCGGTCACGTCACCACCTACGCCTACGGCGCCGACGGAACGCCCCTCCGCCTGACCACCGGCCATCACCGCGTCGACTTCACCCACGACGCCGCGGGCCGGGAACTCGCCCGCGTCCTCGGCGACGCCGTCACCGTGACCTCCTCCTGGGACGAGGCAGGACGCCTCACCGGACAGCACATCACCGCACGGGCACGCACCGTCAACAGCCGCGCCTACACCTACCGCCCCGACGGCCACCTGCTCTCCGTCGCGGACCGGCTCTCGGGCACCCGCGCTTTCGACCTCGACACGGCGGGCCGGGTCACCGCCGTGCACGCCCAGGGGTGGACCGAGCGCTACGCCTACGACGCGAGCGGCAACCAGACCTCGGCGGACTGGCCGTCCCGTCACCCGGGCCACGAAGCCACCGGGCCGCGCGCCTACGACGGCGTCAACCTGACCCGCGCCGGGGGCATCCGCTTCGAGTACGACGCCCTGGGCAGGGTCGTCCTGCGGCAGAAGACCCGCCTGTCCCGCGCACCCGACACCTGGCGCTACGAGTGGGACACCGAGGACCGCCTCGCCGCGGTGACCACCCCCGACGGGACGCGATGGCGGTACCGCTACGACCCGCTGGGCCGCCGCATCGCCAAACAGCGTCTGGCGGCCGACGGCGACAGCGTGATGGAGGAGGTCCGTTTCACCTGGGACGGCCCCACCCTGTGCGAACAGACCAGCCACCGACCGGATCTCCCGCACACGGTCGCCCTCACCTGGGACCACCGGGCCGACGTGCCTCTGGCCCAGACCGAACGCATCCTCACGGCCGACGACCGCCAGGAAGAGATCGACCGCCGGTTCCTCGCCATCGCCACCGACCTCATCGGCACCCCCACCGAGCTCATCGACGAGGCGGGCGACATCGCCTGGCGCTCACGGGCCACCCTGTGGGGCACCACCGCCTGGGCCCGCGACAGCAGCGCCTACACGCCGCTGCGCTTCCCCGGCCAGTACTACGATCCCGAAACCGGCCTCCACTACAACTACTTCCGCCACTACGACCCCGAGACCGCCCGCTACACCTCCCCGGACCCCCTCGGGCTCGGCCCCGCGCCCAACCCCGCCGCCTACGTCGACAATCCCCATGCCTGGACGGACCCGCTCGGGCTTGCCCCGTGCCCTCGGGGCGCGTGGGCGGACAAGGCCGATTTCTCCAGCCAGAAGGTCATGAGCAAGAAGTTCCACGCTCACGCGGGAGACTTCCTCGACAGTCCCGGCAACCTGAACAAGGCCAACCTGCAACGGTTCGAAGAGGCCATGCGTGACCACATGACAGCGGACGGAACGAAGATCTACCGGTACGACTACAGAAACCAGGGGCCGGCAGTCGGGTTCATCGACCCGGCATCCCAGAAGATGGTCATGCTGCACGCCGATGGTAGATTCTGGTCGGCCTGGAAGCTCGGTGACAAACAGTTCCAGGGAATCATCGACAAAGGGTTTCTGTGGTGACCGATCCAGAACACGGAGCGTCATCGGACCCGAGGCTCGTGCTGGATGCGGACGGCGCCTTCGCCCCGTCCTGGCTGCGCGGGAAGTCCGTGGCCCCGGTGCCGGTGGGCGAGCAGATCGACGCGGCGCTGGCCCGCCGGATCACGGCCGGCTGCCGCGCCGTCGGGGCCTCGCACATCCTCGCCACGAGCCTCGTCGGCGACTCCGGTGCGACATCCCGGCTTCCCGCCGACGCGGACTGCACGGGCATCCGCCCGCCGCTCCTGCTGCGCACGCCCGACTCGCAAGGAGCCGTGCTCTTTCCGGAAGCAGGCTACGCGCTGATCGCGGGAACCACCGCTTTCATGGCCGCGGCCGTCAACGAGGGCACCGACACGGCACGCGCACGCTTCGGCCGCTATGCGCGCACTCTCCTGGAACGGCATCCGGCACTGGCGTCCGTGGCCGCCTCGCACCCCCCCGGCCATAGGGCCTGGTCGCAACCCGGCGACGTCGCCCCGGCCAGTGCGGCGGCACGACAACTGGCACTGCTGGACGCGTTCACCGACGGGACGTGCGACGCACCGGACTTCGCGCGCGGCTGGTGGGAGGCCAGACGTGCCTCCCAGGCGAACGGGGAACGCGTCCAGGGGGCGCTCGGCGATCTCCTGGACCAGGTGTTCATGATCCTCGAGGACTACTCGGTCGACCCCGACCTCGCGGAACCCGGCGATCTCGACGACGCCGGACTCCGGGTCGCCGTGCGCGACGCCTGGCAGGCGTTTCGCCACGGCGAAACGTGAGCGGTGCCCGTGGTCAGCGAAACGTGAGCGGTGCCCGTGGTCAACGGAGCCGATGCGGGCTCCCGGTGGCTCAGAACGTGGCCTGGGTGACAGTTCAGGAATCTTGACGGACCGGCAGGCACCGGAGTGGCTGGACGCCCTGGGGCGCTGCGGGCTCGAGGTGACGGGGGGGCGGCACCCGACGGCCCACCCGTGAACGCCGCCATCCGCGTGACGACCAGCCTCACCGCTCGCGGGACACGGGTGACTTGAACTCCGCGGGCGCCGGATCGTCAGGGCAGGTCGGGGGCGGTGAATACGACGACGCAGTTCTGGCCGCCGAAGCCGAAGGCGTTCGCCATCGCTGTACGCACGGGCAACCGCCGCGCGACGTTGGGCACATGGTCCAGGTCGCACTCCGGGTCCGGCGAGTTCAGATTGATCGTGGGCGGCACGACGCCGTCGCGGATGGCCAGCGCGCACACCATCGCGCCCAGCGCGCCGGCGCCGCCGACCAGGTGGCCCACGGTCGACTTCGGGCTGCTCACGGCGATCCGGTCCACCGCCGCGCCGAGCGCCGCACGGAGCGCCTTGGTCTCGGTGCGGTCGTTGGCCTTGGTGGAGGTGCCATGGGCACAGACGTAGTCGATGTCGTCCGGTGCGACTTCGGCCCGCCGGACGGCGGTCCTGATCGCGGCCGTGGCGTACTCGCCTGACGGGGACGGGGCGCTGACGTGGAAGGCGTCACAGGTCAACGCGGCACCGCTGACGGTGGCGTACGGGGTGGCTCCGCGTCGGCGGGCGTGCTCGGCGGACTCGAGGACCATGACCACCGCCCCCTCCGCGAGCACGAACCCTTCCCGGTCCACGTCGAACGGGCGGCTCGCCGCGACGGGGTCGTCGTTGCGCCGGGACAGCGCGCCCATGGTGGACAGACCGTTCATGAACACCGGCGTGATCCCCGCGTCGGTGCCGCCGCAGACGACCACGTCCGCCTCGCCGGAGAGGATCAGGCGCCGCGCGTCCATCAGGGCGTACAGACCGCTCGCGCAGGCCAGCACATTGGCGTTGACGGGGCCGTGGACGCCGAGGTCGATCGCCACTTCGCAGCTGGGCATGTTCGCCAACGAGTACGGAACGAAGTAGGAGCTCGGTTCTCTGTCGGCGACCAACTGACGAGTGGCCGCCTCGATGGTGTCGAAGCCCGCGACCCCGGCGTTCACCACGACCGCCACCCGGTCCCGGTTGTCCTCGTCGATGCTCAGCTTCGCGTCGGCCACCGCTTCGCGCGCCGCCACGACGGCGAACGCGGTGAACCGGGAGATACGCCGGGTGCGCTTGGTGTCAAAATGGTCGGAAGTCTGGAAGGACTTCACTTCTCCGGCGATTCGGGTGCTCATTCCGGTGGTATCGAAAGCGGTGATGGGCGCGATGCCGGATCGGCCCGCCACCATCGCTTCCCAGCTACTCTCCCGATCATTTCCGACCGGAGTCAGGGCTCCTATGCCAGTGATTACGACTTCATCATTCATTGCACCGACGCTACCCGGCCCGGCCGATGCAAACAATACCATCCGGCAGGCCTTCCGCTGCGCATGCCCCGATCTGGACACCGGGATGAGTCGGTGTCAAAGTAGGGAACCGTGCAGGTCCCCTTGCAGATCCCCGAGGAAGAACGCGTCACCATTGCCGGAATGGGCCTGCGCGCACCCGAAGGAATAACGGATTCCGATTCCCTCCGGGTGGCCGTCACGAGCGACAAGATCCCCGGTCGCCGAGGTGTCTATGCAGGTCAGAGCCTTCGTGGGCAGCGGATGGAACGACGGGTGAGCCTTTGAGGACACCCGTCGGACCTGTCCGTCCTCGATGCCGGAATCCTCTGCAAACCTCTCGGGCAGCGCGTGTTTCCGACGCTCGGAAGCGCCTGCCGGTCGAGCATTTCTCGGGAATTGCTCGAGTGTTTGTCGAGTGCCGCTCAAGTGTTTATCGAGTGCTTATCGAGTGCTTATCGAGTTCTTATCGAGTGCGACTGGAGGCAGTGTGGGAGGCGTTCGACGGCGCGGCTGTCAACCCGGCCGACGGCGGCCAGGATCACCGGCTCCGGCACATCGGCTAACCGACCGCGCACCGGACGGCCGGAAACGGTCGACGTTTCGCGGCCGGTCGCATTTCCCGCACACGCGGAAGGCAGGGCGCGGGTCTTCACCGCACCCGGCTCCGCCCACGGCCCGCTTTCCTTTCAACCACAAGGAGAAACCCCATGTCCATGCCCACTGAGGTGACCGCGGAGGCCGTGCACGAGCTGCTCCGCACCGAGCTCGTCGACCTCGGCATACCGGAGGAGATCATCTCCCCGGAGACCACGATCGACACGCTGGAGATCGACTCGCTCGACATCGCCGACCTGATGGTCACGGTCAAGCGGGCGTACGGGGTGGACATCCGGCGCGCCGAACTGGCCGGTGTCACCATCGGCGAGCTGGTGGACCGCGTCCTGGCCGGCCCTTCCGATCGTTGACGGCGGCCCTCGTCGACCGCGGGTGCCTGTCCCGGTGTGCTCAACGACGAGTGCACCGCGTGGCACATGGCCGCCGCGTCGCCGAACGAGGCCGGAGGGGTCGTGGCTCGAGGAGACGGGGAGCGATGACTGACACGGGCGGCCCGGTGGCCGTGGTGGCGGCCACCGACGAGGTGCTGCGGCATCCGCTGGCGGGGACGCACCTGCTGAACGAGGGAGAGCGCGGGCGGCTCGCGCGGTTCCACCGGGAGACGGCCCGTCGGGACTTCGTCGCCGCGCACGCTCTGGTCCGGCTCTGCGCGGGGTGGTTGCTGGGCGTCGTCCCGGCCCAGGTGGCCTTCGCCCAGCACTGCCCGACGTGCCGCAGGACCGACCACGGCCGGCCGCTGCTCGCCGACCGACCGGACGTGCATCTGAGTCTCTCCCATGCCGACGGCGTGGTGGCCGCCGCCGCCGGTCACGTCCCGGTGGGTATTGACGTGGAGCGGCTCGCGCGTGGGCGCGGCACCCAGGTCATGCACCGCGTGCTCACAGCCGCCGAGCTGGCCCTGGTGACCGCGCATGCGGACCCTGACCACGCCTTCCTGCGTCAATGGGTGCGCAAGGAGGCGTTGATCAAGATAGGCAGGACGGACCTGGACTCGCTCGACACCCTTGATCTCTCGGCGCTTCCGCTGAGCGGGCCGGGGGACGGCACACCCCTGCGCTTCGAAGACCTCTATGTCATGGACTCGTTTGATTCTCGCCGGAATGCCCTGGCCGCGGCGGTAAGCACCGAACCGACTCGTCTGCGTACCGCGTTGACACTCGAGTGACCCTCGAGCGACCTCGGGTTCGAAGGCGTGATGTCCGCGCTTCGGCGCCGGGTGACGTTCCGTCCCGGGCGTGGACCGGCGAGGCCGTCCCGGACGGTGACCTTCCCGGCGAGCGTCGGCCGGTGGGACCGCCCGGACCGTCGGCCCCCGTCCTGATCGGCGGGCACGGCCTCCGGGGCGGTGAGCCGCACCGTGCCGTACGGCGCGGGCCGGTCCGGCGGCCCCGCGCGGCCGAGCCGATGGCGGGCCGGCTCCCGGACGCCTCAGGCCGGGCGGGCGCACCCGGATGCCCGGCCCGGCCGGAAGGACTCACCTTCCCGGCCCCGGCGCCCCGGTCGGCCGGTATTCGGGCACGGTGTCACTCGCCGGAGCCCGACGAATCGTGTTCCTCGACCGCCGCCGGGCTCGCACGGCGAGGGCCGCCGGACCGGTCCTCCAGTCCGGTTCGAGGCCGAACCTGTCAACTGGGGTCAAGGCCATGGGCTCGCCTCCCACGGCGGGCGCCGGCGAAGGGCGTTGTATCCGGACGACCGCGCCCCGGAAGTCGAGCGGGCGACCGACCGCTTGCGGGGCATCGCCGGCGATCGCCGACCGGCTGCGCCCGCGCAGGTGCTGACCGGCGTCGGCGAACCGGTGCCCGAGTCGTGCTCCGCCGAGCCGCAACAGGTGGAGCTGTCGGCCGAGGCGCTCGCCGGTCGGTTCGACGTCACCCCGGTACGACCTTGGATTGGAGATTCGCATGTCGAGCAACTTCCCGGCCTTCGCCGAGTTGATCGCGCAGACCAAGCACAGCGCCCTCCACCTGGAGACGCGCGACATCTACACCCCGCAGGGGCCGGTCTTCGTGGACTGGCAGAAGGGCGTCCCGATCGAGTACGACCGGCACGGCGACTGGATCGAACTGGTGCAGGAGGCGACGAAGCGCGGCATCGACTGGCGACGGGCGCGGATCGTGTCCGAGCCGGTGACCGACTTCATCCAGTACGAGTGGGAGACCACCACGATCGTGAACGTGCCCGCCGGCGAGAAGGTGCGCTGGCTGCCGCGGCAGCGCGCCTCGGACCTGCTGTTGCCGGGCAACGACTTCTGGGTGTTCGACGACAGCCTGGTGCGCTACACCAACTTCCACGGCGACGGCTCGTGGGGCCCGCACGAGTTCTCCGAGGACCCGAAGCTGATCCGGCAGTGCAAGGAGGCGTTCGAAGCCGTGTGGGAGCGCGCCGTCGACCACGCCGACTACACGCCGCCGCGCAAGGAGCAGGCCGCGGCCTGAGGCGACCACGCCCGACGACCCCTCCCCCGCCACCGCGGGCATCGTCCGCGGGACGGGAGACGGGTCGTCTTCGTCGTAGGAGGAAATCATGACGGCATACCGGCTGCTCCACCTGGACAGCGCGGACAAGGCACGTGAGCGGCCACCGGGCGCGCGTAACGACATCCACTTCACCGAGGCGCAGATCCGGCCGATCGTGGAGGCGTTCAGTCCGCCGGGCGGCCGGGTGCTCGACCCGTTCTCCGGCTATGGGACCACCATCGTCGTCGCCGACCGGCTCGGCCGCGTCGGCACCGGGATCGAGCTGCAGGAACAGCGCGTCGCGTCGAGCAACGCCCGGCTGCCGGCGGGTTCGCCGAGCCGCTTCCTCGCGGGCGATGTGCGCGACTGGGACCGGCTCGGGCTCGGCGAGTTCGATCTGTGCCTGACCAGCCCGCCGTACATGGCGCGGCACGACCACCCGGAGAACCCGCTCACCGCGTTCCGCACCATGGACGGCTCCTACGGGCGCTACCTCGCCGAGCTGGCGGACATCTTCGGCACCATCGGCAGGCATCTGCGGCCGGGCGGCCGGATCGGCGTCTGCGTCGGCAACTTCCGTGATTCCAGCGGCAAGATCACCCCGCTGGCGTTCGACATCGGGCACGCGCTGTCCGAGGTGCTCGAGTTCGAGGGCGAGATCTACTTCGAGTGGAGCACGCCGTCGGAGAGCCTCACCGGCGACTACTGCCTGCTGTTCTCCGCGCCTGACTCCTGATCCGGCTCAGACACCGATGATCTCGAACGGCATGGTCGGCACGTTGTCGAAGCGCTCGCCGAAGCGCGTGAGCTTGGTGGTGAGGTAGCCGGCGACGTCGGCCATCGGGTTGTCCGGCGGCAGCGACGCCAGATAGCCGGCGTGCGCGGCCAGCGCCTCGATACCGGCGTCCATGCCCTCGGTGACGTCGACGGCGTGCCCGGACTCCGGGGAACCGCCGACCGCCAGCCAGCGCACACCGGCCCACGGCTTGAAGCCCTCGTCGAGGAGTTCGGGGAAGACCCAGGGGTTGCCGGCGTCGCTTGCCGCGTCGAGCAGTGCGACGCCGACGTTGCGGTGGTCGGCGGTGTTCCAGTCGCCGCTGCGCCAGCGTTCGTAGAAGTTGATGGTGACCAGGACGTCGGGGCGGTACTTGCGGATCGCCCGCGCGATGTCACGGCGCAGCGGCAGGCCGTACTCGATGACGCCGTCGGGGTGGTCGAGGAAGTCCACGTCCCGCACCCCGACGGCGGCCGCGGCCCGCAGCTGCTCCTCGGCGCGCATCGCCCCGGTGGCGTCCGGGGCCATGGTGGCGATGCCGGCTTCGCCACGGCTCACCACGGCGTAGGCGACGGACTTGCCCTGCGCGGTCCACCTGGCGACCGCGCAGGCGGGCCCGTACTCCAGGTCGTCGGGGTGCGCGACGACGCACAGCGCGCGCTGCCAGTCCTCCGGCATCGGTTCGTAGGGCTTGGTCATGTCGCGGCTCCGGGGGTGCGTGTCGGCTGTGTCTTCACGGAGTGGTACCGGCGGATTGCAGGCACTCCTCGAAGAAGGCGAGCGCGCGCAGGTGGTAGCTGCGGGCGGCCAGGCCCAGGCTGATGTTGTGGCCCGCGTCGGGCTGGCGTTCGACCCGGACGACGGGTGCCTTGGTCAGCCGGGAGGTCAGATCGGCGATGTCCTGCTCCTCGTGCAGCCACCAGGCCTCGTGCTCGGCGAACGTCAGCCGCAGCGGGATGTCGATCCGCGGCGCCAGTTCCTCGAACATCTCCGGCCACAGGCCCACCTCGGCGCCCTCGCGGACGGGCATGGGGGCGACCAGGGCCTCCGCCGCGCGGAAGGTGCCCGCGGGGTACAGGCCCAGCGGGCCCCAGTTGCGCTCCCAGTCCAGATGCCGGCGCAACCGCGGCCGGTCGGACGGCTCGACGCCGAAACGGTGGCCGACGCCGGAGGCGTCCAGGGCGAGCAGGCCGGGGGTGCGTGCGACGGTCGCGAGGGCGAGCTTGCCGCCGTAGGAGTGGGCCAGCATCAGGAACCCCCGCCCGACGGCGTGCCGTTCGGCGAAGGCGTCGAGCGCCGCGGGCAGGACGGCGGACTGCTCGTCGAGGGTCAGGCCGTCGGGCACCTGCGCCGCGGACCGGCCGTAACCGGGCCGGTCCAGCGCCAGCACCGTGAAACCGAGCCGGGCGCCCAGCGTGAGCAGGGACAGGTCGGCGTGGACCTGCCCGTCGAAGTAGCCCGCGCGCATGCCGCCGCCGTGCACGGCGACGACGGTCGCCCGCGGCGGCCCGTCGGGCGGCTCCGCCAGCAGACCGGACAGGGTGAGGCCCGCTGCCTCGACGAGGAGCGGGCGCACCCCGGCCGAGTAGGTCTGCGACGGCTTCTTCCGGTCCGTCCTGGACACGCTCATGGGTGGTCCTTGTCGGTCGGCGATGGACTGAGCCCGGGCAGCCGGGGCGCCCGGGTGGGGGCGCCCCGGCGCGGGAGGGTCAGGCGAGCTGACGGGCGAAGGTGGCCATGTCGAAGTAGAGGGTCTCGTCGATCAGGACGTCGCCGTCGAAGTGGAAGAAGATCGCCACGGGGGTGTCGACGGTCTTGCCGCGGTTGGGTATCCCACGCCAGTCCGCCTCCTGCTTGGCACGGAACTGCGCCTCCACGATCACCGCGGTCGGCGTGTGGTGGACGTGGAACAGGCTGTGGTCGGCGACCGGGAACGCCTTCTGCAGTTCGGCGAAGTAGCCCTTCTTGATGGCCTCTTCACCGATCAGCGGGGACTCCTCGAACGGAATGACCCGGTACACGCCGCCACGCGGGAACGTCGCGATCACTCCGTCGATGTCCCAGGCGCCCTCGGCGACGGTGTGCTCGATGACGACCGCCTCGCGCCGCTTGCGCAAATCCTCGTCGGGCTGCGGCAGGTCCGCGCCGGGCAGAGTGAACTCGTGCTCCTCGGTGGCCATCGGGACTCCTTCAGACATTGGCTGATTCGGTTCGGAAAGCGACGCTAGGCCGCAGCCCTCGCCTGTCCCTCGCGCTCCGCTGGAGCGCGAGCGCCGCTCGTGCGCGGCCCACGAAGGACGCGAGCCCGACGGTGCAGGACGACCCCGGAAACGGAATGAGGTGATCCGTCGCGGCAGAGCAGAAATCTAGGAGCGCTGCACCGGCCGGAGTTAGTTTTCCGGGCACTGAAGGGATATGGGTGATCTTCGATGGAGCTCCGGATACTGGGATCAATAGAACTCTGGACGGGCAGCGCCCTGGCCGATATCGGCCCCGCACGCCAACGCAGCATCCTCGGCGCCCTGCTGGTCGATCCCGAACGGCCGGTGCCGCTGGAGGCCCTCGTCGACCGCGTGTGGGGGGACCGGCCCCCCGCGGGAGTCCGCAACGTCGTCCACACCTACGTCACGCGGTTGCGCCGTGCGCTCGCCCAGGCCTCGGCGGAGCTGCCCGAGCCGATCGGCCTGGTCAGATCGCCGGCCGGGTATCTGGTCTCGGTGGATCTCGGCGCCGTGGACCTGGTGCGGTTCCGCCGGCTGCTCAGGAGCGCCCAGCAGGACGACCTCGGCGATCTGGAACGCAGCACGCTGCTCCAGCAGGCGCTGTACATGTGGCGGGGTGACGCGCTGAGCGGCATGCACAGCGACTGGGCGTCCCGGGTCCGGGAGACCCTGCGGCAGCTGCACCACGAGGCACTGAGCCAGTGGGCGGACACCGAGATCCGGCTCGAGCGCCCCGGCGCCGTCCTCGCGGAGCTCCGCGCCGCGCTGCTGACGGACCCGCTCTCCGAGCAGCTCGGCGAACGCCTGATGCTCGCTCTCTACCTGGAGGGGCGCAGCGTCGACGCCCTCGAGTACTACCAGTCGATGCGCCGGCTGATCTCCAAGGAACTCGGCACGGACCCGTCGCGGCGGGTGCAGCAGCTCTACGAGACGATCCTGCGGGGCGAGGCCGCCGCGGTCGCACCGCCGCCCGAGCGAAGCGGCGACCCGCACGGCGCCGGGACGCACCAGGTCCTCGTCCCCTCCCGGCCCGCCCCCGTCGTCCCGCAGATGCTCCCGGTCGACCTGCCCGACTTCACGGGGCGCGAACGCGAACTCGACCTGGTCCAGCGGACCCTGACGCGGCCCACCGCATCACAGCCGCCCGCCGTCCTGCTCGTCGGCGGGGGAGGTGTCGGCAAGACCGCGCTGGCCGTGCGTCTGGGGCATCGACTGCGGTCCTCCTTCCCGGACGGGCAGTTGTACGCGGCGCTGCGCGGCAGCGGCGCGCGTCCGGCGGACCCGCACGCGGTGCTGGGACGGCTGCTGCGCGCGCTGGGGACGGATCCCGACCGGATCCCGGCCGACCCCGACGAGCGCGCCGAGGTCTACCGGTCGGCTCTGGCCGGACGTCAGCTGCTGATCACGCTCGACGACGCGGTCGACGACGAGCAGGTGCAGTCTCTGCTGCCGGGAAGTGGGGACTCCGCTGTACTGATCACCAGCAGAGGGCGGCTCAGCACTCCGCTCGGCGCCCGCGTCGTGCATCTGGCGGAACTGCCGCATGGCCACAGTGTGCGGCTCCTGGCCCGGATGCTCGGCACGGAGCGCGTCACCCGGGAGCCGGCCGCGGCCGCCGCGATCGCGCGGTACTGCGGCGGACTGCCGCTCGCCCTGCGCGCCGCGGCCGTCCGGCTCAACACCCGTCCCCACTGGTCGCTGCGCCGCTACGCGGAACGGCTGAGTGACGAGGGGCGGCGTCTGGACGAGCTGGCGCACAGCTCGCTGAGTGTGCGCGCCAGCTTCGCGACGTCGTACAACGCGCTGCCCGAGGATGCCCGAGAGGTGCTGCGCTGCCTGGCCGACCTGGCGGTGTCCGAGTTCGACGCCCATCTGGCGTGCCCGGTGCTCGGCAAGGACTTCGCCACGGTCGAGGACGCCTGTGAGCAGTTGGTGGAGGCCCATTTCCTGACCGTGGCCGAGGCCGCCGTGGCCGACCTCCCCACCCGCTACCGGCTCGACGGTCTGCAGCGCAGCTTCGCGCAGGAGCTCAGGGCGGACCGTGCCGGCGAGGCGACCGAGGCCGTGCAGCTGCCCGTTTAGAGCTCCGACCTGGGATTACACCCCCCGTCAAGACGCGCTCCAGTTCTGCGCCCATACCGGTGTCCGACAGTTGTCCGAAGGCCCCGACAGGGCAGGACAGAGAGGGACCGCTATGGCTCTTCAGGACGCTCCACAGGCCGTGCTGCCGGCCCTCGGCGAGACCGACTCGGAATCCCGGCCGACGGCACCGGTGCGCACACCCACGATGGCGGACTTGACCGACGAGCTCACCGCCCGCCGGGCGGAGGCCCACTTCGGCCACGACCCGGAGGCCGACGCCCGCCATCTCTCCAAGGGCAAGCTGCTGGCCCGCCAGCGCATCGACACACTGCTCGACCCGGGCACGTTCACCGAGCTCGGTCTGTTCGCCGAGCACCGGGCGACGGGCTTCGGCATGGAGGACACGCACCCCGAGGGCGACGGGGTGATCACGGGCTGGGGCGAGATCGACGGCCGCACGGTCTTCGTCTTCGCCCATGACGCCCGGGTGCGCGGCGGTGCGCTGGGCGCGACGTTCGCGGCGAAGATCCACCAACTGCTGGACTTCGCCGACTCCGTCGGCGCCCCGGTCATCGGCCTCAACGACGGCGGCGGCGCCCGCATCCAGGAGGGCATCGACGCGCTGGCGGGCTTCGGCAAGCTCTTCGCCCGCAACGTCCGCGCTTCGGGCGTGGTGCCGCAGATCAGTGTCGTGCTCGGTTCCTGCGCGGGCGGCGCGGTCTACTCACCGGCGCTCACCGACTACACGTTCATGGTCGAGGGCATGGCCAACATGTTCATCACCGGGCCCGACGTGGTGCAGGCGGTGACCGGCGAGAAGGTCACGCAGGAGGAGCTCGGCGGCGCGTACACCCACGGCACGCGAACGGGCGTGGCGAGCTTCGTGGCCCCGGACGAGGAGTCCTGCTTCGAGGGCGTACGGGAACTGCTCTCCTACCTGCCCTCGAACAACACCGAGACGCCGCCCTACGCGAGGCCCCTGGACGAGCCGGACCGGCGCTGCGAGGAACTACTGCGTCTGGTGCCGGTCGACGACCGGACGCCGTACGACATCAGGACGGTCATAGGCCACATCGTCGACGACGGCGACTACCTGGAGGTCCAGGAGAGCTGGGCGCCGAACATCGTGTGCGCCATGGCCCGCCTGGACGGCCACACGGTGGGCATCGTGGGCAACCAGCCCGCCGCCATGGCGGGGGTGCTGGACATCGACTCCTCGGAGAAGGCCGCACGGTTCGTGCGCACCTGCGACGCGTTCAACATCCCGCTGGTGACGCTGGTCGACGTGCCGGGCTTCATGCCCGGGACCGACCAGGAGCACAACGCGATCATCCGACGCGGCGCGAAGCTCCTGTACGCGTACTGCGAGGCGACGGTGCCGCGCGTGCAGGTCATCCTGCGCAAGGCGTTCGGCGGCGCGTACATCGTCATGGACTCCAAGTCGATCGGCTCCGACCTGTCGTTCGCCTGGCCGTCCAACCAGACGGCCGTGATGGGCGCCGACGGCGCGGCCAACATCATCTTCCGCCGGCAGATCAGGGCGGCGGCGGAGCCGGAGAAGGTGCGCCGGGAGCTGGTCGCCGAATACACCGAGCAACTGATGAACCCCTTCGTCGCCGCCCGGCGCGGTCATGTCGACGACGTCATCGATCCGGCGGACACCCGGCGGGTGCTGATCAAGTCCCTGGACATGCTGCGCACCAAGCGGGCCCGGCAGCCCATCCGCAAACACGGCAACGAGCCGCTGTGAGCACGCCGCGGACCGCTCCGCTGACGGTACTGCGGGGCAACCCGACACCGGAGGAACTGGCCGCACTGCTGGTCGTGCTCGCCGCGGTGCGCCGTGCCCCCGACGAGGCGGGCCCGCCGCCGGCCGCCGAACGCGGCTGGGGCCGGCCGGCCGCCTGGCACCGCCCCGAGCCCGCCACCGCACCGGACGCTGCCGGCTGGCAGCGCACCCCCGCACCGACTCACGGAAGGAGTACCTGATGACCGGTCGGACCGGCTCCGTCAGCCCCGGCACGCCGGCCGGCTGCCTGGCCATGTTCCCCGGGCAGGGCTCGCAACGACCCGGCATGGCCGGGCACCTGCTCGACGCCTATCCCTCGGCCCGGCGGCTGTTCGCCCAGGCGGACGAGATCCTGGGCCTGCCGCTGTCGCGGATCTGCGTGACCGGAAGCGCCGAGGAACTCGGCCGCACCGAGATCACCCAGCCCGCGATCGCCACGACCAGCCTCGCCGTATGGGATCTGCTGCAGGCCGCCGGTTACCGGCCCGCGGCGACCGCGGGCCACAGCCTCGGCGAGTATCCGGCCCTGGTGGCCGCCGGGGTGCTGTCCCTGGAGTCGGCCCTGGAGCTGGTGCGGTTGCGCGGCCGGCTGATGGGCGACGTGGCCCGCGAGGTGCCCGGCGCGATGGCGGCCGTGCTGGGCCTGCCCGCGGACCAGGTGCTGGCCGCCTGTGACAGCACCGAGGGCTTCGGCCTGGTCCAGGTCGCGAACTACAACGAGCCGCTCCAGACCGTCATCTCGGGGCACGCCGGCGCCGTCGAGCAGGCCGGCCGGGCGGCGTTGGACGCCGGCGCCGCCCAGGTCGTGCGGCTGGACGTGGGCGCCCCCTTCCACTGTTCGCTGATGAGGGCGGTGGAGGAGGAGTTCACCGAGGCGCTCGCCGCCCGGCCGTTCGCCGATCCCGTCCGGCCCGTGATCAGTTCGGTCACCGGCACCTACGTCCGCTCGGGCGAGGAGGCCCGCGAGCTGCTGCGGCGTCAGCTCACCGGACCCGTCCGGTGGGTCGAGGTGCTGCGCACCGCCGCACGGCACCCGGTGAGCGCGTACACCGAGATCGGCCCCGGCCGGGTCCTCAGCGGACTCGCCCGCCGGACGCTCGACGAGGTCCGTACCCGCTCCACCGGAGACCCGCGTCGCCTGACGGCGCTCCATGGCGCCCTGGCGTCGGACGCGTGGCGGGAGCCGGTGGCGTCCTGACACCTCATGAACCGCCGGCCCGTCGGCCGGCCGCACCACCCCGGTCCATACATCACCAGACATCACCAGCAACTGTTCACGAAGGGTAAGGACACATGCCGTACGAGGGCAAAGACTTCAGCTCCATCGTCCAGGAGGCCGTCGCCGACGCGCTGGGCATCGATATCGAGGAGGTCGTTCCCGAGGCCACGCTGCTGGGCGACCTGGACGCCGAGTCCATCGACCTGCTCGACGTCCTGTTCCGCATCGAGCGGGCCTCGGACGTGAAGATCAAGGTCGCGGACATCGCCGAACTGCTCCAGGGCGGCATACCCGACGAGGAGTTCGCCGACGAGGACGACATCATCAACGAGGTCGGGCTGGCGCAGCTCAAGAAGTCGCTGCCGCAGATCGACGTGCAGGAACTGGCCGGCAAGCTCACGGCGGACGAGGTGCTGACCCTGTTCACCGTGCAGAACCTGACGGACCTGGTGACCGAGCGTGCCGCGCTCGCCACAGCCGCTGCGTGAACCGGGCGCGGGGCGGTCACCGGACCGCCCCGCCCCGCCGCCACTGTGGGTGCGGACCGGCACGGACCTGGCCGAGGTGGCCCGGGTCGAGGAGCTGATGAACGCACAACCCGGCCTGCGGGAACGGGTGTTCACACCACGCGAGCTGGCCTACTGCGACCGCCGCAGACGGACCGGCGAGCACCTCGCCGGCCGCTGGGCCGCCAAGGAGGCCGTGCTCAAGAGCCTTGGGACCGGTATGGGCCCGCGCATGGAATGGACGGACATCGAGGTCGTCAACGACCGCAACGGACGTCCCCGGGTGCGGCTGTACGGCGAGGTCGAGGCCGTCGCCCGGTCCCTCGGTATGCACCACATCGAAATCTCCCTGAGCCACAGCGGAGGTCTCGCCGTGGCGCACGCCGTCCTGGTGTGCCTGCACAGTCCCGACACGGCCCCCGAACCGGAGCCGTCGACCCGCACGACGCCGGACACGGCACCAGCTCGCACCACACACACGCCAGAAGGAGACGAACGGCATGAGGCTTGACGGCCGGGCCGCGGCGACCGCGTTCCTCGCCACCGACGACGCCGCGTACACGACAGGCAGAACCGCTCCATTCGACGGCGGCCGGACCGCGCGGCTCGGACCGGGGCGGCCCAAGACCGAGGGAGGGCGATGATGCGGTTCCATCCGATCGACCGCGTCGACAGCCGGCAGGCGCTGCGGACGGAGGCGCCGCGATGAACCGCAGAGTGGTCGTCACCGGCGTGGGCGCCGTCACGCCGCTGGGCAACGACGCGCCGAGCACGTGGCAGGGGCTGGCCGAAGGGCGCAGCGGAGTAGGGCAGTTGACCTCGATCGACACCACCGGCTTCGAGGTGACCATCGCCGGCGAGGTCAAGGACTTCAAGCTCTCCGACGCCGTGCCCGGCTCGGTCGGTCTGCGCCATCTGCGCCGGCCGGGCGAGTTCGGCGTGGGCGCGGCCTGGGAGGCGCTGCGCGCCTCGGGGGTCGGCAAGGAGACGTACGACGGCGCGGACATGGGCGTGGCCATGGGCACGAGCGTGGACCGTCCGGACCTGCAGTGGCTGGTGGACGTCGGGGCGCTGCGCGACGAGACCGGCCGGGACGACGCGTTCACTCCCTACGCGCCCTCGGACGCGCTGGCCTACAGCCAGAACATCGCCGCAGCGGTGATCGCCCGGATGCTCGACGCGACCGGCCCGCTGCTGGGTCCGTCCACCGCTTGCTCAGGTTCCGGGCACGCCGTCGGAGAGGCCTTCCGCAGCATCCAGGAGGGCGACGCGACGCTCATGCTCGCGGGCGGCCACGACTCGCTGACGTCCTGGCTCGACCTGGTGGGCTTCAGCCTGCTGGGGGCGCTGACGAAGGAGTACAACGACGATCCCCAGCGGGCCAGCCGCCCCTTCGACGGCAAGCGGTCCGGGTTCGTGCTGGGAGAGGGCGGCGTCGTCTTCGTACTGGAGGAACTGGAGGCGGCCCGTGCCCGCGGGGCGCACATCCTCGCCGAGGTGCTGGGCTACGGCACCAGCCTGAACGCCTGGCGTGTCACCGACTCGCCACCGGACGGCAGCGGAGCCATCGAGTCCATGCAGGGCGCGATCTCCGATGCCGGTCTTGAACCGGCCGACATCGACTACGTCGTGGCGCACGGCACCAGCACCCACGGCAACGACCTGTCGGAGACCACGGCGATCAGGAAGGTGTTCGGCGACGACGCCCAGCGGCTGCTGATCAGCTCACCGAAGTCGATGGCCGGTCATCTCACCTCGGCGGGCGCCGCGTTGAGCATGTTCGCCGCGATCGGGGCGATCAACCACGGGCTGGTGCCGCCGACCATCAACCAGGAGACGCCCGACCGCCGGCTCGGCCTCGACTTCGTCCCGAACACGGCGCGCGAGCGGGACGTGCGGCACGCCCTCGTCAACGCTTTCGCCTTCGGCGGCACCAACGTCGGGCTGGTCGTGGGGCGTTACGAGGAGGAGCGATGACGACGCCACGGCTGAACGGAGGAGCACCGATGAGCGGCACCGGACGCCAGGTCGTCATCAGTGGCGTCGGTCTGCTGACCGCGCTGGGGGAAGGCCCCGAGGCCAACTGGAAGGCGCTGGTGGCCGGCGAGTCCGGGATCGGCCCGATCCGGGCCTACGACCCGTCGCCGCTGCAGACCCGGCTGGGCGGCGAGATCGACGACTTCGACGCCACCCGGTTCGCCACCAGGCGCCAGCTGCGCACCATCAACCGCGGCGACCGCCTGGCGCTGGCCGCCGCCCGGCTCGCCCTCGACGACGCGGGGCTGCCGCACAACCAGGCCGGCGGCGACGAACTCGGCCACCGGGCCGGCCTGTACCTCGGCGGCAACAAGTCGATCGGCCGCATGGAGCAGCTGATCGAGGAGCTGAAGGTCATCCGCCGCCCGGACGGCACGGCCGACCTGGCACACCTCGGCCGGCACGGCGACGTCATCATGCCCCCGCTGTTCTTCGTCGAAGGGCTCCAGCCCGGCGCGGTGTTCAACATCTCGCAGACGTACGGCATCCGGGGTTCCAGCACCTTCTTCGCGGGCGGCGCGGACGCGGGTGCCACCGCGATCGGCCGGGCCATGCGCGCGGTGCGCCGCGGGGACGCGGACGTGGCGATCGCGGGCGGCTACGACGACGCCACCGACTGGTGGTCGATGACGCTGCTCGACCGGCTCGGCGTGCTGACCACGCGCAACGACCTGGGGCAGGGGGCGTACCGGCCCTACGACCGGGACCGCGACGGAGCGGTCCCCGGCGAAGGCGCCGCGCTGCTGGTGCTGGAGGAGAAGCAGGCGGCGCTGCGTCGCGGCGCCCGCATCTACGCCGAGCTGACCGGCTACGGCGCCGGCCACGACTGCGGTACGCCACCCGCGCCGGATGCCCAGGGCCGCGGCCTGTCCCGGGCGGTGCGGCACGCGCTGCGGGACGCCCGGCTGACCGCCGACGACCTCGGCTACATCGCCTCGGACGGCTCCGCCACCCGGCTCGGGGACGCCTCCGAGAGCGTCGCCCTGCGCACCGCGCTGGGCCCGGCCGCCCGGTCCGTGCCGGTCAGCACCGTCAAGCCGCAGACGGGCCACCTCGTCGGCGGCGGCGGTGCGCTGAACGCCGCCGTGTGCGCGCTGGCCCTGCACCACGGAGCCGTGCCCGCGACCCTCAACCTCGACAACCCCGACCCGGTGTGCGATCTGGACCACGTCCGCGGCAGCGCCCGGGAGTCCAGGCCGTCCCATGCGATGGCGCTGGCCCGGGGCATCGAGGGGCAGGCCGTGGCGCTGACCCTGTCCAGGCCCGCGTGAGCGGCCGAACAGCCCTGTCCAGAGAAGGAAGCAGACGCATGACTGACGTTCCTGACCAGGCCGTCGGCGTCGTGATCGCCTCAGTGGGTGCGATCACGTCGCAGGGCGGTTCGGCCGAGGCCCTGTGGGACGGGGTGCGCACGGGGCGGGTGGCGATCTCGCCCGTGCGCGGCCTGCCCATGGACGGCTATCAGACCACCGTGGGCGGCGAGATCACCGAACCCTGCTTCCCCGGTCACGACTACGCTCCGGGCTCCGACACCCGCGATTCCTCCGTCGACTTCGCGCTGTCCGCCGCCGAGGAGGCCATGGCCGGCTCGGGCCTGCGGGTCGGCGTGGACATCCCGGCCGAGCGCTGGGGTGTCGCGTACGGCACCTGCCACGGCGGCTGGCGCAGCGCCGAACTCGCCCTGCGCGAGGTGCAGGAGGGCCGCACGCCCGACTGGCACCGCTACACGTTCGTACCGCCGCAGGCCGCCGCGGAGGCGCTGTCGGCCGCCTTCGGCCTCAAGGGCCCGGTGCTCAGTGCCAACACGGCCTGCGCCTCCAGCGCGCACGCGCTCGCCCACGCCCTGGACGTGATCCGGGCGGGCCGGGCCGACGCGATGCTCGTCGGCGGCAGCGACGCCTTCACCGAGTCGGCGTTCGCCGGGTTCAGCAGCCTGGAGTCGCTCTCCGTACAGCCCGCGGCCCCCTACTCCAAGGACCGGTCGGGACTGTCGCTGGGCGAGGGCAGCGGCATGCTCCTGCTGCTGTCGCGGCAGGCGGCCGAGCGGACCGGCGCCCCGGTCGTCGCCGAGGTGCTGGGCTACGGCCTGTCCGCCGACGGCCACCACCCGACGGCACCGCACCCCGAGGGCGAGGGCGCGGCCCGGGCGATCCGTGCGGCCCTCTCCACCTCGGGCCTGACCCCCGACGACGTCCGGTACGTCAACGGGCACGGCACCGGCACGACGAAGAACGACGCGGCGGAGAGCAACGCGGTCCGTGCCGCGCTCGGCGAGGCCGCCGAGAAGACCTCGCTGTCCAGCACCAAGTCGATGATCGGCCATCTGCTCGGCGCGGCCGGCGCGGTGGAGGGCATCGTCACGGTGCTGGCCCTGCGCGACCAGGTGGCGCCGCCCACCGCTTCCTTCAACGGAGTGGACCCGCAGTGCGGTCTCGACCCGGTGGCGGGGGCCGGCCGCCCGATGGTGCTGGACACCGCGCTGTCCAACAACTTCGGGTTCGCCGGCGCCAACGCCACCATCGCCTTCGCCCGCCCCGGCGGCCCCGGCGCGCCTCCTCCTGCCGTCGGCCCGGACGACGTCGTGGTGACCGGCTTCGGTGTGATCACCTCGGCCGGCGAGGGGGCCGAGGCGCTCTGGGAGGCGTACGCGGCCGGGCGCCGGCAGGGTGTGCCGGAGGACGGACTGCGCCTGGCCCGGGTCGAGTTCGACCGCTCGGCCGCCGGCTCCGCCAAGGCGCGCCGGCGCATGGACCGGGTCTCCCAGCTCGCCGTCGCCGCGTGCCGGGCCGCCCTGGGCGCCGCCGGAGCGGACGGCGACGCGGATGCCGTCGCCGCGACCGGCGTGGTGGTCGGCACCGCGATCGGGCCCATGGAGAGCAGCGAACGGTTCACCGTCCCGGTGCTGTCCTCGGGCGCGCAGGCCGCGAACCCGGCCGTGTTCCCCGCCACCGTGTACAACGGCGCGGCCGGCCAGGTCGCCATGGCTCTGGGGACCAAGGGGCCGACGTCGACGCTGACGTCGGGGCACGCGGCGGGCGCCGCCGCGCTGGGCGTCGCGTACGACATGCTGCGCGCCGGGCGCGCCGAGCGCCTGCTGGTGCCGGCGGTGGAGGCGTTCTCACCGGCCACGCTGGACGCGTACCGCAGCATCCCGCTGTTCGGTTCGGCGGCCGGGCGCCGGTACACGCTCGCCGAGGCCGGCATCGCGCTGGTGCTGGAGCGCCGGGCGAGTGCCGAGCGGCGCGGCGCCCCGATCCACGCCGTGGTCCTGGGGCACGCGACCGCGTCGGACGCGTGCGGCATCGGCCGCTGGGACCCGTCCGGCGACGGCGTCGAGCGGGCGATGCGCGAGGCCCTGCGCGGCGCCGGGCTCAGGCCGGACCACGTGTCCGCCGTCTGGGCGAACGCGGCGGGTCTTGCTGCCGCCGACCGTCCCGAACAGGCCGCTGTGGAGCGGGTGTTCGACATGGGGCGGGTGCGGTTCGAGGCTCCGAAGCGGGTGCTCGGCGAGCCGGCCGGCGCGGGTGCCCACCTGTCGACGGTCCTCGCCGTCGGCGCCTGGCGCGAGGGCGGGGCACACCGCCCGGTCCTGGTCAACAGCTCGTCCCTGGGCGGCACCCACACCTCCCTCGTCCTGTCCCCCGCCCCCCTCCTTGGAACGGAGTCCGGCCGATGACCACGACGTACGACGTGAAGATCCTCTCCACCGGCGGCTATGTGCCCGGTGATCCGCTGGACAACGGCACGCTGGAGAAGTACGTCGGGCCGCTGCCGGACGACGTCCTCGACGGCATCCAGGTCAAGACCCGGTACTGGATGATCGACCCGGCCACGGGCAAGCACGTGATCAACAACAGCCGGATGGCCGAGCGGGCCTCCCGGCAGGCCCTGGAACGGGCCGGGGTGGAGCCCGGCGAGGTCGACCTGATCGTGGTGTGCACGGCGACGCCGGAGTACACACTGCCCAACGTCGCCACCACCCTGCAGCACTACCTGGGCCTGGAGAGTGTCGCCGCGATCGAGATCCGCGGGGCCTGCGCGGGCTGGGTGCAGGCGCTGGACCTGGCCCGGCGGCAGCTGGCCGACGGGACGGCGCGCACCGCCCTCGTGGTGGGCAGCGAGGCCGTGTCGCCCCTGATGGCGCCGCTCTTCCTGGACAAGGACCCGGCACGCGTGCGGATGCGGGACCGGCTGACGCTGTACACGTTCGGCGACGGCGCCGGGGCCGTGGTGCTGCGGGCCGAGCCGGCGGGGACGTCGGCGGACGAGTTCACCTTCGTCAACGCCTGCGTGGGCGGCCTGCGCAAGCCCGGCATGGAGATCATCGGCGGCGGTACGGACGTGTCGCAGGCGGAGCAGCTGGGCCGGCGTCAGCTGATCCAGATGAAGATCGACGTGCCCGGCACCTCCACGTTCGGACCGCAGGTGTTCGTCCGCGCGATCCAGGAGATGGCGCGGAAGGAGGGCCGGGCGCTCGGGGAGTTCGACGCGATCGTGCTGCCGGAGGGCAACGCCGACTACTTCGCCGACGAGTACGAGGCCGCCGGGCTGTCCGCCGAGGACAACCAGGCGCTCAGCGGCCGGATCGTGGAGAACCTGGCCGATGTGGGGGCCACCGGTTCGGCCGCGGTGCCGCTGTCGCTGGACGCGGGCTGGACCTCGGGCCGCATCCGGCCCGGCGACCGGATCGTGCTGCTCGGCATCGAGGCCAGCCGGTACGTCTACACCGGGCTCTCGGTGACCTGGAAGGCACCGTTCCCGGCCTGAGCGGCCGTCACCCCAGTCATCAGACACAATTTCAGGAGGCATCAAGTGGCAATGGAACACCGTACGTTGGGGAAGACCGGGCTGGACGTCTCCGCCCAGGGTCTCGGCTGCATGGGCATGACGATCGGGTACGGCGAGGCGGACACGACCGAGGCGGTCGCCACCCTCCACCGGGCGCTGGAACTCGGCGTCACCCTGCTGGACACCGCCGACATGTACGGCCCGCACGCCAACGAGGAGCTCATCGGCCGCGCCGTCGCCGGGCGCCGCGACGAGGTCGTGCTCTCCTCCAAGGTGGGCAGCGAGATCGACGCCGACGGCCAGCTGACGTGGCGGGTCAACGGCCGCCCCGACTACATCCGCCGGTCGATCGAGGGCACGCTGCGCCGCCTGGGCACCGACCACCTCGACCTCTACTACCTGCACCGGGTCGACCCCGACGTCCCCGTGGAGGAGTCCTTCGGCGCGCTCGCCGGCCTCGTGGAGGCCGGGCTCGTCCGGCACCTGGGGATCTCCGAGGCGGGGCCCGCGACCATCCGGCGCGCCCACGCGGTGCACCCGCTGACCGCCGTACAGACCGAGTACTCGCTGTTCACCCGGGACGTCGAGGTCAACGGCGTGCTGGAGACCGTGCGCGAGCTGGGCATCGGCTTCGTGGCCTACAGCCCGCTCGGCCGCGGGTTCCTGAGCGGCACCATCCGCGGCACCTCCGACATCCCCGAGGGCGGCTTCGACTTCCGGCGCATCGCGCCCCGTTTCGAGAGCGAGAACATCCGCCGGAACCTGCCCGTCGTCGACCAGCTCAGCGATCTCGCCGCCGCGGCCGGCACCAGCGTCAGCCGCCTCGCGCTCGCCTGGGTGCTCTCCCGCGGCCAGGACGTCGTCGCCATCCCCGGCACCAAGCGACGCACCTACCTGGAGGAGAACGTCTCCGCGAACGACGTGCAGCTCTCCGACGACGTCCTGGCGGCCATCGACTCCATCGCCCCGTACGGCATCACGGCCGGCGACCGCTATCCGGCCAGCGAGATGCCCCAGCTCAGCCGCTGACCCCCGACCCCCGAGCCATCCGCCCCGACTTACGGGAGAACGCCATGTCCGTACAAGCACTCCGTCCCATACGCCGGGTTCTCATCGCCGGCGGCGGGCTCGGCGGCATCGCCACCGCACTGGCCCTGCAGCAGCAGGGCATCGACTCCGTCGTCTTCGAGCGCGCGCCGGAACTGCGCGACGGCGGCGCAGGACTGCACATCTTCACCAACGGCATGCTCGCCCTGGCCCACCTCGGGCTCGCCGACCAGGTCGCGAAGATCGCCCCCGCCCAGTCCGTGTGCCACTTCTCGACCTCGACCGGACGGGTCATCGGCACCTACCCGGTGGGCGAGTTCGTCGAGCGCTACGGGCAGCCCACGGTCGCCATCGGCCGCTCCGACCTGCACGGCATCCTGCGCGACGCCGTGACGGCGCCCATCGTCACCGGCGCCGAGGTCACCGGGTACACCGAGCACGCCGACGGGGTGAGCCTCCACTTCGCCGACGGCACCTCCGAGGACGGCGACCTGCTGATCGGCGCCGACGGCGTCCACTCCGCCGTCCGCGCCCAGCTGCTCGGCCCGCAGCCGCCCGACTACACCGGCTACATCGCCTGGCGCGGCCACGCGAGGATGAGTCCCGAGGAGTTCCCGCCCGGCAGCTTCCAGGCCCTGTTCGGTCCCGGGACCCGCTTCACGTACTACGACATCGCCCCCGGCGTCGTGCACTGGATGAGCGTCGCCAACGGGCCCGCCGGCGGCCGCGACGAGGGCACGCCCGAGCAGACCCTGGACATGCTGCGCGCCCGGCACGCCGGCTGGACGAACCCGGTGCGGCAGATCCTCGACGCCACCGTGCCGGAGAGCATCCTGCGCGGCGACGTGGTGGACCGCAAGCCCGACCCCGTCTGGGGTCGTGGCCGGGTCAGCCTCCTCGGCGACGCCGCGCACGCCGTCAGCTTCAACATCGGGCAGGGCGCCTGCCTGGCCATCGAGGACGCCCTGGTACTGGCCGAACACCTCGCCGCGCCCGGTGCCGGCGTCGCCGGCGCGCTGCGCGCCTACGAGTCCGAGCGGCAGGAGCGCACCCGGCCGATGCAACTGCTCGCCCACCGCATCGGCGTGATGGGCGCCCTGCAGAACCCGGCCGCCATCTGGCTGCGCGACCGGGTGCTGAAACTCGGCTGGTCCCGCACCCTGCACACCACGGAACACGAACACGTCGCCTACGCCACGCGGTGGGCCTCGGACTCCGCCGCCACCGCGGCGTGAGCGCGGCGTTCCCACCGCCCACGATGAGAGGACTGCTGCTGTGACCACTGCGACCACCACGAACCCGACGCGGACAGCGTGGGAAAGCACCGAGGAACGCAACAAGGCGACCATCCGGCGGGTCTTCGCCGAGTTCGTCAACCAGGGCGACTTCTCGCTCGTGGACGAGCTCTACCGGCCGGACATAGTCGACCACGAGGGCCTGCCCGGCGCGCCCGAGGGCGCCGAGGGCGTGAAGTACACCATCGCCGGACTGCGGGCGGCGTTCCCCGACTTCCACGTCACCATCGAGGACATCAGCGCACACGACGACCTGGTCGTCATCCACAACACCTGGCGCGGCACCCACCTGGGCGACCTGCTCGGCATCGCGCCCACCGGCCGTACGTTCCTCTCCGTCGGCATCGTCATCTGGCGGTTCGACGAGGAGGGCAGGATCGCCGAGCGCTGGGCGCACGGTGTGGCGTCCAACCTGTTCGCCGCGCTCGGCATGCGGATGCTGGCGCCCCGCAAGGGCGGCCGGCGCGCCGTGGAGGGCACCCGGTCCGTGATGCGCACCGTGCCGCTGCGCAACGCCAAGCCCATGGCCTGGCACCGGCTCACCCAGGAGCTGCAGGGGCCGCGCCGGCGCGAGTACGAGGCCTCCCGGCGGAGGCTGGGCATCACCCACGAGGTGCTCCGTATCGACCCGCGGCCCGAGCGGGACTACGTGATAGTGCACTTCGAGACCGCCGACCCGGAGCGGACCAGGAAGCGCTGGGCGGAGTCGAAGGACCCCTTCGACCTGTGGCTGCGCGAGCAGATCCTGGACATCCACGGCGAGGATCCCTGGGCTGGCCCCGCCACCTCCTGCGAGTCGATCGGCCTCACCTGGACGGCGCCGCCGCGACTCACCCCGGACCGCCCCGACGGATCCCGCTGACCGGCGCGCGGTCTGCCGACGGGTGTTCGAGCCGTTTTCCAGACCCGGTCGGCAGACTGGGGTCCTCCCCCGGCCGCCCGGAGCGAGTCCTCCCGCTCACCGCGTGGGCGCTGACCGTCGGCCGGGAGGAACGCCCTCAGGGCATCCGGTCCGACGGGCCCGCGCCGTACTTCCCCCGGCGGCGTGGGCCCGTCCTCTTTCCCGCAGTCCTGGTTCGGTGCGTTCCAGGTGCCGCGCCGTGTCGGGGTGCGCGCGTCACACCCGACTCCGAGGTCCTGCACTGCCCAGGCGGTCGCGAGCGTACGGGCGGGGAGCGGCGGCCGCAGGCGCGGTGGACCCGCTCGGAGCGTTCTTCGTACGGGTCCGGCTCGCCGCCGGCGCGACCCGCCTCACGCCTTCGACAACCCTTGAGTGAGCCACGAGCGCGCGACTGTACAAAAAGGGCGGTGCTGCTCCGGTCGAGGAGAAGCACCCGATGACAGGCGTGAACGTCCCGCCGAGTCACAGCGTTCGCTCGACAGCGCCAGCCCCGCACCCCCCTCGCAGGACAGACCGCTGCAGGACCTCACCCGAGAACGGAAGTCCCATGGCCACTGACCAAGTACTGACCGGCTCCGCGCCGGCCGGAGAAGGCAGTCTGGGTGCCCAGGCCGCCGAAGCCGCCGCGCCGAGACGTGCCCAGATCTCCCGGCTGCCGTCCCTGACCGGCCTGCGGTTCCTCGCCGCGCTGGCCGTGTTCGCCGCCCACGCCTTCATACCGATACCGTCGCTGCGGCTGCTGGCCGACGACCGTACCGAGTTCCGGCTGTTCCACTGGTTCGACCAGGCCGGCGGGCCCGCCGTGTCGTTCTTCTTCGTGCTCAGCGGGTTCGTACTGGCCTGGTCGGCGCGGGACAACGACACCACGACGGGGTTCTGGCGGCGCAGGTTCGTCAAGATCTACCCGACCTACGTGGTCGCCTGGGTGCTCGCGATGGTGCTGTTCGCCCAGGACTTCACCTCCACCCGGATCGCCGTCGCCAACCTCTTCATGGTCCAGGTGTGGGTGCCCGAGTACTACACCAACTTCAGCGTGGACCCGCCGAGTTGGTCGCTGGGTGTGGAGGCGGTCTTCTACCTGAGCTTCCCGCTGCTGCTGGCCGTCTTCCGGCGCATCGACCCCCGTCACCTGAAGTACTGGATCATCGGGGCGATCGCCGCGGTGTGGGCCACCCCGGCGGTGGCGTACGCGGCGTTCCCGAAGACCCCGCTGGTTCCCAGCGGCCAGGACCTCCCCGCCACCGCGTACTGGTTCAACTATGTGCTGCCCCCGGTCCGCGTAATCGACTTCGCCCTCGGCATCCTGGTCGCGCTCGCGGTCAAGCACGGGCGCTGGCGCAACATCGGCATGCTCCCGTCGTTCGTGCTGCTGGCCGGCGGGTACTGGCTCACCTACCACATGCCCGCCCTCTACGGGCAGCGCGCCACCATGATCATCCCGATCGTGCTGCTGATCGCGGCAGCGGCGACCGCGGACATCGAGGGCCGCTTCACCCCGTTCCGCAACCGCACGATGGTCTGGCTGGGCGAGATCTCCTTCGCCTTCTACCTGCTGCACTACATCGTGCTGGCCCGGCTCCGCAAGGAGCTCGGCACGGAGATGTACTCCACCACGGAGGGCATGGCCATGCTGGTCGGCGCGGCCGTCGGCACGGTGGTGCTGTCCTGGCTGCTCCACCGGCTGGTCGAGACTCCGCTCGTGCGCCGGTTCAGCCGCTCGCGGCGCGCGGCGCGCGCGAAGGCGGTCGCCTGACCACCCGTCGGACACCACGGCCTTACGGCGGCGGGGGGGGGGGGGGGGGGGGGGGGGGGGGGGGGGGGGGGGGGGGGGCGCCCCGCGCGGCCCCGCGACGGCTCTCGTCCGATCTCTCCGCGGCGGGGGCGATCAGGCCGTGCG